>JAUYRX010000040.1:0-247274 GCA_030696635.1 Candidatus Melainabacteria bacterium
GATTGGTACTTCTCCTAGGTCGATGTCTATGAAACTTAAGAAGTTGGAACACCAGTTCTACTCAAATACTTCTTAAGCGGAGACGACAAGGCGTCTTATCTTAAGGCTATTCAGTTATCAGGGTTCAACCTGCAAGAGCGAAAGCTCAGTATGTTGAATCAATGAAGAAATCAATTTAGGCAGTCAGCAATGACTGCCTTTTTGTTTTAGAGCGTCAGCAATGACTGCCTTTTTGTTAGCCACTTTTGCGGCTTTCAAGGAGAGAATTTTGTATCGAATTGGCGTAATCTCTATATGTCTTGGAGTCCCGACATTAGATAACAGTTAAGGAGTGGTTTATGAGTGGTGCAAACTTTCGCCTCGCAGTTTCTCTTTCGCTTGGTCTTATCTCGCTGAGTATGGCCTGCAGTCAGAGTTTTGCTCAAACTCCTAGTGGCGGAATATATACTCCAATCAACATTGAAGAAGTTAGGGCTGCTGCTAAATCTCAATTGAAGAATGCCAGAGCGGCAGGGCGTCTCACCGTTGAAGAAACTAAGAAGATGCAAGAGAGTCTGGTTGACGCCAATAGCCTTGAAGCAATTGAAAGCACGTGGGCTAAGATGGAAGCCCGCGCTCAGGAAGTGAAGTCGAACCACCTAAGTATTGATCACCTAATCAAGCAATTTTCAACTGATATCGATAAACTCGTCAAAGAGAAGACTCTTACCGTTGCTGATGCCAAGTTCTATCGTGATCGTATTGAAGGGATGAAGCGCCTGCAGAAGCAGTTCACCGCAAACGGCCATCGTCTCGATTTTTGGCAGTTCAATGTTCTGGCACTCGATCTTTCCAGTGTACAAGAACGGCTGACGCGCGCTCTTGCCCGTCAAGGCATGAGCACTGAGAGTATTGACGATTTGATTCTACGTAGCGACTTATATATGGCGCGCAATGCCGTTTGTGCCCGTCAACTCAACACTTATAAGAGCTACATTGTTGAGCCTGAGCTTTTGCTTCGGGCAAAGAATGAGCTGTATTCAGTATTGAAAGATCGCGCTCATAGCAAAATCGCCACTCCTGAAGTCAAAGCGCAATTGCAAAAAAGACTGATGGCGACTCACTATGAAGCAGGTAAAATTCAACCGAGTCAAGAAGAAATTGACTATGCAATTTCAGAAGTGCAACGTCTAATTGATGGCGGCATAAAGAATGGCAATCTTGGCCACACTGATGCAACCCGCTTGCAGCAAGAGCTTGAGCTGGTTAAGGCTATCAACAAGAGCTATCCTGGTCCAAATCCTGGGGTTGATCCTTTTGAAAGAGAATTGCGTCACGAAGAAGTTCGTTTCATGGCTAGCGACATCAGATTCTTGCAAGATTGGCTTGCACGCTTGCTGCGTAAAGACGGTGATACAGATCAAACCCGCGAGCAGATTCTCACTATCGTTCGCCGAGCTGACCTTGCCTTTTTTACTCACCGTATTGCTGAGGCAGACGTAGTCGCTATTCTCAATCTTGTTTCACAGGCTTTGCGTGCTGAAAACAAAGTCGAGCGCTTAGCCATTTTGAAAGAAGGACAAGGCAAGCTCGACATGATGATTGCCGATTATTCATGGAAGCCTGTCGATGTTGCGGTGAGAGTAGAAGAGCTGAACAAGATGATCGCTAAGCTCAAAAATGCACAAGGTGAAGCCAGTGCTGAACGCGATCGGATTGAGGGAATCTTGCGCAGTCTGCCTCAATCAAGTAGCCCCGAAAAGGTTGGTGCCAACATCGTCGCTGGTTCAGAGCTGGAACTATTGCGCAGCAAAGTTGCCTCATTGCTTAAAGAAGAGCAGAAGACGGCTAACGAAACTAGTCAATAAGACCTGATTAAACGCTTAATGAGCGGCTTTATCTAGAACGTTGTTTTGTTTCTTGATGGCATTGCCTGCTTGATCGAAGGTGATTACTTCAACAGATATTTGCACTTCTAGACGGCCGCTTGTTTTCGTTTCTTTGCGCACCATCAACTGTGTGATGGCGTCATAAATGTGAGTCTCTTCAAGGTATCTATCGGTTGGCGGATGGTACAAACGCTTGAAGTATTTGAGCAAAGCACCATCATCTGAAAAGTGGAAGTGCTCGGTTACTCCGCGTTGGCCGTCGGTCAGCCATTGAATTTGTTCGCGGTGATTCATTTTGCCTGTTTTGGCATCGAACCAGTGATTGACTGAAAATAGTGCTTTGCCGTCAGGACCAAACTCTGTTTGACCCTGAAAAGAATTGACTTGACCTTGAGTTTCGCGCACAACGGTGCGAACGAGAATACCCTTTGGATTCATCACCAGAACCGACTCAATTGCTTGATCTTCGCTCAGGTAGCGCTTATCTTTGGTCAGAATATTGCCATCTGGAAGTGTGTACGATTCGAAAATACTGTCAATGTCGCCAGTAATTGGATCAAATCTAGTTTCAGAGCGACCATCTGCAGATCGTTTCACCATTTTTACGAGCTTGTCTTCGCTGGTGTAGACCTTCTCTAGGTAGTAGCCGATTTGTCTTTCACTTTTGTAAACGTGAAAGGTTGTACGCAGCTCCCCTTCAATTTTCGAGCCGAGTTCTACTTCTTGAAAGCTAAGTTCAAGTGCGGGGTCATCGCAGTATGGGTTGTGTGGTAACTCTGGGTTCATGTCTGGGATTCCTGGAAAAAGAAAGGCATGCGAAGCATGGGGACCCTTAACTCTAAATAGAGCGGATTAATCTATTAGTTAGCAACTTTTAGATACAATCCTGGGCTATGCCAGACTATGCCTAATCCCCGGGAATGTCAAGAGGTTTTTAATCTAGCCAGAAGAGTTAATCTAAGCCCGCTTTTGGCCTTTAGATTTCGGCCCTTGATTAACCCAGTGCAAGGCCGCCGGTGGCGGTTTCTTTGTATTTTTGATTCATATCAAGGCCGGTTTGCTTCATCACCTCTAAAGAGCGGTCGAGGCTAATCAGATGGCTGCCGTCACAGGCAAGGGCAAGTTCTGCTGCATTCAAAGCTTTGACCGCTCCCATAGCGTTTCGTTCAATACAAGGCACCTGCACTAGGCCTTTGATTGGGTCACAAGTCATACCGAGGTGGTGTTCAATTCCGATTTCGGCGGCCTGCTCAATTTGATCGGCGTTGCCACCCAACATGGCCACAGCACCTGCTGCCGCCATGGCACAAGAAGTGCCAACTTCACCCTGACAGCCCACTTCGGCACCAGATATGGAGGCATGCACTTTTACTAGAGCACCGACCACTGAAGCTACTATCAATCCGTTCTGCAGGGTTTCATGGCTGAGCTTGTGTGATTCTTGTAGGGTTCTGAAGACTGCCGGTATCAGTCCCGATGAGCCATTTGTCGGCGCTGTTACTACTCGGCCGCCAGCGGCATTTTCTTCGTTGACGGCAATGGCATAGACCGATGGCTTGAGCCCGGCAGGTGAAGAATATACTGTTATTTTGGTTCCGGCCAGCATCTGTTCGTGCAAGGCCTTGGCTCTGCGTTTGACGTTGAGGCCACCGGGCAAAATTCCCTCGGTAGAAAGACCGCGTTCAACGCACGAATCAAATACACCAAGAATTTTGCTTAGTTCAGCCCGTAGCTTTTCTTCTGTGAGGCCGCACACCTTCTGGTTTTCGATCACTATTTGCCAAGGTGGCATTTTGCTTTTATTGCACTGGTCCACGAATTCTTGACCCGAGTTATAGGGGTAAGGTAAGTCATGAATAGTAGTGCTGGACCCAGCTGGTTGGCGCTCCCAGGTAACTGGGTCGACGGGCTCAACAAATCCTCCGCCCACTGAAAGTATTATTAGCTCCTTGATAGTAGCCTCGCCTTCTTTGAGCAGGAAGCGCATTGTGTTTGGATGAGGCAATGCCTTGCCGTCCATGGTCCAGTTAGCCCAAACTAGATCTTGCTCAGGGTGAAAGTGCACTTTGATTTTGTCGTCGAGGTCGGCAAAGGGCAAAATTGGATTTTTTTTCAATTTGTCTGTGGCCGACCAGATTTCATCTGGCATCGTTTCTTTGGGGCTGTAGCCGTAAAGCCCGCCGCAAACAGCGCCATCGGTTTGGTGACCAGAGCCAGTGGCTGAAAGACTGCCATAAAGTTCAACTTTAATCGTGTATTGATGAGCGCTTTTCGCTGGTAACTTAGCCAGCATTTCGGCGACAATCTTACGAAACTCTAGGGCAGCCACCATGGGCCCAACAGTGTGGGAGCTGGATGGCCCAACACCAATCTTGAACATATCAAGGGGGCTAATGTGATCGGCGCGAACAGGATTCATTGCTTACACTCGAATGTTGGTATGACCGCCGATTTTACAACGTTTTATCTATCCATCATGTGCTATATATCAAGGCTAAAATTCTTAAAACGAGAGCTTTATGTTGACCCTAACTAAACCTGGTATTGATGACTACGCTGAGTCTAAAAGTGAGCCCACTAGCGCACTTCTGGCCGAACTCGTGCGCGACACCCACGATAAAATGGCCTACCCGCAGATGTTGACAGGGCGGCTTGAAGGAAGATTTCTCAAGCTCATGGTTCAGATTGCAGCCGCTCAGTCTGTTTTGGAAATTGGCATGTTTACAGGCTACTCGGCTCTTTCAATGGCTGAAGGCTTACCTAAGGGCGGCAAAGTAACCACTCTAGAGATTGATGATAAATGCATTGCCTTTGCCAAGAGATATTTTGAGCGTAGTGAGCATGGCTCTAAAATTGAAGTAATTCAAGGACCGGCTCTCGATTCGCTGGCGAAATTATCTGGACCTTTTGACTTTGTCTTCATTGACGCAGACAAGCCAAACTATAAAAATTACTATGAGGCCGTTTTGCCTAAGCTCAAGGCTGGCGGGGTGATACTGGTAGACAATGTGCTGTGGAGCGGCACTGTTCTTGAGCCAAGTAAAGCCGACGAATCAGGCCAAGCAATTATTGAGTTCAACGATTTTATTGCCACCGACGATCGCGTGGATCGTGTCTTGCTAACACTGCGTGACGGTGTTTTCATGCTGCGTAAACGCTAAAAAGGAGAGAAGAAAAGGATGACGGCTATAGTGGAAACTTTCACACGCACACCAGTTTTAGAGACTCTCAAAAAAGAGAATATCGGTAAGCGTGTCAGACTCTGCGGTTGGGTGCGTACACGGCGCGACTCTAAAGGCGGATTTTCATTCCTCGCCATTAATGACGGCTCGACTTTTGATAACGTGCAAGTATTGGCTGAAAATAAACTAGAAAATTATGAAAGCGATGTTTTGAAGCTAGGCATCGGTAGCTCAGTTGAAGTGATTGGCGAAGTTGTTGAATCACCGGGCAAAGAGCAAAGTACTGAGATTAAGGCCGAGTCAGTAAAAGTTTTTGGCTTCGCTGATCCTGCTACTTATCCTTTGCAAAAGAAAGGAACTTCATACGAGTTTCTGCGCACCATCGCTCACTTGCGTCCGCGCACAAATACATTTGGTGCCGTGGCTCGCGTGCGCAACGAAATTTGTACTTCTATTCATAAGTTTTTCCAAGATCGCAAGTTTGTATATGTGCATACGCCCATTATCACTGGCAGCGACTGCGAAGGCGCTGGTCAGATGTTCAAAGTGACAACTCTTGATCTCGATCATGTGCCTCGCAAAGATGATGGCACTGTAGATTTTGAACAAGACTTCTTTGGCAAACCGACTAGTCTGACAGTTAGTGGTCAACTCGAAGGCGAAATTTATGCCACTGCTTTGAGCAACGTTTATACTTTTGGTCCAACTTTTAGAGCCGAGAATTCCAACACTTCAAGACACTTGTCTGAGTTCTGGATGGTTGAGCCTGAGATGGCTTTCTGTGACCTAGAAGGCAATATGAATTGTGCTGAGGAGTTTCTCAAAACCATCTTTAACGATGTGCTTACTAACTGCGGAACAGACATGAAGTTCTTCAACGAGCGCATCGATAAAACTACAATCGAGACTCTCACTCATATCGTCAATAGCGATTTCGCTCGGGTTACTTATACTGAAGCCGTTGATATTCTGCTCAAGAGCGGAGAGAATTTTGAGTTTCCTGTCTCCTGGGGAATCGACTTGCAGTCAGAGCATGAGCGCTATTTGGCCGAGAAGAAATTCAAGAAACCAGTGATTGTTTCTGATTATCCGAAAGGTATCAAAGCGTTTTATATGCGCATGAACGAAGACAACAAAACTGTTCGCGCTATGGATGTATTGGTTCCGAAAGTTGGCGAAATTATTGGTGGCAGCCAACGCGAAGAACGCTTAGATGTTCTCGAACAGCGCATGCTTGATAGCGGCTTGCACCCTGAAGAATACTGGTGGTATCTCGATTTGCGTCGCTTTGGCACAGTACCCCATGCTGGATTCGGTCTGGGTCTTGAGCGCACAGTGCAGTTTGTCACCGGTATGGCTAACATCAGAGATGTTATTCCTTTCCCTCGTGCACCAAAAACTGCTGACTTCTAAAGCGAGCTAAAAAATGAAAACACTATTTGCACCAGCTATTTTGACTTGGGTGGCCGCTGCTTGTATTTCTAGTGGCTGGTGGCAGCCCGCTATCAGTCAAACTGTCACCAGTGAAAACAAGCCAGTGATAGGTATCAACCTTGATTTGAATACTGAGGGTAGCAAGTACTCTGTTTCAGCGCGTTATTTAGATGCTATAGCCAAAGCCGGTGGCATAGCTTTGCTTGTGCCGCCTATGAGTGCTGCCGAGCTGTCTCAGGTGCTACCGAACTTAGATGGCATGTTGATGATTGGTGGTGATGATTACCCACCTTCTTCTTACGGTCAGAAGACGGAAGCGAAAACTTCTATTATGGCGCCGGCTCGCTCTCAATTTGACATGCTTGTGGTGCGCACAGTGTTGGCCCAGCCGCCCATGCCATACCTGGGTATTTGCGCGGGCTCGCAGGTTTTGAATATTGGCTCAGGCGGTGAGTTGATTCAAGATATTCCTACAGCTAAGCCAGAGTCGAAAGTTGCTCATTCAGGTAAGAACGGCTGGCAGGGAAATGTTGCTGGCAGTCACGTCGTTAGCATAAACCCAGGTAGTAAACTGGCGGCTGTATATTCAGGAAAACCACTAGCGTTTGCTGTGCCTACTTCGCACCATCAGTGTGTCTCGAAACTGGGGAAAGACTTGCAGGTTGCTGCCACTACTGATGATGGCGTAACTGAGGCGATTGAGTTACCTGGTGATCGCTTCGTCGTGGGGGTGCAATGGCACCCTGAGCGAGACTTTGAAAACAACAGTGTTTTGTTTGCTGAGTTGATTAAGCAGGCAAGGGCATATCGTGCCCTGAAGGCTAAAGCCGCGCTAAAAAGTGTAGCTGTCGGAAACTGAATATCGGAAACTAAAAGAAGAAGTAGGCGTTGCACTACTTCTTTCTTTTTCAGAAATTTCAGTCGAGGCTATTAACCTGGTGGTCCCGATGGGTTTTGTGGTGGTGGCGGCGGAGGCGGCGGTTGCGACCTTGCATTAGCGTCATTAATTGCCTGTTGAACAGCGTTCTCGTTGGCAACTGTCTGAGGGATGGTGTTGGTGCCAGCGCAGACACTATCGGCGCAGCCGAGTATTATCGCCGTTAGCAGCAAAAATAGAGAAAGAGTTGTATCTAATTTGTTCAAAATGCCCTGCTCATTCATATGAGTTGCTGTGTAAATTTGGATACCTTTGCTAGTAGATTAGCCGCTATATTGGGAAAATTCCAATCTTGGCAACATTTGCTCTCTGGTAAATCTTGCCAATTTAGCCAGTAATTTGCAGCCAGACGCCCTAGCGGTGTTGAAAAGACTACGACTACCTGGGTAAAAATATGAGGTATATATAAGCACTGTTTATTTCTCTTTGGTGATTGATGCAAGAGGACCGCAACGAGACGGAGTTTTCTTCAAGCGCTACATCCTTGAGCCCTACTTTGGGCGAAAGGAGTGCTATTAAAGATCCAAATCTTGGCACGGTGGTTGATAACCGTTATCAGCTATTAGAGAACGTTGGCAGCGGAGGAAGCAGCACTGTCTATCGTGCTCGTGATAGCAAATCTAATCGTATCTTGGCTCTCAAGTTGCTACACAGCCACTTCGTCACCGATCAGTTAATAGTAGATCGTTTCAAGCGTGAGGCTGAAACGAGCAATCTTTTGCGCCATCCCAATGTGGTTGAGGTTGAATCTTGGGCCATCAGCGCCAGCGGGCAGGTCTATATGACCGAAGAGTTTGTGGAAGGCATTAGCTTGCAAGATGCTATTGCTGAGAGCGGCTGGTTGTCGGTTGAGCTTGCCTTGGGAATAGCGGCGCAGGTCGCCTCTGGGCTGGTTGCCGCTCATGAGATGGGAGTGGTGCACTGTGATTTGAAGCCGGGCAATATCATGTTGACCCGTTCGCCTGAAGGCATGCTTATGGTCAAGGTTCTCGATTTTGGCATCGCTAAAGTCATGCCTCTAACCGGCGATACTGTGCTGCGCCTAACTCAAAGTGGAAACATGCAAGGTAGCTTGCTTTACATGAGTCCAGAGCAATGTCTTGATGAAGACCTTGATGGGCGCTCTGATGTGTATTCCCTGGCTTGTGTCATCTATGAAGCGCTGACTGGCAAATCACCACTTTGCGCACGCACTGCATTTGAAACTATGAATCGGCACCTTAGCGCTATGCCAGCTCCTCTTGCAACTGTGCGAGCCGATTTGCGTTGGCCGGATAAGCTGGAAGCGACTCTATCTCGTGCTTACGCCAAGAAGCCGAAAGATCGCTATCAGTCTATGGCTGAATTTCAAACTGCTTTGAAAAAAGTAATTGACCTGCCCATTGAAATTGAGTGGCCTGAGCGGTGGACGGCAAGGTCTGAACGAATTGAAGCCGATCTAAAGGTCAGTGAGATAGTTTCTCTATCTAGATTTTCGGATGAAGAAATTAGCCCGGAAGTGCCGTTTCTTCCACGAAATCCAGAGCCAAAAAAATTAATTGAAACTCTGCTACGTGGCCTTGCTGACATTCCATCGTTGCTGGACGGTGCAGTGATTTCTTTAATGATAGCTTTAGCCTTGGCTTTGATGGCTTTTATGGCATTCCAACTTGGTAGTGGTCAAAGCTCGTTTTGGTTCATGCTTTTTTCAACTGTCTTGATTGGGTTTGCTTCTAACCGTTGGAACGCATATTTGGGTTCACGAAATTTCTCGATTTTAAGAAAAGTCAGTTTAAACAATGCGCCTGATTATATAAAGAAGCTGCAGTGGCAGAGAGTTAGCGTTACCGATATTGTTAAGAGAGGGGCCAACTTTTACAGTGTCTCTTTTGAATTTACTGATGCCAATGGTAATTTGTTGCGAGAGAAGGTGTCTGTGCATGGGATCACATCCGATGCCGTTTTGCGGCAGGTCGAAAAGAAGAGGAACCCGGATAGCGATAATTCTTCAAAGGCTTTGACCGCGGCGCCAAAATATCCAGTGATTACATTGCCATACCCGTTTAGCGGGTATCTATTCTGCGATGGACGCGGCAATAAAATCGCGATTTCGATACTGAGTGATGTTGGTTGGATATTTGGTGATTGAAACAACAACTATCGAAGCAACAGTTAGTTATTCTATTTCGTCGCAGCAAGCTCTGTAAGAGCCCACATACCGTTTTGATTGAAGAACCAGCTGTCTTCTTCATAACCTGATTGGTAGCAGGTTGCTTCGTAAGTTTGATTGCGAATGGTCGATTTGTACTCAAATGGTTTATCGCTTGGTGGCAATTCATTAACCAGGCAATATTCAAGAAACTCGGCTAACAGTGTGGCGCCGTCTTCATCGTTGAGATCAAGTTCGAGTGAGACATCTGGTAGACCAAGTCCGTGCATGCCGCACGAGAAAATTTGTCCTTCGCCGCCAATGCGTTGCACATAGGCTTCGATGTACGCAGCTAAGCCTTGCTCTTCGCTCAGTTCGGCCCAAGCTTCTGCGGTGTGCGTCAAGCCCGCGGTGGCGATATAGACGCATTCTCCATTTAGTTCGTTGAGCAAAACTGAAACTGTTTTGAGCATATCTGAAGCTAGTTCAATTTGATCTTCAGCTTCGCTTTCAACTTCGGCATTTGGTCCGGAGATGTAGAGCAAGTGGGTGTGATTTTTGATAGCTTCGGTGTGAGTGCTGCTAAGGCGACCAACGCCGCATGAAAGCAAGGTTTCAGAAAGATCGCTATCGCGCTCTTTGATGTCGATGTCGTATATCACTGCCTGACTTTCTTTGTTAATCAGGGTGATACCATTGCTAGAGTTGAGTGAATCAACTTTAGTCAAAAGATCCAGAATCTCTTCAGTGCTTTGGTATTTCAATGGAATTATTACAAGCAATTCCTGGGTAATATCTGCCATCTCATTAGTAAGCGAGCTGAGATCGAAACTGTTTGTAGTGAGAGACAGTGACTGCTCTGATACTTCGCCAATGGCATCAAGGGTGGTCTTGAACTGTTCTAGGCGTTGCTCGAACTCGGGGCCACCATCGAGGTTTGGCAGCTTCTCTTCTAGCTGAACGATTTCTTCTAGGGCTTGATCAAATTTGCCAAGTGCCACCAAAACTTCTACTTTTGAAAAGTAAGCATCAGGAATTGGATACTCTTTTATTGAGCTGTCAAAGATAGTCAGTGCTTGCCTTAAATCACCATTATGGGCGGCTTCTAGACCTTGCTGGAGCATATCTAGTGCTCTTTCTTTAGCAAGTTCTGGTTGCGGTGCAGGCTTAGACATAGTGAACTCCGTAATTTTTGGCAGGCAATACTAGGTGAAGCGCTTTCTATCTCTGTCGGGATGCTGGAAGAACAAAACAGCCATTGAGCCAGTCAGAGTGAAGAAGATCAAAATTAGGAAAGCGGCTTTGAAGTTGTGAGTGTAATCTGACAATGCGCCGGTGAGGATTGGTGCGAGAATGCCGGCGAAGCCCAAGTAACAGTCCATTAAACCAAGGCTAGTTCCAGCTTTGTCTTTGGCTAAGTCGCAGTTTATGGCGTAAAAAGCAGCATTGGGCATGAGGCCAAAACCAAGACCTAGTGAATACATTATAAGTGCCACTTGCAGGCTCGGATTGAATAGCAGTGGCACGAAGCAAAGACCCGAAAGTAGCTGGCAGATCCACATCATATGACTGCGGGCAACGCGCATACTGCCGGTTTTCTTCCAGAGATAGTCAGAGAGAAAACCTGCAGAAAAGAGCATAACTGCTGCTGTTAGCCATGGTGCTACCAATAATTCACCGGCGTGCTTTAAGTGCAGATCATATGTCTGAACCATGTAACCAGGCAACCAGGTGACGGAGAAGAAGAGCAGGTAACCAAAGCCAAAGAAGGCGAAATTGTTTGCTATCAGTGATGGGTTGGTGAAAAGAAATTTCCAAGTGGTTTTGCCCAGCGAAATTTCATGAGCTTTCATTTCAGCCATCTTGCGCTCTCGGTTGAGCGGTTGACCTTCACGAATGATTTTTAGCTCAGCATCATTGACGAATTTTGAATGCTCAGGATAGTCGCGGTAAATGAACCACCAGATAACTGCCCAGACAATGCCAGCGCTGCCGAGTATGGCAAACATGGCCTTCCAGCCAAAGTTGGCAATCAAGGTCGTAATAAGCGGCGCTCCGATAGCACCGGCCATTGGCACGGCACAAAGCCCCATAGCTGTTGAACGAGCACGCTCGGTGGATGGCAGCCAATCTGCCACAACTCTTGTCAGGGCGGGGAAATGCGGCCCCTCTGTAATACCAAGCATGACTCTAACTGTGAAGAAAATTGGATAGCTAGAGCAGATGCCCATGAGTGCGGTACAGGCAGACCACAATATGGCTGCACCCGACCAAACGCTGCGGGCGCCCCATTTGTCTACTAAGATTCCACCCCCCAGGGTCATCAAGGCGTACCCAACGGCAAAGGCCGCTGAAATTTGACCAAATTGGGTGTTGGTAAAGCCAAACTCAGATTTAATTGGGCCGATGGCGTAAGACATTGCCGAGCGGTCCAGGTAGTTAATTAGGGTGATGAGAAAGCCGAAACCTATGACTACCCAACGATAGTTGCTTGCTTTGGCCATTGTGGCAACGACGGACGGCGGCACAGCATTCTCTGAAGCTCTCATGACTTTTCCTGGGGCAAAATGGGAATCTATAGTTTAACGGCCTAGCTTAATATAAAATCTCGGGAAAATTCGTTCTGATCTTTGAACTTTTTGCTGCCTCAGTACGTATATAGGTTTGTATGGCTATTTAACAGTTACCGGAGCGTTGTTATGACTTTAAATCTAAAGAGATCCAGACTACTCAGTATTGCCGTTGCCTTTATTGCGCCGCTGGCTCTTGGCAGTCTCCCCGCATATGCTCAAGAAGGCGATAGTCCGGCACCTAGTCCGATGAGCATGCCAGATCCTGGCGCACCTGGCGAAATTGGAGAAGGCGGTCTACCACCGGGAGCGATGAATTTTGCCATGGCCATACCTGCCGGTGCTTCAATGGAAGCGATGCCAGATGCTGGCATGATGGATATGGGCGCTCGCTTTCTCAAGGGTGACGCGGCTGTGACTGATGATCAGTACGAGAAGCTTTATCAGTTGCGGGGCGACTTTATGGACAAGTTTGCACCAAAAATGCTTGAAGTAATGACGCTTAAACGTCACCTGAAAGACGCTCTGACTAGTGCTGACATTGATGGCAGTAAGGTCAATGATTTGAAGAAACAAATGGCTTCTGCAGTTCAAGACTTAGCTAACATGAAAATTGACAACGAGATTGCCAAAATGAAGGTTTACACACCAGAGCAACGCAAGCACTTGCGCTTAGCGATGATGAAGTGCCCTGGCCTTAGCGGCGGCGGTCCTATGGGTGGGATGGGCTGCCCCGTTGGCATGCGCGGTCATGGTGGTATGGGTGGTCCTCGGCGTGGTTATCATAAGTCGATGGGTGAGCATAAGCGCGGAGGTTGGAAGGATAAAGGTGGCCCTGAAAGCGCTCATTAATTTGGCTGCCAGCAGTAAATTAGCTTAACCACGAGATGACTTGCGTCTCGTTTTGGGAATATCCCTTAATTGAAAGTGGGCTGTTTATTCTTGCTCGACTTGGCAAGAGAGTTCAAGTTCGCATGTATTTATAGAAACAGAAATGAGATTGACATGATGGACAATAAAAAAATCTCTCTTGCCTCGTTTTTGGCTTTATCAGTGCTTATAGCTGGTTGCCAGGTGGCCTTGGCTCTCGATGCCACTGGTGAAAATGTTGAAGAAGCGGTGCGTAAGGCCCAAGTTATCAAAAAAGATTTTCCAGTGCATGCTGTGATATCAGGGCGCGAAGCCACTATTCTCACACGTCGTCACCCGAAGGCCACAGATGATGACTTACGCATTGATGCTGTTTTGATTACCAAGTCTGTGCTAGATAGCTTCAATACAATTGGTACCGTCCAAGTTCTTTTTCGCGATGAAGATTCTAGTAGTGGCAAGAGTGTAGAAGTCACTGCTGGTGACATAAAAACCTATGCCAACGGCACAATTGATCCAAAGAAGTTTTTGGCGACAATTGCTGTCACTAAAGTTGGTGGCGACGACGAAGCGAATAAGAGCAAGTTGTCGGCTGAAGAAAAGAAATTTTCGGTCTCGTCTGGTTTGTATGAAGAGCAGCGCTTGCTCTTAATGGATAGAATCAATACCCTAAGGCGCAAAGGCACTGGTGTCGCTCCATTTGAAGCAATGTTTGCTCAGATTGAAACCCAGGTAAAGAACGGTCAGGCGGCAGTGCTCAAAGATTCAATTGAGAAGCTAGGCGAGAAGCTGGCTGCCCAAGAAGACTTGGTTCGTCAAGCCAATCGCACCGGTGCTGGCCGTGGTATTTCTGTCATATCTTCCAGCAAGACTTCCAGTAAAAATTCTGATAATACGTCCACCACTTCGTTTGCGCCGATTGCGAAGGATCCGCTACAGGAGGATAACCAACTGCTTTTCGTCAAGATTTCAACTGAGATGGCGCAGCATCAAGGTGACGTCGATTTTGTTAACTACTTCCGACCTAAGCTAGCTTTTGTGGCTAATGAGAAACAAAGGGGGGCAAGTCCTGAAAAAATCAAACCACTTCTGACTAGTATTCTTGACGAAATGGAGCACCAGCCAGAGTACCATCCTCCTTTTCCCGGGGGCCGAGGTAGGGGGTTCAATCAGAAGGGTGTTCATCCCGGTCAAAATCAGGGCTGGCCGGGTGGGAGGCCACCCAATTAGTTTGTGCCACCCATGTAGCAATCCCTTCAGGTATGTCAGCTAATGAGTCACGATCAAGATTCTGTCGACCATGAGCTAGGCAAGCAACAGTTTGGTAAGCCAAATGATTTGCCCAAGGTGACAGATTTTGGGGCGGGCTATCGCACTCGCAATTTAGCTGAAGACAATATGACTGAGGCTCTGATTGAAGAAGAAAAGCTCTTTCAAGAGAAGATTGGCAAAGACCCTCTAATTGGTCAAGTGCTTGATGATAAGTATCATATTCTTGAAGTACTAGGCTTTGGCGGAATGTCGGTGGTCTACAAGGCCATGCAAGAGCCTGTCGAAAGGCTGGTTGCCGTTAAGACCGTAAAATTTAGAGTTGATGAAAGGCCGGATATTTGGCGGCGATTTGAGCGCGAAGTGAAAACCTTAAGCAAGCTCTCGCACCCTAATGTCGTTACTGTCTATGATTGCGTTATTGGTCGCGATAGCCAACCGTATGTCGTGATGGACTATTTGAAAGGTTCGTCTCTTGATCAAGTTCTCCTAAACGGTCGTTTTACTCTTGAGCAAACCTATAGTGTTGCTTCGCAAATTTGTCTAGGAGTAGGCCATGCACATCGCCATGAGGTTATTCACCGCGACATAAAACCGGCCAATATTATGTTGCTTGACGGTACTGCCAGTGGTGTCTATCGACTTGAAGAAGCTGGACAACAACAAGTTAAGGTCGTTGATTTCGGCTTAGCCAAATTGGGTGAAGACTCCCGCAAGCTGACGCATTCGGGAGAGCTTTGGGGCTCCCCCCCATATATGAGCCCCGAGCAGATCTCTGGCCGCGAGTGTGACAGTCGCGCTGATATTTATTCACTTGGTTGTGTCATCTACGAGATGCTAACTGGTAAAGATCCTTTTTGGGGCGCCAATGTCTATGAATTGCTGCATTGTCACATGCATAATCAAGCGCCAACCTTAGCTAGTGCTTGCCCAGAAGGGCAGTTTCCTGTGCAGCTCGAGAATGTCATTGCTCGGGCTATGGCTAAAAATCCGGCCGAGCGTTTCGCTACCATGATCGATTTCAAAGATGCTCTAGAGCAAGCCTGTCTGCATCCAGATACTTCAGTCAAGAATTTTGCCAGACCGGGAACGCCCGGACGTGTTTGGAGCCTCGCTGATGGTCAGAGTAGCGTGGTCGCCGGAAACCAGACTAATTCTTATTCTAATTCTGCTGTTAGCCCGTTTGCCCGGCCAGTGCCAAGTGACCATGAGGCTGTTCAGTCTTCTGCTGACAATTCTGCGGCGGCCTCACATTTGCTTACTTATACCTTGACAGTCTTGATGCTTGCAGCTTGCATATTATTCGCCGTTAATGCTGGTCGCGGTCTTGAGCATACAAAAGTGCAAAGGCGTGTGCCCGATTCGGCCACTTCGTCTTCGGCGAATTTCGATGCCGCTGTTAATTCGCCACGGACTGGTTCAAAATCTCGTCAGGTTACTTCAGAGTCTGAGGGGGACAACTCAGCTGAGGACTCAGATATAAAAAGTCAGAATCGCCGGGGTGGGCGCTCTAGGGCCGCTTTGCGGCGGTCCGCTGCTTTTTCCGGCCCGCGCTCTAACGAGTCTGTGAAGAAAACAATAAAAGATTCTTCTCCTAATTCACCTATTGGCGGCGTAGATCAGTCAAAATTCGAACTGTTAAGGCGGCTGAAAAGTTCCGCTTCTCAGAATTGAAACTTGTAAGTGATAACGACGCCGACAAAGTAGCTGAATTATGAAAAAAAGACAAATTGCAGCATCACTCCTTCTCTCCCTTACTCCGCTTTTGTGCCCTATGTTCTTGCCATCGGCTATAGACTTGAGCTATCCGGCTGAGGCGGCGTGGTATGACAACGAGAATACTTTTTTAGATCGCGGCAAGCAGGCTTACAACCAGGGGCAGTTTGACCAGGCGATTCAAGCCCTGACTGAGTCAATTAAACTCAACGGCGATCGGGCCGATTCTTATTACTGGCGTGGCTTGGCGCTTTTGGCAATTAAACAAAATGACCGGGCTTTGGCCGACTTAACTGACGCCATTCGCCTGGCTCCTGATAGTACCAGCTGTTTTCTCAGCCGCGGCCTTCTTTACTCAAACCTGGGCCAGCTTGACAAGGCCGTCGCCGACTTTGACCGGGCCTTAGCGATTGATCCGAATTTGATCGACGCGAAGACCAATCGTGACTTCGCTGCCAAAGAGTTAGAGAAGCAGAAGATTGCTAAATCTAAACCTGTGGAACCGGCGAGTACTGAGCTTGCTGTGACAACGGTGAGCAACAATCAAGTAGTAGCATCTAGTCAAACAGGTAGTTCGGTACGGCCGCATGTAGCACGTACAACTAGTGGTTATGACTCAAAAGGCAAACCTACTTATGGTGTATCGACTACTACTTCTTCTGTCAACCATGCGGTCACCGGTCAAACGGTCGTTGCCACCGCAGCTGGTATCAATGACCCTAAGTGGTTAGCTTTGCAAAAAGAGCTAGAAGCTAAAGTTGCTCGTGAGAAAAAAGAAGCAGAATTGGCCGCAGTTGAGCGTTCGCGTAACGAATTGAAGGCGCGCGAATTAGCATTAAAAGAGAAAGAAGCTGAAGAACGCATTGAACGTCAACGTAATAAGCATGAAGTAGAGGACGCTCGTCGTTTGGCCATGGCTAATAACGCGAAAGTGAAACCAGCTGCTAAAGTGACGACCAAGACTGAAGCTGAAGGGCAACCAGAAGAATCGGCACTTGATGTCACCAATCGCCCCGTTCGCGATAAGTGGGCTTTAATTGTCGGCATCAGTAATTTTCAAGACAGCAAACTCAATCTTAAGTATCCCGCTAAAGATGCCAAAGACTTCAACGATTATTTGTTGAAAGAAGGTAATTTCGCTCCTGATCACGTCAAGCTACTTGTTAACGAGCAGGCCACTCGCGCTAACATTCTCTCTGAGTTGGGTGATAAGTGGTTGCCCCGTGTGGCTAATCCTGATGACTTGGTCGTCATTTACATATCGAGCCATGGCAGCGCCTCTGATATGGATATTGGTGGTGTCAATTATCTGCTGGCATACGACAGCCAGGTCGATAGCCTCTACGCTTCTGGCCTACCAATGCAAGATTTGACCCGAATTATCAAGGGTCGAGTGCATTCAGATAGAGTGGTTCTGGTTCTTGATGCTTGTCATAGCGGTGCTGCAGATCCCGGTGCTAAGGGGCTTTTCCGCCAAGGTAACGTTGACATAACTGAAGTAGCTCAAGGCACTGGTCAATTGGTTATTTCATCCAGTCAGCCGTCGCAAGTATCGTGGGAATCAAAGCATTATCAGAACTCTGTCTTTACTCGTTGTTTAATTGAGTCACTCAAAAGTAAAGGTAATGCCACCACCCTTGGTGAAGCCTTCAGCAATATGAAAGACAAAGTGCAACAAGAAGTATTGACCGAGCGTGGTGTGTTGCAAACTCCGGTATTGAAGTCGCGCTGGAAAGGCAACGACCTTCGCCTTGCTGCCCCGCCAGTTACTCCCCGACCAGGGTTGGCTGAAAATCCATAGCGCGTTGTCAGTAGCTCGGGCTTTCAATTCTAGTTTGTCAATGCTAGTAATTTGTCAATGCTAGTACAATGATGATGTCGTATACCTACACTAGTGTGTGAAGTGCAGTGAGCAAGCTTCTCAGCGTTCCATCAAGACAAGAAATACTTGCTGCTTGTAGCCAGGTGCCTAATGCCGAGTTCGGCAAGCTTGACCGGGCCGATATTGTTCAGGCCAAGCTCAATGTGTTGCTGGCGGCTCTTGAAGACGAGGCCACTGAAAAGCAGGCAATTAAAATATTGCATGAATTGGCCGATGAATTGTCTAAGCAGAGTTCAGCGTTGTCTCATCCGTCAGAAATCGACGGCGAGCTAGAGCAACAACAGCTAGTTCTAAAGAGTGTCAGTTTGCCTTCACTGCCTGATCCCATAAGATTGCTGCTTACCCCGGCGGTCTTCTCACCAGAGTTATGGGGCCGAACTTTTGCTGAAGGTTTGCTTAAGAGCAAAGAGCAGTTTCATGGCAAGCGCATAGTCGAAGTAGGAACTGGCTCCGGCTGGATTAGTCTTCTGTTGCTCTTCGTCACAAATGTGAAAGAGGTTTTAGGCCTTGATTTGAATCCCGTGGCGGTGACCATGGCTAAGCTCAATACTTGGCTCAACGGCACGACGGCTGACGGTAGTTATGTGCTCAGCATGGCTGGTGAGCCTATTGTCAAAGTCTTTCAGGCCGAAGTTTCAGACTTGCTGTCAATGCCCCTTGCTGCTGGTCAACATTTTGATCACGTCATTGGCTGCATCCCGCAAGTTTTGCACCCCAACCCAGTTAAAGGCGAAATCAACTTTGGTACCGGTGACAGTGAGAACCAAGAGGCGCTATCTGAGAAAGATCTCTATGACCTCAGCAACTACTGCTTTGAACAAGGAATTTTAGAAGACCGTTTTGGTCTGCCATTGATTGCCAGAGCTCTAGAGCAAGCACAACTCTGCCTTAACCCCGGTGGCAGAGTGACTTTGGTGCTCGGTGGCAGACCTGGGCGACAGGCCATCGAAAGTATGTTTGACCGGCGCGGCTATGAGAGTAAGCTCGTTTGGATGCGCCGCATTCAGCAAGCCGATGATACTGATTTAGCCTCGTTGGTTGATTTAGAAGCTGAACACGGTATCCGCTTTCACTTCTTTATGTCACGCGACTCAGAGCTATCAGTGTCTGCCGCCACTGCCGTGAAGCTTCTCGCCGCTGGTCGTCAGGTATTCCATGACCTGCTTGTTTATCAAGCCGATACTAGGTTCGAGCCTGAGGTCTTTGCTTTCGTTCGCAATTTAAATCATATGAAGCTTGAGAGTCTGCGCAAAGAGCTTGATTTTTCTCGACTTGGCCACGAGAAAATCAGTTTTCTCAGTCGCCTCTCGCGCTCGCTACTTGATGTAAAGACTATTCCCTACCCGCATGAACGGGGCGACTTGAGTATTCGGTCCATCATAGCTCGCTATCTAAACGGCTTCTGCTACTACCCAATTACTGCTTCGGAGTTGTTCATTGCCCCGTCGCGCGCAGAGCTTGTCGACATGATTTTGCGCATGGTGGCAATTTCTGGTGAGCGCATATTGCTGTCGTCTTCTGTTGCTTCTGTATACGAGCGCGTGGCTCTCGATAATGGTTTGGAGCTAACAGTAGGCAACGATGATCTTTCAGAATTAAATGAGTTAGACGATCTTGTCGCACCAAAAGTGGTGCTAATCTCGCCCCGGCAACTGCTCAACCCTTCGCCTATAAATTTCAAAGCAATTTGCCAGCAAGCCCGGCTGCACCCAGACCGCTGGTATCTGATAGACGACTCTGAGAGCTTTACCATTAGCTCTCAGCTTGGTTCTAACATGACCTTGCGCTTTGCCGGTCAAGAGCCATTGCCAGACAATCTGATACTGCTTTATGGTCTAATCAAAAATACAATTAGTCGCGACCTTGAGTTAAGCTTCTTGATCAATGCTCCAGCTGCCTGGATGGAAGGCCTGGAAATTGGCTCTGAGCTGAGCTATTCGCGTATTGCTTATCCGACTCAGCTTTTATACGAATGGTTGTTTGATGATTTGATGACTTTCCCATTTCCTGATCAAGTATTAGAGCGCAAGTTGAACGCTAACTTGCAAGGTGATTCAGCGCATATTGAAGGCAGCCATAGTGGCGGGCCAAACAATACTGTTACGCCACTGATTGCGCAGTTGGCAAAAGACCCATGCTTCGCTGCTAAGCCAATCGATGTAGAAACCCCTGGCTTAATCAGGCTCGACTATGGTGAATTTGAATCACCTGTGCCAGATATATTGGTTAAGGGTTTACTCAAGGGCTTCTTAGACGAAGAGACAACGATTCTGCCTCAGATCGTCAGCGAGCGTGTTTCTGCTTACATGAAATGGACCCGCAAAGTAGTCATTCCTGGCAAGCGCATAGTACTGGCCCAAGGGGTCTTTCCTCTCTTTGGCGCCATGATCAAAGCTCTGTCGAAGCGCTTAGGACGCCCATGTTTGGTGGCCGTACCTGACGGCAGTTATGGGCCGCTCTATCCGATGCTTAGCTATTATGGTGCTCGTTTAGTCGAGGTGAAAACCGCACCTGAGCGTGCTTTCTTGATTTCGCCAAAAGATATCGCGGCCTTGCCAGAGAAACCAGATTTGCTTTGGCTCACTCAGCCTAATAATCCTAGTGGCATATTCTTAGACCCAGAGCGCCTGCGCACAATAGTCGAAAATTGCCATAAACAAGGCATTTATGTATTCTCTGATGAAATCTTCTTCTTACTTTCTGACCACCGCCTCGGTAAGTGGACACCGGCGTCTCTATCGGCCGGGTCGTTTGCTTCTGGACCTAGTGGCAGCCATATATTTATGGTTGATGGCATTGCCAAAAGCTTTGCTGCTGGCGGCATGAGATGCGGCTTTATGGTCACCCCTGATGAAGATTGGGCTCAAGAAATCGCTGCACACGTTGAGCCACCGCCAGCTGCTATACTGCGCGCCTGGGATGCTCTTTATTCAGCTTTTTTAGAGAAAGCCCCGCACCAAATGATGGACGTTTCTCAAGCCTTCTCTGAAGTAGAAACCTATCTCACTAGCCAGAGAAAGACACTTTCAAATAGAAGAGAAGAGCTGTTGGCTTTGCTTAAATCAAAAGGCCTTGATGACGGCTACGATACTCCCTATCGCGGCGGCTTGTTCTTGTTGGCTAAACTTGATAGTGAGCACGAGCGCCTGGCTACCCAATATAAGCTTTTGACTAATCCGGCCGCTTGGGGCCGCACACCAGAAATGGTGCGCATCTGTTTCTGTATTGATGAAGCTGCTTTCCGTGAAACCATAGAAAGATTGAGCAAGTTCGTGAATGAGGCGTAAGAGAGCGTGAATGATCGTGAATGAGGACGGAATCCATGGAATCTAACGCTTTGCCCGATTTGTCGATGCGAGGCAAAAATTGTTTGATCACTGGTGCCACGGCTGGTATTGGTAAAGTGACAGCCATGGAACTAGCTGGCCGCGGTGCTAATATCATTATTGTCGGTCGCAATGCCGATAAGTGTGAGAGCACATTGGCTGAAATTGAAGCCAAAACAGGCAATACCAATCTCGACTTTCTTACTGCCGACCTCTCAGATTTTCAATCGGTGAAAACTCTGGCTAAGAATTTCACTAACAAATATAGCAAGCTCAATGTTCTCATTAACAACGCCGGTGGCGTCTTTATGCGTCGCGCCGATACCAAAGATGGCCTAGAGATGACTTGGGCTCTCAACCACTTTGGTTATTTTTGGTTGACTGGTTATCTAATTGATGTGCTTAAGGTCAGCACACCATCTCGAATAATCAATGTTTCATCGGATGCTCATAAACGCTCATCATTGAGTGGGCCGCCTAATATGCGCGACAAAATGCCTATTGGTTTTCTCAATTATGCCGATACTAAATTGGCCAATATACTCTTCTCTTATCATTTGGCTTATAGCATTAAGTCTACCGGTGTTACGGTGAATGCTATGCACCCTGGCATTGTCGCTACTGATTTTGGCTCTAACAACGGCATTGTTGGCAAAGCTATACAGCTAAACGCTAAGGTCTTTGGTGTCAAGCCAGAAGAAGGCGCTCGTACTATTATTCAGTTAGCTAGCGCCCCCGAGCTGTATCAAGTAACAGGTAAATATTTCGTCAATGGTCGCGAAGTGCTTTCATCGAAAACCTCGTATGACACCAAGCTCAGTACCAAGATGTGGCAATGGAGCGTGGATGTATCTAGGCGTTTGGGCATGGACACTAAACGCATAGAGTTCTTGCGGTAATAATTTCCTTTCTGTTGAGTTGCCCTATTCGTCCTTCCCCATGAAGCCTACGCCTTCTATCATGCCTTCGAGGTCGCTCTTGTTGGCCGCAGAGTAACTTACGTCTGTGGGCGTTTTGGTCAACTTTAAACCGCTTGGAATAACGAAATCATTGGGGTCGTAATTCTTTGTGGTTATCGATTTTGTTATAACCGGCGTGCGTTGCAAAAAGTCTTTGTAGCGGTGGGCGTCGAACCATTCTTTGTGTTTGTATTTTTCTTCGGTGGCTGAACTTTCAAATAGAGGTATCTCTTTTATATCCGGCACAAATAGATAGCGGCACAATACCTCTGCTGCCTTGCTTGGAATTTTGATATTCTTGGCACCGTAGACAAGTGTGTTTTTTCGCGTTTTATAGCACAGGCAGTCAAAGCCTTTATATTTCTTCGCACCAACGAAGATTGCTTTTTCTGGATCGTGAGGAGGTACGCAGGCATTTAAAAGCATGACGCCAGTAAAGCGTTTTAAGTCACTCTGCCAGTAGACTTTTCGGTCGGTGCGAAAACAAGTAACTTTCCAATCTGGTGCTTTGGCCACGAGGAAGAAATTTCCAGTGTTGTTCTTAATTCTTATGGCTTCGTCAGTGAGATAGATGGTGTTGTCGAACTGGGTGACCACCAACTCTTTTGGCGCAGCTTCTGCCTTCACGCTTGAGTATGCAATCAAGCCGATTGCAACCAAAGAAGTGAGAAATATTCTTAGCGAGCTTTGCATAGGATACCTGCGGTTACGAGTTCTGAACTTTGTGCCCTAACTTAAGTTTACTATTTAGCTAGCTTTGCACTCTTTATTTGTACTCTTTAGTTTATTGAAAATCTCTTCTGCTAGTCTTTCAAGCCGACGAAAGATTGAATCACTATGGCATGGTTTACCTGATCGTCAAACTGATCTGATCTATTGACATACTGGTATTGATAGCCAACTTCTACCTGAGCTTTCTTTAGTGTTTTGATGCCGAAGCCAGCAAATAGACGGTTCTGGTCAATACCAGCCTGTGGTCCTCCTTCTACGCTATTTAAATTGACGAAGAGTTCGTTTTGGGCAGTTGCATAAATGCGATTATTGAGAGGATAGTTAGCTTTGACCAAGTGTCTCAGCCTTACGCCTGAGCCCGTAAGCGGTTCAAACATTCTTTGTTCTAGGCGGGTGCGATTAATTAGCAGGCAGCGCTTGAAGCTCTTATTCATTAGGGCTTGCTGCCAGATGCGGTGTTCGTTCTGTACACTTTCACCGGAATAGTTTGAGAGCCAGAGATATCCGGCAAAGAGCGAGAAATTATCCTTCACTCTGTACTCAAGCGCTGGTCTTAGTAAAAGCTGATTGAGGCCGGAGACATTATCACCAACTCGTGGATTCACCTCTAAGTAGCCTCGCACTTTCTTGTAGATAGTGCGATCTAGCATTATTGGTGTCCATAGCTGTAAGTCATGGTCTGGAGCTGCATGTGCTGCTTCACAGCGCAACAATAATGCCAGAATCGCGCTTAGCAGTGCTAGTTTTGAGTTGGGTTTCCTTTTTACCATCGTCATTATTTGGCTTTTGCTAAAACAATATCTCCTAGTCTAATTTCACCATTGTTTTTGGGAATTGCATTTTGCCCAAACATAACTTGGCCATTCTCTTTGCGGAAGTATGAAAGGGTCTTGAGTGGCTCTTTTGCCGCTTCTGCCGTGTCTTGATCTATGGTTGTAATCTGGCAGCGGCCGCAGGGTTTGACCAGGCTGAGAGTGACACCTTCTATTGAAATTTCAGACCAGCTATCTTCGGCAAATGGGACGCTGCCACCAATAGTTATGTTTGGTCTGAAGCGGTTCATGGGCAGCGGGTATTCTAGTCTTCTGTTCAGCTCAGCTAGTGATTCGTCACTAATGACTAGCACAGGAAAACCATCGGCAAAGCTAACAACATTGTCTGCTGAATTGGCAAATTGTTGGTCAACTATGCGATTAAACGAAGGTTCCATGCGCACTAAGCGTACTTTTCTTTCCAGGTAATGCGAGAGCGAAACTGCTGCTTCTTCTCCTTGGTCTAGTGCCTGGCAGGTGTCATTCCATACTTTTACAGTCACAGCTTTGGCATTGCCTTGCGCTTTTGTACTAAGTGGAACTTCTATGCTATCGCCCAGTGGCATGGTTAAACGTAAAGTTTGCTCTAGTATGGCTGTCTGAATTAGAGCCATAGGAGCCAATTCTCGTTGAGTGAGAAACTGTCCCCCTTCGGTTACTACCATCCATTCGCGGTCAAATTTAAAGCCGCGATTTTCTAATTTGGCGCTGTGCAATGATATTCCCGCTAGGCTTTTTACTGGGTAAATTGTCAGAGATGTAACTGTTAGAGGTGAGCTAGTCAAAGAAGTGCTCGTCAGTGGCGTGCTCATTATTGCGTTTCCTCTGCAATGGCTTGGTCTAAATAGTCTTTTTCGCTTGTGTATATTACTGAGGCAGCATCAATTGTAGGGCTAATATCTTGAATTTGGGCCATCTTTTCACGCTCTTCTAGTTTATCTTTTAAGCCTTGGTCAGGTTTTACTAGTTTGTCTGCTAGCTTCTCTCGTTCGGCGTTGCGCATGGCTATACCGGCATTTATCCAGTGTAGGCAAACCCAACGCAAGAGAGGAATGAGAACGAAGAGTGTGCCGTAGATGACTAGTATGTCGGCTTGCCAGCGGTAGATGTGTACTAGACGATGAGCGGTGAAGGCGAGCCACCAAGTGCCAGCCATGTTGAGAGTGGCTATGGCAAGCACTGGTTTGAGTTGTTCTTTTGATAAATTTGAGAATGGTACTTCCTGTTCAATTAAAGCTGGAGGAAGAAAGTTTTGCAGCACAATTTGAGGTGCTTCGGCCGAGCCGGCACTAACTTGCAGTGAAGGAAATTGATAAATGATAGAACCTGATTCGCTTACTTCAGGTCGGCCATCAAAGCGGCAGAGCACTGGCAGGACAAAATCTTCGTTGCTGTCTTTTGTGGAGATTTCGCTGAGTATTAGCGGTGCTAGTTGTTCGGCTGTCACCACGCCTTTATTATTGTGAATTAATTGAGCAATTAGGCGCCATTGCTTTTCTTCAATTTCAGCATTAGGGTTTTTGTCACCAAAGAGAAAAGAGAAGCAGTTGATTAAGAAGTTGTCGTTCTTGATTCGTTCTACCTTAGCGCTCAAAGGTTGGCCGGCTAATTGTTTTGGTCTGTTCGCCTGCCAGAAAATTAGGTCGCGCAAGATGAGTAAGTCAAGAAAGGGTTGTTGTTTATTTTTCTTTTCTGTGCCAAATGTGGTAACAAAAATTGTCAGCATAACAGCGAAGATCACTACTGCCAGCGAGGCTAGTAGTATTACACCAAATGAAATTTTGAGGATGAAAAAGCAGGTATTGAATAATAGTCGGCCTGCTTTTTCGACGAATGCTCTTATGCCGGTGGCAATATAGTTGTTTTGAAAGCCTGGGCTAAAGCTGTAGGCAACAAACCCGAGCTTTGATACTTCGAGGTGCCCGCCCACGTCTGAGGCCACTTCATTGAGCAAGCGGTTGCTATCATTGAGCGAAAGGCCGGTCTTTGTTGCTACGTCAGCAGCAGTTACTCGGCGACCAAGCTGATTTATGGCACGAATGACTATTTGCTTGTCGTCAGCAGCTTTGCTCAAGTTTTGGCCCTCAGTGACCAGCCGTGAGGGCCCCCAAGGCTTGAATAATGGCGATAATGGCACACATCAATGATTCGCCCGCTACGGCCCCAGAGGCCACTGGTACTACGTATAGGTCAGCACTTTTCTTAGAGGCCCAACGCCATACCATGGCAATCAAAGCGCCCAAGAAGAAAGCAAAGGCATTGCTAAATGGCATTACCCACGATAGTCCAAGGCCCATGGCTGATGGTACGTATGGTTTCCATTTTTTGCTAGCAAATTTATCGAGGAGGGCCAAGGCGATACCAATTAAGCCCGCAATGAGCATGCCCCAGCGAGCTGTTACCGGCACAGTTTCAATGCCTTGGCTGAGAGCAAGAGCTACTGATTTCCAGATGTTCACAGAGGGAGGTTCAAAGGCTTCTAGGGCGGCTTTGTTAGGCACCATTAGATACCAGGCTGGTACCACAGCCGCTACTCCAAAGAAGACCCCGGCCAACTGTGCTTGAAATTGTTTTCTGGCGTTGGCGCCAAGCAGATATCCACTTTTGAGGTCTGTTAACAAGTCAGCTGAGCTTGAGGCAATATTGGCTGTAACCGATGCAGCCATAAGGTTAGTGACAATATTTTTCGGTGCCACCACTGCTACAGCGAGCTGTGTAATTTTGCACATGGCACTCATTGGTGTCACATCTGTTTCTCCGGTGGCGCGGCAGGCCACCAAACCAAGAAAGAAGCTCATGACGATGGTCATTATGCCGACCAATGGTGAAATGGAGAAGGCTAAATATTGCAGGGCAATACTGGCAATCGCTAGTGGTACGATGCCCCAGACAAGCCACTTTAGAGGTACTTCAATGTCAGCCAATGGGTCTATATTTTCCGCATCTTTCTTCACCTGAACTATATTCAGTGAGCGTAAAATAGTTTTCCATTCGAGGGCAAAAGCAGTGAGTCCGCTTGTTACCATGATGGCTGTGCCGCTCCACAGTGCCCATTCTTTGATGATAGCTTTAGGGGCGCTGATTTCTTGGGCGTTGAGTGCTTGTGGGCCGAAGAACAAATAAAGTGCTAAAGAGCCAACCAGCATTGATAGTGATACACGCATGCCAACTAGCATGCCTGCTCCGAGCAAGAGCAAGCTTGGTTCCCAGCCAAAGCCGGGGGTATCTTTTAAGTTGACCCCGAGGCTGCGGCCGCCAAAGGGTATTAACTCCGGTATTTTTAGATTGGCTTTGATTTGCCAGGCAAATTCGCCTTTGCCAAGAAAACCAACAGCGGCCCCCGCTACTAGTGCAGCCACTAGAGAATAGGCCTGGGTGACTGCTTCTTTGCACTGACCATGCAGGCTTTTTAAGGTCTCTGCCGCAGCGATGCCCGAAGGAAAGGGCAGTTGCTCGATGTTGATCATCTGCCGCTTCATCGGCACAGCCAAAAACACACCCATCATGGCGGAGACAAATGTCCAGGGTAGAAGGGTTGTCCAAGGTTGGTGTTCGCCAGTAATTAAAAGTAGGGCACCAAAGGCGATACCGACAGTGGCACCAGTTGAATAGCCAGCCGCTGAGGCTGTTGACTGCATGCAGTTATTTTCTAGTATCGACATGTCAGATACCTTAGGAAAAGCCACTCTGATGCCGCGCCAAATGACAAAAGAGAGCACGCACGCAGTGATTGCTACACCAAATGCCCAACCCACTTTGAGCATGGTGTATAAGTTTGAGATTGACATTAGCATCCCGAGCGCGCCGCCCATGAGCACAGCGCGCAAGGTAAACTGCGGCACTGTATCGCCTTGATAAACAGTTCTAAGCCAGAGCTGGTCGGTAGTTTCGCCTTCTCTTTCGGGCTCTAGAGTGATACTACCGTGGTCTAAGGGAGACGATTTTTCTTCCATCTTCTTGGTTTACTACTTTTTTGTTTTCTACTTTTTTTGTGTCGGTTTAACTATGAGGACTGTTGAGCATGCAGAAGCCTTCATTGTCGAGGCCTCGAAGCGATGTCGCTCTAGCTACTCTGGTGATACCAAGCTGAAAAGCGGCAGTGCGCAAATCACATTCGTTTGACTTTGCCAGGTGCTTTATTTCTTTGTACGAATCGAGCATCAAGAGCTTCAGCTCTTGATTGACGCGCTCGAGTCGCCAGCGGAACTGTTGTACGTTTTGCACCCACTCAAAATAGCTGACCATGACGCCGCCAGAGTTGGCAAAAATGTCAGGCACAATTACTTTGTCGTGTTTGATCAAATATTCATCGGCTTCAGGAGTGGTAGGGCCATTAGCGCCTTCAATGATAAATTTGGCCTTAATATCTTTCATGTTCTCTTTGGTAATGACATTACCAAGAGCGGCCGGAATGAGCACGTCACAATCACAGCTAAAGATAGCGTCGGCTGAAATTTCTTTGGTATCAGGGAAGCCTTTTACGCCGTTGTTTTCGCGCACATAGCGCATTAGGTGTTCGACATCGAGGCCCTTCGAGTTGTATATGCCGCCCGTTAAGTCGGCTACAGCCACTACAATTCCGCCCATCTGATGAATGAATTGCGCTGCCCATGAGCCAACATTGCCAAAGCCTTGAATGGCAAATTTGGTCTTAGCGAAGTCCATTGTGTAGTCGGCTAAAATTGCCTCGCAGACAAAGGCAATACCTTGACCGGTAGCTTGCTCTCGCCCTTCGCTGCCGCCTAGTTCGATGGGTTTGCCGGTCACCACTGCTGGTGTCCAACCGTGATACTTTGAGTATTGATCGACTATCCAGGCCATAGTCTGTGAGTTTGTGCCCATGTCTGGGGCGGGAATGTCGAGGCCGGGGCCGATGATGTCGTGAATTTGGTCTATGAATGAGCGTGTGATGCGCTGTAATTCAGCGTGAGAAAGTTTGGAGGGGTCGCAGTTGATACCGCCTTTGGCGCCGCCATATGGAATATTGGCTACCGCTGTTTTCCAGGTCATCAGTGAAGCTAGCGAATTGACTTCATCGGGGTCGACTTCGGGATGATAGCGCAGGCCGCCTTTCATGGGGCCGCGGCTATTGTCGTGCTGTACGCGAAAGCCGTTGAATACGCCGAGTTCGCCGTTGTCTAGTTCGATAACCACTTCGACTTTGACTTCACGTCGTGGTGCCATTAAGACAGTTTCTAGCATTGAGCCAACATGCAAATGCTTTGCTGCCCGCTTGAAATAATAATTGGTTGCTTCTGATGCCCGCATCGCTGCCTCCCATTAGGTTTCTAATAGGTTAGCACCTTGGTTTCTTGCTCAGCTCAAGACTTAATGCAAGAACAGCCACTTTCGGTTTTTAAATTGACTCCTAGAAGCTTCCCATTGCCACGGGCGCATAGCCTCTGAACATGTAGGCTGCTTGGTGTGCGGCTTGTTCGACAGTTGTAGCTTTGCCTTTTTTGAGAGTATCGACGTGGCTTTTGACAAATTCTATTCTTTCAATAGCCGGCATAGCTGGTACTCTGACCACTTTGACACTTCTCGATGCATAGCAATGCTCAAGAATGACGCTTATTTCTTTTGTGAACTTGAGGTTCTCATTCTGGCGAATTTCATTAGCTTCGAAGAATGACAAGGGCTCGATTAAAAAGGCCACGTCGTATTGTGAGGCGTCCAAATTACTGAAGGCTGAGGGCACGGGCAGTTTGTCGTGCAGATAATAGGCTTCTCCGTCGAACAGACCACGATCTAAAATGACAGTTTGGTCAAAATCGAGAATTGAGGCCTCGGCCGATTGTTGCCGTCTTAAGACTTCTGCCTGAAACTTTTGCCTGTCAACCCAGGGTAATATTCTCCCTTCTTTGATGATCTGCGTGGCAATTTCGTTGACGATTCGATATCCCAGTTGACCCAAGCCATTGACGATTGTGGTTTTACCGACCGACGGTCCGCCTGTGATCACTGCTTTCATGTTGCCAACACTCACTGTAGGGGTTTTCAGGTGCTATCAGGACTGTATGTTTTTTTTAGGCACTATACAAGGTGAGATTTCTCATATTTGTGGGAAGGCTCCCCCTTAGCTCTAATAATCTTTGCCAGACGGCATTGCTTTGAGTAGTTCCCTTACCGCGGGCATCGCCGATTCTGCGGCTGTTTCGCCAGCTTTGATGGCTAGTTTGACATCGCTGGTTTTGGTTGAAAGAACAGCTATGCCATTTGTTCTCGGTTGAATGATCAATTGGGCTAGGCCAGTCTGTGATCTATCGACGCTGGCCAGCATAATGTTGATGGCGCGCTTGCTGACACTGCCAATTTTGCGAAAGGATTTACCGTTTTCGGTCTCGAAAGGTTCGTCTATATTGATGGCAATCACGGCCACTTCGCTTTCGGCTCCAAGCTCGTGAGCCAAAAGCCAGGCTTGTTCGACTGGTAAATTGGCTTGAATACCGCCATCTACTAATAGAGCCATAGAGGGCTCACCGTCTCTAATGGCGACATTGTCTGGGTTAGCTGTATCGAAAGGTACAGGTTGGCGCAATGCTGGAATAGCGGAGCTGGCTTGTATGGCTCGACCTAGATTGCCAGCTCTGATGAGATAGGGTTTAGCAGTGAGCAGGTCAGAACAGACCGCGCCGTATTTAATAGGTAGAGCTTCAATGGCTCTATTCTCAACCTGCACTTGGGCATTAACATACTTTCTAAAGCGATTGCCGCGGTAGAGGCCGTCATATGGATGGTAACCAAATAGGTGCGGAATGAAGAATATGGGTACTGCCATGATGCGAACGGGAATAGGAACTGTTAGATAAGAGCGCAAAAAAGACTTTTTCAGTAATATCTTTTCTATTTCGTCAGCACTCAGGCCAGAACAGTAAAAGCCACCGACAATGGCACCGATGCTGGTGCCTACTATGGCATCGACTTTTATGCCATTCTTCGCCAGTATTCTTAACACGCCGACGTGTGCCGCACCGCGGGTGCCACCACCGCCAAGAGCGAGTACCAGTTTCTTCTGTTGCCTAGTAGCTACAAGTGCTTTTTCTACTGTTTTTGCATCTTTTATATAATGTGCAGCTTGTCGCTCTTGTTCTGCTTGTAGATCTTGTGCTAGCGAAGGTGTTGCCAGTGCAAGGCAAGTAGCACAGGCAAGTAGGCTGCTCAAACTGAGTAGGCTGCTCAAACTAAGTTGGTGTGTCATGGTCTCCCTATTTTCGAAGCTGACAGAATTTGCGAAGGTAGACAAAGTTTTACTTTTGTAACCGGTTTTTGTGGCGCTATTGTGGCTTCTTCTAATATTAACGAACTTCAAGAATTAGGTATTTAGTGGCTTTGAGCCGCGATCTCGGCTAGAATCAGCCTTAAGTATGAGAGATTGACAACTGCTTATCATGCTATAAATAAAGGACTTTGCAAGTTCGTTTAAGGCAAAGAATATTAGGGGGCTCACAACTTGGATTTTTCAGCCTGGAACACTCCAACTACTTGGGTGACATTCGCTGCTTGGTTTTGCGTTTCGTACGTTTACCTGGCTATCGGCATCACTGGTGGCTACCATAGGTTACTCACTCACAAGTCTTACAAAGTGCCAAACTGGTTGAGATATTTCATCGTTTCTGGTGGATATTTCGCGCTAATGGGCGCTCCGATTTCATGGGTCGCTGTGCACAGGCTGCATCACCAGAAATCTGACCAGCCTGGTGATCCCCATTCACCTCGCGATGGTTTCGAACACGCTCTCTATAAGTGGATGTTCGACATGGAGAAACGCCAATCTATTGAAGAAATTCGTAAGCAAGTGCCTGATTTGCTTGAAGACAAGGTTCTCTGCATGCTTGGTACCGACCACTCAGCTAAGCAAGCTCAACTTTGTCTCTGGGTCAATATTGTTGCCCGCGTAATCATCCTATTGGCCTTTGGCCCTGTGGCCTTCACTGCTAATTTGATTGCTTCTATTCTCGTATTCTGGAGCCCTCAATTCGTCAATACTTTCTGCCACCTGCCCAGCTGGGGCTATCGCAACTATGAAGTGCGTGATGATAGTCGCAACGTGCCGTGGGTAGGCCTTATGGCCATGGGCGAAGGTTGGCACAACAACCACCATGCTTTCCCGAAATCGGCTCAGCATGGCATTAGATGGTTCGAGTTCGACGCTACCTGGATGATGATTTCATTCTTTGAGAAAATCGGCTTGGCTACTGATGTAATCAGACCTACTCCAACTCTTTCTCCCGCAGAAATTGCTGCTGCTAAAGCGGCGAAAGCGGCCCGTGAAGCTAAGCCTGCTGTATCAGCTCCGGTATCTGTCACCACCACATCTGACAATGCTGAGCTTGTAGCAGCTCCCCCTGAAGTCGTTGAAGCGGTTAAAGAAAAAGAGTTAGTTGAAATCTAGTTATTTTCAATTCTAGAAAAATCTGAGAAGCGCTTCATTCGAAATGAAGCGCTTCTGTTTTTTATAGACTAAACTAGACTAGAGTTATAGGTCTGGATTGAAGAGGTGCTTGATTAAATGAGATTGTTAACGGTTGTCTGTAGCTTAGCTCTCGCCTTGAGCAGTCTTTTTAGTATGTTTTTGCCACTTGAGGCAAAGGAATGGTCTATTGATGATCGTCAGCAAGCATTGATGCAGCAAATCAATGAAGGGCAGAAAGCAAAAGAATTGACGGTCAAAGAGGCCAAGAGCCTGCGCAAGGATTTGGCTAATCTCGCTAAGAAGAAAGCCAAAATGAAAGCTAAGCCCGATGCTAACAATTCTTTGTCCAAAGAAAATCAGACTGAGTTAGAAGGCGACCTCAATAAGATTAGTGTTGACATTCAAAAGCTCAAATTAGAAAAGCGCGTACAAAAGTAGTACCGCCGCCAGCCGCTGAGTTTGTCGCTTAAAGATAAAGTGTAAAGGGCACCAATCACGGTGCCCCTTAAGCTTTATCTTTTGCATTTAGCGTGATCGCAAAGCGTTAATCGTATTTGTGGCTTTTCGGGCTAGTTATTACACCAATGAAGAGCATCATCAGTCCGCCCCATAGGGCTGGCACCCAACCTTGAATGGTGAGATAACCCGGCATCAGGTCAGCAAGCACTTTGAGGGTTATGGCCGGAATGAGCCAGAATCCTAAAATCCAGGCTGGTATGAGAACCAGCAGCGCCAGGCCAAATGTTGTGATTGTGAGAACTGTAGTGAGCAAAATTGCTAGGGCCTCAACTACCCAGCCGATAAAGGCAAAGACGAAGCCAGCCGCCAGGGCGCTCATAAAGCTGCCGTGGGTATCTATGCCTTTAATCATGGGGAATACCCAGTGAAAGGCAGCTGCAATTAAGACTAGTCGAATTAGGTAGGCTTTCATGCCTCCATCATAACCCTAATCTAGTTTTTTGGCTTCCATATTGGATCTTGAAACTTGCTAGATTTAGGTTCAAACCAACGGGTCATGGTCATTTTCTGTTGGGTGTAGAACTGAATCCCTTCAGAGCCTTGAATGTGCAAGTCACCGTAGAACGAAGCGTTCCATCCAGTGAAGGGGAACCAAGCCATGGGAGCCGGCACGCCAACGTTGATACCAATCATCCCGGCATTAAAATGATGCTTGAACTCACGGGCCGAGCGGCCTGAATTTGTATACATCACTGCGCCGTTGCCATAGGGGCAGTCACGACCGATTGCTAGGGCGTCTTCGAGGCTATCGACACGCACCACTGATAATACTGGTCCAAAAATCTCTTCTTTGACGATAGACATTTCTGGTTTGGCGTGGTCAAGAATGGTTGGCCCTAAGAAGAAGCCGCTTGATTTTGCTGCTTCAATATTGCGACCATCCAGAGCGACTTTTGCCCCTTCGCTCTCGCCTTTATTGATCATGCTGCGTACTTTCTCTAAATGCTCTTTTGATACTAGTGGCCCCATGTCTGGGTGAGTTGAGCCCTTGCCGTCAGTTGGACCGACTTTCATTTTTGCCGATGCTTCCACTAAATGCGGTATCAAGGCTTCAGCCGCTTCACCAACAGGAAGAGCTAAGCTGCCAGCCATGCATCTTTCGCCAGCACAGCCAAAGGCCGATGCTTGTAGGGCTTGAACTGTCTGTTCCATATCGGCGTCAGGCATAATTATGATGTGATTTTTTGCACCACCAGCCGCTTGCACTCGTTTGCCGTTGGCTGTGCCTGTGGTGTAAATATATTTGGCGATATGGGTTGAGCCCACAAACGAGATCGCCTTAATTAGTGGATGAGAGAGTAAAGCGTCAACGCAATCTTTGCCACCATGAACGATGTTGAACACACCATTGGGTAGGCCCGCTTCAGATAATAGATTGGCAATCATCATGCTGGTCAGCGGTACTTTTTCGGATGGTTTCAAGACAAATGAATTGCCGCAAGTCAGAGCTATGGGATACATCCAGAGCGGAACCATGGCGGGAAAATTGAAAGGAGCGATGCCGGCACAGACCCCAATTGGGTGGCGGATGGTTTCGCAATCAACGTTGCGAGCAATGTTTTCCATGCTCTCACCCATCATTAAGCTGGGGATACCGCAGGCAAACTCGACTACTTCTATAGCTCGCTGTACTGAAGCTCTTGACTCAGGAAGGGTCTTGCCGTGTTCACGAGTAACGCATTGGGCAATCTCTTCATAGTGCTGTTCCATCAGGTTCTTGAAGCGGAACATCACCCGAGCACGTTCGATAATTGGCACTTCTTTCCATTCAAGAAAGGCTTTATGGGCTGCTTGCACGGCTCTGTCTACATCAGCGTTTCCGCCTAAAGGTGTACGGCCGATGATTTCACCAGTGGAGGGGTTGTAGATGTCTTGAAAGTCGGTGGCTGTTGAATCTACCCAGTCACCGTTGACCAAGAGCTTGCACACTGTTGCAGTGCCGGTTTTTGTTGCAACCATTCCACCCTCCGATATTTTTGCAAAAGCTGGTGAAGCTTCAAATAATGTACGCTCCGAAATAATCTGCAAAAGAATATCGGTTTGACCTACTTTAAGCAATATGAAGAGTTCTCTAAACCCATAAACAAGGGCTCTTTGAGAATCTTCTAATAGGCTGTTACATACTGGCAGGTCTATTTAGTAGCTAGCCGAGGCTTTGGCCATAGCCTGATCGGCATAATTCATAGCCTGTGCTGCTTGCTCACGAGCTTGGTTGGCCAATGTTTTGGCAGTGGGTGAGCTGGTCGTGCTGGCCAGAGAGCTAGCACTTTCAGCGGCCGCCTGAGCGCTATTTGCATGAGAGCGAGCTTCGCTGGCTGCTTGCTGGATGATATTGCTGTTGTTTGAGCTCATGGCTTGGTTTAGTGAGTTGCGAGCAGAGTTGGCGTGATTCTGAGTTTGAGTCAACTGACTTTGCACTTGCGAGTTGATGCCAGCAAAGTTGGCTTGTACCGACTTTGGATCATAAGTCGACTGGGGCGGAGTAGACGCTCTTTGCGCTGTATTGGTTTGATTCCCGCCGTTATCAAAGATCTGGTTGAAGTTAGTCTGGCCCATGTTGTTGCCGCTGTTCATAGTGTTACTGGAGCCACCGGCTAAGCCGGTTGAGCTACCGCCCGAGCGCGTTCCCGTTCCTGGGCCAATGACCCCTCCAGAGCCAAAATTGCCGTCGCCCATGGCTGAAGTAGATCTGACATTGCCCCATTGTTGGCCAGTGGAGAAATTGGCGGCTTTATTACTGGCGCGATTTTGATTTTGCGCCTCTATCAAGCTCTGCTTGTAGGCCTTGTTGCTGGCTACTCCATTGGTGGAATTAGTGGCTCTGTTTGTGGTGTCGGTCTGACCGCCAGCACCGGTGGCCAATGGCACGTCTTTGGGGAAGACTATAAACTCACCAGGGCTTTTACTTTTACCCATCAGTTTCTCTAGTATGGTGTCCCACATACTCGGTGTGTTTACTGGGGTATAGCTGGGATTGGCGCCGCCAGTATTGCCTGTATTTCCATAATTCGTGCCGTAGCCGCCGGTATTGCCGCCTGCGCCGTAATTGCCGAAATCTGATTCAGGGGGAATATTGCCATAGCCGCCGTTGTAGGAACCACCGTTATAGGCTCCCGGTTGATTGCTGTAGCTACCGGAGTTCGAACCACCAGGGTTTTCGAAAATTGAGTTGAAGTTCTGAGCTTGAGCAGGGTTTGCGAAGCCTTGCAGGCCGAGCAGAGAAATTAGAGAGATGGCCGCAGTAATTTCTTTGATGCTAGTTTGTGCTCTGTATTGCTGACTCATTTTTGATCCTGTTGTACAAGATCAGCGGCTCAAGCCTTAGATTGCCTGAGTTTTCTTAGCTGATCATCATGGGTGAGAGCCGGAACTTCTCCACCTTTCAGTGTAACACCGACTTTGTCGGCAACAAGACCCAGCTTTCGTAGAAACCACATATCGGCGCGTTTTTTCTGCAAAGTGTCTCGTAAATGTTTTATATTCGAGAGAAATTCGCCGTCTTCGAAAGTTCGCATGCGCTCAAAACCGCCCATGAGACGTTTAGAGCCATGATTGCAGTGCAGTACCTCTACTATGTTATTAACTTGAACAGGGCCGAGCACGGCAGCCGTAAATGCTTGGGGTTGGCCTTCGCGCCAATCACCTTCGTTTTGCAAGAAATCAACTTGTAGCCACGTTCTTGCGGTGAAACGCACGCGCAAGACCACCGGTTCACAAATTAATGAATTGATAGTGTCAGGTTTTATATCGCGGATACATGCCGCTCTAGCGTAGGCGTAGGCGTCTTGCGCTTTAGTTGTGAAAAAACTATAGCTGTTGCGGCCTGGTTCAAGGAAACCAGTTTTGTTTATTTCCCAGCGCCGATAGCAATTTGTGCCGTGGTACAGGAAGATTTCATTTTCTGGCTGATTATAGTCCAAGTGTCCATGGCTAGCGGCGAACTCCGCAAGCGGTGGGGGAACTTCATGGTAACGTAGGCTGTCCACCCGCTTCCTCTCATATTCTAGCCCTAGCTCTACTAGCCCCATCGGGGAAAGCACCTTTCATAGTGTTATTCCCTTGATATAGAGGTGTCTAACCTTGCTAACGCTTAGCTGCTGAGGAGCGCTCTGACAGTGCTTACTCCATGTGCTTTTCTCTGGCCGCTTGTATGGCGGAAGTGGCAGCTGCTAGGGCTTTGCGCACGCGGTCGAGATTTACTTCAGCACTGTCACGAATTGTTGTGGTCAGCTCTGAGCGTTTGTTGGTCAATTCGCTAAAGAGCTTCTCGCTCTGATCTTCCATGCTGTCGATGTTCTGTTCGATGGCGCTAGCAAGATCTTTATTAGCTTGCTGTTTCAGGCTTCCAAGCTTGTTCAGGGCGTGGTTGCGCTCTTCATTCAATTCGGGCTCAGCATCTACGGTCGATGATTCCACCAGGCTCTTGAGAGTAAGATCGCTTTCGAGCATGCGCCTTTCGGTGTCTTTGAGGTAAACGTTTACTTCTTGAGTGCGCTGAACTAGATCTTGGCTAGAGCGCTTGAAAGTTTCTTCTAGTCCACTCTTCAGGCCACGACCAGAACTTTCTAAATCGGTTAGGCAGTCCTCTACGGTGCGCTTTAACTTATCGGTAGAGAGACTAATGCTCTCTTCTAGTTTGGCCAGTTGGGAGAGCATAGCAGTGTTGGATTCAGAGGCAACTTGCTTGCTCATATCGTGAATCATTGTGCGCAGAATTTCTTTCTGCTCGTTTAGTTTGGGCAAGATTGACTCGGCCAGAAGCTCTTTGGTCTTCTGCGCCACAGCCATCTCACATACTGCCACCGTGTGCGAAATAGTCTGTTCAAGATCAAGCTTTGTTGAGCGCAGCTTTTCGCAAGCTCTCTCGAGGGAGCTGTCTATTTCCTCAATCATAGAACGCATGTTGCGCTCTAGCGATTGGGTGATGGAAGCATTTTCTTCACCCATGCGCTCACGGAAGCGCTCGAAGCGTTGAGTTACTTTTTCGGTGTAGCTATCGTGGCTTTCTTTTAGCTGTTCAAGGATAGACTCGCTTAGTCTTGCCAACTCATCATTGCGGCTAGCAATCAAGCTGTTGAGGCGGCCTTGAACTGAGGCAGTGAGCTTCTCTAGCTCTCCTTTGAATTGCTCGCACTGATTGACGATTGTGGTCGAGAGTTGACTTTGCTCTGATTCTAAACGTTGTAAGCCGCTGGCATCTAAGTCGCTTAACAGGCTTCTGGCGCCTTCAGATTCTTTAGATAGATTATTTTGCACATCGACTGCAAGATTTTCTAGGCGGCTTCTCAATTCACTAGAAAGATTGGTGAGATTGACTTCTGCATGTTTTTCAAGGTCTTGGCCTTCACGTAGAAGTTCTTCTACTTGTCTGTTCAAGCGAATTTTCAACTCTTCTGCACGCGAACTCATCTTGTTGGCGGCTTTTGCAACTTGCTGTTCAAGTTTGCTCATTAAGGTCGCCATTTCATTCATCATTAAACGAGCGTCTTGAGCTGGAGCCGGTCTTACGCCTGAGTCAAACTCGCCCATTGTCGGCACGCTTCTATAAGGCGCTGGTGTTGAAGCCGGTGCGATGAAAGGCTCTGGTGTTGGGGCAACTTCTTGAACTAGCGCCGCTGGAGCTATTTCTTGCACTGGAGCTGCTGCTTCTGCCACAGGAGCTGCCTCTACTTCTGGAGGAGGAGTTTCTTCGGGAGCAGCAGTTTCTTCTGGGGCTGGCATTACAAGTGCTTCTTGTGGAAGCTCTTGTGACGGCGTCTGAACTTGCGGTCTGAGTGGTGTCGGAGTGGGCTGTGGAACAGGTATATGGATCTGAGCGTTGCCTGAGTCGGCGCCGATGTTGGCATTGCCGCCTAGTTCACTGCTGCGTCGCAGCGGACTGCTGTAATCGCGGGGTCTGACGCGAGTCTGCATGACCTGAGAATCTGTCATAGATTCAGGCATAGATTCTGCAGCCATAACTTCTGCAGGGACAGATTCTTGTGGAATTGATTCTGTTGCCATGGCTTGGGGCGCTATAGTCTCTGGCTCAGGGGCTGCTAGCTCTTGCGATGGTACTGACTCAGCTGGTGATTGAACGGTAGATTGAATAGTTTCAATAACGTTTTCTTCGGGGGCTGAGAACAATGAGGTTGTAGGGTCCATGGTCGACCAGAAACCAGCGCTGTCTGTCGCACTGTTAAGAGTGCCAATATCTTGCGTCAACTGCGTGGAGCTGACAGTTGAGTCCGAAGCTGTTTCTGGTGCTTGAATATCGCTTACCGGAGTACCTTGGTGCCAGACTTGTTGCTCGCTGCTTAATGCTTCATCAACCGGTGGCGCACCCATTTGTAACTCAGGCGTTGGGCTATCTTTTGAAAGTTGTTGTGTCAATCTTTCAAATAGGCTGTTTGAATCTTCTGGTGCTTGTTCATCAGGCTGCGCGAATGAAGACTCAACGGCGGTAGACCACTCGGCTTCGCTTGTGGCTTGATTATCCGTAGCAAGTGCTTCTGCTTGCATCAAGCTTGGTTCAACAAGTTCAGGCAGAGGAGACTTTTCTCCATGCCAGTCGCTCGGGGAGCTGGCTCCCCAGCCTTGCGAGTGTTCTGCCAATGCTTCTGGCAACGGTAGCTCTACAGGAGTAGGTACAAATGTTTCTCGAACAAATGTTTCTCGAACCAATGTTTCGGGAACTATGGTCGCGGGAGCAGCTGTTTCGCTGGGAGCTTGTGCAATTTCTTGGTCAACTACTGGTATTGCCTGCAGTGCCATATCATTGCTCGTTGCTAATGTTGTCGCTGTTTCTGCTGTTAACTCTGTAAGTGATTCGGCAACTGGTTCTGTGCTTGGTTTATAGTCCATCCATGAATCTGGATCAGCTACAACTGGCTCCTCTGCAACAACAGGCATGATAGCCTCTGGGTTCGTTTCGATTGTGCCGCGGGCGGCATTGGAAAATATATCTGAATCGAAGTGAGATTCTTGGATACTGGGCTCAGGGCTTATAGCAAAGTCATTGGGATTAAGGTCCCAGCTATCTAGTTTGTTCGCGGCCACGGCTGGCGGCTGGGCTTCGTCTTTGACGAATTTGTCGTAGTGCTCGTCACCAAAGTACTCTTTAAGGCGTTTTTGTTTGCCTGCTTCGAATTCTGCTTTGATGCGTTTTTCTTTTTCAAATTCATTCTCAGCGTAGTGAATCGCCGCTTCACCGGCCAGACCTTGCTGGTAATCATTGAAGAATTGGGCCGAAAAATCTTCTTTGGGTAGATTACTGTCGAGCACAGCGGTGCTAGACGACACAGAGCTATCATGGGTGTCGTGAGACAGTTCGTACCACGCCGTGGCCATCCTGACTGTGGTTAATTGCTGGTCTATACGAACATGATCCCCGGTCATTAGTATCGCAGTAAGGGCGTCTGCCGATGCTGTAGCCCAAGGCGGAGTATCGTCATACCGGCTAGCCGTCCTCGTTGGAGTTGTCGGCGGTTCCGGCGCAGGCTCTGGGCTTGAAGGTACAAAGGCACTGTTAGCTTCAAAAGCAAACTCTGCAGCTTCGTTTCCTGAAGAAGATGGCTGCTGTGGATATTCTGGCACCAGCATTTCAGACTGTGGCGGAAGCTGTAGGTTAGAGTAAGAAACCTGTTGTAGGGCTGGGGGAATGTCGAAGGTCGGTTGTGGGGTAGGCAGAGGTGCCGGTGCGGGTTGGGTGTCGGCAATCTGCGGCTCAATTATCGGTGCTGACGTGCTCTCAGTTGCTGGACTCGGCTTGAATGGATTATTTTCAAAAGCAGCAGGCGAAGCTGCTTGTTCGGCATTGATAGCCTGTTGAGTCATGATGCCGTGTTGCACGGCTAACTCTCCGAGGGCAAGCTCTTCGGCGTTGAGTGCAGCGAAACAAGACTTGAGAACAGTTTTGTTTCTGTCATCTTGACGGCCTTCGGGCGTGAAGATCATGTGGCAAACTGAGCCAATGTCAATAACTGGCTTGCCTACTTGCGGGGTGAGCTTGGCTCCCATTTGGGCAAGCAAAGCGATTACTGGCTCTTCGAGGGCAGAACCTTCAACTGTCAAGCTGCGTCTGCTGCCGCCTTGTGCGTAATTAGAACCGACTTGATAGAGAGCTTTTACTTGACTTGCCCCGAGTCTAGTAATCGGGCGACAAGCCAAATAATTGAAATCTTTTCCGTCGAGAATAGCTTTGGTTGCTTTCTCTTGCATAAGAGCATCAAGAACTCTAAATTCATAAGCTGATGCTGTGACGTTGACCACCATACATTGGCCTTCGTCTTTGCTGATTACAACGCAAAGGTCTTTTACTCTGAAAGTTTCGCCTTGTTCTTCTGCCTTCTTAGAAAATGTTGATAGGCCAGCTGGCGCTGCTACTTGTTCGAGACAAAATATTAGATAACCCGGTTCATATAGCATGCTCTCTTGAGCTGCCCAATCAGTTGGTGAGCTCGGCTTATTTTTATCAAAAACCCGCAGGTAGGCTTTGACGTCTGGTATTCGCAAGTGGTGTTGGCGGAGCATTGAGTTCATGGCGTTATCTTGTGACGAGTCCTGACTGGAAGGGTGTTAGTCTATTTATACTGATTAAGTCTATAGTTATTCGTGAGCGCCTGCTGCATGCGCAATTTCTTTTAGTGCCGCAGCTTTTTGATCATTTATTAGTTTTACCAACTTAGTTGTCGATTCTTCTATTTCGTTTTTAGCACTTTGGCTGTCGGCTACAATTTTTGACAGTGAGCGCTCGTAGGCTCCTTTCATTTCACCGTCAACTTCGGCGCCAACATTTGTAAGCGATGCCACGGCGTCTTTCATTAGTTCTCCGAGTTTTGTCTCGAAGCCGTTGCGAATAGCAATTAGCTCTGAGCGAATCTCATTAATTACTCGTGACTTTGCTTCTTCTAGTTGAGCTCTGACTAGTTCGGTCTCGCTCACCTTGCCATTCATGCGAGAGACAAAGGCCTGCATATCCATTTGTACGCGTTCCTTAACGTCGTCGCATTTCTTCTTGAGATTTTCATTGCTTGTCTGAGATGCTTGAGTTAAAAGAGTGGTGGCGGCACTGGTATCATCACCTAGGCGATTTGAGGCCTCAAGTGAAAGGTCTTCTATTTGTTCGCAGACTCCTTCAAACTTCGCTTTCAAGGCGCTAACATTTGAGTCGCTGGCGGCGCTAAATACATTGTTTACATCTTGTTCGATAGCCCGCAAGATGTCGTCGATTTTGAGATGGAGGGCCTCCGAATCACCTTCTAGGCCACTTTCTGACGCTTTTGAGTGCGATTCTAGATTGTTGAATTCAGCTTGAAAATCGGCATTAAAACGCTGCATCAAAGTCGAAAAATGGCTTTCGATACTGTTTGCTTTTTGCATATAATTGCGAAATAGAGCGCTGTTTGACTGCTTCTCGCTGCCGCGCGATTCCCACAAACTGTGATCTAATTTTTGTTGTAGAGAATTTGAAAAGAAGCTGGATTGTGATCTTAAGCGCTGGCCGCTTAGGTAATGCTGCGTTTCTAGCTCCACTGCGGCACCTTCGACAACACTAGAATAGTGGTCGGCTGCCCGCATAAAGTTATCGTCTAAAGTGCTCTCGTGGCTAATTTTTAGGTCGGCTATCGCTCTGCGCAAGTCATCATTGAAGAGAGCCAAGCGCTCGGTTAGCTGTTGCAGATGAGTTTCTGTGTTAAGGCGCTCTCTTTCGGCAGCATTGCGCAGGCGTTCAACTGCCTCCTTTGCTTGCCTTTTGATTTCTTCTTCCACCGCAGCAGCCTTGGCTGCTACTTCCATTTTTGATTGCTGTTCTGATTCCTGGCGCTCGTTTACGTGCGCTGATGCTTTGTTTGCCAGCTTCGCTGTGGATGCTTCTTCTAACTCATTCAGTCGTGCTGAACCAGAGTCGTAAATGTCTTGAAGCTTCTTACCTGCAAAAGTCATTAAGGTCTTCCTCGATACGCTAATCGTTTTCTAGTGACAGCATGGCACTTTTGTATGCCATCACTGCTAGTGCTGCAGCACGCCCTGATTCTTCAATTATCGGAGTTTTTAGATTCAATTCTGAAAGTTCATTGTGGAAGTTTCTTGTTATTCTCTCAAGGTCTGAACGCATTATGCGCACTTGCTTTTCTAGTGATTCTACTGATGAGAGTCTGATACTTTCAATGCGCTCGTTACTTCCTGCTGATGAACGAGCAAACTCAGCTTCAGTTTGTTCTACTTGACGGCGGAAAGTCTTAATTACTTCCGCACCATGGGCACGCAGCCTACTGTTGAGCTTTTCGATCACTTCTGGGTTAGCTGATAAGCGATTGCCCGATACCATTAGATTGATTTTTGATTCTTGAGCCAGAGCGGCTTCGAACTTAATAAATAGCCTATCGATTTCGTCTGAGAGCTTGCCTTCAACACGTCTAAGTGAGTTGTGCACAAGCTTTTGGTTGACTGCCATTCTTGACTTTGCAGAAAAAGCTATTCTATTAATATCGTCTTGAGCTGCGACTAGCTTCTTTTCTACTTCGTTGCTGTAATCTTTTATAAAGCGTGACTGTGATTCAAAACTACCTTGTTTGAAGCGGTCTTTCATAGCCAGCAATTGGGTTTGCCAGTGACTGATATGTTCATCTAAGACCTGACTGTTGGTCTGTCTTGTTTCATCTATTGTCTTTATGCCGCGTACGGTCAGTGTTCGAATATCTTTGCTGGCAGCTTCAACAATTTCGCCCAGTTGCTTTTGCACGCCATCAATTTTTTCATCAAATTGACTGCTATACATAGCTAGATGGCCGTCGACTTCGGCTTTCGATGACTCAATAACCGATTGGGCTGAATCGTCGATAGTTTTAGCTCTATCAGACATTCCGTTTTCATAGCTCTGGCTCACTGTCTCAACTCGCTCTTTACCTGAGCTTGAAAGTTCGGTGACACGGGCAATGCGTTCGTGACTGATCTCGTAAAGGTTGGCATTTGGGGAATCAATAATTCCGGCCAAATCCTGCAACTGCTCTTCCATAATTTCGGTAAGAATGTCAGTCGCTTCTATAACTTTGTCGGCAAACCTTCTGCGTATAGCGGCTGCTCCCTGCATCAGGCGATCAACTTCAGCTGTTTCTAGGGCGCTTATGGTATCCAGAGTTTCGTCGCGCTTAGCTTCTAGGTCGTTGCCATGAGAATCGACAAGGTGTTCACTTTGTTGTATCACCTTGTCAAGCTGAAGAGCTAAGCTGCTGTCTATGCCTTCGCTAAAGGCCTGCAGTTGGTCTAGGCACACAGTGACAGTGCGCTCTAGCTCGGCGCTAGCCTTTTCTAGGGCTTCAATCATCAAATTGGCAGCTGATCCAAAACTTTCAGACCGATTTGCTTGAGAACTCTCCTCAGCCATCTATTCCCCTACTTCCTGTTTTCAGTACTACTTAGTATCAGTCTAGCCAATTATGCCCCCTTTTTCAGGGCACTAAGCAACACTCTGATTTAAGTTGAGCTGATTTGTTTTTCGCTGTCCTTTTTTGCCTGGCGATCCAGTCTAGACAAGGCCGTCATGGCTGCTTCATTAAGTGTTTCAGAAAGTGTCGGATGAGGGTGAATGGCGACAGCCAAGTCTTCAAGTACTGCACCCATTTCGATTGCTACCACAGCTTCTGAGATCAAATCGCCAGCTCTTGGTCCGACAATACCAACACCTAAGACCAGGCTGGTATTAGGGTCAAACAATACTTTTGTAGTTCCGTTAGTATCGGCAATGGTCATGGCCCGACCAGAAGCAGACCAAGGGAATTTTGCGCTGGAGTAGCTGATATTTTTAGCTTTCGCCTCAGTCTCGGTCAGGCCGCACCAAGCTACTTCAGGCTCAGTGAAGACAACGGCTGGAACGCATCGATTATCGAAGGCTGAAGGCTTGCCTGCTAAGACCTCGGCCGCCACATAGGCTTGTCTAATTGCCCGGTGGGCCAGCATTGGCTGACCCGAAATGTCACCAATTGAGAAGATGCGCTTGTCTTTGGTGCGGCAGGTTTCGTCTGATAATACAAAGCCAAATTGATCTATTTCAACTTGGGTTGCTTCTAAACCAATGCCATCAGAGTTTGGTCTTCGGCCAACTGAAATCAATACTTTATCAGCCGTTAGTTTTTCAGGAACGTCTTTACCAGTCACTTCTACTTCGACACCACTTTTGGTGACTGCAATATTGTTTACTTTTGTATTCAGATGGATAGCTTTGAACGTCTCGCCGAGTTTATTGGCCAGTGGTCTAACCAAATCACGGTCTGCGCCGGGCAAAAGACCTTCGGTCATTTCTACCACGGTTACTTCACTGCCGAGAGCGGCATAAACAGAGCCAAGTTCTAGGCCAATGTAACCGCCACCAATGACAATTAGTTTCTTTGGGATATCGGCTAGATTCAGCGCCGTAGTGCTGTCTAGTACTTTGTCGCTGTCAATATCATCTTCGTTCTTAAAGAGCTTGGGTAATTTGACCGGTCTAGAGCCCGTAGCCAAAATGCAGTGCTTGAATTTGATGCGCATGGCACTTTCGCCGGGGCAGTCTACTCGTACACTGCGCGAATCTTGAAATGTAGCCTTGCCATGCAAAATCTCCACACCAGCGCTCTTGCACATGCCAACAATGCCTTGAGAAAGCTTGTCGATAACTCCTGTTTTCCATGTACGGAGTGTATCGACGTCTATTTGGGGGGCGCCGAAACTAATACCGATTTTGGCAGCGCTTTTTGAAGAATCAATAACTTCAGCGGCATGCAGTAAGGCTTTAGAAGGAATGCAGCCCATGTGCAAGCAAACGCCGCCGGGTTTCGGTGCCGCGTCGATCAGTAGAGTTTTGATACCAAGTTCTGCTGCTCTAAGTGCTGCGGTGTAGCCACCAGGACCACCGCCAATAACCGCCAGCTCAACTTCCTGAACCATCTCTCCTACGACCATATTGCCTCCTAGGCTTCTAAAACAAATTTGAAGGGGTCTTCTAATAATTTAACTACGTGCTGTACAAAGTAGGCTGCTTCAGCACCATCGGCCAAGCGATGGTCAAATGACATTGCTAGGGGCAATATTGTTCCTATTGCGATCTCGCCGTCTTTGACAATTGGTTTTTGGCTGGCTCTAGCCATTCCTAATATGGCAGCTTCAGGGAAGTTGACCATAGGCGACATGCTGGTGCCACCGATGGCGCCTATGTTGGTCAGGGTGAATGTGCCACCTTGTAGTCGATCTAGTTCAATTTTTCCAGATCTTGTTTTTGCTGCAATGTCAGCTAGTTCTGCGGCAATATCATAGAAGCTTTTTTGATCAACATTTTTGATTACGGGAACAATTAGACCACGGTCAGTAGCCACTGCTACCCCAATGTTGTAGTAACGTTTAATTACTATTTCGCCAGTGTTTTCATCCAGGCTCGAATTGAATTGAGGATAGAGCTTAAGGGCGCTAGCCAGAGCCTTGATAGTGAATACAGTTAGAGTTGGACGCACTTTATTGTCGCCCGAGCGAGCAGCAAATTCTTTCTCGTATTTAGTCACCAAGCTAGAAAGTTCAGTAACGTTAGCTTCGTCGAAGTGGGTGACGTGCGGGATATGAGTCCAGGCTTGGGTCATATTCATGGCAATTTTGCGGCGAATAGACTTAAGCGGCAAACGCTCGACGTCGCCGAATTTAGCAAAATCAGGATATTCGACTGGCCCTGCATTCATACCGCCCATCCCTGTTAGGGGAGAAGCATCGGCACTGGAGCCGCCGTATTTATCTTTCATGGATGGGGCCGCAGTGGCTGGTTTAGTAGCGGTAGCACTACTGCTAGTGCTAGCTTTTTCATCAGTCGTGTTAATTCTTGATTCAAGTGAGCCAGCGGCGTAGGCCATGACGTCTTCTTTTAAGACTCTTCCTGCTGGTCCAGAGGCGTTCACTTGATGCAGATCAACACCTAACTCACGAGCTAACCTGCGGGTCGCTGGTGTAGCCGGAACTGGTCCGGTCAAGACCTTTGTCGCTGCTTGAGCAGCAGGGTGAGCCGGTGCTAGAGCTGATGCCCCGTTGTTGCCAGCGGCTACTGCTTGCTTCACTGGAGCCACTGCTGGAGCGGCAGCATTTGCAGCGGGAGCTTGAGTTTGGCCTTTGCCAGCAATGTCATAACCGATCATGACGCAGCCGACTTTTACAGTCTGACCTTGAGCCACGTGGATTTTTGCCACTGCACCGGCATAAGGTGATGGAATTTCCACCACGGCTTTATCGGTTTCAACCTCAAAGATGATCTGGTCTTCCTTGACCATTTCGCCTTCTTTGACTTTGACCGCGATTATTTCTGCTTCGTGAATGCCTTCACCAAGGTCAGGCAATTTAAATTCAACCGTCATAGTTCACCTTTAAAAAGAGAGTGTTTCGCGACTTGCAGCCAGTACTCTTTCTGGATCGGGCAAGAAGAAGCGTTCTTTTGAGAAGTAAGGAATTGGCACATCGAAGCCGGTTACTCGTTTGATTGGTGCTTCTAAATAAAGTAGAGCGGCTTCGTTAATGCGAGCCACAACTTCAGCGCCAAGACCACAAGTTCTAGGGCCTTCATGCACCACCACAGCGCGACCGGTTTTCTTTACCGATTCGATAATGAGGGTGGCATCCATTGGCGAAATTGTCAGCAAGTCAATTACTTCAGCTTGTACGCCATCTTCTTCTTCTAATAGTTCAGCGGCTTCAAGAGTTGGGCGCAGGCTGGCACCGTATGAAATTAGAGTGATGTCTTTGCCTTTGCGGACAACTTGAGCTTGACCAATAGGAAGTGTTTCCATGGCTTCTGGTACATCTTCTTTGAACAATCTATAGATTGCTTTGGGCTCATAGTAGATCACTGGGTCTGGATCTTGAATGGCACTATGAAGCAGGGCGCGTGCATTTCTAGGACCTGAAGGAATAACTACTTTCAAACCAGGGGTATGAGCGTAGATGGCTTCGCGACTTTCAGAGTGGTGCTCAAGTGCGCGGATGCCACCACCATAAGGGGCGCGCATCACTACTGGTACCGTGACGCGGCCTCTGGTGCGGTTGCGGAAGCGGGAGGCATGACACTCAAGTTGGTGGAAAGCGTAGTAGTCGAAACCAGAAAATTGCATTTCGCAAACAGGTCGAAGGCCGTAGATGGCCATACCGATTGCTGTACCCATGATGCCAGATTCAGCTAGTGGAGTATCGAGCACGCGTTTATCGCCAAATTTGTTGTACAAACCTTCGGTGATGCGAAAAACGCCTTCATCGGGCCCAACGTCTTCGCCCATGACGATTACTTTGTCATCTCTTTCCATTGCTTCGAAAAGGGCTAGGTTAATCGCCTTTGCCATATTCATTTGCGCCATTGGTCATTCTCCTGAAAATTGTAAGCAAAATAAGCAAATCAGCATCTCAAATAGATTGCTTTAGTGAGCGCTTGCTTTTTGCGGACTGACACCAGAATTGGTGGAATTTTTTACTTGCTCTAAATGCTTCTTCAGCTCTTCTCTTTGCTCGTTCAAGTAAGGCGGAATATCGCTGTAGAGATAGTCGAACATGCTGAGCGGGTTGGCTAGCTCTTCGCTTTGGGCCATCTCTTCAACTTTGACGATAGAGGCTTTGATCATGGTGTCGAGCTCTTGCTCTAATTCTTCTAGTTGCTTTTCAGTGTAGACACCTTTGGCGACTAGATATTTTTTGAAGCGGGCCAGTGGTTCACGTTTAGTCCAAAGAGCACATTCTTCATCACTGCGATAGCGTTTTGGATCATCAGCTGTAGTGTGCGGTGTGAAGCGATATGTAAGACCTTCAATCAAGGTTGGGCCTTCGCCGCGCTTGGCTCTGGCAACTGCTTCTTGGGTAGCAACATATACGGCCAGTACATCGTTGCCGTCTACTCTTATGCCAGGCATGCCGTAAGCAATTGCTCTTTGGGCAATTGTTTCATTGCGCATTTGCTTGGCAATTGGCACTGAGATGGCATATTGATTATTGAGGCAGACGAATACAACAGGTGCCTGATAGACCGAAGCAAAGTTCATGGCTTCGTGGGTATCGCCTTCAGATGAGGCACCGTCGCCAAAGTAGGTCATGACTATGCTGTTGTCATTGCGCAACTTCATCGCCATTCCCAGGCCAGCTGCGTGCAGCAATTGGCTGGCGATGGGCACGCACACAGGCAAATCGTTGACGCCTTCTGGAGGCATAGCGCCTTCTTCAAACCCGTTCCAGTAAAGCAAGGTTGTTTCAATCGACCAGCCGCGATAGAGCAGACCAGCTAGCTCTCGGTATGCCGGAACATGCCAATCGCTTTTGCCCAGGTGAATAGCTGAACCCATCGAAATTGCTTCGTGACCAGAAGACTGCGGGAATGTCCCCATTCTTCCTTGTCTTTGCATCAAGAGCATACGTTCGTCGGTACGCCGAGCAAGCAACATGTACTTGTACATGGTCTTCAATGTTTCAGGAGCAATTTTGGGCTCGAGAGCTTTATCGAGTTTGGCATCTTCATCCAGAATGGAGAGATACTCAATATTTGGAAGCTCGATTTTTGTTCTTGGCATAGAATCCACTCTATTGTGTAAAGTTGTTGAAACTGGGAAATCAGCTGTGCGCTCGTCTTATATAGTGTCAACTGGCATAGCGATTGGCTCTGCGCGTTAACTTCTTCTACTTGACGATCCGTTACAGACCAGGCAAAGTATGTCATATATAGACCGCAGGGGTCTATAAAGGTTTGTGGAAAATTCGCTTAATGGCGCAGTCTTACAGAAAAATTCGTTGAAGCAAATATGAATCATAAAGTCTTTGTTGAGAAAGAAGAATCGCTACCCAAGCCGCCCTGGCTCAAGGTTCGCCTACCCACAGGAGAGCCTTACTGGCGCGTCAAGGAGCTGCTTGACCAGCATGATTTGCATACAGTTTGCGAGTCGGCCGCTTGCCCAAATCGTGGCGAGTGCTGGGCTCGTGGCACTGCTACCTTTATGATTTTGGGTAATGTTTGTACGCGAAGCTGTGGATTTTGTAATGTCATTACTGGCAAGCCAACAGAATTAGATTTAGAAGAACCAGCTCGTGTAGCCGAAGCCGTACGCAAGCTTTCTCTCAAATATGCCGTTATTACCTCAGTTAATCGCGATGAATTGAAAGACGGTGGTGCTGCCGTTTGGGCCGAGACCATTCGGTCCGTGCGTGCCCTCAACCCTGGCACGGCGATTGAAGTTCTCATTCCTGACTTCTGCTCTAATTGGCAAGCGCTAGAGGTCGTGCTCGATGCTCGTCCTGATGTGCTCAATCACAATATTGAAACTGTCCCTCGTCTTTATCTAGAAGTGCGACCCCAGGGCCGCTACGATCGCTCTCTTGAAGTCTTGGCCCGCTCTAAAAAAGCTGGTTTGACAACCAAAAGTGGCTTGATGATGGGTTTAGGTGAGAGCGACGAAGAAGTCTTAGAAGTGATGAAAGACTGGCGCAAAGCTGGTGTCGATTTGATTACTTTGGGCCAATACATGCAACCCACAGAAAATCATCTTGCAGTCAAGCGCTACGTTGAGCCTGAGACCTTTGCTTTCTTGCAAGAGCAAGGCATGGCCATGGGCTTCACTAACGTTTTTGCTGGTCCCTTGGTGCGCAGTTCCTACCACGCAGACGAGCAGGCCAGCATGGCCTTGGTCTAATGGCCTTGGTCTAATGGTCTTGGTCTAAGACAAGTCAGCAGAAGTTATAACCGTGCCCGCCACTTGGGCTGCTTTTAGTTCGCAAAGATCGGCTGCTAGCTGCGATGCATCGCGGATTTGTCCAACTAAAACTGAAAGGGCGACCGAAACTTCTTGCAAGCATTTTAGCTCTGCGTCGCTCCATACTCTTGCTTGATCGCTTTGAATGTCGATCAATCCGGCAAATATTCCGCGCCAGCGTAACTGCGCCAAAATTTGTGACTGAAATGCCATTTTGTCGACAACTGAGCTGTTGCTGTAAATCGTCTTCCCTGATGATTCTTCTGGCAATGTGAATACGCCCGTTCCATTTTCGTTGGGGAAGCGCGAGAGAAATGCCATGACAATAGTCATCGATTCGATACTGCTAAGAGTTAGGCCACTTAGCTGTTCTTCCTTGTCAATGGAAAAGGATTCAACCGCTCGCAGTCCATCACCTACAACTAACCAGACGATGGTACGTGATGCCTTGAACGTCTCAGTCAGACTTTTACAGGCAAATTCCAGCATGGCCTGCATGCCGCCGCCATTGCGGAGCACCAGCAAAAATTGATTGATTAGGCTAGCAGAATCCACTTCGCGCTAAATTTAGGAATCTAACTTAAGTAGATTCTTGATGCCGTAGACTGCCATGTTTGGATTTTCTTTCAAGCGCCTGCGGCAATATGCCCCTGCTACTTTGCCTTCGCCGAAAGGCAGGTACATGCGCACTAGTATTCCTTCAGCGGCAAGCTTTTGGAATACAGCATCGCTCTTGCCTTTGGCTTCAAGATTTTGGAAAATTTCGCCTGAGACTAGAGTCTTTTGGAAGCGTTTGCGCGGAACCCCATGCAAGTATTGCGTTTCAAAACGATTGGTTGGCACCTTATCTGGTATCACTACTGTGTTGAAGAAATTCTCGATGCATTTGGTGTCGTGGGTGGCTACTTCAACATATGTACCGCGTGCTAGCAGCTCTCGGGCATATTTCACTAGCAAATCTTTCATTATTGGTTTCTGTGTATGTGCAACTGTGGCTGGTTCATTGTAGATACCAACAACAAGCCTGGTGCGCATGCGGCTATCGAAGCGTTTGATGTCTTGAGCAGTTCTAAATAATCTGGTTTGCAAAACCGTACCGAGATTGCGGTAGCCGGACTCTATCAAAGAGAAATAAGTTTCTAATTGAAAATCAGTCCAGCGGTGATCTTCTGCTTCAAGGGTAACGTTGACGTTGCGCACACTGGCATACTCTACAACTGCTTCAATGCGGTTATAGGCTCGGTCTAGCTCAATAGAGCGGGTCTGGCCAACCTTGGGCGCTGCCGTTGAAAACATAGAGGGTTTGAATGAAGCAGTAGGCTGTTGACGTTGCTCACCCGGTAGCTTGTGGGCGGCGATTTGATCAATTAATTGCTTGTAGTGCTCAACTGATTGGTCGCAGTCTGCATCAGATATAGCATCTTCACCGAGGATATCTAGAGTCGAGCTAAATTTATTCTCTTTATAGAGCTGTTCGGCTAACTCTAAAGCTTCTTTGGCTGTCTCTCCAGCCAGATAAGGTTTGGCCAACATCAAAACCAGTGAGACTGGTATTTTGTCGAAAATGGAAGGAGGGGCAGCGACAACTGCTTTGTTTGCTGCTGTGGATTGGTCGCCCTGTAGCATCTTATTCTTAACCGGAGTTTGTATCGGCATATAAGTCCTGTTGGTCTTACCAAAACTGTGAAAGAGTTTTCAAGCCGAATTATAGATCTCAACTATATATTTATCGCACAATTTAGACTCTCTAAAATGTTTATCATTCGCATGTGGCGAGTTCGCTTGTTGATACCGACTACTCGTTGCTGTTGTTCTGGTCTGGTGGCTCGCCTAAGCCGCTGAGGACAAAGCGTAAGAGATCTGAGCGCTGGCCTTCTTCTTTTAGTAATTCACTGACTGAACCAGGCAAGCGGCTGACGGCAATTACCGCTACTTTCTGGCCTGAATCACTGCTGGTGAAGTAGACCGAGCGCAGGCTTTGGCTAGTAAGGTTTACTAGTTCGATGCGACCAGCGCCGGTGTAGCGTACTGAGTGTTCTGTGCTGGATGCTTTTTCAGCTTTGAATTTGCCAGCTAAAGCTTTGGCGAAATTGGTAAATTGAGTGTCGCTTAAGCCGCTTTCTTGGCTAATGGCGCAAACGACAACGTCAGCTTTACCAGTGCGACCCTTTGAGCCGGCAATAATGTGCACTTGTGGATGCTTCTTATAGTTGGCCCAAATCCAATTTTTGTCTTTTGTATCAGTGGCTGTGGGCATGCCCAAGGCTTTTTCGAAGTGATAGAAGTCATCGCCAAGGCCAGGCAAATTGCTCTTAGTCAAAAATTGCTCGACGTTATTATTGTTATTTATATTGTTGTTATTGCCATTAGAGAAACTACTGCCCAAGCTGTTCGCTACTGCTGTAAGGGGTTTCAGCGGTTGAGTTGGCTGCACCGGCTGTAATTGCTGATTTGCTTGGCCTGATTGACCAAATTGGCTATTGCTAGACGTGAGGGTCTTCGCTACGGGGGGCTTCAGTGGCTTGAGCGGGGTAGTTGGCAGCGATGAGTGAGTATGCTTGTGGGCCGCAGCGTGCTCGGCTTCAAATTTTTTCGTGCCTTGCTCCATTTTTGCTTTCGCCAGTCGATTGCGACCTAGCTGCGAATTGAGTTGAGTGCGAGCGTCTTCATCGCTCATTGCCACTGGGTCGATGCGAGCGACTACTAAATTTTGAGTTTCTTCGCTGCTGGCGTCTCCAATCTTGCAAATTACTTTGCACTCGATCATTGGCCATTCAGCTGGATCTATTGGCAGTTCAAAAGGTCTTTTGCTGTGGGCTATGGTGTTAACCTGTTGTTTGCTGCTGATGGTATCAAGGCGAGTTTGCCAGCGGTAGACTGTCAAAATTCCTTCTGACACCAAGCGAAAGTGAGCTTGCAGCTGAATCACTTCACCCAGTAAGCTAACATCGCTGACGTTCTCAATTGTTAGGGCCATTGATGGATGGTATCCCAACGCGTCATGGGACCAGTAAGTAACATAAGCAGGCACGCTCAATTTTGGTGGCGCCTTGACTGGCCTTCTTGGGGCATCGTCTTCTTCATCATCGAGATCTTGGCTATAGCCGCGCCCTTGACGGCTTTGGGCCTGTGCTGGGGGCGACAAACCGACATACATGGCTAACATTGTTAGTGTTGTGAAAAAGGCTGTTAGTGATGTTAGTAGTGCAAGGCTGGCTGCCAGGACCTTTTTGTTTTTAGTCTCGGCTTTAGCTTTTGCTGCTGGGTTCTTTGCTGTTTTTGCCGTTCTCATGACAGTGACTTTGTCTATTTCTAGAGAGCGCCAGAGATACCAACTGGCTGCCGATCTATAGGGCCGCCAACGCTCTGCTCGCTCAGCAATTTCAGACGGTTTGGGCAAGTCTTCTGATTGCGCCCGGTTTTTACCGTAGTACGTCAGTGCATAGCCTTTGCGCACACCATAATCGGTTGATGGCAATACATCTAGGCGGCCTAGGCGAAACATCAATAGCATTTGCACTGTCCATGGGCCAATGCCACGCACTGCCGTCAAGCGCTCAAGCAGTTCTTCGTCTGAAAGATTATGCATCTCATCTATTTCTGGCACCACTCCCTCTAAGGTTTTTAGAGCCAAATCTTGCAGCGCCATAGCCTTGCCGCGTGATAGGCCACATGCTCTCAAGGCTTCAATATCTACTGCCAATATTTGCTTAGGGCTCGGAAAGACTGGGCTCTCAAAATTGCTCATAATCTTGTTGCAAATCGATTGGGCCGCTTTGCCAGTGATTTGCTGATAAACAATTGATTCAGCAAGGGCGCTGTAGCTCGATTGCATTTCGTCGATAGCGAGGGTGAAGGGCCCGACCTGCTCGATTATTTTCGCTAATTTGCGGTCAGCTTGGCATAAATGATCTCGTATTACTTTAGCCTGATTTTTGTCAGGTGCTTTGCCGGCTATGCGAGTGCTTCTTTTGCCGGAGCTGACTTTTGTCTTGCTATCAGCCATGAATTGAGGGCCAACCCTTTTGGTTAGAACACGAATCAATTGAACATTTGGTTTTGTAATTAAAATTGTCGCCGGTTTTGCGGCAGTAGGCACTTGGTGCCACGGTAGTTAAGGCAGCAAAGCCAAGGTCTTTAGGCATACTTGCGGCATCAAGCAAGACGTCGTTGTAAAAAAGCTGGCCATTGGCAACAGCACAACAGCGTACCGCCAAGAACCAATCTTTTGAAAACTGCTTGATGTTGCCGTTGAAGCAATCGCGGCCGATTTCGCGCGCATACTTTTCTCCGTCAATCATATAGAGCTTCTCGCTCAATATTTCCTGAAAGGCCAAAATTTCTTCTTTAGACAACTGCGAAAGTTGTTGCACCGCCGGTGCTATCACAGCGTCATCGTTGCCTTCTTCGTCCCAATTAAGCAAATCGATAATGTCCCAAAAATCGTCTTGGCTGAGCACTGTCTCTGGTTTTTCAATCGATTCTTGCTTTGGTTTTTGCATAGAATTGGCTCTCGGTTTTGCATCGGCGCTAGAGGGTGAGCCCGAGGCTAAACCTGAACTAGCCCCTGAACTAGTTCCTGAACTAGTTCCTGAACTAGTTCCTTCTGGCGGCGCTGCCTTAATCGAAAGGTCAACCAAATCGGCTAGTGTATATTCTGGTCTCGTTGGTGCTGCCCGTTTCCATTTAACTCTAAGTTGCGGCATCTGCGCGCGCAACTTGGCAATTCCTTCTTCGCTTACACTCGTGTTAAAGAGATATAGCCTGACCAAGTCTTTTAGACCGACCAGACCAGCCAGCCCGGCATCAGTGAAAGTTGTTCCAGAAAGCCCTAGCAATCTCAGTTCGCTGAGTTGACTAATATACTCAACTGCACTGTCGTCAACTTTGGTGCCATTGAGCCAGAGTTCTTTCAAATGATTCAAACCCGTCAGGTGAATCAAACCATCAGAAGTGACACTGGTGGCCGTCAAGCCCAAAGACTCCAAATTTTCTAGTCGGGCTACAAAGGCTAAGCCAGCATCACCGATTGGCGTATAAGCTAGCTCTAGCACTCGCAAAGAGCTTAAATGCGAAAAATGGGTAAGGCTAAGGTCGTTAATTTGGCTTCTGCTCATGTCGAGCACATGCAACGACTGCGAAGGCAAGTTTTCGAGAGGGGAAAGTAGGTTAGCGGCGCTGGCCGAAACTTTCAGCTGAATTTTGCAGCTTTCTGGATTAGGCACGATGACGTCGCCCCGGGCTTCGTCTAGCCACTGCCAGTTAATAGGCTGGTTCTCCGGATTAACAATCAGGCCAAGTGGGGTCGAGAAAAGGTCCCACGTCTCTGGTTGGGAGAGTGGAGCAGTGAAGAGCCCGCCCATTGAAAAGCGTTGGGGGAATCGCAGTAGTCTTTCAGTCATGCCGTTCATAACATTCAAACATTATCCGATTAAGGTCAATCTGTCTTCAGGTGTTATTCTTTTCCTCTGTATTGAAAGGAGTAATTTAAATGGAAGAGATCGACGCCCAGGGGCGCCAACTCCTTATTGATAGGCCCTTGTTGACCAGAGGACGGCTCTCTGTCTATCGCGAGTCTGATGGTAGCGACGACTGGTTTCCAAGGCTCAATGTTAGCCTGAAAAAATCAGGGTCTGACCACACCCTTTGGCAGTGGACTACCCATTCGTTGCCTGTTGATTTTGAAGAGCCGCCACCCTACGGTGAAGACTTGATGCTTGAAAAATATTTCGAGCTAGCCGAGCCGGTGCGAACCCCCCGTGGCCTAGAGGTTGTTTTTGAGTTAGCTGCTGGTGCCACCGCTCGTGGCAAAGTAGAGCAGTTCTCGGTATCGCTTTATCTGTATCCTGAGTCGTTTGACGATAGAGGTGTGCAAATCGGCGTTCTCGACTTCCGCCAAGGTCTGACAGCCGGCAGCGTGCCTATGTTTGCCCGCTTCAACTTCCCCTGGTAAGAGCAAAAAAAAGCCCCGGTGTGAGCCGGGGCAGTTCTTATTTTTCGTCCCGAAAATATCTGTTGAGATATTTCTAATCGGAAAATTTGGGTCCGGTGCGACTCGAACGCACGACCAATCAGTTAAAAGCCGAGTGCTCTACCAACTGAGCTACGGACCCATGCAGCTGGTACCGAGATAGTACCTTGCAACAAGGACTCATCCTATCAGCGCTCTTATGCCTCCGTCAAGAACAAGTGACGATATTCCTAAGTTTATGAATCGCTTTACTAACGCTCTCCTTGCACTTTTCAAATTAACAGGCTGGCAGCCTCTTCTTGTGCTGTTACTCGCCTTAACTATCAGAGTTGTTTACAACCTCTTCTTTTTTCAGCATCGCATCTGCGATATCGGTGACTCCTCTTACTATTTGACTGCAGGAAAAGCGCTTGCTGACTTGATTCGAGCCAGCTGGAGCGAAACTCACCTGAGCGATTTTCTGGTACGTCTCTGTCAACCCACCACTGTCATTCCTGGTAGCTTTCAATCCTTCTCATCTACGAACTTAAGCGATCGGCTGCTTTTGGACGGGCCAATCTTTCCTTCATATTTGGCAGGATTATTTTTGTTAATTGGTACTCAGACTGGTGCCGCTGCAAATTTGGCTCTTAATGCCCATTCACAGTTCTATGCCATTGCCAATAGTGTGGTCGATTCATTTAGCTGTTTATTGGTCTGCGCCTTTACTAGTTTGGCCTTCGGTCGCAAAACTGGCTTGTTGGCTGGTATTGGCCTGGCCCTTTATGCCCCGTCAATAATCAATACGCAGCAGTGCTACGGCGAACCCTTTGCTTACTTTTTGCTTTGTTGCTGGACTTTGCTGCTGGTGTTGTTGAGTTGCGCTGGCAGCAGCGGAAAGCTCCGATTTCTAAACTATTTTTTCCTGGCTCTGTTCAGTGGTTTGCTTATGCTGGCCAAACCAGCCTTTGTCTTTTTGCCTTGGTTGGGTATTGCTGTTCATCTAGCAGCTCTGGCTATATATAAAGGTGGAAGAAAGCCGGTTGATGGATCGATTGATGGACAAGTTGTCGCTGCTGCCAGCAAGAACCGTTCGCTACTATCGACTTTTGCTCTGCCGCTTTTGACTTTCGCTATGGGTTTGGCGGTGGCGCTTGCACCTTGGCTAGGCTTCACTCGCAGTGTCAGCGGCCAGACAATGTTGGTTGTAAACCGCGCCCCTCAGTACAACCTATATATAGGTAATTATTTGGCCACCGATGGGTGGAAGACTTGGCCGACTCAGCCTAATATTCCAAACACCATGGCTGATGCCAAAGCTTTTGTCATGGACGAATTCAAAAGCTCACCACTAGCGCTAGTTGGTTTGTTCTTGCGCAAGATAGCGAGGCTGACAGTCGGTGTCTGGAATGAATTTCAATATCCCATAGGAATATTCACTATCGTCGAGCAGAACATCTGGCAAGGGGTGCTGCTGCTTCTATCGTGTTTGGGACTGGCTGCGATACTAGGGAAGAAGGAATGGCCGTCCGCTGCGGAGGATTCTCTAGGCACGCCTGCTGCAGCTTCTGTGGTTGGTGAAAACAATTCGGCCAAGGCTCTGGCGCTTTCGTTTGCTGCCGTTATTCTCTTCCATCTTATATATGCTTGTTTCGAGCCCGTGCCACGCTACGCCATAACTGCTATGCCGCTAGTCATGGCCTTCGCTGCTCAGGGATTACTGACTGTTTACGGTGCTATAACTCACAGCAAAAGCTTATTGCAACGGGCTTCAGTGTTGCTGCTTGTCGCTCTGGTACTTTGTGGATTTAGTTGTCTCTATCGCTTCGTTAGTTTCGTTCCACAGCTAGTCTGGTTCTTTCCTGTTGGCTCTTTTGAGCAGATTCGCATATTTGCCGCACTGTTGTGGTGCTCGTACTTCGTTTTGATATTTGTTTTGCTGGGTCAATTTTTGAAATTGATAGGGGCTAGTTCAAAGTCTTCCTTGGCTTGTTTAGCGCTAGCTGCCAGTCTTACCATTTCCTCTACAGCGGCCTTCTACTTGCAAGATCCAGCATTGCGCGAGTGCTCAACACTGCTTGTTCCTGGTGGTGTAGCTGTAGATGCCAATTTGGCTTTAGCAGCAGAAGTGACCCAGAGTGTGCCGTACCCCGCAGCCGAATTGCAGAGAGAAGGTTTAGCTGCCCCCTATAGTTTCGTTCTAATTGATTGTGAAAGTACGGCACCGCCACCGGTGCTGGCTGTTGCCGTCAATGGCAGTTCGCTGCCTCCACAATCTGCTTTAATGTGGAATGAACTACTGCCAGCTGAAAAGGATGTGCCTGTCATTCTTGATTTACAGAGCCGGGCAATGTCCATGGATAAACGGCTCTTAAGGCAGTGGTGGGCCGTTTGTATTCCGACTAAGTGCTTGAAAGAGAATGATGAGAATGAAGTGACATTATCTGTTCCGGCTGGTTTTGCATCGGTGCGAATTTTTGCTGACTTTAAAGATGCAAAAAGTACTACTCCGCTTTTAATTCCTTCTTTGAATAAGTTTTCCTGGACGAAGGGCTTTCTTACTTACGATCATAGAGATGCTCGCCCTTATGAGGTGGGGCCTTTAACTCCACTAATAAGTCCGGAACCGAAGCATCTTGCCGTTAAGATTGAGCAGAAGTATCGCGTTCAGTTGGCTTGCCCCTGTTTGAAGAAACAAGAGACTGCCCGGGAAAATCTAACACAGGTCCTCTTTACTCATTCTAGAGAGCAAGTCGTTAATGGCGCAGATCCACGCACATTCAATCTGAGTGAGCCAGTTTCGACTGATCACCTGGCAGCCAGTATGCGCTTTGATTTTTCTTTTGAAGTTGGTAAGAGCAAGACCACGAGGCCTGTCGAAGTTGATCTTGCCTTTTCGGGCACTAAGGCCGGTCAACCAATTACTTGGCGCTCCCAGTGGCAGCCAGCCAGCATAGAGGCTGATCCAGATTGGAAGAAATATACATATTCGAGTCTGTTGCCAGCTGGTTTTGATCGGTGGCGCAACATCACTTGTACTGTTTCAATGTCGCCTTTTATTGCGGATCAATTGTATTTGCATCCGAAAGAGGCTCAGCGTGCGCAAATGACTGTGCGGAATTTGCGTGTTGAGCTAAGCCCCAGTGGCATTCCATCAGGCGAGTTTCGATGGGTTTTGCATTAGGATAGTGTTGTTTGGGGACCGTGGAAATGCTGTCTATTTGCCTGATTTCAGTTCAAGAGGGTCGCTAATGTGAGTGACGGTGGTTGGATATTTGTAGATAGCAGCGGTGATTTGAGTCGACTCAATAACAATTACTATTGGGGTGATGGGGCCGAAACAAGAGAATTTTATGGCTGCCAGAAATTTGAATCTTACTTTCCGTCTGATGTCTCTCTTGATGGAGGTTCTCTGAATGTCCATCTACTTGTTGAACTCACCGAGCGACAGCCTGAAGACCCAAGATTTTTAGAGCTTGTATTGATTGGTTGTGATCGGATGGAGCTTGGTTTCTTGCAACACCCTCACTTTGTCGGTCGTATTGACTCACTCAAGAGGGTCTACTTGGACGATGATGGTCGTGAAACGCGCTGTTGCAGGCTGATTTATCGTCTAATCGCTCAAGATTTGTCGCTCTACGATCTAGCCTATTTCAAGACAGCAGACAGTATCTCTTAGTAATTTCTGCTCTATCCGCGGGTGAGCTCATTTACTACTTCCCGACGAGATCGTCCATTAGCTTGTCTGAATAGCTCTTCAGTTCAAGTTTATCTCTCTCTGCTTCATGTATTTTCCCCATTTTCTGATAGCAGGCCGCTCTTTTCTCTAAAGAGCGAATGAGAAAGAATGTTGACTCGGCTTTTGTGGAAACAGTTTTCTTTGCAAGGTTTCGAGTAATGGTCAGTACTTCTACTGCTTCGCTGTAACGTCCCAGTTGCTCTAGGCAAAGACCTTTAACCATTTGAGCACCGCTGTCAGTAGGATCTGCTTTGACAGCGCGTTCGGCGACAACTAAAGCTTCATTGGGCTTGTTTATCCTGCTAAGCAGATTGGCTTCTTTCGCCAGGTAATCAGAAGCCCACTGCGGTTTTGTTTTTGCTAGATTTTCAAGGTCTTGAATGGCTTCTTTGTAGCGACCTAGGCTCGAATAACTGGCGGTTCTGATTTCAAGACACTTCTGATCGTTGGTGCGATCGATTGCTATCGTGGCCATTTCGATGGCCTTTGGCAGATTTTGTGCTAGAGCGAATGCTTTGGCAGCGAGGTAAAGTTCGCTGGGGACAGCTTCTTCTGGGTGTTTGACTTTAGTAAATAGTGGCAAAGCTTCGTCAAAATTGTTATCAGTAGCCAATATAGCGCCAAGTATCATATTTCTTCTGTCTTCATCTCCTCTGCAGCGTGGCACTTTTGCCAAGACAGCCCTGGCTGCTGTGGCGTTTCTTTCATTGAGTAGCTGTTCAATTTGAGCGATGGGAAGACCATATCGGTCTTTCGCTGGGGCGCGGAATGGCACCGCTTTGGCTACGGGAGACTTCTTCGTGTCGATTTTTGCTGGAGTAGCGAAAACCGGTAACAGCAGGGTGGACACTGCAGCGAGAGGAAGCACATAAGTGCTCAATTTTAGGAAAGTAGATAGTGGCATGGGGGCTTCGGGATTCCTTTTCCCCTATTCTATAAGGTTCTAAGACGTTTTTTGCCTTGATTGTCGCCACTAGCGAACACTGTTTTAGGTGCTCTGGCAATCCTAAGTCAGCAAGTCGTTTTTATTTTCGTTCGTTTTGCCATGGAGCGATCGTCATACTGTCAGTTTTGGCTTGGTGATGAGTTCATTTCAGTGAAGTTAGACTTTCTGATGTCATCATAATTTGTTGCTGCTTGCACTAGTTCTGGTGGCAGACCGCAAATGTCGGCGACTTGCTTGGTTGTGGCGTCAACTCCGTGGTTGCCTTTATAGAGTCTTTCGATCTGTCTAATCAGGCCGAGTGTGGCTCTATCTACTTCGTCCATCTGTACCTTATCTTTCGTCTTGATTTCTGCTTCTAGGTCTTTCCAGTGCTTAAGCAGTTCGAGCTTACTAGTCGACTCTCTTTCTGGAGTAGATGCATCAATATCATTGATTTGATCGATGGTGTCTTTGGTCACAACCATTATGCTAAAGCCGCCCTTAGCCGTGCTGCCATCATCTATCTGCCAATCGTTGATCTGCTCTGCCATTACTGTGGTTGTTTGGCCTTCTTTGATTCTAGGAAAATCGATTCCATCGGAGTCGAAGGTGCCTGAAATTTTGTTGCCGCTGATGCGGGTAACTCGGAGCCAGAAAAACTCGGTAACGCCATTTTCGCTGACTGGAAACTTAATCAGAAAGGTCCCTGGTAGCGCTTTTTTGTTAGCCATGACTGCAGCCTTGAAGACTTTGAAACTTTTGCGAGCTTCGTCTGTAGCTTTTGCTAATTCCGGATCGTTCTTGGGTCTGTAAATCGTTGTCGTTTCAGGTGCTGACAATACGTTGATGATTTCTGCGAGTCTCGTACATCCACATAGGAGAGCAACAGAGAAGAAGCACAGAGTGATTCCATGAGCTGCCTTAAACAAGCTACTCACGCACAAATTCTCCTAAGCGATAGACATCTTTAAATCCAATTTTGCGATAAACAGACAGACCCATCTCTGAAGAGTAGAGCGCAATTGGATAGGCCGAGTTTTTCCAGGCGTGCTTGATAGCTGCTTCTACTAGACTGCTGCCGTAACCACGGTTGCGGAAGTCAGATAGCGTCGCTACGTTGTAGATCACTGTTATCTCACTAGTAGTCAGGTAATATGCGCAGCAAGCTGGCTTGTTGCCTACGTATCCCACAAACCAGGCTTCAGTCTGTGATGAGCTGAGTCTGCCTCTGATGAATTGTTCAAAGTGACCTCTTATGGTCTCGTTGAGGTCAAAGGCTGTGCAATATGGTTCTAGCCAGTCGCTAACATGAGCTGGTGAGCTAACTACTTCAATTGTCAATTCAGCTGGTTGAGGCGAGTTGACGAGCTGCCCACGCAAAAGCGCTAAAGCTGGTACGGTTCCAGCGTCCCTCAAACCGCGAGCTATCAATGCTTCACCTACACGCTCAGCCTCGCTAGTGAGCACGCCCACGCGCCAGAGCATAGGCACTGCGGGGTTTTTCCTCAGTGTGCGTGCGACTATCTCGTCCAAATTCTTGGCGCTGCCATTGGTGCGGAATACACCATTGATCCAGGCCGCGCTGTAGCCCGACCAGAATTCGGCGGTGTCTTCATCTTCACTGAATATGGTGCCATTGATTCCGCTTAAAAGCCGAAAGCCATTGATATAGTTGCGCTCCATTCGGCGTGCTATATCGAGATTAGTGATGTCTTGTTGCTGGGTCACAGCTTTACTTCGACTGGCGAATAATCTCTGCCAGCGGCACATCTAACTGGTCGGCCACGTACTTTTGACCGCTTGGTGTCAGGTGAGCTGTATAGAAGAGTGAGTTGAGTTTCTCGTCACTATATGTAGTGGCTGCTCGTTGCGCGTCGATGAAAGGAATTTCGTTTTCTTGGCATTGCCTTTTCACAATCACTACTTCAGAGCCGTGATTCACGCCTAGCATTGGTTGGTCCATACCGGCTATGGGTGCCAATGTCGCTCTCGATGGCAGGGCGTAAACAACAAACTTGCAGTTGTGATTGGCTGTTTCTTTTTTGAATTCTTGCAGCAGTGCTTCCATGGTGTTGGTAATTACACCAATAAAGGTCTTGTTACTAGCTTCGACTTTGGCTTGTTCTTCAAGTGCTGCTTTGCGCTTGTCAAACGCTGCCTGCTTGCCTGCCAGATCGGTTTGCTTCTGGGCTTCTTCTGCTTCCTTTGAAAGGTCTTGCTTCACTGCTACTTTTACTGCAGCAACTGGCTTGGTATATTGCCAATTGGGCATTTGAATTGAGCCGATGGTGGCTTTAAAGATTTGCGCACCGACATTGGGCCAATAGTCTTTCTTTGCGGCATCCTCACGGAATTGTTTAGTCACTTTGACAGGTGAGATGAAGAAACCAATTATGGCTTTGTAGGCCTCGTTGTGGCTGCTTGCCTCAGTTTCGTATGCAGAGATTAGGCCCCAGATGCGCGAATTAGCTCTGAGCCAGGCTATGCTGTTGAGGAATTTACCGCGAGGCGATTTCATAAAAGCTTTGACGGGTCCTGAATCTACAAGCACTGGCTGCTTGGGCAATTTGAGAGCGTATGGGCGCAGGTTGCTTATTGCCGCATCAGGAGCTGACCAGTTTTCAAACATGTCCCTGCTGTCATAGCCCATCAGCACCATATCTGGTGAGTACTTAAATACTTCGCGCTTCATCAGCAAAAATTCTTGTACTGTTGAATAACCAGATACGCCAAAGTTGAGCACTTGCACCGGGCGACCAAGTATCTTGGTCAAGCGCTTCTCGAGTAGCTGTCCTGCTGTGTCTTCAAGAGCGACTTGAATGCCCTCTACTTGAGAGTCACCCAGTAAAACTATGCGATAAACCCCAGCTGGTTTAGCTTCGGTTATGCCACTTTCACGCAGACCATTGCTGTGTAGATATGAGCGAGCATAACCTTCTTTGCGCCAGGTAATGCTCTTGTTGGTCATGTGCACTGTGCCGATTTCGGGGTCGAGCTGGAATAGCTCTTCTTCACCCAGACCGGCAAAAGCTAAGGTGGCTTCAACAGCTAAGAGTGCCACTACCTGCCAAGCAATGTATGGTAGGAGACGCTTAAACCAGGGTTGCTTGAATTCGCGTGGAACTATCAGTTCTACTTCTTTGTCCGTTTCTACGGTTGCTGCTGCTAGATTGGTGGTCATTGGCTACTCTAGAATTGGAAGTACGGCTAGAACTGGAAATAGATTTAGAACTGGAAATAAACAAAAGGAACTGCTTCAAGAGGCTTTGATGCCACTATCAGTATGGCTGCAGCAGTATAGGTAGCCAGCCGTAGTGGGTTCAAAAATACGACTTGACCTGGGGCCTGATTTTCTTTTTGAGCGGGCGCCTTGATAAATTTATCGATGGCAGATTGATGGTGACGCAGATACTCAGTTGTTTGCCAGAATATAAAGTAAGCTGCGCCAATCACGAGGACGCCTGATTTGCAGAGAGGTTCAATCAATGTCGCTGCGCCCTGGAAGCTGAAAGCTCCAGCCCAGAGGTTAAGGCCGTGAGGAATGTCTGGTGAGCGGAAAATCGAGTAGGTCAAAACTACAAATACTGTATTGAACAAAATTGCCAGGACAGTTCCAATTTGGCTAGCGCATGCTTGCTTCAGTTTAGGAGCGCCTTCTAAGACCCTGCACCATTCGCGGTGCACAATCAGGCCAATACCTTGAGTGGCGCCAAATAAGATGTAGTGCCAAGTGGCGCCGTGCCATATGCCGCAGACCACCATGGTGATAAAGAGGTTGCGGTGCTGGTTCCAGATGCCTGCCCGCGAGCCGCCTAAAGGAATATAGACATAGTCTCTCAGCCAACTGCCCAAAGACATGTGCCATTTGCGCCAGAATACTGAAATATCGGTGGAGAGCAAAGGCAAGTCGAAGTTGATTGGCAGTCTGATACCAAGCAATAGTGCTGAGCCGCGGCCCATGTCGGTGTAGCCAGAGAAATCGCAATAGACTTGAATGACAAAGCCGAAGGCGGCTATCCAAGCGTCTGGGCACGATAGAGGGTCTAAGGTGGCATAGGGTTTAGCGATGATGGCGGCAATGGGGTCGGCCAGGGCTGCTTTTTTAAAGAGCCCCTGCATAAATAAGCTGGTGCCTTCGATCATAAGAGGATTGGTAAGCGGCAGGGGGTTGCGCAGTTTTGGGATGAAATCTTGATAGCGCTTGATTGGTCCAGCGATTTGCGATGGGAAGAAGACAGCGAAGGCGGCGAATTCGAAGAATGAACGCACTGCTTTGTCGCCTTTATAGACATCGCTCAAGTAGTGCACGAATTCAAATACAAAGAAGCTGATGCCGAGAGGCAAGAGAGCTTCAACTAGCGGTAGCTGTAAGCCCGAGAGCTGGGCTTTGTATTGAGGAATAAGGGGAGCCACAGCGTGAACGGCTGCGCTGATATTCTCAATGACGAAGTTGATGTACTTGTAGTAGCAAAGGGCGCCGACGTTGAGTAGCAGGCCGACAAGGAGCATAGCTTTGGCAAGTTTAGGGTGGTCGTATTTGGCCACCAATTTAGGTTTTGACTTTGGTTTGCTTGGCTCTGCTGTTGAATCTGCTGCAGTCTGTCCGGGCTGAAGTGCTGCGCTGCTTTTTTCCGCTGACTGCTCGGGGGTGCGGCAGTTTTCTATGCCTATCGACAACGCCCAGTTGACAACGGTCATCAAGGCCAGTAAGACGCCGTAGATAGGCAGCCAGCTCATATAGAAGACGTAGCTTGCCACCACAGTCAAAATCAGACGAGGTAGCCCATTGAGGCGCCAGTAGAGAAATACCACTACGGGCAGGAAGATCAGGTATTGAACGCTGCTGAAGATCATTCGGTTCCTATTTTCTAGCGTTGGCCAGAAGTTACAGCAAGAACCTGTGAGTATACAAGAGGATGGCCCAGGCTTACAGGTGCCTGTAAATAATCTCTTTTCAATCGCCTTCCATTAACTAGCATTAATTACGAGATGTTGACTATACAAAAGATACATTAGTACCATTTGATATATTCAGTTATTGAGTTATGGCATCCCTGTTCAGCAAGGGCTTCCCGCGGGCTGGCGGTTAGCTCAGTTTATTTGTTGCCGGTCATATTCCAAATTTTTATCGGCCTGGTTTTTTCCAAGGAGAAATAAATGTCAGTTCCCTTGAATCGCGAAGAGCTTAAGAAGAAGCGTGAGAAATTCATCATCCCTGGTGTTAAGCAAATGTACGCTGACCCACCTCACTTCGTTAAAGGGAAAGGTCAATACCTCTTTGATGAAACCGGTCGCGAATATTTAGATATGTTCGCCGGCATCGTCACCGTATCGGTTGGGCACTGCCATCCGAAGGTTGTGCAGGCTACCGTTAACCAGGTTAATACCCTGCAACACACCTCTACTATATTTATGACCCAACCTATGGTCGATCTTGGCGAGAAGCTAGCTGAAATAACCCCTGGTGATATGGGCAAGTCGTTCATCACCAATTCTGGTACTGAAGCTAATGAAGCGGCTATTCGCTTTGCCCGCTTGGCCACTGGTCGCCATGAAGTGATTGCCCTTGAGCATTCTTATCACGGTGAATCGCACCTGGCCTCGACTTTGACTGCTAACCACAACTGGCGCCCAGATACCATGCCAGCTGCTGGTGTGGCTTATGCCGCTAATGCTTATTGCTACCGCTGCCCATTCAAAAAGTCGCCTGACAGCTGCGGCCTTGAATGTGCCCAAGATGTTGAGCGGGTTATTCAGTCACAAACTAGCGGTAAGCCTGCGGTGATGATTGCTGAACCCATTCAAGGCGTGGGCGGCGCCATTACACCACCAGACGATTACTTTATTGAAGTGAAGAAGATTCTAGAGAAATACGGTGCTCTCTTTATTGCTGACGAAGTGCAAACTGGTGTTGGCCGCACAGGCAAGCATTGGTTTGGTATCAGCAGCTATGGCGTGCAGCCAGACATTATCACCATGGCTAAAGGTCTAGCTAACGGTCTGCCAATTGGCGCTGTTGTCACAACAGAAGCTGTAGCCAAAGCTTTGCAGAAGCAAACTATCAATACTTTTGGTGGCAACCCGGTATCGGCTGCAACGGCTCTAGCTGTACTTGAAACCATCGAAGAAGAGAAGTTGATGGAGAATGCCCGCGTAGTGGGCGAGTATTTGATGGATGGCTTGAAAGATTTGCAGAAGCAATTCCCAGAAGTGATCGGGGATGTGCGCGGTAAGGGTCTAATGGTAGGCATGGAACTTGCCGATAAGAACAAAGTGCCACTGACTCAAGAGACTATGCGCGTCGTTGAAATGTCTAAAGACGAAGGTGTGGTAATTGGCAAAGGTGGAATGTGGGGTAACGTCATTCGTATCAAGCCACCGCTAACCATCACTAAAGATAACGTTGACACCATGCTCAAAGTACTGAAGAAGTGCATTGAATCTGTAGTTAAAGTTCACGCCAAAGCCTAACTTAAGCCTAGATAAAGGCGAACCTAAGCCGAACTAAATACTGAGGAGTGTAAAAGAATGTCTAGCAATAACGGCAACTCACGGGTAGTGCGCTGCGGCTTGATTCAAACTAAGAACGAAGTGATTTCACCAGCTGGTGGCACTGACAAGAAATTGCTTGAAGAAATCAAAGACAATATGTTGAAGAAGCACATTGAATACACCAAGCAAGCTCATGATAAAGGCGTAAAAATTCTTTGCTATCAAGAAATTTTCAACGGACCATATTTCTGCGCTGAGCAACAGACTTGTTGGTATGACACTGCTGAAGAAATTCCTAACGGTCCAACTATCAAGAAGATGCAAGAGTTGGCCAAGAAATATCAGATGGTTTTGGTCGTGCCAATTTATGAGAAAGAGCAAGCGGGAGTCTATTACAACACCGCTGCTGTTATCGATGCTAATGGCGAGTATCTAGGCAAGTATCGTAAGAATCATATTCCTCACGTAGCACCAGGTTTCTGGGAGAAGTTCTACTTCAAGCCAGGCAACCTTGGCTATCCAGTATTTAAGACAGCTTATGCCACCATTGGTGTTTATATCTGTTATGACCGGCATTTCCCTGAGGGTGCTCGTGCCCTTGGCTTAAATGGTGCGGAAATTGTCTTCAACCCATCGGCGACTGTGGCTGGTTTATCTGAATATTTGTGGAAGCTTGAGCAACCGGCTCATGCTGCGGCCAATGGCTATTTTGTTGGTGCTATCAACCGTGTCGGTACAGAAGCACCATGGAACATCGGTGAGTTTTATGGTTCTAGTTACTTCTGCGATCCTCGTGGTCAAATTGTCGCTTGTGCCAGCCGTGATCAAGAAGAGCTTTTGGTGGCTGATCTGGATCTCGATCAAATTAGACAAGTGCGCAATACCTGGCAGTTCTTCCGCGATAGAAGACCTGAGACCTACGACACCTTAGTCAAGCTTTAATTTGGCTCAAGTGGCTAAGACCAAAAAGCAAAAGCACCAAATAGATCACTAGGTACTTGCAGTTCTAAGAAAGTACTTGCAGTTCTAAGAAGGTACTTCCAGTCTTAAGAAAGTACTCCCAGTTTTAAAAATAGGTGTATATACACCTATTTTTAAAACTTCAGAACCCCCAGAGTTAAATACAAAAATCTTGACTAATTAGGCGAGGAACCATGGCAGAGCACTATAAGCCAAATAAATATAAGGCCTGGGAACTTACACTGGAAGAGCGCTTTCAGGAAGTTTACCCCGCGTTTTCAGCAAGAGAAGCTGTGCTGGAGGCTAACCGCTGCCTTTATTGTCACGATGCGCCTTGCATGGTGGCCTGCCCTACCAGTATTGATATTCCTACTTTTATACGCAAGATTGCCACGGGTAACACCAAGGGCTCTGCTAGAACAATTCTAGAATCCAACTTGATGGGGGCTACCTGTGCTCGGGTCTGTCCTGTCGATGTACTTTGCGAAGGCGACTGTGTGCTTACTGCCGACCATAAGCCAATTGCTATTGGCCGCTTGCAACGCTACGCCACTGACTATGCTAGCGAAAAAGGCATTCGCTTCTTTAAGGCCGGAGAGCCGAACGGCAAGAAAGTTGCTGTAGTTGGTGCTGGGCCTGCGGGTCTATCCTGCGCTGGTGAGCTGGCTAAGGCTGGCTTTGAAGTGACGGTTTATGAGAAGAAGAAGTGGTCTGGTGGTCTATCTACCTATGGCATCGTTGTTTTTCGTGAGCCAGTTGAAGTAAGTTTGGCTGAAGTGAAAATGATTGAAGACCTAGGGGTGACGTTTAAGAACAACATCGAAGTCGGCAAAGATCTAAGCTTTGATCAATTGATAGAAGAGCACGACGCTGTGTTTCTTGCCATTGGCTTGGGCAATGTGCCTGAGATGGAAGTACCGGGCGAGCAGCTTACTGGTGTACTCGATGGTCTTGAGTTTGTTGCAGAAACAAAAACCGAAAGTCTTGATTCTATTAAGCACGGTCAGCGCATTTGTGTCATTGGCGCTGGCAACACCGCTATAGACTGTGCCACCATCGCTCGAAGACTAGGCGCTGAGCGGGTCACGATGATTTATCGTCGCTCCGAAGCTGAAATGCCGGCTTATCATTTTGAGTATGAGTTTGCCTTGAAAGAGGGCGTCAGCTTTATGTTTTTGACGCAGCCCGTTGAGATTTTGAGCAACGACAAGGGTGAAGTCGATGGTCTTAAATGCATACGCATGGATTTGGGTAAGCCTGATTCTTCTGGTCGACGCAGTCCAGTGCCAGTTAGTGATTCAGAATTTGTGGTGCCTTGTGACATGGTGATAAAGGCCATTGGTCAGAACAAACCATCCGCTGTACTGGCTATGTTGGCACCTTTTGGTGTTGAGCAAGTGAAAGGCTATCTCAAGGTTGATGATGGTAATCGTACTTCTCACGAGAAAATATTTGCTGGCGGTGACTGTGTAAGAAGCCACGGCGAGGCATCAACTGTGATGGCTGTGCAAGACGGAAAAATTGCAGCTGCCAGTATTGCTAGGCAATTGCTAGGTGCAGATAAACCATTGGCTGAAGCCGTTTCTAAACGCTAGTAATATTTCAGCCTTATTTCATCTTTATCCCTGCCAATACCTACGTTTACATCTCGGGAAAAATTTAAATGCCAGATCTATCGATTGATTTTTGCGGTATTAAGTCACCTAATCCATTTTGGTTAGCTTCTGCTCCACCAGCTAATTCTGCCTATCAGATTCAAAAAGCATTTGAACAGGGCTGGGGTGGTGCTGTTTGGAAAACAATTGGTGCACCAGTGCTGAACGTTTGTAACCGATATGGAACCATCGACTATAAAGGCAGCAAAATTATTGGTCTAAATAACGTTGAGCTAATTAGCGATCGACCAATAGACCTTAATCTCCGTGAAATGGCCGAGGTCAAGCGCAATTTCCCGCACCATGCCGTGATTGCCTCAATTATGGTTGAGTCGAAAAAGGAAGCTTGGCAAGAAATTATCAAACGCACAGAAGAAACCGGTATTGATGGTTTTGAGCTTAACTTTGGTTGCCCCCATGGTATGTCTGAGCGCGGCATGGGGTCTGCCATGGGCCAAGTTCCTGAATATACTGCCATGGTCACCGAATGGGTTATGGCTGTTGCCACCAAGCCAGTGATAGTGAAGTTGACACCGAACGTCACTGATATTGTTTTGCCTGCTAGAGCAGCTTTGAAGGGCGGTGCTTCTGCCCTTTCGTTAATTAATACCATTAATAGTGTAATGGGGGTTGATCTTGATACTTTCGAATTACAACCGAATGTTGGCGGCAAGGGTGGCCATGGCGGATATGCTGGACCAGCTGTAAAGCCGATTGCCCTGCATCTTCTTAGTGCAGTGGCGGCCGATCCTGAAATTCTCAAATCGCGGCTACCGATATCGGGCATGGGTGGAGTTGAGACTTGGCGCGATGCCGTTGAATTTATGCTACTGGGCGCAACCTCAGTTCAAGTCTGCACAGCTGTTATGCACTGGGGCTTCAGAATTGTTGAAGACATGATTGAAGGTATGTCTAATTGGATGGAAGAGAAAGGCTTCGAGACCTGTAATGACTTTATCGGCAAGTCTCTTCCTCGGGTATCAAGCTTTGGTGACTTCGATCTTGGCTTCCAGTCAGTCGCCCGTATCAATCACGATAAATGTATCCAGTGTAATCTTTGTTACATTGCCTGCAATGACGCCGCTCACCAATGTATTGACTTGAAGGAGTTGAAAATCACTGACGAAGTGAAAGAGCGAGCATGGCCTGTGGTTCGCGAAGAAGATTGTGTCGGCTGTGACCTTTGTTCAAGAGTTTGCCCTGTTGATGATTGCATCACCATGGTTGAGATTGATACTGGCAGGCCTCATACCACTTGGAATGAACTGGTTAAAGCCAAGCCAGAAGTTCTAGAGTGGGATAAAATGGAAGCTTACCGCAAGACCGCCAATATTCACATTCACTAGAATATTGCGATTTGTCGATGCAATAGTTTTTGAGTATGCATTAAAATGGCCCCGTGCATTATCATGTGATCTTGCATTGGTATATAGCTATGTCTTCGCCTAAACATGCAATCAGTACTTCAAGTGTTTCTGCTGCCCCAATCTTTGGGGTGAGCCGCTGCATACTGAAAAGATGCAGTATATTCCGGATGTTCTTACTCTATTTAACTATTGTGTTTACCGTTGGCGACCCCACTTTTGTCGCCTTTGCCGCACAGTCTTCTGGTTCAGTAGAAGGTTCCGCAATGGATAATAAGGCGACTAGAAGCGCTAATTTGAGCGGAGCAACGAGCAGTTCCCCGAAGAGTAATATTGGCAAGAGCAATCCTGGATTATATTTCGCCTGCGAGCGTAAACTTGCTCTAAAAGGAAAGCGCATTAAGGCTTCTGATTGGCTCGGAAAAACAAGCAAGGCTCTTTCTTATGGTGATCGTGCAGCTGATTGCGATACGCTTTATTCTGAAGAACAGTTATTCGAGAGACTTTCTGCTGAAGTCAAAAGTAGTGGTCAACCGCTGACTGTATTTATTCATGGCTGTTGCGTCAGTTTTTCTGAAGACTTGATTCAAGCCAATGATATACATAAAGCCTTGCAGTCTGCCGGTTTGAACGGTCCTCTGTTGGCCTACGACTGGGCTACTCCCTGTTATAACTATCCAGGCTCACTGGCTAAATTGCCAAGATGTCGTACTAGCTTTACTTCTTTTCTTGAGCGTTTGGTGGCGAAGTTAGGGCGTGACAAGATCGTCATTGTTGCCCATAGTCTTGGTATTCATGCTCTGCAAAATTATTGCCAGCGGGCATTGGAGACTGAGCCAAAAGCGACTCAAGCTTTTGCTGCTGTTATATTGAGTCGGCCTGATGTCGACTTTAGTTCATTTAAGAGTTCAGAAGAGGCCCTGAAGAAATTTTCCAACAAGTTGATGTTGCTTTGCGCTAGAAACGATATCAACCTCAAGCTCTCTTCTTTCATTCGCAGGGCTGGCTATAGCTTTGTCGAAGACCCTCGACCGGTGCGCGATAATCATTTGCGCCTGGGACAGGCTAGCGTTGCTAGTGGTGTGGCTGACCAACTTGCGGTCTACGATATCAGTCAACTGCGTCTGAAGCACCTCATTCCGTATAAACTAATAGCAGGCCTGCTTACTGGCGAAACTTCATCGTACTTAATCGAACGGGTCGACGGTGGCGTTATGGAAGTCAAGAACCGGCTGTAGGCTGCTATAATTTCTTGACTACTCGGGCTCGCTTTATCATGGATACCAAGGTCGAAAACAAAATAACTCCACTCAAGCCCCCCTCTCTGCCTAAGAGCAAGAACCATAAGCAATTGATTGTCGGGGTGGTGTTGGTTCTTGGTTTGGCCACTTATGTCCTGAAAGATAAGTTGCCCCTCAATCCAGGCGCTCGCGAAGCTGTTACTAAGGTTGAGAGGGCTAATAGTCAGGCTGTATTGACTGTTGAGCTAACCAATGTTCAACCCCGTGATTTTGAGCGAAAACTGCTGGTTAGTGGAACTGTCTGGGCTTGGGATCCAGTTCAAGTCGGCTCTGAGGTAAATGGCCTAAAGGTGCAGTCTGTTTTAGTCGATGACGGCGCTTATGTGAAACGTGGTCAGCTTCTAGCTAAGCTCAATAGCAGCATAATTGAGGCGCAACTGGCAAAGAAAAAAGCCAATTTACTCGGGGCTCAAGCTTCATTAATTAAGGCTATTCAGCCTTTCCGTGCCGAAGACCTGACCTCTTTACGCTATGGGTATCATCAAGCCCAAGCCAATATTGCTCAAGAAGAAGCTAATTTAGCAAGGGCACAGGCCAATTATGCCGAAGCTGCTGAGAACGCTAAGCGCTATGCCGGGCTCGTGAGCCAAGGTGCCGTCAGCGCTGAAGACGCTGATAACCGCTCCACTCAGGCAAAAGTCTTTCTTGCCGAAGTACACAACTGCGAGGAGAAAGTGAAGGCGATTAAATTTGCTGCGCAGCAAGCAAATGATCGCCTCACCATGGGTGTGTCTGGTGGCCGGCGTGAAGATATTGAAATTTCTAAGTCGCAGCTAGCAGAAATTGCGGCTAATATTGCCGAGCTTCAATCGCTGTTGGCGCAAACTGCTATTGAAGCACCCTGCGACGGCCTGGTGCTCAAGCGCCATGTTCACATCGGTGATATTTCTAGCACGAGCAAAGTGATGTTTGACTTGGTGCGCGATGGTCGCCTTGAGCTTAGGGCTAATCTCCCTGAAGCTGATATTGGTCTGGTCAAACCTGGTCAAATTGTGCGGATCGGTAACGTTGATGCTCGGGTGCGCGAAATTAGCCCAATGATTGATCAAGATACCCGTCTAGGAATGGTCCGTATTGATTTGCCTCTGAGCACTCATTTGCGGCCTGGTAACTTTGTCAAAGGCGAAGTAAGTCTTGGCAAAGTCAAAGTAAATTCAGTCGGCTCATCTTCTGTGGTTTACAAAGACAATCGTGCCATTGCCTACACCCTTGATGGCAGTACTAAGAAAGTACAGATGCATTTCATTGAGGTAGGTGGGCGTGATGGTGATTACATTGAAGTCTTAAGTGGCTTGAATGCGGGGGATCAAGTTGTCGCTAAAGGCGCTGGTTTTATCAAGGACGGCGACGTCGTTAATGTGTTAGATTCAATCCCATCAAAAGTACCGGCTAATTAGACTGCTATGAACATTAATCTCTCTACCTGGTCGATCAAAAATCCAGTACCGGTCGTGGTGCTGTTTTTGGTATTGACATTGATGGGTATTACTTCCTTTATAAAGCTTGGTATTGATGAGAGCCCAAACATCGATGTGCCTGTGGTAACTGTGGCTGTTAGCCAGCTCGGGGCCGCTCCAGCGGAGCTTGAGACCCAGGTTACAAGGAAAATTGAAGATGCCATAGCCGGAATTGGCAATATCAAACATATTGCTTCTAGTGTTACAGATGGTGCTTCATCTACTTCAATAGAATTCAATTTGGGCACCAATACCGATAGAGCTGTTAATGATGTGCGAGATGCCATTTCGAAGATTCGCCAAGACATGCCCCAGGGCATTGAAGAGCCGATTATTCAACGCCTTGATTTTGTTGGTGGTCCTTTTGTCACCTATACAATCGATTCAAAAGTGTTGCCCCCAGCTGAGCTTTCTTGGGTGGTGGACAATGACGTCGCCCGGGCGCTTTTGTCAGTACCTGGAGTTGGTCAGGTTCAGAGGGCTGGCGGGGTTGACCGTGAGATCCGTGTCAATCTTGATCCCACTCGCTTAGAGGCCCTCGGTATCACCGCCGATATGGTCAGCACTCAGATTCGGCAACTGAATATCAATTTGCCCGGTGGCCGGGGTCAGGTGGGTGAAGGTGAACAGTCTATACGGTTGCTTGGTAGTGCCCTTACTGTACCGCAGTTGGCCAAGACCGATATTGTCTTGCCTAGCGGTAAACGCGCACGGTTAGATACTCTAGGTAAGGTTGAAGATAGCACTTCTGAAATAAGACAAATTGCCCTTTTAAACAATCAACCGGTGGTGGCATTTTCAGTGGTGCGAAGTACCGGTTCTAATTTGGTCGATGTTGAAAAAGGTGTTGATGCCAAAATTAAGGAGCTTGCTGAGAATCTACCTGGTTCACTGAAAATAGTTAAGTTGCGAAGCAATGGCCGCTATATCAAAGAGTCATATGACGCTTCTCTTGAATCACTAGTCCTCGGTGCGCTCCTTGCAGTGTTTGTGGTTTGGGTCTTCTTGAAAGATTGGCGGGCTACAGCAATCACGGCCATTGCTATTCCATTGTCTGTGATACCCACTTTTGCCGTAATGCAATGGGCGGGCTTTACCCTGAATAGTATGTCGTTGCTTGGATTAGCTTTGGTGATTGGCATTTTGGTTGATGATGCCATTGTTGAGATTGAGAATATTGTCCGCCACATTCGCATGGGAAAACCAGCCTACCAGGCTTCTATTGAAGCTGCTGAAGAAATAGGTTTGGCGGTGATCGCCACGACTTTGACTATTGTTGTTGTCTTTGTGCCTGTGGCAAGTATGGGTGGAATTCCAGGGCAATTTTTCAAACAGTTTGGTCTGACAGTAACGGTAGCTGTGCTCTTTTCTCTCTTGGTTGCCCGCATGATTACCCCGATGATTGCTGCTTACGGCATGCGCTCTACTTTAAGTAATGGCATTGTTGTAAGTGAGCAAGAAGAACAGGCAGTCAATCAGCGTTTTATGAAAATCTATGCACCAGTGTTGGCTTTGGCCATGAAGCACCGGTTGATTGCCGTGATTTGTGCGTGCGTGCTCTTTGCTGCTTCAATAGTTCTGTTCAAGTCGATGCCTACATCGCTAATGGCTAATGTCGATCGGGGCGAAGTCTTGCTTAATGTCGAAATGCCGCCCGGCTCTGACCTTGAAGATACTAAGGCGGTGTCGGAGAAGTGTACCAATATTATTGCCAAGCACAAAGAAGCGGTCAATGTTGTGGCTTTTGTCGGCACGCCAACGTCAGCAAAGCGCACTTCTGGGGGTAATCAAGGCGACGTTACTAAGGCCACTATCTATATTTCACTCAAGCCTCGAACAGAGCGTTCCGTCAATCAGCAGCAGTTTGAAGAAATCGTGAGAGCTGAGCTTGACAGCGTTGCTGGTGCTCGATTGAGCTTCTCACGCTCGGGCGGGATGGGTGGCAAGCCCATGCGGCTTGTGCTTACTTCGTCAGACGCCACTCAACTAGAGCGTGTGGCCGAAGAGATTAAAGACCAGATGCGCTCAGTGAAGGGGCTTTATGATGTCAGTTCTTCAGCTGGTATTTTGCGCCCCGAAATTTTAGTCACTCCTGATTTTGACAAAGCCGCAAGGCAAGGGGTGTCGGTTCAGTCAATTGCTCGCACTGCTTTAATTGGCACTCTAGGTGATAGCGAGGCTAATCTAGCTAAGTTCAATCTAGATGATCGCCAAGTCAATATTAGAGTAGAGCTAGACCCGCAATATCGCAACGACTTGCGCATTATCGAAGATATGAAAGTGTCAGCCAATGGCGGACGGCTAGTGCCTTTAAGTAGTGTCGCTTCTGTTAAGTTTGGTAGTGGACCGTTTCAAATTGATCGTTTTGATCGTCAGCGCCAAGTCACTTTGGAATCTGGCCTAGACAGTAGTACCACCCTTGGTGAAGCAATAAAAAGTGTTCATGCTTTACCAGCCTTTAAGACGATGCCCAAGTCGATTAATGAGTTGCCCTTGGGTGATGCAGAAATTCAAAGAGACATTTTTGGCGGCTTTGCCACTGCCATTGGCTCAGCGGTGCTGCTCATTTATGCCGTGCTCGTGGTGCTCTTTGGCGGTTTTCTCCATCCTCTGACGATTATGGTTTCTCTTCCTCTATCGCTGTGTGGAGCTTTGCTTGGCTTAGTCTTCTTCCATCAATCAATAGGTCTCTATGCTTTGATTGGTATCACCATGTTAATGGGCCTTGTTACTAAGAACGCCATTCTGTTAGTAGAGTACGGTCTGATGTCAATGAAGCACGGCATTGAACAACGGCAAGCTATTATGTTGGCTGGCGAAACTCGGATGCAGCCCATTTTGATGACTACGATTGCCATGATTGCCGGTATGATGCCGATTGCTCTTGGAATTGGGGCTGGCTCTGAAGCGCGGGCGCCCATGGCCATATCGGTGATTGGTGGACTTGTAACCTCGACTGTGTTTACATTGATAGTGATTCCTGTGGTCTTCACTTACGTAGATGATTTTCAAAAATGGCTTAAGCGTCAGGTCGCCCGTTTTGGTGCTGCTTCTGATTCAGAGAATGCCGATACTTTGCGAACTCAAATTGAGAGTCAGTTCGTTGCATCTAAAAATGACTAGTTTTTTCAGGTGCAAGCACAAGTGCAAGTTTGCCACCACAATTTTGCTCTTATTGGCTACTGCGTTGACGATTTCGTCGTCTGTGCCTGCCATGGCAAGTGGCAAAGAGAATAGGCCGGAACCTGCTTCTTTGTCTATAAAGAATCCCGAGGGCAGTCGCAGCGGTTGGATTGTCCGACAACGGGGCTATCAATGGGGCAGCTGTGTTTGGTATATCACCGATCAACAAATCAAGATGAGCGGCTCCATTCTCTCTATGATTGTCAATCGCAAAACAAAAAAAATCACCCTTTATTCTCTTAAGAGTAATCGCTACCGCACTTATGGTTTAGCCGATTGCGCCAAGCGCGTAGGAGTCTATCGTGCCAAGCAGCACTATGTATTTGGGGCTGTCAAAGTCGTTGGCAAAACTGAGTATCTCGGTCAACCTGCCGTTAAGCTCGAGCGCATTGGCCAGCGTGTCACCGACGAGAAAACTCGCAGGGATGTCGAATTTCGCGATGACATTGTCGCCAGCTCCAAAATTCAGTTTGAGCCGGAGATCAACAAAGTGCTTGAGTCTGTTCTCTATTCTGTTTATAGTCATGGTTTGCCGTTTAAAATGGTTCGCTCAGGTTATATAAAAGGCCGAGAGAAACGATCTACTCAGAGTTTAACTCTGACAGAAGTTAGTTTTGTTAAGGCTCGGCCTATTCCCGATAGCGAGTTTGTCTTGCCTAAAGGGCTTAAGCCCTCGCAATCCGAAATGGATTTGCTCTCAAGTGATATGGAAGCAGATCACATATAGATTTATTTGTATTCGTGAAAATATTTGCTTATACCGGCTTTTAGTGATGAGCCTATTGATGCTAGCAAGCGGTCTGACTGCTTTTGCAAAATGGCTGTCTGTTGATACATTGTTACTACCGATTGATGGAAAAGTTTGTCTGTTGGCCGTTTTTTTAACTCTTCTATGGCGTTTTCAAAATCACTATTGGCTTTTGTGTAATCTTGCATGGCGAATTCAGCAAGTGACTTCTTGTAGCTAACTAAGGCGATATTGTAGAGACGCTGACGTTCATCTGATGAACCTTTCCAGGCCTCTTTCCCCCGGTCATAATATTTCACTGCCGCTTCGTTCATTTTTAATTGCATAAAGACATCGCCGAAGCGGCTTAAGCTAAGAGCGCGCAGTTCTTCTACTGATTGATGGCGATTGCTATTGCGGTTGGGTGGAATCTCACGCCACAACTCAACCGCTTCATAGAGTGAACTTCTTGCTTTGTCGTAGTCTCCGGTTCGGTAATAGCAGTCGCCGATGGTGCTTAGCAGGGCGGCTTTCATACGCTTGCCAGTGCTGGCATCTAGCTGGCTTTTGAATACTCTCAACGTATGACCAGCTTGGGTGATGGCGCGGTGATAGTCGCCAGAATAGTAATAGCTGCGAAATAGAGACAAGGCGATTTCTTGAGTTGTAAATGCATCTGGGCCATTTTCATAGGCACTAATTTCTTGGCAATACTGGTATATTTCGGCGGCATCCCTGAAGCGGCAAGCGCGGTAGGCAGAGTCGGCAGCCCGGAGAAATTCTTGTAAGTCAGAATTGGGGTCGTCTAATTCATCACGGGGTGAAATCGCAGAACCAGTTTGTTTATGCTTTATTTGGCGAACTCGTGCCCGGGCTTTGTCTAGTAGATTGTCGGCACCAACTGTGCTCGTATCGAAAACGGTTGGGGTTGCTTTTTTGTCAGCAAATTGAATATACCAATCTAGGGGTTGAATTTCTTTGCCTTGTTCTTGGCCATAGGCATACAGAAGAACGAGACTGGATGAGCAAAGTACAACTAAGCCTAGGGCGACTAGGCTAATCAATGCAGCGATTTTGTCTCTTGTGGATAATCGTTTACGTTTGAGGCGATAGAGATTCCACCCTGAACTAATGAAGCTGAGTGCGCCTCCTTGGCTTAGGGAAAAATCTTCCAGTTCACTTTTCAGTAGGCGCATACTGGCTTGGCGATCGCTTGGATCTTTGGCAAGGGCCTTAAAAATGATTGCCTCAAGAGCTTGCGGTACTTTGTTTTCAGGGCATACAAGTTTCATACTGACGGGCATTTCGTTCATGTGGCGGTAAAGAATTTCAAGCATATTGGCGCCGTTAATCGGTGGCTTTCCGGTTAGGGTCTCATACATCAAACAACCCATCGAGTAAATGTCTGAGCGGCCATCGAGCCTCTCGCCTTTGCATTGCTCGGGACTCATATAGAGTGGGCTGCCGAAGACGTCACCCGTTTGAGTTAAGGCGGCAGCATCAGTGCCTTCATGGCGCATTAGCTTGGCAATACCAAAGTCGACTATTTTTGCTTGCTCGGCGTCTGCTTCGAATTGTTCTTGGAATTCTTCGTCAGTGTCTTTATTTTCTCTATTAGCAGGGCTTCCTTTGCCATCGTTTTTTAGAATGATGATGTTGCTCGGTTTTAGATCTCGATGGATTACGCCTTTGTTGTGGGCGTATGACAGGGCGTCGCAAATTTGAATAAAGAGCTTGATTGCTCGTCCCAGCTCAAGAGGCCCAGACGCTTTTATCATGTCTCCCAATGACACACCGTCGAGAAAATCCATGACAATGTATGGTCGATTGTCTTCGCTAATGCCAAAGTCAAAGATTCGCACCACATTGGGATGATCGATTTGGCTAACCGCCTGGGCTTCCTGGCGAAAGCGCTCCCGTGATTGTTCTCGACCAATCATGTGAGGATGCAGCATCTTCAAGGCTACTTCTTTATTCATCAGCATGTGTCGCGCCTTGTAGACTACGCTCATGCCGCCTTCGCCAATTTTTGAGAGTATTTGAAAATGGCCGGCCACGATTTTGCCTACGAGATTTACTTCGAGGGCACTGATTGGCATTTCGATACTGCTGGATTGGTTGAAGTTGGCTTTGGGGGACGCGTTCAACCCACCTTCGGGAGGGGCAAAGCTAAAAGTTTTCAGGTCTGGCTTTTTGACGTGGTCGTCTTGGTCCTTAGGGGGCATTTCGAACCTGTAAATTGACCCTGTTATTTAATAGTGGAAGCTAATTTTAGGAAATGATCGTGGCATACTTGTGTAAGTCTTGAACAATTAATCTTCTAGGGCTATTCATGCTGGCAACCTGGTTCTATCGCAATGCTGTCCGTCCGTGCCTCTTTCTCTTAGAGCCAGAGGATGCCCATGACTTAGTTGCTAACTTACTACCAGCTTCAGTCCCAATGCTCAGTATTGGTAAAGACCTTATTTTTAGCGATCGGGTGGAGGCAGCTTTGCCCCGTTTGACCACCACCTTAGTCAAAAATGCTCTTGCCAACCCGGTGGGGCTGGCCGCTGGCTTAGATAAAAATGCCAATTTCGTCTCACTCTGGTCGTCGTTTGGTTTTGGCTTCGCTGAAATTGGCTCGGTCACTGCCGCTCCCTCGGTGGGGAATGAAAAGCCGCGCTTGTTTCGACTAGCCCAAGATCAAGCCGTTATCAATCGCATGGGCTTAAACGGTGATGGCGCAGAATGCGTTTCTCGGCGATTGGCTGCGATGAATCGTAGTCATAGTCTTGGACCTCTTGCTCTAAATATTGCCAAGAGTAATTTGCCGGACTTGCATGGGGATGCAGCTGTGGCTGATTTGCTTTCTACCTTTAGGTGCTTTCAAGATAGCAACTTGGCATATGTCACTATTAATACCAGCTGTCCTAATACCCATGATGGTGCGCTTTCTGAGATTTCGCAATTTAGAGAAATTCTCAGAGCTATTAATGCTGCTAATCATAAAGCGTTCCCTCTATTTCTCAAGCTCTCGCCCGATAGCACCGACGAATTTATAGCGATGATATTGGCTTCTGTTCGGGAGCTTGCTATCCCTATAGCGGGTTTTGTTTGTGGCAATACCACAGTCACCAGGCCCAATCTTTCTACATCCGCTGCACGCTTAGCCGGTATTGGCAGAGGAGGCCTTAGTGGTCGCCCACTCAATACGCTAATGCTCACTCAGGTGAAGAAACTAAATGAACTGAAAGACCCAGAGCAGCAAATCATCGCCTGTGGTGGCATCGCTTCTGCTGCTGATGTAGTTGCCGCCCTTGCGGCTGGTGCTACGGTTGTGCAGCTCTACACCGCCCTGATTTATCATGGGCCCTTTATTGTTATGGAAATTTTGGCAGACTTGGCTCTGGCTCTTGCCAAAGCAAACACCACTGTCAGTGAGCTGGTTGGAAATCAGAAGTTAGGAGAGCAAGTGGCTACTAGTCTTGGTCTTGGCTAGCGGTTGAATTTGATTCGGGGCTGTCAAGTTTCTTCTTGTAGAATTCTTCTGCCAGAAACAAGGACACAGTTGCTACTGGCACCGCAACTAGTGCGCCACTGATGCCTAGCAGGCTGCCGCCTATGATCACGGCGAGCATAACAATTAGTGGATGGAGATCGACTTGCTTACCTAAGAGGTTAGGCACAATGAAGTTACTTTCGCACCATTGTTCGACGACAAACAAAACGATTGTGGCTAGGCCCATCCAGGGTGCTTGAACAAAGCTTATGATCACGGCGAACACCGATGTAATCATCGAGCCGACAAAGGGCACCAGGTTGAGCAGGCCTGCTAAAACCCCTAAAATCAAAGCTTTTTCATTACCAATCAGGGCAAGGCCAATACCAATGAAACTACCAACAGCAAGGCTTACGAGTAGCTGTCCGCGTACATAGCCACCAAGTCTGTTTTCAATTGGTTTGATTAGCCCGGCCCAACGCTGACGCTGATGGGCTGGTAACCAGCTCAATAGAGAGCTGTTGATGTCTTTGGCGGCAACGACAAAATAAGCGGTGAGAAATAGAATAAAGAGGCCGTTAATGAGTACGCCGAATACTGAACCCGTAACTTTTAAAAGTTTGGTTAAAGTCGACATGCTCAGCTGTTTAACATCTTCAGCAGCAATTTGGGTATGGGTGAGATCTGGTCCGCCCATGTCATACAGAGTGTGAGCTTTTTCCATGAGCCAGGCGCCATAGCCTGGTACATTGTCGAACAAACTCAAGGCCTGTTCTTTCAGCATCGGTACTATGCCCGAACCCAAACCAGCGTAAAGTGCTGCCACTAACAAGTAGACGGCCGTCACAGTCAATACCCGCGGTATTTTTCGCTCTTCTAAGTACTCTGCCAGTGGCGCCAAGGCTGCCGCTAGAGTTAGAGAGGCGATAAGGCAGATGATTAGGGCCTCCAGTTGGATCGCCACATAGACTGCCGCCACGACGAGCAATAAGTATATTGTTAGCCGGGCGCTGCGGTCTTTAATCATTGATTGCCTACCGATTTTAAACTGACAAACTCTACGCTAGAAATTGAAACGATTTCTCCTGCTGCCACAACTATACCAATCTGTTGGCTTTCACCATTGAATAGATAATCATCCATTTCTCGTAGGTCAAAGAATATATCTGCCCCTACACTTTTGCCTGTAAGCTTGGTTATCTTCGCTTCATCTGCATAATTACGAACAGCCAGCTTAATTGATGAGGCGCTGTCAGCACTCAATTTGACTTTTAGAATCCAGCGCTCGGGTTGCAGAATCGGTTGCTCAATTTTATCGTTGAGCCATAGTATGGCCTGCTTGTCGCCGGCCCAGAGACGTGCGGAACCATGTAGTAAGCAAATTAATGGTGTATTTTTCTGAACTAGCTGTTCTGCTTCGCCAGTACTATCAATCAAATGCCATTCGCTGCCTTTTAGTAAGTTGAAAAAGAACTGCCTGCTGCTTGCCGACCAAGGTATGGTGCTCGCGGAAAAAGGCTGAGCCGCTGCAGTCTGTGGCAATTCAGCGAGTAGTCCGTGTGCCTGCTGCCACTGGTAAATTTTGTTGTTTACTTCTTTGTTCGTCTCGTTCTTGCTGCTTTCTTCTAGGGGCTGAATTTCTTTCATTACTTTCAGGCCAGCGGACAAATCGCGGTCGATAAAAGGTGGTGCCACAAACAGTTTGAGATTTTCGGCTGCGTGAATCAAAGGTACTCCTTGGTGGCTTTTTGGCCAATTTGTTAGAGTGAGATTTCGATTTATTGTGGCGGTGTTGATTAATTGTCTGCGGAAATTTTCTACAATGAGGCTACCGTCAACTGTAGGCTTTAAATTAATTGCAAGCAAATAACTCCAAGAGAGATAGAGCAAGCTCATGGCCACAAGCCCGCAGGTGGTGAGAAGTTTCGCGTCTTTATTAGCTGTGTTTCCACTCTCGAGCGAGAGGATGGCAATCAACATTGAAAAAGGTGCTGCTGCTAAAAATAAGTGGCTATCATGGGCGGTTAAGGGCAATATAGCAAAGCCGAGCCAGACCGCTAAAATCAAGGCCGTTATGGTAGAACTGGGCGGAGTGGGAAGATTCTCTACGGACTCTGTTTTGATTGTTTGGTTGAGTCTGATTTTAGCAATTTGCGATTTTAGTAGTAGCACTAATAGGGCGCAAATCAAGGGGGTCAAGGCCAGTGGCACGATCTTTCCTACGCTTATTACAGTCTCGTTCACCGGGAAAAATAGTAACAGCAAGGTCTTTTTATCAACTGGCCCTAGATAAAGAGGATGTAACAAGAAACTGAGCGCGGCCATGATCCAGTAGAGGCCACTGCAGGTGGTGACATCTGCTCGCGCACTTTTGTGGTGAGCGAAGCGATTCCGGCCTGGGTGGAAGGCTAGCAGTGTTATTACTATTGGCAGTGAGAGAGATTGAGCGCTAATTATAAGAGCCAGGGCGGCAGCAATGAGTGAGAGCGCGAAATATTGTTTTTCTTCAATTAGACGGTAGCGCAGAAACAAGAAGACGCTAAGCAGGTAGAACAAACTAGCAATCAATTCGATTCGTCCTGACACTATCGCCACTGATTGGGCATGCAGCGGATAGACAGAAAAAAGCAGGCCTGCCCAGACGGCGCTTAGTGCCCCATTGCGGTTGCCGAGGCGGCCAGTTAGCTCCAGGGTAGTCAAACTTACGACAACTGCGCAACCGGCAGTCAGTAGAATATTGCTTACGTGAAAACCAAGCGTATTGGTGTGATAGACTAGGTAGTCAAGCAGTAGGATGCTTGTGGGATTGGCTAAAACTTGGTCAAACGAGCCGTGCAGAGTATCGGCAATCGCTTGAATATAAATGAGATCTTGACCAAGAAAAGTTACGAGAACGGTTTGGGCATATGCTACTAAGCAGGAGACACAGATGATTATGGCGCCCACCAACATTTGAGTTTTGGTTGATGCAAAGTCTACTCTGGCACGCTCTAGTTGGCGCTTGGAGCTTAGTCCCGGGGCTATCTTATTTGCGTTTTGGGAGGTAGACAAACTTAATCCTACTTTTGTTGCTATTGCAGTATCAAAGTTGAAAGTTTAATGGGTCGCTGAAATAGCCAATTACTCTGCCTTCTTGATCTAGAGCCGCTAATCTCATCTGAAAGAAACCAGGTCCTTTAACGCCAGTAAAAGTAATTGGTACTCCGTTACCTTTGAGTTTGCCGAGGGTGTGGGAGAATTGAGCTTCAGGGCTCTTAGCTGTGGCTCTAAAGCTCCCGGTGTAGTGTTCAAACCAACTATTGGGTTTGGAAACTTCGACATATACAGATACCGCGCCTGGTACCATGGTGCCGTCGTAATTGAACGATGGCATTTTGCCGTGTGGTCGACAGATGCCGTCGCCATCTTCAATCAGAGTCTTATTGTCGCACTCTATTGTTGGTCGTTGGCCATTGAGGCTGCCGCTCTCAATTCCCTTTATGTGCAGCTTTTCTCCTTGAGCTGTGCCTTGATTAAGACCTTCAACAGATAGCACAATCTGATTGATTTGACCAAGTGCTAGCCATTGCTTGTGTTCGGATACATCAAAACGCAGGTGACTTTGCTTTTGTTCTTGTTTTACTGAAGGTTCTGTTGATGATTCTGCTAAGTTTAGGGCCTGACTAAATTGACATTTCTGGTTGCTCGGAGCTAGGGCTGTTAGGGTAATAACGGCTTCAGGATATTGCGTGACTTGCCTAGGTTCAAGTAAGACGTCTATGAAATCAGGGTTCTGGGCATTTAGTGTAAGTTCTCTTGAAATAGATTTTGTCTCATTGTCGAGATCGACTTTTGATAGCTTGATACCGGCACTTTTTTCTGGAGCAAAGACAAGCGGTTCAAGGGTCATACTATTGCGGTCCCATCTAAATAGTCTAGAGCCTGAATTGGTCTTGCTGCGCCATCGCGAAATGTTGATCAAATCAGGATCGCCAAAAGTAGCTGGTTCAAAGCTAACAACTCGATTGTAGATTGCTTCTTTAGTTAACGGCCTACTTAAGAGAACAGACATGGTGGCGGCATTATAGAGCATATGTGCGCCACGATAAGTATGGGGAACGTTCAAGAGGCAGAGCGATTGCCCTGTCTTCAGGGCCAATGCTTGTTCTGCTACTGCCGCTCTAAATCGGCTCACTTCTCTCATAGCATGGTTCCAGGGCTGATTGTTGCCGCTTGTGATTACTAGCAAAATTACACTAAACCACCCCGCAGCTGCCAGTCGCAAGCTGCTTAATATCGGCCAATTGCGTGCTTCTACCGGAAAGAGAAGCCAAGCAAAAATTAGAGCGATTGGTGCGGTTCCATAATAGATAAAGCGGCTACCTTGAAGCGCTGGCGTTAGATTCCACACTTGATAGGTGGGTAGGAGCGCTAAAACTAGCCAGCCAATAGCAAAGAGTAATCCGCGTAGTGTTGTTGACTTCGATTTTGCTATGAGTAATGCTGCTGCAAAATTTACTAGCATCGCCATATAAACGGCTTTGAGCTGCACTGAGAGGCTGTGTTTGCTGCCAAAGACGTCAATATTAAAAGGGAATAGAATCCGTAAGAGTGAGCCATCTAGCCAGCGTTTAGCTAAGCTGTTCGAAAGTCCCTGGCCGACTGAACCTTCGTAGCCTCCAGATATGGTGCCAAGTACGGCAAGGCGAAAAAGCAGGTAAGCAATTAGGATAACCCAAAAGTGCATTGTCTCATTGAAGCTTGAGAGAAGGCGCTGTTTAATATCTTTAGTGGTGGTTTTGCTGCTTAACAAATTCAAGAGCAGCAAAGTCGGTGGCAGTGTCACCGCCATTTCTTTTGACATCAGGCCAAAGATAAAGGCCACCAAGCTAAGTTTGTACGCTAAAGAGTCTTTCTTTTGTGTGCTTTTCAAGTAGAGCCAAAACGACACTAAGCAAAAGACAAGAGCGATGCTGTCAACTCGTGCAATTACCCAGTTGACTACCTCGCAGTGCAGCGGATAGACACTGAAAATAATGCCGCAGGCTAAGGCTAAAGATCGATTAAGGTTCTTTTCGCCAGGCCTGAATCTTTCGCCTATTTGCCCAGCCAGCAGGAACATAAGGCAACTAGCTGCAGTCTGATAGAGCCAGTTAGATATGTGATACGCAAGGGGATCGGGGCCGCTAATGAGATAGTCGAGGGCTAGAGAAAGCGAAATTAAGGGGCGATAAAAGGTAGTTCCTTGTGCTTGCATCCAATTGCCCCAGAAATTGGCTAACAGGGGCATGAAGTTTTGATCGATGGCATGATAGAGATAATCGACGTGAACGAAGTCGTCAGCCAGAAAATATCCGCCAAAGCTATGTCTAAAAGTAAACAGATTGACTAGGACAATTGCCCCTATAGCCAAGGCAGTAAAGAGCCTAGAGCTGCTCTCTATGGGCTCAGCGCTGAATGGGGGGGTGGCGATTTGGGGTGTGACGTTCATGGCCAGAGCTATTATAGTGTTCACAGCAGATATTGGAGGATGACATAGTTGAGTGACGGTTCTCTTAAATTCCCAGATGGATTTTTATGGGGTGCTGCCACATCACACTTTCAGGTGGAGGGTCATCCCAAAGAAATAGCTTCAAGGCTATCTGACTGGGCACTCTGGACTAACGAAGCTGGAAGAATCTCGGATAGTACGTCGGCGGACCAAGCTTGCCAGTTCTATCATCGTTACGAAGATGACATCGTCCTCATTCGCGACATGAATCTCAACGCCTTTCGCCTTTCCTTTAACTGGCCAGCCTTGCTGCAAGACCCGCCGGGTACGAGGGTGGCACCTAGCATTCTTGACCAGAAGCAAGTTGATTATTATCGCCGCATATTGACTAGTCTTAAAGAAAGCGGCGTGACAACTTTTGCTACGCTATTTCACTTTACTTTGCCTGATTGGTTGGCTGCTGCTGGCGGCTGGACTACAGCCTATGCCGTCAGTGAATTTAAGCGTTTTTCTGAATTGATTGTGGCCGAATTTAGTGATCTTGTTGACTACTGGATCACCATCAATGAACCTTTGGCCTATGTTTACCAGAGCTATGTGGCCGGGCTCTGGCCACCGGGAACTAAGTCTGACTACCTCTCAGCCTTCAAGGCGGTTCGGCGCTTGTTAGAGGGTCATGCTGCTGCTTACGACGCTATTAAGGCAGTCAAACCTGATGCCCAGGTTAGTTACACTCTTCATTGGCGGCCATTCATGCCTAAGAATCCGCTTAACCCGCTAGATCATATGGTCCGCTTTTATCGCGATTTTACTTTTAACCAGTTGTTCTCTAGCTCTCTTGAGAGCGGCGAAGTGAAGTTTCCTTTTCCTATTAATCTCAACAAAGAGATTGTTTCAATCTCTGGTCCGGTGGAAGGTTTGAAGGGAAAATGCGACTACTTGGCCATTAATTACTATACTCGTGAGGTCTCGCGCTTTCGTCCTTCTTGGCCAATTGACATATTCGGTGAGAGTTCTCCTGAGCGCGAATTGGCCGTCAATGATATTGGCTGGGAGGTTTATCCACAAGGCCTTTACGATTTGCTGACGCGCGATACTCTTGCGTATCAGTTTAATCTAGACGGTAGTAGGCGCCCAGTCATTATTACCGAGAATGGCTATGCTAGCTCGTTTGCTGCCGACTTAGATCAAGGTGATTGGTCGCTAGCCGATCAAAAAAGAGTTGATTATTTGTTGACTCACCTTCGTGAAATTCACCGTGCCATCGCTGTAGGAGTTGATGTAAGAGGCTACTTGCACTGGTCCCTGCTCGACAATTTTGAATGGGCTGAAGGTCTGAAAGCTAGGTTTGGCCTGATTCGAGTTAGTTATCCAACGCAAGAGCGAATACTTAGAGCAAGTGCTAAAGTGTATGCTGAAATTGCTAGAAACAATGCTATTTAGTCGTCGACACCGAAGAGAGGTAGTTTTGAGAATTTCATACAAGTCCAGGTTGATGACTCTAGTCCTAGCGTTGACTGCGGTGTTTATTGTTTTCGCTAGATCCGCCTCGGCTGAAGATGCTGTTTATGTCACACCACATTTGATATCAGATAGCAGTGCTGTGGTAGCCGGTCAATCGTTCAAACTAGGTGTTCATCTCGACATGGCTCAAGGCTGGCACACTTACTACAAAGAGCCCGGTGATGCTGGCATGAAAACTAGCATTGATTGGCAATTGCCGCCTGGTTTTAAGGTCTCAGAGCTAATTTGGCAGAAACCTGAGAAATTTGTTGAAGCCGGTATAACGACCTATGGTTATCACGACAAAGCGTTGTTGGCTGCTGTGGTTACAGCCCCAGCTAGATTGACAGTTGGTGACAAGCTTGATTTTAAAGCTAAAGTAAAATGGCTTTCGTGCAAAGAAATTTGTTTGCCTGGCAAGGGCGAAGTGGAGCTTCATTTGCCAGTTTCTACTAGTTCGAGTCCGTCGGCGGAAGCTCAAGAATTTGAACAACTTGGTGCTGGCTTCAACGGCTCGGTTAAAGACATTGGCAGTGCCGATGAGTCAAGCACGCGATCAAAAGAGATTTCAGTACTAGATTCTGATTATAAGATCGACGGTGGCGCCGCTGCTGATAGCGCCTCTCTTTTCACTTACCTGGGGTTTGCCTTGATCGGAGGTTTGATTCTCAACATCATGCCTTGTGTCTTGCCTGTTATCGCTATTAAGGTGATGAGTTTTCTTGAGCAAGCGCAAGATTCGCCCGCGAGAGTGCGTCTTCTCGGGCTGACATTTTCAGCCGGTATTATTTCGTCTTTTCTTGTTTTAGCGCTTGTTGTTATCGCCCTTAAGGCTGGTGGACAGTCTATTGGCTGGGGCTTTCAGTTTCAGTATCCAGGCTTCTTGATTGTCATGTGTGCGGTTGTGCTATTGATGTCGCTTTCATTTTTTGGACTTTTCTATGTCAACATTACTGTTGGCCAAGGAGAGATAGATAAGCTTTCGCAAGGTGAAGGTTTTGTCGGTACGTTCTTTAAGGGAGTCTTGGCGACAGTCTTGTCTACACCTTGTACTGCGCCGTTATTGGCTCCAGCTCTAGGTTTTGCTTTTGCCGAGCCGGCCTACATAGTCTTATCTATTTTTTTTGCTGCCGGTCTTGGTATGTCGCTTCCATATTTGCTGCTGACACTTAATCCGGCCTGGCTTCAGAAGTTGCCTAAGCCTGGAGCCTGGATGGAGAAATTCAAGCAATCAATGGGCTTTATTCTTCTTGCTACCATGGTTTGGCTCGATTATGTTCTAACTAGACAGGTTGGTGCAGAGCCAGCTTCCTTTATCAACTATTGGTTGGTGACTCTCGCTTTTTCTGCTTGGATCGTGGCATCTTTTACTGACCTTACCAGTACTAGCCAGAAAAAAATGAAGGTTTATGCCATCGCCGCATTAGTGCTTGGTGCTTCTAGTTGGTTCTTTATTTTTGCCCAACCACAGGTTATGGCCTCATTAAATCCAAGTAGCCGTAGTGAGAAAACTGTCACCACCAGCGGTGAGAGCTTTGGCTGGCAGCCATTTAGTGTTTCAGAGTTGAACGCTCAACTATCGGCAAACAAAACAGTGTTGCTCGATTTCACTGCTGATTGGTGTCAGACTTGTCAGGTCAATGAGAAAACTGTATTAAGCAATAGCGCAGTGCAAGAGAAACTAAAAGAACTCAATGTGGTAACAATGAAGGCTGACTGGACTAGGCAGGATCCCGATATAACAAAACTCCTGAGCAAGTTTGGTCGCGCAGGAGTTCCGTTATATGTGATTTTTCCAGCAGGAAAAGCCGATTCGCCAATTGTTCTGCCTGAAGTGATAACTGTTCAGCTAGTTTTAGATCAGCTGGATAAAGCAGGCAAAAGCAAATAGACTTTTACTTTATTGCTTGTACTACTTCTAGCAACTGGGCATTAGTTGGCATACCTTCAACTACATGGCGAATTACACCCTGCTTGTCTATGACAAACAGTACTCGGCTAGCGGTGGCTTTGCCTTCAGTAACTGTACCGTAGAGCTTGCCTACTGAACCATTGAGGTCAGCTAACAGCGGCTGCTTGAGGGTGAACTTGGCAGCAAATTTTTCATGCGCTTCAACACTGTCTGTAGAAATGCCAAGCAGTTGGGTGTCGTGTTTGGCAAAGTTTTCTAGATCTTCTGAAAAAGCGCACATTTCTTTGGTGCAGCCTGGGGTGTCATCTTTTGGATAGAACGCCAAAATGACGTTTTTAGCGCCTTTGTAGTCAGCCAATTTTATATTGTCGACTTTTTGTCCATGGACGAAGGCCGGTAAATCGAAAGCTGGCGCTACGGCGCCTTCTTTCAATAGTTCAGTGGTAGCTTGTGGTGATGTCATGTGATTGTCTCCTAACTAGAGAATGTTAAGAGCATTCTTACAGAACAAGTGCATCTGTAAGTGATCTAAAAAGATAAAGGTTCTGATAAAGCTAGAGATTAAGTACCGTGGATGGTGGAATGAATGGTGGTTAGTAAACCATCGATTTTAGTTAGATCTGTTTGCTCTAGAAATACTGCCAGAATGCCTACTTCAACATCAGTGAGCACGGTGGTCTTCATGACCTCGCCTTGGTCTGTTTCTAGTTTTGTTAGCAGAACCATTTGTTTGAGCTTACCGATTTCAAGCTTTTTAGTGGCTAAATTTGAAGTAGAAAGTAAGGCTGTTGATAGGGCCCCGAGCATGTCTTTGTCCCAACCGGTGCCAACTGTGGAGGCAATTACAAGGCCGTCGTGACCAACAATTAAACTACCGGCAACGCCATCATAGCCATCAATGGCGACAAGAATATTTCTAATTCCTTCACCACGAGCTGCACTGATAACCTTGGCGGTTGATAAGCCGCTACCAATCTTTTTCGTTTCACCACTCTTGATGATGTTTTCGACAGCTTTTACGTCTAGCAAAAGCTTGCCAATGGTTTTCATCGTGCCAACGGTCTCTGGTCCGGACTTAATAGAACCAGACCTGGTGGATAGACGGCCGAATTCTTTTACTTCTTTGTAGTCTGGTGAATTCTTGTCGCTGCTAGGTAGTTTCGGCTCTGGTTTAGTTTCTGGTTTACTTTCAAGCTCTGCCTCTGCCTTGATTTCTTCTGCCTTTTCTACACTCAGAGCTGGCATGTCACCAGTGGCACGAGGAGAGGCTGCTAACTTTTGCTCTTCTGTTTGATTACCTTCTGGCAGCGCTTGCTTTACTTTTGCTAGAGTTTCGGGGCTGACCTCTAACTGTTGACCATCAGTCAGGCCTGAGAATATGTTGTCTAGATCTTCGCCAAGAGTTTCGCCAAATAGGCTTTCTTCTTCGTCTTCATCTTCGTCTTCACTATCATCTGTGGTTTTACTATCTGGCTTTGTCTCTACTGCTGGCTCAGCTTTTATTTCTGGTTTAGATTCTACTGGTTTAAGAACATCTTTGACTTCTTTGAGAGCCTCAGCTGGAGCGAGGTTAGAGAAGATATCGTCGATTTCAGAATCAACGCCACCATCAAATAGTGCAGTCTCTGGTTCTTCGGCATCTACTGGTTCTTCAATAGTCTCTTTCGATGGTGCTTTTGGTGTTTGTACTGCTCGCGAGACTTCTTGCTGTGCCTCTGGTGGCGCAAGCTCTGAGAAGATGTTATCGATGTCTGAGTCTAAGCCGCCATCAAAGATGCTGCCTGAAACTTCTTCTTCCTCAGCTTCCGGAATTGGTTCAACCAAGCTTTGCTCAGATTCTTGTGTAGATTCTTGAGCAGATTCTAGGGGTTCACTCAGAAGCGGGCTAAGATCGACTTCGACAGTCTTAGCAAATTCAAGGGCGGCTATAGGGTCGAAGTCCGCACCTTTCGACGGTTCTACTTCTCTTTGCGCTTCTATTGGAGCAAGGTCGGAGAAGAGATTGTCTAGATCTTGATCGACACCACCAGCAAAAAGGGCCTCAGGAACTTGCTCTTCAGCTAATGTTTGCTCTTGAGCGGGTGATTCTATAACGGCTTCTGCGGTGTCAAGTAAATTGGCAAGTGATGGAATTTCTGAAGCAAGATCAGCCGGTACATCTGCTGCCGTTGATAGGCGCTCGCTGATGCTAGTATGTCCAGCCGCAGTTAATTCAGTTTCAACTGCAGGCTCTATGGTTTCCAGCTTGGCTTCTTCAACAATTACAGCCTTTTCTACTTCAGGTGCGGCTGTTTCTAGGTGACCATCTTCTTTGAAAACCGTATCTAGTACTAATTCAACAGGCGGAGTCAATGGCTGAGCTGGCTCTTGAACATTATCATCATCGAGTCTGTCCAGCAGACTCTTGAGGCTGTCCGGCTCACTTTGCGGAGTAGTGTCTAGGGGCTGCTGTTTCAGCGACGTACTAGAAGAAAGAGACTGCAACTTGGTAAAGGTGCTGGTGTTGCGTCTCTTCATGGCCTGCAAGCGAGTGCTTGATGCGTTAGGAGATTGGGCTTCTAAGGCTGCCGTTGCGTTTGCTGGAGTTACGCCCTGGCTGGGTTGAGAGGCCGCTTCAGCGGCGGCTTGCGGGCTAGCCTGCGAAGTGGAGGTGGCTACAGGGTCTGATGGCGTTGGGTCTTTGGTCGATTGACTGGTTGACCTGAAGGCACCCATCATGCCGCTGCCCTGAACGGGTTCTTTGACAGGCTCTGCAGCTACTTCTGTTTTTATTTTGTCTTCATCTGGCCCGTCCAACTCTAAAAGTTTAGAGGCGATACCAAACTCAGATACAGTTTCAAGTGGAGCGAATTGAGGCTCTATCACCTCCGCCTTGGCGGTGATAGGTTCGACAGCCGCAGCGGGCTCGAACTCATTAATTTCCAAGACATCTTCACCAGCCACAGCGGCGGGCTCATCTCCGATACGGTCGAGCAAACTGGCTAAACTGCCAGCTTCTTGTGCTGGCTCGGCTGATCTCTTGGGCATCTCTTTCGGCATAGATGATGGCGCTGTAAGAGTTTGCGCCGGATCTTGCAGGCTGATCGCTTTTAGGTTGGTCATTGTCGAGCGCAAACTGCGACCATCTGCTTGGGCCTGGGCGTGAGATGCCGCTTTTTCCCACTTGACTTGGGCTTCGGGGTCCACTTTCGCGGCTTTCAAGCGGCCCAGCTGGGCTTCCGCCACCTTGGCGTCGGCAAAGCTGCTCATTTCTTCTGCATGGAGCAAGTTTATGGTGGCCATGATTGCTGCTAGGTTCATAACACCAAGTTGTACGGCGTTAAAATGCACCAGCCAGTCTTGTTGAATGATCGCCATGGGGTCGCCGAATAGATTGCCAAGGGCGCCAAGGGCGCAGATCATTGAACTGAGCCATAAATAAGCAGCAAACTGCTGAATGGTTGGGCAAGCTCTGTATTGGTAAAAGGCGATAAACAAAGGCAGGAGAATTTGGGCCGGTATTACCCAGAGATAGGGCAAGTCAAAGGTCGTTCCTGTGCTGAACGGATTCAGACGGATCAAGGCCATGATCAGTGCTCCACCGACCAAAGTCAGTAAGCCTATCCAACTGTTCCGAAATCTGAGCCTGTGCATGAATCTTTGCTAGTCTACCTTTGCCTAAATACTTTTGCCTAAATACTTTTGGTTGCCCCCAACTTTTTATACCCGGCGAAGCAATTACTAACAGCTCGGTATTCAAAAGCTTTCTAAAGCCTATAGTCTAAACGACGCAGCCAAATCGCGGCTCAAACTTTCGCGTATGGTCGTAAGAACTTTGTCGATTTCGTCGTTTGTGAGAGTCTCACTTGGATGTTGGAAGGTCAAGCGGCAGGTCATAGAAAACTTCTTTGATTCTACTGATGCTTTGTAAACACTGACCAATTCGCTAGTTCGGAGATTGCTGCCGGCCACTTTAAAGATTAGTTTTGAAACTTGCTCATATGAAACATCTTTATCGGTCGCATCGAAATCGGCAGTGATGTCACGAACTAATTCCGGGCTGGTGGCAATGCCCGCAAATTTCTTCTGCTTGCGCTCCTTCTTTAGGCGATCAATGTCAAGTTCAAAAACTAAAGCTTTTTCTCTCAGGCCTTTGCTGTCGGCAAAGCGGGGGTGCAGCTCACCCACGTAGCCAAGGGTTATATTGCTTTCGAACAAGCTACTGGCTTTTGCTTCTTTGTTGGTATTTGGTTTTGCCGGGCGATTGAGAGTGAGCACCGCTGTTCTATAAGGATGCAGCCATGGGAGAGCGGTACTTTCGTTTTCACTAATGGAGCGCCAAGCCAATTTACGCTCGTCAATATTTAAGGCGCTCAATAAATTTTCCACCATACCTTTAGCAAGACCATACTCGACGGTCTGTGTGGTCTGATTGACGGCTTTAAAGCGCTGGCCTGAAATCAAAGCAGCTAGGTGATTGTCTTCACGAACGCCGGTGCTCTTGGCGTCTTTTTGTTGTTCTTTAAAGTAGACCCGGCCATGCTCAAAGAGCCAAACGTCTCTGCGCCCGCGGTCTTGATTGTAGCTACAGGCATTGATTAAGCCGGGTATTAGGCTTTGTCTCATGAGTTGGTGGTCCTTAGAAAGTGGATTGAGTACTTCCACCGCTAGTTCTTTATCAATACCGGCTTGATCTTCCGGTACCAAGCTGGAGAGCCAAGCTTCTGATAAACCCATGCCAATCAGGGCATTTTTAGCCAAGTCTAGACTGTCATCTGGCCTTGCCACAGCCATAGTTGCTGCAGGCATAGAAGGAACAATGGCTTCATAGCCATTGAGACGACAAACTTCTTCTATTAAGTCGATTTCGCGCTTCACGTCTTCTTTGCGGAAGCTTGGCACGCTTACTTCAATAGTCTCACCTGCGCCTTTGACGGAGAAGCCTAGAGGCGTCAGCAAGTCTTTGATGCGCTCGGGGCTAATTTCCAGGCCGAGTATTCGTTTGATTTGTGAAGAGCGCAGAGTTATCTGACCTGGGTCTATTTGGTTTGAACCAGCCTCAAGCAAAGGGCCAACCACAGCATGCCCGTCGGGCGAGCAATATTTAGCAATTAGGTAAGCCGCGCGCTCTGCTGCATGCCGCACACTGGCTGGGTCTATACCTCGTTCAAAGCGGAGGCTGGCATCGCTTGATAAGCCCAGGAGGCGCGAACCGCGTCTCACTACTGCTGGTGCAAAACATGCTGCCTCTAGGACCAAGCTAGTCGATTGATCTGAAATCTCGCTATCTTTGCCCCCCATTACTCCGGCCACTCCGACAATTGTGTCGTCGTCGGCAATTGCCAGCATCTCACTATTAAGCTTGCGTTCTTTGCCATCAATGGTGGTGATTATTTCTGTGTTCTTAGCTCGGCGAACCGCTAAATTGTCGCTTTTTAAAAGTCTGGCATCATAGGCGTGCAGCGGTTGACCAAGTTCGTGCATGACATAGTTGGTGATATCTACTACGTTGTTTACTGTGCGCATACCAATTGCTTCGATGCGAGTGGCAATATCAGGGTGAGATGGCGCCACCTTTATGCCTTCAATCACTCTTAAGGTGATATAAGGGCAATCACTGCTATCCTCTACAATTGCTTTGCTAAATTTGCTACTTGTTTTATTGTGGCCGAGATTATTGACTAGCTGCTCTAGCGACCAATCTGGTTTTTTCAGTGGGCGACCAAAAAGAGCTGCTACTTCGCGCGCTAGACCCATAACTGATAGGGCATCTCCGCGATTCGAGCGTGGCTCTACGTGCAAGATATAATCAGCCTTGGTCGGCAGCAGTGGTAGAACATCACTGCCTAGAATGGGCTTGTTACCGTTCTTGTTTAAAATCCATATGCCTTCGTCTTGTCCTGGATCTTGAAGATTTTTAGCGATGCCTAGTTCTGGTGGCGAACAAAGCATGCCATTAGATTTGACACCGCGAATGGCCGAAGCCTTAATCAGGAGCGCAGAGCCGTCGTGGCGGTTTACTACTTTTGCTCCGGGTAAGGCCACTGGTATCAACTGACCTACTTCAATATTACCTGCACCACAGACGATATCGAGGGGCTCTTCACCTTCCTTGATGCGAGTTTTAGTCAGCCTAATTTTATCGGCATTGGGATGTTGATGGATTTCTAGAATTTCGCCAACGACAATCGGACCTTCCAAATCTGGGCCGATTATAGTTACTTCTTCTACTTCAAAGGCACCCATCGTGAGCTTGTCGGCTACCTGCTGAGCGGTTAATCCACTCAAGTCGACAAACTCAGATAGCCAGTCAAACGAAAGTTTCATTTAGAACTGCTCCAAAAAACGCATGTCATTTGTATAAAAATTGCGAATGTCATTGATGTCGTATTTCAGCATGGCAAGCCTCTCTAGCCCCATACCAAAAGCAAAACCGCTCCACTCTTCTGGATCAATTCCTACACCTTTGAGAACATTAGGATCGACCATGCCGCAACCAAGTAGTTCTAGCCATCCTCTTCCACCACAAGTCTTGCAGCCTTTGCCGTTGCAAAATGGGCATTCACTGTCGAGTTCGGCGCTTGGTTCTGTAAAGGGAAAAAAGTCTGGACGAAAGCGAATTTTTACAGGCTTTTTGAAAAGGGCTTGAATAAAGGCTGAAAGTGTACCCTTGAGTTGACCAAAGTTGACGTCTTTGTCAATCAAAAGGCCTTCGACCTGGTGAAAGAGTGGATATTTACGAGCATTCACTTCTTCGTTGCGATAGACCCGACCCGGGGCAATGATGCGCAAGGGAGGCTTGGTATTTTCCATCACGCGAATTTGCACTGTCGAAGTTTGGCTGCGCAACAGGCTTGAGGGGCCGATATTTGTATAGAAAGTATCTTGCTCATCGCGGGCTGGGTGAGATGCTGGAGTATTTAGTGCATCAAAATTGTAGTAGTCGGTTTCGACTTCAGGGCCATCGGCTACGGTGAAGCCCATGCTGTAAAAGATGCTGATAATTTCGTTGCTGATTTGGCTAAGTGGATGGCTGTGACCAACAAGGCATCTGGTGCCAGGGATGGTGACATCAATTGTTTCTTGGGCTAAGCGCTGATTGAGACTGCTGTCGTATAGATGGTTACGTTTACCGTCGTGGGCCTGTTCGATTTGGATCTTGGCTTTATTTCCCAATTGACCAGCTTTAGGGCGAATCGCTTTGTCTAGCGTGGAAAGACCGCGCAGTATTATTGTCAGCTCGCCTTCGCGGCCTAGGTACTGCACCCGAAGACTTTCTAGGCTGTCTAAGTCGGTGGCGCTGTTTATGGCAGCCAGGGCGCTGTCAACTAGAGTGATGATCTTGGATTCGAATTCTTGAGCTTCCATCTTGCAAACCTGGGTAATGTTGAGCTTTTGTTTAGATTAGCAGAAGAGTCTGGCAGAGTACCTTGGAAAGCTCGCAGTCGTTGCGATTTGCAATTTTTCTAGACAGAAATTGTCATAATATATGTGTGTCTTTACTTGAGGCGCTTTTGGGGAGTCACTTTGCCAAGACCTAGATTCAAAAATACCAAGCGAGCAGCCCAGAATATTCCGACCACGCGCATATCGGTGATTGTGGTAGAGGGAGAGCAGATCTTGCTGGTTAAGCATCGAAAAGGCAATCGGCAGTATTGGGTGCTTCCCGGTGGTCGCCTTGAGTACGGTGAGACTTTTGAAGAATGCGCAGTGCGCGAGATGAAGGAAGAAACAGGCCTAGACGTGAAGGTCGATGACTTTGTCTTTCTTTCTGAGGCAATAGCTCCTGATCGTTCCCGTCATATTGTCAACGTCTATCTTACGGCCCATGTTGTTGGCGGCATTTTGAAGTTAGGTGACGAGCCTGTTCTTGCCGCTGTTGACTACCTGCCAATCAAAGATCTGCCCTCACTTACGCTCTTTCCACCAGTGGGGAAAACTGTGATCGATTCGTTACCTAGCTCAACCAAAGGGTGCATCAGGTATCTTGGCAATCTTTGGGTGTAGTATCATGCTCAACTCAATATAAAAGTTAGGGAGATCCAGAGATGGCTCAGCAAAAAGGCATGAAAAGAGCAGTCAAGGTAGCAGAAAGAGCTCGCAAGAAAGTTGTGGCTAAGAAAGCTGCTGTTGTTCGCCAAGTAAAGAAACTTGTGAAAGAAGCTAGCCAGGTTGAAAGCAAGCCTGCTAAAGCTCAAAAGGCCGCTAAATAAGACTTCAAGTCTATAAAGTTCTTGCTTCCTCCAGATTTTGCATTTGGAGGAAGTTTTCTCTTGCTATTAGTTCTCTGTCTCTCCCTACTGCATGCCTTCGCCGAAGGTGAAGATCACGCCGCCGACAGTTACATCGGTACCCGGTTCGGCCCCAGCCTCAATTAAGGCGTCTATCACGCCCATTGCCCTTAGGCGTTGCCAGAGGCTGAACAGAGACTCTGGTTCTTTTAAGTTTGTCACTTGAATAATGCGATCGACCCGATCACTTTCGACCAGCAACCCACCCTTGATTTTAATAATTTCAAAGCCTGTGCTGCCGTGATCGACTGCTGCTTCATCTTCTTCAATACTGGCTGGCTCTTCGGCTGCCGCAAGTTCTTTGAGACGGGTTACCAATTTGCCAGTTAATTCAAGCAATTCAGGTACACCTACTCTCGAGTAGGCAGACATCAAAAAGACGCTCTCTTTGAGCTTTAGATCGTCCTCGTAGAGGGTTTTTGTCTTCTGCTTAGAAAGAGCATCAATAACTTTCTCTTTAATGGCTTGGGCCTCATCTTCCATCATCATTTCGGCTTTATTAAGCACGACCAGCTGAGGTAGCAAGCTAAGATCTTTGTCGTAGAGTGTAAGCTCATTGTTGATTGTTTGCAGATCGGCTAAAGGGTCTTCTGAATTGATATCAACCATGTGAATAAGCAGTCTGGTGCGCTCTACGTGCCTAAGAAAGTTATGGCCGAGGCCAATGCCTTGGGAGGCACCTTCTATCAGGCCAGGAATGTCAGCCATGACAAAACCGGGACCGCGTTCTGGCTTGACTACACCAAGGTTGGGTTCAAGGGTGGTGAAGGGATAATCAGCAATCTTTGGTTTTGCCCGGGTAGCGGCCGCTAGGAGGGTCGATTTGCCCGCATTTGGCATGCCGATGATGCCGACATCGGCTAGCAATTTAAGCGTCAGCTGCAGGCGTCTAGCTATGCCTGGTTGACCTGGTTCGCAATAGTGCGGGGCGCGCTTAGTTGGTGTTGCCAACTCGCAATTGCCTTTGCCGCCATAGCCCCCTTCGGCTACCATCACTCTCTGCTTGTCTGTAATTAAGTCGGCTATTATCCGGTCTGTATTCAGATCTTTGACAACAGTCCCTACTGGAACCCGTATGGTTATGTCGTTTCCAGCCTTGCCATGGCAGTTTTTGTTGGCACCTTTTACTCCTGGTTGCGCTTCGAACTTCTGCTTAAAGCGGAAGTCGACTAGGGTGCTCAAGTCGTTGGTGGCCTCAAGGTAGACACTGCCGCCCCGACCACCGTTGCCACCGTATGGCCCCCCCATGGGCTCATATTTCTCTTTACGCCACATTACAGCGCCGTTGCCACCGTCGCCAGAGATCACTTCTATTTCAACTTGGTCTATTAATTGGCTCATTTTTAGAAGATAGCTCCGAGATCTGTCTGATAACTAGCTAGATCTTATACTGATCCTTTAACTAGAAAATAATTTATATATACTTAGCTCTAGATCTGTTTGATTTTGATCATCTACGTGGCAGATAGAAGAGCCATCAAGAATAGCTGGGACCCTTGCGTTTTTCATAGCACTAAAGAATCGCCGCAAGAATACTTATCTAAGACCAGGAGGATAGGACTTGGAAGAGAGAATCACAATCCACGAGAAAGCACGTGGTGAGACCATTAACGTTTACATCGGTGAGTATCGCGGTACTAAGTACCTCCATATTCGCGAATGGTATGTCGATAAGGACCAAGAAGAAAAGCCCACCAAAAAGGGAATTGCTTTGCCGATCGATAAAATTCCAGCATTGAAAGAAGCAATTGATCGCCTGGTGCCTGCGGCTGCTGAAGAGTAAAACCTAAATATTTGGAAAAACCTGTATGCTTAGCTAGTATCTTGATTTGGTGCGCACCTTAAGCTAAAGGAATATCTAAGTATCTTGCTGCAAAAATCTAAAACCGCTTTGTTCGGTATTCTTCCGTTAGTTCTATCAGTGCTAAGTTTGACCTCTGCAGGGGCTGCCCCGAGCGGAGGTCATTCTCTTAAGAAGGCTGAGGAGGTTTCATCTAATGATGAAGCTACGCCTATCTCACCAATCAAACTTTCTACTTTTCGTCCTAAGCAGGGCGAGGTGGTAGAGCTAATCTTATTGGCAAAAGAACTGGCTCTGGAGCCTGGCGTAGAGCCCCCAGTAGTTGAATTTCTTGGCAATAAATATAAGCTCTTTGCTTTCGAAAGTGAAGATGGAGCCGCCTATCGTGCACTATTGACGGTGCCAGTGGTGCAGAAGGTCGGTTCTACAGCCGTAACTGTTGGGCCGTTCTCAACACGCGTGATTGTTACTGATGCTCACTATCCCGTGCAAAGGCTAACTTTGCCACCGTCCAAAAACAATTTCAATATGGCTAAGGGCGAAGAAGAAGCCGTCGACAAGGCAAAAGCTACAGTTTCGCCTGTGCGTCACTGGACTAAGAATTTTAATGCCCCTTCGAAAGCCCGCCTTTCGGCCGGGTTTGGTCTGCGCCGCATTGTTAATGGAAAGCTTTTGCCAGACTATTTTCATAGTGGCTTAGATTACGCTGGTTTCCAGGGGAGCCCTATTGTTGCCTGCGCACCAGGAGTGGTGGTCTTGGCCAGTACTGGCGTGTTTAAGCTGCATGGAAATACTGTGGCAATAGATCATGGACAGGGAGTGGTTTCTTTCTACATTCATATGCAGAAAATCAATGTTAAATTGGGACAGAAAGTTGATGCTGGGCAGTTAATAGGTGCCGTTGGCCAAACTGGTCGGGCCAATGGACCCCATTTGCATTTTAGTATCTACTGCAACAATGTCGCTTCTAATCCGCGGCAGTGGTACCTCAAAGCCTTTTAGTTGAGAATTAGTGCATAAAAAAAGGAGCAATTGCTTGCTCCTTTTTTTTGTTACCAAAGTGCTGTGTTACCTGCGCCTTGAACTTATTGTTTCCTGAAGGGTTTCCGAGATTCCGTTTTTACTTGTTTCCGGGTTTCCTGAACTTTGTAGTTTAGTACTACATAGGTTGAGCTTTGTTCCAGAAGGCTTCTTTGATGGCCTTAGAGGAAGTTGACTCAGAGCTGATAGTTACGCTGGCTGGGGCGAAGAGGAAGACACCGTCACCAATGCGTTGTTGGTGGCCATCAATGGCCCAGCAAGCACCAGATAGGAAATCGACTACTCTCTGTGAGCCTTCGTTGTCGAGCATGTGGAGATTGAGAAGGACTGATTTGCGACCACGAAGATGTTCAACAATATCCAATGACTCTTCGAACTGTCTAGGTTCAATAACCAGAACTTCGCTGACGGCTTGAGCATTGGGGTGATCCAATATTTTGGCGCCGGTGCCAGGAAGCATTTGGTGAACTCTTGCTGGCTTCACAGGCTCTTGAGCGTGTGCAACCGGATCGAGTGCTAGTTGTCCATTGGTAGCGTAAACGTCGTCGGAAGTCTCAAAAAGATCCTCGAAATCCTCGCGCTCGTAGTTATCTGCAGGCCCAAACCAGAAGCTTTTGAACTTTTGAACGATGCTCACTACTTTCCTCCTTACCCTATTGGTCTATTAAAATTGTCTATACCGCTGATTGTCTATTGTTTCGTGTTTACTTTTACGTTTCTTGTTGCCGCTGTGAAAACTTGCAGGTGGCTAATTGCCAAAAATTGCTCGACCGAGCCTAATCATAGTTGAACCACATATGATGGCTTCTCGCCAGTCGTCTGACATTCCCATTGAGAGTTCTTTGAGGGAAATACTAAACTCTGAATTTAGTTGATCGCGCAGCGAGTGAAGACCGCTAAAGCTCTCGTGCCATAGCTTCACGTCATTTGTTAGAGGCGTGATTGTCATCAAACCCTCTACCTTTATAGAAGGTAGAGCCAGAATGGTTGAAAGATTTTTGCGAAGATCTTCTTTTGTAAATCCTGATTTGGAATCGTCAGCCAAAATCTTGACCTGCAGGAGAATCGACTGAGTGGTGCCTTTTTGGCAAGCTATTCTAGAAACTTCTTCAGCCAGACTGAGAGAGTCTACGGAGTGAATCAATGCAAAGTTGCCAACAGCTTGTTTGACTTTGTTCGATTGCAAGTGTCCGATAAAATGCCAATTTGAATTTAGTGCTACGTGTGGTGGCAGCTCGTCGCGCTTTTTCAAGGCATCTTGTATGCGACTTTCTCCAAACTCACTGACACCGAGAGAAAATGCTTCCTCAATTTGAGTATTGGTGGCATGCTTGGTCACTGCGATCAACCTCACGGCTTGATCGTCGATAGCTTCTCTCACTTTTGCGAGATTGGCGGCCACTGCTGAGTTCCCTCGAGGTGTTTGGTAAATACTGGGTTGGTCAGGCATTTGGCTAGCGAGCTACTTTCGGTTTCTTTGGGCAAACCGTGCGACCAGAAGTTTTTAAGTCTGTGGCGGTTGAAAAAAGCATCACCACCGATGCCACCACCAACGCCTACTATTAACGCTCGGATAAGATCCCTTTGTCAAGTCTCCACAGAAAATTTATCTTTGCCGCGGCGGCCCGGTGGTGCTTTGTCAGTGGGTGGGTTCTATATCTGTTTTAGCTATCAGGGTTGCGTTGCCTACATTTAATTGGTGCTGAGTGTATGCCGTATGCAAAGACCGTGGTGATATCTCCAATGGTGCACTAAATTTCTTTAGTCTAAGGTTGAGGCTATTGCGGAACTAATTCCGGCGGCCAAAATGGCAGCCGTCTCACCTCGCAAAATAGTGCTACCTAGTGATACTTTTTGGAAACCGCTGGTCAAAATCAGCTCTTTTTCTTCTTCGGTGAAACCGCCTTCTGGGCCACCAAGTAGGACAATGCTAAAGCTCTCCTGGCTGTCAAGGGTGCTTTCGTCGCCGATTTTCGCTTTGAGATATTGAACCAAATTTGGTGCCTGGTCGCGTTCGCACAACAGCAGATTTAGGGTTGTTGATGTGTCTGAGACAATTGTTGCGAGCAGGTCGGCGAGGGCAAGTGGATGGTGCAGAACTGGTAAAAGTAATCTTTCTGATTGCTCGGCAGCTTCTTTTATGATGTTTTGCCAACGCTTTTGTCTTCCCTCGCTCTCTTCTTTCATTCTGGCTTTAACGACGGTACGAGCTGAGGCAAATGGAATGATGCCATCGACGTTCAGTTCTGTCAGTTTTTCGAGGGCCCACTCAAAGCGTGGCCCTTTGAGCAATGGTAGGGCGCTGATCACTTGGTATTTCGATAGGTTTCTTGTCTGAGCGTCAGCTAACAGCTCCAAAAGAGCAAAGGTGACAGTGCTGCGGCTTATCCGGCAGACCTTTGCTTGCCACATATTGCCTTTTCCGTCTAATAGTCGTACCAAATCACCTAACTTTATGCGCAATACGTGCATCAATTGATGAGTGGTCGCCGCATCATCGAGCTCTACGAGGCTCCCAACTTGTCCGCTACCCTTGCTAAAAGTATGCTCTGGCAGAAAGAAGTGGGACAAGCCTGTGTCATTGTTGCTACTTATGCTTTGATGTCGTTTTGACATAGTCTTTTCTGCTCTGCGGGGGCTGTTTTGATTAAGTTCGCATCATTCTAAGGGCATTCTACCTGCAATATTGTTTAAAGACAGCCACAGTACTGATGTTGGGCAAATTAGCCAGGTATCGTAGTGCTATAATCACCCTTTGCGTGTATTACTGTCAGTATTGCTGGTAGCAGTAATCTGCACCCCCGCGCCCATCATATGGAAGAGTTGTAAGAGATGGACTTAAAAGACTGGTTCGCTAGCCGCCAAAAGCGTAAAGAGATTCAGGAAGTGATTAAGCAGCCCCTGACAACGGACGAGTATTGTGCTCTCTGGAAGCAGTGCTTTCAGTGTAGGGAGCTACTTTATACCCGCGACCTGCGCACGAACTTAGATGTTTGTCCTAAGTGTGATTATCATTTTCGTGTTGGTGCCCTAGATCGCATTGAGCAGTTGGCCGATGAAGGGTCGTTTGATGAGTTAGATGCTGACATGCGCTCGTCAGATCCACTGACATTTTTTGATACTGAGGCTTATGTAAAGAGACAAAACGAAGCTACTCGTAAGTCTGGCTTGCGTGAGGCAGTCTTGACAGGCCTTTGTCGTATCGATGGTCATGATGCCGCTTTGGGCTGCATGGACTTTGGCCACTTTGGTGGCTCTATGGGCTCGGTGGTGGGTGAGAAAGTGACTCGCCTAACAGAGGCCGCCATGGAGCGTAATTCGCCCTTGATCGTGGTCAGCAGCTCGGGTGGTGCCAGAATGCAAGAAGGTATTTTGAGCTTGATGCAAATGGCCAAGACCAGCTCAGCACTCAAGTCGTTTGCCGACTCCGGTAACCTATATATATCAATTTTGACTGAGCCTACTTTTGGCGGAGTGACCGCTAGTTTTGCCATGCTTGGTGACTTTATCATTGCTGAACCGGGAGCTAGGATTGGCTTTGCCGGTAGACGAGTAATTGAACAAACAATCAGACAGAAATTGCCTGCCGATTTCCAGACCGCTGAGTATTTGCTGAAGCATGGTCAAGTCGATATGGTAGTCAGCCGTAATAAGCTTAAAGAGACCTTGGCTCGCTTGATTGCTTTTCACAAACCAGTTCCTCAAGTTGTGCCTGAGAAAAAAGTCAGTGGTGAACCTTCAACCGCCGTGCGCACGTAGTGCTTAACCGTAAGTTTTTCCTCCCTCAATATCAATAAGTCAATCAATAGGCTGGAGTGCAATGGCTACTGTCGAAAAAAAGCCGATACCACTAGAGTTTGAGCAACCATTGGCTATTCTTGCTCAGAATATGGAAGCTTTAGAAAAGCAGCTATCGGACAATCCAGAGTTGGAAGGTGACCTGGAGCGCATGCAAGATCAATACAATTCGCTCAAGCGTTCCTTGTATTCAAATCTTAGACCAATCGATCACCTGGCTATCGCTCGTCATCCACAGCGGCCCTATACTCGCGATTATTTTTCAACCTGGGATCCTGCTTGGGTGGAGCTGCACGGTGATCGAAAAGGGGTAGACGATGGTGCTATGGTTGGTGCCTTGCTCGAAATTGATGGTATCAAAATGGTGGCGGTCGGTACGCAAAAAGGACGTACTCTGCGCGACAAGCAGCATTGCAATTTTGGCATGCCGCAGCCAGAAGGATATCGTAAAGCACTGCGCCTCTTTCATCATGCTAACAAGTTTCATCTGCCGATCCTCTGCTTAATCGATACGCCTGGTGCTTATCCTGGGCTGTCAGCAGAAGAGCATAATCAATCGCAGGCGATCGCCGAAAATTTGATGGAGTTGGCTGGAGTGACGGTACCGGTGGTGGCAGCTGTCACTGGTGAGGGTGGCTCTGGCGGAGCTCTAGCAATCGGTGTAGCCAACCGCATCTTGATGCTTGAGCACTCGGTTTACTCTGTAATTACGCCAGAAGGCTGTGCATCTATTCTTTGGCGCTCTAATGACAAAGTATCAGAGGCTTGTCAGGCCATGAAAATGACAGCCAAAGAAATTCTCCAGCTTGGAGTTATAGATCAGGTTATCAGCGAGCCCTTAGGCGGGGCTCATCACGATTATCAGACCGCGGCTGAGAATCTCAAGAACGCAATCGTTGCCCAAATGACCGAATTAATGAGGCTTTCACCCGAGCAAGTAAGAAAAGATCGCCAAGATAAGTTCAGACGTTTTGGCAGCTTCTGCTAAAGCAACCTAAATCTAGCGGCTCATTAGTTGCGCTCTACAAAGCTTAGTTTCGACTAGTGTGCCTGTTTCTTTGCCTTGGCCAATAGATTCTTAGCGGTTTGACCTTGGTTCGACTTGGCTGGGACTTGCTGCAGCACAGCTATAGCTTCAGTGTACTTTTTGTCTTTCATATAGAGCTTACCCAAGCTAACGCAAGTAGTGTAGTACTTATCAATTAACTCTGGTGATAGTTTGCCTTGAGTTTTTTGAGCTTTCATTAAACTGATTGCTTGAGCTAACTTTCCGGCCTTTATTAGGGCCTCAGGGTCGTCATCGTTGACTGCTTTTACTTCTGCACTTTTGTTGTTCCACGGCATCATCGCCTGAAACTGAGCTGAAGTAAGGGCGAATACTACAGCTGCGCCAATTAGCAAGACTGTTATTATAATCGGCACCAGGCGAAGAGCTTGTGCTGCACCAGTGGCGCCACCGCGACCGGCCGAGAAATTCGTAGAATTGCGGTTTTGACTGTTGGACACATCGGCATGCCGCTGAGCGTCTCTATAAGCCGCCACCTGATCGGCGTAATTACTACTCATCGAGCGATTTTCTTCACCAGCATGACTAACGCCAGCTCCAGCCGAGGCAGGATTAGTGGCATTTTGCTGCAGTAGCATTTCTCGGGTAAGCGGTCGCTGTTGCAGCATTTCGCGAGACTCTTTACGATGCTGCAGAGTTTCGTCTTGGGCTAATGGTCCTGGTGCTATGTCTTTGTGTACTGTTTGCGTTGTAGCAACAGATGGCTTCTCTGGTTCTTTCATAGCGTCTTCGAGCGCTTGAGAAAGTTCATCCATGGTTTGATAGCGATCATTAGGATTTTTGAGAAGAGTCTTGTGTACCACTTGCATTAGTGCTTCAGGGAAATTGAGATCTGGTCTCATTTCATTTAGTGGTAGAGGTGTGTCTGAAAGATGCATGGCCATTACTCGCACCAATTCATCGTGCTGGAAAGGCACTTCACCAGTGAGTGATTCGTAAAAAACGATTCCCAATGAGTAGATGTCGCTTCTGTGGTCTACCTTACTTGAAGTGCACTGTTCAGGACTCATGTATGTGGGGCTGCCACACACTGTTCCTGTACGTGTAATTTTTGCTTGGTCTGATTCTTCTTGAACCAGTCGGGCGATACCAAAGTCGACCACTATAGGAAAGTTCTTCTGCCCGCCACGTTCAACTAGTACTATGTTTTCGGGTTTGATATCGCGGTGCACTACCCCTTGTCTATGGGCTTCGGCTAGGGCGGCACAAACTTGAGTAAAAATTGGTACGGCTTCAACTGGTGGAATATGGTTCACTTCAGCGATGAAGTCGGAAAGTGGAGTGCCATTAAGCAAATCCATAGCTATGTAAGGTCGACCACCACCCTGGGGAATCACACCAAAGTCATAGATGGTGATGATGTTCGGATGATTAAGTCGGCTGGATGCTTTTGCTTCTTGTTTGAAGCGTTTGATGAACTCGTCGTCGGATACAAGGTAGTCGTGTAGAACTTTGACCGCTACTTCGCGGCCAATCAATTCTTGGACGGCTCGATAGACGGTTCCAGCAGAGCCTTGGCCAATCACCGATTGAATCTTGTAGCGACCCTCCACCACCATTCCGAGTAGGGGATCATCACCAACGGTGACCATTGACGAACCATCTCGCGGGCAGATGTCTTGTTCGCCAGCAGTCTGAAAGTTACAAATCAGACAAAGTTTCATACAAATTCGCTAGCGCTGCCAGTTCTTTCTAGTAAGTAGTAAATGACCTGCCAACAGGCTAATTCCCCCCTGCCATCCTTACTTTAATTACCCAGAGCGGAAATCTGCAAACATATTTGTGTCTAAAAACTGATTTAAGACCAGAATATCGTACATTCGCCTAGTTTAATATCTCAGAAATAAGAAAAGCAAATATTAACTGAGTGGGTTAAAGCAAAGCAGAGCTGGCCTTTACATCTCTCGCGGGCCTTTAAATTGCTTCAGATAGGTTTGCGAAGGTAGCAAAGCACCCGCCAAGCGGACAGAATTAAAAGATAAATCCTCGGTTCAGATAACCGCCAGTTCTCAGGAGACCTAAATTTTGTCGTCCGCAACCAGTAAAACACCGCTCTTGCTCATTTTCATGACCGTCTTTATTGACCTCATGGGCTTTGGGCTGGTCATTCCCATATTGCCGACCTACGCGCAGCAGCTAAATGCCTCCGATTTTATGGTCGGTTTGTTGATTGCCAGTTATTCAATTATGCAGTTCTTGTTCACGCCATTCTGGGGACGCCTATCAGATCGGATTGGTCGAAGGCCAGTTCTCTTGATAAGCTTAGCGGCGTCGTTGGCTGGTTACTTAATTTGGGGCTTCTCTAATTCTTTAATATGGCTATTTGCTTCGCGCATTGTGGCCGGCTTTGGTAATGCCAATATTGCAGTGGCTCAGGCCTACATTGCCGACATCACCACTAAAGAGAACCGCGCCCGGGGTATGGGTATGGTTGGAGCCGCCTTTGGTCTTGGATTTGTCCTCGGGCCAGCCTTGGGCTGTCTTTTGGTGCAATATGGATTGGGCTTCGTCGGTTTTGTTGCTGCTGGCTTTAGCTTGGTTGACTTAGTTTTGACATTTTTCCTTTTGCCTGAGCCAAAAGAGAGAGGTTCTTTTGGCAACGATCGTTTTGGTCTCGGTATTGATTTCTATCTCAAGAATGTTACTAGTGCAAAATTGCGCGTATCGTTTTTGATTTTCTTTGTTTCTACTTTTGCTTTTGCCAACATGGAAGCGACTCTTGTGCTGCTAACTGCTAAGCTTTACAACTGGGGTCCTAAAGAAAACGGGCTTCTCTTCGTCTATATAGGTATTCTCATTGTCATTGTCCAAGGTGGCATGATTCGCCAGCTGACCAAGAAGTACAGTGAGAAGAAGCTTATCACTGTTGGATCTTTCCTTGTTGCTGCTGGGCTGTTCCTCACACCAGTGACGAACAGTTGGATAGTTCTGGGGCTGGCAATGACTTTGCTTTCAATCGGCTCTGGTATAAACAATCCCTGCAACCAAAGCATCATTTCGAAACTGGCTCCAGAAGAGACTGTTGGTGGTGTTCTAGGGCTGGGACAATCAGTTTCTACCTTGGGCAGAATTTTTGGACCAATTGTCGGTTGTGCGCTCTTCGAGAAATTTGGCTATCTCAGTCCTTATTTAGCTGGCGGGCTCTGCATGATAATTGTTGTAGCGCTTAGCTTTAGGCTTCCTGAAACTGAGCCGGGAGCTGCTGCCGCTGCTTGAGCAGGCGCTTGGCAAGCTTGCGGCGCTGCGAATAGAACGTTTCCTCTTGGCCTGCACTTGAAAAGTGTGGCCTGGAGCGTATATTCGTGATATATTATTTTTGGCTCAAGTTTTTGGCAGGTTCTTAGTGATTGCTTAACTTCGTCTGCGGTATTTATATCCAGTGTAGTCACAGAATAAGAACAAGAACACAGAACTCACACATTGAAACTGTTTCGGCCAATTTACGTCACTAAGAGCATTATCTAGGCATCACTTACAAATTTAGAACGCAGAGAATATTGTTATGGCAACAAATAAGAAAGAAAATAAATCGTGCGCGCGTGGGGCAAATCTACCGAAGGCACAGCCCGATCAGAAAGATGACGTTCAGTCACGCTATCAACAAGACTTTAACCGCTACCAAGCACAGATCGAGAAAACGCGTAGAGTTTTTGAGAGTTCTGAAGCTGCTTAGACCATTTTGCTGTTTAAGTTGGACATTAGGCAATCTTCATAATGTGCCAAGGCCCGCGGGTTTTGGCACATTAGTTAGAGCCATGGGCTTGGCACATTAGATAGATTAGCTAGGTAGATTGTCATTTGTGTGGTCTTATCTAGTCCAAAGCTCAAGTCTAAGAAAAATTGTTGGAGGCCCTACACAATGAAGGCAATGGTATTAGCGGCAGGAGTCGGCTCAAGGCTCGACCCGCTCACCGCATGTTTGCCCAAACCGCTTGTTCCTGTTGCTAATCTTCCGGTGATGGAACATTTGCTAAACCTTCTCAAGGCTCACGGTTTCACCGATGTTATAGCTAACCTGCACTATTTGCCTGAATGTCTTATTGAGTATTTTGGTGATGGTAAGAAGTTTGGTACCAATATACAATTTCGTGTCGAAGAAAAGCTCAGTGGCGATGCCGGTGGGGTTCGCTATTGTCGAGATTTTTTAGAAGATGGAACTTTCATTGTCTTGATGGGCGATCTGCTTACTGACGCCGATCTCTCACACATTGTCGCCGAGCACAAGCGCAAAAAAGCAATTGCTTCAATTGGTTTGAAACGAGTTGCCGATGTCAGTCGATTTGGCGTAGCGGTGCTCGACGAAAATGACTTTATAGTTGGCTTTCAGGAGAAACCAAGTAAGGAAGAAGCTCTTTCGAATTTGGCTTCCACTGGAATTTATATTCTTGAACCAGAAGTGTTCAAGCACATGCCAGCGAGTGGTGACTATGGCTTTGGTCGTCAGCTGTTTCCTAGTTTGGTTAAGGCTGGGCTGCCTGTTCTTGGGGTACCTATTGAGTCTTATTGGTCTGATGTCGGTACTATTGAGCAGTATCAAAGTTCTAATTTTGACGTTTTGTCTGGCCAATTTAAAGCCAATCTACCGGGATATCGTCATGAGAAGAGGGGTTTCTATTCTCTGTATTTAGCCGATGGTGCTGTCATTGACAGCACTGTAGAAATTGCTGGCAATGTTATAGCCGGAGAGAATGCCGAAGTTAGAGCTGGTGTGATTTTGCGAGGTAATGTTGTAATTGGCGCCGGCAGCGTTGTAGAAGCTGATTGTAGGCTAGTCGATACAATTTTGTGGCCAAATAGTACAATCGCCACTGCAACCACCCTTGATGGCGCAATCGTATCACCGGCCGGTATTGTCCAGGTTGAAAAAAAGGACGAAGACAGAGTAAACGCCGACCCAAAGAAGTTGGGACCTGCTAATCAAACGCAGGTCCAAATCCGAATGCTTGAGTCGGTTGGGGCCTGCGTTTAATCAGTTTTATAACAACGCCAGCACAAATGTTCTAGTTCAAGAAGGGCACTTAGCTGTACTTGGACCGGCTATGGCTTTTTTAGCAGTAGCAGCAATAGCAGGCTCGTCTTCAGCCTTGTCTTTCTCTGCTAGCTGAGCCGCTTTCCAAATTTCCATCCAAAGCCAATAGTGAAAAGGATTGAGCTTCTCAATGTCAAGCGTTTCAACTGGCTCTAGCAAAGACAGCCAGGTATGTGGATTGGGAAAACGTTTGGCGAGGCTATAGCAGTCTGCCATCCAGAGAACTTGATCTGTTGTTTCTTTGGTGACCATGGCCTTCATCCCCGTCGTGCTAGAAGTTCTTTTGAACTTTTGCTTTTCCCCTACAAAGTAGTAATACCCAAATCAGTGGGCTGCGAAACCGACACTTTTGGTTGGCACTATACAAATTTTCATTGAAATCACGCTCTTGATTTGAAAGACCGATGCCTGGCCAATCTTCAGTGTGACTGACTAGCCTGGCGGCCAGAGCATGCTGCGACCACCGAGTACGTGTATATGCAGATGGCCTACTGATTGACCGCCATCGGCACCGGTGTTTACTACGAGGCGAAAGCCATTGTCTAAATTTTCTTTTGCCGCAATCATTGCTGCCTGTTGAAACAATTCTCCCATCAACAACTTGTCGTTGACCATGGCGATATTGCGGTAGTGCTTTTTGGGGATTACCAACAAATGGTTGGGTGCTTGAGGAGTTATGTCTCTGATAGCAAAGCAGTATTGATCTTCATGGACAAATGTAGAGCTAATTTTGCCGCTGCCAATTTTGCAGAAAAGACAATTGCTTGTTTCTTCGTTATCTTCTAGTTTGTCTTTCAAGTGAGTGTCCTTGTTTAAGTCGGTAAAAAAACAAAGTACTATTTCTGCTGAGAGTTTATCCTTTTAAGTGACAAAATTCAGATAGTGAATTTCTTGTTGATCTGTGGAAGAAAGCCAAGAGAAACTATATAAGGTTTGGAGTGAATTAGATGACAAGTGATGGGAATATCCTGCCCCGCTTCGTGCAATTGCAGAAAACGCTGACCTCATCGCTTCGCTTGAAGGACGTACTAGACTCTGTTGTTGCTATGTTTACCGAACTAGCTGGTGGGGCTAAGGTAGCAATTTTTCTGGCCGACAATGAAAGCATGTCTTTCAAGCTCATGGCGGCTAAGGGTTATACAGAAGGGTCTTTAGACCAGCTCAAAATTGTTCCTTTTAACCTTGAGAGTTTGCTCAAGTATGTCTATCAGAAACGTACGGGCTTTGCCGCAATAGATGCAGCTTCTGCCCCTGATTTCAGCGCTGCCATTATGAAGCGTGAGTCTTCCAATGGCCAATTGGCATTACCTATGAGTACTGCCAATATGCTCGTTGGTGCTGTTTTAATGGAAGTAAATAATAATCAGGTTCTTGCTCTGAGAGAGTTTCTTCAAGAATTGGCTGATCTCTGTGCTATCGCCATAGCTAATGCTGTTATGTTTGGCCGAAGTGAATATGAGCGCGAGAGATTGGCTACTCTTTATACCGCTACCTGCGCTTTAAACGACAGTGCTCTTGAAATTACACAAGTATTGCAAGTGGCAGCTGATACAGCACTAGTATTGGCCAACACACCGAGTTGTGCGATTGTGTTGCTCGATGAGACCAACGACTCTTTTCAGCTAGCAGCATTCAAAGGTCTGGACGGCCAGAGTCTAGGTGAGTTTGACATGAGTGTGCGCAAGTCTATTGCTGGTAGTTGTTTGCGTTCAGGCAAGACTGAGGTTCTAGGCGACGGCTCAAGGGAGCCATTTGGTTTGCCTCGGGCTATGGGCGGCCGGCCTTTTGCCAGTGCAGTGGCTCTGCCACTTGTCTTTGATCAGCGCAAAATTGGTGTACTAGAAGTATTTTCAACTGATTCTCGTGCTTTTCAGCGCGAGCAGATAGAGCTGCTTGAGTCGTTGACCAAGCAAGTTTCCACATCCCTCAATATTGCCCTCTCTCATGAATCTAATAACTCTTCGGCCTTCCTAGATGCCCATACTGGTCTTTCTAACAGGGTGCATTTTGAACAGGCTCTTTCTAAAGAGGTAGATCGCTCCCAGCGCCATAGTCGTGATATGGCACTGCTGCTGGTTGATATTGATCATCTCAGCCAGATTAATGACATGCTCGGTCAGAACCGCGGTGATGAGGCAATTAAGCATGTTGCTAATACCATTCAATTGACCTTGCGTGATATTGACTTGCCTGCCCGTTATGGCGGTGAGGAGTTTGCCATTATGTTGCCAGAAACAGGTCACTCTAATGCTCTTGAGGTGGCCGAGAGATTGCGCCAGAAAGTGCGCAAGTCGCCAGCGCCAGGTATCGGTTTGATCACTGTATCAATTGGTGTGGCGACCTTCCCAGGCAATGCCGATAGCGCCGCTTCGCTACTAAGAGATGCTGAGCAGGCACTTAATGTAGCCAAGTTTGAAGGGCGAGACCGCATTAAGGGGGCGCAAACCGGAAGCCATAGTGAAAGCGGTTCGCTTTCCTGGAATGACCTGGCCAGTCAAGCCAAGATGGCCGTAATCTCTGAAAGGCAAGCGCGTTTGCAAAGCCGCCTGACAGCCACTCCTGAATATGCTACTTGGCTAGCAAAGCCTGGTAGTCTGGTTGGTAAGAAGAAAGGCACTTAAAAAGTGTTCTGGGGCTTTGTGTTTTTAGGTAATGGCTAAATCTTAAGAAATATAGCCAATCAAGCGCTGGTCTTGGTTTTGGTCTATACACTTCATGTTGTGAGCAATCTCCCTATTCCCCTTTCAATTAAAGAGGCGAATGAGTAGATGGGCTCCACTACACATTTAAATTGCGAGTGAATCTTCGTAATAGGAGGATAGAACCTTGGCTACTGCATCTGCGAACAAGCTTCAACTGAAACCATTGGCTGACCGCGTTGTTTTGAAAAAACTAGACGCTGAAGACAAAACTTCAGGCGGCATTGTCCTTCCTGATACTGCCAAAGAGAAGCCGCAGCAAGGCGAAATCTTGGCCGTAGGACCTGGCCGCGTTGATGACAAAGGCAACCGTACACCGATGGAAGTAAAAGTAGGCGACAAAGTGTTGTTCGCTAAATACTCCGGAACTGAAGTCAAAATCGAAGGCGTTGAATACCTAATCATGACTGAGCGTGACATTCTCGCTGTAGTCGGTTAATTCAATTCTTCAAGCTCAATAAAGTAATCAACCCTATAAAGAATAGGAAGGAAAAACGAAAATATGGCTAAGCAAATTGTTTATGGCGAACATGCACGTCGCGCTCTTGAGCGTGGTCTTGACCATGTAGCCAACACAGTTAAGTTGACCTTGGGACCAGCTGGTCGCAACGTTGTTTTAGAAAAGAAATTTGGCGCTCCACAGATCATCAACGATGGCGTTTCAATCGCTAAAGAAATCGAACTCGAAGATCGTCTAGAGAACGCAGGCGCTCAGTTGATTCGTGAAGTTTGTTCGAGAACCAATGACAATGCTGGTGACGGCACAACCACTGCAGCTGTGCTAGCTCAAGCTATGGTCAAAGAAGGACTGCGTAACGTTGCTGCTGGCGCTAATCCGATGGTTCTCCGTCGTGGTATTCACAAAGCTGCTGAAATGGCTGTTGCTGAAATCAAACGCATTGCTAAGCCAGTTGAAGGCAAAATTGAGATCACTCAAGTTGCTACCATCTCTGCTGGCAACGACGAAGAAACCGGCAAGATCATTGCTGATGCAATGGAAAAAGTAGGCAAAGACGGCGTAATCACCGTTGAAGAATCCAAATCTCTTTCAACAGAACTCGAAGTTGTTGAAGGCATGCAGTTCGACAAAGGCTTCGTTTCTGCTTACTTCGTCACCGATGGCGAGAAAATGGAAGCAGTTTTGGATGATCCTTACATCCTTTGCATCGACAAGAAAGTAAACTTGCTTGCCGACCTAGTTCCAGTTCTAGAAAAAGTTGCTCGCGCTGGCCGTCCATTCATGCTAATCGCAGAAGATGTAGAAGGCGAAGCTCTTGCTACTTTGGTTGTTAACCACCTCCGCAAAGTACTTCCTTGCTGCGCAGTCAAAGCCCCTGGATTTGGCGATCGTAGAAAAGAAATGTTGAAAGACATTGCTATTCTTACTGGCGGTCAAGTTGTATCCGAAGAAGCTGGTATCAAGCTCGAAAACGTCACTGTTGAAATGCTTGGTAAAGCTCGCCAAATTCGCGTAAACAAAGACAAGACCACAATCGTTGCTGGCAACGAAACCAAGGCTGAAGTTGAGAAGCGCATTAGCGTTATCAAACGCCAAATCGAAGATTCAGATAGCGAATTCGACAAAGAAAAACTACAAGAGCGCTTGGCCAAATTGGCTGGTGGCGTTGCAGTTATCAAAGTCGGTGCTGCTACCGAAACTGAACTCAAAGATCGCAAACTTCGCTTTGAAGATGCTTTGAACGCTACTCGCGCCGCTGTTGAAGAAGGTTATGTCCCTGGTGGCGGTACCTCACTTCTAAACATCTCCAAAAAGCTTGAAAAAGAAAAAGAGAAGTTACATGGTGATGAGCGCACTGGTTTCGAAATCGTAGTCAAATCTTTCGAAGCTCCTGTCCGTCAAATCGCTGACAACGCTGGTCTTCCTGGCGAAGTCGTGGTTGAGCGTGTCAAAGAGCAGAAAGAAGGTTTCGGCTTCAATGCTATGACTTTCGAATACGTTGATATGGCTAAAGCCGGTATCATCGATCCAGCTAAAGTTGAGCGTTGTGCCATTCAAAATGCTTCTTCTATCGCCGCTATGTTCCTCACCACTGAAGCTTTAGTGGTTGATGTTCAAGACGAGAAGAAAGGCATGGGAATGCCAGCCGGCGCCGGAATGGGCGACTTCTAAATCTCTGTGAAAACAGTCATTTAGAGAGCTTCTCTCTGACCTTAAAACCAAAAGGCGAGGACTTAGTCCTCGCCTTTTGCATGGGAGCCAATAAGAGTAATTGACTCCAAAGGGGCAGAGAATCTCACTGAGCTTTTTTCAAAAAGAAAAACATGTAGCCACATGTGGGTTCTCTTTGAGATTCGCTGCACTGCTCGCTTGATCAGGATCGGTCTTCTGTCAAAGCACTCAAGTGAAGACTGCATTTCATTTGTTTGCTTACTCTTTGATCATAGTTGTGACTGAAGGTTAGGCCATCTACCCAAACCAGTATTTTTTGTATGGTCAGCCTATGTTATTTGGCTAGTTGGTTTTGCTTGGCAATGATGCTGATTTTGCCATTCGTTTCTACAAAGGCAACATGTACACTGGCAATTGAGGCGCAGCCACCGTTTCTTACTGCACGCATTACATCTTGTTTGCTTAGTCGCTCGCTCTTGCATGTTTCTTCGTTGATTTTGCCATTGTGGATGAGAATGCGTGGAGTACCTTCAAGCATACGATCAAAGGTTTTTGATTTGCTTCCAAAGAAGTTTAGTACAGCACCTACGCTGACAAACGAGGCCATTGAGATTACGGCTGCGGCGATTGAGTCGTCAGACTTTAGGGCCGCGCTAGCTGCAATGTTGCCTAGTGTAATTAGAAGCACAAGATCGGTGGCTGACAGCTCTCCTCCACCGCGGTTGCTCAGTCTAATCAGAAGCAGCGTAAATAGGGAGATTAATGTTGAACGAACTACTACCTCCCACCAGGGTATGGTCAACTCCCACATTGGGATGGCCTCCGTCATGAAAACTATTCCAAACTTTCAGTCAGCATCCGTGTAGACCTGAATGGCTTCAATTTGTGCCACAATATTTCACTGTTCAAAGAGCATTACAATTTTTATGTGCAGGGTGTTTATGGTTATTGATCGCTCGCAGGAAGCAGGTGGGATGAAGCGCCGTGGCCTTTATCCGGAGATTGAACCCTACAAAACAGGCATGCTTGATACTGGCGACGGTCATGAGATTTACTATGAGCTGTGCGGCAATGCATCTGGCCAACCCGTGGTTTTCTTGCATGGCGGACCTGGTGGCGGTTGCTCAGCTTCGCACCGGCGACTTTTTGATCCCGCTAAATACAATATTCTACTTTTTGATCAGCGTGGTTGTGGCCGTTCGCTTCCGCATGCCTCACTGGAAAACAATACAACCTGGCATTTGGTCGATGATATAGAGAAATTGCGGCAGCTTTGTGGTTTTGAGAAGTGGGTTGTCTTTGGCGGTTCTTGGGGCTCAACTCTAGCTTTAGCCTATGGCGAAAAACATGCAACACGAGTAAAAGCATTGATTTTGCGTGGTGTATTTACACTGCGTCGCTTCGAACTTGAGTGGTATTACCAGTGGGGCGCATCTTTATTCTTTCCCGAAAAATGGCAACGTTTTATTGAACCAACTTCGGGCTTGCAGAGCGATATGATTGCCGCATACAACAAGCTTCTCACTAGCAGTGATGAGGTTGTGCGCTTAGCTGCGGCTCGGGTATGGAGTGTGTGGGAGGGGGAGACTACAACTCTGTTACCAAGTGAAGATAACAGTGCCCATTTTGCCGACGATCACTTTGCCTTGGCCTTTGCTCGCATTGAAAACCACTATTTCTCAAATGCTGGTTGGATGGAAGACGGTCAGCTAATTAAAGAGGCCGGTAACTTGCAGGGAATACCAGGGGTAATTGTGCAAGGGCGTTATGATATGGCTTGTCCACCCATTTCAGCTTACGATTTAAATAAGGCTTGGCCGACCAGCGAACTGAAAATGGTTGAAGATGCTGGCCACGCCTATAATGAGCCAGGTATTTTGCATCATCTAATGGAAGCGACAGACAGGTTTGCATAGCGAAAAGGGTATACTTGGCGACTACTCGGTATGTGGATGAATTTTTGGGCAGAAGTTGTGGCAAAAGTATGAAGCGACCTGACTTAAACAGGCTACGAAAGTGTTTCTGGCCGAAAGTGGCACTGCTCTTAGTCGTCACCAATATGCTTAGTAGTATGGTCAGAATTAAGTCTAGCAGCATGCTTAATTCTGAGCCTAGCTCTGCTTACGCCGATGATCTCTTCTCGAAGAAAAGTCTGTTTGATAACGATGATCTTTTTAATGACAATGAGGTCAAGAAAAGTGAGGCAGCGCAGGCTTCTAAATCAAAAGTAGAAGCTGTCAACAAGGTGATTCGCCAGCACGAATTGATGACATCTAAGGCCATAAATGATGGCCAAATGTTTGACCAAATGCGTCAGGTGGCTAACTGGGTTGATAATTGGGTGGTCTGGAATCATCGGTTTCCTGAAATTGGCGATGAGACAACTTATGCTCTGCAGCAGTTAAATGAGTTGATTCCCAATAATCCATATATAGCCGGTAGTGCTTATATGGTTTCTGGTGAGACAGTTGACAATGCCTATTTAATTCAAGAAGGAGAGCAGCAACCGCCACCAATGGCTGATTCTAAAATCGACTCTGATCGCATTGTGTTTGTGCGAGATTTTGGATTGACAGTGCCCGAGATTGATCAATATAGTGTTGACCCACCGGTTGATTGGCGAGCTAAGCCAGGCACAGTCACAGTTATTACCAACGACCAGTATCTTTTCATTGTTTGGGGGGCAGGCGCTGATGGTAAGCCTTTGCGAGACTTCGGTTCCAAACGTGTACGTTTTGCTGTCGGAAATTATCAGCGCTGGGATGCGCCAGTTATGGATAATCAAGTTGATTAGTTTGCGAAAAAAATTGTCTTGAGAAGGACTGATGTTTAGAAGAACTAATTTTTACACGAATTGATTTAGAGAAATTTTGATAGTAAATAAAGGTGATAGTAAGTGATTGATTTATCTGCCAGCGCGCCATTGATGATTGTTTCATTCTCAGTGGAGGATTCTAAGCAAGCCGAGTTTGATCGTTTTTACCACCATCAGTTTTTGCCGAAGTTGCTTTCTATTTCGCCTGAAATCAAAAACATTGCTCGCTATCAAGCTGACAGTGCTGTTGCGGCCAATACTGTAGCTGGTCAGTATCTAACTATCTATGAATTGTCCAATAGCGATGCGCTGAAGCAGACTGAGCAAATTTTTGAACGCACTGGCTTTGCTGAAGAGCTGGCACAGTTTAGACAATGGAAAGAGTCTGCTCTCAAGAACTTCTCTCGCACTAGTTATCAACCAATTTATGAGCATGAACGCCGTGTCTATAATGGTCATTTTGGCAGGTGTCCTATGCTCTTCTTTAGTTCTGAGATTAAAGTGCAAGACTCTGATGCCTTCCGTCAGTGGTATCAGCTCTCTTACTTACCCCGACTCATGGCTGATGTGCCTACTCTTAGCGGTTGTCGCCGCTATGCTGCTTGGACTAATGCCAGTATTGAAGCCAGTGATAAAATTAGTAGTGATAAAGCTATTAGTGATAAATCAGCAAATAAAGAGAAAGCGGTGCAGTACATCACTGTGATGGAAAGTATTGACGAGCTTACCCTTTCCCATTCGATTGAACGCATGGCTGTGCCTCATCGCTCCCTCGAAAATGAAGGGATGCAAAAATGGCTAGATTCAGCAGTTTCTTTTACCGCTACCAATACATTTAGGCCAATATTCTGCTTGCCTGAGTAGTTCAGGCGTTGCTCTTCATTTTTGCTCTTCATTGTGACTAACCCATTGCGCTTTTAAAAAGCAAAGAGATTTTCCCCGGGAAAATCTCTTTGCTTACGTTCTCGTTTTGTCGACTTCCGAAATAGTCATATTTTCTCAGGAAAATCTGACTGTTTTAGAAAACAAAAATTGAGGCTAGACGCTCGTTTGAATTATGTCGCTTGTCTATTCTTGATATAAAAGAGCTATGGCTTGACAGGCCAGGGCGTTGCCCAAACCTATAGCATCCAGGCCTTCATGGGTCTTGGCTTTGACACTTATGCGCGATAGCTCGATATTTAAAACCTCAGACAGCAGGGTTCTAATTGACTCTAAATGTGGTGCCATCTTGGGCTGTTCCACAATTATGGTCGAATCAATATTGCCGATAACAAAACCTTGATTAGTGACTAAGCCTTTGACTTGGGCGAGCATATCTAGTGAGTTTGCGCCTTTGTAACGCTCATCCGATGGTGGAAAATGCTGGCCAATGTCTCCTAATGAAAGTGCTCCAAGCAGAGAATCGATAATGGCGTGAATGAGAACATCTCCATCTGAATGACCAAGCGGGCCTCTCTCAAAGGGGATGGTGAGGCCGCCCAGAATCAGTGGGCGACCTTCCACTAATTGGTGAATGTCATAGCCTTGGCCGATGCGAATTGTTGATGACAAATTGATACCTCAAATATGTTTGGTGGCCGATGACCTAGTCGCCGATAACCATCAAAAGTGAATGGGCATCAACTGTTTGGCCAGATTTTACTTTGATCTCTTTGACCACTCCGTCGCGGTCTGCCACGATATCTGATTCCATTTTCATGGCTTCGAAGATCATCACTTTCTCTCCAGTTTTAACTGCAGCTCCCTCTTTCACAATGATTTCTTTGACCAAACCATGCATAGTCGATTGTACTTTACCGCTGCCGGCAGCATTGGCTGTGGCTGTTAGGGTCTTAGCCGCGCGCTCTTTTTGTGCGGCGCTGCCAGAACCAGAGGTATTACTTCTCATGCCGCTAGTGCTCGTGCCAGGTTTGATCAGGGTGCGTGGTTTAGTTGGATCTATCATTTCAGTCACTGCTACTTTAAAGACTTTTTGATTGACATCAACTTCAAAATTGCGAGTATCAGATCGTTCGATGGTATTCTCCGTCGCTGCTGCGTTAGCCGGCGCCTGGCCATTGCCGTTGCCTGCTGCTCCCGTTGAGCCTGCTGCGGGCTTAGCTGCTGGTGTCAAATTTAACTCAGCGGCAATGCCCGCGAAGCGTTTCATAAAGTCTTGTTCTACATAGGTAGTGAAGACTTCTCCGCTTTTGAAAGCGGCATCTTCCAGCATGGCTAAGTGCCAAGGAATCGTGGTTGACACACCTTCAATGATGAAATGTTTGAGAGCCACTTTTGTGCGGGCGATGGCTTCTTCTCTGGTCCTTCCCCAGACCACTAATTTAGCCAAGAGTGAGTCATAGAAAGGCAAAATTGTGTAACCAGGGTAGCAGGCTGTATCTATCCGTACCCATGGATGATGGGGCAGTTCAAAGCGGTTGAGGGTGCCTGGACTAGGCATGAAATTTTTAAATGGATCTTCAGCGTTAATACGGCATTCAATGGCGTGTCCGCGAGGAATAATTTGCTCTTGTGTGAATGAGAGTTTATTGCCAGCTGCAATTAACAATTGTTCTTTGACAATGTCGATGCCCGTAATTGATTCGCTGATGGGGTGTTCGACTTGAATTCTGGTGTTGACTTCAAGGAAGTAAAACTCTTTACCAGAGACCATGCATTCCACTGTGCCAGCTGATGAATAGCCTAGGGCGGCTGCGGCTTTAACTGCTGCGGCGGTTAGCCTGGCCCTTAAGTCTTTGTCTAGTTTTGCTGCAGGTGCTTCTTCTAAGAGTTTTTGGTGACGTCTTTGGCTGGAGCAGTCTCGTTCGTATAAGTGAACGATATTGCCGTGTTCATCAGCAATTATTTGCACCTCGATGTGCCGTGGTTGGTCAAGATATTTTTCGACATATACTTCATCGCTGCCAAAATAAGAGGCGCCTTCTCGTTGTGCCCCTGCTAGCGCTTGTTCTACATCTTCTTCCTTGCGCACTACGCGAAGGCCTCGCCCGCCACCGCCAGCGCTGGCTTTAATGGCAATGGGATAACCATATTTTTTGCCTAGTTCGATTACTTCTGCTGTTGTTTTTACAGGGTCAGTGGTGCCTGGCACAACTGGCACTCCAGCTTTGTCCATTACTCTTCTTGATTCGATTTTTGAACCCATCCGGTGAATCACCTCTGGAGAGGGGCCGATGAATTTCACTCCAGCTTCGGCGCACTGCCGAGCAAAGTCTGCATTTTCTGCGAGAAACCCGTAGCCTGGGTGAATGGCATCAGCTCCTGCGCGTTTGGCGATATCAAGAATTTGCGTTCCATCTAAGTAAACTTTTGCCGGTTGACCTTCAAGACGCCATCTTTCACTGGCCATTTGTACATGTTTGCCGTCTTTATCAGGTTCAGAGAATATGGCGACAGTTTCTAAGCCTAGTTCGCGGCAGGCTTGAATAACTCTAACGGCGATTTCGCCACGATTGGCAATAAGAACCTTTTTGAACATTAGCCTCTCCATTTAGAAGGTGAAGGTTTTTAGTTTCTCTTGACTACGGCAGCTAACTTGTTATCGGTAGTCAGTAGCGGTCGATAGCATTGGTATATTCTTTCATTGACTATGACTTGGATTTAAACTCATTTATATAAAATGAGCAGAACTTATGCTTTCCTCCTGATTACCTGCTTTCGGCTCTGAGTTGCCAGTGCCATGACAGTTGTCATAGTGTTGTCTGTAGCATAGTGGTCCATACGTAGATGGTACGATCTGAAGGTCACTTTGGGAGTTCATGATGGCAGGAGCCAGTACATTTGGGACCGTTTTTGTCGCTGGTAGCGGTTTCATGGGGTCAGCCATAGCCTTTTTGGTTGCTTCTAAGACCTCAGCAAGCGTTCAAATCTACGATATATCTGATGCTCAGCTGGCTAAGGCTGAAGCAACGATCGAAAAATTTGGAAAATCTTCAGTCGAGAAAGGTTTTCTCACGGTTGACCAGTTCATTGATGTGAAGAAGCGCATTCACTCAACCAAGTCTGAGAAATTGGCTGCCCATAGCGATATAGTCATTGAGGCAATAGCTGAAGACTTAGAGCTGAAGAAAGACTTGTTCAAGCGCCTTGACAATATTTGCAAGAAAGAAGCAATTTTCGCTTCCAATACTTCATCCCTTTCAATCACCAGTCTTGCTGCTGCGACAAAGCGCTCCAGCCAGTTTATTGGTATGCACTTTTTCTCTCCGGCCCACGTAATGAAGCTGGTCGAGCTAATTCCTGGCTGCGACACTACTGATGAGACTTTGGAAAAAGTCAAAAAGTTTGGCGAAGAATTGGGCAAGACTTTGATATGTTCTAAAGATTTTCCTGGTTTTATTACCACCAGACTTGGCCTGGTCTTAATTAACGAGGCTGCTTTTGCCTTGATGGAAGGCCTTTCTACCCCCAAAGAAATCGATACAGGTATGGTTCTTGGTTACAATCACCCGATGGGGCCTCTGGCTCTTGCCGATTTTATTGGTTTAGATATCTGTTTGCATATTCTTGAAACGCTGCAAGAAGGGTTTGGAGATCCGAAGTACAGACCCTGCCCTATAATCAAGCAGTTGGTGTCGGCTGGGCATTTGGGCAAGAAAACCGGCAAGGGATTCTATGACTACGGTGGTTAATTAGACATGTTACTTAGTGTCTTCCTGATCAGCACATTATTTATTGTGGCTCTGTATGGCCTTACTTTGGCCTATTACATGCTTTTGAAGCCAGTTGAAAAAAGTAGAAAGACCGAGCGCGAATTGCCCTTTGTCTCTGTTCTGGTTCCTGCTCGAAATGAAGAAACCAAAATTGCCCGCTGTATCGAGTCGCTGCTTGCCCAAGATTATCCGAATTTTGAACTAGTTGTAATCGATGACCGATCTACCGATTCGACGGGTGAAATTATTCAGACAATTGCCCAGCGTGATGATCGACTCAAATTTGTGCGCGGCAAAGATGCCCCAGCGGGCTGGATCGGCAAGTGCAATGCATTGGCCCATGCCGTTGGTTATGCTTCCGGTGAGTTTTTCATTTTCACTGATGCTGATACATATCACCATCCCAATTCTTTGCGTGATTCTGTTAGCCACGCTATCGACAACAAAATTGACTTGATGTCCTTCGTGCCCATGCAAGAGCTAGGTAGCTTCTCCGAACGCCTGGTAATGCCAGTTCTACTGAGTTCCTTTTTGATTGGAGATCCATTCCATACCGTTAACGACCCTACTGCCGCTCGTGCATACGCTTACGGTCAATATATACTTTGTCGGCGTAGTTCATATCTAGCCGTAGGTGGTCACCAGAGCGTGCGCGACGAGATTGTGGAAGATCATGCCATTGCCCGGGTTTTCAAAGAAAAAGGTTTCAAGATTGAAGTTGCTGACGGCAAAACTCTCTACTCAGTGCGGATGTACACTGATCTTGAATCTCTATGGATGGGTTGGACGAAAAATCTCTATTCATTTATAGAAAGCAAAATATCTAATTTGGTGATGATGATCATTCTCACCAACAGTGTTGTTGTGTTACCTTGGCTTTTCCTTGCCTACGTTATATCTCTTTGGGTTAAAGGAGATGTCGATCAGTCGCTGTATAGTTTGACCGCCCTTGTCATTGCGCAAATTAGCGTTCTTGCCCTCTGGAATCGCCTGACCGCTTGCCATCATGCTGGCTTGAAGTGGTATCACTTCTTGCTTACTCCTTTCGGTTGCATGACCATGAGCCTGCTTTACTTGCACTCTGCATATCTGGTGCATACGGGTGGCCAGGTCAACTGGAAGGGTCGTCGCTATGTGGTCAATATGCATAAGACTATTGAGAACGAAGACGGTCAAATCGCGGATCAAAAATCGCGAGCAGGTAAATTGGTCAGTAGAGATGTCACGGACTGAGCTCTAAATGTCGATCACTCAAGATAACAAAACGCCTACGACTGCCGAGCTACAGAGGTTTATTCGGGAGCACACAGTGCTTGAATTTTTCTCGCTTGATGGCAAGGGCAGCAAGTATATTGGTGCACTACGCTGGTTCGATGAAGAAGCCTTTCATATCAAGCAAGATGACGGCTCAGAGATGACTTTACTGCGCTCAGCCATACTAGGTTATAGAGCCAAGAAGGCCAAATAGTGTTAAACTAAGGCTCCATTTAGTAGGCTTTCGTTACAACTCACTCTCGCTTGTCATTCTGGAGTATCAGTGGTCTGGTTCAAGAGTTTTTTCGGCACAGCTTTAGGTATTGACCTCGGCACAGCCAACACGCTCATATACGTGCATGACAAAGGTGTTGTTCTGCGCGAGCCATCGGTGGTTGCCGTAGACGAAAACACCAATCTCGTGCGTTGGGTTGGCGAGGAAGCGAGGGCCATGATTGGCCGCACACCTCAAGGAATTCGTGCAATTCGACCGCTCAAAGACGGTGTTGTTGCCGATCTTGAATACGCGAAAATCATGGTGAAAAAGTTTGTTGAGCGAGTTACCGGTGCTGGCGGCATAAAGAATCCTGATATGGCGATCGGCGTGCCTTCTGGAGTGACATCCGTTGAGCGTATCGCTATTAAGTCGGTGGCAGAGAATGCTCGCGCAAATCTGATATATCTGCCAGAAGAGCCAATGGCCGCCGCTATAGGCGCTTCGTTGCCGGTGGTTGAACCCACTGGTTCAATGATTGTCGACATCGGTGGTGGCACCACTGAAGTAGCAGTTATTAGTTTGTCTGGTATTGTCGTCAACGAATCTATTCGCATAGCTGGTGATGAACTCAATGACAGCATTATCTTCTACTTGAAAAAAGTGCATAGTCTGGCTATCGGTGATCGTACCGCTGAAGAGATCAAGTTTCGATTGGGGTCGGCTTTCAAGACTAAAGACAACGATAAAATAGATGTGCGCGGTCTTAGTTTGCTAAACGGTATGCCCCGCACGATTACAATTAGTCGTGGAGAAGTGCGTGAGGCAATGCAAGAGCCCCTGTGGTCGATTGTAGAGGCAGTAAAGCGTACGCTTGAACGCACACCGCCAGAGCTAGCCGCCGATATCTTCAATCGCGGTATTGTCCTCACCGGTGGTGGAGCTTTATTGCAGGGTCTAGATGAGTTAATTTCTAGCGAAACTGAAGTTCCTGTTTTCGTTGCCGATGATCCACTTTCTTCTGTTGCCATCGGTACTGGCAAAATGCTTACTGACCCAACTTATCGGCGCGTGCTAGAACAATGCATGTGCCACAAATAGATTTAGATTTGATTTAGAGGAGAGAAAGTGGCTGTTAGAAATGAGTCTGATCTAGAGGCTCAATCTCAGTCGGTTGCTGAGTATCTCTTCTTGATCATGTTAGTGCTAATGGTAGCTGTGCCGGTGAGCGGCATGGCTTTGTCGGTTTCTAGCTGGTTCTCTTCAATTTACGCTAAGGGTGAGTATCAATTTGTTTCTACCAAGAATCTGGCAGAACAGCTGCTCAATGCCTCAACTCGCATTCGCACCTTAGAAAGCAAGCTGGCGCAAAATGAGCTTGAATTGGCTCGCCTCAAGCAAGAGTCTCGCGACACTAGTCGCTTGAGAAGTCTCCTCGGTCTCAAGTCAAAGGCCGGTCGTGTAACCGTTTCAGCAGAAGTCGTAGCACGCAATCCTGATAATTGGTTTGAGCAAGTCGTAATTGACAAAGGCTCGGCTGAGAAAATTACCGTTGGTTCTGCTGTAATTTCTATTGCCGGAGTGGTCGGTCAAGTTGTACGAGTTTCTGAGCACGACAGCGTGGTGCGCTTGGCTACTGATCCTGAGCAGAAAGAAGGGGTATTAATTTCTAAGTTAGGATTGACCGGTACTCTTGTGGGTAACTACCAGAACTTGGCCCGAATAGATTACGTACCGATTGGAACTAACGTTGATGTGGGCGATAAAGTAGTGACTTTGGGAAAAGCAGGCATCTTTCCTGATAATCATCCTGTCGGAACTGTGGCTGCGGTCAGACGCGATGCTAATGGTGCCTCGATGCAAATTGACGTTAAGCTATCTGAGAACTGCTATGACATTAGTCAGGTGCTAGTTCTTCCTCCTTTAGAGAATTAGAAAGAGAAAGGAGGGCTATGATTTTAGGTTCAGCGCGCAGCCGCAAGCGCTTGGGTGAAATAAGCATAGCAGCCGTTCTTGTGCTCGTGGTTTGGTTGATTCAACTGGCTTTGCTCAGCAAGTTTCGCTTTGGTGATGTGCTATGTAATTTGCCTTTGACTATGATTATTGTTTGGGGAGTAACTTTTGGCTCACCCATGCCTAAACCGACCAATGATGAATTAAGAGTCTCGACATTGCCTGCCATTCTTGTCCGGCAGTTACTTTCAGGATCGCCGTCTGGAGCTATTATTGGTGCATTCTTTGCCGCACTTGCCTCTTCTGTGATTCCAGCGTATCCATTTGCTTACCCAATTATTGGCTGGACGGCGGGCTATTTTTCACTGAAAAACTTCAATCAAGCCGCTTTTCTTTGCATCCCGCTGGTTTTTCTACTAAGTTTTCTTGGCGAAATAATTATGGCTGTGCAATTATCATTAGTGGGTAGGCCAGAGGTATTCAGTCATCTTGCAATGATCAGTTTTCCTGAGGCGCTTCTAAACGCCTTAATTGCTCCTGTTTTGTTCTTCCCTATGCGTGGGTGGTTCGAATTCTCCCGCTGGCGACACATGGCCACCGAGTAGAATTTCTATAAGTAGTGAGGACAGTTTTTTGTGGTAATGAGCGGAGACCGCACTTCTATCAACACTGACAGCGGCAGTGCCGATGCTAGTCGTGATATGCGACCGAAGATGTTTGTCTTGTCGCTCATTATTGTTTTGGCTATGGGCGCGCTAGTTGCGCGCCTTGTTTGGCTGCAGATTTTGCAAAATGGCTACTATAAAAATCAGGCCGTGGAGAATTCTACTCGGGTTACTTTCTTGAGAGCCCCAAGGGGCAACATCTATGACCGACATGGGAATTTACTCGCCACTAATAAACAGTCCCTTTCAATGATAGCGATCCCAGCTCAGCTTGATAATGTCAAAGATTTGTCCACTCGCCTAGCTAAAGTGATCGACATGCCTGAGCCAAAAATTTTAGAGGAGTTACTAAAGGCCAAAGTTTCTGGTTCAGTCTTGCCCGTTGTCATAGACCATGACGTTGATATGACTACGGTGGCTCGATTCTTTGAAAATAAGCTGTTTTTGCCAGGTATAGATATTTTGCCAGATATCAGCCGTAGCTACCCAAATGCCGAAGTAACAGCGCACGTTCTTGGTTATTGCGGGTCTATTTCTCAGGCCCAGCTAGCCCGAAGACCGGCTCGGAAAATGGGTGATGTTGTGGGTCAGGATGGCATTGAGCGGCTCTATGACGATCAGCTTCGCGGTGTCGACGGTGAGCAGCGTGTGCGAGTCAATGCCATGGGTAATTCGCTTTCTGCTGCCACATCGAAGCCTCAAATTACCAAGGAGTCGGTACCGGGCAAGCCCTTGGTGCTATCGATTGATCTTGATTTGCAACGGGCCGCCTATGAAGCTCTTGGTGCTCGTTCTGGCGCGATTGTGGCTATCGATCCACAAAATGGTGAAGTTTTGGCCATGGTATCGAGGCCAAGTTATGACCCTAATGTCTTTACTAAACGCATCACTCCGGCTGTCTGGAAGCGCATTAACGCCCCTGACCATCCCCTCTTCAATCGCGCTCTGTCTGGCTATCCACCAGGTTCAATATGGAAAGCGTTAACTCTACTAGCAGCATTGCAATGCGGCGCTGTTAAGCCCGATACCAAGCTTCATGTCTCGGGTGGTGTATCTTTGGGGGGGTTCTTCTTCGGCGATTGGACTAGTACCACTGGACTTTTTGATCTAGTTAAGTGTCTGGCTTGGTCACGAGATTCTGCCTTCTATCAGATGGCATTGAAAATGAAGCCAGAACAAATCAAGGAATGGGCTGTAAAATTTGGAGCCGGTCGACCTACTGGTCTCGAGTTGCGTCACGAAGGCAAAGGTCTTGTACCTGACTCGGAGTGGAAAGAACGGGTCTATCATGAGAAATGGTACCCGGGCAATACACTTCACATGTCTATTGGTCAGACTTATGTGCAGGTCACGCCCGCCCAGGCTGCACGTATCTTTGGCGGTCTAGGAATGAAAGGCAAAGTGCCGAATCTGCATTTGGTGATGAAAATTGCCGAGAGGCAAATTCCCGCACCAAAGTGTGAGACGGTCAAAACCAACCCAGTCTATCTGAAAGTTGTGCTCGACGGCTTGAAGGCCGTGGTTGCTAGTGGCACGGGCGGTGCTACCAAGCTTGGTGATGTTGAAGTCGCTGGGAAGACCGGCTCTGCTGAAGCGCCACCTGTTGGAAGTAAGACTCATGCTTGGTTTGCTTGTTATGCCCCGGCAGATAAACCGCGTATTGCCGTTGCCTGCTTTGTTGAGCATGGCGGACACGGCGGTAGTACCTGTGCACCACTAGCCAAAGTTGTTCTAGAGAAGTTTTTCTCTGTCAGTAAGCCATTGCCTTCAGATAAAGAAGTTGTGGTTAAGCCAACTGCAGCAGCAAAGCCAAAACGTAGGCACTAAAGATCGTTTTGATGTTAGCGTTTATATGCACCATATATAGGGTCTTGTTTTGTATATAAAAAACTAGACAAGATTGCTGGTTGTGGTAATAATAGGCCTTAGTTTAATAGATTGTGGGGCGAATTATGACCAGTCAAGCGCAAGCAATGTCGGCCGAGTCAATAGCTGTGCCAGATTCGACTGACGCGAATGCTGAGCGGGTATCGGTTGATGGCGTTGATTTGGAAAATTTCAGTGTAGATACTTCTACTGCTGACACTGCTAATGCTCAGGATGCTATTTCAGAGAATACAAGCATAACCGCAGTAAAAGAGCTTGTAAACGGTGATGATCGGGTTTCAAAAAAAGATCTGGTGCAACTGTTAGAAGGCTTTGTCAGTATTCTTAAAACGGACACGCCAAATTTACCGGCCCCATTGAACTCAGGTACATCTACCTCACTAGCCATCGCCCAAGATGTTCAAGTCAACGATCGCACTGCCGAAATTGAATCGCTGCGCAATCTAGTGATTGAAGCTCAAGACACAATTATCAAGCTCCTTACCGATCGAGTTGAGGACCGCGCTCGCATTGCTGGTTTAGAAACACAGCTCAATATTCTTCCCGATCTCCAAGCTCAGGCTGATCGCGCCATGATGGTTGCAGTAAAAACAGAAGACTATCGCTCTGAGTTAACTAAAATCAAATTTGAATTGGACCGCTTTCGCCTTCATCGCGTCCGCAGTGAGGTAGAGAAGAAGAAAGGCACAATCTGGAAGAAAATCCAGCGCTGGCTATTTGTCCGACCGCGCACAACTGTGGATGATGCTGTTAAGCCAACCACCGAAGTATCGATTTAAGTCTAATCTTTAAGGTCCGAATATTGCGCAGTCTTTTAATTTGCTGCGTAAGCGAGCAATTCCGATTTCGGTGACCTTGGTATCGCGCAGCTCTAAGTGCTCTAATTGAGCTGCTTCAGCCAATTGCTCTAGGCATTTGTCTGTTACTTTAGTACCGTTTAAGAAAAGTACTTTCAATCCTTTTATGTTTTTGACTTCAGCCATGCTGTCGTCGCTTAAGGTCGTGTCATTTACATATAAGGTACTGAGACTCTTGAGATTGCTCAGGGCGGCTAGGGCCTTGGCTGTAATAGTTGTATAAGATAGATCGAGGTCTTCAAGGCTGCTTGAAGCGCTCAGCTCGACTACACCGTTGTCGCTGATGGTCGCAGGCAGGTGTAGGTTCTTCAGCAGGGGTAAAGCCGCTAGAGCTTTCATGCTGGCGTCGGAGATTTTTGTACTCTTGATTGTTAGGCTGGTTAGTGTCTTTACACCCTGTACCAGTGGCAATATCTGATCGTTTATTGAGCTTCCCGTAAGCCAAAGGGTTTCAAGGGCTGTGGCCTCATTCAAATTAACGAAGTCTTGACTGGTGAGGTTGAGAAAATCTAGGCGCAACTCCACCAAGCTGGATAGTTTCAATATTGCTGCTAAAAATGCTGGTGAATACTGGCTGGTAGACAAGTCCATCGAAGTAATCTGACCGAGCGCTGCGGCGCTTCCTTCTGCCGAGCGAGCGTCAACGTCGTGGGACATGGCTAAGCCAATAATTGACTGCTCGGGCAGGCTCAATTTTACTTCACCAGAGGCTTGGCCAATCCAGGAGCGGTTATGGGGAAAGGTTCTTTTTGAGAGATAGAGGTTTCCCAGAGTGGTTTTGCTGGGAAAAATGAGAGTAAGTTCTGTTGTTGATGCTACCAAGATAAATTCTCCAGTCGTTTTATGGGAGAAACCGGGGGAGCCATATTGTAAGGCTTAATGGGTCTGACCTATAGTAGTTGTGTGGTCAAGTATTACGCTCCCTCAAGCAAACAGGATTTTTGAAAGGGTCTATGGCGAACTGGAATTCATTAGACGATAATTCAAACAGGCGCTCTTCCGGGCAAGACCGGTACGCCCAAGAACGCTATGGGCAAGATACGGCCTATCAGAATGGCGCTTTCCAAGACTATGCCTTGCCCGTTTCGTATAGGGGCGACAATCGCAATAACTTGGCAATGTCGGTATCTTTGGGTCCGATCGACATGATTTTGGGCGGGCGCCAAGGCTTCGATTATAGCGGGCACAATAACCATCATCGTTATCAACACGATAGATATCAGCAAGACCGCTGGCAGAACAACAATCATCGGTTTGACGGTTCTTTTGTTAGTCGTCCTTATCTCACACCAGACTATAGTTTCCGAAAAGGTTATGAAGATTTTGGTGAGTCATCTTATATACAGCAACGAGGTTGGTTGCCCCAAGGCCATCGCCAGCAGTATTTGCCAGAACCTCAAGATTGGCGCATGCAGCAACGTCGAGCCCAATCTTATTGGGATACAGGGGCAATTAATTACGATCGCCCTTGTCCACCAGAGCAGGAATATTACGAAAGACAGCCGCGTAGGCAGTCCGTAGAGATTGAAGTTGCTCCTCGGTATAGGCGCGAGACAGTAGAGCGTCAGCCAGAAGTAGAACAGCGGGAGCCTACTCGTACTCTACCTACTAATGCAATGAGCGAATATGATTGGGCTGTCTATCAAAAGCTCTGTCAAACAGCAGAAAGTCTTGTGGGTAAACACACGACTGCCTATGATAATCGTCTTCCTTCAGACCGGCTAGGTTGTGTAAAGGCTGCCAGCTTGCTTCTTGATCAAGGTTATGGTCTCAATACTAATGAGATCAATACTCGTCAGTTTGAAAAGGAATTGCGTGAAGAGAATGGTTTTACTGAGGTTGCTATTGCTGACCTCAAGCCTGGTGACGTGATTTTGGGATATAGAGCCGGTGGGGACTATTCTCATGCCGCAGTTTATATGGGCAATGGCAAGATATTCAACAATGACAGCGATCTAGGAACCATGGCGATTCAATCGGTTGATAAATTCAACTCAACTGAATTTAAGCGCATCACAATTCTAAGACGGCCTGCCAAAGTGCCATCGGTGCCCGCTGCTTAGAGAGTGAGTGAGGCCTAAAGCACTGCATTTAGTGTCAGGCTATTTAGGTTCTGATTCTATTTAGGTTCTTCTATGCGCTTGAATATTGGTCCGGCATTGCGAACCTGTTGGCCGGCTGGAATCATGTCAAAGAAACCGTCAGGGCGATCGCTATCGCCAAATATCTCGAGTTCGTCTTCGTGGCCCAGTTGCCACCATAGGTCGGAAGCAAGCTTGGGGGCAAAGGGATAAATTTGAAAAGCCATGCGCCTGAGCATCTCAACTGAGGTGTAGAGCACCTCTTGCCCCTCTTTGATTTTGCCTTCTTTGAACATTGACCAAGGCTTTTCGTCTGCGAAATATTTATTGGTCAAGTCAACTAGGGCCAAAATTGTGTCGATTGCCTTGGCGTATTCTAGTTTGACCATGTGAGCGTTGTAGACAACAAGAAGTTCGTTTGCGTTTTCTCGTAGTTGATTTTCTGGCTTGGCATCAGGCAATTTGCTATCACAATTGGTTTCAATAAGTTTTAGCGTGCGACTGAGTAGGTTACCGATACCGTTGGCTAGAGCGGCATTGCAAGTGCTGATGAATTCAGCCCTAGAAAAGTCACCGTCTTGATCCATTGGTGTGCGGCTAAAGAGATAGAAGCGCACGGCATCAGCGCCATACTGTTCTACTAATTTGTTAGGGTCGATGACATTGCCTAATGATTTGCTGATTTTTTGGCCTTCAACGGTTATAAAACCATGAGCGAAAATCTGCTTGGGCAAGGGAATATTTGCTGCCATCAAAAATGCAATCCAATAGATGCTGTGAAATTTAGTAATGTCCTTGCCAATCAAATGTAGGTCACAAGGCCAATATTGCTTGAATTGTTCGTCATCGCTTAAGTAGCCGCAACCTGTAATGTAGTTACTAAGTGCATCCATCCAGACATAGATCACTTGATCGTCGTCGTCGGGCACTGGTATGCCCCAGGTTAAAGATTTTTTTGAGCGCGATACACTGAAATCACCTAGTTCTGGATCGTTTAACTGGTTTAGTACTTCTTTGCGTCGACCATCTGGTTGAACGGCTGTAGGATTGGCTTCTAACCAGGATTGTATTTGCGGCTTGTATTTGCTTAGCTTGAAGAAGTAGTTTTCTTCAGCTACTTGCTTCGGTGGCTTGAGGTGATTATGGCAGTTTCCGTTTTCGTCCAAATCGCGCTCTCGAACGAAATCTTCGCAGCCTTCGCAGTAGAGAGCTGAGTAGGTTGATTTGTAGATATCTCCTTGATCTCGTAGCTGGCGAAAGAGGCTTTGTACAACCTTTTCGTGGGCTGGCTCGGTGGTGCGGATGAAGCGGTCAAAGGAGAGGTTTAGATTGGCCCATGATTCTTTGAACATTTCGGAGATTTCATCGCAAAACAATTGTGGGGTTTTGCCTGCAGCCTCAGCAGAACGTTGAATCTTGATGCCGTGCTCGTCTACGCCAGTAAGGAAGCGCACATCATAGGCTCGCATTCTGTAGTAGCGTGCAATCACGTCGGCGGCTATTTTTTCGTATGCATGGCCGATGTGAGGGGCAGCGTTGACGTAATCGATTGCGGTTGTGACGTAGAACTTATTCATATTTAGACCATTCTTTCATTTACAATATCAGCAGTACATAATAGTACAGACTAGGTTTTTGGGCTTTTGGTTATTTAGTTCTGAGGCAATGCGAGGCAACGATAAGTCATGACAATGAAGAAGTCGTCTAAAAAGCGGGATTCTAAATTCGGTTTCGATTCCTTTAATCCTCTTGAGAACAAGACCGTACTTCTTGGCATAAGTGGTGGCATCGCTGCCTACAAGGCTTGTGACATTGCTTCAATGCTGCGTCACGCTGGAGCGGATGTACACGCGATCTTAACTCCCAACGCCAAAGAATTTATTACCCCCCTTTCGCTCACGACAATCACCCGTAACCAAGCCCACTGTGAGCAGTATGGCCCCCAGGCCAGCTGGCGGCCAGAACACATAGATTTAGCCAAGAAAGCCGATTTGATATTGATTGCTCCGGCCACCGCTGATGTGATTGCCAAGCTAGCAGCGGGAATCTGCGATGACTTGTTGACGACTATGGTTTTGGCGTCAGCGGCTAAGGTGATGATTGCGCCTGCTATGAATCCGGTGATGTTGCAGCATCCAGCCACTAAGCACAATCTCTCTATTTTGGAAAATCGCTATCGCTACGATGTCATTCCTTCTGAATTCGGCGAAGTGGCCTGCGGTGACTGGGGCACCGGCAAGATGGCTTCGGTAGATACTATTATTGCCGCTGTAGCAGCCAGGCTACTCGCTCATCTAACCCTTTCCACTAAACGCTTGCTAGTCACAGCTGGGGGCACTCGAGAACCGATTGATCCTGTGCGCTTCATTGGCAACCGTTCCTCTGGCAAAATGGGTATTGCTATGGCCGATGCTGCCCACGGTCGCGGAGCGGACGTTACTTTGGTTTCAACCGTAGATGTCGAGCGCGCCTACCCCGTTATTGTGGTAGAGACCGCTCAAGAGATGCAGGATGCCGTTGAGTCAGAGTTTGATGGTTGCGATGCTCTGGTAATGACCGCTGCAGTGGCCGATTTTAGACCATTGACTACTTCCAATCACAAAATCAAGAAAACTGACTCTGAAGACCTGGTTTTGGAGCTAACCAAGAACCCAGATATCATCGATTTGCTTGGTCGCGTCAAGCGCAAAGATCAAGTAATTATCGGCTTTGCTGCTGAGTCAGAAGCGCTCTTGTCCAATGCTACTCAGAAGCTCAAGCGCAAGAATCTTGATGTCATTGTTGGCAACGATATATCGGTGCCAGATATAGGTTTTGGCTCTGATGACAATGCCGTGATTATTCTCAACTCTGACGGCGCAAAAGAAAGCTTACCGAGAATGCCGAAACGTGCCATTGCAGAGCATCTTTGCGATTTGCTTGCTGAGCGCTTCCAGGCAATTGAGAAGACACCGGTTCACTAGTGGTAATAACTAGTCATAGACTGCACTATAACTAAGCTAGAAATAGTACTGGGTGATATACTCGCTTGTCTGAAATATTCGGAGCGGAGAAAAAGTTTATGGGAAGAGCCAATAACTCTCAGGCTGATTCTGGTAATTCCGCCGGTGGCGGTGGACTAGTCTCGCTTTTGACAGGTTTAGTATTAGGTACCTTGGGTGGAGTAACACTCGCACTACTGACTGCTCCTAAGTCTGGCAGTGAGACTCGCGATGTTCTACAGCGCAGTGCTAAAGACGTTCCCGAACGTCTCGGTGAGGTTGTAGATGACTCCCTTGATTTGTATGCCTCGTTCCTCAATTATTGTCAAATGAATGTGGAAGAGCAGGGGATGCGGTTGAGACGGGCACTAGCTGCAGGCAAATTAGCTGCTGCTAAGAAGCGCGAAGAAATTGAAATCGGCGGCTAAGTCAAAATTCTCAACCTACGTTAAAGGGGTTTTTTGTGGACCATGTAAACGCTTCTTTTGGAGGCCCTCTAGATATTTTGGTGGCTGTTGCCCTGATTTTTCTAGCAGTTTCGCTTATGGCTGTTAGTTTGCCTCTTATGTCGATGGTAAAACAATCTGAGAGGACACTTTCCGCTTTGGAGAGACTTTTGGGAACTGTTAATCAAGAACTCGGTCCTACTCTTAAACAGGTTGATGCCTTGCTTGGCACGGTGCTCGAACTAAAGACGACTGCTGAGAAGCGCATCACCGAAGTTGGTTCGAAAGTTGGTGATGTCAAAGGTGGCTTAAACAAGATTACAGGCGAAGCCAAGAAACAGTCATCAGTATTTGGTGCTGGGTTGTTCGCTGGTGTCCGCTCTTACTTAGAGCGGCGTCCTGAAAAAGGTAGTCGTGACCAAAAAGATGAAATGAGATTGTCCGAAGTGGGCAAGAGATAAAAAGCAGAAGAACCCATATTTAGAGAGCAGGTTAGGAGTAGACAAATGAGCAGATTTCTAGAAGGCTTGGTGGTTGGTGGAGTGCTTGGCTATGTAGTCGGTATTCTGTCTGCGCCAAAGTCCGGCGCCGAGCTGAGACAACAGATTGCTGACAATTCTGAAGACTTGTATAAACAGGCATCTGATTCTTTAGTTGATGTGCGTGAGAAAACAGGCACGGTTATTACAGAAGCTAAGAGTAAAAGTACTGAAGTTCTGAAGAAGGCTTCTGACTCTGTGGTCGGAACCAAAGAGCAAATTGCTCACAAGTTGCAAGAGTTGGCGGGTCAGAGCACCAAGGTAATGGTAGACGATGTGGAAAGTGCCACCTCGGGCTGATTTGTAGAGATATAGAATTTGAAGAAAAAGGAATCCAGTCCAAGGCGGCTGCTAAGGCTCAATCGAGCTTTAGCAGCTACTGGCATTTGCTCTAGACGTAAAGCTGATGTGCTTATAGCCGATGGTCTTGTACGTATCAATGGCGAAGTCGTTACCGACTTTAATCGTATGGTCGACATGAGTCGAGACAAGCTTTCCGTGGACGGCACACCACTGCAGAAAAAACGCCTAGACTATGTTGTCATGAACAAACCGAAAGGAGTTGTTGTTACTTGTGACGACGAGCGTGGCAGGCGCACAGTCATTGATCTCTTGCCTGAAGAGTTAATGCATTTAAAGCCAGTAGGTCGACTCGATTCAGATTCAGAGGGTCTTTTGCTGCTGACTAATGATGGCGACATGGCACGTTTCTTGACTCATCCCTCTCATGAAGTGCCAAAACTCTATCGGGTCAATGTCGAGGGCGACATTTCGAAAAATGCCATTACGGCCTTGCGCCAGGGTGTCAGGTTGTCAGAAGGCGTCACGGAGCCGGCTTTTGTTCGCAAAATTTCTGCTAATGCTCGTTACTCGCAGCTTGAAATTGAGCTAAGAGAAGGGAAAAATCGGCAAATCAGGCGGATGTTAGCGCAAGTTGGTTATAGAGTAACGCGTTTGGTCAGGGTTGCCATTGGTGGGTTACAATTAAGTCAACTGGAATCTGGATCATGGCGTCGTCTCAATAATCAGGAGCTCGCACTTTTGCAACCTACTGAGGCCGACAAGAGCTTCTAAATAGTTGTTATGACGCTTCTTACACTTTGTTAGTTTTTTACTTACTGAAGTCACCTACTGGATGCATAAATGTCGCTTGAGCAAATAGGACAGAAACTCAAAGTCGCACGGGAAGGGCAAAGCCTATCCGTTGGGCAAGTCTATGACCGCACAAAAATTCCTGTAAATCACATTGACGCTCTTGAGAGTGGTCGCCTTGATGACCTGCCAGAGCCAGTTTATGTTGCCGGGTTTATCAAACGCTATGGCGACATGCTTGGCCTTAACGGTCAGTCGTTGGCGGATGAGTATAAACGTGCTGGGCAGCCTGTTGTTGAAAATGGTCGTGGACTGTTCCATCGCGGTGGTGGTGTGCAGCAGGCGGTGGCTCCTTTGGTTTATGTTTCAAAACCACGAGTTGAGACTGAAGCTCCTAGTTTTACGAAAACCTTTTTCTATCCTGGGTTGCTCTTGATTGCCGTTCTTGGTGTGGTTTGTGGTCTCAGCACCTGGCACCAGTCTCAGTTGAACACCCAAGATCCTGGTCTTTTGGCTTTGGGGCGCTCTGCTGAGCGTTTCAATCCAGCTCAGCTACCTGCTACTGGTGTAGCCACCGCAGTCAATGGTCTGCCTAACGGTACACTTGGTACTAATGGTTCCGCTGCTGTGCCTGCAACTGATAACAAAATCGCGCTATCAGCTAGCCAGCACGTTTGGGTCGAAGTGAAATCGGTTGCTTCGGGACAGTCGTTGTTTACAGGCTATTTAGAAATGGGTGAGCGTCGCGACTTCCAAGACGTTCAAGGACTGAGAGTAAGAGCTGGCAACGGTGGTAGCTTAACTGTTGATTATCTAGGCAAGAGTGAAGCCTTCGGTCTGCCTGGCAAGATTGCTGAGCGGGTCTTCGCTAGTGCTCCCGTGCCTGCTGCTGGCAGCGATCCAGCTTCTGCGACAGGTACAGGCGATGGTGCAACCAAGCCTGCTGTAACAACTGTAAAGTGGAAGCCAGCTGTGCGAAAAACTACTACGGATGGCTCAGTCAGCCAAGGGCGCCGCTCTCGCCGCTCAGAAGAAGGCACGCGCGACATTCCAGGGGTCTCATCTGGCGGTGGTACTCGATCTATCGATGTGCCATACCGTTACAATGATGGACGTCTTGATAACGACTAACTCGATATCGATTAAGACGTAGCGTGGAGTAAGTGAGAAATGCGTAACCCCAAGATTGGGGTGGTTTCTTTGGGCTGTCCCAAGAATGCCACTGATACAGAAGTAATGCTTGGTCTTTTAAATGAGGCTGGTTTTGAAGTCACTTTTGATAACGACGAGGCTGAGCTCTGTCTTGTTAATACCTGCTCGTTCATTGGCGATGCTCGCAAAGAATCGGTGCGCACATTAGTTGAGCTAGCTGATCAAGGCAAAGAGCTAATCATTGCTGGATGTTTGGCTCAGCACTTCAAAGAAGAACTATTGACCGAAATCCCAGAAGCTCGTGCTGTGGTTGGTACCGGGGACATCACTAAGATTGTTGATGTGATTAAGGCTGTTGCTCGCGATTCGTCGCTTCGCCTGGTCGAAGTTAGTGATGTGCCTAATAATTATGACGATGAAGTACTGCCGCGTATGGCCACTGGGGTTGGTGCTTCTGCCTATTTGAAAATTGCTGAAGGCTGCGATCATGCTTGCACATTTTGCATTATTCCGATGCTGCGCGGCAAGTTTCGTTCGCGCACCATTGAATCGTTGGTCAAGGAAGCGCGCATTCTTGTTAAGGGTGGCGTTAAAGAAATTATTCTGGTATCACAAGACTCTAGTTATTATGGCCTCGATATCTACAACAAGATGGCTCTGCCTGAGCTGTTAGAGGCTCTTCACGAAATTGAGGACCTTGATTGGATTCGCATTATGTATTGCTATCCAACTGAAACTAATAGGGCCCTTCTGGAAGCAATAAAGCGATTACCTAAAGTGGTGAAGTACGTTGATATTCCCCTGCAACACTCGCATCCAGCAGTGTTGTCTGCCATGGCTAGACCAAGAAGTCCTGAAAAAGTAATGGACTTAATTCGAGAAGTTCTGCCTGAAGCGAAGATACGATCTACGTTTATAGTTGGTTTTCCTGGCGAAACAGATGAGCAATTTGAGCACCTCGTGCAGTTCGTTCAAAAATATCGCTTTGATCGGCTAGGTGTTTTTACTTATTCTAAGCAGATGGAAGTGCCCTCTGGGCACATGGAAAATCAGTTGACAGAGAAAGTTAAGAAAGCCAGGCGTAATCGCTTAATGCGCTTGCAACACGATATCGCGTTCGATTCTAACAAGGCAATGGTTGGTCAAGTGATACCAGTTTTGATTGAGAGTCATGACGAAAGTAAGAAGCTCTACACTGGTCGCAGTCCATGGGATGCACCTGGCATTGATAATCAGGTTTATGTGCGCGAGTCGGCTGATGCACCTATATATATGGCCGAAGTGAACATGGTGTTAGTGGAAGAGGCTAAGCCATACGATCTAATTGGTGTTGCTTACAGTGGTACGGAGCCGGTAGCTAGTCCTGTGGCCAAAGAACACGATAAGACTACTATCACGCCTGTCTCAATTTCTCGCTAACTTAAGACTATGGGATAACTCTATGTCTGGTTTATTCGCTTGGTGCAAATGGCTTCTTGTGGGTATTTGCTTTGCTTGGCTCTTTGCTGCTTTACCGGGAGACAGTACTTCAGCTTTTCATATCAGCTTGGCCGTTTTGCTTTTACTTTGGGCTTTGTGTGCTCCTTTTGTTCTTTCTTGGTGCATGGTTGATCTTTCCGGTTGGGCTTTTCATCGAGGCTACTATTCGCTTGCTTTTGCCCTTGCGCGTTTAGGTGTACAGAGTGACTCTGCTGTCCAGCCACTCGCTCAAGTGGTTGGTTTAAGTGATTCTCCGTTCGCAGCCTTTAATTCTCTCAATCTGGCCAATTCTGAAATGGTGAGTGGGCAATTTGCAGCAGCTAAAGATAGATTGACTGCTGCACTTGGGCAGTCTGACTGTATGACTGGAATGCCAGCCACTAGCTCAGTTGCACCTTTTGTCTTAAGTCATTTAGCCAGTGTGGAGCAATGTCTGGGAAATTTTGAACAGGCCCACTCATTTCTCACTCGCTCAATTAACTTGAAGAACAACAGTCTAAAAGAGTGCGAAACGTCCGGTGAAAAACTGGCTTTAGAGAGAGCTATTGCGGCAGATCGTCATGCTTTAGGTAGTTTCTTTGAAAAGCGCTTAGCCATGTCAGAGGCGGAGAAAAACTACTTGGCTGCTCTATCAGTGTTAGATCGTTCAGTTGATGTTAAAGGAGAGATGGTAGAGTGGGAAAGTGAGATGCGCGGTAGTTTTGTTCATGGTCTCGGCGAGTTTTATCTGCGCCAAGGCAAAGTTGATTTGGCTGAGCCATTGCTGCGTCAGGCTTGTGAACTGAGAACTTCTCGCTTCCCTGTTAATCATCCGATAATGTCAGCTTCTTATGATGCTCTAGCTAGGCTTGAAATCGCTAAAGGTAATCTGCCTGAGGCAAGCAGTTTGTTAAAACGGGCCCATAAAATTCGCTTGCGTTATTGTAAAGATAATATGTCAGATCTTGCCGATACCTTGAAGTCGATGGCCCAACTAAAGCACGTGCAAGGCGAGGCAGCAGAGGCTGAGAGGCTTTTGCGTCAAGCCCTGGCCACCAAAGAGAAAGTGTTCGGTGTTTGCCATCCTGATGTGGCTGATGTGCTTGAAGCTCTTAGTGAACTACTAGCCACTCAAGAGAAAGAGAGCAGAATTGATGAGCTTTCATTGCTCAATGAGCGAGCCAGAGCCATACGCACATTTTATGCTGTCAAATCTAATTGTTAGTGCCTTAAATCGACTTTGATACTTGCAGCGCTCTTGATGAGTGTTCGCGAGCGATTTTGAAGAGGTTGTCTGCCATGGCCAGATGATCGTAGTCGAAGTTCTGGCAAAAATATTGCAGCTCTTCCAGACCATCAGCTGCTTGAGCTATTGAGTGTCGCATCCACTGCAGAGCCGGCTTGAGCGTCAGGGGCGGTGGGTTGTCTGTAAATTCGTTGCTGGCCTTGAGCAAAGTTTTTTCAATTTCGTCTACATACTGCGAAAATTCTTCTAAGAGTTGATCGTCGTAAATGTCTTGAGAAAGAGCACTGAGGCGTTGTTTATATTTAGACAGTATCGACTCAATTGAGCGCCGCAGAGGGTGAAAGACTTGTCTGAGATAACGTTCTCGTGCTTTCTCTTCATCAAGCGAGTCTTGCACGCTGGTGGGCATATGCATGCCTGTGCGTGGCCGCGTGCGTATTACAACTGAATCATAATGAGCTCTTTTCTCGCTGTCCATCAAGGTCTCATAGGCCTCGTTAATAGACATCATGTGTTCAGTTTCGGTCATTACTTGATTATCAGGTTTGGCCTGAAACGACAAATCTGGGTGCACAGATTTAACCAGCTTGCGATAGGCTTGCTTGATCTCAGCTTGGCTGGCATTGGTGTTCGCTGCCAGTCCTAGAATTTCGTAGTGGTTAGTTTTTTTCCGTCCCATTGAGTAATTATATTATTGATTTATCGAGCTACTCAGTGGTTTGCTCAAAGAACTTTGCGGTTCTATTGTTAGGCTGAGAATTTCTATAATTCTAATAGAGCGGGATAAGCCAAAACCTATTAAAAAATGCTGTGAGTGTTTCATTGTCAGCGTTCTCAACGGTCTATAATTGGTAGATGTTCTGTCCCTTTTGTAATCATCGTGAGAGCCGAGTGCTTGAGTCCCGTCTAACCGCCGAGAACTCGGTTAGGCGAAGGCGGGAGTGTGAAGGATGCGGCAAGCGCTTCACCACATACGAGAAGCTCGAGACTGTGCAGTTTCTCGTGGTCAAGCGCTCAGGTATTCGCGAACCCTATATTAGAGATAAGCTCAGAGCCGGAATTAGTCGTGCTTGTGCCAAGACCACTGTAACTGCTGAACAAATTGATGATCTCGTTGATTCGGTGGAGAATGAATTGTTGGCATCTGGTCGCAGAGAGGTGGCTGCTTCAATGTTGGGTGAGATTGGTTTGCGGCTTTTGAGCAACCTTGATCAGGTGGCATACGTGCGATTCGCCTCCGTATACAGACAGTTTCGCTCCATTGAAGACTTTATTGCTGAACTTAATTTGCTTCGTGCGGAGGGCCTGACACCATCGGCGGTGCTTCAGAGCGATTAGGCTTGATCAAAGTAAACCCAAGCCACAATTGTTTAGATTTGATGAAACATCTCCAATGTCGCTTAACGCTTGTTTGCGCTTGCCCCACAGGCTAGAGATGACCGTGTTACAATCGCAGACTGCTTATAGATATCTTCGAAGAACCAATTAGTGAACTGGCATAATTATGAATAGCATTATAAAAGAGATTGAAGCCCCACTCCTGAAGTCGAACCTTCCCAAGTTTGATGTCGGCGACACTGTCAAAGTGTTCGTCAAGATCAAAGAGGGCGGCAAAGAACGAACTCAAGGTTATGAAGGCGTTGTAATAAAGCACTCCGGTCACGGAGTCGGTGAAACCTTCACCGTTCGTCGCGTATTTCAGGGTATTGGCATTGAGAGAGTATTTCTCGTCCATAGCCCACGCGTCGAAAAAATTACAGTATTGCGTCGTGGTGACGTTCGTCGCGCTAAGTTGTACTACTTGAGACAGCGAACTGGCAAAGCTACTCGTATTAAAGAGAAGCTCGGCGGCAAGAAAGTTGTGGCTCAAGTTCAGGCAGCTGCTCCTGCTCCCGCTCCGGCTACAGAACCTGTTCAAAGCTAGAGTTGAGCATTAAGAAAGCCTCTTCCAGATCTGCTCGCTCCTCTGGGGGTGGCAGTAAGTCTGGTGTTGGAAAGTCTAATACCGGACGTGATGCCAAGAGAGTAGCTGGCAAGAATTCAGATCTTGCTGCGAAAGCCGCCCAGTCTGCCCGCTCGTCGGGTGTTGGGCGGCGTCCTTCTAAGTTCGCAAGTGCAGTTAATAGTGCCGCACCAGCTACTGCTGTGCCAGCTGGCCAACCGACGAAAATAATTAAGAAGCCTAAGGCGGCCAGCACCCCATTTCAGCGTTTGACTGAGATCGTCAAGTGGGTTGACTTGGTGATTGAAGTGCTCGATGGTCGTCTACCTGAGACCACCAGGCATCCGGCTTCACGAGATATCTTTGGTAACAAGCCGAGAGTTTTGATCTATTCGAAGTCAGATTTGAGCGATGGCGACAAACTCAGGGCTTTTGTCAAGGCGGCGAGCGAGCAGGAACAAAAAGGACCGCCTGAGAAACGCTTGATTCTTGATTTGAAATCAATGGCTCACAAAAACACCTTCATTGAAGCGGCCCTTGCCGTTACAGCTGAAAAGCGTGCAGCTTTAGCCAAAAAAGGTCTTTTGGAACGGCCGATGAGAGCCTGTGTTGTTGGTATTCCCAACGTTGGCAAGTCGTCATTGATCAATTGGTTTGTGGGGCGGAAGAAGGCCAAGACCGGTGATTCTCCTGGCGTAACTCGGGGCACCCAGTGGATTCGTGTACACCCTCAGCTTGAGATGCTTGATACCCCAGGCATATTACCGGCTAACTTGTTTTCCCCGGAAGAAAGGCAGCGCCTGGCTCTGCTCAATTTATTACCGGCTGAAGGTTACGACAATCTTGAAATAGCAAAATTTGGCTTGATGTTGATGAAAAAATATTATCCAAATAGACTTGAGACTTATTTGCCGGGGCTCTCGACTTATGAAGATGGGCTTGACTACATTGCTGAGAAGAAGCACTATTTAGTTTTTGGCGGTAGGCTTGATCATTATCGTGCTGCTACTATTTTCTTACGCGATTTGCGAGCAGGAAAATTGGGTGACATCACATTTGATCGCCTTTTGCCGTAGTTAAATAAGTAAGAGCATGGTTCAAACCAATTTTTCTAAGTTGTGGGCTTTTGACTCTCGAATATTAAAGCAGGCTCAAAAGAGCAACCCCGGTCTTGTTGGCGCTAGCAAGCCAATTGCGAGAAACTCCAAGCCTGATCAACAGTTAAGTCTTTTCAAAAGTGCCTCAGCAGGCTTAATTGGGGTTGATGAAGTGGGCCGCGGATGCCTATCTGGGCCGGTTGTGGCTGCTGCAGTAATGTTGCCAACCATAGCTAAGACTTCGTTTCTTGCTGAACAACTGAGTGATTTGAATGATTCAAAATGCCTCAGTCAAAAGCAGAGAGAGCACTTGTCAGAGATTTTGCGTGCCCATTGTCATTTCGCTATTGCCGAGGCTACTCCTGCTGAAATTGACCAGATCAATATTTTGCAGGCCAGTCTTCTTGCGATGAGACGCGCCATCGATAGTCTTCTAGCGCAAATCCAAAATAGTCCAGATCAGTTACTGTTGTTGGTAGATGGCAATCAAAAAGTGAAAGGATTGAACCTTGAGCAAATTACTGTAATTCAGGGTGACAGCCATTCGGCTTCTATTGCTGCAGCATCGGTTATAGCCAAGGTTTATCGCGATGGCTTGATGGTCGAGCTATCCCGTCAGCATCCGGCCTACAGTTGGCACAGCAATAAAGGCTATGGCTCAAAAGCTCACCGCGCTGCTATTGCTGTGCATGGGGTGACAAAATGGCACCGCCTTAGTTTTCGCTTGTTTGACGCTGAGTGATTTTTTTATGCGTTTTAGCGAGTTCTCGCCGGTAGATTTGGTGTGCCACCGTCGGGTCCGACATTTTCGAATTTTTTGATTTTCTGTTCTGTCTTGCCGCCGCCATCAAGCACTTGAGTCTTAGACAGTTGATCGACAATATAGTCGACGCCACGCCATGAAATCATGAACATACGCTCGCCCATTTCGATCAAATTGGTTTCACGCAGATACCAGAGGGCGAATTCCATCTCAGCAACGTTGTCAATCGAAAGAATGTCCATCATCATTTTTGCGGTAGCGCCGCCAGTTTGAGGACGCTTTTTGCGCTGACCAAGGAGGATTTGCAGAATGGCCAAACGCAACTCAATCTCGTTCCAAGATAGTCCGGTTTTGGGAATCTTCGGTAGTGAGTCTTTGCCAAACTGTGAGGGTGCTCCGCTTGGTCCTCCGCCTTGCGCAGTTGGGGCTGCCGCCTTTGCTTCTTTGGCACCAAGTGACATATCGTAGGCTGCACGCTTGCCTTCATCTGAAAGAGTGCGCCACGCTTCTGTGATAATACGGAATTTCTCAGCGTCCCCTGATTCACCGTTGTCCGGGTGGTACATGGCAGCTAAGAAGCGATAGGCATAACGAATAATCGTTGGGTGGGCATCTCTGTCTACTTGTAAGAGTTCGTAGTAGCTGATCTCTTTAAAGTTTTTGCCGACTGGGCCGCCAGAATTGCCCTGGTTTTGATTGTTGCCGCCGCCTTGGTTTGGATTTGGGGCGGGAGGTGGTTGCCACGACATGATTTATAGTCCTTTCAATACGTTTTGAGCGATGACCAGGCGTTGAATTTCTGATGTGCCTTCATATATTTCGGTGATTTTGGCATCACGCATATAACGTTCCACTGGGTAGTCTGTTACGAAACCGTATCCGCCGAAAATTTGTACACATTTTACAGTACTTCTCATTGCTACTTCTGAGGCAAAGAGCTTTGCTTGCGCCGCCAGTTTTGTGAATTTGTCACCGCGATCTTGGGCGACGCAGGCGTTGTAAGTCAGAAGCCTAGCGGCATCTATTTCGGTTTGCATTTCGGCAAACATGAATTGAATGGCTTGAAACTGATTGATTGTTTTATTGAAAGCAACGCGCTCTTTGCTGTATTTGAAAGCGTGATCCCAAGCTCCTTGAGCAATACCGACTGCTTGTGAGGCAATACCAATTCTGCCACCATCTAAGGTGACCATGGATACTTTAAAGCCGTCTCCTTCGTTGCCTAGCATATTGGCCACTGGTACTGGAGTATCTTCAAAATTAATTTGGCAGGTTGATGAACCTTTGATGCCGAGCTTGTCTTCGAGCTTCCCAAAAGTAAAACCAGGCGAACCTTTTTCAACAATCAGAGCTACAAGGCCCTTATGCTTAAGAGTCTGGTCTGTTTGGGCAATAACGAGGTAATAATCTGCTTCTACTCCGTTTGTGATCCAGTTTTTCGATCCGTTCAAAATGAATTGGTCGCCTTTGCGAACGGCCATGCATTTGGCGGCTGCCGAGTCTGAGCCGGAGTCTGGTTCAGAAAGAGCAAAAGCGCCCATCTTTTTACCTTGACACATAGGTGGTAAAAAGCGCTTTTTCTGTTCTTCTGAGCCGAAAATATAGATTGGAGTGGCACACAACGAGACGTGAGCCGAGTAGAGTACCGAAGTGGTGGCACAGGCGCTGCCTAACTCTTCCACAACGGTACTATACGAAACATGGTCCATGCCAGCGCCGCCGTATTCTTCAGGGAAAGGCAGGCCGCAAAGGTCTGATTGAGCCAATAAATCCCAATTCTCTCGCGGAAAACGGTGATTGCGGTCTACTTCAGCTGCTCTCGGAGCGAATTCCGCTTGTGCAAGTTCTCTCACTGTTTCTTTGATCAATTGCTGATCTTCAGTTAGTCTAAATCCTAATGGCAAGTCTTTCAGTGTCGTGGCTGTCAACATTGTTCACCTGATAATTTGGTCAAGTCTCAATTTCTACCGTAACTGTTGATCATAGCATTTGAAACTGCCTCTTGAAGCCTCAAGCTCTTGATGATGCGCTAGACTACGGTAAAGTAATGAGTTGTTAGAATTCACAGTGGGCAGGAAACAAATCTTGGCGGATATCAAGGTACTGTACGTAGAAGATTCCAGAAGCTCAAGCCCTAAACTGAGGCAGGCGCTGAAAGATGAAGGGTTGTCTATCGTCTTTTGTGGCGGTGGCTTTGATGCTTTAGATGAATTGGCCAGTGATGGCGCTGATATTGTCGTTGCCGCTACCAAGGTCAGCGACCTTAGTGGTTATCAACTAGCAAGCTTGATTAAATCTAGTGAGCTTGTCAGCCAACTGCCGGTCGTACTTTTTTATAGCGGTGAAACTGCTACTGATGATTTTTGGATTAAGGCGGCTCGCCCCGACGTTGTAGTAGGTGAAGAGGATCTCAAGGAGCCAGCGAAAGTTGCACGCATGATTCGCGACCTTGCTGAAAACGCCCGTCTAGCTGGCTGGGAGAAATCTATTGGCCGCGGAGTGTTGGTGCCCTCCCAAGGATTTTCTTCCAATAATCTAGTAGAAAGCTATTCTAGCTTGCTCAACGACTTAATTTTAGAGCGGGCAGTCAATCGCACAGCCCGCACCCTGACAGCTCTGGTTGAGCCACGCAGCCAGTTTCTGGAGGCATTCTTTACTTTCATTGGTGAAATTTTCGAGCCAGATTTAATGGGCATTGTTATTGCTGATGTAAATTCTCCATGGGCCGCCGTTCAGGTTAAGGGAAATGTATCGCAAGATGCATATGACCCGATGATTTCAGGTCTGCTCAAGCAGCTTAAGTTGCCAGTAGATCTCAAAATTGAGCTTCGTGGTGAGCTACTGCAAGACAACGTCACTGCGGCAAGAAGTCTGGCTTCAGTAGAAGTCTTGACAGTGGCTTCTGAAAAACAAGGTCACGGTGCCCTGGTATTCGCTAGTGCAGAGAAGAATGCGTTTAGTGCTGGTGCTCGCGCGTTCATGGGTGTTTTGAAGCAAGAACTTAAGCCCGTGATTCAACTTCTTTTGGCGAAGCAAGAGATTGAAGAATTGCATTCGCGCGAGGCTTATAGGGCGGCTATAGACTCACTTACTGGCTTGTACAATCTTGAGTTTCTGGTTGGATTTTTACAGCAGCAATTGCTCTTTTCTTTCCGGCAGCGTTTACCTGTTGGTATGGCAATTATTGATGTCGACAATTTTGCCAAGGTAAATGAAGAGCACGGCTATGAGATAGGTGATTCTGTGCTCAATACTGTTGCTAACAAGCTTTTGCAAATTACCAGGTCGAGTGATTTGATTGCTCGTTATGGTGGCGACCAGTTTGCTGTGGTTTTACCCAATACTGATCTAGCCGGAACAAGAGTGCTTGGTGAGAAAGTTCGCTCTGAAATGGAGTTCGCTAATTTCGGTCAGGAGAATGGGCGCAAAGGACCAAAAGTGACAGTTTCAGTTGGTTGTGCCAATTTCAATATGGAAGACTTAAATCCTGAGACTATATTGCGCGACGCCAAGATTGCCCTCAGGCAAGCCAAAGAGGCTGGGCGTAATCAAGTTTGTAGCTAGCTTAAAATAGATTTGTTTAGGTTAGGGCAGTGTAAAAGCTATCGATTGTTTGCAAAATAGTCGGTTCTTCAATTTTTGCTAAAAGGTTTGCTAAGAGAATGGCGGCACCGGCTCCCACACCTTCTTTGACATGACCGTCTTCGTAGGCTCTGAGGCCGGCGTGACCTGATTGACTTAGGGCAAAGTGGCTGGCCACGAAAGGGGCATCAACTAGTCGAGCCAGTTTCTCTGTTTGGGCAAACTTGTCTCGAGCTACCCATTTGGTTGTTGCGACCATGACATTGCTGAGCTGATGATTTCTATTGCTGGCTAATTGGTTGGCCAGTGCGTAGACCGCAAGCATCTGAGATCCTCCGCCCAGAATAGTGATTTTGCCATTACTAGTGTCTTGGTTGATAGGATGGCTATTGCGCTTGCTTATAAATCCAACTGCAAATGCTTGCATTGGATCGCCCACTGCGGCAATTGCTGCAAGTGGATTGGCTTTGAAATACGTAGCAATGGCGTCTTGGTTGCGATTAAGTCGCTTTGCTGCTGCTTTTATACCAGCTTCAGCCATGGCGATTTTTTGTGCGTGGTTACATGTTGGCACACTACTGGATAGAAGATTTTCAGCTTCTATACCAAGAGCCATGAAGATGGCTTGGGCTGTGGTGGTGCCGCCAGGGACACATTCAGCTAAGACGATAAGCGTTTCTTTATCGCCCTGCTGCTCTCGTTCGTTTTCTGCTTTTGCTAAATGATCTGCTAGTTTGCCACCGGCCTCATAGAGCTGGTTCACGAGGTTGGGGGAGAGAGCCGCTCCAGTGGTAATTGATTTGCCAGGCTCAGTACTAGCCGTTATGTGTTCAATTTGTGGGGCGCTAAAGCTACCACAGTCTACGACTCTTGTTAGATGCGGCACTAAGCTTAGAGCTGCCCTTGTTAGCACTACTGGTGATGCTATGCCATTGGGTGAACTTGGTAATTTTTGTTCATTTGCTAAGTGAGAGAGTAAGACGTCGGCATCTAGTGCTGGCGTCAGGCGACGCAGTTCAGCGCTGCTTCCGGCTGCGGATATTCCTTCGACATCGCTGACTTCTGTGCCAGCTAAAGCGAGTATAAAGTCAATTCTTTGAGCCAAGCGTATGCGGTCAACTAATTTTGTTGTGCGACCATTGGCATCAAAGATGATATCGACCAGGTCAGCTTTAATTTTTGTCAGCACAAGATTTCCCACTTTCATTGATAACTACGCAGTCTCTTACTACTTCGCACAACATTGCTGTGGCTACAGGAACGATGATTAGGCCAGATACACCCTGCCAGATCTCGCTTATATATGTCAGCGCTGTCACTGTTAGAGCCGTGGAGATCTGAAGGGCTGGATTGAAGAGTGCCATCAAAGCATAAGGTGTAGTAGTTGCCATTACTATGAGATAGGCAATTAGAGAAACAAGACTTAAAGCTGGAGATGTTGTGAAGGAAAGCCAGAGAGCTTCTATTGATGTCTCTTTTACGCTTCTGTCTAGCATTGAGGACACAGCAAGAGTCGTGATCGAATAGTTTGACAATATTATGCCGATAATCACCAGTGTCACCATGGCGCCCTGGCGCACGCTAATAACTTCTGCTCCGAGATTGTAAGCTTTGACCACATCTTGGTTTAGTCCAACTACAATGCAAAAACAGGCGCACCAGACAAAAATAAGAGGCACCATAATTATTGAGCAGACTAGCCAGCTTTTTGCCAGCAGCCCTTTATGGTGTCTCACTGACTTTAGGCCTTCGTCCAGGTAACTTTTGATCTGGACCGAAGTAACTGGTACTTCTAAATTAAGCGGGCAGCGCAAGAAGGCTCTGGTAAAACCGCTAAGGCGCACGACACCAATGAAAAGAGAGAGAATTAGTAAAATGCCAGTGATAATCAGTCCGGCGGCGCTGCCAATCAGGGTGGGAATAAGTAGATTGCCGTCAATGGGACCTTGGACATCTTTGAAGGGAAGGAGACAGCTAATGCAGATGTGCCAGATTATTCCAGCCAAGGTAGATAGAATTATTGGCGTTTTGAAAATTGGGACAAAAGCTAGAGAAAATTTCCAAGCGTGCTTCCACCAGCCTGGGTGAAAAAAACGAGCCAAGGTTTTTTTGCTTACAAGTATCGGCCGCTCGTTAGAGTCTGATGGTTGTTTCAAATTTCAGTTTCTCGCTTCTACTTAACATAGCCAAAGTTTACATAACATTAAGAGCTATTTAGTCTCCTTCGTTGCTTTTTGCTCACCTGCAGAGTTGCCCACGCTGGGCGGCTTTCAGCTAAATATGGTGAGATTGCTCTGGGGCAGAATCGGCTCATATGAGCTTACAGTAAGTGAGTCTAAGAAAGATTCTTGACAAACTGTGCGAAGATTTCGAAATGCAAGGAGATCTTCATGATTCTGTCACTGGGCAATGCTAGCGAAAAGGTAATCGAAAAGGTTCGTCAGAACCTTCTCACTCGCGGTTTAGAGAACACCTTGGTTAAATGCGCTAAGACTACCTTGGTGGTCATAACCTCTGACGCTGATGGTTTGCCTGGTCATGTGTTTAGCCAGATGGATGGTGTGCAAAAGGTCGTTCGTTTGAGTAATCGTAGCCCGCTAGGGAAAGATCTAGCTCAGACCGTGGTTACTCTGTCTCCATCAGGCTCTAGTTCTGGGTTGATTCAGCTCGGTGGTGGCTTGCCTCCTATAGTCATATCTGGCCCGTGTGCCATTGAGGGACGAGAGCAAATAATTGAGTTAGCCCATGAAGTAAAAGCGGCCGGTGCAGTAGCATTGCGTGGTGGTGCCTATAAGCCGCGCACGTCACCTTATGATTTCCAGGGCCTTGGGCTAGACGGTCTTAAGTACATGAAGGAAGCTGGCTTGCAAGCAGGTTTACCTGTGGTCAGTGAAGTAGTCTCTATTGAACAGATTGAGCCGTCCTCTCCTTATCTTGATGTCTTCCAAGTTGGCGCTCGGAACATGTACAACTATGAGCTGCTCAAAGAGCTTGGTCGGCAGCGTAAGCCAGTGCTTCTGAAGCGCGGCATGTCGGCTACCATAGATGAGCTTCTGCAAGCCGCTGAGTATATTTTGCTGGAAGGAAACCTTCAGGTTATTTTATGCGAACGTGGCATTCGCACCTTTGAGAATCGCACGCGGAATACACTCGATCTCTCTGCTGTGGCTGTAATTAAATCATTGACGAGTTTGCCCGTTTTGGTCGATCCTTCACATGCCGTAGGTAAGCGTGAATTGATTGCTCCTATGTCGCGAGCTGCCATTGCCTGTGGTGCGGATGGTCTGATTATTGAGAGTCACTGCACGCCAGATAAGTCAATTTCAGATGCGGCTCAAGCAATAGAGCCATCTACCCTTGCTGCCATTGTCAAAGACACAAACACGATTTATTCCGCCCTAAATTTTGGCAGTGTTGTGAACACCTCGACTAAAGAAGTAGCTGAGGCAATACCTGAAAAACTAGTTCAGGAAATGGCCAAAGAAGTAACTACAGAAGTGGCCCAAGAATTAGTATCTAAGGCAATTCAGGTCACCAAGCCATCAGCTAGAACCCTTGCTGGGGCATCAGGCTCTTAGGATTCTTATATTTGCTTCTTAGGTAGTTATTAGTTGCCTGACTTTTGTCTTTCTGGTCCGAAGCGCTCTAAAATTTTGACGAAATTGTCTTTAACGGCAATCTCAGGTGGAATGTTGCCGAAGACTTCATCTACCATTTTCTTGAAGACAGGCCTGGCGCCGTTTTTGTTAGGTAGTTGAACCTTGATTCCGTTTTCGTAGACTGGTCGCAAAATAACCATGCCATCTATTTCTGCAGCATTAGCTACAAAACGATTGAAACCTGCTCCGTCGGCTCCTACTCCGTGTTCATTTAAGCGCGATACTTCAATAAAATTAGGAGAACGTGTGCCTGGCTGGTTGATGAAGCGACCATTTTTGCCGAAGAGGACTATGGTACCGTCTTCTGGCAGTGTGCCCTTGCTTTGGCGCTGTAAGATTTCATTGAGAATTGGCTGTTGTGCTGCAATATCATGCAGCTGTTTGTTTCTTAACTCATCTAGCAATCTAGTTTTAGCTTGTAGGTGTTCTTGAATCTCAGACAGGCGTCTTTCCGGAGAACCATTGTTGATGCCGCGACCTGGTTCGCGCAAGTCGGGCAATTTCTCGCGATAGCCTTTGTACGAATTAGGCAGGTTATTCATCATACCTTCTAGCTGGGCTACAGCTTCAGTCGCTACTTGCCCACGTTTACCGGCATCGGAGATTTGAGCTAGTTCTTTAGAGGCAGCCTTGGCGTAATCACCGACTTCTTTGAGAGCGCGAGTGTAAGATGGAGCTCTCGTTGAGCCCAGCTGTTCCTGTGCCTTTATGGCATTTTGCTCTGCTCTAGACCTAGTCTCTACAAGGTTTTCGCCTGGTCTAGCACGGTAGGTATTACTATCGATTTCGCTAATTGTCCGTCTGCTGGTTTCAATCTCTCGGTAAAGCATATTCGAATGCACAGCGCCTTCGGCTTGAGCCTTCGCAGCGTTTAGCTGCTGACTTACTTCAAGCGGCTTGATTGCTGGCTTCTCAACTATTTCTGTTGCTCTGAGTGCAGCTTCGGATTGAGGCTTAGCTATTTCAACTTGAGGCTTAGCTATTTCAACTTGTGGCTTAGCTATTTCAACTTGTGGCTTAGCTGCTTCCACTGGAGGCTTAGCTACTTCAACTTGAGGCCTAGCTACTTCAACAACTTCAATGACCGTGCGAGGTTCAGCTATTGGTTTTGGGATTTCCTTGCTTGCAACGGGTTGCTCTAGTGCTTCTTTGATTAGATTGCGAGCGCTAGATGGCTCAGCTGCTGGTTTCTCGTGGGCAATCTTCAGGCTTGGGTCAGCTTCTAGAGCCGACATTCTGCTCTTGTGCAAGCCAACCAATTCTTGTGCAGTGACTGCGAGCACTTGGCGCTGTTCTCGGATAGCCGCAATCTCAGCTTCGGTTGCTTTAATTCCTTGCTCTATTGCTGCTTGTTTGCCGGGTTTCGCTTGTTCCGCTGCGGCTAGGGATGCTTGTGCCTCTGCCACTCTTTCTCTTGCCCGGCCGACAGCTTCAGTGCCGCCCATTGTTTTGGCTTCCTCAAAGGTAGCTTTTGCTTCGCGGAACTGTTGGTTCTTGGCGTCGAAGGCGATCTTCTCAGCTGTTGGCTTACCTTCTGGGGTGCGCTCTTCTCTTACTAGGCTTCTGGCCTGTTCACGTTCTTGGAAGAGGCGATCGTGCTCTTGTCTTTTCCCGTTTATAGTGCGACCAATCTCTTCGGCGCTTCTAAGATTTTCTTGAGCTCTTGTGAGTTGAGCTCGTTCTGGCAGCACACCATTGAGAGCTTCTCTTTCTTGAATTTGTCTGGTCATTTTTCCAGACAGTTGAGTCTCTTTCGAAGCCAGGGCCAAGTTTTCTTGATGGATGGTTGCAAGTTTTTCTTTTGCGACGACTAAGTGTGTGTCATTTCCCAGTTCTGATTTCTTCAGTTGTGCTTGCAGATCGGCGAATGAACCGGTACTTTTCGGTTTCGTATTAACGATGTCTTTGACTTGGTCGAAGATGCCCGCGCCGATGTCGCTTGGTTTTGCTTCTTTGCCGGCAAAGTTGCGTGACAAACCAGCGAGCTTTTCTTGACCGAAGAATTCTGAGGTTTTGGCGAATTGGGCCTTACCGTTGGCTAGAGCGTCAATATGCCAGTTAGGTTTAATGCCCATTCCTGCTTTCATGCCCATGCCGCCAGCGAGGCCAACTAAGGTAGCATCGAAGAGAATGGCACCGCCATTGGCTGCCACTTGCCTGCGGTTGGCTTCAAGATTGGCTCCTGAATTATAAGCATCAGAAACTGCTGCCACAGTAGCCTGGGGGCGGCCCGCGCTAAATTCGCTATAGACCCATGCAGCGCCCATGCCTAGACCAGCAGTGGCTGCCACCGGCATGCCGAATTTGCCCATCTTGCTGATGGCGCTTAGTCCGTAGCCAACAGCAAAGCTCTCAGCTACGGTGGTCATAGTGGACACTTTGTTGTCCGCTGCGTGGGTCGCTCCGTTCACCATTCCGTCCATTAGGCCGCCAGCCAGGACCGTTGTAGCTCTCATCGTGCCGCTTACGGCGTTGTCCCCTTTGAAGTTTAAGACGTCGAGCGACAGCCTTGAACGAGACTCTTGGTCTGTAGCATTATTGCTCGCCCCATCGGCCCCAAGGGTGAATTCCGTTCTTTGATTGAGACCATGGCTCAGATCTGGCATTATGCGGGTTCTCCAAGAAAATAGGGTGTAAGACTGCAGCTGGGTGTCGCTTCTGAATTGAACTGAATTGAAGTGAGTGCTGGCAGCGCTTCAGGGGTTGATGAGAAGCATCTTAGGCTGATGCCAAGTGCAAGTCGATTGGGGAAAATCCCCATCACCTCGTATTACTCCCATGCTTTTGTGAGAAGCGATTATTAAATAGGCGCCTGGCTTGGTTTAGAGGATTTGAGTAATTGGGATTGGTAAGAGTTTTCAGATTGGCCAGGATATAGCGATTGGTATACATAAAAGGAATAGGCGAATTTGAAAATTGCCATGCTTGATTAAAGGCTCGATAAGTTGCTAGATTACAGTTGAGATGCTGAACTGCAGAATTTTAGCGGTAGTTCTTGCTGTATATCTCGCATGCGCGCAGTTGTATATAGGTATTTGAGTCCATCGTGTACAACCTCTTTGTGTACGTTGACTCGCAAGCAACAGTTGTTAGAGGTTTATTCAAGTCTCCATGCTCACTGGAATACTATGCCTGGCAGTTTTTCTTGTCATGGCTATGTTTATGTATGCCAGACGCATTTCTGCCCTTCTGGCCCTGCCTTTAATGGCTTTTGCCATCGCCTTGATTGGGGGAGTTGAGCCTAAGGCAATCGTAAAAGATGTCCTAAGCGCAGGTTCTCTCAAGCTTCATAGCGCCTATACCACCACTATGTTTGGTGCCATGCTAGCCGAGCTGATGAACAAGCACGGCATGGCCCGCGCGTTGGTGCGTTGGGTGGCAGAGTTTGCTGGAGACAACCCATATTTGCTTGGTATTTTGCTCACGGCAGTAACAGCACTTTTGTTTTCTACCTTGGGCGGCCTTGGTGCCGTGATAATGGTTGGTACGATTATTTTGCCGGTGATGCTATCGCTCGGGATTCCAGCTTTGGCTGCAGCTGGGCTATTTTTGTTTGGCATTTCTCTGGGAGGAATGTTCAATCTTACTAACTGGCAGCTTTATACCGATGTTTTAAAAGTCGAACAGCCAACAATTGTTGCTTTTGTAGTGCCATTTGCCCTTATTCTTTCATTTGTGATCATGCTATTTTTGGCAATAGAATTGAAAGACAAACGCAATCTCAAATTTCTAGCTCTGGGTTCGGCTCTGCTTGCGGGCATCTACCCTCTGATTGACCAATTTGCACCCGCGGGAGTGGCGTCAAAAGAACCGTTGTCGGTATCGTATTTAGTGGCGGGTGTGGGCTTGACTTTGCTTTCTCTCTTTGCTGTAATGCGGCATTTTAAAAAGAGCACGGATTTGCCCGGAATTGCTTTGTTTACACCGATTATTCCGTTGCTCTTTGTACTAGTTTTTCGTTGGGAAATTATCCCATCTTTCATGCTTGGTCTTGTCTACGGTGTGCTCACGACTTGGAGCGCACAGTCAATAAACTTGCTCACTCGCTCAATTCTTGATGGAGTTAGCAATGTCATTCCAGCTGTACTATTGATGATGGGCATCGGTATGTTGATCGTAGCCGTTATGGATCCTAGAGTAAGTGATTCAATCGCGCCAATTATTAAGACTGTGGTGCCAACGAGCGCTGTCTCTTACGTTCTAGTTTTTGCCCTGATTTCACCACTGGCGCTTTATCGTGGACCGCTCAGTCTGTGGGGAATGGGCAGTGGCCTGGTGTCACTGATGGGCAAGGTTACTAGTCTTACTTCTCAAGCAATCATGGGAATGCTGATGTCTGTTGGGCAGATTCAAGGAGTTTGTGATCCGACAAACACTCAGAATATTTGGATTGCTACCTATCTTGGTGTTGATACCCAGGCAATCTTACGCAAGACTATTGGCTATGCCTGGCTTGCCGTTATTCTTGGTCTTAGTCTTTCTGTGGCGAAAGGTTTTGTGCCGTGGTAGAAATTAAGCCTACAAAAGCCCAGAGGGTAGAGCGTTTTACCCTTTCTGACAGCAGTTCTTCTGGTGAAGCTCGCTCGTATCGCATTGGCATCGATGTTGGTGGAACCTTTACCCATGCTGTAGCCTTAGACGCTGGTAGCTCCACTTTAGTGGCCAAGGCCATGGTGCCGACGAGCCATCGTGCTAAAGAAGGCGTCGCTAAAGGAATTGTTGAGGCGTTGCACTTGCTACTGCAGTCTGCTGAAATCCCTCCTGCTGCGGTTAGCTTTATTGCCCATAGCACCACTCAAGCCACCAATGCCCTGCTTGAAGGTGACCTTGCCCATGTCGGCATCATTGGTATGGGAGCTGGTGCCAATGCTATTCTAGCTAAATCGTCAACAAAGTTAGGACGCATTCCCGTTGCATCAGGTTGCTTCTTAGAAACTACACATAGGTTTTTAAATTCGCGCACGGTTACTGAAGAATTAGTGCGCAAGACAATTCTTGAGCTGAAAGAGCTAGGGTGTACAGCCATAGCCGCTAGTGAGGCCTTTGCTCCGGACCAACCAGATAACGAGCAGTTAGTCTTGAAGGTGGCTCAGGAGCTTGGAATTTTAGCAACAGCTGGGTCGGAAGTTAGTCAGCTATACGGATTGAAAGTAAGAACTCGAACTGCGGCAATCAATGCTGGAATTTTGCCTAAGATGATTGAGAGCGCGGATCTGACAGAGCGAAGTGTAAGGGAAGCTGGCATTGGCGCACCTATCATGATTATGAGATCTGATGGCGGTGTAATGGACATTGATGCCATGCGCAGACGACCAATTTTATCAATTCTCTCTGGCCCAGCGGCTGGTGTGGCTGCCGCTATGATGTTTTTGCGTATCTCCGATGGGATTTTTCTCGAGGTCGGTGGTACAAGTACCGACATTTCAGCTATTGCTAATGGACGAGCCTTAATTCGCTCTGCTGAGATTGGTGGCCATCGCATCTATATGCGCACATTAGACGTGCGTACCGTTGGTGTGGCTGGGGGTTCTCTCAGTCGCTTGTCTGGAAAAGCGGCTGGTGAGATTCTTGCAGTTGGTCCCCGTAGCGCTCATATTGCTAATCTTGCTTACGCATCGTTTAGTGACGCATTGACGACAGGTGAATTCAATGTTTCTACTGTTAGTCCACTGAAAAAAGATCCTGCCGATTATGTGGCTTTAAGTCGGCCTGATGACAATCAGCCTAGTCTCAGTGTTACGCCAACTTGTGCTGCGAATTTGCTTGGTCTTGTTCCACAGGGTAATTGTGCTAGTGGTAATTTAGAGACAATTGGTCAGGCATTTACTGCGCTGTCAAAACATTTGAGCAAGCCTGCTGACAAAGCAGATGCTGACAGCTCAACTGCTTTGGCGCTGGCGACTAAAATTCAGAAGCTGGCTTCGGCTCAATGTATACCGGTGGTAAGGAAGCTTATTGCTGAGCATAAATTGGATGCTGAACTTGTTGATTTGATTGGTGGCGGTGGTGGTGCCGCTGCTATTGTGCCTTTTGTTGCTAAAGAAATGAACTTGCGCTATAGCTTAGCTGAGCATGCTGATGTAATTTCGGCAATTGGCGTTGCCATGGCTTTAATTCGTGAGACTGTTGAGCGCCAAGTGTCGAATCCAACTCATTCTAGTGAGACTATTTTGGCTATGCGGCAAGAAGTTTTTGACGCAGTTCATAAAATGGGTGCGGAACCTTCTACAATTGAAGTTCATGTTGAGATCGATAGTAAGACCTCTGTGGTGCGAGCTACAGCTAGCGGCGCGACTAAGATGACCACCAGGGCTGGTGAAGTCTCGCTTTCGCCGGAAGAGAGAAAAAAGCTGGTTGCCGACTCTATGAGAGTCGCTGTAGCAGAAGTACATGAGATATGCGCCAATGATTACTTTTCGGTGTATGGTGCAACGCGTAAGTCTCACGGCGGATTTCTTGATTTCCTTAGCTCTGCTAAAAAAGCCCTGCGAATTCTTGATAGAGATGGAGTCGTGCGTCTTCAAGCCAGCAATGGTGATGCCAAGGCAGCCCTAAAGGAAGAGGCTGAAGGTGTGATATTGAGTTTGATAGAGGCGCATGCGAGTTGGGGTGATGCAGGCAAGACCATTCCAAGCATGATCTTGTTGCTTGGCGCTAAGATAGTCGACCTTTCTGGTCTTCTGGATCAAGAGCAGGTTGTTGCCCTTGCTCGTGCCGAGCTGGCGAATGTAGCAAGTGCTGCTACTGTGTTGATTATTGCTAAGCTAACCTAAATTCAATGCAAATAGATTCGCCCACATTTCACAAAGGTATTGCCGAATTTAATCGACAAGAGTTCTATGAATGTCATGAGACTCTTGAAGAGTATTGGCAAAGTCTTACAACTGATGTTCCTCACAAAGAAATGATTCAAGGAATCATTCAAATCGCCGTGGCTTATTATCATTTGCGCCGCAACAATGTCAAGGGTGCTCTTAAATTGTTGCTTCGAGGAAACAGCCGCTTAGAGCGATATCTGCCCACCAGTGGCGGTCTTGAGCTGGCTGCTTGTTTTGCCACTGTGGCCGCAGATATCGCGCTGATTGAAGCTGGGTGCGCTTTTGACGATCCACGGTTGAAAATTCCAACAATTCAAAACAACTGGCCTGCATAAGTTGTTGAATTGAAGTCAACCAGCTATTATCAACGTTCGGGCATTCCTGGTTACTAGAATCTGAACGTGAAAAGCAACACTATCCTGGTCGTAGACGATGAGCAATCAATCACCACACTATTGAGTGAGGTGCTCAAAAAGGCTGGCTATGCAGCCAGTATTGCCAATGACGGCTTTAAGGCAATCGCTGCCTGCAAGGTTCGCACACCTGATGCCATTATCTTAGATTTGCATATGCCCCTTATGGGCGGCATTGAAGTCTATAACCGGCTGCGAGCCGATGATAAAACTTCGGCAATTCCGATAGTTTTCCTGGCCGCTCGAGATAAGCCTTTGCCGACCTTTTCAGGCGACGGTGCCAGCAATGAAGACATTCTGTTCAAGCCTGTTGAGGCTAATGAATTGTTGTCACGAGTAAAGAGCGTGCTTAAAGAGAAAGCCCTTCGTGATGAATTGCGCCGCAAAGAGGCTCAGCTGAAAGAGCTTTCATTGACAGATGCTCTGACAGAGCTTAAGAGTAGTCGTTACCTAGATGAATTCATGCAGATTGGTATTCGCCAGGCGAAGCGCTACAGCGTACCGTTCTCGTTGGTTATCATGGAAATTGATCACCATCAGGAACTTCTTAAGTCTTTGGGCCAGGATGCCTTCGACAAAGTCGTTAGTCAGGTAGCGCAAATTGTTGCCAAGCAGATGAGGGAGTCTGACATCGTTGTTCGCACTAATACCTCGGAATTTACTGTTGTGCTCACCTGCACTACTAAAGAGGGAGCCATAGAAGTAGCCGAGCGTCTTCGTACCTCAGTGGCTGCATCTGTTCTAGCAATCGGCGCTGAGTCCAAAGCTGTGACTGTTTCGGTTGGTATTTGTCAGTTTGCCAAACATATGGACGACGAGGGTAAACTTCTGATGTCTCACGGCCGTGCCGCTGTTGAGCACGCACATAGTAGTGGCGGCAATATGACCTTGATGGCTGAATAGAGCTAATTTCAAGAGCAAGCATTTCACCACCAGTAATGGCATCGCGGTTAAGGAAAGGCTATCTATAATGCTGGCATATTTGAAAGGCGTGATCGTTACAAAAGAGATTTCTGGTGGGCCAGTCGATCGGCTGGTGCTGGATGTTAATGATGTAGGATACGAGCTTTCGGTGGCGCATTCAGCCTTGTTGCAGCTCGGGCAGATTGGTGACTCTGTAACTGTTTATACATCGATTGCCATTCGAGAAACAGAGTGGACTATTTTCGGATTTAGGGATGTGAGCGAGCGGCAACTTTTCAATCTATTGCAGTCAGTGACTGGAATAGGTCCCAAGCTTGCTCTTGGCCTTGTTGGTACACTCGGGATTGAAACACTTGTAGAAGCTGTATTGAGTGAGAATCAAAAGATGATTTCGCAGGCTCCTGGGGTGGGCGCAAAAGTAGCGCAGAGAATAATTCTTGAATTGAAAACTAAAATGGAGGAATTTTCTCAAACCCTTGGTAGTAAACCTTTGGAGCCATTTACTAGTAAGTCTGCAGTGTTCGAGGAAGTGACGGAAATATTGGCTAATCTTGGTTACACGGCCACTGAAATTCATGCTGCTTTGAAAAAGGCAAAAGAAAAGAACATTGAAGCAGACAGTGCTGAAGAGCTAGTTCGATTCGCATTGAGAGCTCTTAGCGCGCCGCAATCTGTTTAGGACTTTTCCGTGTCCGCTTATTAAAGTAAGAAAAAATTGTTTTATTTCTAACAGCGGATACGTGTCAGAGAAGGATTCTTGGCTCGAGCTGCCAGAGCTATTGTAAGGAAAAAAGGGTTTAGATCTAACTGCGGATCAGATGTAAGAAAAAGGCATTTTATTTCTAACAACGGATACGTGCCAAAGAAGGCTTCTTGAATCGAGCTGCCGGAGGCTTGTAAGGGAAAATGGGTTTAAATCTAACGGCCGATCCGATGTAAGAAAAAGGCGTTTTATTTCTAACTGCGGATATGTGACATAACAAAGCCTCATGAATCGAGCTTTCGGAAGTGTTGTAAGGAAAAATGGCTTTAGATCTAACGGCGGATCTGATGTAAGAAAAAAACATTTTATTTGTAACAACGGATACGTGACACCGCCAAGCCTCATGAATCGAGCTGCCGGAGGTGTTGTCAAAGAAAATGGGTTTAAATCTAACGGCGGATCCGATGTAAGAAAAAGGCGTTTTATTTCTAACAGCGGATACCTGGCAAAGCAAAGCCTCATGAATCCAGCCGTTTTAACTGCTGTAAGAAAAAGACGCAGTAAATCTAACTATGAATTCATGAGCGTATTCCGCTGAAGCTGATCGATGAGGTACTTTCCTTGCTTGTGTTGCTGCCGCTAAAGGTTATGCCTCGTTATCGCTATCCTCCATCGGAAGTGGCATAGCAACTTCGCCCGCACCTGAATTAGGGTGCGGCTGACGCGGTACTAATGCCGGTTGATCCGGGTCGCCAGGATCGTCTCTGCCGAAATAGAAATTCGGTTCTTTCGACTCTTCCGGTGGAGCAGTGCCTTCTATTGTTGCCAATTCGTTCTGGTACTGCCAACGTCTATGCAAGCACATTCTTGAGAGGTCGGTATTTTTCTGATGATAAGCCAATTCAGCTCGTTTGAACCACGTGGAAATCTGCTCATTTACTTCTTCTTGACTTGAAGTCATCGTTAATCGGCAGCCTCCTGCGAATGTTAGCAGTATGGTTCATATACCCCAATCAGTGCATAGGCTCACGGGCATGCACAAGAAGACCTTATTCGTGTAAGAAAAAATCGATTTAAATCTAACACTACAGGTAGTGCATATGAATTTAGTCCATGATAAAGAGAATAATTTATCTAGTTCTTGTGTCCTTCATTGAACTATTCCCTTTGTTTCAGCGTTTGTAAAAGTAGCCCCTAGACACGAGGTGGAATTATGAACTGTCATCGAAACATTGTTGCCTTTATCGAGCGCCTACCTCAAGATAGTTGGTTTGCTACGCGACAAGTTCTTGAGTTTGGTAGTCGCGAGGCTGTTGATCAGTCGCTCTATAGGCTCGTCAAATGCGGCTTTTTGCTAAGGATCGCCAGAGGTGTATTTACGCTCAACGACGAAAGTTTGAAGGTTTTTGAACCTTTGGCTGTTGCCTCATTTAAAGCCAATGTGTTTAAGAAGAGTGTCGCTGTTCATGGTTTGGAGATTGCTAAGAAGCTGGGCTTGGTGAGCTATAGAAGTGACGACCCAACTTTTTGTGTTCATGGTGTGAGCAGTTCGTTCCAATCTGTTGAAAAGAAAATTTGTCTGCAGAATTTTTCTGCTCGAAAAACTGCCCTCGGTGATTCGCCACTGGGGCAAGCCATTCGAGCCCTTTGGTTTCTTGGTAAAGATCGTTGCGATAGCCAGGCTGTGCACACTGCTATAGCTATGCTCAGTGACGCTGAGATTAAAGAACTGACTTCATCGGCTCACCTTATGCCAGGGTGGCTAACTAAAATAGTGCGCTTTGCAATCGGTTGGCAGCCAAAATCTCTATTCTTTTAAGAACTCAAATTCATAGGGTTGGTCTGGTGGTGCCACTTCCTCGGCGCCTTCTTCCTGTCTTGGATGAATTGCTTCGAGGGTGTACATAAGATAGCTTGCTAGAGAAAGTACTCGGGCTGTTTGAGCGACCCCAACAGGAGCGTTTCCAGGTAGGCCTTTATACCGTTCCATAAAACCCGCCAGCAAATCAGCGATGCCAAGATTTTCTTGGGCTGTTGATTCAAGACTTGCCAGCGGCCCGGTTTCTTGATCGAAGGCTTGTCTAATGAGCTCGACGCCTGTGGCGTTGATGTTGCCTGAGACCATAAGGCTAATAGCGTCTTCGATTTCTTTGACGGCCAAAACCACCGCTTGTCCATATTGTCCCAGTTCAAATGCTTTCCAGGCGGCGTGGTAGATGCGGGGATGAGCCAGAGCATCTAAATAGTCTCCGCAGGGGGGCTCTGGTATGACAGCGGCCATTTTGCGGAAGCCGTTTAGCCTATCAAGCCGCCCCATAACAATTGGTGGAAACTCCTCTAGGTCGCGTTCCAAATCATCTAGTTTTAGACTTGGCTGAATATAAACATTTGAGGCGAAGTAAAGAGAAACGCTTTCAGACGAAAAGTACTCTTTCAACGAGTTGGAAGTGTGTACAACCCAGTCCCAGTTTTGCCTCTTGAGTTGGTCCATCATTTCTCTTGAGTCTGCTTTCCTTTGCAGCAGGCTGCGGCCGCGGAGAATCATCTCGTCAATGGCCTGCTCGACTCTTTCTTTGGGGACAGCTAGAGTAAGCCCGATGGCTGGAACTGGAGGAAGCTGGTTCATATTGGCCTCACTTTGGACGAATGATGGACAACTTATAAGGGTGACTATTGGGAACTAGGATCTCTATTTTAGACTAAGGGCTGATCTGTAGCTATCGCTTGGTTTATACTTAATTTGATAGAAATTTGGATGTGCTACTGCATTTGGTGGCGAGTTTTGGCAAGGTCTTTTGAGCGGTTTTTTTCATCGAGTAACTAACGGTTTGATTTGTCTGCTTCTTGTGGTGGCCTTCACCGCTGTGCCTGCCTTTGGTGTTGCTAAGCCACTACCTGTTGGTTTTTTGACAACCGCTCAGTATGTTTTTTATTCTATTGTGTTTTTAACAGCTCTTACCGCGGGGTGTCTTGCTCCGCCAATGGCCGTAGAGCGCTGGCTAAGGCCGGTTTCACTGAGCGAATGGAACGAACGAATAGGCTTCTTTACCTACGGTTCTCTATATCTCACTAGTGCCTTGCTTTGTATGCGCATAAAGCTAGCGCTATTCGGCACCTCTGAGCAGGTCCTTTGGGTTGCTTATGTCGGGTGGATATTGACTGCCTTAGGCTCCTATTTGTTCGTGATTGGCCTTTCTGCGCCGAAAAAAATTGATAAAATTGTCTATCCTCATTATCTTGGTGTCATATTAATGGCTTCTGGATTGGCGTTTTCTCACCTGACCTGGTTTCCGCTTCTCGCCTTGCCGGGAATGTTGGTTTTCATGGGGTGGCGTATCGAGAAAATTGAGGGTGCCCAAGAAGCCCAACCTGTAAGTCTTCCGCCCGGTGTCTTTCGAGTGATTCCTTTTTTTTATTGATAGAGAAGCGGATGGTTAGCGATTGTTTATCTCAACATTAAATGTCAAGCATTGCTTCCTCTTGAGAAGCACTCATAATGGCATTAAGGACAAGCGGAACAAATGCTCCCTCCCAATGCTTGCTCAATGGGAACGGTATCAGTGTTCAAGCGCTTGAAAGCGATTGAAGCGTATATGTATTGCGCGGCAATTCCCCTAATTGGCCTTAAGGAGAGCATAATAATGAACGAGACTACCCTCTCAAACGATGAAAGACGATGCCTGCAAATGTGGTTCCGCCAGGCTATAGCGAAGCTTGAGCTTGAAGAAGTTACTGATGTAATGCTGAAAGAGTACCCTGTTGAAGTCGAAACCGAATCAACATTGGCACACAGACCAACTGTATCCCGCAGAAGGGTTTCACGCTCGAGATTGACTTCTCATTTGAAAGAGCTAGTCGTCTAAGGCGGCTGACAATTCCCCTAGTTATCTGGCTTGGCGTTAGAGAAAACTATTAAACAGGAAGGCATTGCCTTCCTGTTTTGGTTTTCTTCATTAATTTGGCAGAAATTGACTAAGTTCATTGAACTTTAGATGGCGGTTGGACGTTGTTAATAGGGGGAATTACTTAGAATTAGGGATAAGGGATATTTAGATTAGCCCTAAAGGAGCATGATGAGTCCGCGCCCATACGTACCACTGCATTTGCACACGGAATATAGTTTGCTTGATGGTGCCACCATGATCAAAGATCTGGTGAAGAAAGCCAAGGCAGAAAATATGCCGGCTGTGGCCATTACCGATCATGGTGTCATGTATGGTGCCGTGGAGCTGACCAAAAAGTGCCAAGAAATTGGTGGTATTAAGCCAATTATTGGCTGTGAAGCCTACATTATTGACGGTGACATCAAAGACAAGTCTGCCAAACAGCCACTTTATCACCTGACGATGTTGGCCCGAAATAAAGAAGGCTACAAAAATCTAGTCCGTCTTAATTCTCGTGCTCACTTGCAAGGCTTCTACTACAAGCCTCGTATTAACAAGCAAATGCTAGCCGATCAGAGAGAAGGACTGATTATTCTGTCTGGCTGCCTAGGGGCTGAACTCTGCCAGCATTTGCTCAAGGATGAATATCAGAAGGCGCTTGAAGTCGCTGACTGGTACAAACAGACCTTTGGTGAAAACTACTATATCGAGATTCAAGATCACGGCATGCCAGAAGACCGTAAGGTCAACCGCTCGCTTGTTCAGATTGCTCGCGCCTTAAACATCAAGCTCTCTTGCACTAACGATAGTCACTTTACAAATAGACAAGATGCAAAGGCTCACGATTGTTTGCTTTGCATTCAGATGGGAAAAAACGTTACCGATTCTAACCGTATGAAGTTTACAGGTTGGGAGTACATCAAGAACGGCGATGAGATGGCCTATCTTTTTCGCGATCATCTTGATACCGAAATTATTGAAGAATCTATTTTAAGTACACTAGAAATAGCCGACAAAGTAGAAACTGTTAAGCTGGCTAGTGAACCGCGGTTGCCTAATTTTGAGGTGCCAGCGGGACACACCGCCGAGAGCTTCCTTAACCGCAAAGTATTCGATGGTCTGAGAGAACGTTTCCCTGATTGGACTCAAGAAGTCGAAGACCGAGCGTTTCGAGAACTAAAAGTTATCGAAGACATGAATTTTGCTTCGTACTTTTTGATTGTGGCCGACTTTATGGACTATGCTCGAAAGAAAGATATTCCGGTTGGCCCGGGGCGGGGTTCAGCAGCAGGCTCTATCGTTGCTTATGCCTTAGGCATCACCAATATTGATCCGCTCCGCTATAACTTACTCTTCGAGCGTTTTTTAAATCCGGAACGTAAGAGTATGCCCGATATTGATACTGACTTTTGTATTGAACGGCGCGGTGAGGTTATTAAGTATTGCGCTGAGAAATATGGTGAAGACCACGTTGCCCAGATTATCACCTTTAACCGCATGACCTCAAAGGCTGTTATTAAGGACGTTGCTCGCGTTCTTGAGTTTCCATTTGGTGAATCTAACAAACTGGCAAAAATGGTTCCAGTGGTGCGCGGTAAGCCTACACCACTTGATGAAATGGTGGAAGAACACCCTGAGTTTAAGAAGGTATACCAGACTGATGACAATGCGAAGCAAGTAATTGATCTAGCTCGCAAACTTGAGGGCTGCAACAAAACCTTTGGCATGCACGCTGCTGGCGTTGTTATTTCTGATGTACCAATGGAAGAAATGATTCCATTGCAGCGTAACAATGACGGTACTATCATTGCCCAGTTCTACATGGAAGACGCAGCCTATGTAGGTTTGGTTAAAATGGACTTCCTCGGTCTGCGCAACTTGACCATGATCGATAAGGCTTGCAAGCGCATCAAGGAAACTCGTGGAATAGAGATAATTCCTGACAAGATTCCCCTTGATGATGAGAAGACCTTCCAGACTATTTCAAACGGTGACCTCGCTGGTGTTTTCCAGCTAGAGACTTCAGCCGGCATGAAGCAAGTGGCGCGCGATATGCGTCCTTCTAACATGGAAGATATTTCAGCACTGATAGCTCTTTATCGACCAGGTCCACTCGACTCAGGCATGATCGATAAGTTTATTGATTGTAAGCATGGCAAGACCAAAATTACCTATCAAACGCCGCTGTTAGAAAGCATTCTTAAGCCCACTTATGGCCAGATTGTTTACCAAGAGCAAATCATGCAGATTGCTCAAGTTCTTGGTGGTTATAGTCTTGGTCAGGCCGACCTTTTGCGTCGAGCTATGGGTAAGAAATTGCCTGCCGAAATGGAAAAACAGCGTGAATTGTTCTGCGCTGGTTGTGCCAAAAACTCAGTCAGCCCTGAAATTTCCAACAATCTCTTTGACATCATGGTGCAGTTTGCCGAGTACTGTTTCAACAAGTCGCACAGTGCGGCCTACGGGGTAGTCACTTATCAGACAGCCTACCTTAAGACTCATTATCCGGTTGAGTATATGGCTGCGGTGCTTTCCTCGGTTTCAGGTGATACCGAAAAGGTACAGAACTACATAGCTGAGTGTCAGGCAATGGGTATTCCGATACTGCCACCAGACATGAACATATCTGGCTCTGACTTTACTTCAGATGGTGGCAGTATTCGCTTTGGGCTATCAGCCACCAAGGGGCTTGGTGACGGTGCCGTTCAAGCAATTGTACAAGAGCGAGCACGTGGTGGCATTTTTTCGACAATGCAAGATTTTCTGGATCGCATTGATTTGAGATTGGTCAACAAAAAATCTTTGGAATCGTTGATCAAATCAGGTGCCTGCGTCGGTTTGGGCATGAGCCGCAAGCAAGCCTTGACCAATTTAGATTCATTGGTCGATGCTGCCAACCGCAGACAGAACCAGAAGAACACCGGACAGATTAGTTTGTTTAGTTTTGGAGAATCTCAAGGTATCAATTTAGAGACACCTTTGATTGGTGACCCGTCTGAGTTTGCTGAAGGCGAGCTGCAGACAATGGAGCATGAGTTGCTAGGCTTCTATGTTACAAGTCATCCCCTCAAGCGCATCGCTAATCGTCTTAAGTATGTCACTACCCATTCGGTCAAAGAGATGAAGGAGTGCCCCGATGGTACTACTGTTATTCTCGGTGGTCTAGCCAATTCCATAGAGAAAAAGTTGACCAAGCAGAATAAGTTGCTCTGCATTATTCACTTAGAAGACTTAACTGGCAAAGCTGAAATCGTTCTTTACAGCGAGGCCCTAGAGAAAGTCTCTTCTGATGTACTTGTGCCGCAGTCCTTACTTTTGATCAAAGGCAAGGTGAAGAAGAATGAGGAAAGTACTTCTGTAATGGGCTCTAGCATCAGAAGAATTGGCGACGCTGCTATGGTTGACGTTATATTTAGTGCCAACCAGTCCTTCGCCGATCTGCATAGGCTCAAAGACTTGCTTATTCTTCACAAGGGTGAAGATCCGGTGTTGCTGCACTTCCCTCAGGGTAAGCGCTCTTCAGCTATCTTGGTTGGTGCGCAGTTCTGGGTTGATGCCAGTTCAAGCTTGCCTGCTGCAATTGAAACTAATTTTGCTGAGTCAGTCAAAGTTAGGGTCAATAAAATCCATATTTAGACAGTTTCAACTTCGTTCAAAGTGCGATTGTAGGCCGCCTAAGCTCGAGTCTAAAGCAAAGTAAAGCGCTTCTTTGCAGGTTAGAGCAAATTTGTTTACACCAGGAACATTTACTGTAGAATACGTCTTTCGATCTACTTCTTTACGGAGGTTGATGCACCACACAACGCCCAACTCCCAGGCCTATCCAAGTTCGGACTAGTCTTTATCTGGTGTAGATAAGCGTTTCGTGTACCCCGCCAGGAAACGAATATAAAGCAAAAGCCAAGGCTCGCGCTTTTTGAAACCTTTCTGGATCTTTCGGATACCAATTTCAATGCGTTTGAATCGTCAAACGCCTAGGGGGAAGAAACATGTTTGGACCACATTTGATCCTAGAAGCTTATGGTTGCCCAAAAGAACTTTTGGCAGACATGACACTAATGAGTCAAACTCTCGATGCTTATCCAGCAAAGCTAGATATGACTAAGATTATGCCGCCTTATGTCTTTACGTACCACGGTACTGTGGAAGACGATTGGGGAGTTAGTGGAGTCGTACTCATTGCTGAGTCGCATATCTCCGTTCACTCTTTCCCCGAGAAAGGTTTCGCTACTCTCGACATTTTCTCTTGTCGTGACTTTAACGTCGACGACGCTATCGCTTATTTCTGCCAGATCTTTAAGCCAGAAAGCTACGATAAAGAGGTCTTGATGAGAGGACGTGAGTTCCCTCGCAGTATGCCTAAAGCCCAGACAATTGTCGAAGCCGAACGAGTAAGACTGACCGCTGTGTAAGCGTTGACCTGAAGAATCGGTCTAACAGCCATTCACTTGTATTTTGAAACGGTTGGTTCTATCTCAAGAGCCAACCGTTTTTATTATCAGCATAATTGCCTCTTAGCCAGTTCTTTCAGGCAGCTTTGTCTTTTCAGTGGCTATTGTTTGAGCTATTCGCTTGCTTTCTGTTGATTAGAAACGCTCACTCCTTTGGTACATAGTCTTTAGCATGGGAGTGGAGAGAATGGTTAAAGCCCTACCTGTACCAGAGCAAAAACATCCAGAGCACAGGCAAGTTCGATTTTCTGAGACTCGCTCGCTGGGCGAACTCTACGTGGTGGATAGTGCGGGTAGGTCTGAATTTTTGGGCGAGGCAACAGGATTGGTCGATGTGCCCGCCGGTAAACATCTGGCCCTTTACTATAGTTTTGACCCGACCTACGGTTTGACTCCGCTCATCGATCTATCGCCAGATGCGCTCTCAAGCATTTCCTTTCTTGGCTCTGACATTAGAGATGAAGAGCTGGCTGCTATTGGTCGTTTGGTCGGTCTCAAAGAACTTGATATTAGTTGTACTGCTATCGGTGACCGCGGAGTGGCTTATCTCGTGCCTTTGGTGAGCTTGATTAAACTCAATCTCTCTTCCACAAAAGTGACCGATCAGGGCCTAGCCGTTCTGGCTCAGTTGCAGCATTTAGAAGAGCTTGTTTTGGACGACACCCATATTGGCGATAGTGGTTTATCTCAAATAACTCAATTGCCTAGGCTCAAGACCCTCAGTCTTTCTTTCACGCGCATAACTAATAAGGGATTGCCCAAGCTTAAGGAACTTAGGCAACTGGAGAGGCTGCGCCTTAACTGTACTCGCATAGGTGATTCTGGCCTCACCCATGTTGCTCGTATGAAGGGCCTCAAAGAACTCTGGGTGCGCAGTACTGACGTTACATATCCAGGCCTGGTTGAGCTGACGAAGTGGCTAAGTGACTGCGAAATTATTCGCTGAGCATAACAATCTTCTGGTGCTCCCGATAGTAAAAGTGGCATGTAGTGTTGCTACATGCCACTTTTGTTACTTCAGAACTTTCAGTTAACTGGTTATAGGGTTTCTTTTTGCTTCTTGCTAGCAATACCTTTCTTGCTAAACGGGTTCAGCTTCGAGAAAGTATTAGTCATTTTTTCTGACATGCTAGCCATTCCACTTTTGCTTCCAGTGCTTGCTTTTTCGGATATCAGTTCGTTCGAGTCTGTCATTACCGGAGCCTTGGCTGCAATGGATGGATGTTGCTTAGCCTGATCTTTGTGGCCGCTGGCAGAATCGCTCCCCTTCGTGCCTGATAGGTTGACTGAACCGCCGGCTAGTGCCGGTAAGCTGGTTCCGTTCAGGGCATTCTTGGCTTCGCCCTTATTTTTCTTTTGGAAGGGATTGGGCACGTGTGGCATACCAATAGTAGCGATTTTTCCAGTGCCACCTTTGATCTTCTCACCAGTTGCCTTGAAGCCGCTGCCTACCATGGAGGCCCCTTTAGCGATGACGCTGCCGGATGCTTTGGCACCATTAGCGATGCCGCTGCCGACTTTCTTGCTGCCGTTTACCATACCGCTAGTGGTGGCTTTGAGAGTTTTTGTCATCACGTTGCCTTCGCTTTCGTCGGCACTAGACTTGGCTGTTGAGGCTACTTTTGATGTCTCAACTTCTTCGCCAATAGGGGTTTCTTTGACGGCTTTGCTTTCAGTTTTGTTGGCTGCTACTTTTGCGGGTTTTTCTTTTTCCGCATGTGCTACTTTGCTTTCGGGCTCAGCCTCTGGTTTAGCTTTGCCTTTACCTATTAAAGGAAGAGAGGGCATGCTTGGCAGACCAATTTTAGGGAACTTACCGAAAAGTTTGCCACCGCTGGCTCCAGACTCGGCTACAGCAGAATTGTGTTTAATGGCTTTGCCGTTGCCGCCGCCTGGTGCTGTGACATAAGTCGTATTACTCGAGATGTCTTCAACTTTGGTTGAGCTAGGCTCACTCTTGTGAATCGGTGGCAAGCCTTTCTTGGCTCTGGCCTTATTGTTCTTCTCTTCTACTTCTTTGGCAGTTGGTGCCTGAACATGAGCATAAGGATCGAGCGAAGAAGATGGGCCAGCTTTGGCTGGATTTGTTGTAGCTGAATAGGTGCTTGCTATCAAAAGACAGACCAGGCTCACGGGTATATACCGTTTTGAAGCTGTCATCAGTGCCATTCTCCCTGTTTCGCGGAAATCCAATCTAATTTGATGGTAACTGAGAAGTTATAGCACATCTCTGCTAGTAGTAAGGAGCTGCTTAAGGGCCGCTAATACCCTGCGGAGGGCAAATTACAAGGGGATAGACGAACATTAAAATAGCTACAGTTTGAAGTTCAAATGTTTATAATTTCACTTCAACGGTATTATTGAATTAGTGTTCTCATTGTTACTAGGCCTTTTTCAGCTTTTAGGAGTCTGGATGCAAGACTTTCAAACCCAACCCGTGGTCTTCATATTTATTGTTTTGGGCGTGAGTGCCTTCACGTTCCTGTTTCTTGGTGCCAAGAAAGCATTTTTTGAACCCTACACTGGTCCAGACGAGCAATAGTTAAGCAGTGCTTATTTTTCGCTGTTTTTCTTAACTATCTCCACTGAGCACGGGGCTTCCGTCAAAACTGCTTGGGAAACGCTGCCAAGGAAAAGTTTCTCTATACCTTGACGCCCATGTGAGCCCATCACAATCATGTCGGCGTGCCATTCACGAGCACATTCGACGATTCGTTCTTTGACGTTGCCTTCTAATACTTCACCTGCTACGGGCTTTGAGCTCGCCGTAAATAGGCTTTCTTCAATCTTTAGGCATTGCCGTAAGCGGGCTGCTGTTTCTTCAATAAGGGTGTTGGCTTCATCAAGCCTTTCTTGTTGGGCTTCTATAGCCAAGGGCACGTAGCCGGAATGCCAGCCGGCCAGCTCTGGGTGAAAGGGTTCTAAAACTGTGATGACCTTGAAAAGGGTCTCTGTGGGCCAAGCCCTAGTAGCAATAGAATCGATTGCTAGTTTGGAGCAGGGTGAGCCGTCTACGGCCAGTAATATCTTCATTCGCTCTCTCTGTTTCTCGATTTAGTGCGCATGTCGCTAATCAGGCCGCCTAATCCAATGATAGCAACCAAAACGACAAGGCGATTGCCGAGGCGCGGAAGTCGCCCCATGTCTGGAATTGTAGCGATAGCTGTGAGAATTAAGGCCGTGGCCGCTAGTGCAAACCAGCTGACAAGTATTGTCTTCTTGGTTTCCTTCAATTCTTGACGAAGTTGCTTGCCGACCAGGTCCGTTAAAGTACTGGCGAAAATATTGATACCGAGCCCCATGCCCACAACGTAGCTTATCTGCACAATTGCAATACAGCCTAAGGCCATTGGTACTAATGCATCGGTCTGGAAGGCAAGGCGGGAAACAGATAGTAAGATTGTTGTATATAAAAAAGCACTGGCAAGGCAAACCAAGAAGTTTTTACGACAATGCTCTTGGGCCCCAGCTATCATTCGTTTGGCAAATATTTTTGTTAGGCAAGCAGAGAGCATCATGATGAATAATAGTTGGCCCACTGGCCAGCGTTGATTGATGGCATCGCGGAAAAATAAAAACGGGCGACGTAAATTATTGTCTAGAACAATTGGTGGACTCTCGTCCGGACTTAACCAGTGAAATTCTTTCGTTAACGAGTCTGGGCGGCTGCTCCAGGTCGAGGGGCTGTTTAGTTCTTGTGCTTTTGAGGCCTTCTGCGTGTCTGGTGTCTGGCCATAGCTGGCCGGGCAAACAACTGAAGTAAGGAACAGAAAAGAGAAAGCTAGTAGGAGATGCAACATCTTTGGCGCTCTCATGCTGGAGTTCCTATCTGTCGGTGCTCTAGTTGTTGGTGCTCAATTACAGGTTTGAGGGCAATGAATACCATGAGAGCAATTAGCCACGAGCCTATGTTCCAGAGCGACTCGTCGAGCTGTACACCGTAGGTGGATGCTAGGGCAAAGGCTACAAAGGAGATGGCAACTAGCGAAATTTCGCCACAACGATTGTTGCGAAATTTCGATGCGGGTGTAATTGTGTTGTCGCTGCTTGTCTCTCTGTCGCTTAGAGCGGTGGCACCAAATTCTGTGGCAGGCTCTTCCATAACCGCCTGCATAATGCTTGCGGTGAGTAGATCTGCTTGCGGTATCTCATGTAATGGTAAAGCTACTGCCGCTTCTATCAACATGCGATTGGCCACTTGATAGTCGCGGCAGTCGGCGCATTGGCCCAAGTGCTCTTGGTAGTCGCTTGTAAGACTTAGCTGGCTTGGGTCAATCTCTTTGCCTATTAAGCCCGCATCAACTATTTGATCGACTAGTTCTTCTAATCGTTCTTTTGTTTGATTACAGTCCCGTGACATTGTCAGCCCTCCCTGATTTATTCAAAATTAGCTTGCGCAAGCGGTCCTTTGCTCTGAATAATAGTGTGCGCACAGTGTTCTCATTTTCTTGCATTGATTTACTAATTTCTTCGTAGCTAAATTCGAACTGGTAGCGCAGTATGAAAGCTTGTCTGTGTCTCAATGGCAACACTGTTAAGGCTTGATTTAGTTTTTCTACGAACATGATGTGCTCCGCATCGACACTGGCGTCTATGTTTGTCGATGGTTCTAAATATGGTTCATCGCAGAGTAATTGATCGAGTGAAACTGTCGATTTAGATTGGCGCAAATAGTCTAAGGCATTGTTGGTGGCAATTTTGATCAACCAAGGCTTCACTGTCCGATAGTGCTTTTGATCAAACTGTTTTAGATTGCGGAAAGCCTTCAAGAAGGCTTCTTGAGTTAAATCGCGGGCCACCTCGCTATCTTGCACCATGCGATAGAGCAAGTTGTAGACCAAACCCTGGTGTCTTTTTACCAGTGCTTCGAAGGCGCGGCGATCGCCCGCCAGGGTTTTCTTTACGCAGGCAAGGTCTTCGTTATCGCTGTGGGCAGAGTTACTTTGGGCTGACATGCACTAAAGAGATTCTCCTGTGTGGCTAGAGAATCTCCTACCAAACATTCTCTGGTCACCAAAAATCATACAAGCATTGTGCAGCTTTTCTTTCTGTTCACCAGTAAGCAGTGCTCTGACTTTTAGAAACGATTCTAAGCGATCATCCATCAACTCTTCATGCAACACCCTTAACTCTTTGGCTTTGGCACGTAAGGTGGTAGAGGAGCTGTCTGAATTATCCAATCTCGTGGCTGACGAAACAAAATCTTTCATGCCGGTCTTGAGTGCTTCTCGTTTGACTTGGTTGGCCTTGCGCTTGCTGTTTACTAGTTCTGATATCTCTTTTTTCTGGCTCTCACTAGCGTCAATTCGATTGAAGAAACGTTTGAGAGCGTGTTTTACCACCGCTTCTTCGAACTCAGAATCGCCACCCGACTGTTGTACCTGTGAAATTAAAAACGTGGTCTCTTCTGCAGACTTTTCCGCTAATGCTGCAAGGTTGCAGCCAGCGACTAGCATTATGCCTCCTGCCGTTAGAAAGAGTGCTGTGTATTTATGATTGTGCCAGTTTTTCATGATTGACCCCACAAGGAAAGCGAAATGGTAGGCAAGAAGAAAAGCAAAAGAACGAACAGTGCTGTGGTCTTGCACTATTCATTACGGCAGTCCCGCTAAAAAGTTTCAATTTTTCTATTACTTTAAACTAGCTTGGCTAATTCGCTTATAGGGAGTGCGGCTTCGAAGTCTACCTGTCCAAGTTTTGTTTGCGGTAAGACTAGTCGGATAGTCTCTCCGCTGCGTTTCTTGTCAGAGGTCATAAGATGAACAAGCTTGTCTTTAGCAAGGCCCTTCGGAATTTCATAGGGCAACTCTGCCCTAATCAAAATTTCTTTGACACGTTCAAGGGCATCTTTGCCAATTTTCTTTTGGGCGACAGCATATTTGGTTGTTTGAGCCATGCCAATAGCAATGGCTTCGCCATGGGATAGTTCGCTGCTGCTATCTGCCGTGGCTGTCTCTAGCGCGTGACCGAGTGTATGTCCGAGGTTGAGTGAACGGCGGATCGTTGATTCATGAGGGTCACGAGCTACGACGAAGAGCTTCATTTTTATGCAGCTGGTGATCAGCCCTGAAAGCACTGGGTCGTCGTGTTCTACAACATTGCGCAGCATATCTTCGATAATATCGATTAGCGGCCTTGGACCCTTTTCGTAGTCGGTGGCTTTGGTTGCAGTGTCTTCAATCAAAGCATATTTGAGAATCTCAGCAAGGCCAGAGGTCAGTTGGCGTCTGGGTAGCGTTTCCAAGACTTCTTGGTCGGCTAACACAGCCTTGGGGAAGAAGAATGTACCAGCCAGGTTTTTACCGGAGGGCAGATTGATAGCGTTCTTGCCGCCTATGGCTGCGTCCACTTGAGCCAATAGCGAGGTCGGTAATAGCACTAAGTTGAGGCCGCGCATATATGTAGAGCAAGCAAAGCCAGCGAGGTCCGAAACGGCCCCACCACCGAGGGCAACAATGGTATCTTGGCGATCAAAGCCTCTGGCTTCTAAGTGTTCCCAGATGCGCAATAGCCATTCGCTGGTTTTGCAATTTTCGCCGTCTGGTACTTCAAGAGTGGTCACTTGAAAGTCTTCAGAAGGGAGGGTGTCAAGGACGTCGCGAAGCCAGTGCACTGCCGTTGATGGCTGGCAAAGCAGCAGTACTCGGCGACCGGCTCCAATTTGAGCTAAAACAGAAGAAAGTTTGTGTCGAGCGCCAGCTCCTACTGCCACTCTTGTTTTAACATCGAGGGTTGTATTCCAGTTCATCGTGATTACTGGTCCACGATGCTTAGACTTATGACGCATCTTCTCTTCTTTCCCTTTTATTGCTCTTAAGAGTTTAGATTTTGACAGTATTCGCGGTATTGCTTTAGTGAAGCTGAGAGCTCGCGCATGCTGTCGCTGGCAAACTTGTCAATAACAGAATTCGCTAGGGTCAAGCATACCATTGCCTTCGCTACAACTGAAGCTGCCGGAACGGCACAAACATCGGAGCGTTCATAGTGGGCTTGGCATGCTTCAAACTCTGGGTAGGTAACGGATGCAAGGCCAGCTTTTAAAGTGGGAATGGGCTTCATGTAGGCGCGTACGATTAGCCGTTCGCCGTTGGTCATTCCGCCTTCTACACCGCCAGCATGATTGCTTTCACGTCTCACTGGAAGATTACTAGATTCTCTATCACTTGGATATATGGGGTCGTGGACATTGCTGCCAGGTTGCTGACTATCGCTAATGCCTTCACCAATTTCTACTGCTTTCATGGCCTGAATGCTCATGAGGGCTTGAGCCAATTGGCCATCGAGCCGTCTATCCCACTGGCTGAAGCTGCCCAGCCCTACTGGTAAATTATCAGCCAGAACTTCTACCTGGCCGCCCAGGCTGTCTCCTGACATCAGTGCTGCCTTTATTGCTTCCTTCATTGCTGCTGATGCCGCTAGGTCAGCGCAGAAAACTTCGGACTGTCTGGCTCTCTGCTCTAGCTCCGGCAGTGGTAGCTTTGCTACCTCTTGTCCCCTGAGTTTTGAGCTGACCGCACCTATGGCAACCACGTGGCTCACTGCAGTAATGCCAAGTGCTTGCAATAGCACTTGGGCAAAGGCGCCAGCTGCCACCCGTGCCGCGGTTTCTCGCGCACTAGCTCGCTCTAGCACGTCGCGTACGTCTTTGTGACCGTACTTCAGGACACCAGCGTAGTCAGCGTGGCCGGGGCGAAAGCGCACTATCTTCTTGGCCTCGAGGGCAGCTAAGACCGCAGGGTCATTCATATCAGGCCCTGTGCTAGACATGATATGAGTCCAATTGGCGCTGTCTCGATTTTCAATCAGCATAGCCAGGGGCGCACCAGTGGTGATACCATGTCGCAGGCCTCCTAGTATTTCTATCTGGTCAGATTCTATGCGCTGGCGCCCGCTGCGACCATATCCGCCCTGTCTAGCCCTTAACTCATTATTTACAATATCTATGTCTACTGAAAGACCAGCAGGTAGACCCTCAAGAATCGAAACGATGGCTTTACCGTGAGATTCTCCGCCGGTGATTAAACGCAGAGCTGGCATGAAAGGAATTCCTGTAAGTTAAGTGAAATTGGTGCGATACTAACATTTTGTATGTTGTTAGATTACATTCTATAGGTTTCCTTTGTGTCGGAAAAACTCTTTCTCAGTGGTAGTCTAGAGCCCCCTGGTGACAAATCAATTACTCATCGGGCTTTGATATTATCTTCCTTTATCAAGGGGGAAATGTCCGTAGAAGGGGCCTTGCTCTCGCAAGATTGTCTGTCTACTATTCGCGCTGTGCGTACTCTTGGTCTCAAAATCAAGATATCTGGAGTGGGTCCTTCTAAGCGCGCTAATCTGCTCATTCGCGGCGGCGGTATTGACTCGATTGCTCTTGGCAAAAAGCCTTTCTTGGTTGAAGCTGCTAATTCCGGAACAACTATGCGGGTGCTGGCAGGAATGTTGGCCGGTCGCAGCGGTATCTTTAAGTTTGATGGCGATGCTTCATTGCGAAAACGTGACATGACCCGGTTGTTAGAGCCGCTTGCTGCCATGGGTGCCCAGGTGCAGTATCACGACGTGCCGGGTAAAGCTCCCTTTACGATACAAGGGGGTAATTTGACCGGTGGTGATTTCGCCTTAGATGTCAATTCGGCCCAGGTTTCAACGGCCTTAATCTTGGCCGGACTCAGTGCTCAGGGAAAAACCTCAGTTAGCACTCGCGATTTGATTCGCGATCACACCACGCGCATGATGACCCATCTTCGATTGCCTTTTGAAACTGAGAATAATGGCTTGAAAATTATAGTCGAGTGCCTGCAAGGTGATTTGCGAGCCAGAGATTTGCAAGTTCCTGCTGATATCTCTTCTGCTGCTTTTTTCATTGTCGCCGCTCTTCTCTTGCACGGTTCGCAAATTGAATTGTTGGGAGTTGGCTTGAATCCTGGTCGCACTCTTGTGCTGGATGTGCTCAAGGCGATGGGGGCCGACATTGAGTTCGTAAATGAGCGTACCTATGGTCTAGAGCCAGTGGCAGATCTCAAAATTAGCTACTCCGGACAGTTGAAAGGCACCACAATTGCCTCTGAGCGTATCGCTTCTGGAGTTGATGAACTGCCCATTATTGCTTTGGCGATGGCCTTTTCTGACGGAACTTCGATCGTACGGGGCGCCGAGGAATTAGTGCAAAAAGAATCTGATCGCTTGCGACTAATCTGCGAGAATCTCACCATGCTTGGTATCAATGTTGAGCAGCATAGCGATGGATTTACTATTCATGGCAGCGGACCCGTTAAACATCCTATGAATGTCACAGGTCTATGGAAATGCGACGGCGATCATCGCTTGGCTATGACTGGCCATATTGCTGCTTTGATAACAGGCAGCGATTTGCAAATTGAAAGTCCTGAGTCGGTGGATGTATCTTACCCTGGCTTTATGATTGATTTGCGCGAACTCACTTGTGAGAATTAAATCTATCTTTATAGAAAGTAGACGTCTTGCTAAAGAAGTTCTGAATGTCTTGGCTAGGAACAAATGTAATTAGCGTGCATATAAAAGCCCATTCAAATACGGGTAGATTGATCATGTAGTCTATGCCGAGGTGTAAGGCTAGAAGCCCAATTAATACCCAGTAACGAGTGTCTTTGAACCAAATTAGAGTCCAGCCCGCAAACTCAATAATTAGCGTAAACCAGTTCAGTAGTTTCAGCAAAACTATATTGTTGGCAATCATTGGTGCCGGAAATCTAAACATGTCATCTAGCCTTGTGGCATAGTAGACCGCGCTGCCGTCAAGCCACTGCGAGCCGGCAATTTTGCAACCAAAAGTTTGCCAGTAAACCAGTGCTAACTGTATTTGAATCATTCTTTGCGCCCATGGTGCTTTGGCTTTCGGGCTTTTTATTAGATCAGAGCGTCCCCGTTTGCGATTGATGAAATTTGTGAGCCAAGCGTCTACTGAGTATTTGTCACCGCAGTTAGAGAACGCCAACCATGGCCCGACAGCGCGAAGAAAGCCATCGCCACCATTAATATTGAAAGGATCTTGATGGTGCAGTGATACGAGCGAGAGCCAGATGAAGATTGTACTGTAACGCGTGCCAAAGCCAATAGTCATGCATACCGCAGCAGCAGTAAAAACAATATGGAAGCAGCTAATGGCGCTATCTGTTTGGGGAAGTAGCAGCAACCAGTCAAAGCGTGGTTCGTTGTGCCAAAAATATTTTATAACTGTTGGTAGTGTCACAATTGCCTTGGGTCCGTACCAATCTAAGAAGTTCGAGCCAAGGTGAATGACTGCGATCTGCAGCACAAGTAGCCCATAACAGATTCGGTATAGAGAAATAGCAGAGCTGTCCTCCGGTGCAAACCAAAACTGGCGCCAATACTTAATTAGGGCCGATATTGTCATGGTTGGTCTTCTGCTTTGTACTTGTAGAAAAATACGGTGCTCATCTTTGTATGTTGTGGCAAGGCTGTAACAGGTGTAATTCCTCTGCCATTTGGTTTAGGAATTTCAATCCAATAGAGATTGAGCGAGAGGCTGGACGGTTTGTTGTTGGCGCAATAATGCTTTCTGCCGATATAGCGAGCAAAGTCTGGCCAAAATTCTTTGTAGTCAGGCCAGGGCAGCGAGTCTATTGACCATTTTCGGAATTTTTCTAAGCGAAAGCGTTCGCTGTAGCTGAGCCTATTCATGCGCGGCATTTCAACAATCATTCTTTCGCCGTTGGCGTAGGTCAAGATTGCTTCTGGGTGAAAATTGATTTCTCTAATTTCTGGTGAAAACAGTTTCCAGTTTTGCTCTAGACCCCAAAACAGCCAAAACTGTTTTACTGGTTCTAGTATTAAGGTCTTGAGGGGCGCGTCGGGGCAAAGCCAGGTTATGGTAAGAAAGAGATAGGTAGCAACAAAAACCGACAGACCGATCTCTTTATAGCCGCTTTGAGTGATCTCTTTAAGCTTGATCATTAGCCTTCAGTTTCTGGCTTAGTTTGTGAGTTATCAATAGGCTTTGCTGGCTTGTTCTGGTCACTTTTTAGAGAATGTAAAAGGTTCTCCAAATTCTTGTGTTCTGTAGTTGAACCGGAGCGTGCCAGGGAAGAGGCGCAAAGCGCGATGGCTTTCTTGTTCTGGCCTGCTGCTGCCAGCAATTGAGCTAACTCATAAGAATAACTAATAGAGCTGGGATTTTCAGCCCTTAAGTCTTCAATTATTTTGATGGCGTTATCAAATTTTGACGAGGCAGCCAGCTCTTTTGTGTACGAGAGTTTGTCTTGTGTATTTAGTTTATTGGCTTGAGAAAGCACTGAAAAAACAGCAATTGCTTCGCTGTGGTTGTGTGCCTTTGCAAGACTATGAGCCAAGTAGCGCCGCATTTCACTATCGTTAGGGTCGCGCGCTACTAATTCAGCAAAGTACATTGCTGCAATGGCGCCATTGCCCTGGTGATACTGCTCGTAGCCGTCTTTTGCTAGCTTCTCATGGCTCAGCTTCTTTAGATCGACGTCAAATGATTTGGGTAGCACTATTGAAATTTTGGCATTTTTTCCCAGCATCTGAGAACAAATGCTTAGTCCGCTATTAACAATTCGATCAGAGCTGCCAAGCTCTATTGCTCTTTTGAAATCTCTGCTAGCGCTGGCCCACTGCTCGCGCTTGAGATAGAGGCAGCCTCTTTCTGTTAAAGCTCTTGTGTTATTGGGGTCGAGATTGAGGGCTTGCGAGTAATGGTCAATCGCCGAAATGGTATCGCCCAATAGAGCCTCGATTTGTCCTTGATAGAGAAATGCCTTGGCTGTTGGGGCACTGAGTTTGGTGGCACTTTCTGCCGCAGACTTTGCTAACTTGTGCTGATTGAGATGACTATAGCAAATAGCTTGCTGGTATAGTGACTGAGGATCTTGCTTGAGCTTTAGGGCATTGCTTAGATCGCTTAGAGCTGTTTTGTAGTTTCCTGATGCAATGTTGAGAGTAGCCCTCTCAGAGAGTTTTTCAAATGAAGTGCGAAAGTTCGGAAACTCGCTTAAACGATCATAAAAGTGCAGAGCCAATGAATGCTGTTTCAGAGTCTTACACAGTTTCGCGGCAGTGTACTGAGCCGTTTCGTTCTTTGGTTCTAGCTCAGCGGCTTTTACAAAATCGTTACAGGCCAAGGCTGCTTGATTGAGTTCGTTAAGTAAATTGGCTCTATATGTAAACCAGCGCGCCGTAGTCGAATCATTCTTGATTGCATCATTGAAGTCTTTCAGTGCTCCTGTTTTATCGCCTAAGCACTGCCTGCAAAATCCTCTTTGCATAAGTACTTCATTGTTATCAGGCTCCATATTATGCAGCTCTGTGTATGTTTTTAGTGCTTTTGCGTACTGCTTGTCTGCGGTCAAGCAGAGTGCCGCACCAAGCTGAAGGCTGTAATTTGTTGGTTCAAGTTTTAAGGCCTTGTCGTAGTCAGCCAGAGCTTTCTTGTATTCACCTATTCTTGTATACGCCGAGGCGCGATTGCCATATTGATAGGCTGCCACTGGTTCGGGAGCAGTCGACGATATGATTTTAGAAAGATCTTCAATTGCTACTTCGGGCCGGTTAAGCTTTAGTGCAAGACTCGCTCTTTGGTCTAGAGCAATTAGATCATTGGCCGATAGAGCGATGGCATTGTTGAAGCTCTCAAAGGCTTGTTTTAAGCGAAGTTGTTTAACCAGGGCGCGACCGCGTGCTAGATATGCCTTCGCCGAAAATGGATTGCACCTGACGGCTAAGGTAGCGCTGTTTAGAGCTTCTTGATATTTCTCTTGGCCGATTAGATTTGTCGCTTCTTCTGTCTTGCTGATTGAAAAGGCTCTAAGCAGATCGAACGTGGAAGCTAGGCTGATGAGACAAACTGCTATCCATACATATTGAATGGCGTTCTTCGAAATAAAAGAAGAAATCACCTCATATTTTCTCAGGGGCAGTATGTTTGCTGAAGTGCTTAAAGTTGGCGAATATTGCGTGTCTGCCTCTGGCTTGCTTGGTTCTGCTCTAGCTTGGTCAGAACCAACGTTTAGTGACAAGGGGCTTGCGGAGGCAAGTGGGCTGAAAAATTCGCAAGCTTCTTGGTCCAGGTTGTCGGCAACCACTATGGCTTTTAGATCCGATATTGTTGGTGTCGTTCTTTTTTTGATAGATGGTTTGGACCCATCTATCTTTTCGAAAGAGTCGCAAGAATCATTTGGTAAGTCGGACATGTTTTGACAAGGCCTTTGAGAATTGAGCACGGCGCCACCTACAACTATTCTAGTGAATCTTCGCTGAATAGCGTGAAATTAAGGTGAATTGCCCGTGAAGTAAATGTGAAACGACCTAGCGCCAATCTTTATTTTGCAATTTTTTCGGTATGCGTGAAGTGCTTGTGAAGTGGCGATTGACATTTGATTTGTGCTTAAGTAGCCTTAGCACTAGGCACCATTTTTGGTTGCTGCTACCGAGATACTATACTTATGATTGCTAAGTCATTTGCTAAAAATAGACGGCACTCAAGATCAGCCGTTGGCTCTTCTATCGCTGAAATGCCGGTGGTCTTGTGGGCTATTTTTATCGGTCTGCTCTTCCCTCTGGCAATTATGACCAGTATGGGCTATCGGGCATCTGTTGTATTTTTTGCCACCGATGCGGCTTGCCGCAAAGCTTCAAAAGCACCGAGCTTTACTGAAGCGAAAGCTAGGGCTGCTGCAACCATGACCACCGATTTAGCCCCTTTTCCTGGCATATCTAATGTGGTACCAGCCTTGTCAATCAAGGTTAAAGCTCTTTCTAGCGGAAGTTACACAACTTCTACTACTGTTTTGCCTGCCGGTTCAGTTAATACTTCTCAGAATATTTATTTTGTCATTCTGGGTGTAGATGCTGATATCGATCCGCTGGTACATTTCGCTGGTGGTTTTATGGGTCTGAACATTCCGGGCTTAACCGGTCCATATACTCTCCACTTTACTTCGCAGGCCTATGTTGAGAATCCTAATGGTTTAACTGAGTGATTGAGGTGTCGAAAATGAAAATCAAGCGCTCAAAAAGGGGCATGTCTACCGTGGCACTAATTATGGTGCTAGCATTTTTTGTAATCTTGCCACTTGGTTTGCTTGGCTTTGAGTTCGCCCGATACACACTTCTGGCTGCTCAGTTGCAGTCAGTGACTGATTCGGCCACTCTTGCTGGGACTGCGGCTCTTGCCAGTTCTCCTCCTGGTTATAGCTATACTGATTTGCATAATCTGGCAATGGATGTTGCTGTGCAAACATTTCAGCAAAATAGTGTTTTGCAAACACCTTTTAGTGCTGCCAATGTTGTTGCTAACAAGAATACTGGAGTTCCATTGGGCACGCCTCCCCTGCATAAGGCCCATTTAAACATCACTCTGCTCAATCAGGCTGGTACACCGGTTGCCACCGGAAGTAATACCGCTGTGACTATGAGGGTTGCATCTATTTATTCTGATGCGCCCATTTTTGCTTCAAGTCTTTTGAATGTAGGTGCTATCGAGACGGCCTCAGCTGTATCTGATGGTGGCTTGCCGCAGCTGGATTTGATACTGTGCTTTGATGTTTCTGGATCTATGGATGATCAAACTAAGGTGGCTCTAGTTAAGCGCTTTTGGAACCCTGGGCTCGATACTGTTGACTATCAAGTGCAGAGTTCAAACAAGACAATTTATGACACCTTCAAGCCACCTGTTACTGGCACCGGTCTAAACGCTTTGCCTCCGCAAAACCTGTTTAAGGGTTCTTATCCTGGTGCCACCGGCAACGCTACGCCATATGCCTTCTCCGAAGGAATTTATCCATCTCCTAACCCAGCTGCTGGATTGCGAGGCAATCAAAAGGCGTACGCTGTTGGCAGTATTCCTGGTCTGCCTCTAGCGACAAAGTATCCACCAGGTGCTCTCGTGGCTGAACAAGGCTGGCCTCCAGGCAATTTTGATCCTACCAATAGATTGAATCCGGCTGGCAACGGTGTTAACCCCAATGCTCAGCCTACTTGTTACACAGATCTTGTGGTTAAAGTGCCGAGCGTTGGCCCTTATGATTTCAGTAAAATTGAGACATGTGTTGAGGCCTCTCGTGGCAATATGGAGAGCGATGCCATCTGTTTGCAGAGCCACGGTCATAACACTATTAATCCGGTCCTGCCACCGCGGCAGCCTGGCTACTATGCTGCTTATTGGAGTCAGGTAGAAAAAACGGCTGACCCAATTGCCGCCGCTCGTGCGGCTGCTAACAACTTTTTCTATACCATGAACATCGCCAGTAATGCTCATTTTGGCATATGCACTTTCTCTGATGCAGCTGGTACTTCACCTACTTCATCTTGGCCTGATACCACTAGCAAGTGCGATCCTTCTTGGCCCCACTCTGGCACTGCTAACTTCCCTGTTCCTTTGATTAGTTTGAACAAAACCCAATCAAATTTTGCTGAAGTTAACGATGCCGTTGATGGCACAGCGGCAACTTTGCCCCTCAGACCAACTGGTAAGACATGTATTTCTCTTTCTCTGCATGAGGCTATCACTGAGCTGATAGATCCAGCGAAATTTAGGCCAAAGGCAAAAAAAGCCATTGTTCTTTTCACCGACGGAGTTCCTAACTTGCCTGGCGGTGACGCGGCGGCCAAGGCCGCTGCTTTTTCTGAAGCAGATTGGGCCAAGAGTAAGAGTATACCGATATACACCATAGGGCTATCGCAGAATGCCGCCATCAAGCCTCTTGAAGACGCTGTCTTAGGTGATAGTGCTGCCAAGCCTGGTATCGCTTATCGTTCAGGTAATAATGCCATTTATGTTTCAGTCACTAATTCAGCAGATCTGAATAGTGCTTTTCAGACGATTGCTCGCAGTCTTGTAGTGCTTCAATAGGTTCTAAATTTAATGAGTAAACACAAGTCTCAAGCTGAAAAGAAATGCCGCACTAACATCGCTAGCATGTCTATTGAATTGGCAATCACGGCTCTTTTGCTGGTGGTTTTCACTATTCTTGGATTCGACATGCTTATTGTCGCTTGGGGTTATTCTATTCTGGATTCGGCCGCTCGGGACGCAGCTAGGGCTGCAGCTTCGACTAACACTTCTGCCTCTGGTCTCAATGCCGCTAAGCAGGCAGCTGCCGCTCATCGAACTGATGGTTTCTTTGTCACTCAGCCCACAGTTACGACCACTACACCCAGCGACTTTATATATGTTACTCCAGCTACTGGCTCGCCCTATGTGGCTGTTACAACCCGCTGCAACGTTCGCCTACCTGTGCCCATTGGTTTCTTTGGTACGCAGTTGTCGGATGGTTACATCCCTTATGCTCGCACGTATACTTATCCTATTTTGGGTGTGCCGTTTGTTCCGAATCCGGCTTCTGGAGCTGCGCCACCGCCTGTAGTGGCGCCACCGCCTCCGCCTCCTCCAGCGGCACCGCCACCTCCAGCTGCACCACCACCTCCAGCTGCACCACCGCCGCCACCTCCAGCTGCACCACCGCCGCCACCTCCAGCTGCGCCACCGCCGCCACCTCCAGCTGCGCCACCGCCGCCACCTCCAGCTGCGCCACCGCCGCCACCTCCAGCTGCGCCCCCGCCGCCACCTCCAGCTGCGCCCCCGCCGCCACCTCCGCCTCCGCCACCGCCGCCACCACCGCCACCGCCGCCACCACCGCCACCACCGCCACCGCCACCTCCACCGCCGGCTCCTCCGGAGTGAGCTATGCCTGGTCTTGACCAACTGAGTAAGAGACATAGTATTGGTTACCTCGTGGTTGCTATTGCCGTTTCTGTAACCTGCACCTATAGCTTTTTGGCTGTCAGCGAAAAGACTGGATTGTCCAATTACTGGCAGTCCTTAAGTGCCGTTGCCTCCGAATCGAGGTTTGACAAAATCAAGGCCGCCGTATCTAAGCAGCATCTAGACTCGGGGAAACTGCTCGAGGCGCGTGAACTTGCCTCGCTTTACAGGCAGCAAGGCAAGCAAGAAGAAGCTGCGAAAATTTATCGATTGCTTTGGCTCACTCCTCAAGAGCCTGAGAACTTTGTAAAAGACGCTCTCGAGCTTGCTTCTCTTTATTCAGATATGTCGGCCTTTCCCTACGCCATTGAAAGCTACAAAAAGATTCTTGAATTTGATCGTCTGCGATTGAAGCGTGGTCATCGCGATATTGTTCGAGATTTGAACAACCTAGGGCTTTGCTACCGTTGCTACGCTGTCAGTTCAAGCGAAACTAGTAAAAGACAAGCTAATTTCGAACTGGCCGCTGCATATTTAGCTGATGCGGCCGAGATTTGTTCTGCTAACCAATCTCTAATAGATAACCAAGTGATTATTTCCACGAATCAGAGTGCTGTTGTTCAAGATCGTGGCCAGTTAAAGATTGAACGGCCTTCTGAAGATGAGTAACGCTGCATCTGTCCCAGGCATGAATTTCTCGCTGAAAAGTTTGACTTTCGGTCAAAATAATGTGTTCGACGTCGTTTTAATCATTTTGGGTGGATTGCCCCTCTATCTGCCTTTCCTTTGCTATCTGGGAGAGGCTGGCCTGCGAGCTAACGTTCCTTTTGATTGGGCATTCTGGGGCAATCAAATAGTGAGCATGCCTCATGTTTGGGCAACTTATGCTCGCTTAACGAGGAAAATTAGCGAGGGCAAAGTTCACTTTCTATTTGGTGCACCAGCCTACCTAGCTGTTGTCACTCTCTTACTCACGGCTTCTCTAAATGGATTTTTTTTAGAGGCTATGACAGCTGTAAACGTTTGGCAGTCATTTCATTATTTGCGGCAAGTCTATGGCATTAGCCGCTTCTTTGGTCGTTCTGCGGCCGAAACTGTGCCAGAGAAACGGCTCTCGTTTTGGGCCTTCCACTTGGCCATGCCTTTATTTGTCATTGGCCGCTGGAACATGCTTTATGTATACTGGCACGGCAAGCCTTCAGATGCCATTATTCCTGTTGGCTTTCCTCAGCCCCTACTGATTGCTCTGTGGATTGTGGCCGGGGTTGGCTTGTGTCTTGGCCTCTATTTAGAGCTAGTTAAATACAAGCGGGCATCTCATTATGACTGCAGCGGGTTGTTAATTTTACTAGTCTACTTTGCAATTCATTGGTTTGGATTTCTTTCTATTCAATTCTATTTCATTGGTTTTATTACAGTCACTATTTTTCATGCGGTGCAGTATCTCGCCGTTGCTTGGCATTTTGAGGAAAAGCAATCGACTACAAATATTTTTACGGCGAAAGCTCTCAAGGCTCTTCCTACCTTAGGCTCTTTTGCAGTATTTTGGCTTGTGGTTTATTTTGTAGGTGATTTCGCCCAAAACGTACTAATGCCCTGCGGAAATTCAATTTATCCGAAGTTTGCGCTTGTGTGCCTTTCTTCTGTCTCAGCTCATCATTATCTTGTCGATACAGTTCTTTGGGGCCGTAAAGCCGGTATTTAATCAATTTTCTTCTGATTATCAAAATGACAGTTAGAATATATGGGTTGACCTTGCCTTTGACTTTTGAGGAAAACCTACATGAAGCTTGTCAGAGCCATCCTTCTTCTGATTTGCAGCTCTTCGCTTCCGCTCTTAGCCGCTTCGGCTCAAAATTTTGGCAGCCAGTATCAGAACCAGTATCAGGGCGGCAATGCTGGTGGGCCTCAGTTTTCTGGCCAAATGCCAAGCGCTGCTAATCATAACCCTGGTTCTAATCTTGGTCGGAGTAGTTCTCAACAGCTGCGCCAGTGGTTTAGCTCTTACGATTTGGTGAGAAAGCAAGCGCAAATGTCTCCTGTAGAAAAGGATCGTGCCGATAACTTGCTTTCTCAAGGCCTTTCGGTTTTCGTGCCTGGACCAAATAAAACACAGGCTCAGAAACTCCTGACTGGTCTAGTTGAGAAGTATCAGGTGGCTATTGGCAGAATGAAAGCCATGCCCCTCTATCCTGAAACCGAGAAACTGCACCGCGGGTACTACCAGTATTTTAGTGATGCCAAAACACTTTTCTCTGATTATCTTAGAGTGCAAGATAATTTGATGGTTAAAGATGAAAACGGTAAGGGCATTATGCCGCAGCTTATGGCTCGTAAGGCTAATCTTGAGAGTTTAGAAATGCAAATAAAGCAACTTGATTCAGAGTTGCGCGGGCAGTTTGGTATTGCTCCTTATCGAAACTAATTTTTTAAATTCTTAGAGCGGAACTGTGGCCTTTCTTTCGTAGAGCCTTTTAACTGTATTGAGATCACGCTGGGAGATTCGTGAGTGTTCATCGGTGATTGGATACATAAGATCACCTTTTACTGGGCTGTGACCTAATAGGCCTATGGCGTGTCCTAGTTCGTGAGCGATAATGTTGCGCAAAGTTAGATATCTGGCTTCTGGTTCGTTGCGTTCAACTAAGTCAAGATTGACTTCGATTACTTGAGGAGGCACCGTATATTTCGGTCCTGGGCTTGGGATATAGAGAGGCACTGGAATGGCTCCGACAGAGAGTAGTGACAGTCGGCCTGATGGTTTTTTTGTCCACTTTGTTACGGTATGAGCGCCTAATGTGCTGTCATTTTTGTCAGATTTTGTGCCTAGACGACCCCAGGTCACCCGAATTCTCGCTGCGTTGGGTTGCACGACTGGTGCAAATTTGATCATTCCTTCTGTGCGTCTGTCCCAGTCAGCGAAGGCCGCTATCACTGAGTTTGCATAGGCTGGATCTGGCGGTGCTGAAATATAGACTGGTACTGGCATAGTTTGAAATTTAAACACACGATTTTTAGATGCCGCCATGACACAATCTAGATAGTCTTCGCTGCTTGGTTGGGTGTTGGCTTCTTCAATTCGAAAAAAATGAGTAGGAAAAGTATTGGCTGTAGCCAGCTCTTTCGTTAGATTGGCTGACTGTAGCAACTTGTTTAGGCGTTCTTGTTTGGCTGCGTCAGGCTGAGCAAGCGCTGTGCTAGGGGAAGGCATCTGGTTCTGCTTCTGCTTTTCTGTCAGCCGGTTCAATCGTTCAAAGATTGAACCAGAGCCGATATTTCCGAAAGTCTTTAACTCAAGAACTTGGAGACGATCTATTATCGACTGATTAGGACTGGACCTATAGCCTATATTTTGCTCAATTTTGGCAAGTTGATCTGGCATCGACTGTGACTCGGCGGCCATTGCCCCCAAGCTAAAATTGCAGACAAAGCTAATCAATGTGCCAAAGCTGACGCTAAATATTATCCAAGAGTTTACGCAAGAGACTGAGTGTAGTACTAGCGAGTTAAACCAATACCTTACGGCGAATGACCATTTTTCAGTCGCTATTTGGTGATAGGCGAAGTTCACTGATGGAATCATCTATAAATTGAGTGAGTTTAGTTCTGACCGCTTCTTGTATTCTAACCAACTCACGAGAATAGCAGTAGAATTCAGCACCGGTTTGTTGATCGAAGCTCATAGAAAAGAGGCCGTCCATGGGATCGTCCATTTCTGCCAACTGCGCTTCAAGTTGCTGCATACCGATATTACAAAAGATGCTTTTCTCAACAAGCTGCGGTTCAGCCACCTTTGTTAGCTTCCCGCCTTCATCAAGCCGACCCCAAGTGCCACTGAGAAAACGATAAACCGGAACTTCTAGCTCGGGCTGTTTCTTCACTGGTGCTAGTAGTTGAACAATCTTTGAGAAACCGGGCCTTTTCGACTCTTTCTCACCTAGGGCCTCAAGATCTTCAGGTCGATAGCCGAGTAGTTCTCTGTTTAGCCAAGTCAGTCGATGGTCTGCAAGTTTGCCCCTGAGGCTACGGGCAGCTAAAAGAAGCCCATCTGAGACACTCAAGTCTTTCAGGGCAAGCTGTCCACGTATGCGACTAAGTTGGTGGTACAGCATTAGACACCATTTAGTAACTACCTATCTATCTAATATATCTGAAGCTTGATTGCCTGTGCGTTAAATAGTTGCGGACCTAATAATTGTCTCTTGGAGCGCTTACAAAACTTATGATAGCTTTATGCTCGAGATTTTTCGCAAGGAAGGGAGATGTCTTCATAAGTTGCTATTGAGCAGGGGGCGGGGTCAGCTCGCTATAACGCACAATCATGGCTATGCCACCTGGAAATTTACCATTGTTAGAGTTTTGTCCCGGTAATTCCGAAGCGAGAGACCAGACTCCGGGGTTGTTGGCTGTAAACTCAAGATCAATTCGATCTGAAGGATTAATCGTAATAGTGTCTCGAATCACACGAGGCTCTAGCGGATCTGAGCCGTTGATTCCAGTTACCTCAAAACGATGGCCACTCAAGTGCAGGGGCACTGCTTGATCAAGAGTGTTGATGATATGTAAGCGCACGCGTTCGCCATTGAGAACTTCTAAGGCGGGAATGAACGGCGCTGTCTTACCATTGACTAAGTACAAATGTTTGGCAGTGGTTCCTGACTCAGGTTTTGCCTCTTTAGGAATGGCTTCGGCGCTGCTCAAAAATAGAACAAGCTCTTTATCGGCTTCTTTTGTGGGTAAGCGTGGATGCACAATAATGGCCCCAAACATCCCTTTAAAGCGCTGATCTTGATGGATGATTTGCGGGTGATAGAAAAATGTACCGGTTTGGTTGGCTATAAATTGATAGATGAAAGAATCGTCTGCCTTGAGAAATCGCTCAGGGGCTGTAGTTGCACCTCCTGCTCGCGGAAGCCCATCCACTTTGTGGGGGGCGATCAGGCCATGGAAGTGCAGCGATGTAGATAAGGCAGGGTTTTTGAGGTTGTTGTGAAGGACGATTCTGACGGCCTCGCCTTGTCTTACATGTATCTCGGGACCCGGTATCTTGCCGTTGTAGGTTAAAGCTTTGATGGTGGCTTTATTGGCTCCGCTTTCGGCGCCGACTTCAAGATTGGCTTCACGGGCAAACAGGTGAATTTCTCTGACATTCATCTGCTGCGGTCCCGAGTTAGGTAAAGCTTGACCCTGGTTGGTAAGTGCGCTCATGGCGCCCATGGCGTCTCTAACTTGACCCTTGATGTCTTTCATTTCATTGCGCATGTCTTCTAGTTCAAGCTTTTCTTGGGCTTGTTCTTGCGCCATATCACCGATGTTGTCTAAAGCCCGTGCCGGCATTACTAGAAGTTGAGATAGGGCTGTCAGCGAAAGCAGCACGGTAGCTCGTGCTCCTTTCGATTTTATTTGTCTGACTCTCTCTTGTTTTCGTTGCATAACTTATGCTTATGCTCGTGCTACAAGAGTGGCAACTGAAGCATGAGTGACGATCTTGTTAGCCACCTCACCCATAAGAAAATGTTTGATGGCTCCTTTGCCTTGCGCGCCAATTACGAGCAAGTCTGCATCCGTTTCTTCTGCGGCCTTAATGATTTCATGGGCTGGTGAACCAGTTTTTAAAATGATATCGAGATTGGTAAAGCCATGGTCACTCAAGATCTTCTTGGCAGTTGCTAGGTGCACTTCGCCTTCCATCATCAGGTTTTCTTCCATCGCTACAACAAATCCGCGAGGAGTTACTGCTGCCACCATGGGCGAGATATTGGCCACATAAATCAGATTTATTTTCTTGTTCTCAATCTTGCTATTAAATTTTTTGATTGCAGCCTCAATGGCTTTTAGGCAGTGCTCAGAACCATCTATGGCAATCAGTACAGAAGAATCAGTGTGTTTCTTTGTTGCCATTTTTCGCAGTACTAAAGTAGAACAAGGTGCGTGACGAGCGACATGGGCCGAGGTGCTGCCAAAAGTAAACTGACCATCTGGTCTGGGACCTGTTGAAACAACTACTAGCTCTTTTTTCTCGTCAAGAGCTGCTTGCTCTATCATATATGCTGCTGGGCCGGTGACAATTTCAGTTTTTACCTTTGCTCCGTTCGCCTCTAGTCGCTTAGCTAGTTCTGCCAAGACTGGCTTTGCCTGCGCTTCAATTATATTGCCAAGGTCTTGAGGGAAATCTGCTTGGGTTGCTAAGACACGCTCGTACGAGGGTAATTCTTCTTTGACATAAATTAGGTTGACATCGCAGCCTGCAAGTGGCACAAGGCTTGCCAATTGTTCTAGGTTAAACCAATGTCCTTCTTCTTTTTCGGAATCAGAAGGGTGACTTGCTGATGCATTTGCAAACGAATTAGAAACATCGGCGGCAATCAAAATTTTCATCAGTTCAAATTCTCTTCAATGGTTTTTGCTTTATAAGAGCCAATTGTAGCAATGCTCAAGTCTTTTGTTTGCGGTAGCTAAAAGCTACTTGTCAGCTTTGCTCTTGGCATGGCCGTAACGGTTGACGAATTTTTTGCCTTTGACCACCTTCTAAGTTTGGTTAATCAGCGACAATAAGTTTTTTGCAGCGTTCGCAGCGTTTGAATTGGGGGATTAGTTTTGATAGACCGTTATACCAGGCCCGAAATGGGTGCTATCTGGTCGATTGAAGCCAAGTTTCAAACTTATCTTGATGTCGAGATAGCTGTCTGCCAAGCTCAGAGCGATATGGGTTTGATTCCCCAAGAGGCGCTGGCCGAAATAAAGGGTAAAGCTCGATTTGATGTCGCCCGCATTGATGAAATTGAGCTGCAGGTTAAGCACGATGTTATTGCCTTTTTAACTTCCGTTGGCGAAAACGTCGGCGATGCTGCCCGATATATCCATATGGGTCTGACCAGTTCCGACGTGATCGACACGGCATTGGCACTCCAGCTTAAGCGTGCTGCGGTTATTTTGATGACAGGGCTAGAAAAATTGACAGAGGCCGTGCTAAAGCAGGCTCGAAAGCACAAACATACCGTCATGGTTGGTCGCTCTCATGGCATCCATGCTGAGCCTATTACATTCGGTTTTAAGATGGCTGTTTGGGTCGAAGAGTTAAGACGCCACAAGGTACGGCTTGAGCAAGCGGTTGAAATGATATCAGTTGGCCAGATGAGTGGGCCGGTTGGTACTTACTCAAACATTTCACCAGAAGTAGAAGAGCGCACTCTCAAATTGATTGGTTTGACACCAGCCAAAATTTCTACGCAAATTATTCAAAGAGATAGACACGCCCAGTTTGTTATGACCTTAGCACTGATAGCCGCTAGCCTTGAGAAGTTTGCTGTGGAAATTAGACACCTACAGCGCACAGATGTGCTTGAAGTAGAGGAGCCCTTCGCTTCTGGTCAGAAAGGTTCCTCGGCCATGCCCCACAAACGCAATCCGGTGGCTAGCGAAAATATAACTGGCTTGGCTCGGGTAATTCGAGGCAATGCCGTGGCTGCTCTCGAGAACGTTGCTCTGTGGCATGAGCGAGATATCTCGCATAGTTCAGTAGAAAGAATTATTTTGCCCGACTCGACAATCTTGCTTGACTACATGCTGAATCGTCTAGCTGTGGTGATGGATGGTCTAGTTGTCTATCCTGATAATATGCTGCGCAACATGGACGTTTTTGGTGGTGTAATTTTTTCGCAGGCAGTCCTGCTGAAGCTTACCGATAAAGGTCTAGCTAGAGAAGTTGCTTACAAGTTGGTGCAAGACAATGCTATGGCCGCCTGGAACACTAAGAGTGGTAATTTCCGTGAGAATCTCCTTGCTGACAAGCGAGTAACAGAGCACTTGAGCGAAGAAGAGATTGTTTCAAGCTTTGATCCGGCCAATTACTTGCAAAATATTGAAAGAGTATTTGAACGCGCCGGCATATAAACGAGTTGACGAAAGGCTGGGAGAAGAGAAATTATGGCTCGGATTAATCAAGACAACAAAGCCGCTGGTCTTCTTCTTCCAGTATTCGCCCTGCGTCGCAAGGGCGATCTAGGTATTGGCGATACCCTCTGTGTTGAAGATGCTATTGATTTTTTAAGTCGGCATAATTTGGGAGTTTTACAGATTCTCCCTGTTAATGAAACTGGCGGTGACAACAGCCCGTACAATGCCCTTAGCTCAATTGCTCTAGATCCTCTGTATGTTTCATTAGTGCCGGATATGGTGCCAGGTCTTACTGATGCCATGTTGACTAAGCATGTGTCGGCATCACTTGCTACCGAGCTTTCAACTGGACCCGTCCAGTATGGCTTGGTGCGTAAACTGAAGCTCGATTTGTTGCTTGATGCTTTTGCTAATTTCGAGAAAGCTTCAGCGAGTAGAGAAGAAATAGCTCAGCAAAATTTGTTCGCCGAATTTTGTCTTGAACAAAGTGATTGGCTGGCAGATTATGCTTTCTTCCGCTCGCTGGTTGATAAATTTGATGGTAATGCTTGCTGGACGCAGTGGCCTGCTGAGCAGTCAACTCTTGCTAAAGCGCGGGCTTGGTCTCTCGTCTGCGCCGAGGCCGAAGAATTAGCTGATAAGCAGCGCTTCTATAGCTATGTGCAGTGGGTGGCCTTTGGGCAGTGGCGCCGCGTGCGTGCACATGCTGATAGCCATTCTGTCGAGCTAATGGGTGATATCCCATTTGGTGTCAGTCGCTATAGCGCTGATGTTTGGTGTAATCCTCAACTGTTTGACCTGAAATGGTCGGGCGGGGCTCCTCCTGAAAAATTCTTCCAATCAGATCCATTTACTTGCCAATGGGGCCAGAACTGGGGTATACCGCTCTACAACTGGAGCAATCACGAGAAGACTAATTATGCTTTTTGGCAGAGAAGAGTGAAGCAGATTGCTTCGATTTTTCATTATTTTCGCATCGACCATGTGCTCGGTTTTTTCCGTGTCTATTCCTTTCCATGGATTCCAGAGCGCAACCATGAATTTGTTGACTTGACTGAGCTTGAGGCTAAAGAGCTGACTGGGGGCGAGCTTCCCCGTTTTATCGAGCGACCTGATTTACCGGCCAAGAATGCCATGCTCAATAACGAACAGGGTGAAAAACTCTTGCGCATGATACTCGCAGCGGCACCCGAAAGTGGTGTGGTGGCCGAAGATCTAGGCATGGTGCCGGACTACGTTAGGCCTTGTTTGAAGAAGTTGCATATTCCTGGATTTACAATTCCTATTTTTGAACGGGTAGAAAAAGATCTTTCTTTCAAGCCTAAAGAAACCCATGAAAAGCTGTCGCTAGTAACTTATGGTACCCATGATCATCAACCTATTGCCAGCTTCTACGAAGGCCTCTGTCAGTGGTGGCATGGTGAAGATGGTCACGAGGGCTGGCTGGAAGTACAACGGCTGATGGTCTTTTTGGGTATGGACGAAGATAATCCACCTGAGTCGTTTACCCCCGAGCTTCATCGGCGCATGATTGAAGTTCTCATGGAATGTCCATCTTGGTTGGCTGTCTTAATGATAAGTGACCTCTTTGGTGTCAATCAGCGCTTCAATGAGCCTGGAATTTCTGGTGATTCAAACTGGAGTCAAAGGCTTGATCGCTCTTTGGCCGAATACGAAGTTGATGCTCAATATTCGCCAGCAATTAAGTGGTTAGATCAAGCCGTTATTGCCAATTCACGGCAAGCCAAGAAAACAGCAGCAAAGTCTGGTTGATTTTAGCTATATTGCTAAAGATAATTTCTAGACTTTTGGGGTATGCTTCTAAGGTCTATCACTTTTTATTTTCATCAAAGGGAACCGCAGTAAATGCTTCCGGCTTTTCTGATCAGGACTGGTATCGATTGGGTTAGGCACAACGCTGAATTTGCTAGTTCTAACCCCTATGCTCGTTGTGAGCAGTCGATCAAGATTTGCGAAAAACTCTGGGAGGAGTCAGTCGGCAGAGCAGAAAGTTCGCCATTAGAAGTGGCTGTGGTAACAGCCTATTGGGAAGAGTTCTTTCATGCGGAAGACCCTTTGCAAGACGAAAAAGAATGGCGCGATGGTTTGACTAAGCGCTCTGGTCAATACGAAGAGTTTGATGCATGGCAAGAGTGGTTCAAAAAGAGCTACGCCAAAGTTTATTCTGATAATAATGTCTGGACGAGTTTGCTGATGTCGGCTTGGGCCACAACTCATCAGTACCAGCTTGCCTATAGTGAAGAGTCTTGGGATTTCAAGCCCTCGCGTTCGTATCTGCCTACGAGCTATATGTGGCGGCTTAAGCCCCACCTGGAAACAATTACTGAAGTTTTGCGCGAGTTCTGGGTTGAGGAAAGTCATCGCTGGGAAGAGGTGGGATTTGGTATAGAAGATGAGAACATCTACTACCTGGGAAGGGTCGAGTGCCTCGGTTTTGATTTGAAACGATATATGGTCAGTTGGCCTGCCCGAGCTAAGATGCCGAAAGAAGAAATTGACCTCGGAAGTATGGTGGCCGATTTAATCTCACCGGCAGGCGATTCTTGGTATCGCCGTCTGGACCCAGTAATTTTTGCTCACGACCACGTTGATATCACTTCTTTGATTAATCGGGCATCTTACGTTTTTGGCTCGCGTCGTAGGCTCTTTGAGTTAGCCATCGAGGATGGTATGGCTAAAGCGAAGTTGCAGGCCCAAGCTGAGGGCTGGCTGGTTGAAGACCTAGAGAATGATGAAGCAGGGGCCCTTATTTAAGCCCTAGACTATTTACTCGCCTTGATTTTTGCCCAAGGCCGGGGATAGTAATGTGGCGTATCGTCCAGCTTGCGAATGAGCAAAATTACACTGTCTTCTACCCCCGGCATATCGGTGAATACCTTAGTCTGTTCCACCCGGCACTCAAGCTCCCGCATCATTGCTTTTGCGTCCTTAAGTTCTTGCTCTAGGCGACTACCGGTCTTTTGAGCTAGGTAGAGGCCGTTGCGCTTGAGAAAAGGCAAGCATAGCTCGATGGTGAGCGTTAGTGTGCCGACTGCTCTAGCCGTGACCAAATCGTAGCTTGCCCGTTCGCCTTTCATACGGGCAAGCTCTTCAGCCCGGGCAGTTAAGGCGCGGTTGTTGACCAGGCCAAGCTCTTGGCTAGCGTCATTGAGAAATTTGACCTTCTTGCCCACCGAATCAACCATTGTGACGGCAAGATTGGGACATCCGATGGCAATCACCATGGCAGGCAGCCCCCCACCAGAGCCGATATCAATCAATTTGCCGGTAGTAATTTTTGACTTGTAGATATTGCTAACTATTGTTAGCCCGTCAAGTATGTGTCTGTTTACAAGTATTTCTGGTGTCGTATTGGCTACTAAATTAACCTTCTCGTTATAGGCCCTTAGAATGCCGCAAAATCGGTCCAATAAATGCCAGCGGTCCTCACCTAGTTCAAGGCCGTCGAGGGCGGGGTGAACGCGTAAGAGCTTGAGTAGTGGCTCAAAGTCAGAGCTTTCACTAGTGCCTGCGTCAATCATGGCGGGCGATTTCAATTCAAGTTGAGGGTCTTTACCTGTTTCTTTTTCTGCGGCCATTGACTTCCATAACTCCTTATCAAGTAAAAAAAACAGGTGAATACCTAAATACTACTGGGAAGATTATTATTACTATTTGAGATCTCAGCAAGATTGTTTTTGCTATCTCGAAATTCGGTATCAGGGTAGATTACACCTTATGCAAATTGCCAACACTTAGTAAATGACCTCAGGCAACGCTTATCCTAACCAGCCAGAACCGGACACGTCACGTGAGCGGATTGAGCTTGAGACGCGTGTGCTTGCTGCAGCCCTGCGTCAGAGCTTAGAGCGTGGGGACACAGCCGGCTCTAGTCATGCTCATCAACAGATCTTCATTTTGCTCAAAGCTTCGCAAGAAATGGGTTGGGAAGAGCCAATTAGTTTGCCGCCAGAATTGTTGCTTGACAAGGAAGCTCGGCGACCAATGCCAGATATTGACTGGGGGGCTCCGGCCGGGGGACCGATAATTTCACCTCAATCAGAGTCGTTGCCAGAAGCAGAAGGTCAAGAAGAAGTCGCGACTAAACCTGAGCCTAATGCTGAGCCAAAAGTTGAGCCTAATGACGAGCTGGGGCCTGAGCATGCAGCAAAGCCCTCACCTAAGTCTGAAGTTTTGGAGGAAGCTGCATCAACTGCTGTCACCGGGCCAGAACCAATTGCAGCCCCAGCTGCTCAACTTCTACCGCTCGTAAAGATACCTACTTTTGCCCTGGTACCAGTGCCGAGCTTCGCTGCTTCTGCTCCTGTCACAGGAGTCGCTGCTGTTCTTGATTTTTACTTGCGCTTGCAAGTTAGTGACAAAGCCGATTTCACTAGTATTCACCGGAGTTTCTTGCGCAAAGTCAGGCCTCTCTTGCGCCAGTATGCCTCTGGAACTTTGGTTGGTCAGGCGCGAAAAGACCTTTTGAATAGCTTGCAGAGCCTCTGGATAGCTCATGATATTTTGTGCGATCCGGTTACTCGCACAGACTATGACTTTCGTCGCATGGGCCTCCGGGGCCGCACCGATGAAAGCAGCGAGGACAAGCCTAGTTTGGCTAACCGTCCACAATTGCGAATTGGTGAGCTATTACTTTGTGCTGGCCTATTGGAGACCACAGAGCTCGAGATCGCCGCTGATATGCATAAGGCGATGCCAGAACTTATGTTTGGTGCCTTTTTGGTTAAGCAGGGCTTTATTGAAGAAGATGATCTAAACTGCGTTTTGTTGGGCCAGCAATTGCTCAAGACTGGTGGTATCACAGCTGCTCAGTTCCAAGAGTCTATGGCCGAGAGAGGCCGCAGCGGAAATGACTTTGGTGAGATCTTAGTAGAGCTTCGATATCTTTCTCCGCTGCAATTGCAAGATGCCTATCGCAATCAAATGATAGATACGCTACCGCGCTTGCCTGCGGTGGTTTCAACCGTGTCGTTGCAAGACAGCGCTGCTGATATCGCCAGGGTGCTTGAGGCTAGCGACGATGAGCCGGTTGTCGAGGATAAGCCGGTTGTCGAAGATAGGCCGGTTGTCGAAGCTCAGTCGGATAGTGAAAGTGCGTCTGCCGGCGATCGTGAGCAAGTCAGAGGAACGGAGCCAATCAGAGAAACTTTATCTACCAGTGGCATTGAACCGGCCATTGGTGAGTCTGCAGAAATTGCCTCGGCTGCGGCTCGCCCCCGTGAGCTTCTTAATAGTTCGCCGTCTCCTGTATTTCCGCCTGTATCGTCCCCTTCACCTACTCTTAATGCTGGCAACGCTGTGCCTTCTTGGAAGGATCAGCTAGACTGGGATAGCCCGGCGGAAAGTGAGAGCAGCAGAGACTCAGGCACTGTTACTAGTCCAGATATTGATGCTGTGTCTCATACAGCTCAAGTAGATGTGACACCGTCACTGGCATCACTTTATGATACTTCAGACTCGCGCTCTGACACCGCTGAATTGCCACCTTCTTCATCGTCGTCGTCTTCTTCTTCTTCTAGCCCTTCTACTGTGTCTCCGTTCGCGCGCCCAGAACCAAGCAAGAAGAAGTCTTTAACTGATCTCATGGCCGATCTTGAACCAGCTCGTTTACTGCCCGAAGAGGTAATTCCTACTCAGTCACCCTTCGCCAGTATTTGGGCTGATAGTAGCACGAATGAGAATAGTGATTTGGTGTCGGATATGGTGCCGCTCAACGCTTCTCCTGCACCTTTGCCGCCTGGTGAGCAAGATGATTTTGCCCCGCCTACTCTAGAGCACGACGAAGATCTCTCTCAAGTAGAGGAAGAATTTGCAGCCTTAGATGCTGCTGCTGACGAAGCTATGCAAATTGGTGAGCAAGATAACGAAGTCGCTGGTATTCATGCAAGTTTTGATGCAGATCTCGGTGAAAATAGAGAACAAGCAGCCGCTCCAGCCGTGACTAGCTTACAGACTTCCAATTCGCAAAGCCCCAACCAGCAAAATACCAGCCAGCCGCAAGCTTCCGCAAAGCAACAAGAAGGTGAGAGCTGGCAGATCGTCTCTGTTCCCGCTTCGGCATTGGCCTCCTTGCTTTTAGACGACGAGCCAGAAGCTGGTGATGCTAAAGCAAAATCGCCAGCTCCAAGTGTTGGCAAGGAACGGCGTCAGTTAAAAACATCATTTGCCAACGATAAGCCATTTACATCCAAAAATAGCACTGGCGACAATGCACCACCAGATGAGGATCGCCGTGCGAGGAGACGCAAACCGAAGCAAGAAAGCTAAATTAAACTAGTTGTTTGATCTGTTTGATTGGGCTGTATTCTTCGGGCGTGATTGCCCGTTCAATTCTAGTAGTCTTAGAACCACAGATAGCTGTTCGCCTATTAAACGAACGACTTTTTGATCCCCTGGTTTGAAAATTTGTTGTGGATAAGGGACGACAACGAGAAGCCCTAACCGTTGACCTTTGATGTCGATAGGTTGGGTTAGAGCATTGTCAGGCAAATAATGCCCTTTGGTAGCTTCTTCGCGCAGCGGCGGCAGACCCAGCTGTAGCGCTAATTTAGCAACATAACCCCGCAAGGCCGACTCATCTAAATTAGAGCCGGCGTCAACGCGCAAGACTGAACCGTTACCTTGATTCAGCACTAAACCGAGGGCTTGGTAGTTAAGAATGGAAGACAATAAATTGAATAGCTTTTGGGTTACTGCGTCTACATCTAGTTCATCTTCGGCAATGCGACGCACCTCGTCCACTATAGTTGCTTCAAACAGTAAACGTTCAAGCAGCTGGTTCAGTCGATTATTGACGTCCTCGGCCGAAAGGGTCTTAGAAGGTTCGCCTATTAGGCGTAGGCGGGGCTTTAATGTGGCTTCTTCTAGCATCTCTTGGGTCGCTTTGATTAAGCTAGTGAAACCTGGCTCTTTGGGGATGTAGCGGTCTGCTCCAGATTTAAAACCCCAGAATCGATCTACTGAGCCGTCAAGTTTGGTCAATAGAATTACGGGAGTGGCTGCAAGGTCGGGGTCGCTTTTAACTAAGCGGCATAGTTGATAACCATTTATGCCGGTCATTACCACGTCAGAAATAATTAAGTCTGGCAACTCGTTATAAGCACGGGCCAACCCCTCAGCGCCATTGCGAGCTTCTATAACTTTATATCCCTCGGCTTCAAGAGTCTTGGAAATGGTTATTAGTTGGGTTGGGCTGTCTTCTATCAATAGAAGTCTGAATGACATTCTGCACCTATTCAAGTGAGACTTGGCACGATTTTCTTAAAAGTGAGTGTTTAAATGAGAATAGCTACTCAATCTCAAATGTTTTAAAGAGCCTGCGAAAGCTTTATCAGGAGTGACTTCATGTTTCCTGTAGCATTGAATTTCAAAGCTTCGATTTGATTCAGTATCTCATTTCTTGGGCAATTTTGTTGAGCTTTGTTCAAGTTTGTACGGGCTTCCGCAGCATTGCCTTGAATTTGATAGATGCACGCAGCAATCAAATAGGGTATTGGGCTTTGCTTATTTAACAGATGGGCTGCCTGGGTTTCCTGGAGTCCTTCTTCTACTTTACCCAAGTATGTCAAAGCCAACGCAAGAAGTTCTCGAGTTTCTTCAATTGAAGGGTTTAAATCCTTTGAACGATTAAAATAACTCATTGCCGCCTCTGCTCTTTGTTCTTGTAGAAGCCTTTTGCCCTTTAAGTTGAGCAAGAGATAAGCCGCTGGATCAAGGGCTATTGCTGCGTCAAGGGCCTGGCTAGTCAGGTTTACAGCACTACCTTTACTTAGCTTGTTCGACTGCCGCTTGTTTTCAAGAATTGAAAGATTTTCTGCCAACTGTTTTTCGCTTGCTCCTTCTCTATTGGCAAGAAAACGCCCGTTAGAATATTCAAGCAACATATTATCGTCAGTGTTGAGGGGGATTCCCTTCATCTCTTCCCCCAAAAAAACGGTTAATGGTTTCTCTTTGCTAACTACGGCAAGGTGACCTTCAATGAAAGTTTCCCAGCTATCTATTCCTGCTTTGGCTAGTTCTTGACGGCAGGAGCTGCTGAGAAAAGCTACTTTGTATGTGTCGCTGTCAATATGCGCTAGGCTTTCGTGAGTCTTGGCCCCGACTAGTAGAATCTCGCCAGCGCCTGGTTGATGAAAAATAACAGTGTCAGGAAAGACTTCAGAAAATGTTTTGAGCGCGCTAAGAAAATCTTTCTTGCTTAGTCCATAAAGTTGCAACCATTGGGCAGCCAAGCCTTCTCTTTTGAGCCGCTGACGGATGAGGCGAAAGAACTCGACGGTAAATAGACTGGAGCTGCCAGCTACCCAAGGCTCTGAGGGTTGAGAAATAATTAGGTCGTAGCCTTTCTCGGTCTTTAACTGGGCTCTGGCATCACTAGCAATAATGTTTAAGTTTGCCGTACCACGGCTATTCTGCATATCTTTGTCTTGAAAAAACTTGGCTGCTTCTATAACGGCTGGCTCTAGCTCTACTACGTCAATTGAGCTAATTTTGTTCTGTCGTTGAGCGGTATTACTAGTAGTGCCACTGCCTAGACCAATTATTAGGCAGCGAAGATTGTTGCCGTTGTGTATTAAAGTGGGTAGCAGGCACAGCATTGTTTGCGTGCCAATGTCTGAGCCATTTGCCGGTTCAGATTTAGTAATAGGAATAGTTGCTTCTACTTTGCCATCGCTCTTTAGAATGCGAATGTTTGCCTGCTTACTTTCTTCTACTGAGATGGTGCTGTTGTAGCCATCTTTATAAAATTTGTAGTCTAGGTAGTTTTGCTCGCGTTTAATTTGCTTGAAAGCTGACTCGTTTGCTGGCAGGTATGCCAGGCCAGCTGTTAGTCTGCTCGGCTTTATCGTCGGGCTGCATGAGGTCATAACTAGAGCAAAAATACTGCCACATAAACAGCTCAGTGAAAGTATTTTCAAACGTTTCGCTATCAAAAGGCCTTCTGCAAATGTGAAGAGCGCCAGCATAACTATGCAGATTTTTACAACAATTATTAGAGAAGTGATTGGCAAAATCATCAAAAATAACGTGGGTCCGGAAATGGCGCCGGCCGCAGAAATTGTATAGGCCTTGCGCCACTCATAGCCGCTAAGGCTACTGGTGTAAATGGGATAAATTAAGCCAAGGCTAATGCTTGGGGGCACGACTAGTGCAGCGGTGGCCAGAACCTGCGGCACCAATAGAAAGTTGCTATGTTCCAATTGGCCTAGTTGAAAGTAGATGCGTAGGTTTTGAAAAATTATTGGTAAGAGTGCAATCGACTTGAGCGAGAGTAAGCAGGCTAAAGTCGACAAAGTTAAAGCTGCTGCCGGTAAGAATTTTAAATCGCTGTTGTTGCTCAGCTTTTTATTCAGTTGTATGGCGACAATATTGCCGATGGTCAACCCAGCAATGATAGAGGCTAGAGTGGTCGCAAAGGTTTGGCTTGATGAGCCAAGTAAAAGAGACGATAGTCTGAGCCAGTCGCATTCAAGAACCGTAAGTAGCAAGGCCGTGCCGAATAAAATTGGATAGGTAGATTTAGAGATAGATGGTGAGAGCTGGCTCTCAGGCTCTTCGACCACTTCTTCTGTTGGTTCTTGCTTGGTCATGAACCAGCTCAAAATAGCCGCTGGAGTCATAACCAGTGCTAAGGCCATCAGGCAGCCGTTCATGCCAAAATGTGGCAGTATAAAGAAACCTGTAAGCAGCGCCCCGAAAAATGCCCCGAGATTGGCCGCTAGATAGACAAAGTTGCTTTCTGTCTTTTTCTTGGCCTGTTGCTCGGTGTGGTTCTTTGTCACTTGCCTCGTGGCCAATAGACTGACTAGAGCGGCCGAACTCGTCGATGGTAAGACCAGTGCTATGGTCAAAATCAATAAGACTGTTTGACTGGGCAGATTTGTGCTGCTAAGGAAAATCATAAGTGCCCGGATCAACCCAGGAGAAACCAGCAAAATCGTGGCCGCGGCCCTGGCCATTAAGCTTCTTTGCTGGCAATTCTGCGCCATCAGGGCGCCCAGGGCCAGACCGAAGAGATAGATAGTGATGGTTACGGTTGAAGCTGTGGCGGAGCTGCCGAGGCTGACTAGGGCTATTTTCGCCAGCACTAACTCCAGGCCAAGTGAAACTAAGCTACAGCTAAAGGCGCCGAAGCAAGATAATGCCAAGTCTAGGCTAGAGGCCTCTAGGGTTCTATTCGGCGAATCAATCATAGTTAATCAGGTTCATGCATAGCTATAAATAGTTATCAGTATAGATTGATATCTGCCAGTCTTAGCTGCTTTTCGGCTCTGGGCTGATAAGCTTAGAGCTTTGCCAGTAAGAGACCATGATTCTCAACTCTGTCCACCTCCATAATTTTATGAGTTATGCCGACTCAACTCTTGACCTCAATGGCATCGCTGTGGCCTGCTTGACTGGTCTGAACGGGGCTGGCAAGTCGGCCATTCTCGATGCCGTTACGTGGGCTATCTGGGAAGAGGCCCGGGGCTCTTCAGATGAACTAGTTCGTCTGGGCGAAAAGGAGATGTGGGTAGAGATAGTCTTCAGTCACGAGGGGCAACTTTATCGCGTGCGCCGCTCGCGGCAGAAGCAAGTGGGTAAAGCTGGAGGAAAAGGCACATCTAAGGGAACTTTGGAATTTCAGATAGCTGATCAGGCTGCTGGAACTAACTCGTTGCGCTGGAATAGTCTGACCGCCGCCAGTATGAAAGAAACGGGCAAGCATATTTGCGATCTTTTGCGCATGGACTACGATACTTTTATCAATAGTGCTTATCTAAAACAAGGTCGGGCGGAAGAATTTACCACGCGCTTGCCTTCTGAACGCAAGCAGGTTTTAGCTGAAATTTTAGGGCTTTCATACTTTGACCGCCTGCAAGAAGAAGCCCGTGAAAGGTTGCGCGGCGTCAAAGCACAAATTGAATTTCTGGAAGGCAGCCTAGCTGGTGCCAGACAAGTAGAAGCTGAGTTTGCCCAGGTGCATACCGAGCTTTGTGCTTCTCAAATTGAATATGATGATTTAGTTCTCGTAGCCCGCGACATAGAACTGCAAGTTGAAGAAGTCACTGCTCAATTGCAGCAGTTCAAACTCACTGAAGTGACTATATCTTCTAACGAGAAGCAGCTTGTAGAGCTTAATCATGCCTTGAAGCGCATTGACGATCAAAAGCTTTCGATTGAACAAAAGAAAAAATCACTGGGCGAATTAATTGGTGAGAGTTCAGATATCGAAGCACAATTATCAGAGTTCAATCAAGTAAGAGCGGCTGTAGAAAAGTTAGATAGCGTCTTTCTTGAAGTGCAAGATTTGAGTGATAAGAAGCTTGAGCTAACAGGGCAATTAGCCACTCTTCGTAGCCGACTGGAAGTAAAACTAGAAGGTCTAGAAGTAGAGAATCGAGAACTAATTAAGAGCCGTGACCGCTTATTGCGTGACACTGAAGATAGTGAAAAAATAAAATCGCAATATCTTGAATTTCGCCAATTGCTTGAAAATGAAGCTGTCTTGTCGCAAAAACAAGAGGCTCATACTCAGCTCTCTCACCGCGTCAGTGAACTGACTTCGACCATTCAAGAAGCAAAAATTCGCTTAGAAGCTGAGCTTGGCCAGAAGCAGAGTGCCATCAAAGAGTTGACTGCCCTGACTCAATCGCAGGCTAGCTTAGGCGCCGAAGGGGTTGAGTTAGATCAGCTCAAAGAGCGCCTTGAGCGCTTAGAAGCTGAATTTGAATTGGTCGAAAAAACTGGCATTGCCATTAAGTCTGATTTGGAAAGTTTAGCTATTAAGGCTGAAGAAATCAGAGGACGGCAAAGAGAAAATCTAGAAAAAATCAAAGAGCTAAAAGAGCACGAACACTCTTCGATTTGCCCACTTTGTTCGGCGCCAATTGTGGATAGAGCGGCCGTTATTGAGCGCTATTTGAAACATAACGAAGAAATGGATCAAGAGATCAATCAACTAGAAATACAAAAAGAAAAGTTGAACGATCAAAGAGCTGAGCTAAGAGTGCGCTATGTAGAAATGCGCAAAGAATTAGAAGGTCGCAAAGATCTTGATAAGCGCATCGGTCAATATAACGAGCGGCAACAAGCCTTAGTTAGGGCCAGTGACAACGAGCAAAGGCTCAATCTTGCTGAAGCACAGCTAGCGGAAAAGCTAGCGCAAAATAACTTTGCTCAAGTTGAGCGCGAGAGCTTAGTGGCCGTCAAAGCAGAATTGCACAAGTTAGAGTTTGACCCAGCCGTCTATGTCTCACTGCAGTCGCAAATTCGCTTGAAGCGGCATATCGAAGGCAAGCACCAGCAGCTGGCCAAAGACACTGAAGAGTTGAGCCGTATCAATGGCAAAATGCCAGAGTTAAAGAAAGCCATTGAAGAGATTGCTTCAGAGTTGAGTGGAGAATTATACGGACAAGCTGTTCGCCTAGAACTAAAAGAAGTACTGCAAAAACTCACGACCTTTTCTTATGACCGCAATGAACATGCTCGCCTTAAGCAACGGCTTTCTGAGTTGTTTGTCGCCACTGAAAAATCCCGCGACCTGAGCAGGGCTATGGCTGAACTGCCGGCCTTAGACGAACAGCTAGGGGTCTTACAAGGCGAGTATTTGACTAAGCAAGCTCAGATTGCCAAAGTCGATAGTGAGCAGCTGCAACTCAAGAGCCACCTGAAAGACTTAGACTTGGTCGAGAAAACTTTAGCCGGGCTCAAACCTTCTTTAGATGAAGTACGCGGCTTCAAAGAAGAATCTGGGCGCAAAGTTGCCGTGCTTTCGTCGCGCAGTCATGCTTTATCAGATGAGTTAGCGCGCCTGGCCGCTCGCCTGCAAGAGATGGCTGTATTGCGTGAAGAAATGGACGACTATGCCTATCTTGTTGAAGTATTTGGCAAGAAGGGTATTCAGGCTGTCATTATCGAGAACGCGATTCCGGAGATTGAGAATGAGGCCAACCGCATTCTTAGTCGATTGACCGACAATAAAATGCACATTGCTCTGATTACTCAGACTAAAACAAAATCTGGCACCATGGCTGAGACTCTTGATCTAGTCATTGGTGATGAAGTTGGCACACGCAGCTATGAACTCTATTCTGGTGGCGAAGCCTTCAAGGTCAACTTCGCTTTGCGCATTGCGTTGTCTCGCTTGCTTGCTCGACGAGCAGGGGCAAAGCTAGAAACTTTGATTATTGATGAGGGCTTTGGATCGCAAGACGATGGCAGCCGCGAGCGGCTAGTGAAGGCTATTCGTTTGATTCAAGCTGATTTTTCTCGGGTGCTAGTGATTACTCACATTGCCGATGTGCGCGAGATGTTCCCCGTGCAAATTCAAGTGACTAAGAGCAATGGCATTTCGACTTTTAAGTTGGTGTCTTGAGTTTGGATCCGAAAAATTATTGCAATCACACCACACCCCTGAATTTTATAGTCAATGGTGGTTTGATCTATAGGCATAGTATGAACGCCCTAACGACATGCAAAATGGTGTGATGGTCAACATACTATGGCCGGAGAAATCGAGGTAGGCTTTGAAATTCTTCTACTTTTCTATGGGGCTCATCCTGGCTGGGCAGCTCGTCGGTGTTCACCCTTGCTTGGCAGAAACGATCAGCCCGTCACAAAGAACTAGAACTTTCGCTGCTCCCAAAGAAGATTACTTTCAACAAGTGACGAAAGGTCACCCGTATAGATGGTTTGATCGAGACATGGCCGTCCGAGTGCTGATCAAGCCTGGTAAAGATGTTCCTAAGTTCAAGCCCAAATTCGAAGAGATTCTTCGGCAGTGCTTTCACGAGTGGGAGGCCAACTCGAACTCCAGAATTAGTTTTAAGTATGTAAGCGAACCGCCATCAGATATCACCTGTCAGTTTGTTGAGAATCTTACAAAGGAAAAGCCGTCAGTAGCAGGCGTGACCCGCTACCAAACCAGCCCGCATCACCTTGAATCTGCCATGATCTCAATCAAGACGAGTAGTGATATCACTCCACTGACAGACGATTTGATGCACGCAGTTTGTTTGCATGAGATAGGGCATGCCCTTGGGCTTGTGGATCACAGCCTGGATCCGCACGACGTTATGTTTCCCTATCTATCACAGCAAAAGGCCCTCTCTTCAAGAGATATCAAAACAATTAAGTTGCTGTATGAATTCAGGCCGCCCGACTCGATTTTACAGCTAGCTCGCAAACCGCTGCCTGATCCCAACTATCCGTTTGGTCTCATTGTTTTTTCTAGTGACGAGTATGATGCCTACACGAGACAAGTTGTTGCTAAATTGTTGAAACATCATTCACCATTTCCAGCGAGGCCTATGCTTGAATGTAGCGTTCGCTGTCTAGTTGATTCGCATGGAGACATTTTCAACTATCGAATCTTTCAAGGTTCGACCAACGATGAATTCGATCAGAAAGTTTTGGAATCTTTGCTGGCAGCGCTGCCACTTCCGCCGGTGCCGGAGAAACTGCGAAAAAATCAGTGGTCGAAAGCACCGCTGGCGATGATTTTTCGTTCCGATGGTTGGGTGGTTCCTTATGTTGAGCCAGATCCCAATCAGTCGGATTGGCTTCAAACGATAGAGGAGCCGTCGCCAGACGAAGCGATGAGAGATTTAGCTAAAGACAAAACTGCTACACCAAAAGTTATCGATGCAAACTTGGAACCCTGGATAGTGACTGTCACTCAGAAGGCTCAAGGGGCATGGAAGGTGGAAGGGAGTGGCAAGACGGAGGTTGTTGTTGGAATCCGAAACAACGGTCGCATTGCCCACCTAGTAGTCGTTCAGTCAAGCGGAAACGAATCTTTCGATAACTCAGTACTCAATGCGTGCATGGCCGCGGAGCCTTACCCAGCTGCACCGAATTCTAGGCAGGACACAATTGAGGTCAATATGCTCTTTGAGCATTAGTAATAGGGCCACCCCCTCCTATTTAGTTTTTTCGCCTAAGCACTCTTGAATTGCCTCTTTTAAATTGCTTGAAGTCTTCTCGTTGAAGCCGCTTAGCCTTTTAACGATCACACCTTGTCGATTGATTATAAAGGTTTGTGGTATCACTAGCGGTGAGAGCTTAAATAGTTCAGCGAACTGGTGAAATAGAGTGTCTGAACCCACAACCCTCTGGCAACCATCAGCCTTTTCCTCCATTCTATCTTTGTCTGCATCGCCTTTGAAGATGAGTTGGTCTTTCAATATATTGCCGATAGTTGTTACTGTGCCACCAACGCGCGATGTTGGTAAAACAGCTAGTAAGCTAACCCTTCTTGCTGGATGCAGGGACTGCTGCTGATCAAGGATGTCCATGATTTTGGGCGACAGTACGTCAGTCTGATCGCAGAGTGTCAGCACCGTAACATCTGAGCCCTGGACAATCTGATTGAGACTGATCACTTTTCCGCCTCTTTTCTGCATTTTCATTTGCAGAATACTTGCGGGAATCGCCGTAGAGGCTTTGACGACGGGTTGTAATTTTTCCCAGTATTCTTTCGCATTAGCTGCTTGTTTGGCGATGTCTTCATCTTGGCCGTGAAGTTTTGACCAATATGCATCTAAGATTGTGCCAGTCATGTCATCTGGGTGCATAAAGCCCAGCGTTTTGAGGTATTGGGACAGTCTTGAGCCTTTCCACAAACCCCAATTATTGCGAAGCCACATACCGAGACCGTGGTGGTAGCCTGTCATTTCTGCTTTTGAAATCAGCATCATATCGGCTTTAGCGGCTGGTGGCAGCATTGCATCAAGTTCTTTGAGGGCGTCGTTGAGATTTTCTGGAATGTAGACGCTGGTGGCCGAACTACCGTCTTTGTGAACGTTCATCTTCATTAGGTGCGCGCCCATTAACTCCCATCGCATCGTAGGATGATTCCAATTTTTACTCGTGGCAATGGCGCGCTTATTTGAGTAAGAAAAGGCATAGTCGTATTTCGGTTTTACCACATACTTTCCGAGAGGATCGATGTAACCAAATAGGTCGTTCAATTCGATCAGCGCTCTACCGCCAAAGAATGCTTTGGCATCGTCATAGATTGCAGGTATTGCTATTTTGCCGAGCTTGTCGATAAAGCCCCATTTGCCGTCAGACATTTGGGTAGCACACAAGCCTTCTGAAAAATGATCGGCAGATTGATAATCTAGTTTGATCGCCACTTCACCAGTCGGGTCGATGAATCCGCATTTGCCGTCAATCTTTATCTTTGCTAGATCTTCAGAGTAATCGCATGCTTCATCAAACTGGGCCGCTATTTTTAATTTGCCATCTTTCGCGACGTAACCCCATTTTTTGTCTACTTGAACAGGAGCGAGGTCGGCTGTAAATGCCCCAACCGCTTGATATTTTTCGCCGATCTGCACGCCTTGCCTGTCGATAAAGAACCATTGTTTGTCAAGCTTTGTCGCAGCTCGGCCCTGATGAAATTGATTGGCATCGTCAAATTGCGGGGCTATGACAATTTTTCCGGCCTTGTTAATGTATCCCCATTTGCCCGGCAGATTGTCACCGCTGGTGCGGCCATTGTCTCTTTGGTTTTCGTTGGTTCTTATGCGAACTGGCGCGAGCCCCTCTAAAAATGGTTTGGCGTCGAAGATATTTTGGTCGGCGATTGTCTGCTTGCCGGTAAGGTCGATAAAGCCTTTGATTTTGGACTGCGGATAAACCTCTGCTAACTCTTCCGAGAACTGCCCCGCGCCCTGAAATTGTGGAGGAATAATTGGACGCCCTTGCACGTCGATATACCCCACTAAATAATCTCTGTTGGTGGTGACTGCGGCCATTCCCTCAGCAAAGGGTCTGACGTCCATGTAATCTAGTGTCATTACTTCTCGACCGGATTGATCGAGCAAGAACGTATATGACTGTGCTCTGTTGTCCGACGGCTTCCGTAGGTCGACATTTGCTTCAAGCTGTTTCAGGTATTTAGCCTGTTGGCTTTCTGCATCTTTTGCTAGAGTCAATGACTGACTGCCAAGGCACGATAGCACAACGAGCACCGCTGTCGCGATTGACTTGCGTTTTACCATTGGGCTAACCTTCTTCTGGTTTTTTCTACTTGATTTGGTATTTGAGCGAGTGCTTCGGTTCATGGATTCCTCAATCGGTTTTCATCAAAACTCAGATTTGTCGCCACTAGTGGCACTTGTTCTTCTATCGGTGTTTTGCGCCGCTCGCTACAGGGGCAATCGGTTACATCACTATCTGAACCGACTTCTTCGAAGCTAAAATCGTCCACCCAAAGCTGGCCAACTCCAGCAAGAATCGCACCAAAACCCAACTTTGTGGCATCTTGCGGCACGTCCAAAACGATATCGTATTTGTTCCAGTCGTTGGTACCAGTGATGGTTCTATCGCACATGTTGTCGAAGGATACGTTAATTCGCCCACCTGCGCCGTATACGCTTAGCCAAGGCGATGCCCATGATTTTACATCTTCTGTTTTGAGCCAGGCTGTCATTCTTATTCTCTTGCCAGCATAGTTGATGGCTGAGACTTCTTGCATAGGAGTGGCGAAGCCTGCGACGTCTGGCGCAGTTGCTCGACTGACGAGGAAGCACATTGCGTGCCGCTGTGAGCTTGTGTCTTGTCGATCCCGGCCATGTAATCTGCAGGATGGCTGCCCGATAGCCACCAGCCATTGGGAATGGCCTCCAATTTTGACTTGGTTGTTTTGCTCATGATGATTGTTCCTCTACTCAATCATATACCGCTGTACAGACTAGGTTATTCGGTTGGTTTTCGAAGAACCTGTCCGCGAGCAAGGGCTGAACTGTATGATGGTAAACAAGTCGGCTCTATATCCGTAGGTCGCCGACCTGCTTGTTTTTAGGGTTAGGTGAACCATCTATGCGTGATAAATTCAGGCTTTATCTGCTATTGCATGAGCGAACCCTGTTTCGCTTCATGGTGGTAGCTGCGTGGCTTGCACTCGTGTTAATCACATACGAAGTGGCACGCGATCCAGTCGCCGAATTTCTCAGTGGCAAAAGCAGCCATTTGGATGGCTACGGAGTTGGTCCGGTCATGAGCGGGCTTAAGTAGGGCACCGTGCCGGTTTTGCAAGTAAAACTGCCCAGAGGTTTGAGCTTTCTAACGCCCACTTGACGTGCTTGTATATGTACGCTAAGCTTAGCTTATATGTTAAGTATTCTGGAGGGTTGTTTTGCCCCTGCCATTGCCGCCCTTTTCTGAAGATGGTTTGTTGCCGCCGGGTGACTATGAGTTGACTTTAGAAGAACTGCAACATTCAAGTCTAGTGCAAGGCCCTTTTTCTGCTGAGGAGCAAGCTTGGAGATTTCAGTTAGTGAGCAATCTGTCTATTATCGTCGATCAGCTACAGGCTGCCGGCATAAGAGAAATCTACGTTGATGGATCGTTTGCTACCGATAAGCCCTTGCCGGGAGATATCGATGTCTATTTTGAGTGCACTACGAGGGAAATAGCGTCAGGTGAATTGCTTCGGAAGCTCAATGAGCTTGATCCTCATCAGTGCTGGACTTGGAGAGAAGAGGATAGAAAACCAGAGCTCGTTAGCGGCAAAAAACAACTACCTATTTGGTGGCAATATAGAGTGGAAGCTTGGCCGGAATACGGCCAAACAAGCGGCCAGATTCACCCGCTAAGTGGTGTGCCGCTGACCCATGCAGAGCTATTTCGTGTAAATAAGTTGGGCCAGCCCAAGGGAATTATCAAACTAGTTGTGAACTGAGCCTGAAAGGAGGCCATTGTGTTAAGGACGGAAAAGGAATATCAATTGGCAAAGAAGCAGCTTTCCAGAGTGAATGAGCTTCTGGATGGGCAGCGCGAGAGATTCAAGACCGAGGGATTTTCACCTGAGGAAATAGACAACCTTGTAGCCCCTAGTCTCACTTTTGCTAAGCAGTCCCAGGAGGAAGTAGACTTCTTTGAGCAAATATCAAAGGGCGAAATTCCGCCTGTCTCAGCGTTCAGTTCGGCAGGACAATTATTGGTCGCTCTGCGAATCGCCAAAGGGATCACTCAGCGGGACTTGGCTAATCGACTCGGAGTTAGTGAGGCTATTATTTCCCGCGACGAGCGAAATGAATATCATGGTGTCACCATGGAAAAGGCTCAGCGAATTGTCGATGCGCTTGGTGGCAGAGTTGAGATTTCTCTTGCTCTCAGCGACTTGTCGGAAATCACTGTCTCTCAGAATGATGCTGTGAAGAGCACGACGAAGCGTCATCCGGCTGTTGCTTAAATGCTCTGAACGATGATGAGATTCTAAGGGATATAACTCAACAAAAAAACGGTTCAATTACATGATCCCAGAATTACTCAGTGCACAGTATAGAGCACCACGGGGAAAGTTTCGAGGTAAGGCTCGCTACTTTCGTAAGGTAAGTCGCAATGCGAGAAACTTTTCATTGACTCTTAGTCCCGATTCCTGGTGGGACTTTTGGCATTACCATGCTGACTGGCCTGGGTGGGGAAATCGCAGATGGACTTATAGGTTAGTACACATTGAGGCTTTGGCTACTGTTTTCAGGACAATTGCTAGCGCCAAAGATGACTTTTCACTGCCGTTTCAGTGTTGGATTCAGATTTTAGGCAGAGATGCGGGTGAGGATAATATTTGCATACATTTACCGAATGCGAACGGCACCAAATTTCCCTACATACCAGAGGGTTTAGACTGGGATGATGACCGTTTGATGCCGTTGTTCAAAGCCTTACTGCCTGAATGTGCTTTGCGCATCGGCCATAGTCGCCGATTTGACGAGTATGCTGAGCCACCGCGCGAGTGCAGTAGTTTCTTTATTTACAGTCCCGAGATTGGGGTGCCACTCGAAAAATGATGTTCAACGTGAAAATCATTTTTCGAACCATGCCAGTAAAGACCAGCTACTGCACATAAGTTCTAACGAAATTGAAAGCATACCCAGGCAGGTTGGAGAGCTTGTAAAACTGATAAATGCAGGCCCCGGCGTTGAAGACTACAAAAGTGGCTGCGGCTTTGTTTCTCAATCCAGTAGGCAGCAGGTAGAGACCGCCCAGTAGCATGGCCATGATTGGTATTTCATTGGGGAACAAATAGCGCCCCTGGGCTAGTCCAAAGTTGGCCATAGAGGCATAGACCATGGCCCCTAAATTGATGATAAAGCTGGCTACAAGCGTGAACCACACTGCGGGCAAGGCCGCGTCTTGGTTAATGCTAGAAACTACATTTGGTACTGCTATTAGTGCCTTAATCGCTCGTATTGCTTTTGGCACTCGAACCAGAGCTGCGACAATGCTCACTGCCATAAAACTTTGATAGACGATATAGAGTGGCCGAGCCATTTCTTGGGTCATGTAGCCAAAATAGCCCCAGTAAGAATAGATAATAGTGCGCCACCAGCGGTGGTCTTTCAAGAATGTCCAAGCGCTTTTATGAAAGACTAATTCTCTTTTGAAAGTGACTGCCCAGGTATGGTACATGGTTTTGGTGCCGAGGTAGTCGCCGTCAAATATGGCGGCATTGCGCAGGAACCACCAGAGGCTGAGGCCGAGGGCAGAAGCGGCTACAATGGCGCAGTTTAGCAGTAGGCTTGTGAATTTTGTGCGATGCAGCCAGGCCGCCAGAAGAATTGCCACGGCTGCCGTGGGAAACATTGAATAGCCTGAATATTTAGTCAAGGCCAGCCAGCCAAGAACGAGACCTAGAATGAGGCTGAATTTCGGTTGCAGCCCTTGCAGCAAAGTCTTGCTTAAGAGCACCAATGTCACTGCCGCTAGTGCTGCTGTGGTGGTATCACAGTTAGCATAGGCATTAACAAACACTAGTTGAGGATGGAAGACAATTAGCAGGGGAAGAGCTAAGGCAAACAAGCGGGAGCGGCTAAAGAGCAACTGGCCCAAATAGTCGGCACAGGGTATCAGGGTGGCGCCGGTAATGAGGCTGCCAAAGCGAGCGCAAAGTGAAATATCGACAGTTGGGGTAAGCTTGGCGCCAATTAGTGAAGTGAGCACATGGGGCACATAGCCAAAGGGTGGATAAGAGCCGTAGACCGCCGAGGGTCCGCCGGCCAAAACTTCAGCTGCTTCTGGCAGTCTTAGATGCTCAGTGAGAAAGCGCAGAATCCAGAAATGAGCATACTCATCTGGCGCTTCTTTCATTGGCACTAAAAAGAGCCAGGGTAGCCTTATAACAAAATAGGCTATGAGCAGTACCAGCACTCTGGTACGAGCGTCTGCCATAGAGTCTCCCGCACGTTAACTCAGCAATTTACAGTTAATACCGTCTTTATAATAGTGTAGTCAGTTATCATCTTAGTATTGAATAGGTTTCTGAAGTATCTTAAATGATAGGCCTTAATGATGGATGAGTCTGTTAGTCGCAATAGTTTCGAGAACTTGCTCAATTCAGTCGAAGCAATCATTTGGGAAGCAGATTTCAAGACTTCTATAAACTATTTTGTCTCACAGCATGCCGTGCAGTTGCTTGGTTATCCTGTTGAAAAGTGGTTGAGTGATCCTTCTCTTTTTGTTCAGATTTGTCATCCGGATGACCTTGCAAAAGTGCAGCGGGCAAAAGACAGTGTCACGCGCGAGAACAACCACTACGAAGTGATTTATCGCATGAGACGCTCTGATGGCCAGTATCTCTGGCTTTCAGATCGGGTCAATGTTGTGTTCGATGGCGTAGAACCTAAGACTATGCGTGGCATTAGCTACGACGTAAGTGAACGGCGCCGCATCGAGGAAGCTCTTGCCCTCGTGGTTGAAGTTATTGCTGAAGCTAGTGAGCTTGAGCGCATTGATGATATTAGTTTGCACTGTATTTCTAGAATATGTCAGTTGGCGAACTGGCAAATAGGCCAAGCGTGGTACCCCAACCTAGATGGTACGGCTTTGCAGTGTTCTGACACTGCTTTCTATTCTTCTTTGCCCGCCAATGCTTTTCGCCAGCAGAGTCTGGCTTGTGATTTGCAATTGGGTGAAGCTCTGCCTGGCAAAGCGGCTAACGAGAATACACCAGTGTTCGTCGACAACATTGCAGTGGAGCAGCGGGGGTTGCTCAGTCTGCCAGCGATTCATTCTGGATTCGCCTTTCCGGTGAGAAATGGTCAAAGACTTTTGGCCGTTTTTGAGTTTTTTGGCGTGCGTAGAGCGGCACCAGACAAGTATTTTCTTAACGCTATTGAAGAAATTGGTACTCACCTTTCTGTTGTCTTTGAGAGGCGACGGGCGCAAGATTTGCTTGGCTTGCAGCGTGCCCATGAGCAGGTAATTCTTGACTCTATGCCATCTATGGTCTGGTACAAAGATTTAAGTAATCGCATTGTAAAAGTCAATAAGGCTGTTTGTGAAACTCTTGGTGTTGATTTCGCGGACCTTGAAGGAAAGTCGGTTGAAGAACTTTATCCTGAAGAGTCAGAGCAGTATTTTTTGGATGATCTCGAGGTGATAAATTCTGGTAAGCCCAAGCTTGGAATTGTTGAAATTGTCCGCCGCGGTGATGGTTCTGTTCGCTGGCTGCATACAGACAAAATGCCTTATCGCGATGAAGATGGCGTGATTCAAGGCATTATTGCTTTTTGTTCTGATGTTACGCAGCTCAAAAGCGCTGAAGATGAGTTGAAAGCGGCTCAAGCTGATCTTGAACATAAGGTGATTGAACGTACCAAAGAGCTAAATGAAGCCAATATCTATTTTAACTTGTCTCACGACTTGTTTTGTATTGCCTCCGAAGACGGGTATTTTAAACGTATCAATTCCGCCTGGAGTGAGAAGCTAGGCTACACTATAGACGAGTTGATGGCTAGGCCTTACATTGATTTCCTTCATCCTGATGATATAGCAAGTACTTTAGAGAAGAGCAAAGACTTGCTCGTGGGCACAAACATTGTCAATTTTGAGAATCGCTATATCTGCAAAGATGGTTCAATTTGTTGGTTACTTTGGAGCGCTACCCCGGCACAGAAGGGTTTAATATATGCTGTTGCTTACGATATAACCGATCGCAAAGCGGCTGAAATTGAGCTTCTTGATATAAATATTGCTATGAAAAATGCTGTAGAGGGCATTGCCAAAATAGATAGCGATAACCGTTATTTGTCAGTGAACAAGTCTTATGCTGATTTGTACGGTTACGCTATTGAAGAGTTGATACTGACTTCAGTTGAAGATTGTGTCTACAGCGAAGACCACGGCAAGTGGCAGCGCTGTTATCAAGCCATGTTAGAGACCGGCAAAGCTGAAGTTGAACTTTTGGGTCAGCGTAAAGACGGAGGGTTGTTCCACCAGCAGATGACCATGGTGCGAGTGACTGATCCAAACAATAAATTCACTGGTTACTATGTCTTCAACAAAGACATTACTGCCCGCAAAGAAGTCGAGGCCTCTCTGCAGCAGAGCGAGACTCGTTTCCATCAGCTGGCATCCCATGTTCCGGGTGGCATCTATCAATACTTGCATCGTCGTGACGGCAGTTTCTCCTTCCCTTATGTCAGTGAAAGTTGCAGAAATATTCTAGAAGTTGAGCCCGCTGCCATGATGGCAGATCCTTCACTGGCCTTCTCTCGCTTGCATCCTGATGACCTACCCGGTATTTGGCAGGCTATTACCGATGCCTACATTGGCCCTTCTGGCTTTGAATGGGAGGGACGTCTCATCACCCAGGCTGGTGGTATCAAATGGATACGTTGTACCTCGTCGCCGGAAGTACTCGAAAATGGTGACGTAATTTTCAACGGTTTGATTACTGATATCAACGAGAAGAGACAGGCTGATGAAGAGATTCGTAAACTCAATCTCGATTTGCAAGAACGTGTAGATCGGCTGGCTTTGGTTAATAGTGAGTTAGAAAGTTTGACTCAAAAATTAGAGCTTGCTTGTGATTCAGCCTTAGAAGCATCGAAGCTGAAAAGTGAGTTTGTCGCTAATATATCGCACGAGATTCGCACCCCAATTTCAGCTGTCATTGGTATGTCAGAGCTACTATTAGACACTGTTTTAGACAGTCAACAGAAACAGTTTACTACAATGGTTAAAGACTCAGCGCAATCACTTTTGACTATTATCAATGACATTCTCGATTTCTCAAAAGTTGAAGCTGGGAGAGTCGAGCTTGATAATGTCGATTTTAATATTTTAGCTCTTTTAGAAGATTGTGCCGATTTGCTGGCCCCGGCTGCTCGCAAGAAAGGCTTAGCGCTTTTGACTTGGGTCGACCCGCGTCTTCCCATGACGTTGAAGGGAGACCCGGTGCGCGTCAGGCAGATTTTGCTCAACCTTGCTAGCAACGCTGTCAAATTTACCAGGAGAGGCGAGGTCTTCCTCAAGGCTGAGTTAGATACGCTATTTCTGGCGAACGAAATGGGCGGCGAACCCGGCACTGTTACTGTCAAGTTTTCTGTCACTGATAGTGGTATTGGTTTGTCTGAATCAGCTCGCAAGCGCTTGTTTCGTCCATTCGTTCAGGCTGATGGCTCTACCACAAGAAAGTATGGTGGTACAGGTTTAGGGCTTTCGATTTGTAAGCTATTGGTTGAAATGATGTCTGGCACCATTGATTTTGTTAGTGAAGCCGGTCAAGGCTCGTCCTTTTGGTTTGTCATTCCCATCGGTCTTGCTCAAGATCGAACTAGGCTCGAACAGCTTCTGAGACCGAGGACAACGCCGGGTAGCGGAACGCAGTTAGCTAATATTCCTTCAAGGTTGGAGAGTGTTTTTTCAGTTCTTTTGCTTTCACCCTCGCCGGCATTGCAAGGAATAGTGGATAGTTACCTCTCTTTGTACAATATCAAGGTGATGCCAGTGGCATCGCTTGCAGAGGCACTAGAACTCTTGAAGAGAGGCGTGCTGCAGTCACAATTGCATGAACTCTCCGAAGTACCACAACTGCCCGAAATTCGAATGATTATCTATGACATAGCTATAGGTCAGGAGGTAAGAGATTCTCATAGTTCAGTTGAAGCTTCAGATTCTAGGTCTAGTGCCGGTTCTTCTGGCTCTGGTTCTGTGAATAATATATCTGGTAACTTTCCTGTTGCGCCTTCACCTTATGAATTAGAGCAGTTTCAGACTTTTCGCCAGGCGAGTTTAGCTGCCTTTGGACGCTCTATGCCTGGTTTATTAGTTCTTGGTGGTAGTGAATTACCAGGAGCTGAACTTGTTGCCGGATCAAGTTCTTATGTCGGTCACCTGCAAAAACCATTTCGGTTATTTGAATTTTTGACTGAGGTAGAAAAGGCATATTCCAATTCTTCAAGTCTAGAAGCAGCATTGATGGCGGTGCCTCTTTCACCCGCGGCTATTGATTCTTCTATGTCTTCTACGTCGCCTTCTAGTTTGCCTTCTAGGCCGATTCAGTCGAATTTGGCTGCTGACCAGCGCATTTTGATTGCAGAGGATAACACTGTGATGCAAGAGTTAGCTCTGCGACAAGTGCAAAGACTGGGCCTGATGGCAGATCTCGTGGGCAATGGCAGCGAGGCTCTTGACGCTTTTCGTACTGGCCGCTATTCATTGATTTTGATGGATTGCCAGATGCCTGAAATGGATGGATATGAAGCGACTTTGTTGATTCGCAATGAAGAGGAGGCCGGTGGCGGGCACATTCCGGTCATTGCTATGACAGCCTCTGCCATGAAAGGTGATCGCGAAAATTGCATAGCGGCGGGTATGGATGATTATTTGAGCAAGCCGGTTGGCCAAGAACAATTGTATCGCTTGCTTGAAAAGTGGTTGAAGCCTGCTGTTGCAGACCGTGCTTCCGATTTTAAGATAGGGGAGTTAATTTCTTCTCCAGAGATATCTGAAAGGGCCTTGGACGAGGTTCCGATAAATTGTGAGGAATTAGCTGCGCTATACGGCCTTGCTGATCTTAAACGGTTAATTAGTAGTTTCAGCGCAGAGTGTGAGGAGTTGATGAGCTGTATTCGCCAAGCGGTAGCAAGCAATAACGACTTAGAATTAATTCGCTTAGCTCATCAGTTCAAGGGATTGGCGGTTGTCATGACTGCTGGCTCGCTTTCTCGTGCAGCTTTGGCCCTTGAGACTTCGGCCAAGAGAGGCGAGGTGACTCAATTGCCAGGGCTTACCGACAAGTTAGAGCAAGAATTGACCACGGTCTTGAGCTATATTGAAGGTCGCAAAAGTTCACCTATCTTTTCCTGATACTTGTAACTACCCTTTGTATTCAAAGGCCTTATAATTACTTGGTCTTTTATCCTTAGATGTTCAGTTCCTTAAAACCTGTTCAATTGGCGATGTTACCAAATTGTTGAGAGCTCTTTTAGTTTTAGTCGTAGTTGCCGTCTTGCTTTCTGGTGGGGGCTATTTCGTTGCCCAGCGCAGCTTGCCTGTACTAGATGGCATTGTTAGTTTTCCTGAGCTAGGCCGAGGAGCTGCTGTTAAGTTTGACGAAAGAGCAGTGCCGTATATAGAAGCTGCCTCAGAGTTAGATCTCTATCGCATACAGGGTTATGTCACAGCCCAAGATCGCCTCTTTCAGATGGATATGATGCGACGCACAGCGGCTGGTGAATTGTCTGAAGTTTTTGGGTCGCAATCACTGCCTCACGATAAGCTAGTGCGGACCATTGGTATCAATAGAGCGGCAGCCCGTGAGCTAAAAGGACTATCCAAAGACGTTGCAGCCGCCCTTGATGCTTATACGCAGGGTGTCAACGCCTACATTAATACATCAAAGGATCGCTTAGCTCTTGAGTTTCTTTTGCTTGGCTACAAACCAAAAGCATGGACCTCGCAAGATTCATTGGCGATACTGAAATATAACCAGTATTGTCTCGATGAATCATGGCGCTTAGATGATCTTCGTCAACGAATTATTGATAAGGCTGGCAATAAAATTGCTTCGCGCTTGTTTGATCGTATTTTTGACGCACCGCCAGCGGTGAGCAGCCTGCCTGGGGGGCGCTTAGAAAGCGTTAAAACCGGTATAAACTGCACAGCTCAACTATCGTTGGCCAGTGCTCTTTCGCCCGCTCCGGGATGGGGCTCTAATGGATGGGTCGTATCTTCCAGCATGACTGAGAGTAAGGGCGCGTACCTCGCTCTCGACAGACATTTTGCTTTTACTCAACCTTGTGATTGGTATTTGGTATCACTGAAGTGCCCTGCTCTGCACTTGGCTGGTGCTGCCATGCCTGGTGTGCCGGGTATTGTCAATGGTCGTAATGATCGGATTGCCTTTGGTTTAACTTCACTAAAAGTAGATGTTCAAGATCTCTTCCTTGAGCAATTTTCGCCGCAGTTTCCTGGTAAGTACAAAACACCTACTGGTTGGGCTAATGCCAAAGAGATTGTAGAGGAGATTCCTGTTCGATTTTCTAGTTCATTGATACTCACTTCTAATCTCCTTCATAAAGTACTAGAAACTAGGCACGGTCCTCTGCTAATAAAGAACGATGAAAATGCAGTCGCTCTTTCTTGGGTTGGTCTGAATCAACCAGAGAAAACTATTAGTTGCGCTGAGGCAATTTATCGCCTCAACCACTCTGCTAACTGGGCTCAGTTTCAGAGCGGCCTTGAGCATTATGCTGGTTCTCCGTTCACTTTCTTGTTCGCTGATAGAGATGGGCACATTGGTTATCAGCAGGCTGGATCTATTCCGGAGCGCTCCACTGCTGGTAAATTCACTAAATTCGAGTCATGTCTACTTAATCCGGGCTGGGTAGGCACCGGTGATTGGGTGGCTAATGTTCCCTTTAAAGATATGGAGCATGCTTTTGATCCAGCTGTGGGCTACTACGTTGCGAACTTCCGTCAAAGTCGCACTGAGATGCCGCTCAACCTTAATGTCTATCGCGCTCAGCGCGTCCTCAATGTTCTTGCTTCATACAAAAAGAATTTGCAGAAGCCGGGCTTACCTGAAATGGCCCTGCTCCAAGGCGATCAGCTTGCACCATTGGCCCCTCTAGTTAAGCGTACTTTGGCTGAGGCCATAGGCAAGACCGACTCTATCGATGCTTTCCAGCTTAGTGCCTTAGATGCCATAAGCAAATGGGATGGGGTATTGTCGGAGAACAGCAGTGGTGCCGCCCTTTATGAGAGCTTCATTCGCACAGTTGTTAGGCGAATACTTGAGCCTCGGCTCGGTGCCAATCTGGCTAACGAATATTTAGAGCGCTATCCCGCTTGGTCTCAAGTAGTTGAGCGTATCTTGCTTGAAAAAAATAGTGAGTGGTTGCCGAGCGAAGAGCGTACTTTTAAAGGCTTTGTCATCACTTCGTTTGGCCAGGCGGTTAAAGATGTTCGTCTGCAAAGCAAGAGCGATGAGCCCTCTTCTTGGAAGTGGGGTGACTTGCACAAAGTTGTTTTTGAAAGCGAACTTTTACGTGGTGCTCCTAACCTCGCGCCGGCATTGGGTGTACTCAATGGCCAGTCAGTTCCAGTTGGCGGAGATCAAGACACTGTCTCAAGCATGGAGTCTTCGCTGCGTCGCGGGCCTGAGCAGTTTGTTTGCCGCAGCGGGCCCACTATGAGAATTCTCATTGATCTTTCTGATAGCGAGAAGTTCTACCAGACCCTTACCCTTGGTCAAAGCAGCAATTTACTCTCTAGTGCTAATCGTGATCAGCTTCGTTCGTGGCTTACTTTGAAGCCTTTGCCAATTGCTTTCTCTCCTGCTCTTGAAGAGAAAATTTCTCAACATAGGCTGCTTTTTACAGATCGCTGATGAGTAAAATCTCTGATGAGTAAACGTGATGGGCAAATTTGATGAGCAATTTTGATGAGCAAATCTAAGCGAGCCCTAGGCTTTATATTGTTGTTTGTTTCTACTCTGAATCAAGCCGCGAGTGCTCAAGTTTTTAACGATATTGCAGGGCCGCAGAAGTTTAAACGACCGACTGAGATTAAGCTTACGGATGAGGCACCACAGCGTTCGTTAGGGCCTCCCACTCTAAAAGACGTTTTCCCGTTTATGAATTTGCCTTTTAGTGCTCCTCAGCCCCTTTCGCTTGAAGGAATGAAGCTCTCTGGTCTGGGAGCAAGAAGTAGCAAGATATTGGGTTTCAATCATTTTGTTGTGCTCCAAGGTACGCCGGGTTTTAATGGTTCATCGGCTCTCTTGTTTAAAGACAATCGCGAGAACAATCGAAGTAACTTCATTACGGTAGACCCATTCGTGCATGCTTATTTCGTTTTTTCAAACACTCTTGCTTTGCGAGTAATCAATGAAACTCTATATGCTGAGTTGAATACTTTGTTGCTGGCGTTAGTCGACTCGTGTGTAAAAGACTACCGTGCCTGTGAAATCGATGAAGTAAAAGACGATATTCAAAGAAATTTGGCTTTTATTATTGTTGGCTTAAAGCTCCTTGATCCCAAGATTGTTTTGGCAGACATGGGTGGTGCCAGCGATCTGGCTCAAGCAGAGCTGGCCATAATTGCTAAAGGGAAACGTGGGCGTTCGATTATTTTCAATCGAGAGCAAGACTATAGTGCTTTGAGTCCAATTGGCTTTTATAACAGTTCTGAGCGGAGCGCAAATTATTATCGATCGGCTGCTTGGTTATCGTATATGTATCTCACACTCTCTGATGTTACTATCGATTCACATGCCGGTGGCGGGAATAACTTTCGTCGGGCTTTGCTTCTTTATCGCGCTATAGAATTAGGTCGCGGCAACCGCATCAAATCAGTGCCCGGAAGTATCAGTCCTAGTCTAAGTACTGATCGCTCTAACTCCCTGATGGCCAGTTGGCAGCGTATTTACGATATTAGCGTGGCTCTAGCTCCCAGTGTGATTACCCGCGAGCAGACTGTCTATCCCCGAGAAATTAAGAGCATGTTTCAGGCGGGAAATCTTGAATTTAAGGACCTCTTGCAGACTCTGGCTCAGCCACTTTCTCGCGCTAGACTTTTACTCTCTATAAAAAAACAGCGACCCCAAGGGCTTGACGCTGCATCGATTTTTGAGATGGACAAGAACCGCAACGCTAATGAAAATTTGATGGTGCTGCGTTTTCTCCCTCCAATCAATAGTTATGAGCTTGAGTGGATGAAATGGCAAACCACCGAATTCAAAGAAGAGGGCGAGGATGGCATGCTCGATCCTCTGTCTCTCTATCTCTTGTATTCATGGGGCTCGCCGGTCGCTAGCAATATTCTGAATACATTGACCGATAGGCTTGATCCAAATTTGATCAATACTGTACCCGAGTTAACGCGGGTGGCCGGTAGGCGCAGAATAGATTCTGACCCGAATAGTGCTGTATGCCTCGCGGAGAAACGCTGGGCAATTATCACCGAATATTTTCGTCCTATGAAGAAGAATTCGCAGACTTGTTTGATGTCTGAGAATTGGTCAATTCAGCATTTGCTTAGTGCCTCAGCTGCTTTTGTTGATTCTTTCACTGCATATGATCGACCATTCACAACTGCCGCGAGTTCGTCAACTATCTCTACTGCGTCAAAGCTCACTGAGACAGCAAGCAAAGTTGAGGCTGTAAATTCAATTGCGCCAGCAAATAAGATTGAGCCAGTTGAGAAACCTTCTGGTGTCTTGTCTCGCAATGAGATGAATGACGCCCAGCGTATGTTCGCACCAAAGCAAAGCGTAAGAAGAGCTGCAAATTTCCATTACCTTGAGCCAATGCCTGAGTTGTACGCCAAGCTGAGTTGGTTTACCCAGGCGCAGGCTGCTGATTTGACTAGGCTGAAGTGCTTTCCCGAAGATTTGCGTTCGCGCCAGAGTGATTTTGTCAGGCTGCTTGATCGCTTGACGAAAATTGCCGAACAGGAACTTGCCGTTCAGCCCATTTCGGCTACTGACTTCAAATTGCTGGCGAACGTTGATCAGATACTTTCAGTTATTTGTCCACCCGAGTCGGCCAGTATATTTGTGCCCGGCGCCGGCGGTGGTGGGGCAAGCATTGGTCCTGGTGATAGCGGACACGTCTACGCTATTTTTAGCACTGATCAAGGGCCTTACCTCAGTCGTGGTTCTACTTATACTTATTTTGAAACTGCCGGTGGCCCTTTCAAGCAGCAGCATTGGGATCGTAAACAAGGTTTTGGTTTCTTACGACCACCGGGCTGGGTCTCTAAAGTCGACATAGTTTCTGATGCGGCGCCAGCTCTCGAAAATCCAAGTGTAAAACCAAGTGTAAAACCGAGTGTACCTCAAGGAAGTAAGTAATGAAAAAAGGTTTGCTGTTCTGCGGTTTGATACTTTGTGCACTCGTTGTTTTTCCCAGTCGCTGTGCGGCTCAAGTGTCTGCGGCAGCGACAAATAGCATAGCTTCTAGTAAGCCGTTGACTGAAAGTACCTTTAAAAGTGACTTGCGTGACTTTCATGAGAACTTGAGACGAATAGAAGGTGCACTTCATGATCTAAACCGCGAAGCTGGTCGTCGCCAAGTTATTGCTAACGGTTTAATGAACAATGAAGCCTTTATTGCTGATCCTTGGATGAGTTGTATGGCTTGCTCTCTGCCAAGTTTGGTGGCGGATAGCACGAGACTCGGTGCTTATCTGAAACCGAGGGCTTCCTTTCTCAATCTATCGCTGGCTACTTTAGATTCTCAATCAGCAGCTGTGCATGCCCTTGTCGTTCGTTTGGCCGGTTATCCGGAGATTACTAGCAATACCAAAGCCAAAGTAGACCTTGATGTTTTGAATGATGCCATTAAAGATTTTGATGCAAAACTAGTTGCCCTTAAGGCCTTGTGCGATGTTGAATCACCTGACAATGCCCAAATTTTGATGGCAGTCGGAACACTGAAGCAGACCATTGACGGCATTGATACTGTCGGCGGTCGGCTCTGGAAAGCCGAGAAAAAGTAGACAAGAAGTCAAGCAAGAGCAATAGTTAAGCTTCGAAAAAGTCGAGTCATAACCGCTAGTCTTGTCGCTTCACCGAAGTAGCGAGATTTTTATCACAAAAATCTCGCTACTTTAGAAGTTTGCATTGCTGTGTTCCTTGCACGCGCTTTTCCGTGCCAGTGAGATTTCTAAGAGCAAACTTATTTTGTTTTATTAAAATGGCTATTGGCAGGCTGGTGGCTCTTTGTCGGCGTTTAATAGAAAAGATATCTGTTGGCGCCCTTGTCAATGCGCTGAAACCCTAATACCATGCTGCTCCGAGAGCTGTATTTTGTGCTTTTTCTCGGTTTTTGTTTTAATCTCGATTCTAGGTTTAGGCGTTATATACCTGTTCAATTTGCGAGTCTCATAAATAGCTTCATGATCGATTTTAAAGGCATCACTCAAGACATTGCCGCACCAAATTCACAAAGCGCTGTCGGGTCTAGTTCTGGCGCAGTACAAGTGGAGCTAAGGCAAGCGGTAGATTACTTCAAAATGGCGATGGAGTATCTTACGCAAGGCCGATTTGACGACGCTGAGCAGCTTTATCGTATGGCCCTTAACGTTTCTGAAACGGCTATGGGGATGGACAACCCCGCGATTATTGGTCACTTAGAAGAGCTTTCGAACTTCTACATGAACCGTGCTAAGTTCGTTGAAGCTGAACCGTATCTTAAGCGCATATATGCATTGCGCATAAATGGCTGTCAGAGCGATGATGGATACTTTGAAGGGCTAGCCGATACAGTCGATAAATTGGCCAATGTTTTTGAACGCACAGGACGCTCTGGCGAAGCTGAGAAGCTCTATTTAAATTTATTGCGCAGTCAAGAAAAACAAAAGGGTGGGCAAGATCAGACTACTCTTGATGCCCTTGGTCGTCTCGGTAATTTCTATCAGCGTACTGGAGTTTATGCTGCGGCCCGTGCGGTGTTTGAAGAGTTGCTGGAGATTCAAGTAATTGTTTCTGGTGTCAATAGCTCTGAAGTTGGAGCTGTTCTCTCTAGTCTCTCTGTTGTCTACGGAAAGCTTGAGCTATACATGGAACAAATTGCTGTGTTGGAGAGACAAGTGCAAGTGCTAGACACCATTCATGGTGGCTGTGGTCTGTCTCTTGCTAGCGCCCTTTCTCGCTTAGCTGATGTCTTGTCTGGAGCAGTTCGTCTGACTGGCTGCAAAGATCTTTTGGAGCGGGCCGAACTTGTCTATCGCCGTGCCCTCTCGATATATGAGAAGCACTATGGACCTTCAACTGCCACAGTTGAAAATTTGCGCTTGCGCTTAAAGAAACTATCTAGTTAGCGACTCACTATTCTAGTCTTCAGGATTTTTTTCCTCAGACTTTTTCTCTTCAGATTTTTTGTCGTCTACATGCTTGTCTTGTTCGATCAAGCCCTTTGAATAGACTGTTTTAGTCGAAGGCTTTTTCGCTGTTTTTGGTCTGGGGGCTGCATACATTTGATATCCAGGATTGTCGATAAAACCAAGTTGTAGTTTGCCATCTACGTCTTGATAGTATTGTTGCAAAATGCGATCGAATGTCCAGCCGCGTTTTGCAAACATATTGGCACCATGCTGACTGAGCCCACGGGCACCATTGCCGGGGCCGCGATAGGTGAAGACCCAGTTAGCGCCTTCATCATGTACGTCAAGAATTCCAGCTGTAGCAAAATTGAGCATGCGAGCTAGTAAAATGCCATCTACTTCGCGGCTATCTTTCACCCCCATTACTTGAATGTGAGTGGCATTCCCTACTGCATCCCAGCGCTTGACCGTGACTCCAACGATGCCTTTGATGCCAGTGATTTTTTCAAGATAACTTTGTGAAACCACACCTTTTTTGATGTTGAGATTTTCCATGTCGTCGCCAACCCAGGCTCGGTAGAATCCTGGTTTGACCTTGTCTGCATTCTTTAGAATGAGGCCCTGGGTCTGTAGTACTGCTTTGCAAGTAGAATCGGCCTCTGCTGCCAGGCCCTTGTAAGCTTGGTCGCGCACATCAGGCACCATGTCAAAGCCTTCGCTCTTCCACTTAGAGCCCTTTCCCATATGGGCATAAGCATAGCTGCGGGCAGCCACGGCTTGGCATTTGAGGGCCTCTGGAGCCCAACTAGATGGCATTTCAGAAGGAACGACGCCCATGAGGTATTGCTCTAGGTCAAGTAAATTAACAGCTGTAACATAACTAGGCATATTGATTATCTCTAGACAGCCGCGCCACCATCTATTGACTGTCCAAACTCTGTAATCAGGAGCCGAAACATGACAGCGCTGATCCAGTGGCAGAGCACAACTGCGGCCTGTTCCTAGTTCGGTAATTTTGCCCGGGGTGATGGTGTAGACCATGCGGGGCTCAAGGGCAAATATTGGAGTGCCATTGACGAAAACAGCTCCGGGCTGCCAAATAGCCACTCTAATGGCGTGATTTTTGGTGCTTAAACCAATGCGTACAGGGTGTGCCATGGGGGGGTAAGGCATGAAGTTGGGAATTAATTCAGCCTTGCTGCTCTTTGCATCCGCCTTGATGTAAGGGTTGATTGAGATTGAAAAGCAGCCCAGTAAAATTGCGGTAAAGCCAAGCGCCCATCTTAGTTTTCTCCACCCAGAGTGGTAAAGACGGTTGTGAAGGTGATTATTTTTCTGGGGCTTCAAGTGAGATACCGCTGAAGTCAATACGTCGATGCTAATACGACGATGATACTATGAAGGCTCCAACAATTTCCCTGTTGCCCCCATCGAAGAATTGTCCCTTGAAGAAACTGCTTATAGTTGATGATGAAGTAGATATTGCCACTAGTATTCAGTACGTTCTGAATCAGGAAGGCTTCGCTACACTTCTAGCCCATGATGGCATAAAGGCCATTCAGCTGTTCGAGCATGAAAAACCAGACTTGGTTATTCTCGATTTAATGATGCCCGGCCTAGATGGCTATGAAGTCTGCCGCAGGGTCAGGGCTTTTGATAAGCGGACGCCGATTTTAATGTTGACTGCTCGAACTTCTGAGATTGATACAGTTGTTGGTTTAGAGCTTGGCGCCAACGACTATATCGCCAAGCCTGTGCGATTGCGCGAGCTGGTGGCCCGCGTCAAAGCGCACCTACGTGAAGCGCCGCAAGTGCAAGAAGTAACTAAGGGCATTCGTTTAGGCGACCTTTTCATAGATACCGATAGTCGCACCGTGCTTGTTGGTGACAAACCAATAGAGTTGACCTTTAAAGAATTTGAGCTGCTGTTTGCCATGGCCAGGCAGCCAAACCGAGTTTTCTCTCGCGATCAGCTCTTCGCTCAGGTCTGGGGTTCTGATTTCCTCGGTGAGAGCCGTACCGTTGATGTGCACATAAGATACTTGCGTGAGAAATTAGAGGCTAATCCTAGCCAACCCAAGCATATTCTCACTGTGCGTGGTGTCGGCTATCGCTTGGTCTGGGATTAAGACAACTATTTAATCTTTGGTTTTATGGGAATCTTCCCACTGCCTTGAGTCAAATGGCCGTTTCACGTTTGACCTTGCGTATTCTTCCCAGTGACATGTGTTGAGCCATTTCATAGACTTGATCAGTAGGCAATGGCCAACTGGCGAAACTTTCTTTGGCGGAACAGGTAACAAATGAAATCCCATGCATTTCTAGTAGGCGTGAACGTCGCAGCTTCCATTCCTCTAGTGCTCGCCCCCCAGGCGATGGCTAGCGATAATATGAGCGGAACTGCCAGCTTCCTCAAGGCCGCTGTCGGCGACAAAGCTACTGCTCGCTCGCTCTCCGGTGATTTTCAGTCTGCTCCGGTGCTTGCCTCCAAGCGCCTGCCTATCAGACGCAGCCTCTCGTCTGCCAGTCTCTCTGAGCCACATGCTGTCAATTCACGCATGGCTATGAACCCTGTTGCTGGCGCCACCAAGCTGAGACCATTTGTTGCTGGCCGTAAGCTACCTAGCCGTAATCAGTTGCAAGCGCAAATCCCCCAACTGGACAATAGTTCCCAGCCTAATTTAGCGGGCTCTATCAATGAGTCGACATTCGCTCCACCAGCCAACAATTCATATGAGTCGGGCTATGGCCGCACTGCTTATAACAATAACGCTAGTGCCAACTCGGCCTATTCTCAAGCTGCACAGTCAGTTTCAGTGAACACTAATCGCAGCCGTATGCGCCAGGCTGCTGAGGTTGTCGCTAGCTTCCAACGTAAGCATGCATCTCGCTCGCTGCCTGGCCAGTCACCTTCGACCCCTGGTCAAGTTGGCTTCCCTTGTGCTCAACAAGCAGTGTCTGACGTTAACGCTCAACCAGCGAGAAATCAGAACCCTCCTAGTGAAGCTGAGTGGACTCAAATGGCTCGTAATGCAGCAAATGGCAGCAATACTGGTACTGCCGGCATGACCGCAAATACTGATAATGATTCTGAAATGGCAAGTTTGGCTCAAGACTTTGCCGCCAGCCAAGCTCATTCGCAGGGTCCAATTGGCAGCGCTGGACCGGCTCCATTCCCTCTTAGTTTGATTCCTGAAGCTTCACTGAAGCAATTGATGGGCAGTACTGCTAAAGCTGCACCGGCTGCTGGTCATGGCGGAGCTAGTCATGGACGGTCACAACAGGCAATGGCTCCAAGTTACTTTGGCTCCTGGCATCAAAATCAATCTACAGTTGCTCATGGCCGTAGTGGCAATTTGCAGCCCTCCGGTTTCCATACATACTTGCCTGCAGGCTCGTCTAGTGGCTCGGCAAATGGTAGAGTCACTACAAGTAGCGCGGCTTTTAAGTCATATGCTCCGATGACCTACAAGGCCAGTCGCAGAGTTGCTCCTAAGTTTGTAACCGTTGCAAAGAAAGCCGCTCCTGTAGCCTCTGCGCCATTTGTTGCTACTTACGGCGCTTATCACGCTCCCGCTCTCTAAAATTTAAAGCCTGTAAAGTTGAAATCTATTAAAGAGGTGCTTGGCGCCTCTTTTTCTTTGGCATGTCTAGAAAAATAGCTTAGTGGATAGATATTTGAACAAGTACAATAGGTTTTTCTGTCGAGGTTTCGATGACTGACTCACACCGCGAGAAAAAACGTCGCGGCCGACATGTTGCTAGTGAAGCTACTCTCAATGAAATTGAAGAGTTATCGACCTTTGCCTACGATAAGCTTGTACATGGAGATTCAACTGAGGCCAAAGTACTTTTGTTAAAGGCTCTTGAATTAAGCGCTAAGACTGCCTACGCAGAAAAATCGCAAGCGGTGGTTCTAACCTATTTGGGCCAAACTGAGCGCATGATGGGCGATCATGCTTCATCTATTGGTCACCTTAATCAGGCTATAGAACTGTGCCGCCAGACCAATATGCTTGAGTGTGAGCTACAAGCTCGATTATTTTTGGCCGAACAGTTGACTGCAAATGGCGATTTTACTGAAGCTCAGGGGCAATTTGAGCTGGCCTACAATACCGCCTCATTTTTGCAAGATCGGCCGTCTATGGAACTTGCTGCTGGCAACTTAGGTTCAGTGACTATGACTCGCTGTCATCTAGAAGCTGCCACGGACTGGTTTAATACAGCTTTAGAGTTGGCTGGTCAAACCGAATCTGGTGAAAAAAGTGTTTGGCTTGGCAGTCTAGGTTTGGCTTTAAGTGAACTGGGTCAGTTTGAGCAGGCGGTTAGTTACTATCGGCGCGCTTATTTAGAAGCTGAGCTGATTGAAGATGCTTTGACCATGTCAATTTGCCGGGGTTCAGAAGGAAATATTCGCTTCGAGCAATCCAGTTTTGAAGAGGCATTGGCTCTATATAGAGAGGCTCAAACGCTTGCTGCTAATGTTCAAGATCGTCGTCGCGAGGGCATTTGGATCGGCAATCAGGGTGTCTCGTTGGCACGCATGGAGCGCGCTGAAGAAGCTATTGAGCTGCTCGACAAAGCCCTCGCCATCGCTCGTGAACTAAGTGATCTTTCTACTGTAGCTGCTCACCTTGACAGTCTGGGTGACTGCTATAGAGCGCTTTCTCAGTTCGATCAAGCTAATCAATATTATGACGAGGCTTTGGCTCTCAGTCGCTCGATCAACGATCGCTTGGGTGAGCGTATTTATTTGGCTAATTTGGGTAAGTTGAAAGCGCAAAATGGTCAACTGACGCCAGCCTTTGAATATTTTCGCCAGGCTGTTGAACTTTTTGATGAGCAGCGCGGCATGATCAAAGCTGACGACCTCAAAACAAGCTTTGCCAATCGTGGCCAAGAGCTTTATCGCGACATGGTCTCCACCTGCCTCAAGTTGAATAAGCGAGTTGAAGCCCTTGAGTATGTTGGCCGCGCCAAGTCACGAGCTTTGCTTGACTTGCTGAGCAATTCGCCGATTGATGTCAATCAACTAGCAGAGGACAATGACTCATCTGCACTTACTCGCGGCATTAAAGAGTTGATTAGTCGGGAAGCTGATTTGCGCGCTCAGATTGCCCATTTAGAAAGACAATTTTTCCATGGACATGATCCTGATTATTCGAAACCCAATGACGAAAGTGATGGGAATGATAATAGTGGTGCCAATAGCAATAGTAGATTGCGTGGTTCTGCTGCACCACAAGAAGATACTCGTAAACTTTACCTAGAATGGCGTGAGGTGCTAAATCAGCTACGTCGTCGCCATCCTAACTATGCCAATTTAGTTAGCGCCACTACCCTCAATTATGCTGAAATTCAAGCTCTATGGAAAACCGATAAGCTTAGCGCTGATACTTGTGTGATTGAATTCTTCTTTCCCCAAGACTATCTTTTAGTTGCTTGTGTGCAGAAAGAAAGTACTGATTCTCAATCGGGATTGACTACACATGTGGTTATGGAGCCTCATAGTTTGGAGCTGATTCGCGAAGATATTGCTACTTTCTTTGAAATGAGCTCTACTGAGGGATGGGAAGTGCCGGTCAGTCTTTGTCGCAGACTCTATCAAAGTCTTCTTGGACCGGTTTTGGAGAATCTTAACCCTGGAATTGAGCGGCTTCTGCTCATACCCCATGGCAGTCTTTATCATTTACCCTTTTCTGCACTTCATGATCAAAGCGGTTATGTTTGCGAGCGCTTTGCCGTTTCATATGTACCGACAGTTTCTCTCATTCCAATCTTAGCCTCTGCCCAGAATCGCAAGTCAGAAGCTGGTGGTGATAGTGGCACCACGACCAATGATGCCCGTTATTTGGTGACTGCAATTAGCGATTATTCTGCCACTAGAGAAGGTGGCATGGTCTTTAGCTCGCGACTGAGGTCTTCAGCCGGTCTAGAAGACCTTGCTTATACAATGGAAGAAGCTAATTCAATTCTTTCGCTTGGTAAGAGTGGCACGGTTAGTGCTGATGCTACTAGAACTAGTGGAAATACAGCTAGCGGAAGTACTCTTCTGACTAATGAAGAGGTCAAACGGTCTTTGCCTGAGTTGTTTGGCGATTTTGATGTGGTGCATTTTGCTGGTCATGCCATCTTTAATCATGATGAGCCCATGGCTTCTGGTTTGGTTTTGTCTGATGGCAGTATCTTGTCTGCCGCTTCAATTTTAGAAGGCAATGCCCTCCGCACAGAACGGGGCCGGTTGCTGGTGCTTTCTGCTTGTCAAACAGGGGTCAACGTCGTTACTGAAGGGGGCGAGATTCTAGGCTTGGCTAGAGCTCTCATGTATGCTGGCATGCCTAATTTGGTGCTTTCTTTGTGGGAGGTCGCCGATCGCTCTACGGCGGAGCTTATGCAGGATTTTCATACCTGTTGGCAATCGGGTAAAATTTCGGTGGCCCAAGCCCTGCGGCAGGCCCAGTTAAAAGCCATTGCTGCTAAACAACCGGTTCATGCCTGGGCGCCCTTCATACATTTTGGAATTGAATGAGGTTATACTTGGTTTAACTAGTTAGTTTTAAATCCGTAAATCTCTAAATCCGTGAACTAATGATCAATTTCAATTTCAATTCCAATTTTAGGTTCAGACTTTGTTCCTCCGCGCTAACTGCTTTGATCTCTTGTTCTTGTTTGCCAACTTTGGCCGATCCTCTTGGTAAGAGCCCCGAAGCTACGAAACAAGCTACACGAGAGGCTACTAAAGAAGCTACGCGAGACATTCAGTCAGCTGATACTAAAATGTCAGCTCATCCAACTTTGCCTGGTTCAGAGATCAATCGCCATGACCCCCTAGCCATTTATCGCGAGGCTGGTATCGACAAAGAGCAAGAAAGGAAAATTCGCCAGCTGGCGAAAGAATTTGAAGACAGTCAGCGCGTACGTCTTGCCCTTATGGCGAATTTGCTCAAGGACATGCGTAACTTGCAAATGGAGCCCGATCCAAACGAGAAGATTGCTTTAGCTAAGCAAGATGAAATCAATAAAGTGCAAGCAGAAATGGGCACAGAGCGAGTAAAGCTAGTGCTCAAAATTCGTTCAGTTTTGACTTTTGATGAAAAGCAAAGACTAATCGAGAATATGCGTCACTCGGTTAAAACTGCCAAATAGACCTATTTCAAATGTGTAATTACGGCTTATGTGCCATAAAGTGCAAAGTGGCAAAGTTTCTGCTGAAATCTATTTTTGTGATTGAGCCCGTCGGAATTGATAGCCGCCAGAAATTTCTGATTGGCATATCTAGAGCATGGACAATTATTGAGCGAATTATGCCAGAGTGAGTAACCATGGCTATGGTCTTGCCTTCATATTCGCTTTTGGCAATTAGATTGATCAAGCTTTCCTTTATTCGTTCGCTCAATTGCACAATTGATTCGCCATTCGGCGGTGCGTTCTCGATTGGATCTAAGCACCACTTGTGATACTGGTCTGGGTCGTTTTTCTTGATATCAAGGTAGGTTCTACCTTCCCAGTCTCCTACCTGCCATTCTTCAAAGCCTTTTATGGTTTGTGCTTTAAGACCTGTTTCTTTCTCTACTGGTTGGCTTGATTGAGCCACACGCACTGCTGCACCGCAGAGCAAAATTTGGGGTTTGACCGTGGCGATATATTTTGCTGCAGCCTGCGCTTGCGTTATTCCTTTTTCGCTGATTTCTATTTGGGGATCGCTATATAGAAGACCTAATTCAGTTGCTTTTGTATGGCCATGTCGTACGAGATAAAGAGAGGTAATTGCCTCAAGAGGGTGTAGTTCTTCGCTCACTTCGTGCCGGCCTCTATTAGTTCTTCTCTGTTTTTGGGTGGTGTCATTCCGTAAATTTGGCAGATGGCAAAAAGTTTTTCTACTTGGGTGGTAGACAGTGTGTTTTCTCCACCGAGCATGTGGGCAACAAGCAGGGTCTTAGCCTGATGTTCGAGAGTTTCTAGGCGATAGAAAGCCTGAAAAATATCGCTACCAAATGTTAGTGCACCATGATGAGAAAGAAGAATTGTATCTGTATGCTGGAGATGCTCAGCAATGCTTTCTGGTACTTCCTCTGTGCTTGGTGTTGCATATGGTGCTACGGCTATTTTACCCAGGGTCAAAATTGCTTCTGGAAGCACGCAGCGGTTCAATGATTTACCCGCTACCGTAAAGGCCACAGCAGTGGTTGGGTGGGCATGAGCTACTGCCATCACGTCTGGTCTCTGTTGATAAACAAGCAGGTGCATTTTTAATTCGGTCGACGGCTTTTTGCCGTAATTGTTTGGCGAATCTAAAGCTATGCCGTCAAGATTTGTTAATACTAGGTCAGATGGGCTTAATAATCCTTTGCAGGCGGAGGTTGGTGTTGTCAGTATGGTGTGCTCGTCGAGGCGAAGGCTGAAATTGCCTTCTGTGCCGCAAATATAGCCACGCTCGTAGGCTAAGTGACAAACTTTGACTAGTTCTGAACTAGCTCTTTCTAAATTTCTTGGCTGCAAGATTTCTACTCTTCGTTAGAATTAGTCCATGACATCTAGCAATGCATCAATTGATTGCCAAGGATGAGTATTATATACGGGCTAGCCCCAGTACATTGCTGTTAAGCCGCTGGGAGATTGGGATGTTTTATGCGTTGCCCTGAATGCACAGTTAGAAATTCGGTAGCCGCTGTCCAGTGCAAGGAATGCGGAGTTAAGTTGGCGCGCAAGAGTAGCCCCAACCTGATTAAGTTCGCAATAATTGGGGGCGCGGCTATTGCTGTGCTTGGTCTTGGTGCCGCCTCTGTGTCTTTTGTGTCTAGTTTCTTTGATTCAGACGGCAATCTTCAGAAAATATCGAGGCGCGTGGCTCAGGGCCCTAAGTCTAAAGAAGACGCCGATCATTTGAAGAGCGAATTAGAAAATAGCGTGAAACGGTTTCTTGAGAAAAACGCTGCTCTCTCATCAGCTGAAATTACAGGTAAATTGCAGAAAATTTTTCCTACATCAGCCTATGAGATTCATGTTTTTGAACTGCCTAATGCTCTGAAACTTGTTGAAGTCGATACCGTTTTGCAGTCTTGCAATTATTTGATTTCAGGAAAAGAAGTTGCTGTGCTGCGCAAGTTTGATGTCTTTGACGAAGCCAAAATAATAACTCAGCCTAGCGGTAATACTTTGGTCTTGCTTGGTCACCAAAATGCTCAAGCTGGGCGCAAGCCTCAAGTGAAAGTAATTGAGCTGACTAGCGGTGGTATTAAAGAGCGCACAGACAAGGCTGTACCTTTCTTTACAGGTGAGGGTTCGGCCAAGTTTGGAGCCAATGGTCAAGATATTGATATGGAGTTGGCTCTCTCTTCTCGCGCTGGTGAAGAAGAACTCTTTACCCCGGCCAGCTTAAGAGCGCTCGGATTACCAGACGAACAGTTAAAAGTAAGGCTCGTCTACAAGGACGGTAGTTATGAATTACTCGACGACAATGGCCGCGGTCAGATGGCCGCTCTGCGAGCTGCTGCATTCACCGTTGCCGATCGCGCCCAGAAAGGTCGCTTTCGCAAATATTTGACCAATTCTGTTGCTGATGGCATTAATAGCATTGCTGCTCTAAAAGTTTGCCCCCCTCTCTTTGAGGTTAGTCGGAAAGGCAAAACTGCAGTTGTTGTGGCCGCAACTGCCTCTGTGCCTGCTGTATCGGCTCAGTCTGATAGCGGGGACAATTCATCGCGGCGTAGTAGTCGCCGTCGCCGTCGTGAGGCCGCTAGACTGGCTCGCCTAGCAGTAAATAGTCAGGGCGCTGGCAGTCAAGGAGCTGGCAGTCAAGGGCTGAGCTATTTCATGGGTAATGCTGAAGATGCTTTTGAGTTAGTGCTAGCTAGAGGTAGCAGCGGTGTTTACCAGGCAGCCCAATTGCGTCGGGTGAAGGTTCAAGGGCATGGCACTGATGACAGTGTTTCTGTGGCATCGAGTTACGAGAATAAGACCTCATCTTTGGTCGACAAATTACTTTCGAGCCCTGATTCAAATACTGATTCGAGTTCAGGTTCAAACACTAGTACTAGTGCAACTTCTGAGAAAAACTCCAGCGCTTCAGTCGACGTGGCTCCATTGGCTGTGCCAAACAATAAAGTGATTGAAAAAACAGCTGCCTCTAAAGTAGTTGAGAAAGAAGCTGTGGCCGAAAAAGGAACCGTTTTTAGTACTTTAACCAGTGACACTGTCAAAGTCAGACGCGGAGCTGGCACACATTACCGCACTGTCGCTGAAATTTCTCGCGGTTCTGATGTTGAAATCGTAGGTAAGCACGAAGGCTGGTATAAAGTTCGAATCAACGGCAAAGAAGGCTATATATACGCCGGTTTTATTAATTGCAAAACTGGTGATGCTTATACGACAGCCACTGTTAAGAGCGGTAAATCAGTAACAGATGCCAGGAACCGAACTGTAAATGTCCAGGCCGGTGACCGTCTGGTGGTGCTTGGCGGCATTAATAACAATAAATACAAGGTACAGCTCGCAAACGGTCGCACAGGGTTTGTTGATAAAGATGCCCTCGATGTAGGCGGGGAAAGCCCTCCGGCGTTTGTACCATAAGATGTTAACTACTTTACGTATTACATAACTGTTTCGGGCAGTGTGATATATTTGAAAGCCGGGACGTAGCGCAGCTTGGTAGCGCGGTTGCTTTGGGAGCAATAGGTCGCAGGTTCAAATCCTGTCGTCCCGAAGTTTTACTAACTGAATAGCAAAGACTAACAGCAGCCAGCGGCATGCGGTTATTGACTGTGACGTTGAAATTGTCTGCTAAGACCGGCACTTCTGGTAGATGCAGCTTATCCCTTCGGAGGGATAGGCCGATGCCAACTTTGCTTCGCGCACCAGAGCAAAACCGGCCTTTTCAAGTGCTCGGCAAGAGGCAATGTTCTCTTTGTGAGGGCTCGCCACAACAGCATTAGACTGTGAAAATAACGTCAGTGCCATTCGTGTCATCAACTTAATTGCCTGTGTGCCAATTCCTTTGCCGGTTAAATCGGGCGCCCCAATTAGGTAATCAATACCAATGGCGTTGGCTATGCCAATTTCTCTGTCGCAATCAGGATAGTCACTATGGAGATAGCACTGAATCATACCCGCTGGCTTGTGGTCGACTTGAATGATAAAGACACGGGTGAGTGCATCTGACCGCAATCTTGACTGGTACTTTAGACGGCTTGCCTTAGGCGCCTCTGTGCCCCACCAGGGCTTAACGTGTGGTGCTTCCAACCAAACAAGAAGAGGCTCTATATCTTCTGCTTTAACTGGTCTAATGGTTGTCTGTGAAGAGGTGCTCAATGTTTTTCGTTTAGTTTGTTGAGAGCTTCTGCGGCGGTATGGTCGTAGAGCATCTCAAGTGCTTGATTACAACCACGCAGTCCGCTTACTACTTGTTTGCCCCACTCAATATAGGCGATTCTTCTCTCGAGGCTCCAGTCTGGGGGCGGGGAATGTCCCATGTCGCGCACGTTGCTTATTTTGTCGGCCAGTTTTATATGCTTTGCTTTAACGCTGATGTTTGGTGCATGTTCTATTTGTTGTAACTTTCGCACTTCTTTTGCAAGGGTTTTATCATCAGTGCATTCTAATACAAGAGCTGCTACTTCTTCGCCGAACAAGTCTAGCAGGCAGTCGCTCGTGGTATCTGTGTCTTCGACAGTATCATGCAGCAATGCTGCTGCCAGAGTGGCACCATCAGTGATACCGCCAACTTCGTGCAATAAACGTGCTACTTCAATAGGGTGGTTAATGTAAGGTGTTGCCTCTTGGTCTTTGCGTCTTTGGTCGCGGTGTTTTTCTGAGGCAAAGGACAATGCCGCTATTATTAAGCTTAGATCTGACAGTTGGTTGTTCATGGCCTGCTGCTTTTTAATTGGATCTTGACTGCTGTTCATATTTTACTAAATTAGGCTAGCAGCAAATGTGCTAAAAATAGAAACAGAGCACTAAGGGGAAGCAGCGAGTGAAAGAGTCTTTTATGTGGTTCGTGATTATGGCAGTGCTGATCACACCGTTTTTGCCGACTTTCCTAAAAGGTAAGTGCCCTAGCTGTAGTAAGCGTAAGCTCGAAACATTTGAGCCTGAAGGCTTTGAGGCTAAGCCAGGGACTTATATCACCTATTTTTTGTGTCAGAACTGCCATATGAGTTTTCGCCGCGACAAAAGTGGCCCTTTAGAAGCCGTGCCGGCAGATTTGTCCTCAGATGGCAGTGCTGCTCAGGCTGTCTAGAAGCTTTTGCGCGGAACAAGGTCTCTGGGTGAGAGTTCTTGCATTGGTTTGCTAGGGAACTTTTCTATATCATTCGGTTTATCAAAGCGTGGTTTGAATATTGGTGGTTCAGGCCGTTCATAACCAACAATTGGTCCGCAAGCAATGAACCCATCTTGGTCGCGAATGCAAACATCAGGTTTGATTCTGATCATAGGATGTTTCTTGAAGTCTTCGTTGGTAAGTTGTTCGCGTAGTGACTCGCTTATGCGTCCGTCTTTAGAAACGTTATCTGAACTTTTGTCATTTTCTGCGACTTCAAATTTACTCATTTGGTAAACCCCTTTTTTTGAGATTGGAAGATGTATTAAGGTGAACAAATGCAATATAGAGGTTAACTGTGACTCATCGGTGACCATAGGTTCGATTTCTAGAAACAAAAAAGAGAGCGCTTTATTTGAGCGCTCTCTTTTTTTGTTTCGAAACTGCTTATTCCAAGCCGTTAAGCCGGGGATCGTTGTATGATCTTGGCCTTGTAAACGGGCTTAAATTTTCTGACTGTCTTAAATGATCATATTTTGGCGGGAATTTACCGGTTTGAGGATCTAGGGGCTTGTCTGGCCACATTGGTTTCTCGTATATCGGCGGAAGGTTATCAAATGATGGATTCAGAGGCTCTGTTGGTTTGAGGATTATAACTGGGCCTGGTTGTTCAGGGCGGGGCGAACCTACAATTGGACCGCAAGCAATATAGCCATCTTGATCGCGAATGCAAACATCGGCCGGTGCCTTTTTAGTGAGAAGGGTCTTGATGTCTTCTAAGGTCATGTTTGATTGGACGGCCTCGCTTAGAGACGAGCTTGCTGTCCTGCTGTCAGAGCTATTGGCGTTTTCTGCGACTTCAAATTTAGTCATTTAGTAATCCCCTTTTTTGAGATTGTGTGATGTATTGGGGTGAATACAGACAATATAGGTATGAATTGTTACGCCTTAGTGACTAGCATTTATTCGTGCTTTAATTGCAGGCAGAGCCTTCTCTGCTGCTTCTTCTCCCGATTTGATTGCTTCAATGAGATCGGCGCGGTTGAAGTTATGTAAGTTCAACTTGTCGGCGTTTGGTTCGATGACAATGTCTGCTTGTCCAGCTGGCTTGTCTTCTATTTCTGCCATGAGAATGCCGAGCAACTGGTCACCGTAGCTCGAAAATGTGTTGAATTTACTTTGGTCATTGCCTTTCAAAAACGCATGCAACTTCACTGCCACCACTATTTGCGCTCCTACTGCAGTGGCCGGTTCTGTTGGCAGATTGTTTCTCAAGCCACCATCTACGAAAAGCTTTCCGTCAGTTACTACCGGCCTGTAGAGCATTGGCACACTGCAGCTAGCCTGCACAGCTTTGGCTATATTGCCTTTGTCTAACCATACTGGTCTGGTATCACCAAGGTTAACTGTTAGCGCAGCAAACGGCGTTTTTAGCTGTTCAATTTTCTCTATGCCTGGCGGCAAATTGCGCTCGATAAATTTGGCAATTGAATTGCCGCTGTAGAGGCCGATTGGCGGCTTGAGAAAGATTAGGCGCTTGAGCATGTATGGTGGTATGCCAAGAGCGGCTTTGAGCTTAAATGGAATAGGATAGAAAGCTTTTTTCAATTGGTTACTTAGTACCAACGCTTCAATATCTCTGGCAGAAACACCGGCACAATACAGGCTCCCTACGAGTGCACCGACACTGCTGCCCACAAGAAAATCAACATGTATTTTTTCGCGGTCAAATACCTTTAGTACCCCTATGTGTGCGGCCCCCCTGGCACCACCACCGGCTAAAATTAGTGCTAGTCTGGGATTCTTTACTTCACTGAGTAAATTGCCGGTTTCAACAGGCAAACCTGTTTGGTAAATAGACTGACCATCGCCAGATGAAGGTACAGTGTCAACAGCTACAGTAGGAGCGGCGGCTGTGGGCGCTTGCGTTGGCTTTGCCGTTGGGGATTGGACTGACGTAGCCGTGGGGGCTGGGTTTGGCTTTGACGTGGCTGATTGGGCGAATACTGGCAGGCTGTGAAAGCAGAGCATCCAGTTGGTTGAGACAATTGCCAAGGTTGTTACTAAAGTTCTGACTTTATTTGTCATAAGCTGGCACAATCATTATCTATGACCTTTTTCTGCTAAATTCTTCTTTGGTGTGAATAGACCTGCTCTCCCATGGTTTGTTCCATCTTCTACGTTTACAAGGAGTACCAATGCCAACTGAACCTGAAGCTAGAGCTGCTGATAGCGATTTGAGCCCTGAGCAGATTACCCAGGTGCTGCGCTTGAAGGCTTTAGCTGATCAATGTTTCGGGCCGGTGGTGGTGGTAAGTCGCGGCAAACGACTCTCTTTCGTTGATCGCATTTCTGCTTTTCACGAAGGGCAGAAACTATTAGGCAGCGATCGGGTGTTGGCCTATGTCTTGCTTGAGTATCTCAATGCCTCAATTGCCGCCAGTAAATTACCTGTGGTGCTTGCTGACAGTACAACTTTTGAAGATGATGGTGCGGCAATAAATTTTATTGGTCAGTCCGAGCCTCCAATTGAGAGAGAAAGTGAGATTCTGGAGCTGATTCAAGCAAAACAAAAGAGCGCTCGACTCTATCAGTATGGTGTTTCAATATTTAGAGGAACAGCAGCGCCTAAAAACTTCTCACAGGCCAAAGAGTTGTGGCGCAAGCGAGCCGAGTTAGGCGATCTAGAATCGCAGTTTGCCATTGGTGACATTCTCTTTAACGACAAAGAATACGAGGAAGCTTTTAAGTGGTTAGAGATGGCTGCAGGGGTTGGTCATACTGATGCCACATTTGCTCTGGGGCTCTGTTACCTAGACGGCCTTGGAGTTGAACAGAACCTAGAGAGAGCCTCTGGCTGCGCCTTGCTGGCTGCGGAAAAGGGTCATGCCCATGCTCAATATACTATCGGCATCACTGAAAAAGACCCGCAAGAAAAGAGACTCTGGCTCGAAAAAAGTGCAGCTCAAGGTTTCGCTCCTGCCAAAAAGGCCCTGGCTGAAATATAGAATTAGTGGTGACTGCCTTCTTTCATGGTGCTAACTAGCCGTATGCTGCCGTCGACTTCGACACAGAAAATCCAGTTGGCTGTGGCGATATACTCGGGCAGCTGTGGTTGCCGTAGCAGCACATGAAAGACGTCAGTATCTTCCGGCAGGTCGGCCATAATTGCCGAATGGCAGCCGCCTTGGAGTTGGGCATCGTTTGGTAAACCGCCGCGCTTGGGCCACGAGAGCACTGACTGGTGCATCTGCCTGGTTTCTATAATTTTATGGTCGCTGCTCGATACCAAGTAACGCACATCGCCACCGAGTAAATAGACTCCGGGCTCTGAGGTGCCAGGAAATTGATAGACCCAATAGCTCTTCTTGTCGCTTTCGTTGGGAATGGCGGCATAGTTCATCAGCGGCCCAGTGCTCTTCATTTTTGCTTTGCAGGCATCAAGGGCCTGAGCCCGCTTGAAAAACTCACCTTTATCTAGTTTGAAAATATCGTACGACTTTATCTCTACAGGCTTGTTTGGCTTGAGTGTTGCTTCGTAGGCAAGGAGAAAACTTTCGCCATCGTCGCTGATACTGCCAAAGGCTACATGCCAAATATCATGTTCGGGAAAGGCAACAAAGAGTTTGAAGCTTGCTGCATTTTTTACTTGGGCAAGAAGAGCATCAGTTGCCTGCGTGCAGGCCTTGTCGTACTCGTAGAGATCTTTGCCTCTTCTTGTGATTTGGCTTAGTACCAGCGTGCTGGGTGGTTTCACTGTGCCAATAGCTACTGGCACCTCTGGCTGCCCTTGGGCGCAGGCCTGAGGGGCGGACAAAGTCAAAAAGCTCAAGCTTAGGCACAGGCCCAAGCTCAACCCTAAACTTAGTGAAAATATAGATACCCGCAATGTCGACGATTCTTTTGCTAGTTTGCTCATCGATGTCCTTTTGGATGCCTTAATTGACAGTGTAGTGCACAATGTAGTGGGAAGCGAATGGATATTTAATCTATTAGCATGAACTTTTTTGTTCGGCTGAGCGTATATCGATATATGGACAAACATAGGAAACACTTGATTTTCAAGGCTATCTATCTTGGGCTACTGGCTAGTGTTCTTAGTGGCTGCGTTAGCTTTGGCCTGGCCTCTGTGGCTTCGGCACAGGTGGATACATCTACTGGTACACGGCTTACTCGACCGGACATGCCTTTACCTATTCCTGCCTATGGGCGCCCCTTTGCCCTTGGTGTTGAACACAAGCAGATCGCTCTTCCTGTTGCTCCCACTTCTACTACCATGAGCGGTTCGTCCACAATCAATTCTAATTCGACTGACCCCTTTCAGTCGCAGTCTGGCATTTTTGATAAACCAGTGACCTCAATGTTTGCTTTGCAAGATTCGCGCAATTTGCTTAACGGCTCAGCTCTCAAAGATGGCTTTAAAGGTCAGTCTCAAATACCAACTCTATCAGTGCAATTGCTTTCAAACTTTGATCTGGAGCTAATAGTAGACTCGTCTAACTCCATGCGTCGTCGAGATTGTCCCGGGTTTTTGTCCCGATGGGAATGGTGTGGCATGCAAACTAGAGCGCTTTCTCGTGATTTAGCTCCATTTGTTCCGAAAGGACTAACTCTTACTTCTTTTGCTTCTGAATATCAGGTCTATCCTAATTCTAGTGCTAGTCGAATAAATGATTTGTTCGAAAACCCAGACTTCATGTGGGGCACCAAGCTAGCTGAACCACTTCAAGATCGGCTCGGTAATTTCTTCGCCAGTAGGCGACCCGGCTCGAAGCCAATGTTAATAGCCGTGATTACTGATGGTGTTCCTGCACCTCGATATGAACCGATGCTAGTGGTGCAAACTTTGGTCAATGCCACTAAGCGTATGCATGATGCTAGAGAAGTGACTGTGGTGTTTTTACAGATCGGTGGTGCTGACGAGAAAGGCCGACGATTCTTGGGTGAGCTTGATTACAATTTGGTCAAGTATGGTGCGCGTTTTGACATTGTGCGCACTGTGTCATTTGAGCATCTGCAAAAAGTTGGTTTGTCTCAAGCGCTAGTGCAGGCGGTGCAAGATTTTGCGCTGCAGAGTAAGAAGCGTGCAGGTGGCAGTGATAGCCTTGCCGACTAGCACAACTTCTCCCCGGAAAAGATTTGGCAGTATAAGAAGACGTTGGCCCAAGCTACATAATACGAATACCATCTAGCGGGATGATTAGCTGGGTGATCTCCGTCAGCTCAGCTTCCCGGACAGGTTTCCATTCCTTCATGTCGCTGCCGTTAATGTCGAGCAGCTCTAGAAATGCGCTCGTGATGCGAGACATGTGTGACCTCAGCCGTTCTATGTCTAAAATGAGGTAGATGTTTGTTTTTGAGGCGGACTGATTGGAAGACCCATTCGGAGCGATTCCTGTAAATATAGCGTTTTTTAAGTAGTGAGACGAGAAAGTCACTGAGTGGTAGCCGATGTTCTCGGTCGCTCTTTGTTAGTTCCCTCGGCACGATAAGTATTTTATTTTCAAAGTCGACATGGCACCATTTTAGCTTTCTCGTCTCACCAAATCGCATACCGGGTAAGAGTAGAAATAACAAGAAGTCACGCGCTACCTCATTCTGAAGGGTGCCCACGGCTCGATACCAATCTTTGAGTTTAAGATCGGGAATAATACCTTGGCGAGGATAGATGCGGTGCCAAGATCTATTGCCATTAAAGTGTCGATTGATGGCAAAGTGATAATTTCGCTGAGTATCTTTTCGGATCGGCTTGATCTCCAGAAACTTTTGCAGTATTTCTCGCAGAGTAATATCGTTGAGAGTGTTTATACGCTTACCACTTTTCGGATCGTTGCCTTTTGCTATGTCGCCGAGCATTATGCACGCCTGGTTTCTTGCCGAGTCTAGAGACATGTCGCTGCACTTGCCGATAGTGATTCGTTTGGTGGCTCCATCAACACGTCGTTCGAGAATATAAGATTTTGACTTCGGCGTCACTCGCACTGCAAATCCGGGAACCTCATCATCACGGTAAAAGCACTGCCCTGTTTAGGCATTTGAATTTCTGATTCTACAAATTCTTTGGTCAGTTTGGACATGGCACTATTGCTCCTTCGCTGAGCCTCACCGACAGGCTCGCCTACAGGAGCCTGGAAAAGCTTGCGGTAGCTGGGTTGTAAGAGTTCCAATACCGAGCAGTATATGCTTTGGTTAGCGAATAAGGACTGTGCTATTGCACAGTCCTTATTCGTGATTTAGAAAAAGCGTGTAAGAATCAGAGCATAATCAGAGTGGCCACAGGGGTTTGCCCTGAAAATGTCTTTATAGAGGAGTGTCTGCAAAATATGGAAATTGCTAGCTCCAGCAAACCGACTTTATTTGGGGGAGCTTCTGTACGCCAATCAAATCGCAACTGATTTGGAATTGGAGTTAGACGAGAATTTCGAGCCCGTGTTTTTTAGCGACGCATAGAAGTTTCAGAGCTGCACCGGTCGGCTTGGTTGCACCGGTCTCCCATTTTTCGACAGTGCTTTCACTGGTATTTAGATAACGAGCGAAGACAGGCTGGCTCACCTGGAAACTGTTGCGCAAAGCTTTGATTTGTTTTGGTCCTAATTCTTCAGGCACATCAAGGCAGCTTTCATCAAACCGGCGCATGGTCTCTTTTGATACAACTCCAATTTTATGCAAGCCAGAAACATGGCTATGGATTGCTTCAAAAGCATCACTTTTAAACTTTTTTGCCATGACAAATCTCCACTAAAATCTCATCTGCTAACGCTAGGTCAATTTCCTTATCCGTGATTTTTGCATAGGTATTGGCTATTTCTCGAAAGTCTTCAAGCTCTTTCTGGTTGATATTCTCACGGTCTTTTTTTGCAAACAAGTAAGAATAAACCCAGTGTTTGCCGCCTTTTGCAATGATTATGCTGCGGTGCATATTTTTGTTTAGGCGTTTTTTAAATACTCCACCGCCGAGGTCATCGCACTGCCCGAGCCGCACTTGTTCAATAGCCTTACACAAATCAGCATCGCTTATATCGGCTTTTTTAGCAGCTTTTGCAAACCAGTCAGTTTTAAAAGAGCGAGGCTTGATTGCTTCAGTCATTGGATAAGTGTAGCAGGGGCTGCTATCTTTGTCAAGTCTGAAAATGCCCGTAACGCCCAAAGGGTGGCGATTATTGACGAGTAGTAGCGGTTCTGTGGTCTATCAGCCGCAGATCTCTGGAGATCTGACTGGGCTCACGCACAACTTCAGCGCTTCCCTGTGGATCAATTTTTAGGGTTCAGGTCAGCTGAGTTAAAACTTGCGCCCATAAAAATATGGTACCGTTTTGCTGGTCGCGAATGGCAATCACGAACTGCCGATCACAGTGGTATAGGAACTCTTACAATACAGGCGCTGCCAGCATTACAGGGAGCGTGTAGACGATTTGTAGACGTCGACGCCAGCGATCTGGTGGCATGATCAAATAGGACTGCCACAGGCATTGCCACAGCGAGGTTTTCTACAGGCGCATTTGTAGATAATTTGTAGGCATCATTTT
>JAUYRX010000013.1:0-91072 GCA_030696635.1 Candidatus Melainabacteria bacterium
CGATATTCTCTTTGAAATTCAATCAGAGTCATACTACTGTTCATAAGACATCCTCTCAATTTTGGGGTGGAACACTATATAACACAGTATGCCCAAAACAAAGAAATAGTAACGGGGCTGCATCAACCTAATATCCAGGAATAAAAAAAACAACAACAACCGCGGAGAGCTGAAAGCCACACGAGGTGGACATTTCAGCTCTCCCGGTTAGCCTAATTAGCCACAGTCGCCACTAAATTAGTGACTGTGTGAATGACCGCCAGAGTTGTCCGAGTCACCAGCTGAATTAGGGACAGGAACAGCAGGCACGGAAGCAGGCGGAGAGGTTGGACTCTTGCAGATGGACGGGTCGTTCATATCATGGCCAGGCATATGCTGAACAGGCATGGCATGGCCAGGCATGTTGTGCTGATGGCCCATAAAAGTAGCCGGAAACACCATCATCAGAGCCATGACCACAGCCATGCCAAAGTGAGCGATGTCTTGACCAAAAGAAAGCCAGTGAGGCTTCTTGAAGTCGTTGTAGAGGCGCCAGGCATAGTAAGAGCCAAACCAGGTCCAGTATGCCGTGAAGAGAACCGTAACGACAATGCCATTGAGAGGAGCGGCGAACATCCACCACATGCCAAACATCATGGCAGCGTGAGCGAAGTCATACCACTGCTTATTGAAGGGCAGCGAACGGCCGTAAGTAAAGGCACGGACGAGGTACCAGGCTGTACCGATGGCAAAGGCAATTTGCCAAAACAGATCGGCAATGCCGAACCAGCCAGGGGCCAAACAGCTCACCATGCCGACCATACAAGCGCCGTGCCAGACTTCGTTTTCACGGTCTAGGTAGCCATTGACTTTGGTCAGATACTTAGGGCTGAACAGGCGGAAACAGTAATACAACGCTCCGAGCAGGAAAAACCCAGCCAGAAGCGAGAGAAAAGGAAAGGAGGAAACATGCTCGTGCATATGCTGCATATTTTCCATGTGCACTGCGTGGTCTGCGTGATTCATAATTTACTCCGAAGTTGTAGTGGGTGAGTAGGAGGGTGCAAAAGCGACGATTGGCAATCATCACTACGACGAATATCACTACGACGAATATCAGCCCTGTTAACTCTCAAGACTTATGTCTTACGAAAGAGCTAGAAACAGAGCGTCAGATGAAGGTTGTGTGAAAATCGCCTAGAGATTTGTGAAAGTAGAAATAGATAAATACAGCACAAAACATAACCGGGTTACACGGCGGCAAACAACAGCCAAATCTTGATTTCGCCTTAAAAGCACCTTAAAACCACATAAAACTGCCCCAAAATCGCCTAATAGAGAACTCATATACTGGGGTTTTCCTTAGCGCAGTGACATGACCCCTACCAGGGGATAGACTGCCAAATATTCGACAAAAACTCGGCCAAAGACAGATGCAAATGCCAAGAGCTAATCGCCGAACTCAATTTTGGTAGGCAATTTTGGGTTTTTAAATTGTGCTGTGCGGATATCTTCAGCAGCCAAAGCTCTCATGCCTTGCTTGGCATAGCAAAATGCGCGGGCGAGGCGATAGTGCTCATTATTTGGATCATCAACCAAGACACCGGTTAGCTGTTGCATTGCCTTGCCGTACTTGCCCATCTGGATTAACAGTGCAGCCTTCCGGTAGTAGAGATCGGTATTGTTAAAATTGGCTCCTGATGCCTCACAAGCATACTGATATGACTTCTCCGGAGTAGGGTCATTAGAAAAATAGGCCCTAGTTAGTACCAGTTTTTTATCGCTGTCTTCAGAAGCAGCCCCCTCGGCACTATAGCGGGGAGCATAAGAACCAGTATTGGCACGGGAACCAGAGGTGGCCGGTGCGAAATCTTCCGGAGTAGATTCTGGATTCTTCACCGGCTTTGCAGCTTGCTTCGCCGGAGCAACACCAGTGACCACATCAGTGCTATCCAAATCTAACTCTTCAAACACAGTAGGTGGAATGCGTTCAGGTGCTGCTGGTCGAATTGCCAGAAGAAGTTCATTACCAGACCATTTGCTGTGCAAGACTGGTGTTTGCCTAGCACCAGGGTGATCTTCTTTTACTTCGTTTTGAATCGCTGACTGAGCCGTCTCGAACGCTTTGGCTATGGATGTAGATGAGCCACCAGAGCGCAAACCATCCAACAGATTCTTAGTGAAGACACCGTTTTGATAACGCTTAGATTCCCACGACTGCTCATCAGGTTTACTTGAGCAAATAACCATCTGACCTGAACCTGCAGCCAGTACTTCAGCATCAAAGTTACCAGTGCGAGCAATGCCCTTTCCTTCGCCACTAACGCTGCCGCTGTGGCAGGCATCCATCACTAACAAAACCCTGTCAGAGAGCACACGGCTTTGAATTGACTCAAGAACTTTTTGCATTTCAATGCCAGTAGCAAACAAATCTTCTGGGTCTGAATCAGCAGCAACAATATAATTGCGGCCGCGAATATCCATTTGCGATGGGCTGCCGTGAGTAGAGAAGAAGAGCACAATCATGTCGTCAGGCCGCGCTAGGCGTGCTAAGAACTTACTACCCAACTCAGACATAATACGGCGTTGAGTAGCTTTGCCATCGAGCAAAATGCGCACGTGATCAGGAGCGAAGTGAGCTTCTTTGGTCAAATAAGTATAAAAATCACGGGCGTCTTTAGTGGCATATTTAAGTTTGGGAATTTTGTCACTATTAAATTCACCAATACCAACAATCAATGCCCATTTATCTCGTACGGGCTTATTTACACTATCAGCAACCGCTGCCTGATTAACAACTTGATTGGACGCGGGTGACGGAGGAACACTTGTAGCAGAGGTAGCAGCAGCAGTAGCAGCAGTAGCAGCAGGCACTGATGCACTCTCCGCAGCATGAGCGGGTATACCAGAGAGAAAAAAGGTAATGGCGGCAATGGCTCTGATGTAACTATTCACAGCTTGTCCTTATCTCGTCAATTGTAGTGAAATCCGCTGAAACCTAGAGAAAACTGTAGCCTTTATACCTCATTTTATACACAGACGTTGAATCGGACCGAATTAGGCAAACCAAATCACTAGCAAACATTAAACGTGGTGCCAAGAGGTGATGACAACGTTTAGCCCTCGTTGTCATTATGGCAAACAATAAACAGCAAGGCATCCAATCAATATCACACATGAAATTCGTCGAGGTACAGTCCAATGAGCTCGCCATCTTTTAGCGCCCTTACAAACGAAAACGCCTCTGCCAAAAGCTTCCTGTCATTACCAAGTGCAGAGATGATGAGCCAAGAGTTCGACAACATATGCGCTAGCAAACGACACCGTGAACAAGCAATGACCAGTGACCAACCGTCTTTTGGGCAATTGCTTGAGTTCCGCTCTGGGTCACTCTCTTCTAACGAAGCCCTACGCAACCTGTACGCCGATAACAGCGTGGTCCGCCTGAAGCGAACCGCCAGAGTTTTAGCTTCACTCGATAACGACGACGAAAAAATCCTGGCCACCAGTGACAAATTACCATCCGTTTCTTCACCTTTAGTACTAGCTGTCGGTGCTTCCCAAGCCAAACTGCAAGCCCTTCCAATCATGGCCGCACCAGCTCGCCGTCGCAAATTACTACCTCCAGCAAAAACAGGCATGCTGCCAGTCAGTTCGCCAACTGAATTGCGCGCTCTAGTCGAAGTCACTAACTCAAAGCGCCAAGAACAAATTGCTCACCGAAAGACCCACCAAAAAATGTTGGTTGCCTCTACTTGCCGAAAGAATCAACAGGCAAAGAGTGGCCTAGCTTTTGCCTGGAAGAGCGTCAAAGATGTTTTTGCCCAACAAGTGCAACAGCTCTCTAACCTTCTTGACCAGCTTGCTCTGGCCTAGTTATCTAAATCTGGTCATATATAAAAGCTACAGGCATGCGCTAAACTCAAGAGCGTCAAAGCCATTACAAGACCATATCGGAGGCGCAATGCTGAAATCTGAAGCCACAAGAATCATCAAGAATATTGTGGAAGATACAAATGCAAAATTTACTGACGAGCAAATTGAGGCTCTCACCCAGATGTTTCTGCGCATTACCCAAACAACTGTTGATGAATCGCTAGCAAACTTCAGACCGAGTTCCGGCGGCCGGGGCCAATATTAGACACTTGTCGTCGTCGACGAAATCGTAGTAAAGTTCGAAGTCTTCGAGGCCGAAAAGGCAGCGAAGACTTTAACGCCATGGTGCTTACAGAACAATTGGGAAGAGTTACAGGACCGATAGCCAAGACCGATAACAGATAACTAGGATCAGGATATGCCGACTACAGAAAAAGCTGAGAGCGACAAACACTTTCTTACTAATGCCAAGAGATTAGAGCGCGAAACTATCGAAATGCGCCGGCACTTGCATGAACATCCTGAACTAAGTTTTCATGAGTTAGAAACTGCCAAGTTAATGAACGACAGACTAGAAGCTCTTGGCTACAAAACAAAAAAAGGCGTGGGCAAAACTGGGGTTATTGGCGACCTTGGCAAACAAGGGCCACTAATTGCCATTCGAGCCGATATGGACGGCCTGCCCATTGATGAAGATAACAAAGCCGGTTATGTTTCCAAGAACCAAGGGGTGATGCACGCCTGCGGCCACGATGGTCACATGGCCTGCGGTCTCACTGCAGCAAAAATGCTAGCAGAAACCGAAATACCAGGCCGCATTCGCATGGTGCTGCAACCAGCTGAAGAATTTGGTGACGAAGAGGGCAAATCAGGCGCATGCAGAATGCTAGAAGATGACGCTCTCGATGGTGTTTCAGCAATCATCGGCCTACACATGGACGCTAGCCTACCAGCGGGAAAAGTGGGCATTATTCCTGGCCCAATCATGGCAGCTGCGGATAGTTTCACCATTCACATTATTGGCAAAGGTGGCCATGGCGCCTACCCTGAAAGCACCGTAGATGCTGTTGTCTTAGGCTCGCAGGTAGTGCAAGCAATTCAACAAATCATCTCCCGCCGCATCTCAGCTCTTGACCCAGCCATTGTCACTATTGGTTCTTTTCATAGCTCTAGCACCAGGGGTAATATCATTTCAGAAAGCGTAAAGCTTGAAGGAACATTCCGCTCGTTTAGTCAGGCCGTGCGTGAGCAAATCATGCAAGAACTTGACAAAGCCTGCCAGCTGGCCAGAATTTTAGGCGGCGACTACAAAATTGACTACGAACTAGGCTACCCCACCACGGTTAATCATCCTGAAGTAACCGAGGTTATGCGTCAAGCAGCCATAGACTTAATTGGCATAGACAATGTCATCGCCATTCAGCCGAAAACATGGAGCGAAGATTTCTCGATGTTTGCCGAAAGAGTACCCGGTGCATTTATGTTCTTAGGCGCTGAAATCGAAGGTAGCACTCGCAGTCATCACAGCCCGACTTTCGACCTCGATGAATCAGGACTGTTCATAGGCTCAGCAGTGTTAGCTGAAACAGCGCGCAGACTTGCTCAATTCTACAAAGGCAAGTGAGAAGATACGAAAGTGAACCCCCATCTGGCTGAATTACAACCATATCCCTTTGAAAGACTGGCTAAATTACTGGCGGGAACGACCCCAGCCGACAAGAAAGCAATTCACTGGTCGATTGGCGAGCCAAAACACGCAGCACCAACATTTATCGCTGAAATTATCGCTAAAGAAATCAGCGGCCTTAGCAACTATCCCCTCACTATTGGCGAGGGAGAATTGCGTGAAGCAATCTGCGACTGGCTCAAGGTGCGCTTCAAGCTAGAACCCGATTCACTATCAAAAGACAAACACATTTTGCCCTGCAATGGCAGCCGTGAGGCCCTGTTTGCCTTTGTTCAGGCGGTGGTAACTCCCGGCCCAGATGCGCTGGTACTAATGCCCAACCCCTTCTACCAAATTTATGAAGGAGCGGCACTATTAGCTGGAGCCAAGCCATACTTTCTCAATGTTGATGCAGAGACGCTCTTGCCTGACTTTGACAGCGTGCCTGAAGCAATTTGGCAGCAATGTCAGCTCTTAATTATATGCACACCCGGTAACCCAACAGGGGCAGTAATGCCAGCTGAGCAAATTGAGAAGCTAGTTAAACTAGCCGACCAATATAATTTTGTCCTCGCCTCTGATGAATGCTATTCAGAATTGTATCCAGACGAAAACCGGCCACCAGTAGGGCTCTTACAAGTGTGCGCTCGCATGGGTCGAGCTGACTTTAACCGTTGTATAGTTTTTCACAGCCTATCCAAACGATCTAATTTACCAGGGATGCGCTCAGGTTTCGTTGCCGGGGACGCAGAAATAATTGCCCAGTTCAAGCTTTACCGCACCTACCACGGCTGCGCCATGTCACCACCTTTCCAAAAGGCTAGCAAGGCAGCCTGGCAAGACGAGACCCATGTTCTAGCCAACCGCGTGCTATATCGACAAAAATTCAATGCTGTGCTTGAAACTATTTCCCCTGTGATTAAAGTAGCACCAGCTCAAGGTGCCTTTTATCTATGGCCGCAGACAAATATTGACGGCACCAAAATTGACGAAACCGAATTCACTCGCCTGCTTTTTGCCCGCGAAAATTTGACTGTGGTGCCTGGCACATATCTATCACGCCCAGCCCACGGCGCAAACCCAGGCGCCAATCATGTGCGCATGGCACTAGTAGCACCGCTAGAAGAATGCATAGAAGGTGCCCAGCGCCTGCGAAATTTTGTAGAAGGCTTGTAAGAAAATAACTTTGATCACTAAGAAGGAAAACCGACGAATGGATACGAAAAATACCGCCCAAGCCGAACACCCCGCTGCAAGCACCCTTAAGGCCACCATTGAAGAAGCCTTTGAAAAGCGCGCTGAAATCAATGGCAAAAATGTCGACGTAAAAGTGCGGCAAGCAGTCAGTGACGTCATAGACGGCCTTGATAAAGGTTCTTTGCGAGTAGCAGAAAAGAAAGAAGGACAGTGGCAAGTAAACGAATGGGTCAAGAAAGCAGTTTTACTTTCATTTAGAACCCAGGATAATGTCGTTATACCAGGCCAATCAACTAATTTTTATGACAAAGTACCAAGCAAATTTGAAAGCTATACAGAAGCCGATTTTCGCGCTGGCGGTTTCCGCATAGTGCCACCAGCAGCAGTGCGCAAGGGCGCCTACATTGGCAGCGACGTCGTTTGCATGCCCGCCTTCGTCAACATTGGCGCCTACGTCGATTCAGGCACAATGATCGACACTTGGGCCACGGTCGGCTCTTGCGCTCAGATTGGCAAAAACGTTCACCTCTCCGGCGGGGCCGGTATCGGCGGTGTACTTGAGCCCTTGCAAGCGAGCCCAACAATTATCGAAGACAACTGCTTTATTGGTGCCCGCTCGGAAGTAGTAGAGGGCGTAATCGTCGAAGAAGGCTCGGTTATTTCGATGGGTGTCTTTCTAGGTCAAAGCACACGCATATACAACCGCATGACTGGCGAAATAAGCTACGGCAGAATACCAGCAGGCTCGGTGGTGGTATCTGGCAATTTGCCCTCTGCCGACGGTAAATACAGCCTTTATTGCGCTGTTATAGTCAAACAGGTCGATGCCAAAACCCGCGGCAAAGTCAGCATCAACGAACTGCTTAGAGCTGGAATTGAAACAGATGCATAGTTAGAATCAGAAGCAAATACGGACAACGGAGCAAAGCAATAGACAAAACTGACACCCTCGAATTGACCAAACAGCTAGTGCGATTGCCATCAATCACACCTGATGATGCGGGCTGTCAAAGTGTAATTGCCAACAGGTTAAGCTCCCTTGGCTTTACTAGCGAAACCATGCAATTTGGAGAAGTAAAAAACCTCTGGTCCAAAAAAGGCAGCAGCGGACCGCTTCTTGTCTTTCTTGGTCACACCGATGTAGTGCCTACCGGTCCGGAAGCTAGCTGGCATAGCCCTCCCTTCGAACCTAGTGAGCGAGACGGCTACTTATATGGCCGGGGCACAGCTGACATGAAAGCCAATATTGCCGCCTTTGTCACTGCCCTTGAGCGCTTCTGCCAGGAGCATCCGCAAAGCTTCAGTAGCAGCACTGCTGGTTCAGGATCAATAGCCCTGCTACTAACCAGTGATGAAGAGGGCCCCAGTGTGGACGGTACAGTTAAAGCTGTAGAAACCCTTTTAAAACGTGGCGAAAAAATCGACTACTGCATCGTTGGAGAACCTAGTTCGGTCAATACTGTAGGAGACATGGTTAAGAACGGTCGGCGAGGCTCCCTTAACGGCCGTATTTATGTCAAAGGAGTGCAAGGACACGCTGCCTATCCACATAAAGCAGTTAATCCAATTCACACCTTTGCTGACGCCCTGGCGGAACTGTGTCAAAGTCAGTGGGATAGCGGCAATCAATTTTTTCCACCTACAACCTTTCAGGTGACTAATCTCAATTCTGGTACCGGTGCAGAAAATGTCACACCAGGAGAGCTAGAAGCCTGGATCAATTTTCGCTATTCCACAGAATCAACAGCCGACACCCTAAAGGCAACAGTAGAAGCCATATTAAACAAACACAAAGTCGATTACACAATTGAATGGCGCCTCTCTGGAGAACCATTCCTAACGGACACAGGCAAGCTCCTTGAAGCAGTGCAACAGGCAATTTTAGCTAAAACCGGCTTACATACAGAACTTTCCACCAGTGGCGGCACCTCAGATGGTCGCTTCATCGCCCCCTGCGGCGCTGAAGTAATCGAGCTTGGGCTCGTCAATGACACCATTCATAAAGTTGACGAATGCTGCTCAATCGACGACTTAAATAAATTGAGCAGTATCTACGAACAGACTCTCCTGCACATCTTCGGGGAGACACTGTAATGAATTTCCAATTTATGCACGACGTCGCTGAAAAAGTCGGGAATCCCGGGGTCATTGGCGCTATAGCAGCAGGCTTAGCCATGTTCGCTCTACTATCCGGAGTGGCAAAAATCCAAAGAAAGAGCTTACCGAAAGAATTTCCCAGTGACCCTGAAGCGTTGCAAGCCAAATACTTACTGGCTTTCAGACAGCTAGAAGATGCTAGCAATGCAAGCCCAAAAGGCGTTCCAGGTCTGCTCCAGGCACTGAAGGCCAATCCGGCGGCTCATCTGGCTTTAGAGGCATTCGGCAAATATCAAAGCAAACAAAAAAACCTCCCAAAAGTGGGAGGTAAAACTTGAATTTAGAGGGGCAAGTTAACTCATGGGGAACCGTGCCCTTTGGCACCAGTCGACTGCAGGTGCGTCACATTGTGCTCTGGCTCGGTGTCGCCCTTTGGCTCGTTCCAACCCTCGTCGTTACAGGGATTCAAGGCATCGCCTGGTTCGCTTTTAACCTTGCTTTCGTGCTGATTCTAACCATCATTGCCACACCGGTTCGCAGCATCACCATCCAAAAAATTGGCACGTTTTTCTTTGCTGGCGGCCTGACCATGGGCCTCACTGTGCTGGCCTGCATGCCTCTCATGAAAATACTTGGTACTTCGCCCCTTAGGCCATTTTTCACTGTGCCATTAGAAGAGATTTTCAAATTAGTGCCTCTTTTACTTTTGCTATGGCGCGGCCGTAAATTTAGCAGTTTCACCCTCGGTGCCACTGACATTTTGCTTATGGGTGCCATTACTGGAGCAGGGTTTGCCTTCGTGGAAGATGCCTATGCCCACGCTGCCAGCCACTCAACATTGAACAATTTATCAGTCTGGCTGCCATCTTCAGAGCTTATCAATGGTCGTATCGTTTCGGGGCACGCCATTTGGACCGGTCTGGCGGCGGCAACTATTGGCTTAGGCTGGCTCTTTCGCCATCTCGGTAAAATATTCTTTTGGGTTTCTTGTTGCCTTGGTCTGGTCATTTCCAGCACAGACCACCTCGCCCTAAATTACAATCAAACCCAAGGTGCCTTACCCTGGGGCGCTTCATTTTTCAACCTAATCTCAGCCAGCGGTTGGCTACCTTTAGTGCTTTTCCTGCTTTGCCTGGTAGCTGCAGTCGCAGCTGATTTCTTTGTACAGATGCGCAGTTTACCCGCCGCTAAAGAATTCAAATTACCAGCTCGCAAGGATCGCAAAGACTCGCTAGAATCGCTCTGGGACAGCGTTCTAGACTTGCGCCGTCTAGCCTACGCCCATTTTCGCTACAAACATTATGACAATGACAAATGCCCAGCAGCGCTCTCACTGACGGTTGCACTATTAGCCAAAAGACTAATTAATCGTGCGGTAGCGGCCTTAGACGAAGCAGAGGTGATTGCGGCCCTACCAACTAGTGGGACAGTAACTAAGAGCGGTCAAAGTACTTCACCGCTCACCATCAGAGGCCCCGGAGACACTCCCGCTATGCCCAGAGCAGCAGGACAAGCAGCGCCACCAAACTTTGGCAAACTTACACCTGCGCCTCAAGAGAATGGAACAAATTCTTTCAATTCATTTGACTTATCTGGAGCGACCCAAATCACAGGGATGGGGCCAATCGCCAGCAGCAAACCAACCGCAGATCTGCCTTTCATAATGCCATTTGACCAGCGCCCCCTAATCGACATAATTGACCTGCCTGAGCACTATGAGATCTTTGAACAGGTAAGTGAAGGAGGCATGGGTGTAATTTTCCGAGGCCGCCACAAAAGAACTGGTGCACGGCTGGCTATAAAAGTAATGCATCCGCATCTTTCAGCCAACCAATTGCACTTACGCCGCTTTGAGCAAGAGGCTCGCACAGCTAGCACATTGGACCACCCAAATATTGTGGTGGTACATGATTTTGGTGTTACAGCAAAATCAATTGCGTATTTGGTAATGGAATGGCTTGACGGCTCTAATCTTGACCCAGTCATCAGAATTGGCGGCACAATTAGTCTGGCTCGCTTCCTTCACATTTTTACTCAGGCCACAAGTGCTCTAGCGCATGCTCACCGTAAGGGTGTGATTCACCGCGATATCAAACCCAGCAACATAATTCTTGCCACTACTCCAGAAAAGCCTGACTTCGTCAAAATTGTCGACTTTGGTATAGCCAAAGTGCTCACTGACGAAAACGAAGATTCTATGAATCTCACGCGCACGGGCGACATCTTAGGAAGCCCCCTCTACATGAGCCCAGAACAGTGCATGGGCAACAAAATGGACGCTCGCTCTGACCTATACTCTCTGGGCTGCGTAATGTACCAGGCACTCGTGGGCGTCACTCCGCTGAAAGGCGAAAATGCTGTGCAGTTGATTTTTAGACATGTCCACGATATGCCAGCCCAACCGCGCTCTATCAAGGCAGACATTGAACTTCCCGACATAATGGAGCCCCTACTTTTCAAGTGTTTGCAAAAAGATCCCGACAAGCGATTCAGCACCATGGACGAATTAGAAGCCGAACTCAAACGAGTTCAAGCAATTCTAAACAGCGTTGCGTGAGCTCGCGCTAATCAAATAACAAAGCAGCAAGATTATGAACCAGTGGTAATTTTCGTCAAAAACCAAAGGTTTGCACTAGCCGCGCCACGCGATCATAACAATTGTAAAGAGCGACTTGTACAAATCTTAAGTTGTTACCTGGAACTTACTCTTGATATCTAATGAAGTATGTCCGTTCTTATTTAAAAACAAAAAAACAACAAAAAGACCAAAAGCACTCCCCCGAACGAACGTAACTCTACTTCTCGCTGCATCAAGGCAAGCTCGATCGCGACTGTCTATGCAGACCCACATCGAAGTAAGGGCCAATCACGACTCTTATGAACCATTAGCGGAGGCCCTCATATGAGAAAGCTTCTTCTAACTCTAACAGCGTTGGCTATCGTTGTTGGTCTCTCATCAACCGCCCACGTGCGCGGAATTTTCGACAAGGATATTTCCGTTCCATTCGACGATGCCGCTGACGACCTATCGAAACTCATTCTCCCGCCCCCAGACAGCGAGCAATGTCAACGCATACGGATAATCGACGATGCCGGTGGTGCAACAGACACCATCGACATGAAAGATGGTTCGACCCAGGTGATCACCTACGAACACCTGCCATTCGTCAGCACGTATATCACCTACCACCCATCTGAGGGCTACACAAACTGCGATTCTTTCTCCAGAGGAGGCCTGAACAATCCCAACCAGCACGGCCCAATTGCGACATGGAACGAACTAGAAGGCACTGCTGAACCTAAATCGGTGCGTTTTCGCCAGTACAACCAACAGGGAAAGCTGGTAAGAGAATCGAACTTAATCGAAGAGGGTAAAAAGTCGCAGACAGACTACTACAACGAAGACGGACTGATTACTCACTCCACCACCTACGACCTGGTCTATAACGTGCAAGAGAGTGAGACCAGTTACCGCGCAGATGGCACACGTCTGATGCGGCAATCGACATTCGCGTCAGACGACAACTTCGTTCGGGAGCACTTCTCGAGGGACGGCAAAGTTCTGGTGATGAAAGAAGAGCGCAGGCACAGATACTACGCTCTCAGCCTTATGTACGCCAACGGTGAGACAAGGTTCGAAGGCGAACAGAAACGCGGTCGTACCGAAATGAAGTTTTATCGAAGCGACGGAACAGCCGAGCTAGATGTGCAACTAAGCTATGACCAGCTCAGGTCTGCTCGCATGGTGAGCTTCGAACACTTCGACAGAGCCGGCAAAAAACACCGCAAAAGCATCTGGATGGAGAGCGAGATAGGCGAGGTTGACGCCAATGGCTACCGTCCACTCGTGTTGTGGCGCGTCAGTGAAGTCACCGCAAACGGGCGCCCTACCCGCGAATTCAACTACCGTCCAGACGGCACACTTTTGCGGTTAACGCTCTACAAGAACAAGAAGTATCTCGAGGTCGAAGTCGAATACAACTTCAACGAACAAGGCAGCGTCATCTCGTGGCATGCCTTCGACAAAAACGGTAACCGGCTACCGGCAGTCAACTACGTCAAAGGCGAAGAACCCACGACAGAGATCACGCCTGTCTTCTCAGTGCCCGATTCATATCGCCATCAACCACAGTTCAGCGTGCCAGCTGAGCTGACCAAATAAGACTCACAGGTCGCCCAATAGCGACCCAACTTCCACGATGGACTAACACTCAACAGGAGTCCCAAAATGAGAAAGTATATTTTGCCTGCGGCAGCTCTCGCTGTCGTGGCAGGCTTGACTTCGCTTGCTTACGTCAACGGAATGTTCAACAAGGACATCACCGTCTCGTTTGCCCCTGCCGAAGTCGCCATGCCGAAGATTCTTCTACTTCCTGCCGCCGTTGGTGAATGTCAGCGCCGCCGTGTGCTCGACGACTTTGGCGGTGCCATCGACAACATCGACCTTGTCGACGGCAAGACCAAGGTGGTGGTGTTCAAACGCCTGCCTTTGATTCACAGTGAAACCACCTACTATCCCTCCAGCAGCGACCGCACGAACTGCGAATCGTTCGCCAAGGATGGCCCGGTCACTGTCAGCCAGCACGGTCCGGTATACACCGCCATCGAGCGGGACGCCACGGGCTTCAAGCCTGTTCGTGAACGCAAGTACGACCTCGATGGCAAGCTGGTATCAGCCGGCAACCTGATCGAAGACGGCAGCAAATTTCAGACCGACTTCTTCAGCACAGCCGGCCTGACTACCCGCTCGGAAACCTACAACCTCACGAGCAACAGCGTCGAGAGCGAAACCCTCTACCGCCCCGATGGCACAGCTCTGGTGCGCCAAGCCCTCAAACCGAGTGAGACCGACTTCAAGCGTGAACACTTCTCTGCCGACGGCCAAGTGGTGGTGAGCAAGGAGTCGCGCAGCTACGGAAACTACAGCATTAGCGAGATGTATGCCAACGGCAAGCCTCGTGTTGATGCCTCCCGCGGCCAAGGGTACACCTCCCTCAAGTTCTACCGCCAGAGCGGCACCGAAGAGCTTCAAGTGCATCTGTGGTCGGACCGCTCGATCACGTTCAAGCACTACAACGAGGACGGCAAACCCTACCTCGAGACTCGTTGGGTCGAGAGCAAGAGCGGTCCAGTGGACGGCAAAGGCTACCGGCCCCTTAACCTTGTGAAGTTCATCGAGACCAACGAAGCTGGTCGGCATATCCGCGAGTTCAACATTCGGCCAGACGGCACCATCGAGAAGGTGACGCTGTACAAGAACGACGAGTACCTCAAGGGCCGCATCGAGTACGCCTTCAACAAGCAGGGTCAAGTGGTCTCGTACAAGGCTCGCGACGAAGAAGGCGAACAACTACCGGAAGTGATCGTGGCACCTGGTTCTGGCCCCAACTTCACTGTGCCGGCCTCTCACCAAGTGCTGACTCAATTCAGCATTCCGGCTGGCATCGACAAGTACGACGACAAGATTGCCACCGAGGTCTACCACGGCGGCCATTGAGCTCAAGCTCATTGCACACAGCCAAGGATAGAGGCGGACGTTACGTTCGCCTCTATCAACCTTCAGAAACAAAAACCCGCACAAACTATCGGGAGAAATAATGCCTCTGATACTAGCCACCGCAGCGACCTTCATCGTCATCATCATCGCCGTTGGATTCTTGTTTTCCCACCTGTTCCAGGGCAGCTCGTCCCTCGACTTCGCGTCGAACGATGCTTACTGGGCCAACTTCATGAAGAAGCAGCTCCTCTGTCGTGAACTGCACATTCTCGCAGCCCTTGCTGCGGGACTGGCAACCGGCCTTGTGCAATGCGCCTGGACCAACACCTCCGCTGTTCCACTGCTGCTCGCGTTGGGCACAGTTGAAGTGGTCTGGCTGTTAGCTATGTTCGTGGTCTTACCGCCGAAAGAGCAGACCTACTCCAACCTGCCGCGTTTTGCACTGGCGGTGTTGGCTGGAGCTGCCGTCGGCATCTTCGCCTGCATCACCTTGGGCGTCATCACCACACCACTGACCGTCGCTGGTGTGCTCTTCCTGGTCGCCTGGATTCTCCTCACGCCACTGTGAGCTAGCGACTAGACCTTCTTCAAGCAAACCTGTTCTTCAACCAATCTCGTATAGACCGCTCTAGGCTAGCGAGAACTTCACTGCAACCAAAGGACCATATGAACTCCCTCACCCTCTCTCCCGCCGAATCGGCGCTGCAAACCCGCCTCACCACCCTGCGTCAGCGCATCGCCAGCCTCGAAGTTGACCCGCGCATCACCGCTGACATGCGGCCGTCGCTGGCCTGGCAATTCGGCTTTGCCCGGCAGCAGGTCGCAAACCTGGACAACCAGTTCGGCACCTTCAGCCCGGCTGAACTGGTGACCGTCGAGCGCCTCATCGGCGAAGCCGAAGGCGCAGTCAACACGGCAGCCACGGTCATCGGCGACTGAATCGGCCACCAAACCGAAATAGGTCTCTGAGCCGACCTCGGCCCCTAAGCCCGCCAGACTGTTCACAAACAACAGCCTAGCCGAAACCCAAGAGGCACCTGCCTCTTCTACTCTCTTCAACAGCAAAGATTGAGGTCAATCATGGACGCTTCGAATATCACCACCAACCCCGACACCAAAACCTATGCCCGCTGCCAGCGCAAGCCCATCCCGGCGGCGCTGCTCTGCCCGTTTTCAGCCGGCGAAATCATCAGCCACACTTCGGTGATCAAAATCGAAGGCGAAGTCCCGGCTCCGCTGGCTTTCCGCCCCTTCGGCGAACTGACCATGGCTGGCAAGGTCGCTCGCGCACTGCCGGCTGTGCTGGCCTGGATCAATCCGGAGGCAACGGTGACCAACACCGACTGGTCGTGGCGTGACGCCATCGGCGAACAGCTCCTGCGCGGTGAAACCGTCAACATCGACGAACTGCCCGCTGGCGTGCTGCTCAACAGCCCGGCAAAGGCCAGCTGACCCAAGCCTCAACCGAGAAATAGCCAAGGGAACACGGCTTATGACCAAACGAATGTTAGCCTGGACGCTTGCTACCATCCTCCTTCTGGTGGGTGCCGTTGGCGTCTACTGGAATTTCTTCGCGGAGCAATCGATCACGATTTCGCAAAGCGAGTTGCAGAACCGCATCGACGCCAAGATGCCCTTCGCCGCCAAGCACGGGGTGACAGTCTCGAAGGCCACCGTTGTTCTGGGCAACGACATCACTCTCGATTTCGTCGCCTCGACCCAGAAATTCGGCAAGGAGTATTCGCTCAACGGCGCCGGCAAGGGTGTTCTCACCTACGACAACAGCCGCGGCGCTTTCTTCTTCAAGCCAGAGAAGCTTGAGTTGAAAGACTTCAAAGCCGATGGTGCCGGTATCAGTATTGGCGACAAAGTTGGCGGCCTACTCGACAAATGGGTAGATTCGCCCAAGATCACCGCCAACAAGCAAGAAATTGTCGAAGCTGCTGAAGTGGCCAGCCAAAGGCTGGTGCAACGGTCTGCCGAAGCGGTGCTTGCCATAACGCCGGTCTACAAAATACCCGATACCTTGAAGGGCCAGACCATCCGCATGTTCTTGCATTCGGTGGAAGTGAAAGATGGCAACCTCGTTGCTCATCTCTCGCTTTGGCAGTTCACAGTGTCTGTGTTGCTCTTCGGCCTGGCTTTGCTGGCGGCCATCGGCATGGTCTGCGCTCTTCTGGTTTGTCCGGAATGGGGCGTGGCACTGCTGGTGCTTGGCTCAATCAGTTAGCTCGGACTTTGACTAGCCTGGGGCTGCCTATCCTCTTCGGGGGCTGGGCAGCCCTAGGGGTTTTTAGCCCAACACCTTTCTTTTTTCGCGTATATACTATACTTTATCATAAGCACCAAAGCTGGTACCAACAAATAACGAAGCTACGAGAAAGCTAAGCAGAAAATATCAACGGCAGAAAAGTGGTTTATTTGGCCAAATCGGGTACGAAACTAACGACAATTCCTAGCTGGTTGCAATTCGATGAATTTAAGAAGACTAGGCATCTTTCTTCCGGTTCTGGCGGCATCCTCGTTAGCCTTAAGCAGTAGCAATTTATGTCTTGCACTTGAAAGCACGACATTAGAAGTGTCCAGCGCAAGCCAAGCAAGCAAGGAGACTGCAGCGCAAACCAACATCACTACAGAAAAAAAGTCTGACCTGAAACCAATCTTTTTGTGGAAGTGCAAAAAGAACAATCAAACTATTTATTTAGTTGGCACTATCCATGTGGCTAGACCTGGTTTTTATCCCCTCCCACTAGAAATGCAAAAAGCATTAGCAGAGAGCAAAATTCTCTTTGTCGAAGCTGATGCACTGCAGATCAGTTCCGAAAAAATTACAGAAACTCTAAAGCGAGTTGGCATTTATCCACCTGGTGCCTCACTTTCTGAACACCTATCTGATACGACCAAAGACGCCCTAAACCAATACCTAGAATGGTCAGGCGAGTCTCTCTCTATGTATCAGCCCTACAAGCCCTGGGTGGTATCGCAAATATTGACCAGTGCCGCCCTGCGAAGAGCTGGCTATAAGAGCGAGCTAGGTATAGATCGACATTTGCTAGGCATCGCCCACGACAGCAGCAAGAAAATCATCCCTCTTGAGTCGGTAGACTCACAGCTGAACCTCATGGGTGGCTTCAACCAGGAGACCCAAGACAAACAATTACTGGGCAGTATTCTCTCTCTACGTGACGTAAAAACTCAACTAGAAAAGATTGAGAACAGCTGGAAGAGTGGCGACGCCGAAGGCCTGGCAGCATGTTGCATCGATGCCAGTGACAAAGACCAAGATAAAGACAAAGACCTAGAGGCTGCAAGGGTAGCCATTCTAGATAAGAGAAATCAATCAATGCTCAACGATGTAAAAAAGAATCTGCCAGAAAACAGCACCGTTATGATTGCCGTAGGTGCAGCGCACTTAGTAGGCGAACAAGGCCTATTAGCGAAACTAAAACGAGAAAATTTTTCCATTGAGCAATTAACAACCGCGCAAAAGAAAGCACCTAGCAGTATCAATTTTGGTGGCAACAATCTCAAGTCACTCTATTTCCCAGAAGGGCTATTTCGCATCATGCTTCCCGCTGAACCAGAGGTAAAATACGAGACCGTGAACGGCATTCGCATGGTCGACTACGCCTACTCAAATTTAGGTGGAATAATGGCCGTGTCTTATATTGTCTTACCCTCGGCTTTACAAAGTGCCGAGAGACAACAGCAATTTATGCAACTGGTTGCTAGCGCTATCCTCAGAAACATGAAGGGCACCAACTCAACCTGTCTACCCATCGCCAATGCTAGCAGTACTCACAATGCCGCTATGCAACTTAGTTGTAAGCTACCAAGCAAAAATGGTATGACCAATCAAGCGACGTACTTCCGCAGTCGCATGATTGCCAGTGGTCGCAGACTCTATCTCGTGGGTGGGCAAGGCAGTGCTGATTTCTTTAAGTCTAAACTCTTCAGCCAATTCGAAAACTCACTTGAGATTATTCCCGAATCAGGCTATGCCGCAGCCCCGGCTTCACGAAATAGCAGTGTAGGTCAAAGTAGTGTTAGTAAAAGTAGCTTTAGTCAAAGAAACTCTACTCAAGCTCGCAATTCGTCTAGCTTCAAACCTAGTTCCATAAACAATTCGACCTGGTCCAGTTTAGGCAATTCAGGCACCAAGTTTGATTTTGAAGCAGCAAGAAGAGAACAACAAAGAAAGTCTGATGAGTTACGACATAAGGTGCGAGGAGACTTTGAGCGAGTAAGACAACAACTAGACAACAACCGCTAGGTGGCGAAATGAAAGTATTTGTATTGCTTGCATTACTTGCAATTACAGCCTATGCCTGCCTCAATGTCAGCACCATTACAGCAACACTCAACAAAGGTTTATTTGCCTTTGATAGCATTGATGCATAGAATCTACAAGGTAAACCGTTGGTCGTTTTCGCCTTACCCCACGGACACTGCAAAGCATCTTTTCCAGGAACAGCCGCACCCCATCAGCCATCTCATTCTCAGCAACTGTTTATATCGCCCTTTCAGTCCGGAGAAAACCGCGTTCTGGCGGATTCGAAGCAAGTCTATTACCTCAGTGAATTCAGACTACCGGCGCTGTCAATTCAAACTTCAACTGTCACTTTTGCACCAATAGAATACAAAAAAGCTTTGTGGGGCTCTTCCAACAATGCCACTCCAGCTGGTAATAACAGCCTAGCTCGCTCTTCTAACTTTAATTCAGAGCCGCTTCAAATCCAAAACAGCCTCGATACCTTCAGCGCTAGTTGGCTTGCAGACAGGGGAGCCATTTTGGATAGCAAGGTGCCCATAGCTTTAAAAGGTGGTCTTTTTAGCGGCAGAGAAATTACGGCACACTCGAAAGACGGCAAAACAAGCTATAAACTACGCATCTACTGCAACTACCCCAAGAAGAAAATGGTAGTAGTTGGTGCGGCTGGTGAAGCCTCTCGAGTAAACTCCTCTGACACAGAGCGATTTTTAAACTCAATAGAGATCTGGTCATAAAGTTGGCAACGCCAGCTACTTACCGTTAACCTGATCAATAGTTTTGGCCAATTCTTCGTCTGGCAAGCCACCCGCCTCATTGTAAAGCACTTTGCCTTTGGCATCGATCATAACAATAGTAGGATAGGCACGAACGGCAAATTGTTTCACCAGAGCCGCATTAGCTGGATCTTCCGCGTCATAACGCTTAAAAGTAATCGACTTGTAGCGACCTTTGGCTGCCTCAAAAGCAGGCTCCATCTCTTTGCAGGGGCCGCACCATGTCGTATAGAAATCAAGCACCATTTTTATTTGTCCACCAGCTGACGGTCTTCCAGCGGAGGAACCAATAGCAGTATACGCACCAGCAGTGGCAGAGCCCGATGAACCTGAGCCAGAACCATTATTAACGCCAGAGAGCTGATTCAAGCCAGTAGTAGCTTGGCTCGAGAGATTGCCTCTATCGTTGGCAATTACCCACTGGTACTCTTTTTTTGCTTCACCTACGCGAGATAAGCATTGATTGCACAAGGCCATGTAGTAATGACAGAGCACATTAGTTGGGTACTTGGCAGAGAGCGCTTTGAAATCGTTGAGGGCGCCCTGATAGTCTTTTTTTTCGTACTTACTTTTTGCAGTAGAAAAGACGTCAGGAACGGCTGCTGCTGGGTCAAATGAACCGAACCCAATAACTGCGACAGAGATTCCAACTAAAGGAACCAAACCAGCCAATAGGCACGCCGACAAACTCAATTTCCAGTTAGATCTCAAACTACTTTTCATTGTCGGCCTCATAGTCACTACTGATAAATTTTCACTACTGGTACATCATGCGCATGGTTGCCTTGTCTCTATCGCTCAGTTTAAGCAGAGGCGCCTTAAAATACATGACGTCTAATCCTGATGGCGAGTGACCACCAATCCCTAATGCATGCCCAGTTTCGTGCAAAGCCAAATTGTAGAGCTTGTTTTTGTCCACCTGTGACATGCTGTTGCCATTGTAACCAGGACTTGTCAATCGCACAAAACTCTTGGTCATAATGTCTTGTCCGGCCGCATTTACACTATCTTGATTGTTGGTCTGACCACCAGCACCGAAACCAATTTGCCCAGGCGCATTGGCTCTCTGCACTATTATGTGGGCGCCATCAGCTGTTGACCATTGCTCCATGCGAATAGGTGAACCTGAAAAACTGCACCATTGATACATCGCCTGAAAAATCATGTAGCGCAAATCGTAAGAAAAACCAGCCTGCTCAGTAGTGTCGACATAGACTCTTATACTGGAAGGGGCAGCGAAACGCTTCATGGGGCCACATTCCATGTAGTTGGGTGTATTGGGATTCTCAGTCGCACGCCAGTTCAACATGCGCTGCAATTCATCGGCGTATTCTTTATCGTAGGCAACATTAGTGCCAGGATTATATTGGGCTTGATCCACACACTTTTGAAAATTATCATGGGAGGCCTGCCAGTCGCGAGTGGCTCTGTCATATTGACCAGTGACGTCAGTAGCAATGGCGCGCACATAGTAAAGATCAGCCAGATTCTGAGCAGCATCGTAAGGCAGACAGTTAATGGCGCTAGTAAAATAATTAATAGCCATATCATAGTTTTGAGCCTCCTGCGCAGCTTCACCCTGCTGCTTGTAAGCCTCAGCCTGCTGGTTATATCCAAAGAAAAGCGCATGGGCGGGCTGCACTGTAATTAAAGTAGCGACAAGCGAAGCAAGCACATGCAGCAAGCGAGACAATCTCATGGATTTTCGCAAGAGTAAATTTTGGTTGGCATTTTTGAGTTTAATCACGGCGGTCTTTCTTCAACTTAGATACGAAATCACAGTGCAAAAGTCTAGCATGACCCTTACCGTGCCCGATGGCCGCAGTTATCAATGTTGGCGGCGTTGCAAAGCAGCTACTTGTAGCCAATCGTATCTATAAAATGCTATAAAACCTGAACTTTCTTACGGGAACTCGCCAACCCTTGGCAGGCACCCTCTTCACGGATCCCAGTACCCGTTTTGCACGCTCCAAAGCGAAGGTCAAATGTCGTCAAGCAATTCAAAAAACTATTTCGGACTTTCCGAAGACTACTCTAGTAGAGATAATTCTAGAGTAGCGATTGTACCGGTACCATACGAGGCGACAACAACTTACGGCAAAGGCACAAAGGATGGTCCCAAAGCCATGCTTGAAGCCAGCCAACAAGTAGAATTATTTGATGATGAGCTATGGATTGAACCGTTCAAAATCGGTATTCATACAATGGACTCGGTGCAACTAGAACCTGCAGCAACTGAAAGCGAAAATACTTTTAGCGCCCTGGCCGACTTGATCAAACCCCTCGTGCACAGCGATAAATTCCCCATATTGCTGGGTGGTGAACATACACTCACCCTCGGGGGCGTAAAGGGTTGCCTTGAGAAGTATCCCAATCTTTCAGTTTTGCAAATTGCCGCTCACAGCAACCTACGCTCATCGTACGACGGCAATTCTCATAGCCATGCTTCCGTGGGCTTCCAAGTCTACAAAGCCCTAGCAAATCCGGCAATGACCCAAGTCGGTATTCGCAACATCAGCTGGGAAGAAGTAGCCTGGATGGAAGAAGAAGAGCCCAACATCAGCATCTTCTGGGCCAGAAATCAAAACAAGTGGGACGTAAGCGAAATCATCAATACCCTTTCCAACGATGTCTACCTTTCAATTTCAGTCGATGCACTTGATTGCGGTATGATGCCAGCAACAGGAGCGCCTGAACCCGGCGGTATTGACTGGTATCAATTGATGGAAGTAATTAAGCTGGTGTGCGTTCGCAAAAACGTTGTAGCGGCTGATATCACCGAACTATCGCCAATCAAGGGCATGCACTCTCCTAATTTCTTAGCAGCAAAACTACTGTACAAGCTCATTGGCTATCGCTTCGCCTTAGACCTGGGCGTAACCAAAAAATACCTCTAATAAAAAAAGATGCGAGCAACTTTTTTTGTCGCTCGCATCTTTAGTTCGAATATTAAAAGAAAAAATCGGTTAAGTAGCGCTTCTCCTTTTTTAAGCTCCGCTCACTGCCGTGCACCCCTGCTTGGCTAGTTTGCGTCTTTCCTTCCCTAACGGTTGCTTCTTCAGCAGGGACACCCCTGACCTTGCTGCTTCCGCGGTCTAAATCTCGATACACCCCTGCTCTTGATTTAGCGCTTCCGTTGTTTGACATACGCATATATACTGGGCCCAAAATTTCTCGACAGATTTTCAGAAAAAAAATCAAAATAATTATGGATATTCTCAAAACTGACCAAGAATGGATGCTTTTAGCGCTAAAGGCAGCAGAAGAAACTCAGAATATACGTAAGAGCCAGAAAACAAATGAAAATCAGAAAACTAGTGATAATTCTGACAAAACAGCCAAAGATATTCCGGTCGGAGCTGTAATTGTCGAAAACGGCACATTAATTTGTACCGGTCAAAATCGCAAAGAACTGCTCAACGATGCCACAGCCCACGCTGAAATAATAGCCCTGCGCCAAGCAGCCGAAATAAAAGGCACCTGGCGTCTACCCGGCACGGTGCTCTATACGACCCTAGAGCCCTGCCCAATGTGCGCTGAAGCAATTATTCAAAGCCGTGTATCAAAAGTAGTTTTTGGAGCCTACGACCCACTCTCAGGAGCCCTTGGTTCGGCCTTCAATCTCTATACAGGTAAGCGCCCCTACCCCATTCCAGAAGTACTAGGAGGAATATTAGAGAGTGAATGCAGTGAATTGCTCAAGCAGTTCTTTGCTAAGGGCCGCCCAAACTAATACCAGTGCCAGCGAACATGCCACTGTTATAACCCTGAGCCAGCTGTCCACTACTCCACAGATAGGTAGCTTCTGCCTCTTGGCCGGGGGTGAGGCCGTAGGCTCCGCGAGACCAGTCATATAGATTGCCACCAGGTGGAATGTAACCCATATAATCGCCCGAGTGAGTATTAGTCATGCCCACATAGCCTGGGGGTAGAGCTGGAGCAGGAGTAATAGTGTGACCGCCTGAGCTACCGCTTACACCGGAGCCACTTCCAGAACTGCCCGGAAAAGCACCGGAGCCACCCGCACTGCGCAAGAATGGCATGTCGCAGCTATTAATATCGACCGAACCAGTTGATACAACCGGCAAAGACTGACGGCCACTTGTTAGACCCAAGCCTTGGGCGGCAGCACTAAGTATCGAAGCCGTATCGAATTGAGCGCCCTGAGCAAGAGCAGCATTACCGGAGTGGCCAGCCAGATTAATGCAAACGATGACGCCACAAGAGATAACAATCTTTAATTTGATACTCATTGCTCAGGCCTCAAATACTCTAGTAACGTCATCGACAAAGGCAATCTAAACCAAAGTCTTGGCGGAATTAGGTCAAAGTTTTGGCAGACTTTTGGCATTTGCTCCTAAGCTACAGAGAGAAGAATCCTAACCTGTGTCATGAGCCAACCGGGCACAAGAGGAGCGGCTTGAACTAACTCTTTTTGTTCACTCTCGGACAAACTAGCAATTGCCTTTTGCGCAACTTCGTTTGCTTCTGGCAACCGGAGATACCAAAGCGCTCTTATCAAAGTACCTACTGCTTTTTCACCAGTAGCAAGGCGTTTTGCACTGGCCCTTTTAAAATGGATTCTCTTTAAAATGCTATCGAACGAGCTGGAACTGCCAGAGACGTAGAAGGTCGCCTCAGCATTGGCGTCTTCGACCAAGCCAAAGCGATGTGCGAGATCAGCACCATGGGTGGCGATTATCTTGTTGTAAACGCCAGCCTTAAAAGCCGCTATCTGCCTAACGTCAAATACCGCCGACTGAGAATCGGACCTAGCGAAAACTCCTCTAGCAATGCGCATTATGTAGCCGATCTTTACCAGGCGCGACAGTGCTTTATCTACAGTATTTCGGATGCCAAAATTTAAACAGTCCCTAGTAGCAAATAGGGCGCCATTGGCAAGACTTTTAACCAAGCAAATAATCTGCTCAACACAAGACATAGGCACCTCCTTGGTCCCACCACAAGTGTCATAAATGTAATAACGATAGTTCGAGGAAATTAGTTCAAATTTCCGCATAAATTCTGTCCCCGACTAGAGGGAAAATTGAAAAAGAAGCATGCTTAAGTCAGAAATGTCTCGGCTTTCCTGACCAAACTACAATCCAAATTATCGCTCAGGGAAACCAGTCCCACAGCCAACGAAGAGAATGTCAGAAATGTCTCGGTTTTTCTGACCAAACTACAAATACGCCATTAGCGGTATCGGGAAAAACCATCATTCTACTCACTACGACCAAGTCAGAAAACCAGCGAAACCCCCGACCACCTCACGCCTTGACAAAGTGTCAAATTAACACTATATTAGTGTCATCAAGACACCAATAAAAAAAAGAAACAAACCACCAAAACCAAAAGAGGGCTGCACCATGTTAGGCATCAGCTATCGCAAATCAAAACCAACCGACTATGTTCTGCACTTCTCCCAGGGGCATCTTGCACGAGAGGGCGCTGGTCTATCATTCTTTTACTTTCAACCAGCATCCACTATTGCCCTGGTTTCGCAAGCAAGTGCCAATATTCCATTTGTATTCAATGAGCCCACAGCTGACTTTCAGACAATTACAGTGCAAGGACAACTAACCTACCGAATTGCCGATGCCAAAAGGGCAGCGACCATGCTCGACTTCACTATCGATGCCAAAGGGCGCTATCTAAGTGATCAATATCAGAAGTTGCCCGAACGTCTAATTTACGATTTGCAAACGCAAATTCGTGCGGAAATTCAGCATCTACAGCTGCGCCAGGGCTTGGTGCACTCAGACCAGCTGACGAGCGTCGTCCTCGACAAACTCAAAACCAGCCCAGAGGTTCTCCAGCTCGGAGTAGAAATTCTCAACCTCGCAATACTCTCGCTCAAGCCAACACCAGAAATGGCCAAAGCTCTAGAGGCCGAAGCAAGAGAGGCACTCAATCGCAAAGCTGACGAAGCAATTTATACCAGGCGCAATTCGGCCATAGAGCAAGAGCGCAAACTGAAAGAAAATGAATTGCAGACCGACCTTTTAGTGCAGAGCAAGCAAAGAGAACTGCATGAGCGGCAGATGGAAGGCGAGATAGCACTAGAAGAACAACGCTCCAGACTAACCGATCAAAAGACTGAGAATGAACGCAAAGAAGCCGACAGCCGAGCCTATGCGCTGAAAGCAGTGATCGCCCCCGTGCAAGACCTTGATTGGCGCCTATTGATGATGCTAAATCCCCAAGGCGGAGACGCAAAAAACACTATCGCCATGGCCTTTCACGAGCTAGCCAACAATGCTGAAAAAATCGGAGAATTGAATATCTCTCCCGACCTCTTGCGCAGCTTGATTAGCACTGGCGCACAGAGAGGATAAAAAAATGTACGACAAAATCGTGCTAATAACTCGCAAAACACGCCTTGATGAACTAGTCGATCGCTTCAACACCAGAGAACAGGCGAAGTTTTATATTGAACATAGCGGAGGTGATTTCAATTCATACGTAGTTGAGCATGACGCCTACCAACGTTCTCTGTCTGCAGTAAGACGCACTATTGAGTGTGGGCTAAAAATTCAATTGCTCGACCGCAGCCTCATTCCCACCTATGTTTTTGCGGCAACAGACATTGTTATCACCCTCGGCCAAGATGGGCTGGTAGCAAATGCTGCAAAGTATGTAGGTGGGCAGCCAATTATTGCAGTCAATCCTGATGCCGAGCACTTTGATGGGATACTCATTCCATTTTTACCCGCTCAGCTAAAGACAGCTTTAGAGCTAACTTTGCAAGAGAAAGCGAAAGTCCGCGCCGTCAGTATGGCCGAAGCAAAACTGAAAGACGGCCAGAGACTCTTGGCCTTCAACGATTTATTTATCGGTGCAAGTTCTCACATATCGGCTCGCTATCGCATTGTTCACGGTAAGCGTCAAGAAAATCAATCCTCTAGCGGAATAATCGTCTCAACTGGAGCTGGCAGCACAGGCTGGATGTCTTCAGTTTTCAATGAAGCAAGCGGCATCATTTCATATCTTGGTGGCCAGCCAATTAGGCCCCAGCCTATGTCATGGGAAGAAGAACGATTGCTATTTGTTGTGCGCGAGCCATTCGTCAGCCTCCATTCACAAGCAGCCATTGTAGTTGGCGCAATTAAACTAAGCGAACCACTAAAACTAGAGTCGCAAATGCCCTGTGGCGGAGTAATCTTTTCTGACGGCATGGAATCTGACTACCTGGAATTCAATTCTGGCACTGATGCTACCATTGGCCTTGCCCGTGAAAAAGCCAATTTAGTGGTGTCCTAAAGCTAGCATCATGAAAACGAAATGACGAAACTTCAAATCACAGTCGATATAGTGCTTTTCACAATACTAGAGCGACAACTACATGTGCTTTTAATTCGACGCTTGGCCGAACCATTTAGGGGCAGCTACGCTTTGCCTGGTGGCTTTGTCCTCGAAAACGAATCTGTAGATGAGGCTGCTCACAGAGAACTGCAAGAAGAAACTGGCGTAGAAAAAGTTTTTCTTGAACAGCTCTATACATTTGGAGAACCCAATCGCGATCCCCGCGGTCGGGTCATAACTGTGGCTTATTATGCCCTCGTCGCCAATAGCCATATTCTCAGGTCAGGTACCGATGCTGCCGACGCCGCCTGGTTTTCTCTAGATAAGCTGCCACCCGTAGCTTTTGACCATCAAAGCATAATCGAATACGCCCAACAAAGACTGCGTAATAAACTTGATTACAGTAATGTTGGATTTGAGCTCTTGCCAGAAAAATTTACCCTAACAGAACTGCAACTAGTTCACGAAGCTATTCTTGGTACAAATCTAGACAAGCGAAATTTCAGACGCAAAATCTTACAACAGGGCATTGTTGAGCCCAGCAAAGAATGGCAGAAAACTGGTCGCAAGCCCGCCCAGCTTTATCGCTTTGTTGATTGAGAACTATCTGCTATCGTGTTAGCAAACCAGACATAAGGCCTGCCGTGGCAATTGCTATATACCTAGAATATAAGTCCAATGTAGCCCTTTACAGGCGCCTTTCGGACGCCCTGCGCAAGGCAATTATGGAAGGTCGCCTCAAACTCGGAGAGCCAATGCCCTCAATTAGAGAGCTATCCGATACTTTGAAACTATCGCGCTCTACAATTCTCAAGGCCTACGAAGATTTAAAGACTCAGGGCTTGGTAGTAGCCCATTCTGGCTCAGGAACCTTCGTGGCTAGCACCTTGCCCGGCGACCTGGGTGAGCTAGCACCAGCTTTCTTATCAGCAGCTAACCGTCCAGTAAGTTTCAAACCCCTGCCACTCTCCGATCGGGGCCGCACAATTTTTGCAGTGGGCAAGAGACAAGCGACCGAACATGTGCACGTGCCTGCCCTAGAATACGGTGGCACGCCAATTGAGCTTTCACCCATGCGCGACTGGAAAACGCTGATGATAAAGCACTGCGATGTCAGCCGCGAAGAGCAAGTGGCTGAAATGATTGACCCCCTCGGCCTAGAAAAGCTCCGCGAAGCTATAGCAGCTTATGTATTGCGTCGCCGTTCAATTTCAAGCGGCCCTCAGAACGTCTGCATCTTCGGCTCTAAACAATTGCGCCTGGAGCTAATCGGCCGCCTGCTGCTCAACCCAGACGACATAGTTGCCTACGAAGAACCTGGCTATCCAGAAAACAGAAATACACTTGAATCGATGGGCGTAAAGATCACGCCCGTTGCCGTCGATACAGAAGGTTTATCAGTAGCGGCCTTGAGGCGCTTACCAAAGCCTCCCAAACTAATTTATGTCTCGCCCTCACACCAGGACCCACTCGGCCATGTGATGAGCATGCCTCGCCGTCATGAACTTCTAGAATATGCCGCCGCCACTGGTGCCTTCATAGTCGAAGATGACTTTGACAACGAATTTCGTTATGGCCGACCGATATTGCCTTCAATCAAAGCCTTAGACCAGTACGACTGCGTCATCTATATGGCATCCTTTTGGAAAGTCTTATATCAATCGCTGCGTCTAAGTTTTGTCGTATTTCCTGATTGCCTGGTAAACATAGGAGCGTTGGGCAAAAGCTATTTAGAAAGACACCTACCACTGCTGGAACAATTAGCCCTCATAGACTTTATAAACGACGGCTACTTAGAAAAGCACCTCAAACAAACCCAGCGAGTGCTTGCCTTCCGCAGACAATCGCTAATCTTAGCGATTACACGCTATCTCAAAGATATGGTTGAGCCACTAACAGACGGCGGTGGCACCCATCTGATACTGAACTTCCAAGCAAACTTTTTCGACAGCGCCATCGAACAAGCAGCCCAGCAAAGCGGCTTCAATCTAATGAGCACCAAACCATACTATGCCAGTGCAACAAAGAATGGCCAGTACATAGTGCCCTTCGCCTCAGTCGACCAAAACAGTATCGACAACGTCGTCAAGACTTTTGCCTTAGCTCTCCAGAAACAATCAGGTCGTAGCAACGATGCTAATTGATAGACTAGATTTAGCTCTAGACCCAACCTCAGGCGTTCCGGCATCAAGACAAGTTGCCGAAGCACTGAAAGAAGCGATCATTGAAAAACTAGTCAGCCCAGGGGTAATTCTGCCCTCCGTGCGTGACATTGCTAAAGCCTTAGACATCTCACGCTCGACAGCCGCCAGAGCAATTGATGAACTTTCGGCTCAAGGTTATGTTGTCACCGAGATGGGCTCAGGCACACGCGTATGTCCACACCTTCCCGGCCAGTCAGAAGAGCTACCTCCTCGCGACAAAGTGCACAAAACCGTTCATCTATCTCAATTTGGCAATAGACTAAAAGAACGATTTGACGCTGGCTTAGTTACTGCCAAGACTGCCTATGTCGGCCCCCTCTTGCGCGAATTGCCACTGAGCACTTGGCGTGAGCTTCTAGTTAGACACTGCCATGCGGCCTCAAAAGAAGAATCACAATATGTACCAGAACCCTTTGGTTATCAGCCTCTGCGCGAAGCCTACGCCTCATATCTGACTAGGGCGCGCGCTGTAAAGGTCAGTCAAGATCGTCTGATTACTTTTGCATCACGCAATTTACGCCTCGACTTGCTCGCTCGATTGCTTCTCAATGACGGCGATCTAGTAGCCATGGAAGAGCCTGGCTTCTCTGCAGCAAGAGAACAATTTTTAGCCAACGGTGCCCAAATAGCTCAAATTGGTGTAGATAACCAAGGCCTGATTGTAGAACAGTTGCATGAGCTTAAAACAGCTCCACGCTTGATTTACGTCACACCATCACACCAAGCTCCAACCGGGGCAGTGATGTCAATGAATAGGCGCAAGCAACTTTTAGAATATGCCGCTAAAAATCAAGCCTATATTATCGAAGACGACTATGACAGCGAGTTTCGCTATGACGGTCGCCCGCTTCCATCACTACAGGGCATGGATACCAACGACCGAACAATCTATCTTTCCTGTTTGTGGAATGCCATGGCACCAGTGTCTAGAATAGGTTTCATGGTAGTTCCTGACCCCCTGGTTGAACCGCTCACAGCAGCTAAAGGCCTTGTAGAAAGAGACGTTTCTTTAGTTGAGCAGGCGGCCCTTGCCGATTTTATCAACGAAGGACATCTGGAAAAACTAATCAGAAAGCAACGCTCGCGCTATGCGGTGCGCCGGCAAAATTTATTGAGTCTTCTAGCGAAGGCCTTAGACACAGCCTACATTGCACCAGAAAGCGCCGGTTTGAGTTTGCTTGTGCGCTTAAACAATCACTATGAGGCTGCCAAAATCGAGCAAGCAATTGCTTCCAGTCAGTTACCAATGACAAGCACCCGCAGCTATTATGCAGGAGATGCACGGGATCTTGAATTCATTCTCGCTTTTGCCGCCATAGAAGAAAGCGATCTTGCCCAGAGGCTAGAGCTGTTTACAGCCGCCTTAAACGCATAGCTGACAAATACCAATAGCTTATAAGTGCTTACAACCGATGAACAATTACTGCAGAACAGCAACTTTGAGCTTAGCAATAGCAGCGTCCTTAATGGCTGTGGCAGCACCATCAGCCCAGTCGATGGATTGCCTGCGCCTGGAACAAGACAGCCAGATCTACGGAACAGGAACCATATTTTCATTCGGAAAAGATGGCTTTCGCTGGTCCAATCCGGCCAATGGTGTGAGGATTATGGCCCACGCACCAGAATGGAAAGTACAAATATACAATGCCAAAACCAATAGAATTTTCGAAACGCCATTGAACAAATACGAGGGCCACATGCTCCGTATTTCCATCATATTTTGGGGCTTTTCCTTTCCCCGCATTCCCTTTGTTGAAGGCGCTAAAGAGAACATTCTTGGCCTCCAGTGTCGCTCATTTAAAATGAAGAAGTTGACCAAAGCGGAGAAGGTCGAGAAAGGCATAGACACACTCTTTGACGCCAAACTGCTGACGACCAAAGACCTGCCCTGCCCACCACAAGTGCTTGCCTTCGTCCGGCAGCAGTATAATTTCCCCGCCTTGGGCGACTTACCGCTTTCACTGCTAATAGAGCGCAAAGGCAAGAACAAACAATACATGCTGCAAACAACAAAGATCACCAAAGTAAACTTACCTCCTAGTGATTTTCAGGCACCAGCAGGAGCCATGCGTGCCTCTAATGACAAAGACGTGCTGCGCGGATCAGATGAGAACAGTTCACTCGATGGCCTGATGCAAGACATTAATCGCAAGGGCTTCTAGAGACGAACAGGCCGATTTAAACAGAAGCCTAAGAGACTCTTGTAACTACCAACACATCCCGACAAGGTAAAAGTCCACACATTTCTTCTAGTTGTGACGCTTTACCACGCTCAATAGAGACACTAATACCACTGTCATTTGTAATCACACAACATGTGAGAGTAATTAGCTAAACAGCTCTATTTAAGCCAATCTCTAGTTGTCAATCAGTCTTAGCTTTAGGCATATTGAAGAGTGTTTTCTTTCTCATTTGCCTAGGGGCGTCAATTAAAACCAATCGCTTGGCTCTAAATAACTACTTCTTGTTCTCCAGTCACGGAGCTCAGGAAACACTAGGCATTCTTAAAGCACCGCAAAGGAAGAAAACCGCCAATCAACGAGACTTTCAACCGGTCTCAACCGCCGGCAACACGGCATTACATTAACCTCAGCAAAATCTGCTAGGACGGAAAAAATGGAAACTAACGAAACAAGCCTGAAAGGCAAAGTAGTATTTATCAATGGTGCCTCACGCGGCATCGGTCTTGCCATTGCCCTTGAATTAGCAAAACATGGCTGCAAAATAGTAATTACAGGCAAAACTGTAGAGGAACGCACTGAAGTATCAGGCACTATCTTCACCGCAGCAGCCGAAGTGATCGCAGCTGGTGGTGAATCTCTTGCTCTTCAAGTCGACGTGCGTGATGAAGCACAAGTAAAAGCTGCTATTACCAAAACCGTCGAAACTTTCGGTGGAATAGACATCGTCATCAATAATGCTGGAGTGCTTAGCCTCACCGGCATTGAGTCAACTGAGATGAAACTGTTTGACCTCATGCATGCGGTCAACACCAGAGGGCCATTCATGGTAATCAAATATGCCTTGCCCTATTTGAGAAAGAGCTCAAATCCGCACATTCTAAACATCTCACCACCACTAAACCTGGATCCAGAATGGTTCCAGTTTACTTACACCTTGACTAAATATGCAATGAGCATGCTGACCATGGGCTTCGCTGATGAGTTTCGCCAAGATGGCATCGCTGTCAACTCACTCTGGCCAGAAACCACTGTTGATACAGCTGCTGTACGCAACAAACTTGGTGGTGCCACCACAGTTGCTCACTCACGCAAACCTGAAATTGTAGCTAAAGCAGCGCAATGGATTTTCAGTCAACCAGCACGCTCAACCAGCGGCAACTTCTACACTGACTCGGTAGTCGTAACCATGCAAGCCGCTGGCATAAGCGACCCAGCTATGTATGCACTGCACCCACTCAACGACATGGCCACTATCAAAGCTGTACAAGTAGCCGGCAAAGTAGACCTCAGCTCTTACGCGATGGACCCCAGTCGGCCACTAATCACCGACTTCTTCATTGGCAAAGTACCCAAAGTAATTCCCGGGGTATCAAAGGCAAAGCCTGAAACTAACACCACAGTAGTAGCGACTCCAGGAGAAATTCCATGAACTCAGAAGAAAACAAAGGCCCTGAAAGCCAAGACATCAATCTTCTCATCGGCACCGGCGGCTCCAGATCCATTCTATTTGGCACCGGAGTTTTACTGGTCTTAGCCCAAGCCAATTTCCGCCGTTTTCGCTCGATTACAGGGGTGAGCGGCGGCTCAATTCCAGCGGCTTTGATCAGCGCTAATGCAGATGTCACCCACCTACTGGCACAAGTATTAGACACCGACTTCAACCAACTAGTGGCTCGGCGAGTCTCTCTTGTTAAATTCCTCACCCAGGCTCTACGTGAGCCAAAGGCTGTGGATCCCCCACCTTTGGAAGGCGCACTCGACGCCACACTGATGGGCCAATACTTCGACGATCGCATCAAAGATTGGCCCAATCTCTTTTGCACCGTAGCACTTTCGCACCAGGCCAAAGTGATCTTTACAAAAGACGGTGTCTGGCATGAACAGCAAGACGGAACACTGCTGAAAGTGGCAGCAAAACCTATACCAATTGGCATGGCCGTGCGAGCTACTTGTGCAGTGCCAATCTTGCTTGACCCAGTGGCCTGGAAAAGTGACAGCGGTGAAGAACACCTGCTCATTGACGGCGGCCTCGGCCCCGAAGGTCGCTGCCCCATTTCAGTGCCGCAATCACTCTTTGCCATGGAGAACTCATACTTAGTCGTAGTCAATGTGGGAGAAGACAAAAGCACCCTGCATCAGCTGATCGACAAAGTCTATGGCATCATCAGCCACGATCGCGAAAGCCTAAGAATGGACGGCATTACCTTAGCCGACAATCATGATCGCATCGTCATCAGCCCACCGGCTCCACTCTATGGCTCTTTCAAATTTAGTATGACCCGCAGAGAAAAGTGGCAAATGATTATGTCTGGCTACATGTCGGCTGTAGAGGCACTCGAAAAACATGGTCTCTTGAGTAACGAAGCCCTTACTCAAGCGCGCAACCGCGGAGTTAAAGCCCTGTTGCTGCTGGCCGGTAGAAATCGACATTACTTCAAAGATTCGCTGCCACTTGAGCTCGATAACCTGTTTGTCGATCTCAAATTTGCCGAAGACAAACTCAGCCACTCAACAGCAGCGGCAAGTGTCTCACCGACTTTGGTCGGATCGTCTACTGCTCGCTAGCTGGATACACACCAATATGCTGGGAGTAAGTAAATTAGTAATAGTTTCTCTTTCTGTACCACAGGAGAGGATGTTAGGTTCAGATATATCCACTTTACATCTTCTTCTATTTGAGCAAGCTTTTACACCGTAAAAACAACCAATAGCTCTATCTTCACTTGCTATCTCCACGCATCTGCCGTGGAGATTTGAACTAGTTTCAAGCGATCTAGATAGAGACTGCTGTACTGCAATCACTGGATGTGGTGGCATAACTGTCCCTTTATGGCAGCTAGGGATTGCTGGCATGAAAATTCCAATCTTCATTCAATCAAGAGAGAACAAAACATGAAAAACTTTACTAACTTAGCAAGACTGCCAAACGAAATCAGATTTGCCACCTGGAGCGACTTAGCTACCTGGGGAATCGAAAGAGTTGGCCCTGCTAACAAATACACTTGCGAAGTTAACTTGCCTGAAGGTTGGCAGGTAAAACAAACCGGTCATCCGCACTGGCAAGAACTGACCGACAGCAATGGCCGCAATCGTGCCGATATCTACATCTGCACCGACTACTGCGGCACCCGAGCCTTTGTTGGGTTACGTCGTCGTTTTACTACGGTCTTTGAAGTGGCCCACAACAACAGAGAGCTGCGTGTTGTGGTCATGGACGGCACTGATGCTCTGCACTTCACTCCCTGGGTACCATTGAGACACGAGCTGTGCGAGAGCCATCCCAATCAATACCACGACCAAGTAGCTCATGATCGCGTCGAAAACTTAGCCAAAGCCTGGCTAATGCAAAACTTTCCGTACTGGCAAAACTGCCTGCAATACTGGGATTTCGACTTCTGAAATAGAAGAAAATCAAGTTCTTAAGACAACTACCGATGTCATTAGAGCAATCGACCGCGTAGTTGACTGAAGCCTCATAACTTTGTCTTGGTGCTCGGCATAGCCTGGCACCAAGCTAACTATGGAGTTCAACATGACACCAACAACAGCAAAAACAAACAAGCAGACTAAACGTCAACTTTATCGCCAGCCTTATCGCCAGCCGCCTACAATGCTCGCTTACGTCGTAGTTCCACTGGCCGTTATAGCTGGCCTTTTCTTTCTAGGCTGGCTAATCATATGAACAATCTATTCTCAGCCTGTTGCATCGGGCTGCTAATTACCTTGTCGGGCTGTACATCTATTCCTAGCAAAGAGCCTAGCAAAGAGCCTAGCAAACCAGCCGTAAGCCATGACATGAGCACCATGCCTGGGCACGATATGAGCAAAATGCCCGGGCACGATATGAGCAAGCCGGCACAAGGCCTCAATCAGCACAAGCACCATAATCACAGCAGTGGTGACGGTGACTTTCTAAAAACTGAGCCAATGTTTTCAAACTTTGGTGGCCCCTATGAACGAATGACTGCCATTGGTTCCGGCACTAGCCTAATTCCCGCCGATAGCCCAGCCTACATGTGGCACTTCAATCTGTTTGAAGACAAGGCTCGCTGTATGGCACACGCTGAACTGAAGGCCAGCTTCAACAGCCAAGGTGGACCTCGTGGTGTATCGGCCTTGCAGTCGCAAAACTGGCTAATGGCCTCATGCGAAGTGCCGGTGTGGGGAAACTCTGCTTTCCAGTTTCGCGCCATGCTCACCGCTGAGCCATTCACCACCCCACCAGGAGGCGTTCCTCAACTCTTTCAAACAGGAGAAACTTACGCCGGGCGAGAAATTGTCGATGCTCAACATCCCCACAATCTCTTCTCAGAGCTATCGATCTCATTTACTCAACGGCTATCAGAAAACTTCCGCTATTATCTCTATTTCGGCCTCCCTGGTGATCGAGAAGAGGGCCCTACAGCCTTCATGCACCGAGCTTCTGCCTTAGAGAACCCAGCTGTACCTCTCTGCCATCACTGCATGGACGCTGGTCATATCACTAACGGCGTTTTCAGCGCAGGCGTTGATGTTGGCAAAGTGCGGCTTGGTGCTTCGATATTCCGCGGTCAAGAACCAGGCGAAAATCGTTACATCATTGAAAGTGGTAGCTTTGACAGTTTTTCAGTGCGGGCACAATATGCACCTACCGAAAACTGGGTGCTCGGAGCATCATACGCCTCTGTGCACAACGCTGAAGTATTACACCCCGGCGACATGGAACGCTATACTGTTTTTGCTCAATATTCCAAACGCTTTGATGGTGGCTATACTGCCGTCTCCGGAGTATTTGGTCACAACCAAGAACAGCATGGCACCTTAACTGGCGGTTTACTCGAAGGAACAATCAACTTTTACGATCGCAACTACCTCTACGGCAGAGGTGAGTGCGTCAACAAGCCCGGTCTAACCGATACCAATATCTACGGTCGCCCAGGTCTGGAACACGAGCTCTCCGGACACGAAGACCTGCACAGCGCAAGCGCTATAAGCCCAGCTAATAGCACAGTCTGCGCCCTGACTGCTGGCTATGCGCGAGATGTCTATGCTTCTTCCGCCATACGAATTGGCCTTGGTTTCGATGTCACCGGTTACCTCGTGCCCAATGAACTTGAGCCAATTTACGGCTCAAATCCAATCAGCTTCATGCTCAACATCCGTCTGCGACCCGGTCGAGTCTTTTAGCTTCCTAGCTTAGTTGCTGAATAGCTTAGTTGCTCTCTAGCTAAAGACCTAAATCTCAGACCAAACCATCAAACAGAGATCAACACATGAAAAGTAAAGACTATTTTCCCCAGAAAAGAAAAGAACTAAGGCTGATACTAGTAGCTATCTTCGCTCTTTTCAGCATACTTAGTCTCCCAGACTGCGCAGCAAGCGCACAAGGCGAAACAGTTATCAACGCCTCATCCTTCAGCCAAGTCGACTACCGTTATAACCGACGAGGCAATGGCTATGGCTATAACCAATACAGACGCTGGCCCTATCAACAATATTACCCACGGCCCTATTACCCGCGGCAATATTATCGCCCCCCTTATTATCAACGCCCTCAATATCAATGCTGGTACGTACCGGTTTATGACCGATATGGCTACGTGGCCTACCACAGACGAGTTTGTCGCTAACTGTTCCTTAGCAAGCAGAAAGCCACAAACAAACTCACCCACAAACCAAATTACGAACCGAGGAAGAAACTTATGAACAAAAGCAATCTTGCCAGAAACAAATTGCTTCGCCCCCTACTGCTTGTTCTCGGCCTTATCACCGTACTCGCACTGAGCGGTTGCGCCACTCCCTTAGGACAACGGTATGGCACTATTGGTGCGCTGGGCGGTGCCGTTATCGGCGGTGCTGCCGATGGCCTGAATGGTGCCGTTATCGGTGGTGCCGCCGGGGCAGCAGCAGGTGGCTACATTGGCGATCAAGAATCATTTGATCAAGATCGCCAATATCGAGAACAACAACAACAACAACAGCGCTATTACGAACGTGATTATGGCTATCAAGAGAGATACCAACCACGGCAAAATTATCAAGAATGCTGGTACGAGTCAATTTATGACTACGATGGCTACGAAGTTGGCAGACAAAAATTTTGCCGCTGAGCACAGTTAAGTCAATCGCTATTGCAAGGCAAATGATCCACCCGTCCACTTCTTAAAGCCGTATCAATCACCCCCTTAGAACAACTCTAATGAGCACTTATCTTCCGGGCCCTTAACATCACAATCAGGATAATAAAACATGTACATCAGCATTCGCCACCGCGACTCCAGCGGTTCGGCTGCTAACGGCTTTGAAGCGCGAGCATCTGCTCAGCCAATTCAGCCCATTCTCTTTCAAGTGACGGTTCCGCCAAGTCCCGCAACACAAGCACTAAGTACGCTGACTATCGACCTAAGTCACTTGTCACCAGCTGAGAAGCAACAAGATGTCGAGTTTATTGTGCAAGGAGCTCTAACCGTCATCAAGCGCGGACCACATTGTCTCACGGTAAACAGTACCAACGAATCTCTTGTTGGCACTATTGAAATAAAAACAGTCGAATGCACCTTAATTGGCACCATCGTAACCGGGGATAAAGTCAAGTTTGACTTCCCCATCCGATAGATTGAGCTGAAACAGCTAACTAAAAGCAAGCAGTCGGCCTTTGAACCACGGTTTAGAGGTCGACTACTTCGAATCAACATTCACCCAATAGGTTTACCTATGAACTTAAATAATCTCACAGAACCATCAGTCCGAGCGGGTTATGCGCGAATTATCGCACGCTTTCTGTTTCTATCATTTGTCATAACTCTGCCACTATTCCAGCCTGGTCTAGGATGGATTGCAGTGATTGCCACCTTTGTCTACTGCACAAAAAAATGGGGCTTCTTCGCTGGTATAACCGCAGCTGCTGCCTATACAGGCCTCTATGCGGCTATCGCAATCTACGCCCTGCCGTTTGTCCATGTCTATACAATCACAGCCTGGCAATATGTGATGCAGTGGGGCCCTGCAACTGCAGCCATTATTCTCAGCTGCGCCTTTTTACTACAGGGAAAAGTCAGCGATTGGGGCAACAAAACAAAAGCCACTGCTCATCTCACTGTCTGGGGCATTGCTCTATTTATTGCAGCGTTCTCATGGCTAGATTCGAGCAATCAAGATGTCACAGAATGGACCATGGCAGAAGTGCTAGATCCTGAAGTAATCAGAACACTGCCCAATGCCGATAAGAAGAACTTCCGCATGCTGCCTCAAGCTACAGCACTAGGATATCTGCAAAACCTCAATGACGACACCAGAACCTATGTCTCTGAACCACACATGGCGCCTTGCGATTCACAGGGAAACCAATGCTGGGAAGGAGCAATTCACCTGAAAGGGGCAGCTGATGGCATTTGGTACAACTTTCTTGGTGACACAGTCATAAACGTCGCTACAGTAGACCCCACCCACGTCAACATGAAAGGAAAAATTGCCGACGGCAATGACGGCTTCTTCTTAGCCGGTCCCAAAAGCTGGGTAGTGCAAGCAGCATTCGCGGTGCATAATCCTTTCAGCGAACAGCAAGAAGCACTCTACTGGCGCGAAACAGATAACAGCCCATTGGTGATGCTCATTCCTTACATCTCTTACCGACCAACGTTAACAGGAGTCATGCTGCCCGAGTTAGCTGGAGTAATGAGTGTCAATCGCTTTGGCATAGTAAACGATATGAGCCCAGCTACGGCTAAAGCAAAATATCCCAACATGCCGTTTTATCCCACTAAGCTAGCTAGGCTATATGCTGAGATTTATGCTAAATGGAATGGCGGCATGAAAGGGCGCATGATAACAAAAGAGGATGAGCTGCGTGTCAGCGAACCTGATGCCACAGGCAAACCGCATTTCAACAAGGCACCCTACATCGAAGTCTACGACAGCAACTTTGGCTGGCAAGAAGTAATCACCTTAGAACCCAAAGGTGACGATAGTGCCAAGCTCGCAAAAATTCTTTTCTTTGATGCCGCTTCCGGTTATTGCAAACAATACATAGTGCCTGACATTGCTCTTAATGGTCCTAGACAAGCCATTATCCAAGTGATGCAAGGCAACTGGAATGCCGACTGGTCACAATTCGAAAAAGTAGAACCGCGTCCTCTAATCACTAACGGACATATTTACTACGTTGTTGCCGTTGTTTCAACAGCTGGTACAAAGCACCCCTATGTTCACTCAGTGGTTATTGACGGTCAAACTTTGAAATCTTATGAAGTGGGCGATCACGCAGCACTGTTCACTCTGATAGACAAATTAGAGCACGGCATCTCTGTGCAACCCATACATCTACCAATGGTGGCACCAAACTCTAAGCAGTAAACTCTAACCCGTACAAGTTGGCGTCAAGATTCTTGCCGCCAGCTTGTATGGCCTTTTTCATTCAATACTGAGGCACTCGCCATGCACACAAGTATTACTAAGTTTTTCATTGTCATTGGCCTAGTGCTGGGCTTCATGCTCTCGCGCGCTAGTCACTGGCTGAAGAGAAAATCTAATCGAAATTCTAGCAATCCAAAACCAATTCTGCTGCACTACGGTCCCATGCGCCTGATGCAAACAAATTCAGAACAGCGCCCAGACCAACGCTTAGAACAGCAATCAGTCGATGTTTATTGGCGCTTTTCTGGAGCCAACACCGACGAGGTCATCAGCGTTCATCCAGAAACAAGCTTTCAAGAAATTGTTGGCTTTGGCGGTGCTTTTACCGATGCAGCTTGCTACAACTTTGACCTGCTCTCAGAAGATGCTAGAGCTGAGTTGTTTAGCGATCTCTTTAGCCCAGCTTCGCAAGGAGGCCTAGGCCTAAATTTTTGTCGAGTCTGCATTGGCTCAAGTGATTATGCTACCCATCTCTACAGCTATGATGAAGGCGAGCCAGACCCCGAGCTAAAGCGCTTTTCTATCGCACACGACCAGAAATATATTCTGCCTTATCTGCGTCAAGCGCTGGCACTTAACGCTGAGATGCTTTTCTACGGCTCACCCTGGAGCCCGCCAGGCTGGATGAAATCTAACGGCTCAATGCTTGGTGGCAGCTTTCAACGCAAGAACTTTGGCAGCTATGCCAATTATTTTGTCAAATTTATTGAAAGCTACAAAGCTGAGGGCATCAACATTCATGCCATCACGGTACAAAACGAGGTAGACACAGATCAAGACGGCAAAATGCCAGCTTGTCTGTGGCCCCAAGAGTACGAAGTCGACTTCGTTAGTTACCATCTAGGACCGCTCTTTGAAAAGCAAGGCCTGGAGACACAAATTTGGATTATCGACCACAACTACAACCTCTGGGGTAGAGCGGTGGCATCGCTGGAAACTCCTGCCCTAGCCAAATACGCCTCGGCCATTGCCTGGCATGGTTATGTCGGCGACGCATGGCGCATTGGCACAGTGCATGAAGCCCACCCACAGGTCAGTCACTACTGGACAGAAGGCGGCCCTGACTATACAGACCCCAACTACCAGAGCGATTACATCAAGTGGGCAAGAACATTTACTTCAAATCTTTCTAACTGGTGCCGCGGCATTACAGTATGGAACCTCGCGCTTGATCAAACCGGTCGCCCCAATATCGGGCCATTCCCTTGTGGCGGCCTAGTAACCATTAACTCAATAACCAAAGAAGTAACTCGCAGCGGTCAATATTACGCTCTTGCACACTTCTCTAAGTTCATTGAGCGCGGTGCAAAACGAATTGATTCTACGGCCTTGAAAACAACTCAAGAGATTACACACGTAGCATTCCTCAATCCCTCCGGAGAGAGAGTGCTAGTGCTGACTAATCTAGGCCCAGAGAAAACAATTAGTATCGAGGAAGGAAAAAGTGTAGCGGAAATCACTCTGACAAAAGAGTCGGTCACTACCCTAGCCTGGCAATAACAGAAACCGCCACCACTAAGCATCAGCTTACCTATGGCTTGCTTTTGGCTTAATTTCCTTGCGATCAATTAACTCATATTTTTTGAACTTAACTAGTGGAGATCTGCCATGAACAACATCCTCACAGCGATGCCTTGGAAAAGGCTAGCAAAAATAGGTAAGCCTTTTTGGGTATCGGATAAAAGCTCGGTTGGTTTTACCAATCTCGGAATAATCCTCACACTAATGGCTGCTAAAGCTGGTGTAGCAGTTTGCATCAATATTACCTCCGGTCACTTCATGACGGCCATGGAACAGAAAAGTTGGTTTGATTTCGGTCTCTACCTGCTCTTATCCATTCTCGCCATCTTAGTCACCGTACCAGTTGAAACTTACTACAACCTCTTAAGAACACGCCTAGCACTTTATTGGCGCGACTGGCTTTCAAGGAGCTTAATTCACAAATATTTCGCAGAAGGCGCTGGTCTACGAGTTGAGAAATCACACGAAATTGACAATCCTGAGCAGCGCATGACCCAAGATGTAGACTCATTTTGCGGTTCGTCAATACGCTTAGCCATATCGATTTTGGATGCCTTCGTCACCGTCTGCACATTTATGATAGTGCTGTGGAAAATTTCACCATCACTCTCATTCATTGTTATCGTCTACTCAACTCTAGGCCTGGTAATTGTTTCACAGATTGGCAAAACACTAATTAGTATTAGTGATCGCCAAATGAAAACAGAGGCCGACCTCAGGGCCAAATTGGCTAGCGCCCGCGATCAGCTCGTCACTAACAATGCTAGCAGTGCCACGACTGTTACTGAAGCAGAGCTTGCTCTCACTGCAGTAATATCGAACTTACTAGACATGACAATCGTACACAAAAATCTTCAGTTATTTACTGGAGTCTTCAATCACCTGGTACCACTAATTCCACCATTGGTTATCTATCACCTCTACTTTAACGATAACATTCCCTTTGGCACTATCACCCAAGCTGTAATGGCTTTCACCTCAGTGTTTCATGGCGCCACCATATTGATCGGCCAATTTGCTGACCTCAGTCACTATGCAGCGATCATCAACCGCATTGGCTCACTGACAGAGGCTCTTGCTACTCCAGGCGAAGAAGCAAAACCGACAAACACAAACTACTTTCAGCTCGACATGTTCTACGACTTTGAAGCAACTAGCGTTGACGAAGCGCTAGACAGCGGAAGTAGCAACCTTTTCAACTCAACCATAATAAAAAGGAAACAAAAATGTTAAATCAAAAAGCCATTAAGAAAGCACGAGGCGCTTTAGTTATCTACTTGCGCACAACCCTAACAGAAAAGATGGACGAGATTCAGGCCCTTCTTAACCACGTAGAAGAGCTGGACAGTGAAGAAAAACCCGTTTCTGAACAAGCAGAAAAGTTTCTTGGCGACGGCAACAAAATCTGGAATATGGGCGCCCTAAAAGAACTTTCTGCGCGCAAAGATGCAATTCAACTGTTCGACAAAACAATGACCAAAATAGCGGCAACAAAAGATGCAGCTAGATCCATGGAGGTCTTGGAATTGTCATTTAGAGATAAGGACCAGTATGCGTGCGTGGCGCCACTATCACCTGAAAGCGACAGTGTAATCCCCGTTGAAAACATCAAAGGGCAACCACGAGTGCTTTATGACGTATTTAAAGAAGCAGAACTAAATCCACGTTTTATCCGCAGAGGCATGGTCGAAGTTTGCTTCTTGCAAATCAGCTGGTAAATCAATTCAGAATTTGCCACTTACAAACATCAACCATCAACAAACATTGGCCAAACTACCTATGACAGCATCAAACATGACAACAATGCAAGGCTACAAACTCGCCATCACACAACTTTTCGAAGCATTGACTCAATGCCGCGGCAGCTCAGCAGAACAAGAAGTACAAGATCTGCTTGAACCTGAATTCTCACCAATGGCAACAGCCTTGCTAGAAGAACTCGATATCGCTGTTGAAGACATAGACATGCTCTCGGGGCAGATGCATCCACGCGTCAACGAAATCATCGCCGAGCTAGAAGCCTTAAACGAGCCCGGCATTCCCGACATTCTTGCATCGGTAAGAACATCACTACCAGCAATCAGCGCTCTTGCCACCGCAACAGTGGCTTACCTGCAAGCGTACAACCTACTTGAAGTCAACGACCTACAGGCTGCCGAGCAACTTCTTGACGACGCTCTAGAAGCGGCCGGTGAAGACCTTGCCGACGACTTTCACGAATTAGAAAGCGAATTGCACAGACAGTTGATTAACTACTCTTTCGCCCCCATAGGCGAAAGCCCCACTTTTCACTAGTTACTAAAGACTAGTTATTAAATATAGGAACGAATATGAAAATTGATTCGACTAACTCAACCGCTGCAAGCGGTTTAGCTATCTTCCGCTGGGCCACTAGTGCAACTCTTGCACTAATATTAGCGAGCTTACTCGGCTCCGCTGTAGCCTTTTTATTGATCTATTCACTGGGGCACGTGGAGGCACTCAAGCCATTTATGCCATCGGTGAGCGAAGTATTGTTTACCCTTGGTACTACCGGCACACCGCTTGTACTGAGTTACCTCTACTTCACTGGCCGAACTGCTTTTGTCACCACCTGGTCGCAAAAACTGCATCCTTTCTTTCACTTAGATAGCAACCTGCCCAATTTCCCTAAGGTACTGGGCTTCAACTATCGCCTTGTGGGCATGACCTTCAAGAAGATTGCGATGTGGGCCATCGGCGGCTTTGCCCTGACCTATCTCTTTGACTACGCTACCGATGCTTTCATCCACATTGGGCCAACCGGCACCGAAGCCGCTGTATCATCAAATGTCGGCGCACCATCAGGGCCGCAAGGCATTGAACAGGTGCTGGCGCACATGTCCATGCCCAATTTTCTCATGACCGCAGTGCTTGTGGCATTGCTAGCGGCCTTCATGGAAGAGATGGTATTTCGTGGGGTTATCTTCAACCTATGGCGCACCAGCTTTGCCACCCAGGCGGAAGAACTAAGCAACAGCTCAAGCACATTTGGCCGAGCTGTTCACAAGTTCTTATCAGTCTGCGGCAGCTCAATAGCAATTCTCATTGCTGCAGCCCTCTTTGCCCTGGCCCACTTGAACTTAGATGCATTTCTTAGCGAGTTCTTCTTCGGACTAGTGGCCGGAGCGCTTTATTTAGTGACAAGAACAATTTGGACACCTGTGCTACTGCATGTGGTGACCAACTCGGTTTTGCCAATAGTAATTTTAATTGGTGGATTGACTGGCAATATGAACAGTGACACTAGCGGTCACAATCACTCTAGTGCCGGCACAACGCAAGCTCAAAACCTGGGCATTCGTGTTCCTGGGGTGAGAGAAGCAATTATGCCAACGGACGGCAGTAAAGCTTCTCTATCGCCGAAACCACTAGTGGGTGAAATCACCCAAGAAGACTTACACCGGGCAGATTTCAACGCTAGCGGCAACAGTTTTATCCAGGTCTGCATCCCAGAGCAATGTCAGACTGAACGGGCCTTCTTAGAAAGCCTGGCCAAGCAGTACCCCGATATTGAGTTCTATCAAGCGGACACATCAAAGAACGCAGGACTAGTACAAAAACTTGTCTCGGAACAAGCGGTAGTCGCGAAAGACAAAACTAGCAATGAAACTACCACGGTGTCTTACCCGGTCTATATCTACGCCAACAACAGCTTGCAAATAGCTCCTAGTGCGGCCAAAAGCGAAAAAGACCTGAAGACATTTATAGAGACCAACTACACTGTTTACGGCGAAGTCGCTGAAGACAAAGACGATCTCATGGCCCCCTATGTCAGCGCCGCCTGCAACCCTGAGAATACTGGCCTATTCAATGGTAAAACGCTCTACGCCTGCGCCTTTGACATGGTACTAAAAACTGATCTTTCTATCATTGACCGAGAAAAACGTGCGACATTTTCCCAAAAATGGCAGCACAAATTTGACGAAGGATCGGCTCTAGATAGCCAAGAAAGAACAGAAAAAGCTATTCGAGAAATGCTTGCTGACCTGAATGAAATGCATACCAATTTCTTCACAGCCAAGCAATTCGCCAATCTAGCACAAGCATTCGATTCAAGCTTGGCAGGCATTGGTGCACCAGTAACCCTCTTAAATATGGCCAACAAAGCCGAAGCTCTGAGCGCTGTACACTCGCAAGACACTGTAGCGCTGGCCCAAATAAGCGATGATACTCCCTTGATGTTCTTTCCTAGACCCAACCCAGGCAGCCCAGCAGAAGCAGCTGGAATTGCCGCTGGTGATCGCATTGCAGAAGTAAACGGTAAACAGAGCAGCGGACGCACTGTCAACGAAATAGTAGCTGACATTCGTGGACCTGCTGGCACAACAGTGACCATCAAAGTTCTGCGCCCAACTAGCGCTGGCTTCGAACCACTAACTTTCAACATTACCCGGGCTCAGGTGCACACAAAAGAAGCGACCTGGCAAAAAATCGACAATGGCTTCGCCAGCATAAAGGTCGGTATGTTTGGCAATTCTGTCTCCAGAGAATTCACAGAAGCTCTGTATGAGGCCTGCACCGGCAAGCCATTACCCGAAGGGAAAGCAGCTGTGGCAGCAATAGTAAACACGTATAAGCCTGAGCAAGACTGCCAGCTGAAAGGCTTAGCCATCGACCTGCAAAACAACCCAGGAGGTCGCTTAGACCAGGTGGTTGAGATGCTGCAAGCGGTAATGAAAGAAGGCACTCTGGTGTCGTATCTGTCACGAGAAGGCGATCAAATCATCCACATCAAAGAGTCGGTAAGCGCCGGTGAATTTCGCCGTGAAAAAATCGTGAACGGTAAATCAGAAAAAGTATTTACCCACCCACGCTTCTGGAGAGTGTTACCTGACAATATCCCAGTGGTGGTGATGATCAACGAAAATAGTGCTAGTGCTGCCGAACTCATGTCTGCTAGTTTGCAGAAAAATGGTCTGGCTGCCATCGTTGGCACACCTAGCTATGGCAAAGAAGTTGGCCAATCAGTTAACCCGCTCGATTTCGGTACCGGCGTGAAAATTACTACTTTCCGCTTCTTACCGGCTGGCTCTGACCTTGGCGTAGCAGTTTTGCCAGACTTTGAAGCAAGCCAAAGCACAGCCTATCTCAACGACCCACTAAGCGCACCAGACTTAGTGCTGAACAAAGCTCAAGAAGTTTTGGCCATGGGCAAAGACGCCTTAGCTGAAGCTCGCAGTGCGGCTGTTACTAGCCACAAAGAAAACCTGGCAGCAAGCGCCAGTGCTGCTCACAAAGAGCGCGACAACGCTATTCTAGCCAGCCAAAAATCTGGCCTGCTCCAAGGCGAAGAATAGACCCGCTCTACTTATCCATTCAATTTAGCAAGGAATAATTATGACCACCCAACTCGTTTTACAAGCACTGATGCTTGCCATTGGTTACTTTGGCGTATCCAAATTGGTAGCGATTGAGCACAGAAAATATGGCATAGCAGTTTGCTTTGTCATCAACATCTTGCTCATTATGTTGCAATCTTATATCAGCCCCTGGCCTTTCGGCGTGCCCATAATGCTCTCGTCATATGTCGCCCTAGGCGTATGGTGCAAGGCTGTCTATAAACCCGACCAACCTTCAAACTCCTAACAACACGAGCACTTGGAGTTCTTTCTTTTAGTCGAACTCTGTTCAAAACGATCGCTGGCTTGCTTACTCAAAAAGAGCAGGCAAGTCAGCAACCTCTCGCCTTAAAACAAGGAAATCGCATGAACAAACAGTTCGAGAAAATCATCTTTGGCGGCCGATTGTTGCTAATACCAATGTATCTGGGCCTAATCGTCACCTTACTTGTATACGCTATTCGCTTTTCAGTAGAAACATTTGAGTTAGTCTGGCATTCCTTTGCCATGTCTGAAACTGACATGCTCATAGCGGTGCTGCAACTGCTCGACATCATCATGATTAGTCACTTAATTGTGATGGTGATGATTGGCGGCTATGTACTGTTTATAAGTGGCAGCGACTATGACGATGACCAAGCGGCGGAAACACCGTCAGAACTACCAAAGTTAAAGTGGCTTGGACACATTGACCCTGGCGCACTCAAAGTAAAAATGAGCATGTCGATACTAGGCGTTTCTACCATTCACTTGCTACACGCATTCATCAACGCCCAAGGCGAAAGCATCGAATATTTGACGAAACTGGTCGTGGTGCACATGGTCTTTGTCGTCTCCACCTTGGCTATCGCCTGGGTCAGTCGCTTTGCCTTCAAGCACTAAATCTCAATCTAAAATCAACATCTATAGGTATTTATCATGAAAAAAGTTTCTATGGAGAAGTTCAGGGAAACCTCCGGCCTTCACGGGCATAACGCTCCCTACCTAGAGGAACAGTATCAACAGTTTCTCGCCAACCCTCAATCTGTCACCATAGAGTGGCAGCAATTTTTTAACAGTCTGGCCACTTTAGAGTTTGTTGACGGCGATCTAGTTGACAAAACAGGGCGGCAGCAAAACGATGATACCATCGAAGGGATGCTCAAACAGTTGGCCGTACTGCAACTAATCGAAGGCTATCGCATCAGTGGTGTGCGCCAAGCTAAGATCGACCCCTTGGGCCGCAAGCAAAACAATCAACTGAAATGTCTTGATTTGGCTTCCTACAATTTAGCGGGCACTGAAGCCGAATTGAGCCAGTCAACATTTCTGCCCGGCAACTTGCCAATCATAGGCAAAGCCAGCCTGAAAGAGATTGTTAGCACATTAGAGCAGATCTATTGCGGCACACTGGGCTTAGAATACATGCACATCTCAAGCCAAGAACAAAAGCTCTGGTTGCAAAAACGATTTGAAGATCTGCCTGCCAGAAATAACCTCGGCCTAGGGATAAAAACCCGCATCTTAGAGAAGCTCACTGCTGCTGAAAACCTAGAACGTTACCTGCATACCAGATATGTCGGTCAAAAACGCTTTAGTTTGGAAGGTGGAGAAACTTTTATTGCTGCTCTGGACTTTCTGATCAACCAAGCAGCTGGTCAAGGTGTGAAAGAGTTGGTGATGGGTATGGCCCACCGCGGTAGGCTCAATGTTCTAGTCAACTTATTGGGCAAGCTACCGAGTGAACTCTATGGTGAATTCGAAGGAGCAACTCCCCCCGAAGGCACGCTACCAGCCGGTGACGTCAAGTATCACAAAGGCTTCAGTTCTAATATTGATACTACTAACGGTGCTATACATGTAGCCCTAGCTTTCAACCCTTCCCATTTAGAAATCATCAACCCAGTGGTGGTGGGCTCAGTTAGAGCAAGACAAGAACGCGGCGATTCCACAAACAGTGCGCTGGCTGTGCTAGTACACGGTGACGCTGCCTTTGCTGGTCAAGGCGTCAACATGGAAACCTTTGAGCTGTCACGCACTCGCCACTATGGCATACACGGGACTGTGCACATCGTCATCAACAACCAAATCGGCTTTACCACTTCAGACATCCGCGATGCCAGATCAACGTTTTACTGCACCGATCTAGCAAAGATGGTCGAAGCACCAGTCTTTCATGTCAACGCCGACGACCCAGAAGCTGTACTCTATGCCGTTAAACTGGCACTAGAATATCGCATGGCCTTTGGCGAAGATGTGGTCATAGACTTGGTCTGCTTTAGACGCCGTGGGCACAACGAAGCAGACGAGCCTAAGGTAACACAACCACTGATGTATCGGGCCATCGACAAGCACCCAGGCACGAGAGCTTTGTATGCTCAAAAGCTGATTGCTGAAGGGCTGGTATCATCAGAAGAAAGCGAGAAAATGGTAGATGACTATGTCGCCTTGCTACAAGCTGGCACATCGGTGGTCAAAGAAGTAATTGACAAAAACAAAGGCATGGTTGACTGGACGCGTTTTGCCCATGGCCAACTAGCTGAGGAGGTTGTTACTGCTGTAGATAAAGAAGCTCTGACGAAATTGGGTTTAACACTATCCTGTTCTAAGCCAGAAAACTTCAGACTGATAACCTCAATGCAAAAGGTCTTGAACAATCGCAAGCTGATGAGCACCGGAGAACTGCCAATTGATTGGGCTATGGCCGAAAACCTTGCCTATGCTACTTTGCTTACTGCCGATAGCCAGAGAGATAAGAAAAAGTTCTCAGTGCGCGTTTCAGGCGAAGACTGCAAGCGCGGTACTTTCTTTCAAAGGCTGGCAGTCTTTCATGACCAAGACCGCGAACACTGGGACGACGGCTGTTTCATACCTCTGACCCAACTGAGCCCTGACCAAGGAAAGTTTGTAGTAATTGACTCACCCTTATCAGAAGAAGCTGTTCTTGCCTTTGAATATGGTTATGCTACTACCGACCCAGACACTTTAGTGATATGGGAGGCACAATTTGGCGACTTCGCCAACGGGGCCCAAGTAGTAATTGACCAATTCATAACATCAGGAGAGGTCAAATGGGGGCGGTTGTGTGGACTAACCATGTTCCTACCCCACGGCTACGAAGGACAGGGCCCAGAACACTCCTCAGCTAGGCCAGAAAGATATTTACAGCTCTGTGCTGATAACAACGTTCAAGTAGTTGTCCCCAGCACTCCCGCTCAAATGTTTCATCTGCTTAGACGGCAAATGCTTCGGACTGTGAGAAAACCGCTGATAGTGATGACGCCAAAGAGCCTGCTGCGCAACGCCGCATCGGTTTCTAGCCTCGATGACTTAGCCACTGGCGAATTCCAAACTGTAATTGGCGACAATAAGCAGACAGAAGATTCTCGTCAGCAGGTTAAGCGTGTCATTGCCTGCTGTGGCAAGATCTACTTCGACCTGGTGGCAGAAGCAGCAAAGCGTCATATCACCGACGTTGCCATCATCCGCGTTGAAGAGCTTTACCCCTTACCTGAGCAAGCGATCAAGGCAGAGCTTGCCCTGTACCGTAACGCTACTACCCTGGTTTGGGCCCAAGACGAACCGAAGAATCAAGGCTACTGGAGCTATTTGCTTGAGCCCCTGAGCACCTTGCTGGAAGAGTTAGATGCCCCCTGGCCCATGCGCCTACGTTACGCCGGTCGCCCTGCAGCAGCCTCACCCGCTGTCGGTTACCACGGCTTGCACGTCAGTCAACAGGCTGAATTACTTGAGCGTGCGCTACTAGGCTGATTGGCTCATAGGCCAATTGGCTGACTAGCTTAGGTTAACAGCACAAATCACCGTTCTGCTTGGCTCTGCCGGGCAGACGGTCCTTTTACATCGACATTGAGAGAAGTATCAAAATGGAAACACCAAAATTCAACTTTTCGAGCCACTTCAAGCAAAGAATGATCCGTGGCGCCATGATTTTCTTCCCCTTCGCAGCACTAATTTATGGCTTCAAGCTGGCCCTCGGAATCGCTGATGGCTGGCTGGGAAGCCTGGTTGCTATCATCTGGGGTTCCATCAACCCTGATGCCGCCGGTATTTCGCACAATCCAGTTTTTAGTTTAATATTGGTAGCATTGCTGTTCTATTCGTTGGGCTCAATCGTCTCTTGGAGCATCGGCAACAGTGTCTTCAAATGGCTTGAACAGAAAATTCTCAAGATTCAAGGCCTGGGAAAAGTTTATGGCTCACTGCGAAAAATCATCGATATGGTTGGCAGTTCTGACAGTACAAGCAAATTCAAACGAGTCGTATTCGTTCCTTTTGTAGCGGGAGGTGGATTAACTATTGCCTTTGTCACCAATGAAATTACTAACACAACCAATGGAGCCCAATACGTTCTGGTCTTCATTCCCACTCCACCCAACCCAATCAGCGGGCTCGTGGTAGCCTTTCCAGCTGAAGCTGTAAGCGACTCAGACATGAGCGTAGAACAGGCAATTCAACTGTGCGTTTCCCTAGGCATGGCTGCTCCAAGTGAACTAGCCCTAACTCCACCAGCATTCTGTCGCTTCGCTCCCGGTCAAACCATGCAGTGCTCCCACAGCACACCAGCAGAAAAAGCCTAAACACAAGCCCCCATAACTAGAAGGTAACTAATGAGCAAGAAAGAAGATCAATTGCCACCCGAAAGCGACCCTTCAACCAACGAGTCATCGACAGATTCAACTGCCGAACTAGAAAAGCTCAAGGCTAGGCACGACGCAGTACACCACATGCCTACTTCTCCTGGAGTCAACAATCTGATCGCACGTGGCCAATCACTAGAAGACGATTGGATCAGACGGCACGAAAAAAATCAGGCCGAGGCCGCCAAAATCAAACAAGAGAGAGAAGAAAAGGAAGCGAGAGAAGAAAGAGAAAAGAAGGGTAATAAGTAACCCTGTGCCGAGTCGCTAACCTGCTCATAGCTAAAAGTGACCCGCTGGTATTTTCCAAAGTGGCCTGCCTTAGCTAACATCGGCTGGCAACACTCACCAACGAGTTGATCACGCTCAAACCAAGTGACTCATGAAGAGCAAGTAGAAGCGTTTCGTCCGCGCCATCTGAGCCAGAAGAAACTAACCATTTCGAGCAAGATGGCATTGCGTCTGGGCCCGAGGCCTCTATATGGTGAGAACTAGCCATTCACCTCTTCATCTTTTCTTAAAGAAGTCATCTTCATTTCAAATCCACTGAAATTCACCCTCTATCCCCATTAACAGCTGCACCTAGGTGTGGCTGTTTCTGACATAGACAAGTTGAGAATGATGGCCCCACAACGCGTCACTGTCTCTAGAGACATTGGCGCGTTCCATTTTGCGCTTTTCCAGCCTTCCAAGCCGAGCATTTGCCAGCTCTGGAGGGCCTTAGAGGATACCAACATGAACGAGAATCAAGATCCAAACAAAGAACCAAACAAAGATCCGAACTCGCCTACAAACTGGCTCATCGGATTCGTCGGCGTTGCTGCACTTTATCTGCTTTTTCAGATCGCCGGTCCTTCAGCGCCTTCAATGAACCCACTACTGGGCAGCTCAGTTGCCACCTACGACGAAGCCCTTAAAGCAGTTCAAAGCGACGACTCTGTTAATGCAGTGGTCTTCGGCAACGACACTTTCGGCAACCCTGTAGTTACCATAGAGTTCAAAGGCAAACCCTCAGTTACGGCAGGAACACCTCCAGGAGGCTATGACGAAATTAAACAAGCTGCCAAAGCTAAAAACATCGAAGTCGATGGCACCTATCAACCACCATTAAAACCTGACGAAGGCAATGGGGGCTTTGTCTCATTTCTGGCTAATTACGGCGGCATGTTCATTATCATTGGCGTCTGGGTCTATATGATGACTCAAAACCCCATGGCCCAAAGTAAGAAGAAATCGCCCAAACACCGCATTTACCCCAAAGGCACAATAACTGAAAAACTCGACAAATTCGCAGGCAACGATGAAGCCAAACTAGAAAGCGTTGAGATTATCGAGTACTTGCAAAATCCAACAGCATTAGCCGAACATGGCGGTGTTTTGCCTAGAGGCGCTCTAATGGTGGGTGAACCAGGTAACGGTAAAACCCTGCTGGCTCGCTGTATTGCAGGTGAAGCTGGCGTAACCTTCATAACCATTTCGGGTTCTGACTTTGTCGAAATGTTTGTTGGTATGGGTGCTAAAGCAGTTCGCGACTTGTTCAAAGATGCCGTTGAGCACGCGCCATGTATCATTTTCATTGATGAAATCGATGCTGTGGGCAGACAACGTGGCACTGGTATGGGTGGTGGCAACGATGAAAGAGAGCAAACTCTGAACCAATTGTTGGTGGAACTTGATGGCTTCGAAAGGAAGCTAGGCGTTTTCGTCATTGCTGCTACCAACAGAGCAGACGTGCTAGACAAAGCTTTGCTACGTGCGGGACGCTTGACTAAAAACATCACTGTCGAATCTCCTGACTTACACGCTAGAAAACTGATTCTGGCAATTCACCGCAAGGGCAAAAATTTCGGCAAAGATGTCGATTTCGATCACATTGCCAACAGTACCTACGGCTTTTCTGGTGCTGACATTGCTGAGTTGATGAACCGTTCAGTGATCTTGATGCTGCGTCGCGTTAATGCTGCCAAGAAATTAGGCACGAAGCTGCCTGAAGAAGTTACTTCGGCCGACGTCGAAGATGCCATCATAGAAGGAACTATGAAAGCTCTGGCAGCAAAAAGCAGCTCACGCAGGCAAGACCCTGCAGTCAAAACCATGCTGGCTTACCACGAAGGTGGTCATGGCGTGGTGACTGAAGTTGGTTATCAACGCTATTTGGCTGCTGGTAGAGGTTGGGCAGAGCAATGGGGCAACGCCATGCGTCGTCTAACTATTGTTGGTGCCGCTGGTACCGGTGGCCATATGCAAGCCACTCCCGATTCAAACATCAACTTCAAAACTGAAGAGGCTCTGCTGGGTCAAATTGCTTGCGCTGTAGGGGCAACCATATCAGAACGTTTGTTTACTGGTACTGCCACCACCGGCAACAGCAATGACTTAGAGCAAGCCTACAACTATGCCAAAATGATGGTAACCAAGTTCGCCATGTCTGACTTAGGTACTATCTCGGTTGGCGCCGATGAAGACAACCCTAACCTGGGTCGTCAAATGGGCATGGGCGCAGGTGCTTACGGCCTGTCAGACGAGTCAAGCAACCAAATTGACCAAGAAATTTTACGCAAGCTAGCTACCGCTTCTCGCATGGCCATTCGCGCTTTGCTAGAAAGAGAGCAATTCTTGCACGCCTTGGTGAAAAAGTTGGAAGTAGAAGAAACCATTGCTCGTGCCGAATGGCTAGAGCTGTGGAATCAATTCACACCGGCTGTCATTAGCGATGAGCGCATCGAAGAAGAATTGAGAAAATTCTGGCCTCGCTTCGCCGAACTTTCAGACGCAGTTGAAGTATAGGCAATCACAGCACCGCAAGTGCTAGCAGAAGGCAAGGACGCCAACTGTTAGCTCACAATCCACATGTTTCTTTTTACAGAAATCAATCACTTAGTAGGTAAACACAATGGCACTTTTCAACAAAGTAGATCCAAACGACCTGATGTTCGAAGGCAGCCCAGGCTACATCGCCGCTCATCAGAATGTACAAACAGTCGGCATCATTGTAGTAGCTCTGGCATTTGCCCTGGGCTACTGGCTTGGTGTCAAAGGTCCCAGTCTGTCCAAGCAAAATATTACTTGGACCATCGTGGGCATAGTTCTGGTCTGCATTTTTGCTGGCACTATCTTAGGTCTTCAAGGTGGCATCATCATCGTCTTCTGGGCCGGTATTGCTCTAGGCATAAGCTTCTTCATGGGCAACCGCAGCTACAAGCGCAGCATGACAGAGCAAGACAAGTAATACATTTATCGATCTTATCCATTTTATCAACCGTTCACCAATGAGCCTGAAGAGCTGCATAAGACTGCAGCTCTGATGGCATACGAGGAATTCTCATGAAAAAGCCTAACTTCCCCAAATTACCAGCTTGGCTAAAAACAATGCCAAAATGGTTAATCATGGTCGGCGTGTTTTTGGTCATATTCTTTATCACCAATCTCTTCAGCGCTGGTCCTACCGAATACGACCCCTTGCAGTTTGCCAAACGAGGCGACGGCATCAGAAGCTTCGACACCGCTATCAGCCTAATCAAGAAAGACAGTAGTGACGTAGAACGCATCACCTACGGCAGAGACACCTGGGGCAATCCAGTTATCACCATCGAAAGAACCGGCACAACACCGATGACAGCCGGTCTTCCCCCAGGAGAATGGCCCACAATCAAAGCCCTGGCCGACGAGAAAAATATTCCGATAGACGGCACCTATCAACTTCCCGTAAAAGCTAAATCGGGTACCTGGCGTGAGGCCGTCTGGACAATCTTCGCAGCCTGGATTCCATACTTGATTATGGCCGGTGTGATGCTCTTCCTGTTCAAACGGTTCAACCCGATGAACTCTGGCAAGAACAAAACTCCTAAGCATCGCATCTACCCCGCGGGCACAGTAACCGACAAGCTCGACAAATTTGCTGGCAATGACGAAGCGAAGCTAGAAAGTGTCGAGATCATCGAATTCTTGCAAAACCCAGCAGCTCTTGCCAAACATGGTGCTGTGGTGCCTAGAGGTGCGTTGATGGTGGGTGAACCTGGTAACGGTAAAACTCTTTTGGCTCGCTGTATAGCTGGTGAAGCCGGTGTTGCCTTTATCAGCATATCGGGCTCTGACTTTGTAGAAATGTTCGTTGGCATGGGCGCTAAAGCTGTACGTGACTTGTTTGAAGACGCCAGAAAACTAGCACCATGCATCATCTTCATTGACGAAATTGATGCAGTCGGTCGTCAACGTGGCACGGGTATGGGCGGCGGCAACGACGAAAGAGAACAAACTCTGAACCAATTATTGGTAGAGATGGACGGTTTCGACAAAATTCCCGGCGTCTATGTCATTGCCGCAACTAACAGAGCCGACGTATTAGACAAAGCTTTGCTGCGTGCTGGTCGTTTTACGAAAAACATCACAGTTGAAGCACCAGACACACATGCTAGAAAGCTGATTCTGGATGTTCACCGCAAAGGCAAAAACTTCGCTAAAGATGTAGATTTCGATCACATCGCCAACAGCACCTGGAACTTTTCTGGTGCTGACATTGCTGAGCTGATGAACCGTTCGGTTGTTTTAATGCTTCGCAGAGTAGCTGCCGCCAAGAAACTAGGCGAAAAGCTCCCTGCTGAAATCAGTTCTGCCGACATAGAAGATGCCATCATCGAAGGTACGATGAAAGCATTGGCATCAAAAAGCAGTTCACGCAGACAAGACCCTGCGGTCAAAAGAATGCTGGCCTACCACGAAGGTGGTCATGGCTTGGTGACTGAAGCTGGCCATCAACGTTGGTTAGCAGCAAAGAAACATTGGGCTCACCAATGGGGCAACCCGCTGCGTCGTCTGACAATTGTTGGTGCAGCTGGCACTGGTGGTCATATGCAAGCAACCCCTGACCTCGCCAGCCCTGTTCAAACCGAAGAAGCCTTGCTTGGTAGAATCGCCTCGGCAGTCGGCGCAACCATTGCCGAACGCATGTTCTTAGGCACTGCCACCACAGGCAACAGCAACGACTTGAAACAGGCCTACAACATCGCCAAAATCATGGTGACAAAAGTTGGCATGTCAAAACTTGGAGCCATCTCTGTTGGTGCAGACCAAGAGAACCCCAACCTGGGTAGACAAATGGGTATGGGCTCTGGCGCTTATGGATTGTCAAATGAGTCTAGCAACCAAATCGACCAAGAAATCTTGGGCAAACTGGCTACCGGCTGTCGCATGGCTATTCGTGCTCTGCTTGAAAGAGAAGAGTTCTTGCATGCCCTAGTTGAAGTGCTGATGGAAAAAGAAACCATTGCTCGGGCTGAATGGCTGGCGTTGTGGAACAAGTTCGAACCAGTCTATATTAGCGACTCTCAAGTAGAAGTAAAGCTGAAAGAGCTGTGGCCTCGGTTTGAAAGACTTTCAGTTCGCAGAGCTTAAATAGCGACCAGCACCAACAGCAAAAAAATTCAGGTGAGAACAAGGATGCTCTTGCCTGAAGCCACAAGACAAATCCGTTTCCACAAGAAACACTCAACAATCACAATCACCAAATAGGTAAACACAATGGCCATTTTCAACAAAGTAGATCCAAACGACCTGATGTTCGAAGGTTCCGACGGCTATATCGCCGCTCACCAAAACGTACAAACAGTCGGCACCATAGTTATCGCCGTCTTCTTTGCCATCGGTTACTGGCTTGGAGCTAAAGGTCCAAGCTTGTCAAAACAAGCCAAAACCTGGACCGTTGTCGGCGTAATTGCTGCCTCTATTTTCGCTGGCACACTGCTCGGCCTTCAAGGCGGCATGTACATCGTCTTCTGGGCAGGCCTTGCATTCGGTGGCAGCTTCTTTATGGGCAACCGCCAATACAAGCGCAGCTTGATCGATAAAGCAGAAAAAGAATAACCGCGACTAACTAAAAGTAATCACCTAGTTACTGAGCCAAGAACAAGGATGTTCTTGCCTAATGCCACAGACAATTTCGCTTCAACACGAAACCAACCTTAACCAAAAGGGGTAAATACAATGTTCAATGAAGTATCTCAAAACAAAGTGATGTTCAAACGCAGCACAGGCTATATGGCGACACATAAAAACGTAGATATTGTCGGCTCTGTTGTATTCGATGCTGCACTCGCCATTGCTCACCGGCTGGGCCTAAGAGATCTACGCATTTCAAACCGTAGCAAAACCTGGGCCACTGGAGCAACAATTGTAGGAACGATTGCAGCCGCTATACTAGCTGGCTCAATGTTAGGTATTGAAGGCGCAATAGCAATTGTCATATGGGATGGTATCGCTCTCGGTAGCAGCGTCTTTTTGGGCAAAGTCAGTACAAACACTCTCTAGTCGAAAAAGACTCTAACGAAGACAAGTAGTCACTAAGTCAACAGTTACACAAAGACCATAAAGGTCTCATTTTTCGCCTTTGCACTTGACAGCCGGCCTGCACCGCCACAGTCTAGTCCAATAACTGCCGCAATACACCATTTACTTTAGAGGCTATTGTCCCTTAAGTTCACACTTTGCTGCCAATACTCAAAACTACTGCTACTAAGGTATCTCAAATTGAAGAACATAGCACCACAAGGCAACACTAAAATGCCAGTAAGAGGAGTTGTTTGTGCTCTTTTTGCAGCCCTCCTATTCGGCACTACCACTCCATTCGCCAAAGGGCTATTGAATGAAATTAGCCCAGTCCTTTTGGCTGGACTCTTCTATCTTGGCTCTGGCATCGGCTTAGGTATTTATCTATTGACGACAGAGCTTGCAGCCCAGATTACTGGTCAAGAAAAAAACAGTGAAGCCTCTCTGCAAAAAACAGACTTACCGTGGTTGGCCGGTGCCATTTTATTTGGTGGCATCATTGCCCCCGTCCTGCTGATGCTCGGATTGTCAACAATCAGAGCATCTTCAGCCTCACTCTTTCTCAATTTGGAAGGGGTATTCACGGCGCTTATTGCCTGGTTTGTCTTTCATGAAAATTTTGACAAAAGAATCTTTCTAGGCATGTTAGCCATCGTTCTAGGGGGCATCATTCTCTCTGCCACTGAGGTCGAAACCGCTGCCCTGACAGCCAACTTCAGTGGTTCGCTACTAATAGCCGGAGCTTGCTTAGGTTGGGCCATCGACAACAATTTGACCAGAAAAGTATCCAACGCAAACCCAGCGCAGATTACCTGTATCAAAGGACTATCTGCTGGCCTGATAAACGTCTCTTTGGCAATGAAATTTACAGAAGCAGCACTCACCACGCCAGGGCCGATCTACATAGGCACTGCTCTTCTGGTGGGTTTTCTTGGCTACGGCATAAGCCTGGTGTTTTTCGTGCTTGCTTTGCGCCATCTTGGCACAGCCCGCAGCGGTGCCTACTTCGCCCTAGCTCCATTCGTCGGCGCACTGATTGCCATCGTACTAGTCAATGAACCGATAACCCCATCGTTCACTACCGCCTCAGCACTGATGGCATTGGGCCTCTGGCTGCACCTGAGCGAAAGCCACAGCCACTGCCATGGGCACGAAGCTACAACTCATGCCCATAAGCACAGCCATGACGAGCATCACAATCACATTCATCTGCATATTAGCGATACGCCCCCGGGCGAACCACATACCCATGTTCACAGTCACGAGCCCCTGGCCCATAGCCACGCTCACTTTCCTGATGCACACCATCGGCACAAACATTTTTAGGAGCTACCTATGAAGCTGTCGTATTCAAAATCGGTCTTCGCAGCTGGCCTTGCGTCAGTCGTGATTACCCTGGCACTGGTAGGAATTTTCCTGCCATCTAGTCAATCCTCCGAGCCACAGCCGCAAGCAGTCGCTGTCTCTAGTGAAATACCAATCTCCTGCAACAGTGAAAACAAAGAACCATTTAACGGCAAAGTTCTCTACGACTGCGTCTTTGGTGTTGTGGTCAAGTCTGATCTGAGTTTAATGGACCCAGCCAAGCGCAGTGCTTACATTGAAAAATGGCAGCACCGTTACAACCAAACTATGCTCGATGATCAAGAGCACACTTACATCGCCATCAAAAGAATGGTTAACGACTTGCATGAAATGCACACGGCCTTTCTGCCACCCAAAGAAGCCAGTGCGCTATTTCAATCAACCCAAGGTAATCTTGTCGGTATCGGCGCACCAATGATGCGCTTGGGTATGAAGAGCGCCTTAAAAGCACTGGGAGAAAACCCTTCAGCAGAAGCCTTGAAAAGCTTAAACCTGATCAGTGAAAGCACCCCGATCGTGGTCTACCCTGCTCCTGCAGCCAATACTCCGGCAGAAAAAGCAGGCCTACTAGGTGGAGATCAGATTGTAGCAGTTGATGGCAAAACTACCATAGGCAGAACCTTGAATGAAGTAGTTGACGCCATCAAAGGTAGCGGTGAAGAAGGTTCGCAGGTAGTTCTCTCGGTGAAACGACCTGCTGATGGTACTTTTACAGACAAAGAAATTACCATAACTCGCCAAGCTGTACACTTTCCCCAAGTTAGCACCAAACTATTGGACCATGACTTTCTTCATGTCAAAGTGATGAACTTCACCCATGCTGTAGCTGGTGAATTCAGCGATGCGCTTTACCTAGCCTGTACAGGAAAAACACTGCCTTACGATACTAGGCAACTGATAGAAGTGATCAAAGCTTACGACCCCAATAGAGACTGCGCTCTAAAAGGGCTAGTGATTGACTTCAGAAACAATGGCGGTGGAGTGATGAACGAAGCCCTAGATATGGGTCAAACGCTCATGGCCAAAGGCACCACTATCACCATTCAACAACGGGACGGCGATCGCAGCATAGAGGTACGGCAAAGGCTAGAAGCAGACCATTACGTAGAAGAGATGCTAGAAAATGGCAATATAGTGAAAAGCCGCAGCACCGCCCGCGTCTTTCGCGTACTACCTGATGTGCCCATTGTTGTTTTAGTTAACGGCATGAGCGCTAGCGCCTCCGAAATACTGGCCGGTATGCTGCAAGTTAATGGGCTGGCAACAGTCGTTGGTACCCCTAGCTTTGGCAAAGAAGTAGGACAAGCCTTTAAACCTATCGACTTTGGCTCAGCTGTAAAAATCACTACCTTTCGCTTCCTACCAGGAGGTGCCGCACTTGGTGCCGGTATTATCCCTGACTATGAAGTACAGCTGTCTGATGCCTTCATTGACAATCCATTTATTGGCGAAGATACGCAACTAAATAAGGCAATTGAAGTTTTAGCAAGAGGACAAGCAGCCCTTGAAGAAGCACATAGCCAAGCTGCTATCGCCGCCAAAGAGAAACGCAGTATCGAAGTGCAAGCTGAGCACGACAAGCGCGATCTCGACATCTTCGCTGGCATAAACGGCTCAAGCGGAAATTAACAGCGACTTAAACCGGCAGCGAGAGCAGCACCAATACAGAGGTGTTGCTCTTGCCTTTATTCATAGAAAAACTGAGGAAAACTCATGACTATCAAAAAATCATTTCTCGTGGTTCCTGCATATTTAGCTGGCATCGCTTCTACAGCGGCAGCGTCTCAACTATTACCACAGCACATTGGCTTGCCAATAGCAGCTGTACTTACTATTGCTATGCTCAGCTATTTCTCTCTGACGCACCGTGCACTCAATGGAGAACTAACGATTCACATAGTGGTATGGGCTATAGCTATCGCCATTGCCTGCGGGCTAGCCGCTACCGTCTTTGCTGCAATCCCGGGGCCTACAGTAAGTTTCATGGATAACGCTACCTGGTGGCAGCTAGCTTTTGTTGTCACTCAGCAAGTCTTTTATTTCGGCATTCATGCCTTCACCTCAGATGACTAAGGCAATCACCGAATTACCTCAATACGAACCCGGAGAAACTATGGCTCAACCGCAACACCACTTTAGCCGCGACGATCTCACTTACTTACTCAACCGATCTCTGAGAAAGTGGAGCAATGGCGAAGCCAAATTTGAGTGTGTCACTATCAACTGTGACGAGCAAGGCCAAGTGACAGGCTACATGTTCATGCGCCCAGGCGCTAGTTCTGATGCTTTCGATAAGAAATCTACTACTGTTACTCTGAGCACAGAACTTATCACCACGGCCATATATCAAGCAGCCAGTGATGAAGGTTCTCCCCTGGCGTTGAATAGCCTGGTCTTCAGCAACAGCAAAGAAGCAGGGGCAACAGTTGTTAAAGCAACTGCCTTGGCTGCTGCCGAAGAAAGTCAGACAGAAAACAATTGGCCCGCGGCACCACTCACTGCGCCAGGCATAGTGACATTTCCAGCCCCTGTAAGCGTCTTCTTCGACAACGAAGAACTGCATGAACTGATCAAGAGTTCAGGCAAGAGAGCAGGATATATCTTCAATGATGTATCGCTAACAGGCAACCAGCCTGAAGCTATCGGCGCCAACCTAAGCGTCAAAACCGGCAATAGCGAACACTCTAACGGCAGCGCAGTAACACTGTCACCACCAAGGCTGAATCAAACTCTAGCCGCAGAGCTAACAGACAGAGGCTACCTCGTCACTGAAGACGGCTTGACCTTGGAACTGAACCCAGAACCGGGCAATGAAAACAAAGTCTGTGCCACTGTCTCAGTTCTTGCCATACCCAACCCTTAAACCTACCACAACCGCACTGGACCATATGAAATTTATCGCCCACATCCTCCTTTCTGCAATTCTCTTTAGCTTCGTCTTTCCGGCTATCGTGCCTGGTATCGAAATGCATGGCAGCTTTCTTCCTCAAGGCATTATCTGCGGCTTTCTCTTCGCCGTAGCCGGTTGGTTTCTCAGTCTCTTTTTAAGCCTGTTTGCGGTCACGACCCTAGGCCTTGGTGTTGTGATCATCTATATCTTGCAGATGTTCATTCCGGTGCTGCAACTACAACTGATGGCCTCCTGGTTTCCTGCATATCTATCAGTAGATAGCTGGGAGTCTGCCACAGTCGGTGGGCTCTGTATCTTTACCATCAACTGGTTCCTGACAAAACGCTAACTAGGCGACTCAACTTATTAAACAGCTGCAACAGCCACAAACGAGGAACAGCCATGGCTATCTCAATTGCAATCATTTACTTGCTGATTCTATTGCTCGTCTTCTACCTCTGGCTAATCGGCCTCTGGCGAGCCTTTAAAGCACACCCACTGCTGGGCCTGCTTTTTCTAATCCTTCAAGCCCCTCTAACCATAATCGGCGCTATCTATGTCTTATTCAAATACGACGTCGCCGCCGAGATAGTAAAGCTACTCGACTAGCAAATATGGAATTCACATGAATCTCAAATTACACAATAAAAATCACGAAAATATTTTCCTTACTTTGGCGGCGGCATCCTGCACATCGATTGCCGTGGTGCTCGCCTTTTCTCGCACAGCGCCGGTGCTAATGTTCACCATGGGCCTAGTGGTTTTCTGCCTGATTTTAAACGCAGGCTGGAGAGCAGCAGGAGCGAGAGTGTTGCTCGCATCTTACGCCTGGCCAATGACAAGTGCTTGGCTCTGGCTCTCACTTTTCAGCTGGTTCGCCTACATATCAGATAGCTTCTGGCTCTGGCTAACAGGTGCAGCAGCGATACTCGCCTGGCTCACCAGAAAATAAGAAACTGTTTCCGCCCCGTAACCTAACACCGGGTTTTATATCCACTTCAAGGCTAATCATTAGATTTAGCTGGAGGTTTTTATGTCTACTTTAATTGCAACAATCGGCCTGGTCTGGCTATCACTAACATTTATTGCTCCCAAAATAACCAAAGGCAACGTCACAGTCAGCGAGTTTTCACTCTCAATGGTGCCACCAGCATTAATGGCATCACTCAGCATCATAATGCTGATCTGTGGCCTCGGCATTGCCACAATGTTTGCCATGAGCATACTCGGAATACCACTGAGCCTGGAAGTCGTTATTGCTAGCCCAGGACAATATGCCATCAATGAATTAGCCACCAACCTGATAGCAACAACAGCGGCCTTAGTGATGAGCAGCAAACTGATGCCATCACTAATCAGTGTCACAAGTGGACGCTGGGCAGCAATTGCCAGCCTACCAATTGCCCTGTTTATGACAGCAATTGGTCTAATGGCGGCCGTACCAGTAATGGTTTAATGAGCAGCTCAAAGTAAAAATATCAGACCTCAAGTAGGTCTTACACCCGCACAGATGAAGAAAGGCAGAGTCTTAAGTCTAGACAACTCTCTGCTCTTTCTTTAGTGCGCCTATCAACCACAAATTAAAGGAAACTGATCATGTCTAATCAAGACACAACAATCAATAGTTCCGACAATCGCAACCCAGGTGGCGATATCGACCTAATCAAAGACTCAATGGAAAAAGCTGGCAAAAACAAGGAAGAAGTTGGCAGCGTTGTCACCATCGACCAGGCTCAAATTGCAGCAGACAGTGGTCGCGCTAAACCAGGAGTACTGCAACAAGCACTGCTGGCACAAAGCGTCGACTTGCGTCTGTTTGCTTGTCAGGCCAACAAAATTGAACTAACCGACTCCGAAGCTGCTGCTGCATTACTGGCCAGCATCGAGGTCGGAAAAAGACACCGAGATGCAGGCACAGTTATTGGCGCCGATGGTAAAGTCAACCCGGTGCTGATTGCCGAACTGGCAGAAGCTGGCTACTGGGGCTTACCGATTCCAAAAGAATACGGTGGCTCAGGGGCTTCAAAGTTCTTCCTCGGTCGCACTATGACCCAAATGGGTGCAACTGTTGCCGAAATCATTGGCGGCTTGCTCTCAATTGAACGCTTAATCGGCACAGCCGGTCCATTAATTTGGAAAGGCAACCCTGAGCAAAAAGAGCGTTTATTGCGCCCACTAGCTGCGGGCCATGTACGTTCAGGCTTTGGTGGCACTGAACCATCAGTCGGTTGTAACATCACCAAAGCCAGTACCTACGGCGTTGTCGACGGTGATGACATTGTCGTCTATGGCGAGAAATTGTTCATCTCCAACGCCTGGTATGGTCACGAAATTGCACTCTTACTGCTGATTGACAACAAGCTAAGAGTGCTAATCACAACCCTGCCTCAAGAAGATAGCGAAGTATTCTCTATCAACAACTACGGCATCCACGCCCTGCGCTACATCCACAACAAGGGTCTGAAGTTCAACGGCCTGCGTGTGCCCAAAGCTAACTTGCTAGAAGGTGACGGCTTAGCCATCATTTTCCACGACTTAGACGAAGGTCGCTTCGCCGTTGCCACCACTGGTGCGGCAAGAATGCGCAGAATTTTGGCCATGTGCGTACAGTGGGTAGACTACCGTGATACTTTCGGTGTCAAGCTAAAAGATCGCCAGTACATCCGCTACAACCTAGCGCTGCAAGCAGCCTACATTGCTGGAGCCGACGCCTTGGTCGACTGGTCATCCAGTTTGATTGATGCTGGCTATCAAGGCGATGTCAGTTCAATGATTACTAAAACACAAGCCACCAATTGGTTGAGTCAAGTTGCAACTGAGCTTGGTTTGTTTACTATCGGCGGCCGCTTCACCTTACACGGAAACACCATTGGCGACAACATGGCCGATGACCAGGTAACAAAAGTGTACGAAGGGCCGAACAACATGCTGGGCATGGCCTGCGTTAAGTCGCTAATCAAAGCCTTTGGCGAACCGTACTTAGGCCCAGTGATGCAGGAGTTCAAAAACGCTGGTATCGACCCTAACAAGCTGGTTTTCAACGCTAAGAACTTTTCTCAAACTTGCAGCTACTTGCTGGCCAACACAGGTAAGCTAGTGAAGAACCGCAAGAAAATTCTGGCAGCGACAATCAAGCTAGCCAGCTACATCAAGCAGATTCGCACCACACCAAAAGCCAGTGCGCAATTTGCCTTCGAAGGTCTGGATAGCCGCTGCGAAGCCCACCGTAAATTTGCTGACAAAGCCTGGTTCAAATGGCGTAAGCAGTTCATTTTCAACGTCTTGAAATATCAAGAAAGATTGGGTGACAAGCAGCTGACTATGCTAGAAAGCATCTACGAACCAGTGGCAAGCATCACCACGATGTTCTGCGCTATTGCCGCCTCTCGTGCAGCAGCCGCAAGCGGAGACAAAGCAACCGTTGCTGCTCTGAACTTGCTCTGCCTAGAAATGCGCTGCAAGCTAGCTGGCGAAAAACACACAGCCAGTCAGTACGAAAGAGCTGTTGATGAAGTAGCGACCTATGTATTGGCCGGAGAGTTCCACCAGTTAGATGGTGTTCCTGCTGGCGAAATTCAACAGCCTTACAAATAAACCGGTCTTTCTTCGGCATCGTAGCAGGCGATAAGCAATTGATTGCCTGCTACTTCTTTGCAAACGAACTTTTACCTTTAATCACCAGGAGAATTATCATGTCGTCAGAGAACAGTAACAATGAAAGCTCAACCAAACGCAAAGTCGTTCTGGTCGCTAGCAGTCGCACAGCGATTGGCAAAATGGGCGGAGCCTTGCGCCGACATAGCCCCGCTGAAATGGGCGCCCATGTGCTCAAATGTGCGGTAAGAAAAGCAAAAATCAAGCACCTCAGCATGATTGATCAGGTTGTCTTTGGCCATGCGGTGCAAAGCTACTACGAGCCAAACACTGCTCGTGTAGCGCTACAAAACGCTGGCTTGCCTGAAAGCATCAACTGCTACACAGTGCATCAGCAGTGCGCCAGCGGTATGAACGCCGCCTTTCAGATCTGGTCTGAAATCGCCAGCGGCCGCAATGAACTTGGCATCGCTGTCGGTGTTGAATCAATGTCATCACCGCCGCTAATCGTCAACGGTGCTAAGCGCTACACCGGGCTCAACAAATGGTTGACTCAACAGGCCCCCAAGGCACTGCGCAAAATCTTCAAAGTCTTTGGCCCACTGCCCTTCTTTGGTCTCGCTGACAGCGGCCTAGGCCCTGCCTACTTAGCCAAAGATCCAGCCAAGCTAAACATGATGAAAACGGCACAGATTGTCGGCAATCTAGTCGATGTCAGCCGCGCTGAAGCCGACCAATTCGCCGCTCGCTCTCATGCCAATGCTCTGTCGGCAATAGCCTCTGGTCGCCTGGCCCACGAAATTGACCCCATGGTCATACCTGGCTATGGGGTCTTCGATACCGACGAGCATCCCCGGGTCACCAACTTAAAATCACTGAGCAAACTACCCGCCTTAGCTGGAACCGGCTTAATTACAGCTGGCAACGCTTCAGGTATGGGAGATGGCGCCTGTGCCCTGGTCATGTGTAGCGAAGAAATGGCTGAGAAGCTTGGCCTTGAGCCACGGGCAGAAATCGTCGATTTCTGCTTCACCGGTCGCGATGCCGTTTCGATGGGTCTTGGCCCGGTTGAAGCAGTGAGAGAACTGTTAGCCGCCAACGGCTTGACAGTAGACGAAATTGACCCTTGGGAGCTAAACGAAGCCTTCAGTCATCAAGTTCTATCGGTGATCAAATGCCTCGGTATTAACCCGAACAAAGTCAACAGAAATGGTGGCGGCATTTCCCTCAGCCATCCGCTAGGAATGACCGGAGCTCGCATCATCGCAGCGGCGGCCTGGGAACTAGCACTAAACGGTGGAAACTATGCCGTTGCTTCACTGTGCGTCGGTGGTGGCATGGCCGGTGCTGTCTTGATCAAACCTTATACAAAAAACTAGGAGCCTAAAATGACTACCCCAGCAATCAACCACAGCAAATACTTTCATATCGAAAGCAAAGTTTCAGGTGTAAAGATCTTGTGGCTGGACGTACCGAAAGTGAATGTCTTACAGATGGCCGTCTTGCAAGAGCTAGATGGCATTCTTGACCAACTGGCTAACGACCCAAGCCTCAAAGGTCTGGTGATAGCCTCGGCCAAACCTGACGTGTTCATCGCCGGTGCTGACATTAACGAAATTCGCGCTCTACAAAGCCAAGGCGAAGAAAAGACCTACCAGGTGACCATGGATGCCAAACGCATTCTGGCTAAACTGCGTGGCCTTGGCGTGCCTTCTGTGGCTGCTATCAATGGCGCCTGCAAAGGTGGCGGCTTGGAGCTTGCTCTATGGTGCAGCCATCGTCTGGCAGCAGATAATCCCGCAGTAGCGCTTGCACTGCCAGAAGTCAGACTCGGTATCTTTCCAGGGTTCGGCGGTTGCGTCTTATTGCCGCGCTTGATAGACACAATCAAAGCAGTAACAATGATTGCCACAGGCGCCGACGTTAGTGCGAAAGAAGCATGGCAAACCGGTTTGGTTGATGAAGTTGTCGCACCCGACCAACTGCTTGCCCGAGCAGAAGCAATTGCCCTCGGTGCGAAGAGCAAAAAAGCACCCCGCATTGGCAAAGCCAAGAAAGCTGGCTGGGCAGAGAGAGCAGTGGCGGCCTTGTTAGATGTTACTGAACCCTTCAAAGCTGACCGCTTCTCAGGCATGCGCCACTTTGTTAGCGCCACTACCCATGGCTTTGCTAGCAAGCAAGTTTTAGCACAGATAAGCAAACGGGCCAAAGGATACAGCGCACCAGCACAAGCGGCCGCTCTTACGCTGCGCACTTTGACAATGCCACGGGACAAAGCCCTAGAGCTAGAATCAGCTCTGTTTGCTCAGCAGGTGCAATCGAAGGAGTCGGCCAATCTAGTTAGCATTTTCCTTGACCGCAGCAGAGCTAAGAAATTAGCCAGCGGCGCCACTCCTGCTCGGGTCTCTGAAATTGGAGTGATTGGTTCGGGCATCATGGGAGCAGAAATTGCCTTTGAAGCAATTTGTGCATGGCAAATTGAAAAAGTTGTGGTGATTGATATCAAGGACGAATTTTTGGCAAAGGCCAAAGCTAATATCGAAAAATTGATGGCAGGCCGCGTCAAATCTGGCAAGTACATGAAGTTAGAAGCCGATCTCAAAATGGCTAAACTGACTTTCTCGACTTCATATAGCGACCTGGCCAACTGCGATGCCATCATCGAAGCCGTGCCCGAAAAAGACGAAATCAAATTTGCTACTTACAAGCAAGTTGATGAAGTTATGGCTAGCCGCAGCAAAGAAACGCCGTGGTTCTTGTTCTCTAACACCTCAGCTCGCGACCTAGAAGTACTGAAAACTGGAGTAGCAAATCCTGCCAACTTCAGCGGTATGCACTTCTTCAACCCAGTGTCACAGATGGCTGGTGTGGAAATTCCAGGCACCTCTTCAACTTCAGAAGAAACAATGGCCACAGCAATTAGCCTGGTTAGTGCCCTGGGCAAAATTCCCCTGCCCTGCAAAAACTACCCTGGCTTCATTGTCAACGCCATCCTCGGGCCATACTTGGCTATGACAGCTCACCTACTTGCTATGGGTGTGGCGCCAGCAGCGATAGACAAAGCGATCTTGAACTTCGGCATGCCTATGGGCCCTGTAGAGCTTATGGACTATGTTGGTCTCGACGTGGTAGCCAGCGTTGCCAAAACGCTCTCAAGCGCCCATGGAGACCGCTTAGCTTTACCATCTCTCGACCTGGTAGGTAAGTTGGTTGAACAAGGTTTCTTGGGCCGCAAAGGAAGCTATGGTTTTTATGCCTGGGAAGATGGCAAAACTGTCAAGGACGCCAAAACACGCAAGCCGGTTTTAGGCGCGCCATACCGCGACATGGCAGAGGCTCACAACCTGGGTAGCACACCAATGGCCGAAGAAGCAATCGTCAAGCTTTTGATTGGCACCATTGAAAACGAAGCCATGCGTGTTCTGGAAGCAGGTGTGGTCTCAGACCCGTTCTTGATTGACTTGGCATTCGTTATTAGCACCGGTTTCACAGCTTCGCTGGGTGGCCCACTGCGCCATATCGACCAGTTAGGTGTGAAAACCTTCTCTGACCTCAGTCGCAACATTGCTAGTGGTGCAGAACAGCCCGGTCAGTCATGGCGTAAAAACTTTGCGCCTTGCAACTTACTGGCTGAGCATGCCGCCAACCGCACCAATATCTATCCTGCTGATAGCAAATAAGTCAGCAAGTAGTTACTTTTCCACCCACTAAGAGTAGTGGCACACTTAATCTGCTCGTGCCTGGACGAAGGACCACCCCGGCACAGAGCAACTTTCATACAGGGGCATTCACATGTCTTTTGACCAAAACCGCAACGATACTGTCAGTCTGCTCATTAAGCTAAGAGCAAGCCAAACCTACTTTAAAGGCACAGTTGAACGGGTCGGAAGCTACACAATCGACGGTATGACCAGATTCGTATTTACAATTAAATGGGACTCTGGTGAAACAGAAATCTACAGCACAGTGCCAGATGCAAAATACTTTAGCGAAGTCATGCAATTTAACGACGGCCAAAATCAAATGATGCTAACGACCTCGCTGGCCTATGCATCACAAGTCAAAGCTGGCGACAAAGTGGCTGTCTTAACCGACAACGATGTTAACAGAATCATCCATTTCATCGAGACAGTAGCCCCGAGCGAAGAAGAGGCAAAGGAACTGGATAGAACTTAAATTCTATATCGCTAGTCATCACTGGATAGTGACGTTAAATTTTACGGCCCTGGGTCAGGAAACAAAAATAGGAATCTTGCTCAGGGCCTTCATTTTAGGAATTACTTATGAAGGACATTTTTCACACTTTCTTGTATATCATGGCATTTTTTTTGTTCATCGGTTGCTTATCGATGATTACTGACCCCGAAGATACCGCAGTAAAGGTCAATCGCATAACGCAATCATTGGCTAACATCTATCACAGCGCTGAAAAGGCTTTCCATCAAGAATGTAAGTGACTTTTTTGAGGAACAGCCAGGAACAATCAGGCGTTCTTAAACCTTTAACCAGCTAGTGCCAAGGAATTGAGAAAGGAATCTTGGCACCGGCTACTTTTTAACGAGGATACTATGAAATGTTTTAGAGTAGCTTGTAACAAGCATCACCCCAACATGGCAACGTGGTTGGCTGGGGGTTTTCTAGCAACACTAGGCTCACCACTAGCAATACCATTACTTAATGGCAATGTTGATGTGGAAAATTTGCCGACAGTAAATCAAGGATTATTCCTTGAAGACAGGGGCTCGTACATGGTCACTTGTCTGCGCTTGGCTCCATGGCCTGACAGTATTAATGCCCTAGTTGATGCCTCAGTCAAGCAAATACCTGAATGCTTTGAACTAGGTAAACCAGGATATAGCTCAATTTTGAAGCGGGCCTCTGTCGAAAATAGAGAAGGTCGAGTCTACCTGATTCCTGAACATTCAGAAGACACAGCTGATCAGAATAAGGCACTGGTTCTTATAAATGTCGGCCGAGGCAGCGGAGACTATCTCAACTATCAGGTTGGCGACGCCAAAGTTTTTCACAGTATTGAAGGACGAGAGCCCATAATACTAGCGGCAATTTCTCCTGGTGAAAAGATAGTCGCTGTTCGTAGCATTTGGCGCTGGCAAAACATGCTCGGCATCAAGTCGCGCAAAATCATCGAGCAAATTGATATTGGCTTCGACGGCGAAAACATTCAAGTGATCAGCAGACTACCCAGTAATTAAGGGTGCCACTGGTAACTACTAACAACTTATCAATGGGAAAATCGTATGACTTCAAACCAAGCAGGCATTGAAACTGTCAGAACAGAAACAAACTTCAGTTCTTCCGAAATTGCCGAACAACTAAGTGCTCACATTGCTCAATGCGATGCGGCGCAATCACAAATCAGCAGGCGCTACAATCAGCAAGCTGGTTTTCGCCGCGCCAATATCGACGAGACTGTCATTGACTCACTCAGACAAGTGCTGCTGCAACTATTAGAACTAGCCACGGCCTTAAAAGAGCAAGCCGAAGGCGCAGTCTTATACATCAACGAGCCCTCAATGGCATCACTGAATGAAATTTTCAACTACGTCACCACCGGCGACTTTATCGAGAAAATATCAACAGACGAAACTTTCTGCGGCAAGCATCAACAAGCACTAGAGCTCTTCAGTGAACTGCTAAGCAGAGAAACTGCCGTACTCAAAGCAGAAGCTGCACTTGCCAAGCTCAAAGCCACTCGGCAACAAGCACGTGACAAGCTCAAAGTTAAGAAGAGCGAAACTGCAATCTACGCTGTGCTAAAAAGAAACTGTACAATCAGCGATGAAACATTGATGGCCCAACTCTCTGAATTTCAAGCGGGACGCCACCACCCTGTCGACCACATTACAGACGACAGTATCCGTATAGGCAACCGTAGTATGTCAATACACTTCAGCCCAAAAGATGCGCAGCAAGCCTTTGACATATTCGAAATGCCTATCATTCCACCCCTCAATCTTAACCACCATTAGCAACGGAAACATCATGAAAGAGTTACTAGCCATAGACATCGGCAATAGCAACACTAAATATGGTTACTTCGTAGACGGTCTTCTCGCAGACCGACACTGCTATCCCACTGCTGAAATCGCACATTGCACGGCAGCGCTAATTCGGGATAAGACATTTCCCATAGCCCTATCGTCAGTGGTGCCAGCAGCAGAAGAAACTCTCCGCCCTTTGCTGAGCAACCACGAAATTATTACTATAGGCGCCGCTGAACAGACTTTTCTTACGGGAATGGCCTTAACTATGGGTGCCGACAGAGTAGCCGATGCAGTGGCCGCCTGGAAGATTCACGGCAAAGGCCGCCGACCAGTGGTTGTAATTGGCCTAGGCACAGCGACAACAATGCTCGCTATTTCAGCCAATGGTCATGTCGAGGGCGGCTTCATTGCACCAGGCCTAGGCCTCACACTTGCCGCACTACATCAGCAGACAGCCCTTTTGCCCCTGCTCGATATGAACGGCCAAACCCTTGAACTAGGCTATGACACAGAAACACACATGCGCAACGGTGTCTTTGCTGGCCATATTGGGCTAATTCGTGAGTGGCAAGCAATTGCCAAAGAACTACTTGGCAAGAAAGCGCTAACAATTGCCACTGGGGGCTGGAGCGAAGCAATATCGGCTGCCAGTAAATCTAGCAAGAAAGTGTTCGACATTGTCGATCCGAGCCTAACACTCAAAGGCATTTACCTTCTGGCCGCAGCAAAAACTTCGGCTTAGAAGCTCATCCAAATTTCAATCTTAAACCTATGTCCTTCAAAGAAAAGTTGAAGAAGTGGGCTGGCGAACTGGCAGAGGAAGGTGCCGCTGAAACAGTCACCGAAATCGCCATCGACCAGCTGCCACCGGTGCGAATTCTGTCAATCGTCACCTACGTTTGCTTGCTGGTCTCGATAATATTCGCGGCTACTGGTTGGTACTTCCAAACCTTGCATATGCTTTCATTCGTACTCTCTGGTCTGGCAGGCTTTACCGGAGTGGTGCTCTATGTCATTCGCATGTATGTTGTGGCGAAATTGAGCAAAGTTTTGCTCAAAGGCTACCATCATGTCAAAGGTCAAGTGCAAGGTCACCTGCAAGAACACATGCAAAACGAAAATTTGCAAGACAAAACAGGCAAAAAACTCAACTCATCCACAAATTCCCCGGAGAATTTATGAACACTTACGCCTCACGCACCACCAAAGAAACCACTGACAGCAACAGCCTCATGGCAAAAGTAATGATGCTGCTATCGGGCTCGCTGGTAATCAGTTCAATTGGCACCTATATGGGTCTCGGCATTACATCAGGTTGGGTTCTACTCGGTCTGTTCGTCGTACTAATTGTCGGCATATTTGGTGTCGCTGCCATGGCCGCTGCCTCACCGGCTCTCGGTGTAGCCGGGCTAGCCATCTGGACCTTCATTAATGGTCTGGCCATTGGCCCTGCCGTCAACATGTACGCTGCCACCATTGGTTGGCAGACTGTCACATTCTCATTTATGGGTACAGCGGCAATCATGGCTGTTCTCGGCTGCTGGGGAGCTTTCTCAGGACGTGATTTTGGCGCCTGGGGTAAATGGCTCTTCGTCGGCTTACTAGGACTAATTATTGTCGGCGTCATTGGTATGTTCACAGGCTTCGGCCATTCATTTAACTTGCTCTATTCACTGGCAGGTATGGTGATTTTTGCTGGCTACTTTGTCTTTGACTTCTTCCGTCTTTCTCGTTCTGAAGACAACGACTTCAACGCAATAATGCTCACAATGAACATCTACCTAGATTTCGTCAACTTCTGGTTGTCGTTAATGCGTTTCATCGCAGAGGCCAAAGACTAGCCACAAGCTAGCTTCTCGAAGCAACACGATCTGACGACAGCCTGATAGCAACGTGCCACCAAAAGGATTTGGTGGCACTCAATCACACTAGTTAACAGAAGAGTAAAATGGCCCGTCATCGCAATCAGCACAAACCCTTCGGCGAACAATCTAGACGCCGCCGAAAGCTCACTTAAATTAATATCAAGAATCAAATCAGACGTGCCCAACCAGTGCTTGGTGGTCTGTTCTATAGCCAAAACCACCTCCATGGTGAGAACGGCTGGATTGACTGCTACTTTCTTGGTAAAGAGCCCCTCCGACCATGCCTATATAGAAAGTGAATTAGGCCTCTGGAAATCAGACTTAGAGCCAGAAACAGCAGAGGCACAGTTCGACGGTCTAAGTCGCTATGACTGGATTGAAGCTGAAGAAGTGAGAATCGCCAACTCTGGCAGCATCGTTGTGCATGAGCAAATCAGCCTGCGCTGCGATTTCGCCTGCGGCATTGGTCTAGATGCCATAATCAATGTTCCTTATCTAACAGTTGAGACAATAAACACATTCATAGCGCAGTTTTTAAGCCAATCTGTCGGCAGCCATAAAAAGTCTAATTCACGTTCTGAACCACTCAGTTTTGCTCACAATCAAATTGAGCGCTGGGGCATTGAATCGAACGCCATTGTCGAACCCTGGTAAGAACCAATAGCTGCGAACTAACTTGGAGAAATTCTCGATATGTTCACACAAACTAACTTCATTTTTTCGTAGAGAACTCCCTAATCAATAAAGATGGGATGTTCTCCTCCACCCGCAGGAGACCGTTGCGGCCAAAGGAAACTCCCATGAAAACACCAAACAAAAATAACCAGCAACTTCCTTGGTATGCACTGTGGTGCATTCAAGCCCACGGCAATCAGAAGTACGGCAGAAAGCCATACAGCGTTCACCTTGCTGCTGTTGCCAAACTGGCAGTTCGTTTCGGTTTTACCGACGAGCTGATCATCATGGTCTGCTGGCTCCACGATGTGCTCGAAGATTGCCCCAACCAATCAGTGGCTACACTGCTTGCCGCTGGCTTTCCCCCAGAAGCTGTGGCAGCGGCCTATGCCCTGAAAGACGAGGACGGTGCTACCCGTGAGGAAAAGAAAGCGAAGACCTTACCGAAGATTGCTGCTAATCGTGTGGCTGTGATCGTCAAACTTTGCGACCGTCTCGCCAACGTCATCATGAGCCGCCGCAACAATCAGAAGAAGTACAACCAATACCAACATGAGCAGGTTGCTTTCAAAGCAACGCTCTATCAGGCTGACGACATCGAACTTCAACCGATGTGGCAACGCCTTGAACAGCTTCTTGCTGCTTAAGATTGCCGCTACAGTATGAGTAATTGACACTGTCTCACCAAAAGCGTCATTAACCGTCACGCCTTCGTGGCTGACGCTAGATTCAATAGTGTCTCAGGGGTCAAGCCCAAAAGCGCACTGCTTACACAAGCCAAACCATGGCAATTTCACCTAGCTAAACAACACTTTACAACCCTTTATTGTATCGGCCCTACCCTGATAGCTAGATTGAAGCTCTACCCATTAATTACAACACCGCACTTCAAAGCCCAACAAAACCTCAATCAACAAACACACTAAGCACTTCGTCATTGTTCCGCTGCATTTAATTGCAGTGGAAATTGCATTTGCTTGCACTCTTGCTGCAATTCTGGCTTCGACCAGCATTGCAGTTTATCTAACGGCTCACAAAAGTGAATCTTGAAGTCGCTCTGACTTTCAACTTTCACTGCGAGGCCATTTATTCAAATCACAAATTCAGGAGTACTGAATGAAATCAAAAGCCAGCTTCAAAAACTTGCTCGCAGCACTGCTCACCACTATCGTTGTCTCTGCCACGGCCCAGGCCGCACCCAAAGGTGCCGCTGGAAACAACGTTGACTACATCCCTTTTAAACCTCTGACTGAAGCCCTTAAGGGTGTGAAACTAAAACCAGTAAAAGATGGTCCAATCAAACTGCCGCTAATTACCTGGCCCGGCGACGTTGCCACTATCGATGCCGATTCAGAAGGACTGTTTAAGAAAGAAGGCCTCAATGTTGAACTATTTGTAGAAAACGATTTTGCCAAGCAAGTCAAAGGTGTGCTGGAAGGCGAAACTCCCTATCTGCGCTGCACTGCTGGTATGTGTAACGCCGCTGCTGAGGTCTTCAAACAGGCCAACACCAACCTCTACTTAATCTATCAACTAACCTGGAGTAATGGCGGAGACGTGCTGGTAGTGCGCCCTGGCATAAATAGCCTGGCTGATTTGAAAGGTAAAACTATCGGCATCCAGCTCTACGGCCCACACATGGACTACCTGACCACAGCACTAGCTAAAGCCGGTCTTGAGCCTAAGGACGTCAAAATAAAATGGTTAAAAGAGTTGACCATTCCTACTTATGACACTAACGGCAAAGTAGTTGACCCACGCACAGCCTTTGAACAAGACTCGTCTTTAGACGCAGTTATGGTAATTAGCCCAGACGCAGCAGCACTTACTGGCGGTGGCAATGCTAGCGGCGGTGAATCAGTCAAAGGAGCCAAAGCACTGATTACATCTGCCATGTTCAACCGCGTCATCGCCGACACTTATGCAGTGCGGGCAGACTGGTTCGAAAAACACACCAGCGATGTACAAAAATTGACCCATGCCTTAATGCTTGGCCAAGAACACTTTGACTCGTTGATAGCCAACAAAGCAGACCAAAAATACACTCAGCTCATTGCAAAATCAGCTGACTTACTCTTTGGTTCACCATCTGCCACTACCGATGTTGAGTCATCCTTAGCTGACTGTCAGTGGGTTGGTTTCAGCGGCAACGTGGCTTTCTTCACCGGCCAAGGAACAACTCGTAATTTCGAGACACTATCGAGCGAAATTCAAACCAGCTTCGTTCAATTGGGCCTACTCAAAGCTAGTGCGCCACTGAAAAAGGCAAGTTGGGACTACACTCAATTAGCTGTTGGTCTACAACACGCCGACACCACTCAATTAGCTGCCAAACCGGCTTTTGACGAAACCAAAGTAAGAGCCAAAGTTGAACATCAGATTGCAACTGAGTTAGATTCATACAATCAAGTTGGGGCTTTGCCTCCGTTTGAAATCTACTTCAAACCAAAACAAGATGACTTCGCTATCCAAGACTATATGGACGACTTCAAACGCGTTCTCGACCAGGCTCAAACGGCTGGCGGTATAGTTTTCGTGATTGAAGGCCATAACGCACCTGATGCTTACAATAAACGCAAAGCCGAAGGTGCTAGCGCTCAAGAACTGGCTGAAATTCAACAAGTGGCTAAAAACCTCTCCAAAAAGCGTGCAGACAACGTCAAAATTTCATTCATGAACTTCTGCACCCAAGAAGGCTATACCTGCGACCCATCTCAGTTTGTCACTGTTGGCCTCGGTATCGTTTCACCCAAATGGCCAGAAGACCGTCCAAGCAAATTGCATTGGGACCAAAACCGTCGCGTTGTTTTCCGTCCTAAAGCTGTGGAAACAGAATTAGACGAATACACACCTGGCAAATAAGGAGCGCTGACCATGAGAAAAACCAACTTAAGTAAGCTTGGTCTGGTTTTGGCAGGGCTCCTACTGCTAAGCGGATGCGATGCCTCGCAAGACCAGAATAATAGCGCCACAACACAGCCAGCCGTAGCAACAGCACCAGCTGCAGACATTATTCTGGCCCAGGTTGATGCCGATAACCAGGCACAAGCAGTGCTAGACCAGGCGCAAGATGCTGTAGTTTCAGCCAATTCAACTGCGCGCAATTTCTATGTAGTCTTTGATGGCTCCGGTTCAATGAGCGGCAGAGCACCAGGTGGTGACAAATTTAGAAACAAGTTAGCCGGTGCCAAATGGGCTATGCATCAATTTGTAGAAGCTCTACCTGACGACGTCAACTTGGGCCTGTATGTCTTCGATGCCAAGCATAATGGTGAGGTGCTACCACTGGCAGCCAATAACAAAGCTGAGTTTCTAAAACTGGTGGATGCTGTGGATGACGGTGGAGGTACACCCCTTGGTGACTCTATTGAAAAAGCAGTGAACACCCTGAAAAAGCAATACGAAAAGCAGTTCGGTTATGGCGAATTTCGCTTGGTTGTAGTTACCGATGGTGACTCAAGCGACTCACTAACCACAGGGGTGAAAGCAGCACAGAAGAACAACTTCGCCATCTATACAGTCGGTTTTGGTATAGGCGAACGTCATGAACTGCGCAAATACTCGCGTTTCTATAAAGATGCAGTCAATGCTGACGAGTTAAAGGCAGCACTGACAGAAGCCGGTTCAGAACTTGAGCTCTACGACCCCGACAGCTTCCCTGGCGAAGCAGGCGGCAAGTAGCCTTTTAATCACTAAGACTAGAACCTTTTATTATGAATCAAAATCGAACAGTAATAGCCGCCCTGCTCATTGTGGTGGTTGGTTTTCTTTGTGTGGGAGGCTTCAAACTTTGGCTAATGTATGAAGAAAGTTCAGGCAAAACAGAAGCCAGTGAAGCTAAGGTAGAAAGTACCTTAAGAGTATGTGGCGACGGTTATCTAGGCTACTTTTTCGTCGACTCACCCGAGATGAAACTCCAAGCAGCCCGTCGTGGACTAGGAGTGCAATTTGTCGTTGACAATGGTAACTACGCTGATCGTCTGCAGAAGTTTGCTAGCGGTCAGTGCGACGCTATTGTGCTGCCAATCAACAGCTACGTACAGCATGGACTGCCCCACAAGTATCCTGGTGTAATAGTTGGCGCCGTCGCCGAGAGCAAAGGAGCTGATGCCATCGTTGGCTTCAGCGACAAATTGCCCACCGGTAAACTAGCCGACCTCAATGATGCTTCGCTACAAATCGTCTATGGCAAAGAAAGCCCTTCAAGCTTTCTCATTGACCTAACCATGGTTGATTTCGACCTCTTCAACCTGCAACGCTCAAACACCTGGCGTCAAGAAGTTGATGGTTCAACAGCCGTTTTAGAACGGGCGAAGAATCACCAAGGTGATGTCTTTGTCATGTGGGAGCCCGATGTCTCTAAAGCTCTACGCGACGTTCCCGGCCTCAAACGAATTTGGGGCTCAGAAGGATTTAGCGGCTATATCATGGATGTATTTGTCTTCAGACGCGAAATAGTCAACAACAAAGCAGACCAGGTGATTACCTTTCTGGATGCTTACTTCTCGACAATGCGTGCCTACAGCAATGATCGCCCTCGCATGATTAGCGATATGAAAGTAAGTACTGGTATGAGCCAGGAAGAAGTAGAAGCAATGCTCAAGCTAATTGACTGGCATGACGTCTACCAAAACGCTAGCACTGATCTTGGCATTAGTACCACAGTTGGTGCGCAAAATACTGACGGCCTGGCCAACTCAATAGCCAGAATTACCCAAGTACTGGTCAAAACGGGAAAACTGAAGAGTGACCCACTGAGCGATCCTTATAGCATCATAAACACCACAGCCATGAAAGCAGTGGTGAATAAAATGGCCAGCCCCAATCAAGCCAACGCAGTTAAACATGAATTCAGTCAGCTGCCAGATCAAGATTGGGACAAGCTCGAACAAATCGGCATGATGAAAGTTGAGAAAATCAAATTTCAACAAGGCACCTCCGAGCTAGACCAAGCCGGTAAAGATCAAATTGATCAAATTGCCGCCCTTTTGACCAGCAACTATCCAGACCATCGGGTTGCAGTCAAAGGCCACACTGGACCAGGCAGCGACGAAGACGCCAATATCACTCTCTCAAAAGAACGGGCTGAAACTGTCGTACAAAGATTGATTGGCACCCATGGTCAATCAGAAAACCGCTTCCGCGCCATCGGTGTTGGCTCAGCCGAACCACCAACAAAGCGACCAGGACAAAACGAAAGAGACTATCGCTATAACCTCCCTCGTGTGGAGTTCATTTTATACAAGGACCACGGGTCCTTATGACATTAGTGAACAGAGGAGAATCATATGTTCAACTTTTTTACCCATGCGCGCGCCGACCCGGTCAGCGAAAAACCTGACCTGGACGATTTCAATAGCGGCAAAGTAGCCCGAGCAGTACAACTTGAATGTCTCACTCACATTGCCACCATAATCCCCTTTGCGGTCTCTTTGGTGGCACTTTTTTGGACCTTCCTAATTGCTGCTTCTATGGGCTCCGTCGCACTTTTCTTTGCTGGCATCTTTACCGGTAGCAGTGCCTACATCTGGAACTACTTTGTCAACGGTGAAAACAGAGTAAATGCCCACTATGCCAAGCTAATGGCAGAAAGGCGCAGCTTGAAAATAACCGAGTTTCAAGACTTCATCCGCAACAGCGAGGCCGATAATTTCAATCGCGGCGCAGACGAAGGCAGAGAATTGCTCAAAGTCTTCAATGAATTAATGACCTATATTGCCAAAAGCAAACGGGCCACTGCATTGAATGGCTTTCGCTTCCGTGCCGAAGCAGCATTTGAGCAAGGTTGCAGCGTACTGGAGCATGCCTACGAAGTTTTCAAAGCACTGCACACAGTCGATGTTAAAACCATCCAAGCAGCAGTAACTGCACTGGAAGAAGAACTGAAAGGCCTAAACGACGAAGACGATAAAGCCATGCAAAATCGTCAAATTGAGGCTCACAGAAAACAGCTAGATTTTTACCACAAGAAAGAAAAACAGCTAAAGGAGCTGCTCACTCTAGTGGATGAAATCGAAGCGGCCTTACAAACCACTTATCTCGGCTTACTAGAACTAGGCAGTGAAGACCCTCTCGCTTTTCTCAGCGAAGATGGAGACGCTGCCAGACAACTAGTATCAGCCTTCGAAGCGGCACAACGGGTCGAAGCAAGACTGCGGGGCAAAGACGAAAACTCTGCTACCGCCAATGAAGAAATGCAGAAGTATATAGCAGCAGCTGAATAGCACTCTATTGCCTTCTGTTTGATTAAAAAACACCTTCCATCAATCACTCAATCACAAACCTAGGACACATCATGAACATTTTCGCAGCAATTTGGCGCTTCATTACTTTTCAAAACCTGCGCCAAGGCGCAAAAGTGCAGAACGCCGGCGACGCGGTATTTACCAAAGACGCAGCAGGCCGTGCCGCCGCCTTCGACATCGAACGCGATCGCCTTGTGACCGACTACAACGAGTTTCTAGCAGCACTAAGCGAAGCCGAACTGGCTGTAGAACAAAAAACCGGCCGCCTCGAAACCATGAAAAAGCAACGTCAAGAAGCGCAGAAAGCTCTTGACGGTGCCGTCAATGTTTACACCCAGGCCAAAGCGGATAACGATACTGAGAAAGCGGAAAAAGCTCAAAATGCTGGCAAGGAATATCAAGCCAAAGTAAAACGTCTGGAAGAACAAGAAGCAGCCTTGCAATCAGAAATTGAAGCACAACAAGCCAGCTTCAAAAATCTGGAACGTCAGCTGGCCAAAATGAAAGAACGGATTGCCAGTCTGCCTGCTGATAAAGCTGACTCGATTGCAAACTATGTTAGCAACCAAGCCTTCATCAAAGCACAAGAACGTCTGGACGGCATCCTTACTCGTGCCCAAGAAAGCCCACTGGATGCAGTGCTGAAAGCCGACCAAGAACTGGCTGCAAAAGCAAAAGTGGTAGGCAAATTAGCTGGCCAAGACAAAGCGTTAGAGCACGACGAATATCTCAAAGCAGCAGAAGGTGAAAGTGCTGACCAAGACTTCGCCGCTCTTGTGCAGGCCAAACAAGCCGAAAAGGCAAGCGCTACTGGCACCACCCAAGTGGTGACAGAAGAGCGTCCCAAAATCTAAATAGCCTCAAGCACTTAGAACACAGCAATTTGCACCAACGGCTGGGGCGAGCTCCAGCCGTAACCTCGACAAAATCAACTCAGGAATCACAAATGAAAAGCATCGTAAAAAACAAACTGGCTCTAACAATCACTGCTGTTCTGGCTCTTTCATCAATGGCTTACACAAGTACAGCCAGTGCCGATGATACTCAAGTTACAGCGAAACAGTGTACTGAGCGTAAACAGTTCACTCTGGCAGTTTCAATCTACACGGGTTGGATGCCTTGGTACTACGCGCAAGAGCAAGGCCTGTTGAAAAAATGGGGTGATGCTTATTGTATGGACATCAAATTAGAGCCCATGGACTACGGCCCTAGCATCGATACTTATATTGCCAGCAAAGCACAAGCTTTGGTTGTTACCAATATCGACTTACTGACTGCCTCAGCCACAGTTGGCAAAGAAAGCACAGTGATTGGTGTTGGTGACTTCTCCAATGGCAACGATAAAATGTTGACCAGAGGTCTGGCCTTGAACAAAATCAAAGGCCAAAACATCTATCTGCTGGACAAATCAGTTTCGCTCTATTTGGCCTGTCGTGCCCTAGAAAGTGTCAATCTTTCAGCTTCTGATGTCGCCATCGTCAATACATCAGACCGCGACATTCAACAAAATTTCATTGCTGACAAATCGCAAAAAGTAGTGGTGACATGGAATCCAATGGCAATGGGTCTGGCCAGCACACGCGGCATCAAAACCGTTTTCGACTCCAGTCAAATTCCTGGCGAAGTACAAGACTTGCTGGTGGTTGATACTAAAACAATCAAAGCCAATCCTGACTTTGGTCGCGCCTTAACTGGCATCTGGTATGAAGTAACTGGCACTATGACCAACCGCGGTAAGGCAGCCAACGAAGCCATTGCTGACATGGCCAGACTATCTGAAGTTTCGCCAACCGAGTTCAATGGTCAGCTCAAAACCACAGCGATGTTCTACACCCCCGATGCCGCCATTACATTCGCGGCATCAAAAGAATTGCAAGAAAAGAACGCTAAGGTTCGCCAGGTCACCTTTAGCTGCGGCATGATGGATGAAAAAATTACATCAGTCGACACAGTTGGAATTGAATACCCTGACGGTACAGTTCAAGGTAACGCAAACAACACGTTGATTCACTACACGGTCGACTTCATGCAAGAAGCAAAAGACGGCAAGCTGAAACGTTAAGGCTTCACTGTAACTAAGAACTAGAAGTAAATGAGAGGTCAAAGCTGAACATCAATCAGCCTAGGCCTCTCGACTTTTTATCTCTAATTCTATTTTGCCTTTAAAGGCCTTACACGACACAACCAGTGCATCTGGTTAGACCTCTTTCAACCAAATTTATGGAACCTCTATGGCAACTGTTTTTCGCTCCGATTCAAAAATTTCACAGCGGACCAAGTGGATACTTGGGCTGCTGCCATTTGTCTTACTAATCGCCGCCTGGCTCTGGGGCGCCCACTATCTGCGCTATATGGAGACCAACTTTCCTGACATCGAAGTAGCTGCTTCTAAACTAATGCCGCTACCAGGCGAAATGTTTGACGGCCTGCTACGTTCGGCCACGCCAGATCGCAATCACGAAGTGCGTTTGGTATTAGATGCCGTAGCCTCGATGCAACGCTTTGGCATTGGTCTAGCCATAGTTTCTCTTGGTGTAATCGTAGGGCTGTACATGGGCACTTTCCCCATCGCTGAAGCTCTGCTTTACCGCTTCTTTGTCTTCGCCGACAAGGTGCCACCACTGCTGCTCTTACCTGTACTGGTAATTGTCTTAGGCGTGGGCGAAGAATCAAAAACAGCTTTGATAGTGCTCGGTGTAATGCCTGGTTTGATTTTAGAGGCGCACGCCCGCATCAAAGAAATTCCTCACGAGCAGATATTCAAGGCCCAGACACTTGGTGCCTCAGAAAGTGAAATTGCCTGGCGCATTCTCTTTCCCCAAATCTTACCGAAAATGATTGGTGCCCTGCGCTCGAACTTCAAGTCGGCCTGGGGCTATGTCATTGCTGGCGAGACTATTGCCGCTTTGCACGGCATTGGTTATCGCGTCTATTTACTCAAGCGCACAGCTTCTATGGATGTAATCGTTCCGTATGTGCTGCTCGCCACACTATTTATGTTCCTGCTGGATTTTCTCTTCCAGTGGTTAGAGCGCCAATGCCCTGGTGAAGAAGGAGCCAAGTAATGACTGACGTAGAACTGACAACAGATGCAACTCCAGCAGCACCCTCTGACTACCTAATTGACGTTAAGTCAATCACAGTCAGCTACCCCAAAGACCATGGCCAACAGGTTATTCTCAACGACATTGACCTGCATGTCAGCGAAGGGGAATTTGTCACAGTGGTTGGTGCCTCAGGCTGTGGCAAATCAACCATGCTCGGCCTGATTCTTGGTTCAGCTAAACCGACGTCGGGCACAGTAACGGTGGCCGGCAAGCAGGTTGAACGGGTAGACAGAGATAGAGGCATTGTCTATCAAACCTACACCCTATTCAAACATCTGACAGTACTGGACAATATCGCTCTGGGCTTGATGTTAGAACAAACCACTGTCATCGAGAAGCTGCTTGTTTCGCCCTTGCTGCTGCTTGAGAGCATTTTTGATTCACTATTTCTCCCTCTATTTTCTGCCATTACCAGGAGGGTCAAAGGTGTAGCGACAGAACAAGAGAAAGCTCTTGAGGAGCCGCTGGCCTTCTGTCGCGCACTCAACTGGTTGCACTATTTCAAAGTACGCAAAGAAGCAAGAAGAGCAGCAGGAGAACTCTTACTCGATATTGGCTTAACTGCTGCTGATGGCGACAAATATCCTGGCGAATTATCTGGTGGCATGCGACAACGCGTCGCTATCGCTCAATCGGTGATCATGCGCCCGCAGATATTACTGATGGACGAACCCTTTGGAGCCCTGGATAGCAACCGTCGCAAGGTAATGCAAGACTTCATTCATGACCAGTGGAAGAAGTATGGTTTAACCATATTTTTCGTCACCCACGATCTGGAAGAAGCCGTAAAACTCGGTACGCGATTGATTTGTCTATCGCAATACTGGAGTGGGCCGAATGGAGAAGCAGCGGTGGGTGCCAAAATTGTGGTAGACCGCAAAGTAATGGGTGGCGACATCATGCCTACTACCTTTGCCAGACAAAAAGAATTCATAGATTTGGTAGACACCATCAACACAATGGGCTTATCCAAAGCCATTCTACCCATGGCCGACTTCGATCTTTCGCATCCCGATGCCGTCACTAACAGAAATAGCGATCACACAGCCACCGCCAACCAGGAGCAGTCATGAGCGAGACCACCGCAGCATCAGCAGACAGCACCATTGCCCGGCCACAGTTTATCAATGAAGTCAGTGCCGCTTACTCTGACCGGGGCAAGAGCGTCATGCTACTAACCGGAAACACCCACGATCTCTTCTATTCGAAGAAAGCAGAACGTTTCGTTGACCTTGGTTTTGCCCTATACCACTACCTCAGCGAAATTTTTACCGTTTTGCGCCTAGACATATCGACTGGTCTAGGAGGCTATCTCAGCGACGATCTTAAGTCGCTGCAAGAGACAATCAACAAAGCAGACGCTGCAGCCATTTATGACGACGAAAAAGTCGGCGATATCCAACGCAAAATGGCTGCCACAAGACACAGCCCCCTGCCAGCTCTGGTGCACATGCACGAAATACTGCAAGCAGTGAAGAAAGTAAAAGTAGATTTGAAAAAATCTGCTAAACCAGTGTGCACGATTATTCGCTTTGCTGGCTCGCTCTTTCCTGCTGGTGATTTCGACAAGCTTTCCGAAATTGATAGACAACGGCTGGTGACCTTCCTCAACTTAATCGAATCGCAATGGTTTAAAGAAAGCGGCAATCTACTGTTACTGATTGCTGACACCAGAAGCGAAGTCAATAGTCGCATCCTCGCTCAACCATCGGTACAAAGCATTGAAATTGAGCTGCCAGACAAGGAGCACAGAACAAGCTATATCAACAGCTATATTGCTGGCAAAAGCAGTCAGATCAACTTCATTCCCAGTCTTGACGCCTTTATTGAGGATACCGCCGGGCTCACTCTAACTGCACTGTTCGACCTGCTAGAAAAGGCCCAACGCAGCGCTACTGCCATCAGCAGAAAAGAGGTTCTGGCCCAAATCAACACTGTAATGAAGGCGGATCTAGGCGACATCATCGAAATCAAGATGCCCGACCATAGCCCCAAAGACATTGTTGGCTACGCCCAAACGGGTGCCATCATAAGAAATATCTTTGGTCGCTGCGAGAAGAAAGACACCGCAGTACCGGCCATTCTCGTCTCTGGCGCCAACGGTGCAGGCAAAACCTATCAGCTCGAAGCCTATGCCGCCGAATCAGGTCGAGTGGTAATCGAACTGACCGGCCTACGTGGCATGTATTTTGGCCAAACAGATACTTTCTTTGAAAAGCTCAGACTGCGGCTAAAGACCTACGGCAAAATACTCATTTTAGTTGACGAAGCCCACACCCAAATGGGCTCGGTACACAAAAGCGGCACCCACGAAACCGAAAAACGACTGGCTGGCAACATCATCAAAATGATGGGCGACCCCACTCTATTCGGAAAAGTACTGTGGGCCCTTGGTACTTCTCGACCCGATGAGCTTGACCCTGACATCAAAAGTCGCGCCCCTATTCAGATTCCAATCTTCGATTTAGAAGGTGAGGAGCGCCAATTGTATGTATCAGAACTGTTCGCTCGTGCCGGCATTTCCATTGCCCCCGAAGAGCTAGAACAAGTAATGGCCACAACGGCCAATTACTCCAGCCGCGACTACAGCTTTCTTGTAAAAGAAGTGAATGGCTCAGGTCAAACCTCAGTGCTCGCCACTCTTCAGGTCTGGCAAGCAAGCAGCTCGATCTTGCGGCAAAGAGCCATGCAAACTCTGATTGCCGCGCAGCACTGCAGTTATCCCGCGCTAATGCCAGACAAACTTAAAGAGATGGCTAAATCAGGAGCTTTGGACAAAGAAGTAGAACTGATGAAAGCCCTTCTTCTCCATTAAATAGGAGTAAATACAGTGACACATACCAAAGTACCAGATGAAGATGAACGAGCCGAGCTATTCAAAATGCATCTGCCCGAGCTGCTAGATAACCCGTCAAACGAACTGTTTGAGCGTTTCGAAGCCCAAGCCTACAGTTGTTACTCTGGCATTGAAAAACCAGGCGAGCACGACAATCCCCATGGCCAAAAAGTTCTGCGTGTGATTCCACCAGACAAGCTCTGGCCTGACAAAAATGATGCCCTGATTCCGCCACTGGGAGAAGCCGCACACGACATGCTCCGAGCCTTTATCTTAGGAGAGTACTACCCTTGCATCGGAGCACGAGCGGCTTTTACAGAAGGTACTTACCGACTGGGTTTCTATAAACATCTTGCCCATCTCAGCTCAGTAGCTGCCATGGGTCGTGATCTCAAAAGGTTTGTTGGAGAATATAAAAAAATCGGCCGCTACAATACATTCGTAGCAATCTTCAAGCATCCACAAATAACCACTGAAGAGCAATTCGAATCATTGCTCTGGAAGCATCTACAACTGCTTCACGACAACGACATCGACCAATGGGACCCGCACTACTCGCCTAACCCCGAAGACCCGACCTTCGCTTTCTCATTTCATGGCGAAGCCTTCTTTGTAGTGGGCATGCACCCTGGAGCCTCGCGTCTAGCCAGACGTTTCGGTTTTACAGTGCTGGTTTTCAACCCAGAGTCGCAGATCCGCAATCTCAAAGAAAATCATAAGTTGGCGCGTTTTTCTGAGGTTGTACGCACCCGCGATACCCTCTTTCAAGGCACGCTCAACCCATCGCTTCCACTAGATGGCAGCACCACTGGCGGTGAAGCCCAGGTCTACTCAGGCAAAGCTCACCCGGCGGGCACTGTGTTCAGATGTCCATTTCATCCAAGACCAGAAGTAACTAAAAAATAATCGGGCCAAGAGGTCCATTACCATGAAACAACAACCAACAGCTCTCGAGCTTGAGAGCGGAGGAGTCACCCTTGTAATCATCGACATGCAAGAGCCATTTCTGGCACACTGCGCCACCCCGCAATTTATTGCCGCCGTTATTGCTCAGGTTAAGCTGGCCAAAACGCGAAACTGGGGCATCGTTATCGTCGAAGTTAAGCCCTGGGCTTATGGGCCAACAATCAAAGCAATTATGGAATTGCTAGACGGCCATTACGACCGTTTGAAAATTGTACAAAAAGAAGGTGACGACGGCTCGCAGCAAGTGCTCGAAATCTGTCAGGCGACAAAACTACCTGATCAGTTTTTTCGAGTTACAGGAGTGCTCATTGGGGCCTGTATAAAAAGCACAGCCTGGGGTCTCAGCGCAAGAAAGCAAGATTGCTTCGTGCGAGTGATCAAAGAAGCATGTGCTACCAATGGCGATACTGCTACCGCCTGGGCCGCCTTCAAAGAAGGACCCCGGGTGGTGGTAAGTTCAAATTCTATTGATAGAAAACCAAGTTCGATCTTGCAGCAAATCAAACTGAAGATCACATTTTTACTTTCTCTGATAATGGAGACATTGTATGAAACGTTTAAATAAAACAATCTCAGACAAGTTATCAACCATCAAAAATCTTGTCTGCCCCGTCCGTCAGTTCGACCAAAGCAACATCTCAATGCCGGAAGCCTGGCTTTCTGTATGGAACGAATTTGGCGTCTGGCAATTAGTTGATTCATTCTTCGGAGCGGCAAAATTTGCCGCCAACGAAGTTCAAGTAATAGAAGAAATTGCCGATATGGCCGCCCATAACTACCACGACAAGAAAGGTTGGTTGGCCATCGCCGCAAAAGTTCGCAACACTATCAGCTCAGCCAAAGTGGCAGATAGAGAAGAAGAAGCAGTAGCTGCTCTTATAGCTGCCTACGCTTTTGCCATGGCCTCCGCCACTGAAAAGAAACAATGGGCACTGCAAACTTGTGCCGCCGCCGCAGCCGCTAGAGCTTTCGGTTGGGCAGCATACGCTCGTAGTTTTTCAGTCGATTTGATTTACAAACAAGTCAGTACTGAGACAATCTGCGCCCAAGCGCAAGAGTTTCTAACCCTGCTTGCCAACCATCAAACTAGCCTGTCAGCGGTGCAAAGATGCGCAGCCTAACAAGCTGGCACTCTCTTATGCACTTCCAATCAACTCACACCAAGGAATCTCATGAACTTAGACAACTTACAAAAAGGCAAAGACCAAGCCACTGTTGCCGCTATTTTGAAAACGGTAGAACAGCAGTTCAGCGGCAAAGAATGCAAGATTTGGCTCTCGGGCGTTTCGCAAGAAGATGCCGCCAAAGCAGCTTCACACCTGCGCAGCGACAACTTGCAGTGGAGCTTCTCAGTTGAGCCTCACGGTGCAAGCGGCACGTACTTTGTGATTAGCCAGTCTCGCCTAGCACAATCAGGTGAAATCGGCGACCACTAAACAATTTTTTTCAATCACTAAGACCAGCTATCAATCGAGAGCTGGTCTTTGCTTTATCGTGAGGCAAAAGCATGAAAGACAACAAGTTAAAAGCAGGAATCGTCCTCGTCGCTAGCAAACAGCTAGAAGTAGACCCAGACTTTAAACAGTCGGTGATCTTCTTAGCCGTGCTTGATAGCGATAAAACCTTCGGATTCAATATCGCAGGCTCCGTTGAAGACGGCTGGCTGAGCAACGGCGGACCAATGGAAACGCCATTGATCTGGTTGGACAAAGTAAATGAAATCACGGCCAAACACGCTATAGGTGAAAGCGGCTACTACTTTGTACCGATCATCTCTGACGATAAGAACCCCAGCGAAATGAAACCAGTTGCAGACCATTTGCAGGCTACTGCCAATGGAGCTGGTCTTGCACTCTGCGGCTACGCCGGTTGGACACCAGAACAACTGGAAGATGAGGTCAATGCAGGCTACTGGCAATTGCTAAATATTCAGCTAGATGAGCTGCTCTCGGTGCCCACAAACGAACGTTGGAACCACGCCAATGAGCTGCTCAATCTTTGACATCCCCACCCTTCCCTTCAACGAAAACCGTAAGAGAGAAACACTATGAACCAGTCTTGCTATGCCACCAGAATCACCGCCACCAACTTGGCTCTAAAAACCGCCCTTCAATTGGTCGTCTCTAAACCAAACAAGTCAGCGATTGCCAGCTACTATGGCAAACACAAGGCTTATAGCCAAGACCTGTTAGACCTCGTCTGCGCTTTTTTGGAAGTACCGATCGGCTGGACGCGCATTGCCAAGGTGAAATTACCAAGCATCTACAACCAAGACAAAGTCAGTGCCATTCTTGCTCTGGCCAGAAGACTAGGTCTCGACGCTCACGTTCGTCAGGCCGACAATGGCCGAAGCAAAAGAGCTGGCTGTGGACGTTTCGAAGGCACCTGGGATCATCCATTAGAAAAGCTTGATGGTTACGAAGAATGGAGTCAAATCGAAATAGATAGATACGTACACGACTCTCAAGCCAATTCTGGTGCCAGCCCCAAAAATGCAACTAGCACGGCCAGCTTTGTCGATATAGAAACTCTTCATGATGCCTTGCAATTAGCCCTACATAGGCGTTTTGAGTACTGGAAGAGCGAACAGGGCAAGCTAGACATTTTGGGGGCGATGCCTTGCAACAACGCCAAAATAACTGAAATCAAAGCCTTAGTCGGCGACATCGATGCCTTTACCAAACTGACGGCTAGCTTTCTGGCAGAATACGAAAGCGGTAATTTCGTAAGGCTTGTGACGCTTCCAGTCACTGAAGGGTCCTATGAAATCTCGGCCACTGCAACAAGTGAAGACGCACTCTCAGACGAAGCTGGTGAAATTTTGACAATCGGCCGTCTGCTAGGGCACCGTGTCGTTGTACGCAGCGGCAATAATGGTGCTAGTTGGCGCGAAGGCCAAGGCCGCTTCGAAGGTACATGGGATCACCCCCTGAACAAACGCCCTGGTTATCTGGAATGGGTAGAAATGGAAATTAGTACTTCGCCGAACAAGTAACAATTTATTGGGTTCCATCGCTTGATGGAGCCCAGCTTTTTCGGTGCTTTACCTTTTTCGGCGAGCCCGCTACAAGCAATAGTAATTGTCTTGAGACCTTACCTGCCCACATTAGGCAGCCAGGCAGCGGAGTTTCAGGGCATAGCAGAATGATTTCAGCGGCCAAAACGACACTGCGAATAGTACTGCTCAGATGACAACGCATGCAGTAGCGCTGCGTCCTTGATTGAGGCCGCAGCTTGAAGGACTAACAGAGTCAGTATTTGAAGAATATTCAGGCGGCCACCGAAAGCAGTGGTCGGAATTTGAGAACCTTGGCAGAAACGGCCGGCTGGAGCACGCAGGCTGTGATTAAATGGCTTGTTAGCTGCTTCTTAAGGTGTCTTCTGTTCCACCGGTAGCAGAATTCATCAAGATAGTTTTGGATATGCAATCTGCAATAGTGGTGATAAGTGCCTTTGAAAAATCTTCTGGCATGCGTGATAGCCAAACTCAAGCAAGCCATCTTGGTGTTCAGTTCTTCCTTAGTCATAACCGTCATGTTGACGTAGTGACCAAGGCTGCGAAGGCCGTGATGCCGTCCTAGAGCGTCAGCCCTAATGCTGTGGCCAGGCGGATCATCATCTATTTTCTTCGACACTGCCTCTTGCAATGTCTCCATTTTAGTATCGGAAATTACCTTCATTACTAGATTTCCAGCGGCCATGTTCTCAGACTCAACCATTACTAGAACGGTGACCTTGTCGTGAAACGGAGACAGCCCTTTGCTCTTCGTGGCAGAGCGTCCTCCGAAAAAAGCTTCATCCAATTCAATATAACCAGCTAGAGTAATGTTTTCATCTCTACCGCCCATGGCAAATCGAATTTTCTGTAGAACTCTGTGAGCGGTGGTTCGCCTGACTCCTAGCTTAATTGCGAGGTTCAAGGCATTGATGCCGCCTTTGTCATTGGCGACCAAATAAATGGCCATGAACCAAAGCGCTAGAGGCATGCGGCTATCCTCGAAAATTGTGTTGGCCGTAATCGAAGTCTGCTTGCGACAACAAGCACACTGCACTGCGCGAGGTCTATTGCTAAGGCGATAACCATCATCATGGGAACAGTCTGGACATCGGAAACCTCTTGGCCATTTGATATTGAAAATGGCATCGAGACAGGCTTCTTCACTATCGTATGCCTTTAAGAAAACATGCAAGCTTGAATTGAGAAGTATCATAAAACCTCCATTTTCGGGGTAGGGCACTGTAAT
>JAUYRX010000026.1:0-132957 GCA_030696635.1 Candidatus Melainabacteria bacterium
TTCCATTTCTAATTGCTCTGGACCACGGCAATATCGTTCCATTTCTAATTGCTCTGGACCACGGCAATATCGTTCCATTTCTAATGGCTCTGGACCACGGCCATATCGTTCCATTTCTAATTGCTCTGGACCACGGCAATATCGTTCCATTTCTAATTGCTCTGGACCACGGCAATATCGTTCCATTTCTAATTGCTCTGGACCACGGCAATATCGTTCCATTTCTAATGGCTCTGGACCACGGCAATATCGTTCCATTTCTAATGGCTCTAATTACGTCTACAAGATGCGCTCTAGAATCCACACTTCTCATAAGTCTCTGGCGAATAACGCTAGATTCGCGCTGACGCACTCAGTGCTGTTCGAATCGATGCAAAAACCAAGACCAGGAACTTACTCAAAAAATGGAAAGATCTGCTGCCAGCAACAAACATCACTGATCATACGCTAGGACATAAGGCATCGAGTATCAAAGTAACCTTGGGACAATCCTATTGTCTATCTCTTTGTCTTTCGAGGCGGCTTAAGATCGCTGCTCGAACAGGTAAATTGGCATTTGCCTGCATGACAGAGTCAAGGCTACAGGCCACGATGGCTCACAACTAGTCAGTCAATTTCTCTCTACAGTCTTGCCAATTGACTGCAGTGCGGTCAATCCTGAAAACAGCAACCGCGATCTCTTTCCACGAGATGAGTTTTTGCTGCCACAGCTAAAAAACTAATCCTCACTATTATTATAAAAAAGAGCTTGAAGGTGCTCAACAAGCAGTCGGGAGATCCTTGTGGTGCCTTTTCGCAACAGTTGTTTCACAAGACTTTCACGGAGAAAGAAATAGACTTTTGCTTGTCCTCAAATGAGGCCTTTCAAGATCTTGACGGTTATCTTGAAAACTTACATACTAGTTGACTTAAGTACTGGAGTTAGAAATGGCAGGCGATCAAAACGCTTCTGATGCCGTATCTGAACGTCCCGCGCAAAGCGAAGGCGATAGGCAGCCGCTGATAACCAACAGCGATATGCAGGAATATCAGAATTCCAGAATGGCGCAAAATGCGCCAGATAGCGGGGCAAGCGACAAAAGCCAAAACTCTTCTCTTGATTTTAACGCCCACCGCATAGATGGTTATGATAATTGCGAGCAAAGATCCTCCTCAGACGACGCTCAAGGAAGACCTACCGACAATTATCTTGCCGGTACCAGAGCCCTTAATGCTCCCAGAGAAGCACCGCCAGAGAATCTCAGCCCCCAACAACAAGAAGCTGTGAGAGGTTTTATGGAGGGAGCAAAGGGATACGAAAAGGATCAAGAGGAGTTTATTAAATCGGGTGATTCGAAAAGCTACCTTGAAAATGGCGATAAGAACAATGAAAAAATGAGGGAAAGTTTGGATCGTTTGCCGGAGAAGGACCAAGCCGGTGCTTTAGCCGCAATCAATAAAGAGCTGGAACGCGATAACAGGAGGGTAGCAAGAGTACCTGAGACGCAGGACATTTATATGGGCTATATAAATCCCAATAACCCCGGAGGTCCAGTTTCCCCTGGTCACAGGATAAGCAAAGGTCCGTGTCCTATGAGTTAAAACGTGAGCTGTTAGGAACGATATTGCGACTGTATTGAACTATGCCAAAATTGAGACTTGAAAAATTGCAACCTATTTGCCGGCCTTAGCTCTTTGCACAGCTCTGAAATCGACTAACCTCTTCTCGGCCTCTTCAACCAATTTTAGCGACTCGTTGAACTGAAAATATGGTTCATCAGCTTCGGAGCTGGCATCTTCAACGAGATTGACTACGGCATAGGCAACAGTCTCTTTGAGACGCACTTTCTCCCACAAAATTCGAGCGCAGACAGCGCACATTTTTATTCCAGTGCCTTCGCCGATATGGACAGTGCTTCCTACTGCAATTTTGTCATCGCAGAACTGGCAGCATAGACCTTCAATCTGGCAAGGAGCCTCATCTGAAGTCGCACACTGGCACTTAGTAGGGTCACAATTGCAGCGGTGAGCTGGAGCAGCTTCTTCTATTTTGGCCACCACTTTGGCAGACTTGGCACCACTCAAATAAGCGCTAACTTTTTCAAATGGATATTCATACTCGTCTGTATCGATAAGAGGATTAGCTCCAGGCAACTTATTACTCTTTTCCAAAACGGTCTTCATTTCTGCTAAAAGCGGAGCAAGATCTTGAAACTTGTATGTCATGGCCACTTTGCCAATCACCTTTGCCTGTTTCTTGATCGTCTCAGCTGCGGCTTTTTCAGAAGAACCCATTTCACGCTCCGTAAGTGTCAATATAGTTACTCGAACCAAAAGCAATTATCCCTGATTACCTTGGACAGATACAAGGTCACAACTACACAGTAGCGAGCATTGGCCTCAACTGCACGAAGAATTTCATCTATCCCTTCAAATGGGGTCCGACTTTACTGGCATCAACCATCATATGAGTGCTTCTCATAAGGGCCATTGGTTGTCCGTCTCGATTTCGCACTTCGGTATCTACCACTGTCATGCGGCCACGGCGAACAACTTTTGCTTCGGCCCGAATGGGGCCAATCGGATCATTGGTCAATAAATTAACGCTTAGCTGCACAGAATAGGGAAACTTCTTGCTGCAAGTAGCATACTCTCCTGGTTCGATCGAGCCTCCATAAGCTGCAGCTGAGGCCGCTTCATCTGCCAGAACAACAATGGCGCCGGCATGAAAGACTTGAGTTGGCTGCATAACCTCTTGAGAAAGCGGCAACTCAGCCAGCGCATATCCGTCTCTCACTTCAATCATGGTGCCACCAAGAGCAGTTAGCGTATTCCACTGATACTTCTTGGCCACAATTTAACCACCATCGTTAGAGTTGCTTGAGTTTGTCATCCAGCTGCCGCAAATGTGCATGATAAACCTGATAATCAATCTTCTCGCTCGGTTTGCGGCTAACTACTGCATGATCGAAGATAGCCCGGGCCCGCTTGTAGTAACTCTGCGCGTCGCCACGCTTTCCTTGAGAGCGGTACAAATCACCAATCGCTTCATAAGTCTTGGCCAAAGAAATTTTATTTTCTCCGCTACTCTCTTTTAGACTAACAACCTGCTTTAGCTCACCTTCGGCCTGCTGATACTGCGCGCTTGCAATGTGACACAAAGCCAAACGCTCTAGGTTAGCTGCATAAGCCTGAGGATTGGTCGACTGAGAAAGCGATGGATTGTTCAAAAGTTTAGTCAACAGCTGCTCAGCTTCAGCATAACGCTTACCCTCCACTAAAAGATCGACTAAATGCTGTACTGATCGATCGGCATCCTCGTCATTCAAGCTATTAGTTGCTTCACGATGATCAACGATTTTTCGCAACACCGATTCAGATCGCTCGGGGTCACCCCAAGTATTAAAGCCTTCAGCCAGAGTAATCATGTCCCGCGTAAATCGACCATTGGTCTCAGGCGGATTGCCATGGGCACGAGCGGCAGAGTCTACTATTTGCTCTGCTTCCCAGAAATGTCCTTGCTCAATTTGCTTTTCTGCGGCCCCGAGATACTTGTTAAAAATCGATGCTTTATTATCATTCGGCCCGACATCTATTTGAGAAACATTGGTCGCTAATTCATCGATCTTGATAGTGCCAACAGCTAAAGAAGTTATATCGCGAGCATTGACAATTACTTCGCTGTAGCCTGTGGTGCCACCCTGATCATAAAATTTAACTGCAACGGTATTAAATTGACCAGCCGCATAATTAACAAGCGCCCGAGCGGCATAAATAGCGAGCTTTCGGCGAGCGCCAGCATCAGATGAGTTATGAAAGACTTCCACCACGGCTTGCCTATCAACGAGACGAACAGTGGCACCATTATTAGATGGAAAAACGCGGGCCTTTTGAAGAACCGCCGTAAGACTGGAGCTAGACTCTGCCAACAGCGGTTGCACAGAAGTTGAGCCGATCAAGATTGCCGATATCAGAGCACAAACAAATGGAACTTTTGTCCAACTTTTTTTTCTCAATCTAGTCATTTTCGACGACCTCGCCTACTCGATTTGCAGCGAGAGTCAAACTCTGCAGCAATACCTCTTTTAAGGGGCGTTGTGTACTGCGAGCATTTTCTACCATATCGTCATACTCAGGATGAAAATTAACGAGTTTGCCATTCAAGTCTCGCCCCACTTTTATTCTTATAGATGGGCCCTCGCCAAGAGTAATCTGTTGAAAATTACGCTCTAAAACGATTCGCTCGCAGAAATAACAACGCACACCAAGACTGGTGGTTTCGCGAAGAATGAGGTCTTGCAACCGCAAGCTATCGTCACTTTTGGATACCACAGACAGTTTGTGGCCCGGTCGTCCTTTCTTCATTATCTGTGGAACTATTGCAACATCGAGTGCTCCAGCATCAATTAAGCATTCCATAGCATGTGCCAAAACCTGAGGTGAGCAATCATCTATATTAGTTTCAAGCACTGCAACGACTTCTGACCGATACACCGAGCCAGACTGAGATTCGCGCGCTGTATCGGCGAAAGAAGAAGTAGAAGAAGAAGAAGAAGAAGAAGTAGTAGTAGTAGAAACTTCAGAAGGGTGAGAAAGGTCATAAGAATCACCAACTATCAAGCGCACCACATTTGGGTGCTTAGCAGGGTCGATTGTTCCGGCACCATAACCGACACTATTTATTCGCAAGAATGCAGGATGCTGTCCCCAACCTTGGCATATGGTTGTGAGAATGGCTGCCCCCGTAGGTGTAAGGCACTCATAGTTGACATCAAAGGCACGAGTTGGGGCACCAGCTTCTTTCAACAAATTCAGTACGGCTGGACCAGGCATTGGAAGAAGACCATGCATTGTCTGAACTGTACCGCCTCCCAGCGGCAGGGCAGAAACATACGCAGCCTCAATTGCCAATTGATTGTAGGCGATAGCAAATCCGACAATATCGACAATAGCATCAATAGCACCAACTTCATGGAAGTGAATCTTTTCAACAGCAACGCCATGCACTAGCGATTCAGCCAAGCCAAGACGATTGAAGATATCAGATGCCATCTTCTTAACAACTGGCTCTAAACTCGAATCTTCAATCAAGGCTAAAATATCGCTCAATGAGCGCTCTGGCTCAACATTTCGATGGTCATGGTGCTTGTGTTCATGGCTATGGTCTAGCCCGCGCATATGATGATCATCATGATCATCGCGGTGCTTATGATCGCCTCCGGGTGAATGCTCATGATTGAGCGAATCAGTAGGAACATGAGCCAGAAGCTGCACATCAAATTTGGTAGAACGAATACTACAACGACTGACTGCACTCTTGACCAATTTATAGCTGCCATCTGGCAAGTTGAGTCGGCCCAGCTGCTCCTCTAGCACTGCCAGTGATGCACCCGCATCTATACAAGCCGCCACCAGCATGTCACCCGCGGCACCAAAGGAGCAATCAAAATAGGCTATTTTCATAGATGCAATGCACCGATATTCTGATTCTCTCGCACCGTCAAAGTTTGTTCCATTTTCTTCTTGACCCCCGGATGCTTATTATTGATTACAGTCAATTGCTTATGACCAGGAGTGAGAATAAGGGTAAAGACGCCGTCTTTACCAGTGGTTGTTGTACCTCCACCATGAATCATTTCAGAGCGCTCCAAGCTAGAGTAATCAATTTGACTACCCTGTTTATCAAGTTTAACTGGTTTGACTCTAACCACTACGCCCTTAAGGCCCTTGTCGTCGTGGACGACATGGCCAGTAATTAGATGCCCCTTGTGCATTTCAACGATAAACTTACGATTCTGATCGCCTGGTACTTCATCAATTAGAGCGCTCGCATAGCTAGTTTTGAGAGGCGGCAATATTTCAAGGGTGAGCGTTCCACAAATAGGATGCTCAAAATTGAATCCACCATCTGCGCGAGTCTTCGCTGCAAGCGAAATTTCGCCCTTTTGCTCCCAAAGATATACTGGAATATTGGCGACTCCATCGCCTTTGAGATTAACCAACCTACCAGAAGTTTGCACAAGCGTCTTGGCGTTCGCTGCTCTAGCGCTGCTAGAGATGGGCAGCAAACAAGTAATTACTAAGCAAGCCAAAAGGCAAAGTCCAGAAAAATTTGAGTTAACGAATTTCAATTTATTTCCAAAGTAATAGCGAAGTCTAAACCGTTTGTCATCAAGTTATGAGAGGTTATCAGAAGCTCTCATAAAGTATCAGTAGATTATCGGGAACGTAATATTAGTGCCTTAAATCACATAGTAACTCGGTCTTCTTGTAAACTCTAATTTGTAGCTCAGTGATCTGTAGCCTAGTGAAGTAATGGCATGTCAGTCAAGATTGGCCCTTTCACCTTGAATAGCCGCGTCTACGTACCGCCCATGGCTGGCGTGACTGACGTAGTCTTTCGCGAAATTGTCAGAAGAATTGACCCAGAATGCATGATGTCTACTGAAATGGTCAGCTCACGTGCACTTTTAGCCAAGCCTGAGTCTCGCATCATGGATTTACTTGAAAACGAACATCCAATCGGCATTCAGATTTTTGGTCATGAACCCGATGTAATGGCCTTCGCCGCCCAGCTAGCAGAAAAGCGTGGGGCAGACTTCGTAGACATCAATATGGGTTGTCCAGTTCCCAAGATCACCAAAGGCAAAGACGGCTGCGCCTTAATGAAAGAACCAGAACTGGCCAGAGAGATTATAAGTACGGTAAAAGCCGCCGTTAAGATTCCAGTCACAGTCAAATTTAGATTGGGCTGGGACGATAGCACCCGTAACGCCGTAGAATTTGGACGGATGGTAGAGGAATCGGGCGCCTCGATGGTGACTGTGCACGGACGCACCCGCGCCCAACTTTACTCAGGCAAAGCTGACTGGAACTTCATTGCTAAGGTCAAAGCGGCGTTGAGCATTCCAGTCTTTGGTAATGGCGACGTTTTCTCGCCAGAAGACGCTCTTCGGCTGCTTGAAATCACCGCTTGCGACGGCGTGGCAGTAGCTCGAGGCAGCTTGGGCAACCCCTGGCTCATTCCCCGCATTACCAAATACCTCGATCGTGGCATTTTGGACGATCCGCCCGATGATGTTGAAAAGCTTATCTGCGCCTATCTGCACAGCGTTGGCCTAGTCAAATATAAAGGCCTGCGCATTGGCGTCAATGAATCGCGCCGGCACGTAATCAATTACACAAAAGGAATAGTCGGAGCAGCACCGTATCGCGCCAGGCTAACTCAAGTGCTCGATTTACCAGCCGCAGCAGAGATACTGGCTGAGCTAGCTCTAGTAGTTGGTGGAAGCGAAGGGCATCAGCGCTTTCTACTGGCAGTAGAGCAGAATAATCTCGAACAGAGCAAACATCCAGGCGAAGGGCACAGCAACAGAGAAAGCAGTATCCATGCCCCAGTTGATGTCCGTTCCATCCTGCCAGTCGCAGTACCATAAGATTGCGTTGATGAACGGAGTCGTGGTCCAGCCCATGATTCCTGCCATAAATGCGAATAGAAGTAGTGTTGCCCAGAAATCCATAAGCTTGGTTGCCAACGCTCTCAAAAGTCGATAACAAAGAGAGTTTAGTGCCGCTTTTACTCTTTGGCAACGGGGATTCTCCCATGGCAGGGAGGTTTTCAAGTATTACTAGTAAAATTTAAGCGTCCTCCTGCAATACAAAAGGACGCTCAAGACCATCTAAAAAAAGAATGGCGCTAATACATGTACTGGCCAGAAGGGGAGATCAAAATTGTTCCATCTCCTTCAGCTGCAACCATTTGCAGGGCCTGAATAACCGCGTTGGCAGTTTTATGCTGCTCGCGAGTTTCATTTTTGATTTGTTTGGCTCTTTGAGCTACTCGAAGCACCAACTCATAACGGTTGACGTTCTCTTTAAGTAACTGGTCAAGGATTCTAGTAGTGCTCATGCGGGAATTCACCCCTCGAAAGTTCGTATGCGTAGCCTCTCAGCATACACGATATGAGCCAAATTGTTGGCTGCATCCTCTAGTTTGTCGTTGACTACTTCATATTGAAATACATTTTTTTCTTGTAATTCTTGTTTAGCCTTCTGCAATCTCACCAAAATTATCTCGGCTGTTTCAGTGGCTCTAGCCCGCAGACGCTCTTCCAGCTCATTAAAATTGGGCGGGGAAATAAAGATTAAGATAGCCGATGGGCTTTGAGCGTGAATTTGCCTTGCACCTTGCACCTCTAACTCAAGCAAGACATCATGCCCGGCCTTAAGCTGAGCGTTCACCCAACTCTTGGGCGTGCCGTAGCAATTACCGGCGAACTCGGCCCATTCCATAAATTCGTTGCGCTCAAGCATGGCATCGAAAGTGGCCCGGTCTCGGAAAAAATATGACTGTCCTTCAACTTCACCTGGTCGCGGCAGTCTGGTGGTCACGGAGACCGACCGGACCAAGCCCACCACACGGGACATTACTAAGTCGACAAGAGTACCCTTGCCGACCCCTGAAGGCCCGGTTAGAACGATTAAATTGCCCATTTTGAGCCGATGATTGGGACCGCCCGCTTTGTGACCAACTTTTGTAAGCGGTTCGCCGGTGTTCATAAAAAACCCCCGCGAGTTTGATAAATTGTCAGCTATTAAACCTTAAGTATCTAAACCATGCAACCATTTGACGCGCTATCAATTAGAGCCGTGCTGGCAGAAGCCCGCCCACTCATCATTAACAGGAAAGTTGACCGAGTTACCCAACTTGGTCGAGATGAAGTCTTGCTCACACTGAGAGGAAAATCAGGCGTCAATAGTCTCTTTATCTCAGCCCAATCTGTCCATGGCCGCATGTGCTTAGTGCAAACGAATCAAGTTCACGCCAAAGGCGACAAAGTCGACCCAGTCACCGACCGCTATGTATCAAAGTATGGCAGCGGCGGCTCTGTACCCAATTTCTGCCTGCTCCTAAGAAAACATCTAGCTGGAGCGACCCTGCTTGCCGCTGAACAACCCCTCGGCGAGAGAATTGTAGATTTGGTTTTTTCTTGCGTAGATGAAGTTGGTACAGCATCAATCAAGATTTTGACTGCCGAAATAATGGGACGCCACAGTAATTTGATTTTCTGGGAAAAAGAAGATTCAAAAATTGTAGCGGCCTCACACAATGTCACAAAAGATATGAGCAGGCAACGAGAGATTGCACCGGGGATGCACTACGAACGGCCGCCATCACAAGATCGGCCTAGCCTCTACACCATAGACCAAGATGCCTTCCTCCAACTATTCAGCCAAATGGCCGAAGCTCAGGCCGAAGCTCAAGCAATAACTGGCGCACCAGATTCAATACCGCAACTAACTCCCAGTTCGGACATGGCTGGACATAACTCTATCCTGACACCAGCTACCATTGAGCAATGGATCATCGCTACCTTTACCGGAGCAGGCAGACATCTTTGCGAAGAATTAGTACTAGCAGCTGGTTTAGTCAGTGAAGTCAAAAAGTCACTAGCAATAGAAAATGCCGGAAACAGGCTTTGGCAACGCGTAGAGCAGCTACGTGCCAACGACAACTATCGACCATTTTTATTCACCGATTTAAGTCGCTACTCTGTTCTAGGCTGGTATCCAACTGGCAAGAACGAACAAGCAAGTTCAACAAAGTCTCTACCGTCCGTAAACGATTTAATTGAAGAATATTTCCGTTCCTGTGAATTGACTGAACAGTGCAATCAATTGAGAGAACGACTTCGCACTGACCTCAACCAAGAACTAAACAAAATTGACGCCCGTCTAAAAATGGCAGAACAGCATGTTTTACCTAGCAACGACATTCATTTACAGAAAAAGCTTGGTGATTTGATTTTAGCCAATTTGACAGAAATCAAAGCTGGTCAAGAATTGCTTGAAACAGAAGATTTATTCGAAAACACCGGGAAAGTCGCTATCAAGCTAAATCCTAATTTGAATGCCGCTCAAAATGCACAGATGTATTATCGGCAATACGCAAAATCGAGAGCACGTCACGCCACAGCCAGCCAGTCTGTCAGCGAGGCTACAGCGCGTCGAACCGTGATAGAAAAGCAATTGCAAAAAATTGAAGAGGCAAAAGACATCTTTGAACTACGTCACCTCAAAGAAAATCTCACAGGCCGCAAAGCACACGAAATAGCCAAGCCTAAAGCAAAACCAAAGAAAGGCAATGACAGCAAAATTCTCTCTGTCAATTCAAGCGACGGATGGACAATATATGTCGGCCGCAACCGTATAGAAAACGACTACCTTCTCTCTCGATTGGCACAGCCAAACGATCTTTGGTTTCACGTTCTAGGCCAGGGGGGTGCCCACGTTTTGATTCGCATACCATCATCGAAACAAGAACCTCCGCTGACTACCATTATAGAAGCAGCACAAATTGCAGCGCGCCTCTCAAAAGCCAGCCAGGGAGCGAAAGTTCGAGTGGTTTACACCCAATGCAAACATGTACGCAAGCTCGCCAAAGACAAACCTGGCTTAGTTAAGTACGAACAAGAAAAGACAGTCGAAGTTGATACATCACAACCAATGCCTAAACCGATGAAACAACTGTTTAGCCACTAGAAATATACTAATGCAATAGTGTCGCTCGCAAAAACTACTAGCTACATCTTGCGAAAGAGAGCAACTACTGTTCCTTGTATCGTCAAAGTTTGATTGCCAGACACAAATATTGGCTCCATCTCACTGTTGGCAGGCTGCAAGCGGAAGCCACCACGCTCTTTATAGAAGCGCTTTAAAGTAGCGCTACCGTCTTCTAACAAGGCCACTACGACTTCACCATTATTGGGAGAAGGATTCGGTTTGACGATGACAAAGTCACCATCATAAATTCCATCTTCAATCATCGATTCGCCCTTAACCTGCAATGCAAAGCAGCCGGCCTCACCATACTGACTGTCGATTTCAAGAAACTCGCGAGACTCGACAGCGTCGATTGGACGACCAGCAGCAATGGCACCAGCCATAGGGATACCTCTAGATACATTGCCAGAAGAGATATCGGCTATACTATTTCGTCTACGGCTATCAAGTTCGATAGCACCTTTTGTCAATGCTGAACCAGCGCCCTTAACCGTTGAATCATTATTACGGTCTATGCCACTGTTAACGGTGGCACAATCAGAAAAGTCAGCGAGCATAGCACTAGCCTTAAGACCTTCGGGCAGATTCTGGCAATGCCTAAATCCCTCGGTCAAAACTCTCAGAGAACGGTTCAGACCTGGTTCCCAATGAACTAACCCTTTCTTTTTGAGAGCAGCAACGTGCTGGTGCACAGTCATCCGATTCTTCAGACCCATGGCATTGGCAAGCTCAGCAAGAGTAGGCGGATAGCCATGCTCATCACTTAATTTTACTATTAAATTGAGTACATCTTGCTGTCGTGCTGGCAACGGCTTGTCTGTATCTATCACGCGAACGCCCTCTCTGAACAAAGCCATACGTAAGTATAGTATCACATACTTTGCCTCAGTTTGTCGAGTTTTTTCTGGAAATCTCTTCAAACAACAATCTCAATACTTTTCTACTCTCACTTCTCTTGCGCTAGATTCTCCATTTTTGTAGTAGCTCTTCTCGAACTATCATTAAGCGAAATAATCTCAGAGTAGAACGGACTAATTCTAAAGGCACCAACAAAACGGCGGAGGTAATCGCGCTTAGGGCCTGACTCTAGCCCATCTAGAAGGGCCAGGGCTTTAGCAGCCTCACCACCATAAATCAGCTCAACAAAAAGGCGGGCACCAGCCGTAGACTCGGGATCTGTACTACCAGAATCACCATTATCAGCCTCTGCATTTTTCTTTATCGAAGCCCTGGCAGCTGCAATAGTTAATGCTCTCTCAACCTTAAAACCATTTCGCCACACCAAATAAACTAAAGGTTTTGCACCAGAGCCCTGGGAAATGCTTTTGAAATTGCAAAATGTGGTGTCTTCAATTGCTAGCCGAGCCTTATTCTTTTTTGAAAAAGCTAGGTGCAAATGTCCATATACAGCGTCATGGTGCCAAATACGTTTGAACTTTTTACCAAGCGAATAAATATCATACTTGTAGGCGCCACCAGTCCACTCTTGCACGACCAAATCAATGACACCATCACCAGTTAAGTCAGCGCACTTAATCACTGCAGCGTCTTTAAAGGAATAAGAGTCTTCTTGCTTCTCAATGTCAAAGAGAAAAAGACTGTGAGCCCGTCGCTCCATTAATTTCGTATTGCCTCTGAAGACTTGAAGAATTACGCCGTCTTCGCCCTTCCAGTTATAGTCACGAAAAACAATGCGAAAGCCTGAAATATTACGAACTACACTAGGACCAACGTAGGCTTTGACAGGCGGACAAGTAAGCAGCGACAAAAAAGCAAGCAGAAGTGGAAATATCACTGCTGCAGCAACGAAACCAACCTTGGCGGGCAAAGTCCCAGAATAAAAAGACAATTTATGCAGAATCACACGCTAAAGAATATTCTTTCCAAGCGCAGATTGAACAAGGCCTACGGCCAGTTCAGCAGTACGATTTTTTATATCAAGCGTGGGATTAAGTTCAACAATATCAATTGAACGTACCAACTTTGTATCAGCTAATAACTCAAGAGCAAAATGGCTTTCGCGATAGGTAAAACCACCTCTTGAATCAGTACTAACCCCAGGAGCTACATCAGGATCAATAACATCAAGATCAAATGAAACATGCAGACCTTGAATGTCACGACCAATAGATTGCAGGGCTTGTTCAGTAATTCTCTTAATGCCCTGCTCATCAACGTCGCGCATGGTGAAAGGCAGTACTCCAGAATCGCGCACAAGGTCGGTTTCGGCCTGATCTAAATCTCTAATACCAATAAGTGAGCAGCGCTTGGCATTGACCTTCGGAGAAAAGCCGTTTAAATTTACCAAGCTTTCATCACCCTGGCCCAAAGAAATAGCAAATGGCATGCCGTGAACGTTGCCACTAGGCGATGTTGCCGGAGTATTGATATCACCGTGAGCGTCGAACCAAACTAAACCAAACTCTTCCTTGCGCTTACGATAATAGCTAGAAACTCCAGCAATACTGCCGATAGCCAAAGAGTGGTCACCGCCTATAGTGATTGCGACCGTGCCGGCCTCTAAAGCTTCTTCGACAGCTTGGGCAACAGCTTGACTGACCGCAGCAATTTCAGGTACGCAACGACTATGAATGGCGTTGGTATTTTTCTCCCACCACGTCAAAACTTCAGGCACAACAATTTCGACTTCTCTGTCCACTGTATAGCCCAAGGCTTGTATACAACTGACTAAGCGAGCGACCTTCATTGCCCCAGGACCTAAGGCTACTCCAGCATGCGGGCCACCAAGATGAATAGGGCAATAGATCAAGGTTACCGATCTATTGAGTTTCGCCGCTGAATTAGCCACAAGCGAACTACTACTAGCTTTGGGTACGGACACAAAAAACCTCCAATCAAATGATATTTCGTTGAATACTGGGTCGGCCACTAGGTTTCAGCTTTGTGACAATCTTAGTAGATCAGCCGCCACAGAGCATATATAGATTACTCGCTAGTGTATAATCTTCTCTTGGTTTTTGTCTGTATTTTGAGGGTGGGAAAGTGTTGCGACCGTTGATCAAGATTTTCTTCCTAGCTAACGCTGCTTTAGAAGTGGCAAGAGAACGTGTAGAAGATGCACTTGACACCTTTACTGCGCGAGCAGGTGAGTACAAGTCAAATGAGTCAGATCGAGTGCAAAAGACTCGCGATAAATTCAAACAAATGCTCAATGAAACAAGCCAAAACATCTGGAATCGGTCTGATGTGCTTGAAGGCCAAGTACGTGAAAAAATTCGCCGCCAGGTAGCTGACTTCTCCCTCGGAGCCCTCGGTGACTCCACCGAAATCAACGAGCTGAGAGCCGAAATCGCTACTTTGCGCGCTGAAATCGCTGATATCAAACAAAAATCGCCTGTTTGAGCTAAGAGTTTAAACTCAGAATTCCCTGCAAGTATGTTCATTTCAACCCGGGGTCAGGCATGAGCGACCCTCAGTCCGATGCAATAACAGCAGAACCAGATAATCTGAAAGATCAGCACGAGCAGTCAGAGCCGAAAACGCTAAACGATGCGCTTTCTGACGCTGCTCGTAAGGGCCTGGAAAGCAAGAGCCAAGAAGGCAAAAGCCAAGCCAGTCATCAGCTCTACGATACGGCCCTGGCCGACCAAGCTATTCGCTTAGAGGTACTGCTTAAAGATAAACGCTTCTGGAAAAGTCTTTCTACTTTATCAATGCTAGCCTCTGCAGCGGCCGTGGACCGTCTCGTTGGTGGTCGATACAAGAAGCGCTCAGCCTCCGAGGCCAGAAAACGCACAGCCAAGCTCGTCAAACAAGCACTGATAGAAATGGGCGCTACCTTTATAAAGTTAGGCCAGTTTCTTTCAGTTCGTAAAGACATAATTTCAGAAGAATTGGCTGAAGAACTCGTCTCGCTGCAAGATCAAGTACCTCCTTTTGACTACGAGAGCCTCTGCCAAACCATTGAACGCGAACTTGGAGCCCCACCCGAGAAGCTCTTCAAAGAATTTGAAGCAACTCCAATCGCCTCGGCCTCCATCGGACAGGTGCACAGAGCACGCCTGCAAGACGGACGCGCAGTAGTTGTTAAGGTGCAGCGCCCAGACCTATCTGACATCTTCTATAGAGACCTAGGTTACATGCGCTTAATCGCCAAGATTGGTCCAGTTATTCGCCCCAGCCAAGACTGGAGCGGCTGGTTGGCTCTTTCTGATGAATTCGGCCGCACCCTTTTCGAAGAAATTGACTATATAAAAGAAGGCCGCAACGCTGACCGCATCAGGCAGATACTAAAGGATCAAAAAACACTCCGAGTTCCACGAGTTTTTTGGAAGCTAACTGGCCGAAAGGTTTTGACGCTTGAATACTTACCCGGAGTAAAAATTGACAACAAAGAAGAAATCGCCAGGCAAGGCATTGACCCTGTAGCAATTGGCAACAACTTAGTAGCAGCTTACATGGAGCAGGTTCTGATGCATGGCTTTTTCCATGCGGACCCCCATGCTGGCAATCTAGCTGTTGGACCAGACGGCCGCATCGTTATATATGACTTTGGCATGATTGGTGAAATTAGCCAATCACAAAGAGAAGCAATTCTCGGCTGCATCGCGGCAGTAATCAATATGCATCCCGATGAGCTAATCAAGAATCTGGCCACCCTTGGCATTGTCAAAGAAGGAGCCAAACAAGAGTCAATGGTGCGAGCGGTACAACCATTTATTGAGTATTACAAAGGCAAACAAATAAAAGAACTAGATTTTAGCGATTTAGAGCATGACATCGACCAAATTGCCATGGATCGCTCCCTCAAACTGCCCCCAAGTCTGGCCTATTTACTACGAACCGGCTCCTCATTGGAGGGCATAGCCCGTAGTCTCCATCCCAATTTCTCCTTCGTAGAAGCGGCTAAACCATCGGTCAAAAAATGGGCTTTGGCTAATCCAGCTCAAGCCTATTTTGCCCTAGGTTATTTAACTAGAGGAAAACTTTTCGGCCAAAAAGGTGTTTTTAGCGAAGAAGGCCTTATACGGCTCTTCTCCAGCACCAGCGCAGGTGAAGATGGCGCCACTGGCAAGCTTTTGCCAAGAGGGAATAAGACAAAATCTATTCTGAAAACCGGCTCAGTCAGCCAATCTGAGTTAGAATTACAGAAAGAGCACGGACGAAGACTCCAAGAGATCCGAAAGTTAGAGACGCAAATCTATATTTTGGATAGAGAGGTTAAGAGTCTTTCGAAAAATCGGGTAAATTTACTATGGACCGCCTTGATGTGGTTTTCTTTGTCTCTAGTATTTTGGGGCATAACATCTGCATCTTCAGGAAGGCAATTTACCGAGTATTATTTGATTGGAAATGGTGTAATGGTGGCTATTATTGTTTGGCAAATAGTAAGACCACTGGGGATGGCTAATAGAAAGCGTTCCAATGGGTCGACTGGGAGACGGAGATAGACAATGCTGAAATGGCGTGCAGCGGCACGAACTGATGCGGGTTGCCAGCGTCAGAGGAATGAAGACAATTTCTATGTGAGCCCTGATAACCGCGTATTTGCCGTCGCAGACGGTATGGGCGGTGCAGTTGGTGGCGCCAAGGCGAGCAAGTTGGCTATGGAAGCCGTCGACCAACAATGGAAAGACAGTCCTCCTCCGGCCAAGGACAAAGAAGCAATCACCAAATGGCTTACTGAAACGGTCAATTCGGCCAATCATTCAGTTTGGCATTCGGCTGAAGAGGATGCCTCTGTTAGGGGTATGGGTACTACTGTCGTAGTGGCAGTACAAGCCGATGACAACTACATGCAAATTGCACACGTAGGCGACTCAAGAGCCTACCTCGTGCGAGAAGGCAAAACCAGACTATTAACCAACGACCATTCAGTGGTTCAGGAAATGGTCAGAGCCGGTCGCTTGACTGAAGAGCAGGCCAGAATCAATCCTTACAAAAACTTAATCACTCGTTGTCTTGGCCACGAGGAAAAAGTTGAAATTGATCACACACCAGTAGATCTTCACGCCAACGACTGGGTGGTTCTCTGCTCCGATGGATTGCCTACGGTTCTCCGAGACGAGCAAATCGGCGAATCGATTAAAGATCTGACTGATCCAGAAGGCCTTTGCGAAGAATTGGTCAAACTAACAATCGACGGCGGTGCGCCTGACAACGTTACTGTAGTGGTCGTCAAATTCCACGATGAAACATCTGACAACGGTAGCAAGTAGGCTTCTAACGCGGTGAAATGGCAGCCAATCCCAATCCCAATGCCCAACAACAGTGTGCAAGGTGCGGTGCGACGTTAGCCCGGCTAGGGGCAGAGTGTAATGTTTGCGGTGGTACCGTTAACATGGGGATTATGCAGCCCGCTGCAGTGGACAGGAAGGACGATCCACAACACGCAGCCTCTGCATTTAGAAAAGAGGCAAAACCAATGAAACCTGCATTTCTTTTCAATAAACTAAGCAATGAGCGCTTTCCACTAAATCAGTCGGTGAGCAAAATTGGTCGGGATCAAACCAACAACATATCGGTCACCAACGATCATTACATATCTAGACACCACGCCTGGATACTACAGATGCAAGGTGCTTACTGGGTGGAAGACTTAGGCTCGACCAATGGCACTCTGCTCAATGGTGAGATTCTTAGCGAGCGTAGACAAATTTCGCCAGGAGATAGATTGACCTTCGGCAAGACGGAGTTCATTTTCGTAGTCGAATAAGTCACTCTTAGCTCATATGAATTCTAATAGCTTCCCCCAAGACAGCCGCAAACCAGATGGTAAAAATTGGTGCGGGCGCTACGAGTTACTGGGTGAAATTGGACGCGGCGGCATGGGCGTGGTCTATCGAGCTCTTCATCCAGAGACTGGTCAATTTGTCGCCATAAAACAGTTGGTGCTAGACAACATTGCTCCAGAAAAAAAAGCAGAGTTCAAAGATCGTTTCAAGCGCGAAGCTTATACAATCGCCCGCCTAAAACATCCAAACATTGTGGATGTTTTAGACATCTGTGTTGAAGGCGATTGGTTTTTCTATGTCATGGAATTTCTTGACGGCGACAGCTTACGCAAAGACTTAAGCCGGCGCGGCGGAAAAATGTCAGTAGAACAACTCTACCCAATCCTATCGCAAGTGGGGGAAGCCCTCTCTCTGGCGCACTCCATGAGCATCGTTCACCGCGACGTAAAGCCAGACAATATATTCATACTGAAAAACGGCGTGGTCAAGCTAACCGACTTCGGCATCGCTCGCGCCGCTGAGTTTGAAGAGTCAAATCTGACAAAGACCGGCATTATGATGGGCACGCTCAATTATGTCTCACCAGAACAGCTGCAAGACGCTAAGAGCGTAGACCATAGAGCAGACATATTTTCGCTTGGCATAGTTTGCTACGAGGCCCTCAGTGGATCTATGCCTTTCACAGCCGATGGTATAGCAGCTACTATTGTCAAAATAATTTCGCAAGAAGAAAAACCACTACATATACTAAACCCAGCCATCAGCAACGAAATCTCAGCCAGTGTCGGCCGCGCCATGCGCAAAAAACCACGTGAACGCTACCGTTCAGTTTCTGAGTTTGTCAAAGATTTCTCAGCTACACTGTCTGAACAGGCAAAGCAATCGGTAGCGACCCTTGCCGATGCAACAGGTCGCAGCTATGAGAACCTACCAGCCAGCAACTACCGCCCCGTCAAAACCCAATTTGGTATCACTTCAATTGATGGAGTAACAACTGATCCGGGCCAACGCACTGGCTTAGACCTACAGACAGATTCCAACAATACAGTAATCGAAAACCCAGCTCAGCCGATGGCCGCAGATATACAAGCAAAGCAGCGGCTGCAAGCCAAACATACGCTTGAATCTCAACAGATGCAAGAGACTAAGCATGAATTTAAACCAGCAGTGCAATCTAAACCGCAAGCAGAAGAAGCAAAAGCTCCAGCCGAAGAGCCACGCTTAGTACCAGCTGCGCCACGTGAACAAAATGCAATAAGGCATATTCTGACGATGCAACATCAAGGCAGCGGACCTTCTAGCAAACGCTTTGAAGAACCTGCAGTGATCACTTGTCGCGCCGGTAGATTGGCAGTCGCCGATGCTGTTACACGCACAATAAATGTCTTTGCCTATGACGGCAACAACATCGAACAAACTCTTCGTCACCTCTACGAAGTTGCTTATAAACCAGCTAAAGGTGTCAGCGCCGAGTCTAGCCGCACCAGATGCGGTAGCATAACAAGACCAGGCGGTCTAGCCTTTGATATGAAAGGACGACTCTTCGTCTGCGATGCAAGCGATCAGTTCATTCGCGTGTTCGACGGACTAGGAGCTTATTTGAGTGAATTCAAAAACATTCAGGCCAAAGACTCTGGGCTAGCTGGTATCACCTTCGATTCTAGCGGCCTGCTTTATGTATCAGATTCTGCCAACGCTTGTGTTCAAGTATTTCAGCCAGAAACAGGGGTTTGGCTACGTTCACTTAGCGGAAAAGCTGAATTAGAAATAAAGGCTAAAAGTATTTATGCCCAAGAAACAGATCAACAGGCCCAAGTAAGACTACCAGCCGGTCTTGCAATTGACCGAATGAATCAACTCTATCTAGCAGACTATGGTTCATCAAAAATATTTGTCTTTAACAAACTTGGCAGTGTGCTACGCAGCTTCGGCAACAAAGGAAGCGAACTCGGCGAGCTAAACATCCCTCGTTCCATTGCGGTCGATCGCTTTGACCGCTCGTACGTATGCGATTCATTCAACAATCGATTGTCAGTTTTTGACGCTAGCGGTAGAGTTCTCTATACTTTTGGCGAAAAGGGCAACGGCCCAAGCCAGTTGGTAAATCCTTCCGACATTGCCATAGATAATCACTACGGAATAGTATTCGTTTGCGATCGTGGTAATAGACGGGTGCAAATCTATAAATTATCAGGCGATTTCACCGGTCAGGAGACCTTTTAAATGCCATCAATAGCAGTATCATCACCGCATCTCATCCTCGCTTCTTCCTCTCCAAGAAGAATTGAATTGATAAAAAACTTGGGGCTGGAATTTGAAATTTTACCTAGCGATATCGATGAAATAGTCAATGACAGCCTCACCCCAAGCGAAGTTGTAGCAGAATTAGCAGAAAGCAAAGCAGTACGAGTTAGAGAGCTAATACAAGAGCGGGGAGGCGAGACGGCACAAGACCATCATGTCATTTTAGCCGCCGATACCATAGTAGTTTTCGAAGGAGATATTCTTGGTAAACCGCTCAATCGAGAGCATGCAATTGCCATGCTCACCCGCTTGGTTGGCCATACCCATGAAGTCTATACCGGTGTGCACGTTATATCTGCAAAAGAAAAATCTGTTGTAGCCCATCAAGAAATCGAAGTAGCAAAAGTGGAGTTTCGACATCTATCAGCAACTGAAATTGCCAATTATGTAGACAGCAAAGAACCAATGGATAAAGCTGGTTCTTATGCTCTTCAAGGCATAGGCGCCTTCATGATTAACAAGATCGAAGGATCCCCTTCAAATATTATCGGCCTGCCCCTAGTTCGCACAATCAAATTGCTGCGCAAGTGTGGCGTTCAAATAATGGGCGAATAGGCTGGGCGCTAGCCTTAGAGTACAACAATTAACAATATAAACTGCCTATAAGCTGAAGCAGCATAAGCAATACCCTTCTTGACTACAAAAAATTCAGATGTATGAGACCACGAATCTGGCTCAAAGCGCCAAGAAGGGTTAAAATCTGCGGTAGATCCACAGAACGTCAAAAAATGGACAAAATAGCTTGGGCGGTAACCAGTGAAATTCTTTCCACTACTTTTCAATCTCACGTTGAACGTTGGTCTCAGGCTTAGCCTGAGCCTTGCTCTTTGCCTAAGCCTGAGCTGCCCAACCTGGGCACAGGTCGACAACGGCGATTTGAAAAGCGAGAGCGAAAGTCAAACACCTAACAGCGATGATTCTATGAACACGCTCTGGGCTGAATCACAAGAACAGCAGAAAACCCCAGACTCAACAAAAAAATCTAAGGCAAAATCAAAGTCAAAAGCAAAATCGAAGTCAGAGAATGCAGTTGAAGGCAAAAGCGATTCAACCTCAAACAGCCAAACATCAAGCAGTACTCCTATCGATCTCAGCCCATCAGCAAATCCAGAGACAAAACTAGAAACTTCAACTACCAAACCAGCACTCACTAAAGATTCAGATCTCTCTACCCCAATTATGATTCAAGCGGCCCCCGCGGCCATGGGCGAGACCACCGTAACTGACGTCTCTGGGCTCTGCTCCGTTACCGCTTTTCAAAATAGTGACCTTCTGCGCGCCTCGGCTTGGCCAGGGGTTGGTCCGTTCACCGCCGAGAGCGACAACAAATATGTAGATCCGCAAGACAACAAGCTCAAGCTCCATGTTGACGGCGATCACGTCACCGCTTGCGAACTCTTGCTCAACAATCAAAACGGCTCTAAGCAAAGCATTCTCAATTTAGAAATGACATGCGACTTCATGCTTGAAGCTTTAGGAGCAAAGGGCAATAAAATTTCTGAATTTAATACTTACTTCGAGAAAAACAAAGACAAATTAGCTTCGTCAAAAGCAAATAGTGAAAACCAGATGAAGACTAGCTCTGGTACATACGTCATAGCCCTTGCTGCTGGCGGGCAAGACAGCAACAGTGTTTTAATTCAAGTCATAAGTAAGAACAAAGTCTTGACCGATGCCCAGAGCATAGCTAGCTCCATCAGCACAGCCAAAGCCGAGCCCGTCGATGAAACTCCGATGGTTGCAAGCACGGGGTCAACACCGCCGTCGACCCTAGCAAAAGCAGGAACAACTAAAACTAGTACAACTAAAACTAGTTCAGCTAAACCAACTAATCTAACAACCGCAATAACATCGACAAAGACCAGCAGCAAACCTCCTGTAACACCTACCAAGCCAGAGACAATCACTCCTACCGAAACTGTAAAAGTAGAACCGCAGCAACCAACGACAAAAGATCCACTAAGAGATGAGTTAGCTGGCGCCATCCGCTCATGGCAGACAATTAAGAAATCAGCTCTCAAAGATCGTAACCCTGCCGGTCTTAGCAAAATTCTCTCTGGTGCTTTGCTACAACGTCAAACAGATTCAATCAAAGCTTTGACCGAGAGCAAACACTATTACGAACTTACTCCTAAAGGTGTAGTGGTGGAAAAATATACCGAACTATCTAGTTCACCGCAAAAATATTCGGTCTACGCCAAGGTCATGGAACTGACAAAAATCATGAAAGATGGCGCAACCAAGCCCGAAAAAGAGACCGATGACACCTACAACGTAAACTACACAGTAGAGAGGTCTGGCGACCACTGGACCATAACTAATTCGCTCTTACTGGTCAAAAAGAAATAACATTTCGGTGAATCAATGGGCATCAAAAATCTAGCAGCCCGCCAGCCGAGGCATCATATATGGTGCACCTTGCCGCTACTACTTGCCACCACCTGCACCGTGGCCTGTAGCGGTAAAACCCAAATCAAAAACTCTGCCAATATAGATGCCGCAAAAATTCAAGGTGCAACTAGTTATGGCACCAGTTCTAATTCTAGTTCTAGTTCTAGCCCAGCCGCTACGGCCGCTGCTGATGCCCTTAGCGCCAAATTTAAGGAACTAAAACCCGAGCCCTATAAAGTCGGTCTTCTTACCGAAGATTGCCTCCCCTTTGCCCCAATGAATTTCGTTCAAATAGCTGGCGGCAATTTAGTTTTTCTTGGGGGTGATTGTCTCTACATATCAAAGAACCTGTTGCCAGACCCCAGCAAGGGGGGCTTCATCATCGCTCAAAAAGTCAATGCTCCGGCTTGGGGTAAGCCGCCAGCCCTGGCAATTCCGGTGCATGAATTTGCAAATCTGGTCTACGCACCTACACGAAATTCAATTATCGTGCTCGACAAATCAGGTGACCTATTTGAATTCGATTTGGCGAAAAGAGTCTGGTCAGTATTACGCGCAAACGTTCCCATCTCCGGTTCTCCCGATCCAGAATTCATAGATCTCTGCTTGAGCGAAAAAAACACTATACTCAACCTGCTTGATCCTGAGCGCAATCAAATATGGCGGCTGCGTCTGCCTTCTCTGACAACGGCAAATAGCAAAGACAATGTTAGTCCGTTATTTGAAAAAACTTTTCCAGAAGTAATGCCTTGGCGCCTCAAGCCCGGCGATGCCTCAGTTGCCGAGTGCATTGCTATTACCTTTGACAAGCGCTTTAGTCTTCTCAAACAGTTCGGTCAAATCATCACCATCGAGCCCCTCAAATCATCCGTTGGGGCGCAGAAAGTACATCAAGCAAAACTGCCAATCAAATCAGCCTCAGGCGCACTTGGTACTTTTGGTACAATCCGTGCCTCACGTATGATTAGCGCAGAAGGCAAAAATATTCCGCTCTATGTTGTTGAGAGGCAAAACAATCGGGTCTTAGCCGTAGATAAAGAATCAGGCACTACCAAAGCCTTTAATTTCCCAGCAAACTCAAGCCTGAGAGGCTTGTTACCCCTGACCCAGGGCTTCTGGATAATAGAAAACAACAAACTGGCTTATCGCGACTTGGCCAATCCTAACCCTGCCGGCGAGAAGAAAGAAGCAAGAGAAAACGACTCAAGGTTGGCCAAGCTCTCAGCTCCAATTAAAGGCATGAAATTACCAAAGCACGCCGGGGTCTATCCCGGCGCCCGCCGCCTCTATCGCTATGGGGTTCACGAAGGCCTCGATCTCTTCAACGACCGCACCCATATTGCCATCAATACGCCTGTAATTGCTGCTGGTGCCGGCAAAATTGTTAGAGCCGATGCCAACTTTGTGGACATGAACCAAGGCACCTTCAACCGTGTCATGCGCGATTGTGTCAACGAGCACCGCACCTCCGACAAGAATGAAGACCTATTTCGCGGTTGCCAAGTATGGATAGATCATGGCAACAATATGATCACTCGTTACGCTCACTTGAATAAAATCAATCCGAAAGTTCGCCTTGGGCAGACCGTAAAGCCCGGCGACCTGATAGGCTTTGTGGGTGTATCCGGAACAGGACAAAATCTACCGGGCAGAGCGAAGTACCCCCACCTGCACTTTGAAATCTGGCTTGATGGAAAATATTTAGGCTACGGCCTAACTCCAGCTGAGACAGTAGGAATCTTTGAAGACGTCTTTGAAAGCAAAAAAAATAGCCCTAACAAGTAGATTGAATTGAGAGAGGAAAGGAAGTAAATGAGTTTGGAGAATTCTCCTGTCAGCCGCGCAAAACACAATGCCGTTATCAAGCTTCATTGTTTGCTTACCGCAGTTAGCTTTAGTTTCGCCCTGCTGCCCTCTTCCCTCATAGCCTCTTCTAGTCCAGCCCATGCTCAGCCAATTACCATTGTGTCCGAGAATTTCAAGCCTGATACAGCTGAAATTTTAATAGCGGCCAAAAGTGCAGATGAAGTAAAGGCACCAAACTCAGCCGAAGTCAATGCAGATTCAGAAGACAGCGAGGGCAACGACAAAGAGAAGAAGTCTGACAACAAAAAGAGTGAAGACAAAAAATCTAAAGCTAAAGACACGAAAGCCAGTGCCAAAGACGAAAAAGCAAAAGCAGACAAAACAAAAGACGACAAATCTAAGGCTAAAGACGACAAAAGCAAAGCCGAAAAGTCAAAAGACGACAAAGTAAAAGACAAGAAGGCTGACGCCAAAGAAGATAGCAAAAAAGACGATAGCAAAGACGACAAAAAGAAAGCTACAATCAAACGGGGCTTCTTCGGCCGCGCCAAAGAAGACACGACTAAAGCTCCAGCCGTAGCTATTCCAGCGGCAACACCAGCAATAGCGGCTCCTCCAGCGGCAACGACGGCTGTCACTACGCCGGCTAAAGCCAGTGAGAAAAAAGAAGAAACAGAAGATAAGTCTCTTGTATTTGAACCAGACACTGCCTTAATCAGCGTACTCAAAGATCTCAATCGCGCCCTCAAAGATTCTGAAGAAATCAGCAAAATTGAAGATGCCAATCAACGTATGATTGTCACTCTTGCGGCCGCTGTCATCGACAAAGCGCTTAGCGATCCTAAACTAGCATTCAATAGAATTCTAGCGAAAGAACAAGAGGGTAAAGCGCGCACAAGGTTAACAGCCGAGTCGTGGTCTTCTGGCGATGTTGAAGTCAACGGCAAATTCAAAGGTTCACTTTCAACTGTATGGGCCAAGCGAATAGATGGTCTGGTTACTGTCACCGTAGCTGGCGATTGCCACGATCGCAAAGCAGCTGATGGCAAAGATATCGGCGAATTTATTGTAGTAATCAATGCACGCTCACCAGTTGAAACTGGCTTTGATATTCAAAGTCAGGCCAACGTCAATTTTTGGATTGGCAAACTCGGCACCATATTAGTAGAGGCTGACTGCATTCCAAAACCAGCAGCAGAAGGCGAACAGCCAGCCGAACGTAAAGGCGACAGCGAAACTCAAAGCAGCGCTGATCAAAAAAAAAAATCAATAGCAGCTCTACCTCCGCTACTGACCCATAGATATCGCCACTACTACGAGCTAGTCGTTCTTCAAGATGACCGTCGTCGCCTGATTGCCCAGCAATTAGCCATGATGGACCCTAGCGTACAAATGCAAGAGTCTGAAAAAGAGAAAACTGAGAGCGAAAAATCGGTAAAGAATAACTCTGAGAAAGCGACAGCAGAGAAAGACAAAAAAGAAATTGTAGCAAAAGTTGAAAAGACCAAAGTAGCTGCAGAAACAAAGCCTAAAGCTGACGCCGAAAGTGATGACCAAGAAACTGAAAACAAACCTGAAAGCAAGCCTAAAACTCAGACTGACAGCAAGACAATCAGCAAGTCTATAAGTAACGAAGAAAAGGCGCAAAAAGAGGAAGTCGACGAAGAAACTACTGAAAGAGCTGAAGAAAAATCAGCTACAACTGAAAAAGTAGTAAAAGCCGCGGCTCCATCAAAAAAAGAACCGGAAGTTAAAGTAATTGAGAAATTTGTCGAAAGAGCCCCTGAGAAGACCACAGAAAAACCAAGTCGAGTAGAGACCGTCTATAACACTGGCTCAGCAGGCTCGTATCCAGTGACGATCACAACCAGCAATACCAATCTGAAAACAGCAGCGGGCAAGAGCACTCGCCCAGTGGCTAAACAAGATAACAATTCATCAGCCACTACAACAGTTAGGCAAGGCAACGAAATGGCCTATGCTGGCGCCGCCCAATCGATGGAGCGCATCACCGGTTTAGAGTTACCAGCTCTGAAACAACCGAAGAACTTTACCTTGCTCATGCCAGAAAGAGCGTTAGCCGGTCAACCAGTCACCGTTGCCTTTGTTGACGAGCAGCGCAATCCAGAAAGCAATGTAGAGCTAAGTTTCAATGGCGTCACGCTATCGACTGACCAAAATGGTCAAGCTCAGTATATGATTCCCGAAGATGAAACTCCCGGCCGCTCCCTCAATATTTCCTTACTCTCAAGGCCCTACGAAATGCCCGCCGTAATCGAAGTATTGCAGCCGCTGGCCACTCCAAGCAGCCCACAGGCACCTAAAGTAGACAAAGCCAGCCATCTTGTGAGCCGCCGATCTAACCTTGTAATCGATGGACACAACTTTGACGGAGTGGCCCAAAACAATCGCGTCATTATCGATGGCATGACCGAATGTACAATCGCAGCAGCTTCACCAGTGCAACTAAAAGTAACTCTACCGAAAGATCTGCGTCCGGGCGCACACTCACTTTGTGTCAGCACAGAAGGCATGCGCAGTAATCCAATAGGCTTTGAACTGGCGCAACTAGAAGTAGTCTGCGAGGGCAAAGACAACCCCAAAGACACCTCAGGCAAAGTCACTGTCAAAGTGGTTGGCACCACAACTAAAGTAAACGTCAAACTAGTTAATCTCAGCCCTGATTTAATCAAACTGAACAAAGGTGATGACGTCAAACTATTGAGTAGTGGCGGCGCGGTCAACACTGCCAGTGTCTCTGTTCAGCGCCTCAAAAAAGGACCAATGAAAGTAGAAGCCTGGCTAGAACTTTAAAGCGCTAATAAAAATCAAAAAATCAAGGAGTCAAGAATGGCCACCAGCCAAGAGGGTTGCAAGCTCAATTTGAGTATTGACCGTGCCAAACGCTACGCCCAGTCAATTGCCTATGGCAAGAAAATTGAGACTGTCATTCCTGGTGGAGTCGATAGCCCATTTAGAGCCTTCCACGAAGTTGGTGGCGATACGGTATTTTTTGACCGCGCCAAAGGCTCTAGGTTGTATGACCTCGATGACAATAGCTATATTGATTATCTAGGCGCTTGGGGCCCAGCCATTCTCGGCCACTGCCCCGACGATGTGGTTCGTAAGTGCCAAGAAACTCTAGCGAAAGGGCCAGTGTTTGGTGCACCCCACGTCTATGAAATGGAAATGGCTGAGCTAGTTATTGCGGCCGTTCCTTCAATAGAGAAAATTCGCTTCGTCAACTCTGGCACCGAAGCAGTAATGAGCGCAATTAGGTTGGCCCGCGGCTTTACCGGCCAAGAAACAATCATCATGTTTGAAGGTTGCTACCACGGCCACTGCGACGCTACTCTGGCTAGCAACGGCCACCAATCTTCTAGTGGTATTCCTGATGGTGCCAAAGCCGCCACTGTTTTAGCAAAGTTCAATGATCTTGAATCAGTCGAAACTCTTCTCAACCAACACAAAGGCAAAGTGGCTGGCATTATAGTAGAGCCCGTAGCTGGCTCTATGGGCGTGATTACGCCCGTGCCTGGCTTCTTAGAAGGCCTACGAGCACTAGCGGATCGCTTCGGCGTGCTTTTGATAATTGATGAAGTATTGACAGGCTTCAGGGTAGCGTTCGGCGGTGCTCAAAACTACTATAACGTCAAAGCTGATATCACCTGTTTTGGCAAAGCTCTCGGCGGCGGAATGCCCATCGGTGCCTACGGCGGCAGCAAAGAAATCATGAATAGACTGCAACCCGATGGCGATGTCTATCAAGCGGGAACATTCTCGGGCAACCCAGTCACTATGGCTGGTGGCATAGCGACACTTACACTATTGAAAGACCCAGCAGTTTACCAAGTCTTAGAAGACCGCACAGCGCAATTATTTGCCGGGTTGAGCAAGGTGATTGAGCGCCACAATTGGCCAATTCAACTACCACGTTTGGGTTCAATGTTCTCGATAGTATTTGCAGAAAAACCAGTGCTGAACTTTCAAGATTCACTAACGATTGATTGCAAGGCATTCGCTAAGTTCTTTCACTTCGTGCTCGACAACGGCATCTACTTGCCGCCTTCAGCAGTGGATGCCGCCTGCCTTTCATCTGTGCATTCAGTCGAAGAAATTGAAGAGACAATAGAGATCATGAGCGAAGGCTTTAAGGTTGCGTTTAACTAGCTCAATCAATATGGATTTTCCTTTCCTATCATTTCTTCAAAGTAACTCTGATCTGCCTCGCTCAGCTGCAGTCGCTGAAATCCAGGCCAGCTTGGTATTTCTTTAAGCGCTTGCTCCCAAACTCGACGACTGTACTCTGGGTTTACTGGATGGTCAGAGAAAGTTAGCCCTCTATGAAACAAAGCACGAGCGGTCCAAAGACTAGACAAAACGTCCAAACCATCAGGAGTAATACCAGATGGAAGCTCATCATCCCAAACAAGATACGCACTAATAGCGTTGAATCTCGGTTCAAGTGTAGGCTCTAAAACAAGTTCTTCAATTAGTTGGAGATCTCGGGGAATGAAAAGGGTCTTCTGAAGCATGTTTCACCTTACCACAACAGTGTCTATAACGATGTTCACCTTGTCACCAACAGTTTCGTAGCGATAAGAGACTGGTTTAATACCAAGTAATCGCAAAGCCTTAGTTACGCAGCCAGCGATATGAGTATCTTGAGGCAAAGCGCCTGCTTTAATTGCTTGGAAACTTTCTTTGTTAACGATATTTTTGAGAATAACCCTCTCGGTTGGGTGGGCTGCATGAGCCTTCAGTGCTTGAGCAAGTAATTCGCCACCCGTACCACTAGGCATGGCTCCGTTGTCCAAATGTTCAAGGACAACAGTTCCCGGTTTGGGTAAGCTGGCATGAACCCATGCTTTGGTATCTCCAATAACAAAGGCTTTAATCGAGAAATCATCGCGTTGTAAGTTGAGCTTTGGCATGTCATACCGCCGAAGACCAATAGAGGCAAGCTCTCCATCGCTCAAAGCCTCAAGCTTTTTCAAGCCACCAAAAGCTTCCATCTCACGCTCACTAAGCACCTTGTTTGGTCCTGGAGCCAAGAACATGGGCTTATGCTCTGGAAAATACTCCCCAGATCGACCAACCATCTTGGCAGCAAAATCATCAAATTTGCCTGTGTCATTTTTGATTGGCATCAATCTTCCATCAGGCGTTAGGCCCATTGGTTGAGGCATTAGCTCATCTGCCATGCGAGATATTAGTTTGCTTGCCTTCTCTCTTACACCCGAACCCATAGCGCTGGCTTCGGTGCCGAGCACTTCCAAGGCTTCGGTTATCTTCACACTTTTGGCTAATCTATCCGCCCCAAAGCCTACAGCAAGGCCGCCTAGGTTCTCCACTGTCAACTTTGTTGCTAGCCTAGTCTTTTCTTCTGGGCTCATAGCCTCCCAGCGCTGGTTAATTTGCTGTCCCAGCCATGCTACATCACGTAAGCCTTTGCCATAGTCTCCAACGGTTGTAGCGGCTCCCAAGTTGCCCAGATATGCATCTGCTGCCCCAAAGACATGAATGCCAGCGACCATTAGCTTACCGAGCGACTCACCGGCTTTGCCAGCAGTGTCTATTGCTGCCGGATCATTCGTCATTACGTCGCGGCCAAATTGAGCGACGCCAATTATTGATGTTCCAAGACTTTCGGCACTCTGAGGCAGCCCCACAACACCATCACCTAAGCCAGTTATTGCCCCTACGCCTATTCTGAATTGCTGGTGCGTCAGCTCTGCGTTATATGCCTTGATTCCAGCACCGATCACTTGCGCTTGCTGCTCCAAAGGCAGAGCGCCAATTCTCTCAAACAGGTTTTGTTCGGTTACTTCCGGCGGCTGGCCTACTTGGTACTCCACTCCTGTTCTTATTACTTTGTCCTGCCCATGCTGCTCTACGCCAAAGCCATAGTCTTTGATCGGACGGCTATCTATTTCTGCCAATTCTTGCAGCGTTGTGGCAGGCTGGCTTTTTGCCTCAACGTCCGCGACCATCTGACGCGCGGCTACTACGACTTCCTTACCTGATGGTTCTCTATCTACTAACTCTAAGCTTCTATCTTGCCCAGTCTTTTCGACATGAGCAAACTTCTCGGCCTTTGTCATAAGCGCCCAGTTTTTTACTGAACCGTCACTGACATTTGGGTTTGCTGCCTTGATTGCTTCTACCTGATCTCCGGTAGCATTTCTTACTTGTTGACCTTCCGGCGAGTTCAAGACGGGCTTGTCAGCCGGCGCTCCAGATTGTCGGTCACCTTTGCCTTTCTCGCTTTGGTCTGACATCAGCAAGGCTCCCACAACCCCAACTGCGCCTTATATTCCCCGCTCTGTCAGGCAATTATCAACTCAGATCTCTGTGTTGATAATTGCCTGTGACGAATACTCTCATATTGTGATGCTCGGGAATAATAGCTACAGCACCTCAGGGCTTAGCGATGCAAGAACCGGATTCACTCAATCCAATAAAATTCCTTAGCCATGCGGGTTGCTCCCTTGCATTTGCATTGCCCACAGGTATCGTGCTGTGGGTAATCTATCTGTTTATCCAAAGAATCTTTAGCGGCTGTTGCATGTCAGCTTACGATAGCAGCACCGATGCGATCAATATGGGATTCCTCCTGGTTCTAAACTGTTTTCTTGCAGCGCTGAATCCACTTCTATTCTGTCTATTTGAAATTTGGTGGTGCTGGCACCAAATGATCATTGGTCAACTTTACGGCGATGGCGGATTATTCCGCTTCGGAGTAGTTCCACTAGTCATCGCTGTCATCGTCTCAATCAAAAAGGGGTGGCTACGACATTCTTCAGAAACACAAAGTCAAACAATTCGGAAGATTGGTATCACCGCCGCTCTCTGCCTTATTCTCGTACCATTTGAAAATCAGATTCTAAGCGCTCCGATCAACATCAGCAATTCGTTCCGGATACTCACAGGGAAAATACTTTGATACCAAAGCCTTCATTCTTGGCGCTCCCAGGCTCTCAAAGAGAACATTCCCACTCACCCTAAAGCCGCAACACCACAAGCCCATTTGGAACAGCAAGGCGCTTGGGGCGTACTTCGTTGCGCACTACCCCTGAGAGGGTCTCGTGGTGATGTGAAAGAAAGTACTGCAGACTTTTAGTAGTAGCGTGATCTAATGGTCCTACCATCATCTGCAAACCCTTTTCCCGCAGAGCAGGTGCGCTCGACTGACTAAAGAGACCGTCATGAGCGCTCTTTAGCAGTGCCTGATTGACGCCGGGAGCAGCTTTATCGAACATGAAGTCAATGTCGCCAGGAACAGACTTCTTCGACACGAAACTACCGCCCACTTGCACTTCTTTCACGCCCATAGCTTTGAGCTTCTCCAAGGTGCCCTGAAACTCTACGAGAAGTTCACGCCGACGCTCACCCTGACCGAATTGACGAGAAAATGCGTCGAAGTCCATAGGGTACTTGCCAGGCATCAGCCTGCCGCTACTACTGAATTCCAAGAATGGCTTAATCGGCAAAGCATCTATGTAGGCTGTTTTAAAATGCTCCGGCCCGCTCAAAACTGCTCCAGAAAGCGGATGTTTAGGCACGTCTCCCATTGCCTGCTGCTCTTGCACAACTCCTGTAGCTCTTTCTCCCACAGATTTGCCTGCCGTAATTTCGGGCGCATAGACTGTCTTGATTTGCTTGATTTCGGCTCTGGCAGCTTCCTCGCTAATTCTCGTGTAAGCGCCTGCCACTTGCCCAGCTTCAAGCTTAATAGCCGGCTTGACCTCGGCAGCTGCGAGTTGCGCCACTTTTGAGCCCAGGCTGCCTTCGAATATCTTTGCTGTCTGCAGGCCCCCGGCCAAGTTATCAGCAAAAGCTGCTTCAGCGGCCTTGGCCCCAGCAGTAAGGCCAGACTTGCCCCTTGTACCGATAAATATTGCTGCGCCCAGGGCTGCAGCTGTGCCTACAGCCGCAGCTTTAAGAGCATCATCTTTGCTGATGGCAATGCCATTGACTGAGAGGAGATTGAGGTCTTGACCAGGCTTATTGCCGTCTTTATTGACCGCGGAATCGTCCTTAATCTGGCCGAGCTTACCTTCACCAGTGCTTCTGGCGTCGGTTTCACTCTTCAGATGTCTGTCAACTGGCAATGTTCAGTTCCGCAGGGGATATCGCTATCTACAGTTATAGTTATGCCACGGGCAGCAGCTTTTACACTCAAGACCCATTCTCAAAACCACACTCTACTTCGCCACCGGGTACGGCGCGAAACAACACCGCTTCCGCAACGTTCTCGGGCGTCAATACCACCGTTCTACCAAGCTCATTACTAAGGTCATGCATGAAGCAAATGAGCCCTTCAAACTTCGCTTCTTCAGTAACCTCGCTTGGAGCAATGTCGAACTCAATTTGATCTTGACAAAAGAAGTGACAGTTCATAAGCACGCCAGATAAATCAACACTCAATCGACACGCATAGTCAGACTTTAGGGAGAAGATAGATTCGGCTTCTGCTGGTAAAGTCGATACTTCACCGTCCAAGAAAAAAGTCATTACGAAAAGCTTGCTTCTCAGCAACTGAAGCATCTTGTTCCAGTCATCGATGCCGGTATCAAACACATAGATGTCGCGCAAAAAGCCATCATCATCACAGAATGCATCTTTGCACTTTGCCCAATCGAGTTTTTCTGACCCTGCCGCCATAATTGGTCCCTCGGCCTGCCGCCAGCTACCCGCCACCAATATCGAGCAGCTCGGGGTCTTTAGCACTAAGCCATTTCTTTCTTATCGCCAGAGCTTCAGCCCGCATAGCAGTGGCCTTGCTGCGCTCCTCTGGGGTTTTCTCAGGGCTTTGCTTCAGTACATCAGCCACAGCTAAAATCACTCGCGCTCTGGCCAGCTGATCTTCGGCATGATCGCTAGCAACTAAATTAGTCATGGCAGAATCTGCAGCACATTGTGCTTCTTTGAATTCACCAGACATCAAATAAGAGCGCGATAGCTCAGCCAAAATATTGGCTTTGTATCTGTCTGCCGATTTAGATTTAGCCGCAGGCTTATCTTTGGCAGCTTCAGAAACGCCAGACTCACCATCTACTTCTGGAGCTTCGTCTTCCGTGCCACCACGCAAATCTAATGCTTGGTGCAAAAGAGTAATGGCATCATCGGGCTGGCCCGTAAAGTTGAGGGTGCGCGATAGCTCTAAGTAACAATCGGCCAAAATAAAAGGGCTATTTGTGGTGGCACAATCTTTTTGAATCTGCTCCACCATCTCGCAAGATTTTTTGCCCGCTTTGAGAGCTTCTGAATAGCGGCCCAAGTCTCGCAAAATTGTGCCGAAAAGCTCGTGGGTTAGAGCCTTCTGTTCGGCTTTCTCAACGCTTGCTTGAGCTAACTCGGTATCGCACTGCTGATACATCTCAATTGCTTCGCGAACAGTGGCTTCTGCTTCAGCAAAGCGGCCCTGACACCTCAGCACTTCGGCTAGAAGAGCAAGCGACCAAGCAGCATCAAGTGTATTGTCAGCCCGGCTTTGTGCCACAAGCAAACAAAACTTTGCTACTCGTTCGGCAGCATTGAGTTTGCGACTTAAGGTAAAAAGCGATACCAACGGCTGTAGAACAGGCAAAAGCAAAATGCCCGACGGGGCAACCATAGCCCGAAAAACAGATGGCTTGCTCACTCTATTTTCTGTTTTCACGGCAGCCCTAAAAAGTAGAGCGCATTTTTACGAGATCAGAGAATGTATCCCAAATCACTGAGAACTTTCCACCTGAAGCACCTTGGGTAGTGCGGGGCAAATGCTCAATTGGAATTTCAATTACCTTGTAGCCAGCGCGCTCGGCACGAATGCAAAGTTCAGCGTCAACAAAAGGTGACTGCGATTGTAGTTTTACTTTGTCGAAGATGGACCGTCTAAATAGTTTGATTGAATTTACGTCTTTGTGCTTATGACCATAGAAGGTACGAAGCATCAAGTTGTAAACCTTCGACTGCATTTTGCGACGAGGTGGATCGTTGCGATTGACTCTTAGGCCAATAACAAAATCATGATCTTTCAAGCCTTTTGCCATCTGCAAAATTTCTTTTGGAGCGTACTGATAGTCACCAGGTAGGGAGAAAACCAAATCTTTGGTACCACATTCGTAAAGCTCACGAATGGTGTAACCAAATCCTTTGTTTATTGGGTGATTGATCAAGCGCACATGCGGATTAGTCTGGCAGCGGCCTTCGATTACAGAAAGAGTGCGGTCTTTACTGCCATCATTGACGACTACGATTTCATAGTCACTGCAGACACTAGACAAAAGAGTGTCAGAATCGTCGATTAGACGACCGACAGTTTCTTCATCGTTGTAGGCAGGAATAATCAGCGTCACTGAAGTCAGAAGATCTTTTGGCTCTGTTGAATTTGAACGCATTCTTGGTTGGGTGTTATTCATAATTTGTCCGAAACGCTATTAGTCCGAAACGCTACTTGGGATTTTTTGGTCTTAGGTTTTACGCTGGTTGACCTTCAGCGCAGGCAGTAGCAAGGGCCACATCTGAACTGAGTGAACGCTCTTTGTAGAACGACTTTATACCATCTATTACTTGCTCTACTTGATCGTCAGTCATTTCAGGGAACATCGGCAAGCTCAAAATACGATTGACGATGTGCTCTGTTGTAGGCAGACTTCCTGGTTTGTAACCCAAGAATTGATAGGCTTGCTGCAAATGAGCAGGAATTGGATAGTGTATCAAACACTGCACGCCGCGCTCTAAGAGATAAGCCTGCAGTTCATCGCGATAAGCAGTTTGAATGACATATAGATGATAAACATGCTTGAAGCCAGCTACTTCAACTGGAGTGACTACAAGGTCTTTCAGGCCTTCAGTGTACCTAGCGGCAATGGCACTGCGCTTGTCATTCCACTCGTGCACGTAAGGCAATTGAGCCGAAAGAATGGCGCATTGAATCTCATCGAGACGACTGTTGATACCAACGGTGTCGTGATAATAGCGTTTTGATTGACCGTAGTTGCGAAGCATTTTCAGCTTCTTATACTTCTCTTCGTCATTAGTCGAGACAGCGCCACCATCACCGAATGCGCCCAGGTTCTTACTTGGATAGAAACTGAAAGCGCCATAGTCCCCGATACTTCCAGCAATAGCACCCTTATATGTAGCGCCAGTTGCTTGAGCAACGTCTTCCATAACTTTGATTTTGTGCTTAGAGGCAATCTTCATGATTGCTTCCATCTCCGCCATGTGGCCATAGAGGTGCACTGGAACAATCATTTTTGTGCGCGGAGTAATTTTCGCTTCAAGCTCAGTCTCACGCATAACGTAAGTAGAAGCCTTGATGTCGACAAACACAGGGGTGGCGCCAGTCATTGAAATAGCAGAGATTGTTGGCACGGCGGTGTGGGCCACAACCAACACTTCATCACCAGGACCAACGTCTTCGGCGGCCAAGGCAAGATATATCGCTTCGGTACCTGAAGCACAGCCAACTACATATTTGACGCCCAAAAACTGAGCAAACTCAGCTTCGAATTTCTCTAACTCAGGGCCGAGTATGTAGTAGCCACTAGCAAGAACGCGGGCCACAGCCGCATCGATCTGCTCTTTGTAGGCCTGATAGTGAACTTGCATATTGCCGAATGGAACGTTCAACGCTTTCCCTCGATATAACCGTAAAACCTTCCGCCAATTCTAGTAGAAAAGAGCCGAATTGGAATTAAGCCTTGTTTAATTGACAACTAATAAAACGGCCATCTTGTCTTGTATAGGCCTAGAACAAGCCCAAGGCTGATTCAACAATTCTAAAGAGAGAGGGTCTGAGAGCGTGTTCTAGCGTGACACCGTGTTAGAATCCAGAGCAAGTGAGACCTGTTCAAATTATTGATGAGTTTTCTCACAGGTTACCTGCTCAGTTTACATGAGCATTGTGAGCGGAAATTAAGATTATGAGCCAGACAGTGGAAACCGCCTTCAAGGGCAAAACAGCATTGATCACCGGTGGCATGGGCTTCATCGGCTCCAATCTGGCGATTCGCCTGGCCAACCTGGGCGCCAAGGTTACAGTTCTCGATTCAATGATTCCAGATTATGGCGGCAACGAGTTTAACCTAGCGCCGGTCAAAGATAGAGTGCGCATCAATTATTGCGACATCCGCGATGAGTCAGCTCTCGATTATCTAGTGCGCGGCCAAGACTATGTATTCCATCTAGCTGGCCAAGTCTGCCATTTGATGAGTTTGTCTAATCCTTTTCCAGATATTCAAATCAACATTACTGGCACAGCTGTATTGATGGAAGCGCTGCGCAAGCACAACCCCAATGCTATCTGTGTATACACCGGAACCCGCGGCCAGTACGGCTCTTCCGTATCGCTCCCAGTCAATGAAGAAGCTCCAACCAACCCTAAAGGCATCTACGAGATTTCCAATCTCACTGCTGAAAAAATCATCAAGGTATATAACGACGTGCACGGCATCCGCTCCGTATTGCTTAGATTGAGCAATATCTACGGCCCCCGTTCACAAATGATGCACTCACGCTTTGGCGTCTGCAACTGGTTTGTGCGTTTGGCTTTAGACAACGATACTATTCAGGTTTATGGCGACGGCAGTATTTTAAGAGACTTCTGCTATGTCGACGACACAGTTGAAGCAATCATCAAATCAGCCATCACACCTAAAGCCTATGGCGAAATATTCAATGTTGGCTCCGACATTCCAGTGAGCTTCCTTGAACTAGTGAAGACAATCGTTGATGTGGCAAAAGCTGGAAAATGGCAATATGCCGAGTTTTCAGCTGAACGCAAAGCGCAAGAGCCTGGCGATTTCTATTCTGATATCACTAAGATGAAACAGATCGTGGGCTGGAAGCCAACCACAACACTAGAGGAAGGCCTCGCCAAAACTTGCGACTACTACCGCAAGAATCGCGAATATTACTGGTCGAAAAACCCAGCTGGTCTTCCTGCCAACAGTGAATCGGCCAAAGAAACAGCTACCACAAAAGCCTAAAAGCAACTTAGTCACGGCAAATCAACTACACTGACGGAAACTCTTAAAAGGAAGACCACAGTGAACGAAGGCACACGCGTAAATATCGCCAGCGGAACGCCCTGGGAAGCAGTGGTGGGATACTCTCGCGCAGTGAAGGTAGGCAATTTCATTGCTGTCTCTGGCACCACCGCTACAGGCGAAGACGGCAAATTAGTTGGCGTTGGCGATGCCTATGCCCAAACAATTCAGGCAATTAAGAACATTGAAACTGCCTTAAAACAAACCAGAGCTGGCCTCCAGCACGTCGTGCGCACTCGCATTTTTGTCACCGATATAAAAAACTGGGAGCTTGTGGGCAAGGCCCATGGTGAATACTTCTCGGAGATTCGTCCCGCTACAACCATGGTTGAAGTAGCACGCCTGATCTCGCCAGAGATGCTGGTTGAAATCGAAGCTGACGCTGTTATTTAGCTCATCACCGTTATTGCCATATCTATTAATGACGGTAGGCATCAACCCAGGCTAGATCGATAGTTGCCGAATCAGAGCTGAGCGGTACTTTCAAAAGAAACTTGCGCTTCTTTGGCCGAGACGATGGCAGACAATAGATTTCGCCACCGCCACTGCCTACGGTGAAGCCCTCAAGCATGGCGAAGTCGAGAAAGCGAATCTGGACCTGGACAAAAGAAGAAGACGACGCTGATGAAGATGATGGTGAAACTGAACTTCCAGTAGTACAAGGCAAATGCTTCAGCCTTAGCCTTGCCCGGCCAATGCCTCTGCCGTGGCGAATCTCCACATAAAGCTTTCGACCACGAAAAGCTGCAGCAACTCCGTCGACACTGACTCCGCTGCCTAAGTTTTCTAGCCGCTCTACTTCAGCCACTGACTTTGGCGCTATAGCCGAGGCCGACGGCCCGGGGCAGACAATAAACAAAAAAAATATGCAATAGAGAAAGGAGAAGAAGACCAAACGATTGCTCGAACCGACCATGCACTTTTCTCCATTGACCACTCCAGCAATTGGCATATAGCTCGCAAACAGGCTCTACACCTTAATAGTAGTACTACTTGGAAGTGAATTGTTTTTCTGAGATACTAAGTGACCAGAAATACCTTGAGACAAGAAGAGATGAACAATAAGTTATTCGTAGGAAATCTTTCCTTTAAAGTAGAAGAAGCCGAACTGCAAGAGGTATTTTCGCAAACAGGCACAGTGCTTTCAGTGGCCATTCCTACAGACAAATACACAGGCAAGAAGCGCGGCTTTGGCTTTGTCGAAATGGCCTCGGCAGAAGACGCAGAACAGGCCATCAAAGCCCTTCACGGCCGGGCCTTAGCCGGAAGAGAAATGTCTGTCAATCTGGCTAGACCAAAAACCCGCCAAGACTAGACCTGACTTAAAATAAAGTATTAGTCTTTAATAACGATACGGTCTTAGCGAATGGGGCTCAGCAGCCTTCCAGTAACCAAGCATGTTGCTATAATTTTCGCTTGTCAAGCAACCCCGATATGGTTTTGAATGCCTAGCTCACCGCCTCCAACGCTACAAACAAAGGTCGACAGCGCTAGCAAGACAAGAGCCCTAGGCACTGGCTCAGACGCTAGTTCTGGTAGAGGGTCGCAACCAGAGGGCAAACTCAGCACAGTTTGCAAAAGCAAAGTATTTCAAGCTGCAGTGCTCGTTGTGCTGGCCAACTTACTATTAGTAATCACCAATCCTTTTAAGGGCGTCGACCCTGATAGCTTGCCGACACTGAAGTCTTGGGTATTTTGGACGACTCAAGACTACCGCCAGGAAGTTGACCCCAAAGTTGTTCTGCTTGGCTCATCACTGCTGATGAACTCTGTATGGATGCAAGAAGCTGAGCACTTACAAAAAAACGTAGATATAGTAGTTAACCGGCGAACCACATACTTAGAATCTATCATCAGCAAGTACATTAAGGGCTATCAGGGCGTTTGCTTTAATTTTGGCTTGCCGGGCAGCATGGTCTCAGACGACTACATGATTGCTCGCACACAATTCGATAAGGGCCATACACCTAAAGTGATGGTGCTCTGTCTTGGGCCAAGAGACTTGATGGATACAAGCTTTAGTTGCGCTGGTGCCACCACGGCCTTCAAATATTTAGAACGGTTTACCGATACAAAAGATCTGCTCGATATCGCCTACACCAGCGCTTGGCCCAAAATCAACTTCATGCTACGCGAATACATTTATTTCGTCGACAAAAAGTATCATTCGCAAAGTGTTCTTGGGGAACAGGCGAAAGGGGCGCTCAATCCGATCTTCGCTACAATGGCAACCCCCAGCGCTTTTAATCTCAAAACCGATTTTGACAAACAGTTTGCTTTTTACCGCTCAGAGGTGGAGAAAGGCGTCTTCATAGCCAAGCCGAATGCGCAAACAGACTCATTCTACGACAACGGCAAAGACTGGAAAAAACGCTTCAAAAACTCGAACGATGAAATGTTCGACAATCAAAAAATCTGGTTGAACAAATGTCTAACTGAAGCAAAGGCTAAAGGAATTACACCAGTTCTAGTTAACATGCCCGTTTCAGAGCTTGGTATTAAATACATTCCGCCACAAGTCTACAAAAGACACGTGGATACCCTTATTGAAATGTCAGCCAAGTACGACTGTCCATATGTGGACACCATGAAAGAAGGAAAGTTTGATATGAAAGACTTTTCTGATTATGGCCACATGGATGCCAGTGGTGGCAGAAAAATAATCGATATAATCGGCCGCAGCCTAGCTAGCGATGTGCGCACAAGAGCGGCACTGATGGCAGCGGCCAATGAGGGTAGCAACTAATGTTATTCAACAGCGCAGCCTATCTTGTTTTTCTTCCTCTGGTCGTAGCCATTTACTGGTTCATGCCGTTTCGATATCGCACAGCATTTTTGCTAGCGGCCAGTTATGTTTTCTACATGACTTGGAAGCCAATATATCTAGTATTGATTGTTGCCCTCACGGCTTTCAACTATTTTGCTGGCATTGCCATCGAGAAACAAAAAGCTCAACGCAAGATGATTTTGATTGGTTCTTTGGCAGCCAACATTCTCACACTTGCATATTTTAAATATGCCTATTTCGCCATTGATGCCAGCAACAGCGTGCTGGCCATTGCCGGAAGAAAAATCTCTTACCCTCTGCACGAAATTATTTTGCCTCTAGGCATATCGTTTTTCGTCTTCGAATTTATCCACTACCTAGTTGATGTCTACAAAGGCAGCCCAGCTGTTAAAGCGCCGTTAGAATTCGCTCTGTTCCCCAGCTTCTTCCCCACTCAAATTGCCGGCCCAATCAAACGCTTCCAAGATTTTGTGCCGCAGTTGCACAAGCCAGCCAAGATCACTTTGAAAGATTTTGATGAAGGCGTAGAACTAATTTTGTGGGGTCTATTTAAAAAAGTAATTGTGGCCGACAGTGTTGCTGTGGTCATCGATAAATGTATGCCGCACCCAGAGATGTTGAGTACTTTCGACTGCTGGACGTTGCTCTGGGCCTTTGCCATTCAAGTCTATTTCGATTTTTCTGGCTACACTGATATCGCCCGTGGTTCAGCGGCACTGCTTGGCTTCAAAGTACCACTCAACTTTAATTTACCCTTCTTGGCTGGCTCAATTACAGAATACTGGCGACGTTGGCACATTTCGCTATCATTATGGTTGCGTGACTATTTGTTCTTCCCACTGGGCGGAAGCAAACACGGCACAATGGCCACGCTTCGCAACGTCATGATTACATTTACTCTGGCAGGTCTCTGGCACGGAGCCGGCCTGAACTACATCATTTTCGGCGCTATGCACGGTCTCTGGCTAAATCTAAATAGACTGTGGCGCATACAAGTTGAGAAGAGTGCCCTTTTGCTCAAACTTACCGAAACAAAGATTTTCCACTGCTTTGGCGTAATACTCACTTTCAATTGTCTGGCGGTCACTTTAGTTACCTTCCGTTTGCCAAGCATGGAGCTGTCTGGCCGTTACTTCCAGAAGTTGCTTATGCTCTCACCACAGACAGCGAACAGCATCAATCCACTAGCCATGACTATTCCTTCTATTGAAGGACCTGCCAACTTCGCTCTTTTCCCGGTAATTTTGATTAGCATAGTCATCGGTCATCTAATTTCAAACCAATTACAAGGCAAAGGCCAACCCGGAATACTGCCATTACCGAAATCGCTACAACCCCTAAGACCAGCCTATCTAGCGGCCATCGCAATTCTGCTGCTACTATTTGCTCCAGATGGAACACCAAGCTTCGTCTATTTCCAGTTTTAAACAGTTGCACTTAAGGCAATACTTTTATCACCGTGCACTCAGGCCTAACCGCTTTGAAGCCATCTATTTCTGCCTTCGAAATACCTGCCAGGCGATTTATTGTCAATCGGGTCAGCCTGGGTAGTTTTGCCAAGCTAAGTAAGCCGCGACCGGTCAGCTGTGTATGCGAAACATCGAGGTTGGACAGCTTGGGCAGCAGTCGTGGCAGTTCGGCGGCATCTTGGTCGTTGAAGCGACAGTTTTGAATGTTAAGGGTTCTCAGTTTTGAACTCTCAGAAAGCATTCTCAGGCCGACAATAGTCACGGCCGTACTATCCAAATCAAGGCATTCTAGGTTTCTTAACTTAGCTACTGTGCTCATACCGGAATCAGTAACGTTTGTGTTGAGTAGCCCGAGCTTCCAAATCGGTTGGTGTGTAAGTAGCAGTGGAAGACCATGGTCAGTAACTTTCGTTGCAGCTAAATTTAGGTCGGAGAGATCGGTCAGTACTTCCAGTGAACGTAAACCTTGATCGTCAACATCGGTGTCGCTCAGGTTTAAGTAGCCTAGTTTCTTTAGCTTGGCTATTTCTATCAAGCCCGCGCTGTCAATATTTGTATTGGTCAGATTAAGTCCTCGCAGGGGAAGATTGCTCAAGTTCTTGAGGCCGTTGTTTGAGATACGAGTGTGCGCCAGACTTAGCTCTTCTAGTTGTTTTAACTTGGCTAGGTGTACCATTGACTGGTCAGTCATATCTAAAAACTCAAAAGAGAGTTTTTTTGAATTTAGGTTCTTCGCGACAAGCTCTTTAGCTAAGCGATTTGACTCGGACTCTTTAAATTCGTTGCCACTGCCCTGCGCTCCGGCGACCTTAATACTTTTAATTCTTTCTGCTTGTTTTTCGGCGCGATCGAGCATTTGCAGCACAACAATGATGATTAGTACCATCACCGCCAGGGTGGTGGCAACAAGAACCACAATGCCAATTCTGCGAGCAGAAGGTGATTTGACATTCTGGCAGTCGTCATCTGCCGAATCGCGCCCGCCAAAGAGGTTGGTCAAATTTCCTCTTCCCCAAAGTCTAAGCTAAATCGCACCACACTTGATGGCAGAACTCATCTAAGGCTTGCAGCAAATTCTAGAGCCAGCTACAATTTTTACCCTTTGGTTCTATTTGATACCCAATGCAGCGAGGCACATTCTCAAAGTAATCTCACAGTGCTCTTCAAGCATGTCAGGCGACAACAAATCAGTACCGTCGGGCCAGAGATTCTTAAGGTTGTCTCGCGCTGTAGTATAAAAAATGCACATGCCAACAAGATTGGCGGCTGTATGCAGAGGGTCAGCCGGGGTAAAATCGCCAGTCAGCATACCACGCCTCAGACTCTCGATTAGGGGTCCATAAAGACTGCCTAGCGAAGTCTCACAGTAATACTTACCTTCATTCTGAAGGGCTTCCAAAACAATGAGACTAGCGACATTCGGATTTTCAGCGGCATGCATCAAAACATTGCGCATAATTGCCGAGACCGCATCAGATGGAGAAAGATCGGCTACATGGAGTGAATCCAGTTCAGCAGTGCGGCGAGTAATTAAGCGCTCCATTACAGCGCGGTAAAGATTTTCTTTGTTCTCGAAGTAATAGTGAATCATGGCTTTAGTTACGCCAGTTCGAGCGGCAATCGACTCAGTACGAGCGCCCCAAAGACCAACTTTAGCAAACTCATGCTCGGCAGCATCGAGAATGCTACTGCGAGTAGCTTCAGCATCACGAGTAGGGGTCTTTACGGCGATTTTTGCAATTTTTTCCATTCGTTAACCATCTAACTAAGTTTGGCGACACCTACTGGATACAATGGTCCAGTATAAACCGTTAAATATTCAGGAATACCAATCCCGACATTCTTGACATTCCCAAATTTTGACAAAAATCAACTTCTTTTGCATTTGAAAAATTTTCACTAAAGAGGGAGCAACAATAGTGATGCTCCCTCTTCGTTTTTCTCACTCTTTGGGCTAGGCCGTGAATTTAACCACAACAAGAGCCTTTCTTCTCTTCCTTCGGCTTGGCAGCCGCTTCGGTCGAGCAAGATTTAGCTTTCGCTTCACTAGCTCTCACCTCTGCTGATTTAGAGGAACAACCACCCTCAACTTGTGCCTTTTTATCTTCTTTGTTTTCTGTTTCTGTTGCTGACATGATTTACTCCATTTTTATTCTAGTTTGGCGCTCAAAGGCGCTAACGACATGTAAAACTGCTTGGTTCAACCGCAATAAAGGCAAAGGTCAACTCAATAAAATTGTCTATCGGTTTAGTCGTGCGCGTAGACTTCGCTCGCAGCACAGCGCCCTCCCAACCACTAAGAAAAAAATCCGCCAGAGGCAATGCATTAAAGTCACGACGTATTTCACCAGACTTCTGCCCGGCTTCAATACAAGCGGCAAAAACATCAGTCCACCTCTGAAATACTCTCTCTAGTTCTTCGCGCAAAACTTCGCTTTGGCTGGCCATCTCTTGACTAAGATTGCCTATCAGACAACCTCGAGTGCATTTGCGCTCTTCAATATTCTGCTTGCTCTTCTGACAATAAAACTTGAGCCGGCCCAATGGAGACAGCGACTCATCCCTAAGGCAGCAAAGAATTCGGTCAGTGTAACACTGATCGAAATGACGAATGATCTGCAAGGCAAACTCTTCTTTACTATCAAAGTAATAATAGAAGCTACCCTTCGGTACACCAACCGACTCTAGAACTTCTTGCAAGCCGCAGTTGCTATATCCCTTTGCTAGCATCAACCTGGTGCCAGCATCAAGCAATTCCTGCTTGGTTCCTTCCTTCTGTACTATTTTAGCCATGATCACACTGTCCGTCATTTGAATCTAGCTGACGCAGCCAAACTCTATCTAGTTCCACTAACGTGGCGTTCTCAAATGCAGTCTCTGCTGCAGCTTCTGTATTGTCGGCCTTAGCAAAAAAGGAACTATTTAAGTGCTGTCTTGTTTGCTCAAGAGCAGCTGCGTGATGGACATTCGATAGGTAATAATGGTTGAGAAAATTGCTATACATTTACTTTGTCCTCGTAAATCAAATCAACTACTGGTGACTTTTGAATCTATTCTTTTAGACACAGGCCCGCCAATGTCACCACCGACAGTGGCACCACAAATTTTTAATTAGGACTCAATTTTTCGCAGGTTGGTCTTCTTGATTTGTGCTCAGGAGAGGTTCTCTTCAAAGCTCACTTTCTCCTGCCACGACCATGTAATTATAATAGACCAGTCGTCTAGTATCGTCAAGTCACCCCAAAAATGCGAGAATATTCCCTGAAAACGAAAGGTTAGCGCCTACTTACCCCAGGCGGAGGATATTTTGATTCAATTCAAATCGACATTAGTATTCGGCCTTGGTGCAACAATTTTGCTGTGCACCCAGCCATCAGCGGCCAAGTCAGTACAAAAAGCTACCACAGAACCAATAAAAGAAAGTGTTCAGCCAGCCGATATGGCCGCACTGACGAAACTCAACGACAAGTTCCGCCAGCTTTATGGTGAGGCCAAAGCCAACGTACTGAACGATACTCGAACCACTCCTATCATCATCTGCTACGGCGATCATATGGAACTTCTTTTCGGTGAGAAGCGTGACCAAATTTCGTTCATACCTTCCTCCTACACAGCCTTAAAAATCATCGATCACATCCCTTTGGCCATCTTCAGCTTGCTACAAGACAACACAGACAAGCCACTCAGCTCAAAGGCTAAAGCCGACCTAATCGAGGTGAAAGAGTTAACGGCAAGCGCCCGGCCAGAGTTACCAAAGCAGAACTACCCAGCCCCTACCATGGCGCGTCAGAACATCATCATAGATAAGAGTATGAAGTTCATTGACTCAAGCCTAGAAGGCGGCCAGGTAAGCAGCAAGGGTCTTAACGACTTCGTCGAAGCCTTGCGCCCCGAAATTCTCGAAAACGCTTATGACGCCGTCAGTGCCCAGCTGGCAAAGCAAGACGAGAAAGTAGCCCAATGGAAAACAGAGCTGGGCCCGGCTTGGAATAACATAAAAGTCGTCATTGTCAGCGGCCACATGCCCAGAGAGCAGCACTCATCGTTTCAATATTTCAGTAAAGTTTTAGGGGTAAAGCGCGAAGGAGACAAAATTGTCTGCAGCGAAGGCCCAGCTGAAGAGAAAGATGCTCTTAATCTGCTGTACACACATATGCTCGACAAGAAAATAGCTCAGTCTTTCTTCGGCGACCGTTGGCGTATGCACCGCGATTTACTCTCGGACGGAGCGGCACGGTACTTGCGCAGCCACAAGCTCGCGGCCAAGTAGAGGACGACTAAAATAAGAGACTTTATCGGCGCCTATCGCGCCGAGCATGAGTATCGTGCTCATTAACTTTAATAGGAATAACGACTGGTCGGGCCTCAGGCCCCAGTAGCCATGAACTTACGGTGTCCCACAGTTCTTGCCAGAATGACCGTTGCAAGATTGACGGTTTCATCAATGCCCCCTCTCAGCCAACTAGTGACTGATTTGTTCGTTTTTGCCTCTAGCGCCTCGCCGTTGAGAGATTAAAACGAACCCTCTGCAGCCTATCTTTATTCACCATAGCAGATTAACTCAAACCTTGAGACTTGAAACTGTGGTTTTTCCCACGATAAGCCAAATAATTGAAGGAATTACTCCAATATGAACAGCTCGAGCGGGCAGAAACGGTCTAATAGCTTGCATTTCGGAAAATCTCCACTTTAATTGTGCGTTCTGGGCTCTTTACTGACTAAGCACAGTCATCACTAACGACAAGACGCTGGAGAGAAGTACGTGAACGCAGAAGAATTAATCAACACGGCCCAAGCACTGATGGCAGACAGCAAAGGTCTCTTGGCCATGGACGAGAGCAATGTCACCTGCAACAAACGCTTCACCCAAGCGAGCATCAATCCCACTGAAGAAAATCGGCGCGCTTACCGAGAATTGCTGATCACCACCCCGGGGCTCTCAAGCTATATTAGTGGCGCCATTCTCTATGATGAGACAATTCGCCAACGAAAAGAAGATGGAACAGCTTTCACTAGGGTACTTTCAGACGCCGGAATTATTACGGGTATCAAAGTTGATACTGGTACAAGAAACATGCCTGGTCACCTTGGTGAAAAAATCACAGAGGGCCTAGACGGTTTGCCCGTTCGCCTAGCTGAGTATCGTACCCTTGGAGCGCGCTTTGCTAAATGGCGGGCAGTTATAGCACTCGGCTTTGGCATACCTACTAGAGCCTGCATTGAAGCCAACGCTCAGAGCCTAGCGCTATATGCAGCTTACTGCCAAGAAGCCTCAATTGTGCCAATTGTCGAACCTGAAGTACTTATGGATGGTGAACACACCATGGAACAGTGCCACGAGGTCACAGAAGAACTTCTTCGTGCCGTTTTCAATCAGCTCTACACTCATGGTGTAATGCTCGAAGGTTTAATTCTAAAACCCAATATGGTGCTTCCAGGGCTGAACTGTACCAAACAAAATGCTGTTGACGATGTAGCAGAAGCAACACTCAATTGTCTTTTGCGCGCAGTTCCGGGTGCGGTTGCTGGAATTGCCTTTCTCTCAGGCGGCCAATCAGCTGAACTAGCTTCAGCGCGCTTGAGTGCCATCAATAACAAATTGACCTTAAAACTTCCTTGGCCGCTAGCTTTTTCTTTCGCCCGGGCAATTCAGCAACCGGCTCTCGAGATTTGGAAGGGAGAAAGCAAAAATATTGCAGCAGCACAAAAGGCCCTTCTACATCGCGCCCATTGCAATCAAGTTGCCCGTCTCGGTGGATACACTGTCGCTACTGAACAGGCAAGTGATCTTTTGGCGGATTACCTCGTATCAAACAAGCTACAGTAGCGCCTTTCAGACATTATTTAGCACTCATCACAAAGATATACTGAGTTCTCGCTAAAGGCATACGTTACACTGCCAAATAGGTGTCACCCCAATCACAATCGCGAGACAACATGGTTCTCACTTCCAATGAACGAGTGCAACGACTAGAGAAGCAAGGACTGGAAGCGCTGCGTTCTAGAGCATTCGCAAAGGCAGAAAAAATATTCATCGAAGAACTAGCAATGTTGAGAGACTTTCGTCATACCGATGAGCTCAGTTTAGCTATGGCACTGAACAACTTGTCATTGGCGCTGGCACTGCAAGGCAAAAGCTATCGCGCTGAAAACTTGCGACGCACAAGTCTGCATATTGCACGTGAATCAGCATCTGAAGGGCCTTCAGAATATTTATCGTGCGCCAGAACTTCGGCAGGCTGATTTTCCAATTTATCCAATCATCCAAGTGTCCTTAAATTCTTCAATGAAGAAGATTTTCAGGGCACTTTTGACTTCGAACAAAGTCAAAGGCAAAAAGCTCCGTATCAAAAGGGATTTTATGTCTATTCTCATTGGCAAGCACGAATTCGATGGACCATTCAACGATGTCGACTCTTTAGAAGAGAAAGAAGGGCTATACGTTGTTTTGAACTATAAAGATGAGCAATACGAACTGATTCACGTGGCGCATGCAGAAAACATCAGAGAGCGCATTCAACTTTTACCATCGACAAAGCCAAACGGAACAGTAGTATTCGCAGCGCTATACACACCAAGGTTTGGATCACGAGAACGAAATAATTTGGTTGAAGACATTGAAAGCGATATTGATGGCAATGAGAACAGGCAAGATATAGCCTGAAATTGACTAGGCATCAAACAGCCTTCGAAACTTTAATGGAAGCCGAAGAATAAGCCTGAGATGAGCATGTAGAAGTTCTGGACAACTTTATCCAAAATCACAAGGCACTTTGTCGAACAATATCAGTCTGCCCTAGTGTCGAATCAACCTAGCAAGCAAAACGACTAAAAAAAGCTGCTTGATTCTATACCAACTAACAGATAAGGAATAGGAATCCATGGCAGCCACAGAAAGCTCAATGATCTACAATCAAGCCTTCAAAATCAATCAAAAGACCCAAAAGCTCAAAGCACTCTTCGCAGTGCTTTTTCTGTCGCTAGTTACATCTGTTCAATCTGTATCTGCTCAGCAGTCACTTAACAGCACAGCTAACGGCGGAGCCTCTAACAGCGTTCAAGGACCAGGCAGCACTGCGACAAACGATGGTGCCACTGCTATCGGTGTCTTTGCTACCGCCTCAGGCGATCGCAGTGTAGCGGTCGGACCAGCCACAGCTGGCGGCCAATACTCTGTGGCAGTCGGCAATGGCGCTGCAGCACAAGGACAATATGAATTATCTACTGGCACATTTGCTGGAACAGCCAACGTTGGCTCCGACTACAACACTGCAGTAGGGGCCTTCACAGGCAACAACATAACTGGTGAGCGCAATAGTTCCTTTGGCTATGCTGCCGGTCAAGCCACAACAGGCGCACGCAATACAGCCCTAGGTGCCAATGCCGGACAACTTGTAACCGGCGAGCGCAATCTAAATGGCGGGATCAGCTCTGGCTTTTCGGCCACAGGTGACCGCAATGTCGGCTTAGGTGCTCAAGCTGGACAATATATGACTGGTAACAACAACGTCGCCATCGGCAACATTGCCGGTAGTGGCACACCAGGAGCCACTCTATTCGTCAACAGCGCTGTTTCAATTGGCAATTCGGCCCAGGCAAGTGCCGACAATAGCGTGGCACTGGGGGCCAATTCGCTAGCCAATCAGGTCAATACAGTCTCCATCGGTAGCGTTGGAAACGAACGCCGCCTAGTCAATGTCGCTGCCGGTGTTGCCCAAACTGATGGAGTCAATGTCAGTCAATTACTTGGTCATAGCAGTCAGACACTTATCCAAGCCAATAGCTACACAGACGTTCAAGTAGCAGGCGGAATTCAGCAAGCCAGCAGCTTTACGAATCAACGGTTTGCCCAATCTATCAGCTACACCGATGCGAGAGCCAATCAGCTCAATGATCGCATCAATGCTGTTCAAAAGAGCGCCAATCAAGGCATAGCAGCGGCAGTCGCCATGCTCAGTACCATTCGCACTCCCAGCCCAGGAAAGAGCACTATCAATCTAGGTGGCGGTTACTACGGTGGCCAGGCTGCCGCAGCACTGTCGATGGCCCACCGCTCACGCGACTCAAGACTACAGGCCACCATGGCATTGGGTATCCCGGTCAGTATTGCTAACGGCGCTAACCTCGCAGCAGCAATCGGTCTGGGCTTCGAGTTCTAAATCTTAAGTTCAGAATTCTGAATTCTGAATTCCGTGTTCTGAGCACTTACTCAGAGTGAATACCGAACGAAGAGCGATAGATTGAACTCACAAATAAGAGGAAAAGGACATGTACCCAACATCAAATGACTCAGTAATAGCCGTTTTCAAAGACCATTTAGAAGCAGAAGAGGCAATTAAAGAGCTACAAAAATCAGGCTTTGATATGAAGCAACTAAGCATTGTCGGCCAAGACTATCACACAGAAGAACACGTGATTGGTTACTATAATCTAGGCGATCAAGTAGCTATCTGGGGCAAGACCGGCGCTTTCTGGGGCTGGATTTGGGGCTTACTATTTGGTTCAGCCTTTGTTTTCATTCCCGGAATTGGACCAACCATGATCGGCGGCCCCATAGTCAGCTGGCTAGTTGGAGCCCTTGAAACAGCAGTAGTCGTCGGTGGTGTCAGTGCCCTGGGTGGCGCTCTAATCGGTGCCGGTATACCAAAAGACAGCGTACTAAAATACGAAACAGCCCTGAAAGCTAGTAAATATCTAGTTATTGCGCACTGTACCAGAGCAGAAGTCGAGCACGTCAAAGGAATTCTCGATAACAACATGGCAGAAACATCAACAGCGCATAGCAAGCTTGTAGAAGCTAGCGTTTAAACTAGCCATATCAAAACCAAGAGAAAGCCGCTGTCAATTGACAGCGGCTTTCTCTATCTCTATCTAAACTGCGCTAACTTCGGCGTCGACGATATCGTCTTCGGCTTTGGCCTTAGCAGTTGAGCTAGATCCATTTGTACCAGATCCTTTTGCACCAGATTCAGTAGCTCCAGCATCATCACCAGCTCCAGCAGCAGAGATATCTTGCTGTAGCATGGCCATGAGTGACTTGACGTCGGCAGTCATCTTTTTGATATCGGCAATATTTTCATGCTTCTCTAGCTTCTGGCGCAACTCGGTGATCAATAACTGCGAGCGAGAACGGTTGGTATCTCTTATCTTCTCGCCTCCATCTTTGAGCAGGTGCTCAACGGCGTAGCAAGCCTGATCTGCTTCATTGCGAACGTCTGCTTCATCTTTTACTTTACTGTCAGCAGCAGCATTGGCAGTGGCCTCTTTCAACAATCTCTCGATATCTTCTTTGGTCAAATTAGTGCTGGCTGTGATTGTAATTTTCTGCTCTTTACCCGTAGCCTGCTCCTTTGCCGCAACGTTGACAATACCGTTTGAATCAATATCAAACGAAACTTCAATGGCGTTCATACCACGGGGAGCAGCCTTGATGCCATCTAGCTTGAAATTGCCTAGGGTCTTGTTATCGCGAGCCATAGGACGCTCACCTTGGAAGACATAAATGTCGACTCCTGGTTGGTTGTCTTCGGCTGTCGAGAAAACTTGCGATTTATGAGTGGGAATAGTTGTATTGCGCTCCACCAATTTAGTGAACACACCACCCATGGTTTCAATACCTAACGATAAAGGGGTAACATCAAGAAGCACAATGTCGGACACTTCACCGCCAATTATTCCTGCTTGAATAGCTGCGCCAATAGCTACAACTTCATCAGGATTGACGCTTTGATTGGGCTGTTTATTACCAGTCATCAATTTAACCAGAGCCTGCACAGCAGGAATGCGCGATGAGCCACCCACCAAAACAACTTCATCAATTTGTCCGGGGCTCAAGCCAGCATCTGCTAGAGCTTGCTCTACAGGCTTACGGCATCTCTCCACCAAGTCATGGGTCAATTCATTGAACTTTGCTCTGGACACTTTCATCTCAAAATGCTTCGGCCCAGCTGCAGTCGCCGTGACAAATGGCAAAGATATGGTTGCTTCTGCCAAAGAAGATAGCTCTATTTTAGCCCGTTCGGCCGCTTCAGAAAGACGCTGAAGGGCTTGGGGATCTTTGCGCAGATTGACACCTTCAAGCTTCTCAAATTCATCAGCGAGATAGTTGACCAAGCTATGATCAAAATCATCCCCACCAAGATGGGTATCACCAGAAGTAGACTTGACTTCAAAAACACCATCACCAACTTCTAAAATAGAAACATCAAATGTGCCACCACCAAGATCGAAGACCATGACGATTTCATCTTTCTTCTTGTCGATGCCATAAGCTAAAGCTGCCGCTGTGGGCTCGTTTATGATGCGTAAAACTTCAAGACCAGCTATGGCGCCAGCATTCTTTGTAGATTGACGCTGAGAGTCATTAAAGTATGCTGGTACTGTAATAACAGCACTGGTAACTTTCTCACCCAGATATTTTTCCGCGTCTTCTTTGAGCTTGCGCAACACCATGGCTGAAATTTCTTCAGGAGTATATTCTTTCTTATCGATCAGTATTTTGCAGCCACCATCGTCGCTGCATTTAACGGTGTAAGGAACCATTTTCCGTTCGCTTTCCACTTCATCAAAGCGTCGACCAATGAAACGCTTAATTGACGAAACCGTATTTAGCGGGTTTAGAACTGCTTGCCGCCTTGCCAACTGCCCGACTAAGCGGTCACCGCTCTTGGACATCGCCACAACTGATGGCGTTGTGCGATTGCCATCACTATTAGCAATGACAATTGCCTGACCGCCTTCCATGACGGCCACTACCGAGTTGGTGGTGCCAAGATCAATACCTAAGGATTTACCCATTTTGTGCTCCCAGACTGAATCTAATGAAACTCTTTGAGACCCAGACAGCAGCCAAAGAGTTAAGTTCCGTCTATTTTTCGAGCTTTCAAAGGAGGCCCATTATTTACTTATATCTCATCAATAGTTAATCGAAACCGGGCCAGGCCCGAGAAGATTGCTCAAAAGCCAGACAGTAGGCAGTTTTCACACAGGATAGACTATCGGCTCTACAGCCTAGTAGAACGGCAAAATCCCTTCACAGTCGGCTTCTGTGCAGCAACGCACTGTTATACTCAAATAACTCATTTTTGAAGCACTGAGCCAGAGTTCCTCATCCAATTATTCACGCCTTATTCACTTCTAAGCGAGAGCAAGACATGCCAGAAACAGCAGAATTAGCAACAGTAACAACCACTAGCGGCGAACATAAATTCAAACTGAATGGTAAGCCTCTAAAGGTCGGGATTGTTGGCGCTACCGGAATGGTGGGGCAGCAACTAATTCGCATGCTCAAAGACCATCCTTGGTTTGAAGTAACAAAGTTGGCAGCTTCAGCTGGTTCTGCTGGCAAGACTTATGAGCAATCGGTGGCTGGTCGCTGGTTCATGGATTTTCCGGTTCCTGCAACTATCGGCAAACTTGCCGTAGTCGACGCCGATGACCTAGACCAAGTTGTTGATGGCGTTGATATCGTCTTCTGTGCAGTGAGCATTGATAAGGCAGCAGTTTTGAAGCTAGAAGACGATCTAGCCAAGCGCGGCGTCTTTGTCACTTCATGCAATTCAGCTTACAGAATGGACAAACTGGTACCAATGATGATACCAGCAGCGAACGCCGATCATCTCAAAGTTTTAAAGACCCAGCGTCAAGTGCGGGGCTATACCACTGGCGCCATCATGGTAAAAAGCAATTGCTCAATCCAGAGCTATGTTATTGGTCTGACACCGCTTAAAGAGTTTGGCATCAAGCAGATTTTTGTTCACAGCGAACAAGCCCTTTCAGGAGCTGGCAAAACCTTCCAGACCTGGCCTGAAATGGTTGAGAATGTCATTCCATATATTGGCGGAGAAGAGCAGAAATCAGAACAAGAACCACTCAAAGTCTGGGGAACTCTAACTGATTCTGGTATCGAACACGCTAGCACTCCTAAAATTCAAGCGAAATGTGTACGTGTTGCCGTGAGCGATGGCCACACGGCCTACGTCAATGTGCAGTTCGAAAAGGCCTTAGACAAAGAAACTATTTTGGCCAAGTGGAATGAGTTTGAAGGGGTGCGCGGTTTGCCGTCGGCACCAAAAAATCAAATTCACTTTATCGATGCTCCTGATAGACCACAACCGAAACTTGATGTTATGACTGAAAATGGCATGGCCGTTACCATTGGTCAATTGGCCGTAGCAGAAGACAACTGGGTAAGGTTCACAGCTCTAGCTCACAACGCCATTCTTGGAGCGGCCGGTGGAGCAGTTCTAGCCACTGAATTAGCGGTTAAAAACGGCTGTGTTTATCGGCGCGTTGCAGAATCGGCAGAAAAAGCTACGGCAGGCACAACAAAATAACTTTCAGTAGGAAACTACTCTTTTAGGTAACGTAAGACAATCATGCAGAGCACTTCTAGTACAAAAAAGCGCCGGGCGATTCGCGGCCCACTGACAGTTCAAGATCAAAACTTCGAAGAGAAAATCAGAAAGAGTTTTGAACACCAAGGCGTGATGCATGCTCTTGGTGGCACAATTGAAGAAATTAGCCTGGGCTATGTTGAAGTACATTTGCCCTTCTCAAAAGCTACTCAACAACAGCATGGTTTCTTTCACGGTGGCATCGTGGCTATGCTAGCCGACACAGCGTCAGGCTTCACCACTTACACTGTTCTTCCGCCTGATGAAGAATGCCTATCGGCAGAATTCAAAGTCAATTTTCTCTACCCAGCCAACGGCACTAAGCTCATTGGCCGAGGCGGAATCATTAAAGTAGGAAAAACTCTGGTCATAGCAGAAGCCACTGTATCAGTTATTCGAGACGATCAAGAGATAGACTGTGCTTACATGATTCACACATTGGCAAGAACCAAGCATGTCAAAAGCGGCTCTGAAAATAAGGCCTAACCTACTAAACCTAAGAGGCTACGCAGTGAACACAAGATTGAGATTAGCAGCAGCACTTCTAACAGCAATCGGCATCAATAGTGCGTTTATCTTACCCTCAAATTCTTGTACCGACTTTCTTGTAAAAACAACTGATGGCACTAGAATAGTCGGGCGTTCGATGGAATGGGGCGCTGACCTAAAGTCACAAGTATGGAAGTACCCCAGAGGTCAGTCACGCTCATCTCAGACGTCAGATGGCAGCAAGGCCTTAAGCTGGCAATCAAAGTATGGCTATCTAGCGGTCGATGCCAACAACATGCCCCTGGCAATTGACGGCATGAATGAACAAGGTTTGTCGGTAGGGATGCTCTGGATGCCCGGCACTGTTTACCAAGATGTGGCCAACGTCAATCCCAGTCAAACCATCAGCCTGCTAGATCTTGATCATTGGTTGTTGGGCAGTTTTACCACGGTCGCGGAAGTAAAAGAGGCCATAGCCAAAGTAAAAGTATGGGCACCACAAATGGCCGAATGGGGCGGCATCCCCACGGCTCACTTGGCCATTCACGATGCCAGCGGGGCTAGCGCAGTAATAGAATTTGTCGATGGTCAGCAAAAAATCTACGACAATCCAGCCAGCGTACTCACCAACGCACCAACTTTTGACTGGCACAAAACCAATCTCAATAACTACGTAAACATCTCAGCCTCAAACGCTGAGCCAATTCATGTAAGAAACACTGTCTTAGCACCACCCGGTCAAGGCGGTGGTTTTCTGGGAATTCCAGGCGACTGGACACCGCCATCAAGGTTCGTGCGCACCTGTGCCATGCTCGGTTTTGCTAAGCCGACGGCCAATGCCAAGGACGGCATCGATCTCACTTTGCACATTTTGAATGCAGTGGACATTCCCCTTGGTGATGTGCGCCAAGCAGACAATCAACTTGACCACAGCGACTATACACAGTGGGTGCTGGTTAAAGATTTGACGAATCGTGTCCTGCACTTCCGCTCATACGATAATTTGACTGTTCGCGCCATTGACATGAAGAAACTCAACTTCACGGCTAACACAAAACCAGAGAAGCTAACAGCCATTGCCGGTGGCATGGCTGTAGTAGAGCTGACTTTCTAAAGAGAGAACAAACGTTCACGACCAGTCGAGAAGCTTTATTGAAGTACAGCTCAGTCTAGGCTCTTAAGTAATTCATCGAAACCTTGATTGCTGGTTCGCAGAACGGCCCGCAAATCATAAAGCATAAATACACGATTATTGATTAGCTTAATAGTCTCACACCACTGGCGGTGCGACCGCCCTTCGGCCGAGAGTGCTTCCACTGCTGACTCACGGTCTAAATTTACGTTAAAGACTTTAGTCTCTTTCCAGTATTTAACCAACTCTGCTCGGCGCGACAAATTAGTTTTACTCAGCGGCGAAACACTATTGAGAAAGCGCATCATAAGAGGCGACATTTTGACGTAGGCCGACTCTTTTCCAAAGGCAGCACCAAGGCCATTAGGCTCAGCTTTACCTGGCCTAAATCCGCCATGACTAGCAGCAACCGATGCTAAAGCAAAACTGGCGATCAAGTAGCCAGACACAATGTTGACATGATCGGCATTGTGCACGTTCTTGATGTTAGACGATAGCCCCATAGCATCAGAGATCACGCCAAGAATACCCAATTGATAGAAGTTAGCGATGTTGGCGAGCTGGACCATCTTGTCCTTCTGCCGCTCCATTCGATCTCTAACTTGAGTTTCGATTACAATCTGGTGACCAAGGATATTACTATCGGAATTAGCATCTAAGAAGCCCTCCATGACCTGTCGCGTTATCAACATCTTAGAGTGCTCATCTATCTGTTCATTAGTAGATGCCACCATCAAACCCTGAACTCCGAGCAATTTCGCCGCATCGTTAGCAGAGGCATTGAGAGGCAACGATGAGCCGGAAGCGTTTGCAGCCATTAAAGCACTTGAATCAGGCCAAGCTTTGCGCAATAGCTCCAAGAGTTCTTGATCAAACTGCCAGAATTGCTCTTGCAATGAAGTCAAAAGGGCTATGCGATTGTTGACTAGCTTAATTGAGTCCCATTTACAGGAAGGCATACTGGCCAACTTCTCCAGGTTGCCGCTCTTCTTTAAACTGATGGTGGCGACATTCTCTTTAGACCAAAGTTCCTGGAGAAATTGACGTCTGCTTTTACCGTCAGCTCTCTTCGGTGAGGCTGAGTTGAGATAGTTCCAGACCATCGGACTAAAGCCATGCTTGCCGTTCGATCTCAAATCAAAGAAATCTGCTAAGGAGTTTGGTTCACTCTTATTCTTGGTCCAACCGCCGTGGGTACCCAACAGTGAAACAGTAGTGAGAGCAAGTCCGATAGAATTGGAGATGATGAATAATTGGTTTCCAGCTTTAGGATATCCGTTTAAGTAGCTCCAACCGGCACAGGCACCATGAGTACCGGTCTGAATAAAGTTAGCTTGATAAGTCTTCTGCAAGAAACGTCCTCGCCGGCCCATTAAGTGAGCTAAGACAACATCATATTGATAGTTGAGTTCTTGCTGACACCTATCGGAGGCGGTACGCATATCAAGAAACCCTGCAAGCAGAGTCTCCAAAAGGGTAATTTGCAGTTCAGTCTTTCTATCGCTATTGACAGTTGTGCTATCGAGCGACTTAAGTTCAGTCACAAGTGGTTCTAGGTGAAGCAGGCGAACAGCTTCATTGGCACCACCGCCAAAAGCAGTAAAAGAGCCAATTCTGCCCTGCTGAATGTCCGAGAACTGAGATCCTCTTACCTGATTGAGCAAAGCGAGCAGCTCGTTGTTAAATCCTTCGACGGTTGTTCGCAAAGACCACAGCAGAACAATGCGAGAGTTAAGAACAAAAGATTTCTTTGACTTGCCATCATCAAGCCCGCAAAGCGTTTCGGGCTTAGACATATCGGCATGATAACGTTCCTTCCACAAAGAGTTTAAGATCTCCCTGCGGCTTTTTGTAGTATCAGCACCAGGTATAGGCGAGTCTAAATATCGCACTACCAGCAGCGGTAAATTTGAACCATCTACTGGTTTACCGTCAAGAACACTAGACATAAAAGTTGGAGGAGTGAGATGCGAAGCTTTGGCAAAACGGTTATACAAAATATTTAGGACAGGCAAGCCAATCGCCAGTCCCGAACCAACAGAAGTGCCTATAGCTGACTGCTTAAATTGCTTGTGCATGCGCGAATATGGCTCAAATAGACCGTATAGCGTGCTCAATTGGGCGAAGTTAACTACGTTGAAAGCCTGGTTAACAGTATTTACTTTGCGCTGTTCGCGATTCAAGACGTTATAGGTATACTCTAGCTCGAACTCTAGGCGGTTTTCAGCAGCCTGAACTTGGAGTACTGCCTCGAATATTTTGCGCAGGACAAAGGCGCGCTTATCATTTAATTGATGTTGGTCCTGCGGCGAAGTCTTATCTCTACGCAGAGAAATCAGCTGCTCAACCTCTTGCCGAATTCCTAAAATATCAGCAGCTTGAGCGGCGTCGACCGTCAACAGATCAGCCGAAGCAAAAGCCGGTGCGAAAAAGATCCCTGGCTGAACTAGCAGGCAACAGACCAGGGCAAAACCTTTGCGCAGAAAATTCAAAATCTCTCCACTCTGTCAACAAGCTAGAACGAATTAGACTACTGATCCCTGAGGGTCACCTGGGCTAGAAATATCGACAGGGAAATTCGGAAGTCTAACATAGCCAACTGGTATCAGACTCAAATTTCCAAATTAAAACAGCACTTGCCATCTAGCACATCAGCTTCTCATTCACGACCTTCACAAAGCATCTGCATCAGCTTCAACATCAAACTGCCTAAAAGTATCAGCAAATTGCTTGATTGATTCGAGCATAGCCGGCGTGTCATGCTCACTCATCATGTCTATACGCTCGGGGTTAGTCACTTGACCGTGCCCCTTTCTCCGCAACAACTGTTCAATACACCAAGTACCATAGTTCTCTGTCGAATCAGCAAAGGCACACTCGGCTTCGGTGACACCCACCGCTAGAAACAAGCCGAAGCCACCTGATGGCAACTGATACCACGCATCTGGCGCTTCGTCGGCATACCAAATAATGGCACTGCGCAAAAGCGAATCTGAATTTGGCGCAATCGGTGCACCAAGATTGATGCGTTTACCTGGGCTCAATGTTCCAGCATGATTGAATATATAGAAAGCCATTGTTCGCAAGAGTTGCGGAGCCCAAGCACTATTGGTCGGACTTTTAATCATCAGTTCGCAGCCAAATCCCGATACCTCTTGAGCCTCACTCTGCACCCAAGGGCTAGAAATACCAGCGGTTACGTAAGTCCAGTAGGGCTTAAAAGGATCTGGCCCGTAAGCCAGCACAGCTAGCTGCTGATCGCCCTCTATAGAATCATCTGAAGGTCTGGAAGTATCGCGACTAACTAAGCGACTTTTGCCTTTCTTTGCAAAGACCTCATCCTTAAAAACAGGAGGACCATAACTGGCAGGTGATACCGAAGTTGGTTCACCAAATAGTTCTAGGTAAAGGGCGTTTCTTGCGGCCCAGGCATCTTGCAAAAGCTTACGCCGGGCCAGTTCGCTTGCTCTTTCAAACTCAGGGTCTTCTTTGCCTATGCGATCGTCTTTTTTCTTGCCCACAGTCTTTACCAAAACAGTAAAACTAAATTATGTTACTCGTCGATCTTGAGCAGTGCCATGAACGCCTCTTGTGGAATATCAACACGCCCCACAGACTTCATGCGCTTTTTGCCTTCTTTTTGCTTGTCAAGAAGCTTTCTCTTACGACTAATGTCACCGCCATAACATTTTGCCAATACATTCTTGCGTACAGCAGAAATCGTTTCACGGGCCACAATTTTGCCACCAATAGCTGCTTGAATAGGCACTTCAAACATTTGCCTTGGTATTAGCTTCTTCAATTTCTCAGAAATAGCACGGCCGGCAGAGTGAGCCCGATCGTAGTGAACAATGGCCGAAAGAGCATCAACTTTGTCGCCACCAATTAAAATATCAATTTTTACCAAGCGCTCTTCTCTGAATTCTTTGAAGAGATAATCAAGACTGGCATAGCCACGAGAACGACTCTTTAGCTGATCAAAAAAGTCAGTAATAATTTCAGCCAAGGGTAGTTCATAGACGAGCATGGCACGACGAGGATCAAGGTGCTTCATGTCTACATAGACACCTCGGCGCTGCTGACAAAGCTCCATTAAAGTACCGACATACTCTGTTGGAGTAATTATATTGGCAGTAACGAAAGGCTCTTCGATAAATAGACGATAAGTCGGATCTGGCAGCAGCGCAGGGTTCTCAACCATTACTACGGTGTTATCGGTTTTAGTAACGCGATAAACCACCGACGGTGCCGTAGTAATCAAATTGAGGTTATATTCACGCTCAAGTCTCTCTTGAATGATCTCCATGTGGAGTAATCCCAAAAATCCACAGCGGAAACCAAAACCTAAGGCATCAGAAGTCTCCGGTTCAAAGAAAAGCGATGAATCATTGAGCTTTAGCTTCTCTAGAGCCTCACGTAAATCTGGGTATTGATCGTTATCAACGGGATAAATACCGGCGTATACCATGGGTTTAGCCGGGCGGTAACCAGGCAAAGGCTCGACTGCCGGGTTAGATACCAATGTTATAGTATCGCCCACAAGAGTTTCGACATCTTTGATCTGAGCAGCCAGGTAACCTACTTCACCAGGTCCAAGCCTGTCAACTTTGACCTGAGCCGGGCGCAAAACCCCTAACTCGGCAATGTCGAAGGTCTTATCATTGGCCATGAAGCGAATTTTATCACCCAGCTTCACTTCGCCGTCTTTCACCCTGAAATAGACGATAATGCCCCGATAGCTATCAAAATAGCTATCAAAAATCAGGGCCCGCAGAGGCTCGTTAACTGTATTTCTCGGTGCCGGCACAAATTTGACGATAGCTTCGAGAACGTCTTTTACACCAATATTATTTTTGGCACTGGCAAGAATAGCTTCATCAGCTGGTATCCCAATCACATCTTCGATTTCGGCGCGAATGCGCTCGGGCTCAGCACTGGGTAGGTCAATTTTGTTGATGACTACAACGATTTCAAGATTATTCTCAGAAGCTAAGTGTACGTTGGCTAAGGTTTGGGCTTCTACCCCTTGAGTAGCATCAACTATGAGCAGGGCTCCCTCACAGGCGGCCAAACTACGTGAAACTTCATAGCCAAAGTCAACGTGGCCAGGTGTATCAATTAAATTGAGAACATAAGTTTGGCCATCATCGGCAATGTAATCCATACGAGCGGCCTGGGCCTTAATTGTGATACCGCGCTCACGTTCGATATCCATCGAGTCAAGCACTTGGGCCTGCATATGTCGCTTGGCGATGGTATTGGTCATCTCCAGCAAACGATCGGCCAATGTAGACTTGCCATGGTCAATGTGGGCAATAATGGAGAAATTTCTGATTAACTTGGGGTCGGTCACTGAGAACCCTTTAATGACAAGGACAACCAACTGCGGAGTCGAAAGACTGACTAGTGCAGTTATGAGAAGGTATATTAGCAGGAAGGACAAGCGAGATCGCTAATAATAACAAGTACGCATACACTTAGACTTACACCTACTCTTAAACTCACCGCGCAGGCGCTCAAAGCTAGCTAATGTCAAACTCATCTAACTCTTTCTTAGAAACCTTAAAACAAAGGCCATTATTGGCCGACGGGGGTATCGGTACCCTCTTGTACTCAAGGGGCGCTTCAACAGAGGCCTGCTTCGAGCATCTTAATTTGACCAAGCAAGAAACAATTCAACAACTTCACGTCGATTACATCAACGCCGGAGCTGAAATTATTGAAACAAATTCTTTTTCTGGTAACAGAATTAAACTTGCCAACAGTGGTCTGGAAAATGATGTCTGGAAAATCAATGTTTGGGCCGCAAAAATTGCTCGAAACGCCCGAGAAATAGCAGGTCAGCCAACTTTCGTAGCCGGATCTGTCGGCCCCACCGGCAAACTATTGCCCCCACTTGGGGATACCGCCCTAGACGAACTCGATTATGCCTTCAAGGAACAAATGGAAGCCCTCCTTGCGGGCGGCGTCGATCTTTTCATGATTGAGACAATGTCGAGCCTAGAGGAAACAGCAATTGCCGTGCGCGCCGCTCGCAGCCTGTCCAAACTACCGGTAGTGGCACAGCTTTCATTTTCAGTAGAGGGACACACGCTACTTGGAGCAACGCCAGAAGATGTTGCTCGGCTAATTCGTGATTTAGGTGACGACGCCCCTGATGTCATTGGTATCAATTGCGGTGCCGGCCCTGGGCCAGTTTTCGATTCACTAATTCGCCTTACAGCAGCAATTCGCACACTCAAGCTCGATGCGGGAAAACTTACTTTTTCATGCTTGCCGAATGCCGGTCAACCCAGCTTAATCGGCGGTCGACCCGTCTTCATGAGCAAGCCACACTACTGTGCCTCGTACATTGAGCCCTATCTCAGAGCTGGAGCAAGAATCGTCGGCGGCTGCTGCGGTACAACACCCGAGCACATCAAAGAAATGAGAAAGAGCCTTGATGCTTACTTGGCCAAGGCCACTCAACCTCATATTGAGATTAGCGCCGGCTCCAGTATCCCAGAAACAGTGCTTTTTCATCCTGACTCACTTGATTTGTCAGACGACAAACCGAAAGAAAGCCTTTCATTAAAAACTCATTTAAGAAATCTAAAAGCCGGAAACGGCAAACAAGACTTTTATGTGTCTATTGAACTTGATCCACCGAAAGGCGCAGGCACCAAGAAAATTCTGGCAGCAGCAGATCTACTTTTCAAAGCTGGCGCCGATGCCATAAATGTTGGCGACAGCCCAATGGCTAGAGTGAGGATGTCGTCTTTAGCTACCTGCCAGTTGATAAGTCAAAAGGTGGGAGTCGATACAATTATCCACTTCACCACCCGCGATCGTAATTTGATGGGTATGCAAGCAGATCTATTGGGCTGTCAGGCCTTGGGCTTACAAAACATTCTAGCGCTCACAGGAGACCCACCAGCTTTAGGCAATTACGCTCATGCCACAGCCGTTTACGATGTCGATTCAATTGGCTTGATTCGCATAATTTCGCAACTAAATGCGGGACAAGACATTGCCGGCAATACCATAGGAACTCCACTAAATCTTTCTATCGGCTGCGCCCTCAACCCCACAGCTCAGAACCGCGCCATGGAGCTTGAGCGCCTCCGTAAAAAAATAGAAGCTGGTGCTCACTTTGTCATGACCCAACCAATCTATCAAGTTAGTGACCTCACTGATTTCTTAGAGCAATTCGGCGATCTCCCCTTACCGCTTTTGGTCGGCATTATGCCCTTGCACTCAAGCAAGCATGCCGAGTACCTGCACAACGAAGTGCCAGGAATTTCTATACCTGAAAAGGTTAGGAAACAAATGGCCGAAGCCGGTGAGGCTGGTTCGCAAAAAGGCTTAGAGCTGGCAGAAGAGCTGTTGGCTGAGGTTCGAGATCTTTGCCAAGGCACTTATCTAGTACCCTCGTTTGGCCGATATGACGACATGGCAGCACTAGTCAAACGGCTTAAGATCAACGGCACTCAAACCCAGTAACTTAGCCAACAACAAACTGGCAACGCACTGCACGCACATGGTTTTCCATTTCTTGAGCCTGAGCCACCCTATTGGTTTTGCGCAGTAGTTTGGCATATTGTTCTTCTACATCAGCAAAACGAGGATGATCTTTGCTATAGACTTTCTGCCGAATTGCCAAAGCGCGTTTAAAAAGCGGCTCAGACAGTTCAAAACGAGTCTGAAAATAATATAGTCGAGCTAAGTTCTTAAGCGAGGTCGAAACTAACGGATGCTCACAACCAAGCGACTTCTCCCGAATTTGCAAAGCCTCCAGCAAGATTGGCTCCATTTCGCGATAGAGGCGGCGGCGACAATAATGATCGGCCAACTTGGTTAACAAATCGGCCACATGAGGATGGTCTTTTCCCATCATTTGCCGCACTGAAGCAACTTCCAACTCAGCTTCCTTTTCATGCTCATCAGGAAAACCAGTGGGCCAACCCAAGGCCATAGACTGCGGAATTGCGTCTAGCGAAGTTGAAGAATCGGTCATTGACTGCTTCCAATCGCTAGCTGCTCGCGGATAGACAGCAGTTGGAGTGCTCTTCTTCCGCACGGTCATAACCTTCTCAAGACACTTCTTAGTATCAGCGACTTCAGCACGGTATGGCCCGAGAGTTCTTTCCATGATTTCTAGAGCCCTTCTATAAAGAGCTTCGGCATTTTCCAGCATACCTTTATTGAAATATAAATCAGCCAGCTTAGAAACGGTTGCCGCGACCTCTGGGCTATCCTGCCCCAAGGCTTGCTCCTGAATAGTAAGGAACTTCTCTAGTTCAGGAATGGTTTCACACTTCATAACTGCCTCAAAAAAGGAATCTACGAATATCGGCTCAACTTCTTTCGAAGTCAAAACGGTTCAATATTGCCGGGAAACCCAAAAGGCAAATTACTAAATAGAATGATCTCCCGAAAAGCTATAGAATTTTAGCTCTCGTCTATATTCTTACCCAGATAAACAAGCCGCGGCTAGAGCCTTACCCTATAACTTTGTACGGGATTAGTATAGAAGGGGCTAACCTATAGGTTAGCCATAACAACAATACGGTAGAACCTATACCCAGCCCCTCAGCCACTGGGATAGCATCAATATAGGTGTAAAGTCGGCGGTATTAACAGCTAGATTTAGAAGCTGCAAATGGGGTTAGTGTTGGATGGGATCCTTTAAAGATAGGATAATTCGACTGTTGAAAAACATAGTCGAAGATGCCGAACGAGAGAAAGAAACCGAGGCGCAAAAGGCCCTCGCTCGCCAGGCATTAAACCCAGCTAGTAACGGCGCTGAAGCAAAAAGTGAGACACCCTCAGAGCCTGAAGGCAAGACAAATACTGATTCCGACACAATTCACAATTTATTGCATCAAGGCAAAGACAGTTTATCAACTCGCTTCCTCTCAGCCGGACAGCCTGAAATAGTGGCGTTGCCTCCGTCGACCTTAAGCCGCGACGCGGCAAACCTGGTCGACCCTTCGTTTGCTCGTTCACAACTCGATTCATCATGGCACCACGTAGATGCCATAAAAGCCGAAGTCGACAAAAACGAAGCAGCGAAAGCTAAACTGAAAAAAAACGAGAGCAAACGCAGCAAAGAATTTGATTTTGCTGACCTGTCTAAATCAGAGGGCCAAACAAGACTCTACAGCGGTTATTCCGAGGAAGAGCCAACCCTGCTTGCAGCTCAATGGCACTGCACCCCTGACGATACACTAATAGGAAGCAATTCATCGCCGACAGAAGAATCTTTCAACCGCGCCGCCGAAAACGTCTCTACTTCTCCCGCTACCCTAGCCTGGCTATCTTCTCTTGTCTCACCAGAAGTACGCGCTTCAGTGGCGGCAAACCTGCAGACGCCACCCGAAACCTTACGTAAACTGGCAAATGATGTCGACAATACAGTTCGTCTTTCGGTAGCAACTAACCCCAATACTCCGTCTGATGTACTAAGAAATCTCACCCGTGACGCCAGCAAACTGACGGCTTCTGAGGCGCAATCGGCACTGTGCGCCAGAGGCGATGTGGTCGAAGCAGAGAGAAAGAGCCAAAATTTACTCACCAATAACCGCTTCAACCCTACCTCCAATCATCTTATTGCCTCCTACACATGCCTTGACGCAGTCATGCCAGATGGCATCAATGATGGCAGTAAGGCTGATAGCGAGTGGCAATCACTAAACAGCGATGGTGCCCAAAAAGCCTACAAGCAACAGAAGGACACTGTCAAAGACCTTAAATTCAACCCTAGTGTCTCCAACCCCAACGGACCTCGGGACATCGCCAAAGAGCTGACGCCGCACTCAGCCTTCGACAGTCCACCAGAAAATGCCTCCCCCCAAGAAAAAATTGCCTTCCTCAAAATGATCGCCACTCGTCTAAGCACCCCACCAGCAAAACTGGCTGAGCTTGCTCAAAGCGAAAGCATCGAAATTCGAGCTGCGGTAGCAGAAAATATCAACACTCCAGCCGAAGCTTTTGCCCTTCTAGCAAAAGACAGCCAGGCACAAGTGAAATTGAGGGTAATAGACAACAGCAATTGCCCCAGCCACGTACTAGAATTGCTCAAAGACGATCAAGACCCATATGTTGGTTATGAGGCCAAAAATCAGCTCAAGCGCATTCAAAATTCACTGGCGCAGGAACGCTCAGGCAACTACAGAACCGAAGGTTTGCTTTAAGCGGTTTGCTTTAAGCGGTTTGCTCTAAATAAATCCCGCGGTGCTTTAAAAAATACAGAAAAAAGTAGTTTCCATGGAAACTACTTTTTTCTAGCCAGTGACTAGTACCCGCCTAAATATAAATTGGGTTTATTTTAGGGCCGGTTCCAATTTTGATACTACTGCTAGCGACTCTTCTAGAGCCTTGATGAACATATCGATCTGCTCATATGAAATTACCAGCGGCGGCTCAACTCTTAATACCCTTGAATTGATATAGGTACCAGAGATGAGTATATTGCGGCTGAAGAGTTCTTTAGCAACAGCATAACCCGTATCGTTACCAGTAAATTCCATTCCCAACATTAAGCCAACACCGCGAATTTTAGAGAGTACATCAGGGAACTGCTTAGCCAGCTGTGTTACTTTCTCGATAATGTAATCGCCCTTCTCTTTAGCTTGCTTGGGCAAGTCTTCATCAAGCAATATTGAGATTGTCGCAATTGCAGCGGCACAGGCTAATGGGTTGCCACCAAAAGTAGTGGTATGCAAGAACGGATTCTCGACATACTTGGCCCAAACTTTTTCGTTACCGACAACGGCCCCAATCGGCATGACACCGCCACCGAAGGCCTTGCCCAATGCCATTAAGTCGGGCACGACGCCTTCGTAATCGCAGTAGAACATTTTACCGGTGCGCCCCATACCACTTTGCACTTCATCGAATACAAGCATGGCGCCGTATTTGTCACAGAGTTCGCGAGCGCTAGCGAGGTAACCAGGAGGGGCAACGTTTATACCGCCTTCACCTTGAATTGGTTCAACCACAAAAGCAGCCACTCGATCTCCACTAAAATCAGCACAGCTCAGTGTAGTCTCTAGGGCTTTAACATCGCCAAAGGGAATATGGCTCCAGTTCAATAGCGGCATAAAGGGTTCGCGGAACATGGCCTTAGATGTACCGCCAAGCGATCCCAGAGTTTTACCATGAAAAGCACCGACAGTTCCGACAAAATGCTTGCGTCCGGTGGCCAACATGGCCATTTTCATGCATCCTTCTACAGATTCAGTACCTGAATTGGAGAAGAATGAATAGTTAAGATCGCCAGGGGTGATTAGTGAAACCAGGTGAGCTAAATAAGTTCTGAGGGGATCGATTAATTCTTGCGAGTGAATCGCTTGACGCTCAAGCTGTTCTGTTACAGCCTTCAAGACTCGCGGATGTCGGTGACCAACGTTATAAACGCCATAACCGCCCAACATGTCAATAAATTCTTTACCGTTTATATCGCGAAAAACCGCTCCATTATCTTCCCATTCAACAGCCGTATAGTCTGTACTGACTGATTTTCTATACTTCAAGAAGCCAGCATTGACGTGATCGGTCCAATAACGAACAGAATCGGCAATAACTTTATCGCGCTCCTCTTGGGTGAGCTTTTTCTTTCCGATAAGCTCCAGTACCTCCCTGGATTTTGCCTGAGCTGTCTCCAGATCTTGAGCCATTTTTTTACTCCCACGTTTTTAGCAGCCTAATACAAATTCAAGTACTGCTTTATGACAACTGGGATATTCTACGCCTGCGCTTGGTTTAAATCAAAAAAACAGAGCAAAAACATAGCAACTTCTTCATGACAACAAATTTACGGGACAATCCCTCGACTCCATTTGGAAGTTTCGCTGACCAAAAATTTATACATCCTCACACAGCTCATCTCCCGCCCACCCGGGAGCTGCTGCTTTCCAAGGCCATCAGCTACATAGCCGTTAGCTAGATAAAAGGGCTCGGCATTCAAAGCGGCATTGAGATTAAGCCAATCAAGACCAGCTTGGCCGGCCAAACGCTCTAATTCATTTAGAAGTGCCACCCCGATTCCTTGCCGCGATAGCCGGGGATGAACATAACAGGCGCGAATCTCGCTCAAGCGTGGCACGAGAATACCAAAACCGACCACTGTGTTGTCCATTTCAGCCACCCGAACCACTTCATCAGTACGTTGTGGCCGTTTAGCAAAGTTCTCAATGCGATCGTCAGTAACACTAGGCGACCAATCATCTAAGGTTTCTTCGTCATAATAGTCAACTGGCTCGCCATGAACAGCGGCAAAATGCACATCAAGTATGCCCCTGATATCAGTGGCTGCACTATCTTCTTCCGCTTCTCGCGCCTTGCGAATAATCAACATAGAGTGTGATTATACTTCTTTGAAGTAATCAATAAGAAAGTCTTTGACCTCCGAGACTGCTAGGAGGGGCGTAGCGATCCCGCACCCGTGGGTCGTAACCGACTTTAGGCTTGACGACTTTTGGCTTGAGATTGAGGTCTTCTAAGCGAGCAAAAGGCTTGAGAAATGCAATAAGACAGTCAACGTTATCAGCATTAACCCCGCGATCACAGTAGAAGGCACTAAATAGCTTAGCCCGTCCGGTTAATGCCGGCGCAGCCGTAACATTTACCAAAGTACCCCCATTGGTAAGAGTGCAAAGATTAACGGTCAAATAGTTAGTGGCCGAGCTAGTTTGCTGCAGCTCTAACAATAAATGCCCGGCCTGAGTATCTGCCACCAAAATGTCATAACCATCAAGTTCAGCCAGCGCAAACCCAACTAGTTCACAGGCTTGATGAAAATTCTGCGGCAGTTGGATAGAGCGGCGCTCGTATGGCTTGCCAAACTGCCCCACTTGCCAGGCATGAACGAAACTGAGAAAGCAAACGAGCACAGCGGCGGCAATGGAACCACAAATTACGCTAGAGACAACCCAAGAACTAATCAGGTGCAAGTCGGCAGGGCTGGATGACTGACCGGTCACAAGCGCTAGAGGGAAAGCTAAGGCAATCGGCACAAAGAAGAGAGTGCTCAAAATCAGGGCTGCGCTCAGGCCAATTAACAGTGACTGCAGGAAAAACTGAGCATCATCAAGCTGGCCAATGGCACCGTCTAAGTCAACAATACTGCGGCTCTTTTCCAAAACAGAACGTTCTTTCGTATTCCTAGAATTTGTCATAGGAGCTCATCCATAATATTAGTAAAAATCGAAACGACTAAATCAGCATAAGGGGAACTACGTGTCAATCACGTGAAAGTCGAAATTGAAATTTCAACTTTCTATTTCAACTTTAGCTACGTGCTTAATGCGACTATTTAATCCGAACAATCGGAAAAGTATAGGTTTTTACAAACGAAAGCTTACTGTCTTGAAGAGTGCCAGCATTAAAGAAACTGAGTGTGCCCAAGGGCATCAAAACGTCAGTCGAAGTGCTCACTTGCACGTAAGGAGAGGTATGGGGCAAGGCATTTCCAGAAAAATCTTGATAGACAACTGGAGCAGACATCTTCGGCGCCGAGAGAAATCCCGAAGCCTGATAGCTCTTCAAAATGACATTGGCAAGCTTCGTTGCCTCAGTAAGATCTTGTCCCTGAGCTGCGTTACGACAAGCGTCGCGGCAAGCTCGATCATTGGCGTAGGCACCAAAAATCGCAATGCCCAAGTGCAGACCTAGAGCGACAAACACTGAAGCAAGTAGACAACCACAGACGAACTCAACGGCCAAAGAGCCCTTAGTCCTTCTCAGTCTTACTGTTATTCTCTCTGTGGTTAACATATCGCTGTTCCTTAATTTCTAAACTTACAAGACTAATTGGACACTAGCTTGACCAAGCGCCGAGCAATCTTAGCGAAAGTCTGCCGCAACTGAGAACTGTCAGTGACCAAGTTAAAAGTACCGCCATGGCCAGCAATAGCGGCCATACCACCAGTGGTTGGGTCATTGTTCTTGTCGTTCAAAATCTCAGTTTGATCAGGAATGATGACCGGATTCTGCGCCAAACCAATTGTATAAATTGCCACCCCAGCGTCTCGCGCTTCAACTGCAGCCATACGGGCGTTGGCCTTAGGGTCAGAACTTAAAGGACCGCTGGGAACAGTGGGCTCACCATCAGTGAAAAGAATGATGGCCCTTGTGCTACCTAAGCGCGAGTGGTGCTTAAGATCCTCTACAGCAGAGTGCACAGCGCCACCTATATTCGTCGACCCCATGGGCACACATTTATCGATTGCACTATTGACCTCGACGTAAGCTGTCTTGCCCGCAGTTGCATCTATTTGCACGTGGGGAATGGGATAACCTTTCTTCGCTCCGTATGGTGTGTAGTCATCAAGGTCATACCAAGGCTCAGTACTATTAGCATCAATACCAACAGTAGAATCGAAGGCAACAAAACCAAAATGCACGTCGGCATCAGTGTTCAGGATCTGAGTCATTGTATTGAGAGCACTTTGAGCATCTTTCATAGGCTTTAGCTGCTTCGCCGCCGCTTCAAAATATGCTTTCTGGTAACCAGCACGAGGACTAACTGTCACTGCAGTATTTGCTCTACTACTTTTGTAAACACTATCCGACTCAAGATTGCCCCGCGCAGCTTCTGTCAAAGTAGCGACATCAGGAAAAGCAAAGCCACCATAACTGGCACCACCGAAACTAGGTTGACCATCAATATTTACGACCACATCAGTAAACACTTTCATGCCATCAAATGTTGGCGCAGTTCCCGGTGGGCAATTACCAGGCGCTCTGCCTGCCTCCGGATAAATGCCACCAGAACGCAAACCGGGCACACCATAATACTTAGCCAAGTATTCAGAGGAATAGCATTTGGCTTCCCAATATGCTTCAGTAAGAATCTGCGGATAACAAGCATTCAAACTAGAGCCCGTGGCTGCTGGCTTAAGGATGTCGAAGATTCTGCCACGCATGAGGCCATTGGCACCAGTGACAAGACTGTAGACATTCTTACCGCCGCCTAACGTGGCATCCCACTTCCTTTTTACGAAAGTTACTGGAGTCTGATCGTCCATCGACCCTGAGACATCGAAACAAATCACCATATCTAACTTGGGCACAGCACCGGTTGACACGGCATTAACATTGAGACTCTTGATACCAACATAGTTACCAAAAGCCAAGTTGCGGGTGGTGCTACTAGTGACGCGCACCACTTTACCGTTAGGGCTGGTCCACGGTTCAACCTTAGCAGTAACTGGATTGATAAATTCAAAGAAAACCCGGGCCTCATCTAGGTCACAGGTTAAACTAGCCGCAGAAGCAGCCAGAGTTGTATGGCTCAAAGCCTGACCAAGTACCGTATTGGCTTTAAATATCTTGATGGCAGCAGCAACAGCGTCGTTATGCGCTTGCAGCGGGTCAACATTGTCTGAGCTCGCTAATGTAGCAGTACCAGCCAGAACAGCAGCATCGCTGGCATTCTGTAGCTCCTGCTTAGCGAGGTAAAGACGAGCTGCTTCAAAAGTAATAATAGAGAGCAAAGGCACAATCACTAAGAAAATTAGGATCATAAACATTAGTAAGCTTTGACCGCGCTGACTGCGCCGCCAGGAAATTCTTCGTTTATTAGAGGAAAAGTTATTCATAAGAGACACTTAAATAGTTAGGCCTTGGGGATTTTCACAATATTGTTTGGCTGATAGATGCACTGTTATCGGGGCATTAAGACCCTCTATTTTGACTGGTATTGGTATTGGTATCAAAGGCTGCGCAGAGCAATCAGCCGACACTTCAATTTGATAGCTATTGACACTTTGATCAGCAGGGACAGCCAATGGCACTAACTGAGAACTAAGAGCAAGAGTATCGTTCTTTGTAATCAAAATGGCAGTCTTGATATTGGCAATAGACAAACCAGAAAAACTATTCTCAACTTGCTTGATCTTGCTTACCGCTTCGGCTTTAGCAGACGGCTTACCATCAACTGGACTATCAAAAGTATTAGCCCTTGCAGCTGAAATACTAGCGTAGTGAATGCCAGCGTACGAAAAAGTTATGCGCAAAAATACTGTAGCGAGATCGATCACAGGGAAGGCGACAACCATTAGAACCGCCCACAGAATTAATGGCAGCTCGGCCAGCATTGATGCCCGACTAGATCGTCTTCGCGACTTACTGAAATTAGCTTGCATACTAGCGCTCCGTATGGCCTTGGGCTGATGAGAATTTACCTTTCTGCAGTTCAGGTAGAGGCTTAAGGCATACACGAAGCAAAACTGATAACTGCTGACGGACGCGCTGATCACTAGACGAATTGATACCTTTCTCGCAGGCAGCTTTAGCTTGGAGCATTTGATTTGACGACAGATAAGACTCAGCCAAACGTACTTTCAACAGATCGTTACTGGCATCTAACTTCAACGAGTCTTCAAATGCTTGAGCTGCATTGACGAACTGCCCGGTCTGAAAATAGCTTTCGCCTAACCAATACAAATCGTTGGCCGTAGCATTTCCCGAAGTGGCGATGCGCTGATAGAGTGGCAGAGATTGCTCAAACTGAGTTGCTTGATAAGCCTGTTGAGCTTCCGTACGCATACGCTCTAGCTGACTGACGGCACTAGCGCCCGGTAGAACATAAGCAATGGCTGTACCGGCCTCGGCGCAGGCAGTGGGTGCATAAGTACTACAGGTCAGCAGTGCACCTAGTGCTACCGAAAGACGGAAAAGAGATAAGGCACTTAAAAGTTGAGGATAGATCACAGTGACTCCTGTTGCTTCGAATCCACAGCAGATTCGGTCAGTTAGCATGGGCACATGATATGTCGCTATTTGTGGCAAAGTAGTGGCTAAACCGCGGCGAACACGTATAAACCGCAGAACTAGACTCTAAGAGTTAGCTATTTTCTTACGTTCAATGTTGAAATATTTTGCTTCAGGATGCACAACAACAATGGCTGAGGTACTTTGCTCTGGCACCAGTTGGTATTCATCCGATAGGCTAACCCCGATGCGATCTGGCTTAAGCAATGTAAACAGATGGGCTTGGTCTTCAAGGTTTGGACATGCCGGATAACCAAAGCTATAGCGGGTGCCACGATAACCCTGTTGGAAGAATTTTCGCGGGTCCGTGGCATCTAAGTGAGCAAAGCCCAATTCTGCCCGCACTCGTTTGTGCAGAAGCTCAGCTAGGGCCTCGGCCGACTCAACTGCCAAACCGTGAAAGTACAGGTATTCAGAATACTGATCAGCAGCAAAAAGAGCCTGAGCATACTCAGTAGCCCGCGCGCCCATAGTAACAATCTGGGCAGGCAATACATCATAGCCAGCACTGCCTTGAGAGAAGAAATCAGAAATACAAAAATGACGGCCGAACTGCTGCCGAGGAAAATCGAAGCGCAGCCACTCGTCTAAATCATGCAACTCAAGACCAGAGTCAACACTAGACGGTCTATATATTATTAGTTGGTTGCCACTGGAGCGGCAAGGGAAATAGCCGTAAACAGCTTTAGGCTCAAGCAACTTTTCATCAATACAACGCTGCTTCAATTGAGCCAACATTGGGGTAATTTTTTCAGCCACCATGGCCTGATAGTGAGCGTCTGTGCTATCACCTTGACGGACGCGAAACTGTCCACGAATCAAAGCATTTTCGTTTATGTAAGAGAAAACTTCTGCCAAATTGAAATCGAATACAGCCTTAGAACCCCAAAACGGAGGAAGCACTGGTGTCTCGGCAACAATATTCGAGCGAGACAAAGGCAGGTCTGGTGGGACAAGTGAAGTGTCTTCTTTGCCAAATCTTATCTCCTCGATGTCGTCGTCATCATCAAGATCTTCACACTCCGTAGCCGGAGCTTGGGGTAAAAGCGAATGATCACCAGTGGCTATTGCTTCCATAATTTTCAAATCGTCAAAAGCATCTTGGCCATAATAGAGGGTGCCTTTGTAGACCTTACGACAATCTTCCTCAACATAACGTCGAGTCAAGGCAGCACCGCCCAAAATCACTGGCACACTAATGCCGCGTTGATTGAGAATAGACAAATTCTCTTTCATGATTACGGTAGATTTGACCAGCAACCCACTCATACCAATACAATCAGCATGATGTTGTTCAACGGAAGAAATAATATTTTCGATGGGCTGTTTAATACCTAAATTAATAACCCGGTAGCCATTATTAGTCAAAATAATGTCTACCAGATTCTTGCCAATATCATGCACGTCACCCTTGACTGTAGCCAGTACCATAGTACCGCGAGTGGAGCCTTCTACTTTGTCCATGAATGGCTCTAAATAAGAAACAGCAGCTTTCATGGTCTCGGCAGACTGCAGCACAAAAGGTAGCTGCATTTTGCCAGAGCCAAATAGATCACCCACAACCTTCATCCCGTCCAGCAAAATCGTATTAATGATCTCAAGTGGCTTATAGCGCTCCATAGCTTTTGCCAAATCAGCTTCAAGAGCAACACGATCACCGTCAATAATGCGTTGCCTTAATATCTCTTCAATAGTGGCATCACTCTTGCGGGCAACTTTTACCGTACCAGCGCTACCCTTATCTTTATAGAAATCGAGCAAGGCAAAGAGGGGATCGTAATCAGCCTGTCTCTTATCAAAGATTAGCTTGTTGTGGAAATCTTGCTCAGCCTCATCTATTTTATAGAGAGGTAAGATTTTTTGGGCATTGACGATGGCCATGTCGAGGCCATACTGAACAGCATGGTGTAAGAAAACCGAATTTAAAATGCGGCGAATGCGAGGATCCATGCCAAAGCTAATATTACTCACGCCTAGAATAGTCTTCACGCCAGGCAAATGCTCTTTGATAAGCTTGATACCCTCAAGGGTCTCTAGGCCAAGGCGTCGGTCATCTTCGTTGCCAGTAGAAAGAGTAAAAGTAAGAGCATCAAAGATTAGGTCATAAGGCGCTAACCCCTGACTGCAAGCTAAATCATAAATGCGCTTAGCAATCTCGAGCTTCTTTTCTGCGGTTTTCGCCATACCCGCTTCATCAATGGTGAGAGCAACAGCAGCAGCACCATAGCGCTTAATCAGAGCTACTTTCTCAAGCATCTTGCTCTCGCCATCTTCAAGGTTGATAGAATTGACGATTGGTTTACCTGCAACTAGGGCTAATGACGCTTCAAGCACAGCGTACTCAGTGCTATCAATCATGATCGGAATCTGCAATTCAGTATTAAGGCGCTTTATGAATCTACTCATATCGGCCACTTCGTCGCGCCCAACATAGGCAGTACAGACATCAAGAATGTGAGCCCCCTCACGCTCTTGCTCGCGCGCCATAGCTACCATGCCGTCAATCTGTTCCGCCTGTAAAAGATCTTTGAACTTCTTGCTGCCGTTGGTGTTAGTGCGCTCACCAACAATCAGTGGCGGCTGATCGAGATCAAACGCTACAGATGTGTAGATACTGGCGGCCGAGGGAACGAAAGCTGCATGACGCTTCTTGGGCTCAGCAGCACCAATCTTATTGACCACAGCGGCGAGGTGAGCCGGAGTGGTACCGCAGCAACCACCAACAATATTGACACCTTGATCGTGAACGAAATCAAACAAAGACTGCGCTAACTGATCAGGGGTAAGCTTATAGACCGTCTCTCCATTAACATTCTCCGGCAAACCAGCATTAGGCAGCACCGACACTGCCCGCGGTGCACTTTCACAGAGATACTGGACCGGATCAATCATCTCACGCGGGCCTGTGGCGCAGTTAATGCCAATAACATCAACGGGATAGCTCATCAAAGTAGTAAGAGCGGCAGAAATATCGGTGCCAACGAGCATAGTGCCAAGAGGAGGTGCTTCTAGGGTAACTTGTGCAATGATCGGAACCCGTCGCCCCAATTGACGCAGATAATCTTCTATGGCGATGATTGCAGCTTTAGCCTGTAATAAGTCTTGTCCAGTTTCAAACTGCAAAACATCGACGCCGCCATCAACTAAACCTCGCACTTGTTCAAAATAAGAAGCACGCATTTGCTCAAAAGATATATGTCCCAATGAAGGGATTTTTGTGGTCGGTCCAATAGAACCAGAAACGAATCGCGGCTTACTGGAACTATAAGCCAGAGCCACTTCTTTCGCTAGACTTGCAGCCTTCTTGTTCAGCTCATAGGTGCGACCGGCCAAACCAAATTCAGCAAGAACTATGCTAGACCCGCCAAAGGTACAGGTTTCAACCACATCGCAGCCAACCTTGAAAAACGATTCGTGAATTTCAGAAATGACATCTGGGCGGCTAGAAACCAATATTTCAGGGCAGTTTTCGCAGCCTTCATAGTCATCGAGAGTGAGGTCATAAGTATGAACTGATGTGCCCATGGCACCATCAAAGATCAATACTTTTTCCCGTAGAGCCTGCAAAAAATCCAACGTGCTACCTCAAAAAAACAATTAGTGAGCAGGCATAAAACCCATTGCTTTGACGCTTTTTTGCCCATCCTCAGCAAGACAGAAGCTGACAAATTTACCAACCCGCTCTTCATTAGCTTGATTGTAGTAGACATACAAAGGCCGAGAGAGCGGATAGTCACTGCCAGACAAAGCCCCACCCTGAGATGACTCTGGAGACTTCTCAGTCAGCTTTAGTTTCAATACTTTGACTTTATCTGTGGCCTTAGCCGCTTGGGCCATGCCAACGAAGCCGATTGCCAGCCGATTTCCCATAACCGCTCCAATCAAGGCCTCAGAGGAGGGCATGACTTTGACAACTGGTGCATACGGCTTAGAAGAAAGAACGTGCTCTTGGAAGTAGTCAGAGGTACCGCTAGTCGACTCTCTCCCGAAGGCGCGAATCGGCTCTGCAGCGAAGTCTTTCCTCAACTGCTTCCAGGTTACAATTTCACCAAGATAGATTTTCGCCAAGTCGACTAAGTCAATCTCTACCAACTTATTCTGCGGATTAACGACAACGGCTATAGCATCACGAGCCACCATCAAGCGCTTAAGGTGTACTCCTTTGCTATGAGCAGCCTTATGCTCTTCCTCTGTAATTTCGCGAGAAGCAGCAGCCAAATCAATTTCGCCGGTGAGCAGATCATCAATACCAATACCAGTATCACCATCCTTGACGGCAATCTGCAATCCCGGCTTACTGGCCATATAGTCATTGGCCCACTTATGCATCAGGCTCTCCATCGTATCTGAGCCTTGAACAACAATAGAAGCGCCATCTTTAGCGCCAGGAAGGGTTTGCCCTAAACTCGATTTAGGAGCAGAGGTGCAGCTAGTTACTACAAAGCTTATGCCGCAGACTACAGCCAATAGAGTCTTATCGCAGTTGAAAAATCGGGGATGCCAGTTGATAATTTTCATACATCACTCCGTCGAATCTGAGCCTCTATTTTCAGCCCTAGAAGATTGATATAACAGCAAAAAGGGTTCAATATTTACCTTTCTAGGTGACTTATCTCTAATGCAGCGCTGTCAAATCAGCCAAAAGCTCACGGGCCGAGCCATAGCGCTGATCCAGAGCAAGGGCCGTGGCTCGAGCCACAACCCTATCTAAGTCAGACGAAATTTTAACCCGGTCGCAAGGATGGGAGCATGTTAGTGGTACTGGCTCTTCTGCGGTAAGAAGAAAATAGAGGGTGGAGCCTAGGGCATAAATGTCACTCTGAGCACAAGGCTTGCCCCGAAACTGCTCCGGTGGGATGTAGGAGTGTTTACCGACTACAGTAGCACCAGTAGCATTCTCCAACTGCCTGGCCACGTTGAAATCGACCACTTTAATCTCCCCATCCATGTCGAGCATGATATTGTCGGGGGTAAGGTCGCGATGGATCACTGGTGGATAACAGTCGTGCAAGTAAATTAGCACCTGACAGAGCTTGGCCCCAACCTCACGAACAAACCTTTCAGCCTGCACACCTTCGCTTTGTACCAACTCTTTGAGCGACCGACCTTCCACGAACTCTAAAACCAAATAACCTCGATAGTCTTCGACAAAGCAGTCGAGAAGCTTGACCACACCAGGATGATCAAGTCGAGTAAGAATATCTGATTCATGCTTGAGCTTGGCAGACAACCGTTCTAATACAGCGCTGCCTTGATAAACCGGCATAATATACTCTTTTAGGACAACATCAGACACGGCATTAGTGCTAGAGCTATCAAGATGATTGTCACACGCCAAGTAGGCATTGCCTTGGCCACCACCTCCCAATACTCCAACTACTGTGTAGCGATCGCCTTTAAGGGCGAGACCAGGCGCAAGAAGGCCATCGCGCTGGCGAATATTAGCCGTTGAAAATTGATGCAACCACAATTCAGTAAATTGAGCAGCCGCAACGCCTTTGTTCTGCTCAGAGCTTAGCTGGCAGAAGGCATGGGGTGCCCAAGTGCGCACGGCATTAAGGAACGAAGCGCGAGAATTATCCATCAACAAATCGTCGTAGCGCAATGTGTACCTAGCGCCCAAAGCCGTTTCAATTACTAAGTGCAATTCTTTATCTGGTGTAAATCGATTCAAGTGCTTAAGCTCAATTCTATCGACAGACGACCACGGTATAACAATCTCGGCAAACAGCTCATCAGTTAGCTCCATACGCAGCACCATATTTGATGGCAACACTTTCAGCCGCTTCGGCTTCTCCAAGATCCACAATCCAAGAGTCACCAGCACAAGCAAGCTGGTAATGGTGAGCACCGCAGGCAAGCAAGCCCCCAGCACCACGGGACCAAACCAAAGATCATACAAACGGTCTGGAGACGAGCAGATATTGTAAGTACAATAAAATACTAAAATTGCCAAAAAGGCCAAATTAGTTTTGAGAAAAGTGCCAAAGAACACTGAGCGTTGATCTAACTTTCGATAAATGCGCAAAGCCGCTAGGCGCAAACAAATTTCAGCATTTGCACTACCAGCAAAACAAGATACTTCAGAGCCGCCAGAGCTGTTAACAAAAGAGCCAACCTCGGCCATCACTCTCTTTACTTTAGAATGATTGGTCATAACTGCTCCACACGCTCAATCAATTCATCAATAGTCTTTATGCGCTCACTAACAATCTGGCAAGTGCAGTCAGCAATGAGCTTGTCTAGACTGGCCGAAATAGGCACTATCTGCGCTGCATGCAATTCGGTCAACGGCTCTGGCTCACGGCCTGTGAGAGCAAAATAACCTGTCGCTCCTAGAGAATAAATATCTGAACTAAGCCCTGCCTTACCACGAAATTGCTCGGGGGCAATATATGACTGTTTACCCACAAGGGTGCCAGTGGCAGTACCGAGAAGGGCATTTGCAGCCCCAAAATCAATGAGCGAAAGGCCACCGTCGCGGGCTAGCACTAGATTGTCCGGGGTAACATCGCGATGAATGAGAGGCGGGTTTTGACTGTGCAAATACCGCAAGATCTGGGCGGCCTCAAGCAGCCATCGCACCACCACTGCCGGTGGCTGTGCACCACGCTCATTAACAAAGCAGCGCAAATCGACGCCCTCAATGTGCTCTAGCAAAATATAATTTCGACCGGCACTGACGAAGTAATCAAGCACTTTAGCAATTCGGTCATGGTTAAGAGAACTCAGTAACATTGATTCACGCGCAAACATCTCCAGTGCTTTCGCTTTCAAGCCATCATCAGAACCGAGAGGCAAAACTGCTTCTTTGAGCACGTAAAGCTTACTGTGACCAAAGTCTCGTTCTTCCGGCTTTGATACCAGATAGACGGCCGAAAGACCACCAAACGATAGCTGTCCTTCTATTTTCAATGAGCGGCTAGCACCAGAGGATTGATAGTCGATTACTTGGCCCGGCTCGAGGGGCACGAAGATAGTGGAACCGAAACGGCTCTCTAACTCATCCTCCCACATTTGGGTAAACGAGGCATGAATGCTTTGCCTCTGGCCAATCTCTAAGAGATTAAGATCAAGGGAATTGAGAGCTGGTCTAAACTTTGCTTGAGCCGCATAGGCCTGAACCGACAAAATAAACTCTTTGAGATCTGCGCGAGACAAACCATTTAACGCCAAGCCAATGCTAGCACCATCGCTATATCGTAGAAACATTCTTTGAGGATGAACACGTTCAGAAAGGCCTGGGCGCTCGTTGAAAGAAAACTCAACCTCAACCAATGCTGACCAAGGTCGCGAAATACAAAACTTAGAATCGAAAAGAAACTGCCATGGTAGACGCAGCCCCTCTTTAGTGACAATCAGCTTTGTGTCAGCGCAAACATAGACAGCCAAAGCTCCAACCAAAATTAGCGCTAGATAGAACAATATCGGCGCCAAATAACTCTCCGCCCCAACCACTCCACTGCTCAATTTGCTCCAGGCCTCAAAGCCTAAACTTAGAGCGACAAAGACTGACCAACACAACCAAATAGGCGAAAGAGCCAAGAGCAAGGCCAAACCAGTAAAACCCGCACGATAGCGCATAACTATAGGGTCAGAAGAAAGCACCAAGAGAGATTCGCCTGCCGAAGCGCTAGTGATATTCTCGGTTGTTGGCTTAATTTGCATAAAGTACGGCTATAGGCTTGAACCAGATTATCTTGCTTGCAACTAATTGCTATTTGCCCGTTCATACGAAAAACTCCCCCCATGGCTTTGGGGAGAGTTTTCAGGCCTCTAGAGAACAGAGCGATTATTCTTCGTCGAACTCTTCCATGTCTTCACTGTATTCACCAAACTCATCAGCTGATTCGCTGGTGGCAAGGAGAATTTCGGTTGTCAGCGTGGCGGCGCAGTCAGGCGAGACACCAACCGAAGTCAAAGTCTTTACCCAGTGCACAACTTCATCTAATAAAGCAGTGTCCATAACTGATTCTCTCTCTGTAGCTGTAGCTGTTTGCGACATTATGTTCCCCTACTTCCTTAATAATTCAAACAATAATATTTCAAAATCCAATAATATTTCAAAATCCGATAACTTTTTTTTGCATCAGTAATCGCCCATGCTACTCCACCAGAGAGGGCTTGTGTAGCGCTGTTTGTTTAAATTCTTTCAAAAAGACACGGGGTATATCCAGGCGATATAGACAGAACTGCTGACTACGGCTCTACGTCAAGCTGCCATTCTAAGGTAATGCGGTCGCCAGCCCGACCAGGAGCTGCTTCTTTCACCTGATAAGCCTTGATCATTGCCTGCGTGCCGAGTTCTTGGCTAGCACTTTCTTGGCTAGCACTTTTTTGACTAGAATTCTTGCCAGCTATTGCCATAGCCTCTTCAAATAGCTCAAAAGCCAGCCGCGTGCCGGGGAGGCGCCCAGCAGGGTCGAGATTTTCAAAAGCTAAGCGCAGGTCTTTAAGCATATGGTTAGTGGCAAAGCCGGGAGCCATGTCATTGGCCAAAATACGCCGCCCCAGATTGCTCAGCGACCACGAGCCTCCAGCCCCATTTTCTAACACGTCAACCACCAGCGCTTTATCTAAGCCCAGCTCTTCAGCCATCGAAATGGCCTCGCAAACACCGATTAAGTTAAGCGCGCAGAGAGTCTGATTAGCTAGTTTAAGGGCCTGACCATTGCCAGACTTGCCACAGTGGCGAATAGTCTTGCCCATGGTCTCAAAATAAGGTTCTACCTGCTGAAAAACAGCTAAGTCGCCCCCAACCATAATGGTCAAAGTGCCTTGCTTAGCCCCAATGTCTCCACCAGTAACCGGCGCATCAAGAAATTTCATGCCGGCACGAGCCAGTGATTCTTCAATTAGACGAGCCGCCCGGGGCCCAATTGTGCTGAAATCCACTACCAGGCAGCCTGGGGCGGCAAGCTCGGAAACCCCGCCCGGGCCGGTCAAGACAGACTCGACATCACGCTCGTCGCCGAGACAGCTGAAAACTATGTCGCTACCAGCCAAACAGTCTTTCAAATGGGCAAACACTTCCGCCCCTGCAGCTTTCGCTATTGCCACACCAGCTGAAGCGGAAGAACGATTCCAGACCTTGAGGCGGCCGCCATAGCGAGCAAGGACGGGCGCGAGATTAGCAGCCATTGCTGCACCCATAATTCCCATACCAAGAAAACTTACACTCTTGGTCAAGGCTGCTTTTTCACTTTCAGACACAGCTGTCTCCTAAAACCCGAACTAGCTAAGTTAACTCAGTAACATTGAATAGAGATTACCGGCTTCAAGCGACTATTCTCCAGTTGACAGGCATCTTTTTTAATCTTTTACTTTAGAATTAGAATTTGCTTCAGAATTTCGGACAATGTCAGAAAATCCCGCCTTCCAAAAACTCAAAGGAACGCACTCGTGCCGAGACTCGGCCTTAAAGTGCGTTGACTGCAACAGCCAAGTTTGCCCCAAATGCTTTGTCCAGTGCGCCGTGGGCAACCGCTGCAAAAAGTGCGCCAACCGCTTCACCTCTCATGTACTGCTGACAAGTCCTAAAGTTCTAGCGAAGCTTTCAGCTGCCAGTGTTTTACTCGGCATTGCTTGGGGTTACATACAGCCGCACCTGGAGATTATGGGTATTTACGGCTATTTCATACAGTTCGTCGCGGCTCTTTTCTTAGGTAAGTTGTTACACAAGGTCGCCTCCTACAAACTTGGCACCAAAGTAGCCACAGTGGCCGCTCTAACCCTAATTATTGGCTTAGCAATTGGCCCTAGTCGAGAGACGGTTCTTAACGCCATTCAATACTCAAATTTACCAGCGGCTGAGGGCGGCGACCCCAACGCCCTAGGTGCAGAGCTAATTAGCCTCTCGATATTCCTAATAGCGGCACTAATGCCCTTTATCCGTAAAAACTAATATGGGATATTCTGAAAGTTTGGTGAGAGCCAAAATAGGGTAATCTTAGGATCTACTCAGAAAGAGCATGATGGAAAGTTTTAGCAAAGTCTGCCCGACTTGCAAAAAAGAATATAGCAATGAATGTGTTGTCTGCCCAGACGACAACAGTCAGCTCGCCCCCCTGGCCAAAGATGCGCTAGTTGGCACTGTTTTTGCTGACAAGTACGAGATTCTATCGGTACTTGGCGCCGGCGGTATGAGCGTAATTTACAAAGCTCGCCACAAATATATGGAGCGTATTTGCGCCGTAAAGCTTCTACATCCCTTTCTATTGTCAGACTCGTCTATGTTTCAACGGTTTCAATACGAAGCAAAAGCGGCCAGTAATCTTTCTCATCCTAATGTCGTGGCCATGCACGACTTTGGTATCACCAATGACGGCAAGGCCTATCTTGTGATGGACTACCTTGAAGGCGAAGATCTTTCAACTGTATTAGAGCGAGATGTATTTCTGACCGAGCCCCAAGCTCGCGAAATTTTTAGACAAGCAATAGCTGGCCTCGACCATGCCCATTCAAAGGGAGTGATTCACCGAGATTTAAAGCCCAGCAACCTATTTTTGATACCACAAACTGACGGTAGTGTTCTAGTCAAACTGGTCGACTTTGGTATTGCCAAAATTACTGACTCTGGCAGTGCGGCACAAAACCTAACTAGAACCGGTGAGGTGTTCGGTTCGCCTCTGTATATGAGCCCGGAACAGTGTGCGGGTAAATCACTAGACGCCCGTTCTGATATCTACTCACTTGGCTGTTTGATGTACGAAGCACTGTGCGGCCGACGACCACTGGTTGGTGAGTCGGCTTTAGAAACGATGCATATGCATATAAAAGACGTGCCCCTGACACTATCTCAAGCAGCACCAAAACTTGAAGTTTCACATCAGCTAGAAGATGCCGTAATGAAGTGTCTCTGCAAGAGACCAGATGATCGCTTTAGCAACGTGGCAGAACTCTATCAAGAAATATACGGCGAGCCTTTACCAAAAGTACCCGTAGCTCACTCGACTAGCGGCACCGATTCGCAAATCGTCATGCCGTCACCAACTAGTTCTGGTACTTCGTCATCAACAAAAAGGGCTGACGAAATTACTGACAAATCCGGCCTCTATTTGACCCCCAGTGATAAGAAAAAGTTGCTACCAATAGTAGTGGCACTAGCAGTTTTCACTTTAGTTGCTAGCTCGGCCACATACTGGCTATTGTTTGTCTGGCCTGGCCCTGAGAACGATCGGGGAACGCTGGCAAACCGCTGGACCTATACTTTCTGGATTGCTCGCGGTGACGAGTTAGCTAAGCAGAGAAAATTTGAAGATGCCAGCAATGCCTATGATAAAGCTGAAGTTGTAGCAAATAAGTTTGGCGACAACTTTGGCCGCAAAGTAAATGTTCTAAAAGCAAAACTAGAATTGGCCAGCAATCTGAATCAGCCAAAGAAAACTGAACAGATTCTTCGCAGCCTAGGGCAAGTCAATCGCGATCGAGCGCTAGTCGATTGCGAGCTATCACGCAAAGAAATAGCCCGAATTGACTCGCTGTATAAAGCGACAGCGGCAAACAAACAAGCTGGCAGCAAGACATCCGTTTACGAACTAGCTCTGCAAATGGGTACAAAAATAGAAGCATTTATTGGTGTCTCTCGCAGGCTCGGCGCCGTCCAAGCCTATGACGATCAAGAAGATTTGCTGACGAAGGCCTATCAACTCTATTCACAGCTAGCTGGTGACGATGACCCGCAACTAGCCGATCTAAAAACAGAGCTGGCCTACTCTCACTGGCAGCAAGATGAAGTGAGCCAAGTGCGCCCGCTACTGAAAGAAGCCTTAGCTATAAGAATCAAGGTCAATGAGCGCAGCAAATCGCAGACTAGCAACCTTGATGAAGGCGAAGCTTGGCTAAGGCTAGGCCAATTCGACCGCGACCGCAGCAAGTTTGCAGAAGCAGAGAAGGAACTGGAAAGAGCGCTAGTCATATTGCGTCAATACAAGAAGCTAGACAAATCTAACAATAACTCAGTGCGCGCCTACAAGCTATTGATAGAAGCGCTAAACGCCATGGCCGACTATAAAGCTCAAATTCAAAAAGAAGACGAAGCAGCCTCGCTGCGCAAAGAAGTGACTTTGATGAAAAGAGTAAGACTCGACTACCATCCTGATATTGAATAATACTTCTGAAATTTAATGCTCGCGAAACTTTGCCGAACTGTTTCAAGAGCGCTTTGCTTCGGAGCGAGCCGCTCTTAGGCAGTTGATCAATTCCAGCATCATTTAGACTCAAAAAACTCTGCCTAAGCATTTCCCAAAACCATTACAGGCTGGCACTTTGCCCGCTTGACATCGGGCGTGTAGTCAACTATCACTAAGGTGTTAATTAGCAAAGAGGTCTGGCAAAAAAAGATGCGACACAAATCAATCAGCCACTGGCATGCCTTGGCAGTAACCTGGTTAGGTTGTCTATTCGATGGTCTCGACGCCTCGATCTTTACCATCGTACTCTACCCAGCTCTTTCTGAATTGCTAGGTACGAAGTCTCACAGCACAGTTGGATACTATGGTGCAATCATCATCGCCATTTTTTTAGTGGGATGGGCCCTTGGCGGACTGGTATTCGGCCGCCTAGCCGACCAAGTAGGGCGTGTCAAAACTCTGATAATTAGTATTCTTGTTTATACGATAGCCACTGGACTTTGCGCCACCAGTCAAAACTGGCAAGAGCTAGCAATATATCGTTTTCTGGTTGGCCTCGGAATCGGCGGTGAACTTTCAGTTGGTGCCATTATGCTGTCAGAGCACTGGCACGGCCGACAAAGACTGCATGCAGTCTCATTCATGGCCACCTCATGGGGTGTGGGTTATTTCGCCACAGCCCTTATCACCCTAGGTCTAGGCCATACAAGCTGGCGTTATCTTTTTGCAGCTGGTGTTATCCCGGCACTAATTACCTTGTACATTCGCTTGAAACTAAGCGAGTCAGAAAAATTCGTGGCGCTGCAGAATTATCGTGCCAGCTTGAGAACACAAGAAAATCTCAACACTGAGCAAGAAAAGGTTTTAGCCGAGCCCATCAAAGAAATATTCAAGAAGGAAATGCTTAGACCACTTTTGGCCATAGTTGCCATCACAAGTTGCGGCATTATTGGCTATTGGACAGTGCTTTCTTGGATACCAGCCTGGATCAACCAGCTCACTGGTACTGAAGCCGTATACGAGAGAAGTGTGGCACTGATGGTGATGAACCTAGGGAGCATCATCGGCGCAGCCATAACTGGGTTTATCGTACTGCGCATCGGCAGAAAGCTAACCATTGCTCTTGCTTTCGGTTTGACACTGATTTTGTGTCAAATAATGTTTAACACCATCCACGGCTTCAATAGTCAGCTTTTGCTTCTACTTTTCCTCTGCGGTTTCTTCTCAATCATGAGTGCAGTAACAATTTGCATCTACGTACCTGAGGTCTTTCCTCTGCACATCCAGGGTACGGCATTTGGTTTAGCGTTCAACTTCGGGAGAATAATAGCTGCTGCTTTTGCGCTCGTTAGCGGCCAGCTCATCGCTGCTTTTGCTGGTTCATACGCAATGGCGGCATCAGCTCTTTCGTATGTTTATGTACTTGGAATAGTTGCAGCATGCTTCTTGCATAGCCCACGCGGCGGACAGCTTAACGAATTAGAGAGATACCTAAAAAACGCTGTGGACAAGCGACAAAGCTCTAAGGCAATTGCCACTAACCCAGCAAAATGAAGAGCATTAACTATAAGAAAAGGAAGGGAAGAATATGAGTGCGGAATACCAACATTGTTTTGCTATCGCTGATATCGATTGGCTTCCAAGTCAAGACATTGACTCATTTGAGAGCAGCATAACCACATTTCTCTCGCATTGGAATATAGAGGCAGTCAGCGTAGAGCGCAGATTCGATAACAAGCGACTTTGTCGCGTTGCAGCCGATAGCGAATGGGAAGAACGCTATCAAAAGATTAGGACGGGGCTCAGTTCTGAACTACAAAAAGAATGGAGGCTCGACTGGAGCCCAGCCGATGATACCTTTTGCACCGAACTACAACCTGACAGTGAAAACAACATTCAATGGATTTCTCTGCAATCAGGTCCGAACTTTAAAATAATTGAGGACGAATCAGGTTCTTTCTTTAACCAGATTGAAAATAAGTCATTCCAGTGCACGGCCTGCGGCCTCGCCATAGAACCACTTGACGATCCCTGGATCCCTAGGTTATTAAACTGGTCTACTATTTGCCAGTCTGTCTGCAATTGCGGTGGCAAGGTAAATTCCGCATCAATCAATTTTGAACCGCTTGACGAAGTGACCACCCCAAAACTCAGTATATGGAAAACCGCACTGTTTATCGACTTTGGCAAAGATATACCAACGTTTGCCTGTCAGCCAATTGCCAATCGCCAGTTTGTCAGCGAGCTAGAGAATATTTTCTCTGCACCAATAATAGAATACGGAACTTGGTACTAAGGAATTCACATAGCAAAGTCATACTAATGGGTACAAAGTATCCGCAAGACAAAAACTCCACCTCGATCAATTTGCATCGATGACAGACAAGAACAACCATCAGTCAGATACACCCATACCAAAACGCGACGAAATTGCCTCCGAGCAACCATCGCCGGCACACATCGAAACCTTTGGTGACCCTAAAGCTTTCCGCAATCATTTTTCCCAAGCTCAAAGTCAGCAGCATTTAGACGCAGCCGCTGAGAATGTCCTTGAATTGAAAACAGACTTTGGCGGCGGCGTCGAAATCAAAACAAGTAGTGCAGTTGTTCTAAAACTAGACGCAGAGCAAGAAGCTAGCAGCAAGTTTATCTTAACGGCAAACCATACAGTGGCAGAAATGCCGAACTGGGGTTTTACTTTTCAGTCGAAAAGAGATTTTGGCGAAATAGACAAAGACAATGATGGACAGCTCCTGCGCCAAGAAGTCGAAGACTACAGAGAATGGGAATGCCCTGATGATGAGCTGACCAGAGAATGGGGACAACTGCGTGAGAAAAGAGCACAATTGACTCATTTACTTGAGCACTTTGAGCAGATACAAAAAATTAGTCGCGATTTGAATCCAGAAGCAAAAGGCGTGACAATGGCAGGCCTAGATGCCTTCTACAAGGCAGCCACGCGCTCTTCAGTAAGAACAGAAGATGGCTTTATCGATGTGCAGCTTCAGTGGGCTATGTCGATGGCAAATGGACAAGAATTGATTCGACTGTTGTTGGTCGCGACCTAGAGCCAGACGATTACGGCAAAGTTTCAACCTTCACCACCGATAAGCTTCTTACCCCGGGCACATCAGGCGGTCCGACAATCCGTGAAGGTGACAATCAATCGACATTCGTTGGTATAAACCACGCCCATGGCAGCGACACTGGCATAATTGTCGATTCTGCGGCAGTGCGCACTTTTCTTGCCGCCTATTTCGCAAGCGGAAAGCAAATTAAAAGACAGTTGAGCGACTAATCTCAGGCCTTACTTAGCAGAACCAGCCAAGACAGTCACTTTAGCCAAGCCAGCCTCAAGGTCTTTGACGAGATCGTCAATATCTTCGATACCGACAGATAATCTCACCAGAGCATCAACCACACCACGAGCATCGCGTTCGGCCTTAGGAATGGAACCATGGGTCATCGATACTGGATGGCAAACAAGAGACTCTACACCACCAAGGCTTTCGGCTAACGAAAACAGTTTGGTCGAACCCAAGAACTGACGAGCACTTTCTTCGCCGCCTTTGAGCACAAACGAAACCATACCACCGAAGCCATTCATCTGAGCTTTAGCTAGAGCATGCTGGGGATGACTGGTCAAACCAGGATACATAACTTTCTCAACGGCTGGATGCTTTTCTAGATACTGCGCAATGGTCATAGCATTTTTCTGGTGAGCTTCCATACGCACGGCCAATGTCTTCACTCCGCGTAGAACAAGCCAGCAATCCCAGGGGCCAGGTACGGCACCGACTGCATTTTGGTGGAATTTGAGAGTTTCATAAAGATCATCACGCGATGTGAGAACAGCACCACCAATGACATCACTATGACCACCAATATACTTGGTCACCGAATGCACAACAATGTCGGCACCAAGAGCAATAGGGTTTTGCAAGTAAGGGCTAGCAAAAGTATTGTCGACAACAGTGATTAGCTTTCCGGCTTTGGCTACTTCAGCAATAGCTTTGATGTCGCAGAGCCTGAGCAATGGGTTTGTTGGTGTTTCAATCCAAATCATTTTGGTATTTGGTTGAATTGCTGCTTTTACTTTAGTGGCATCGCTAGCATCGACGTAAGTGAAGGTAATACCGTAGCGCTTCCATACTTTTTCAAATAAGCGATAGGTGCCACCATAAACATCATCACCGCAAATAACATGATCACCACTAGAAAGCAGATTCATGATATTGCCTTCGGCGGCCAACCCTGAACCAAAGCAAAGGCCATACTTAGCCCCTTCTAGAGCAGCCAAGCATTCTTCTAAGGCGAACCTAGTCGGATTCTGCGTACGGGCATATTCAAAGCCCTTATGCTGATTGAGGCCTTCTTGCACATAAGTCGAAGTTTGATAAACAGCTGGAATAATGGCTCCAGTAGTTGGATCTGGCTCCTGGCCTGCGTGAATAGCCTTGGTCGAGAACTTCATCGATAATCTCCTCTGATCTTTATTTTAGACAGAAATTTTAGTGCCTTTTGCTTTGACTTCGTGAGCATCAAGATGACTTGATGCCTTCAAGTGCGAAACAATGTCAAACTTGGTCAAGACAGCGCAGGCCTTACCTTCTTTAGTGAGGATGACCATATTGCTACCCAACTTGAATTGCTTATAGACTCTATCGATTTCGCTATCGACATCAAGCTGCGGGAAGGGGCGACCCATAACCGATGAAACCGTAGTTGTTTCTGGATGTTTGCGCTCGTAGACAATTTGCATTGTGATCAAATCATTGATGTGGCCAACGTTTTGACCGGCAGCTGTGACAACAGGAAGCTGATCGATTTCATATTTTTGCATAATTTCGATAGCCATCTGCACTGTATCATCAGGCTTGATTGTAATCATGGCTGGTACTTTGCCTGAGCTAGTCTTACCGGCAAGCAAATCTTTAGCAAAGAAGCTCAAACCTTCGGCTTGCAAATAACCAAATTCACGCATCCAATCATCTGAATAAATTTTGCTCAAATAGCCCCTGCCACCATCTGGCAGAATCACTACAATCACATCTTTCTCAGACATGGTGGCGGCCACGCGCAAAGCCGCAACTGTCGCAGTACCACAAGAGCCACCAATGAGCAGACCTTCTTCGCGCACAAGACGACGAGCCATAAGAAAAGACTCTTTGTCAGATACACGTTCGAAATGATCGACAATTTTCAAATCGGCATTGCGTGGAATGAAGTCTTCACCAATACCTTCAACCTTGTAAGATCCTGGTGTGTCACCAGAATAAATCGATCCTTCTGGGTCGGCGCCAATAATTTTGATATTAGGATTTTTTTCTTTCAAATATCTAGCAGTACCAGAAATGGTGCCTCCTGTGCCTGCGCCTGCCACCAAGCAAGTGATTTTGCCGGAAGTCTGTTCCCAAATTTCGGGCCCAGTAGTCTCATAGTGCGCATCGGGATTATTAGGATTAGCAAACTGGTTAGGCTGGAAGGACCCAGGAATTTCCATAGTGAGGCGATTGGCGACAGAGTAATAGCTCTCTGGCGAGCTGGCCGAAACAGTTGAAGGAACCATTACTACTTCGGCACCGTAGGCCTTAAGTAAGTTGATCTTTTCGGGGGCGACCTTGTCAGGACAAATCAAAATGCATTTATAGCCTTTGACTGCGGCAATTTGGGCCAGAGCCGCGCCGGTATTGCCAGAGGTCGGCTCAATGATTGTGCCGCCCGGTTTGAGCAAGCCAGCCTTTTCGGCTTCCTCAATCATTTTCAAAGAGGGTCTATCCTTGATCGATCCTCCCGGATTAAAAACTTCAAGCTTGGCCAAAATTGTTGGCTTCAAGCCCAGAGTCACCTTGTTAAGCTTAACAAGAGGAGTTTGACCTATAGTTTCCAGGATGTTCTCGCAGTACTTCACAAGGAAGTCCTCCATTACAATATATTTGAGAAAGAATAGGTTTAATTATACGGCGATGACAGACAACAAAGACTGCTACAAACCTGAAGATCTATCAGATTTTGATTGGAAAAAGGACCTCGGGGCGCCTGGAGCCTACCCCTTCACCCGTGGAATCTACCCAGATATGTACCGATCGCGCAAATGGACAATGCGTCAGTATGCGGGTTTCGGTAATGCTGACGAGACGAATAAAAGATTTAGATATCTCTTAGGTAACGGCCAAACCGGACTTTCTGTCGCCTTTGACTTGCCCACCCAAATGGGCCTTGACTCAGACGATCCCATGGCCTTAGGCGAAGTTGGCCGCACCGGCGTACCGATTGACACCCTCAAAGACATGGAGCGCCTGTTTGATCAAATAGATCTTGGCAAGGTTTCTACCTCTATGACAATTAACGCAACGAGCGCCATTCTCCTTGCCATGTACAGAGCAGTAGGAGTGAAACAAGGGGTTAGTGCCGCCAATTTGTCAGGCACAATTCAAAACGACATTCTTAAAGAGTACGAAGCACGCAACACCTATATTTTTCCGCCCAAGGGCTCAATGCGCTTGATCACTGACATCTTTCAATTCTGCGCCAGCGATATGCCTAAATGGAATACCATTTCAATATCTGGTTATCACATTCGCGAAGCCGGAGCAACAGCCGTTCAAGAATTGGCTTTCACCTTCGCCAATGCCATTGAGTACGTGCGAGCAGCTCAGTCTTCGGGCTTAGAAGTTGATAGCTTCGCTGGACAACTGTCATTCTTCTTTGTTGCCCAAATGAACTTCTTTGAGGAAGTGGCAAAATTTAGAGCAGCCCGGCGCATCTGGGCCAAAATCATGCGAGACCAATTTGGCGCCAAAAGCCCTAAATCACAAACCCTCCGCTTTCATGTGCAAACAGCAGGCTCTAGCCTTACCCTACAACAGCCAGACAACAACATTGTTCGCACAACCCTTGAGGCCCTAGCCGCAGCCCTCGGTGGCTGCCAATCTCTGCATACAAATTCTAAAGATGAAGCCATTGCCTTGCCCACAGAAGCTTCAGCCCTGACAGCCTTGCGGACGCAGCAAATTATTGCTTTCGAAACTGGTGTGACCAATGTAGCCGACCCCATGGGAGGCTCATACTACATTGAAGATCTCACCAACAAAATTGAATTGGAAGTTGAACAGTATTTGAGGCGCATTGAAGAAATGGGCGGCGCCATCAAAGCAGTTGAAAGCGGCTACATTCAAAAAGAAATTCAAGATTCGGCCTATGAAGACCACCAAGACATTGATCGCAAGGCTAAATTAGTTGTCGGAGTCAATTCATTTATAGATGAGCACGAAGAAGAAATAAACGTGCAGCGCATTGATCCGGCCTTAGAAGGCCGCCAAGTGACTGCTCTTCAAGAACTGAGAGCAAGCCGCGACCAAGAGAAAGTAGACGCCACCCTGGCTAAACTGCAATTGGCCGCCAATTCTTCAGACAACCTTATTCCCCTGATTTGCGATGCCGTGGAATGCTATGCCACAGTTGGCGAAATCAGCAACACCTTAAAAAAATCCTTTGGCAAATTCCGGCCGATGGTGACAATTTAAAGGACAATACGGCCAGGTAGCCAAGCAGCAAAATTTTGTTTTCGATGAAGACATCTTCATCTTTGACGAAGATATAGACTGGCTGTGGCGCAGGTCAGAGCTATGAGACTAATTATTGGCGAAAAACTACTGGCAGGTAGCCAATCGGCTGGTGTATGCTGCAACCTGGAACGGCGCGTTGCCAGTAAACGTTGTCAATCTAGCAGCCCGATGTCAAGCTTTGTCATCAAGGGCTGAGCTCTCTTATTGGTTGCTGACAAATATTGGTTGCTAACAAAAAGGTATCTAGGAAGCATGGTTCAAAAGGCTGGCCTAAAAAAGATATTGGTCACTGGTGGAAGTGGGATGATCGGCCGCGCCATCATATCGAGACTGGTTTCAAGCAATCAGTGCCTAGTCAGAGCGCAGGTTCGAGATAGGCTCGATGCCCGCTCTAAAATGGCTAACGGCGTCGATTTAACTGTAGTTGACTTACAAGCCGCCGATTTCACCAGGGTAGGCGATCAAGAAATGCGCGCCCTGACCAAAGACATAGAATTTGTCGTGCACGCCGCTGGCCTCGTGCACCAAGAATCTGCCTCTTACCAAGAGTACGAAGTTGTAAATGTACGGGCAACCCAGCAATTGGCAGAAGCATGCGTGGCTAACGGCGTACACACCCTTGTATTTCTCAGTACTTCTGCTGTTTACGGCAAAGGCCCCTTCAAAGACATCAGTGAAGCTGGCCCTTATTCAGCAAAAACGCCCTATGCCGTTTCGAAGATGACCAGTGAAAATTATCTGCAGACTCTAACCCAGAAAATTCCGCGCATCATTGTGCTCAGACCATCTATGGTCTTTGGCGAAGGCGATCGTGGCAATATGCTTTCACTCATTCGTCAAATCAAAGAAGAAAAATATGTCCACATTGGCAGCGGTGCAACACCGAAGAGCCTGATTTACTCAAAAGACTTAGCAGCGGCCGTGCATCTATGCTTGCAAAAAGTGCCAAATGGTTATCATGTCTTCAACGTGGCTAACCCCACGGCAGTGTCGATGAGAGACCTAGCCGATAACATTGCGGCCACCATGAATATCAATAAGAAATTCAGCTCCGTACCTGAAGGATTACTAAAAATGGGCCTGAAAGCAGCGCAAGCTTTTATGCCAGGAAAAATCAACGTCACTCCGGAACAGATAGAGAAACTAGCCACAGAAACAACTCTTGCCACCGACAGTCTAGTTGCTAGTACTGGTTTTGCTCCAGCCACAAATCTTCAATCAGCAATCAAGGCCGAAGTCGATTGGGCAACAACAAACAAACTTATCTAGACCAATATTTCAAAATCAGTGAGCGTCAGTCTTCTGTTCGCAGCGAATTTTTAGGCGGCCTCACAACATTTTTGACCATGGCTTACATCATCGTAGTCAACCCAGCTATCCTTGCCTTTGCTGGTATTCCCCAAGGGCCGTCGACTGTAGCCACTATTTTGACAGCTGTGTTTGGCTGCCTAGCCATGGGCCTATATGCCAATAGACCTCTAGCAGTAGCGCCCTATATGGGAGAAAACGCCTTTATCGCCTTTGGCCTTGCCTCCTTAGGCATCAGCTGGCAACTGCGATTAGGCGCAGTGTTTGTCAGTGGCTTTGCTTTCCTTACTATGTCGTTGCTAAAAATCAGACCATGGCTAGCCAATTCGATTTCGAACAGCATGAAGCACAGCTTTGCTGCTGGTATTGGACTGTTTCTAACACTAATCGGACTCTATGAAACCGGCATAATTGAAAGTGCAGTGCAAGGCATGCCAGCCAAAATCTTGCTATCAGCAGACGGTATCACCCTCGGTGCCCCGCCAGTACCACTTAAGCTCGGCAATCTGCACGACATAAAAGTTATTTTGGCAATAGTTGGAACAGTGCTCACGGCCACTTTACTCGCTCGCAAAACGAAAGGTGCCATTCTAATTGGCATAATTGCCACAGCGGCTCTAGGTTTTGCCTTCAATGTGGGCGAGTTACCCAAAGCAATTTTCTCAATGCCATTCCAAGGCGACCTCAGCTTAGAGCCAATATTTTTAAAACTCGACATCGCCTCGACCTTAAAACTTAGCTTTCTACCAATTTTGCTAACACTATTTCTCATGAGTTTTCTTGATACTCTGAGCACGATCGTTGGTGTTGGTGCCAATTGCGGCATGGTCGATGAACAGGGCAATTTGACAGACATCGAGAAGCCGATGATTGTTGATGCTTGTTCTTGTATCTTATCGGCTCTCATTGGCTCATCTACCAGTGGGGCCTTTATCGAGTCGGCAGCAGGTATTAGAGAAGGGGCCAGAACGGGCTTAGCTTCAGTCTTCACGGCCTTATTTTTCTTTGCTACACTATTTTGCATTCCCCTACTGGCGCCCCTGCAACATCTCAAATACGCCTACGGACCAGCGCTAATTTGCGTCGGCTTACTGATGCTCGATTCACTTCGAAAAATCGAAGTAGCCGACTTAACAGAAGCGTTTCCATCATTTGCCACCATTGCCATGATGATTTTTACTTATAGCATTGCCAACGGTTTAACAGCTGGACTAGTGCTATATGCAGTGATCAAAACCCTTTCTGGCAGAGTAAAAGAAGTATCTGCCGGAGCCTGGATACTAGCTGTTATGTGCATGCTCTACTTCGTCTTTGGTCTGCCGCACTAGAGCAGATTAGTCACCGATTGGTCACGACTCCGTCACCAATCGGTTCTCACTCTACTTCTATAGTGACTGCATTGACGCACTTACTATTTTCCGAGGAGCGCATATGCCAATCACCGATAGTCCCCTCTCAGAGAGAATCACCCAGGCGGAGCTAGCGAACAGCAATGGCGCTTTATTCGCCGATGCATATCACAAGTACAGTGATTCCAAAACAAGTCGCTCCGAGGAAATTTTTCTAGGCGGCGGAGGAAGATATAGAGACGCCAATGAAGAAGAACAAAAAGACTCGACAATTTTTCCAAAGGTAGACATGCGCGAATTGCAAGAGCTGACCAGGAAAGCGAGAGACGAGCAAGATGTATATTTTGAAAACTTGGAAGCAAAAGCTCGGCAAGAAGAACGAGACAGCAATGACGACCGCCTCCTTCAATTGCCGCATTTGGCAATAAAATCAGCCAATGAAGGAAAGTATTCAGTTGATGTGCTCTGCCTCAAACAAAGCCCAAGTGGATCAGGCAATACCGTTACAACTAGTTCAGACAGAAGCGAAATCTCTTTAACTGAAGAAGAGAAAAGAATCGCTAAAGCAATTGAAGGCATGGGCTTCAAAACATCGATAGCTACGGGATACGACGATACGGTCGAGAGCATAGACAATCCGTCTTCACCACCATCTGGTAAGAAATCTTGCTTGGTAATCAGAGCCGAATGGTAGCAATCGCAAAACGCAGAAAAGAGAACCAGCGTGCCTTCCAGTTTCGCCTATGCCGCACTTCATCCTAGCTCCTGCAGAAAATAAAGCCGAAAGCGCTAAACTAGCGCCAAAATTCACCGTCAGCCACCGCCAGAACTCATAGAAGAACCACCACCACCACCGCGATAGCTGAAGCCAGTGAAGACATTGCCATTACCAGCATAGGTGCGGCTGCCAGCATATTTAGACACTTGTGCATAACCAGACTGGGCCTGATAGCGCAAAATTGGATTTTTACTGTAAGAGGCCACCCACGAATAGTGGTCAATGGCGCGCTGGGTCTGATTAAGGTTGTGATAACACAGACCCAAATAATAGTGAGTCATATCGTTGCAAAAGCCAGAGCGATCAGCTAGTTCAAATTGCTCAGCAGCTGGACCAAAGCGTTTGTTTTGAAACTCCTGCCAGCCCAATTGGAACGACTTCGGAGGGGTTTTGGGTTTAGCAGTCTTCGATTTGGAAGCTTTCTTAGCTACAGCCTGCTCATTAACAGTTGCTCCCGCCGCAAGCGACAGAAGACAGAGGCAAGCGACAAGACTGTGGACAGTTTTACAGTTCATAGAGATCTTCTACCCATTCTCAGCCAAATTCGTCGACCCCTAAATTGCCAGGTCAATGTCCGGTTGATGTCTACAAAGTCCGGTTAGGCTTTATACACAGAGGGTTCAACATAAGGTCTAGGATTTAGTAAATATGGCAACAGGCGCAGAGAATATCGGGCAAACAGAACAGCGAGAACAGCAACTGGATGGCGCCGAGCCGCTAGAAAGTAAGCCGGATAGTGCTGCCAATTTGCGCAGTCAATATTTCGACTGCCTGGCCAGCGGCAAAAGAACCTGCGAAGTATCAACAAAACCGCGAGAACAAAACGGCTCAATCGAACTGACGAACCCCTATACAAGCAATATCAGTAATCAAAGCGAAAGAACAGAAGCCCTAGTCGAACAGCCCAAGCCAATCACAGCCGAAACGGTCTTGCCGCGAGCCCAGTGGACCTTGGCCTTTAACCTTACTACCACCCAAGATCACCAATCTACCACCGACGGCAATTCTGAGGGCGAGCGAGTTTATTCAGGCGCCCGTAATAAAACAGCCGAACTTTTAGAGCTAGCCGCTACAACCGTCGGCAAACCTGTCACCCTTGTGGTGCAAAATGCTCAGAGACCAGAATCTAGTGAAGCAAGCCCAGCGGCAGCAAACAGCAACAACCAGGTAACTGATGGTCAAGCTCACGCCTCCTTGAGTGCCTCGGGCAAAGACTCAGGCGCTAGCGGCATGTTGATTCACACCTATCTGATCCACGACGGTCAGATTCAGGAATTACCAACTCGGCCATCTCAGGGCGTTGCAGCTGATACTGAAGCGCTACTCAACATCGCTGGTCGACAAGCTCCTTCCGAACATCTAGCCCTCTTTGCCCAAGGCCACGGCGGCGGCCCCCACGGAGTCTCCGGAGATACAGGCCGAGCCACCCTCGAAGAAATGGATGCCGCCATCAGGAACGGTCTAGCTAGTAGCGGCCGAGACAAACTTGATTTAGTTGACTTTGATGCTTGCTCGATGGGGAATGCCGCTGTCCTGGCAGCAGTGTCCTCGCGGGCAGAAAACATAATCGCCTCACCAGAGATGGAAACAGCTGGAGGCGAAGACATAGACGCCCAGAATGTTAGAGCAATAGTTGGTGCAGTACTTAGCAATCCCTCCATGAACGGGCATGAACTGGGGCAAAAAATAGTTGATTTAGCAGCCCAGGGAGCTAACGGTGGTGCCGCTGCACCACGAGAGATTGATCGCACAGTAGCTGGCACCGACACACTCTCACACTATAATGCGGCAGAAATTGGCCAGTTCAATCAACACCTCAATAGCCTTGGTGCAGCTTTAACTCAGGCATTCGAACGCGAGTCGAACAGAGAGGCCATTCTTACTGCCATTGGAGATGCGCCACTAGCCTCACAAGCAGGCGGAATACGGCTAGCAGGAACACCGCGGGAGGAGTTACGTGATTCTAAAACTTTCGCAGCCAATATTCTGTCTGCGGTTGAAAACGGTTCACTAAGTGATCCACAGGGCAACATAAGAAGAGCCGTTGAAGCCCTACAGGCTAGTCAGACCAGATTGGTGGCGGGCTATCACGGCGAGCAGGAAGGGGGCTATGACAAGCAAGGTGGTTTGAGTCTGTTCTTGCCTGGCAGGCAATACTTAGACAATCAGACTCGTGCCAACGAACTCAACCCTGCCGACCACCTGACTGAATTAGCCAGCGCAGAGCGTTATAACAAATTAGCAGACAAAGATTCACTGCTTAATCGCCTTGGCTATGCCGTCGAGGATATACAAAGAGAACTGGGAGCTGATGTTGGAACTCTAGCACCAATTATTGCAGCGCGAGAAGCACTAAGTAAAGCCTCTACACAAACCGAGTACGAGGCAGCCCTAGGACTGTTGGGAACCAACGCCAGACAGCTTGAACAAACTGCAGAGGGTCAACACTTGAACCAAATTTATCTCGAGCAGGCAAGAGAGGCAACAACAAAAGCTTTCGACACACAAATCCTAACTCAAGAGCAAGGAGAGTGGACCACATTCTTGAGAAATCTACAGGCCTTGGCCCGCTAAGAAGGAGAAAGGAACGAAAAAGAAAAGCAATACTACTTATGGTGCGTTGACTTTGCTGATTCTTGCGCCGCCGCTAATCGATTAGCAATGATACCTAACCAAGGGTTGGTATTCGAGTTAGCGGCCCGAGCCGAATTGACAGTTCTGGCACGCTCCAAGAAAAATTTGCAATCAGTCAATTGATTGCGAGCCAGGCTAATCAAGGCCGCCTGCACTAATACTTCTTGATTATAAGGTTGGCGACGAACAGCCAAGCGAATATGATTCTCAGCTGCCTCCAATTGACCTAAAGCCAAAAGAATCTGTGCTCGCGTCATCAACAAATAAGTGACATCTTCGCCCTTTGTAAATGATTGCGGCTCTGATGAATATTGTTCAATTTCTCTCTGCGCACCAACTGCATCACCTTGAGCCAATTTAGCCTGAGCAAGAAGACAGCGCGCTTTGAAGACATATTCCGGATTCTGATTACTGTGCACACCTTGACTAAGTAACAATCGGGCGTCCTTTTGCGCTTGGCTATACTGACCTCTGGCCAAGTCTAATTCTGCTTTTTCTAACAAGGCCAGACCATCATACGGTGCCAGCTTTAGAGCATGCTCTAAAAGACGACTCGCCTCAGTATAATCACGACGATAGAGACAGACGCGTACAATATTTAGTCTTGGTTCCACGTAGTCTAGCTTAAGAAAAATTGCTCGGCGCCAATTGCGCACTGCAATACTAAAATCAGCTTGGCGTTGTTCTGCTAATCTAAATTCTGCTTGTCCCAAGCCATTCCAACCGGCAGCAAACATTGGTTCTAACTTGACAGACCATTGATAATAATCACGAGCTAACTCAAAATTGGCTTCGGCAGCCGCTTTGCCAGCACTATTAAAGCAATAGTAAACCATCGCCCGACGACCGAGAAAGAGAACTAGACTAAGCAGAATCACAGCACTAACCAGAATTTTCTGTTTGTTTAACCAGCTATAGGTCTTGCGCAAATGCTTCCAGCTATCACCTTCAAACGAAGAGTCAGAACCAGCAGCCGCGACCACCGCAAACTCATAAGGCAAATCTTCGGGTAATACCTTGCTAGCTAAAGCACCACTTCTATCAAAAACGACTCTCACCAATTGATCAAAGGTTTCTTTGCTAAAGAAGAATGATGGAATGTAATTGGGAAAAAGCAAACTAGAAATTAGTTTGTTCTTTACTTCAAAGTGAAAAAGTATTGTCAATCGCCTAGCCGTGTGCCTGAGGCCAAACAACTTGGTAAAGAAAAAATTGGGCTCTATGGCCACTGCCCTTATAGATGTCCAAGGCACAAGGCGGTCAAAGCGCGAGAGCTTAATACCCTTATCGCTAATCCACACCCCACGACTGATAAATCTAAGTGATTGGGTAATCGCGAGAAAAGCCAAGAACCATATGACAGCAACGATTATCCAATCGCCCACTAGGCGCAGAACCAAACCAATAACTGAAGTTGTATTCGGTATTAGAGGAATGACATCTGTTATAGCCAAGACAAAGGCAATAAATACAGACGAACCAACCGCCAGTTGTGTCAGCGCTTGAGAATCAAAGGGATAAAGAGTTGGCTTCGTGCTGTCTATGTCAGACCCTGCTTGACTTTGAACGTTGCATGTAACGAATCTAAAAAGTTGGACAAAAACATTAGACCATGACATATTGAACAAGGGTTAATATTAACCGTGACGAATGAATGCGAGGTATGTCCTTTGAAAATCCTGATCATTGAAGACGACGTAAATATCGCGCGTCTCATCGAACTTGAGCTCGGCTATGAAGGTTATCAAGTTTCCGTGGCTCACGATGGCAATCAAGGTCTTGATCTTTTCAAGAAAGACCAGCCTGAACTGGTTCTTTTGGACGTGATGTTGCCTGGTCTTGACGGCATCGAAGTTTGCAAGCGCCTACGTGCCATGTCGAAAGTTCCAGTGATTATGCTTACCGCCAAAGATGGTGTGCAAGACCGCGTCAGCGGCCTAGATAGCGGCGCTGATGACTATTTGACAAAGCCATTTGCGACAGAAGAGCTTCTTGCCAGAATTAGAGCAGTAATGCGCAGAAAGCCTGCAGAAGGCATTCTTACTTACGCTGATCTCTGGATGGACCAGCTCAATCGTGTCGTAAAAAGAGGCGAACGCCAACTTGATCTCAGAGCTAAAGAATTCGATTTGCTAAGACTGTTCATGCAGTATCCAGAACAAGTTCTCTCCCGTGAGTTCATCTTCGACAAAGTCTGGGGTTATGACTTTATCGGTGAATCTAACGTGATTGAAGTTTATATACGTTATTTACGTTCAAAACTAGAAGATGCTACTTCTAAACGTCTAATTCAGACTGTTAGAGGCGAAGGTTATGTATTGAGAGAAGAAGAACCTTCTCGCTAACGACCTCGATGCTATTGAAGCTCATCAAAAGAAAGACCGGTCTATTGACCGGTCTTTCTTCTTTGTCGGGGGATCTAGCAGGAGAAGCAATCAAGTTCCGAATAGCCGCTCTGGTGGAGCTAGCAACAACTTTAGCCGAGCTTGTAAATCAGGTGCCAACATTTGCAGGGTCTTAAGGGCGCGGCATCTTATATATGGATTTTCGTCGTGAGCCAAGTCAATCAATATCTGCTCAGGCATATGCGGGCTCTCCGCCACACCGTAGCGCACGTCAGCACTATTATCACAAGCTAACAGAGCCAGAGTCTCAGAAGGAGTATTAGCGTTCTCAGCTACGGCTAAACGCACTTCGTAATCACTATCGAAGACCAGTTTTTTAAGAATCTCCACAGGGGTTCGTGGATTCTCAGCCACGGCACGGCGGATACTGGCCGATTTGTCCTCAGCAAGCCTGGCCAAAACCTGCCTGGGGGTATTTGGATTGCCAGCAACAACCCGTCGCACCTGCAGAATTTCAAGATCCGCCTCGCTCATGGCTTCGGCCTTAAGGTCTTCTGTTGGTGTTTGCTTCTCTTTCCGCATAGACGCTGCTCCGTACTCTTCAATGAACTAGCAATATACCCATTGTCAAGCGGACCTAATCGCAACAACAGTCTGTTCGAGCCAAACCTGGCTTAGCTTTCAGTAAAATAGAAAATCAAGGGAAAAATTGCGTAGTTTTGTAAACAGCATTTACAAAATCAATTGTGACGGATTATCCAGAAAAATAAGGCTATCCCCTATCACACTAGGGGATATGACTTCTTTTGACCGGTTTTCAGGGGGAACTCCCACTGCAGACGGAAAGAATGCCAATATATTGCGGGTTCTACGACTTGTAAAAAAAGATGTCGTAACGTTATGATAACTAGCATATAGTTTAGGTAACTCTAAGGGAAATCCCCGAAAGAATTACCTCGATGGCGATTCGCTAAGCCAAACATTGTAAAGACCAGGTGACACCATGAACACACTTCAAACTCGCTACAATCCAAGTTTCTCCGCTGCTTCATCTAACGGCATAGAAGAACTCTTAACCGTGGCTGAAGACGGCAATTTCGTCTTGAGCCTACCAACCAACCTCCAAGACTACCAGCAAGAGCTTGAGCGACTTCTCGGCAAGTGCTTTAGTGGTCGCGCCAAGTCAGAAGGAACTCTGGCATTGGCTCGCCAAATGTCTATCAATTGGTGTCTGTCTAAATGCAAGCAAACAGGACAATCAGTCGATCAGTGCCTCGATTTACTATCATAATTTTTCGACTGCAATACTCAAAAAAAGCTCAAAAACAAAAACGCTCAGAATAACTTCTGAGCGTTTTTGTTTATAACACCGGAACCAGCCAAATTATTTTGTTTCTGGCTTGGCTTCTGCTTTGCCGTCATCTTCTGAGTCATCAGAATCATTAGCATCATTTGAGCCATCGCTTGATGGTTCAATAGCCGCCACCACAGGAGTAACCGAGACAACCATATCGTCTTCGCCTACTTGTTGCATCTTAACACCTGTAGCCATACGACCTTGAATACTAATGGCGTCGGCTTGCTGGCGAACCACAACACCATTGGCAGTGGCAATGATCATCTCATCACCAGGCCGTACTACGCGCAAACTTGCAAGCCTCGAGCTAGCATTCTTGAACTTAGTACCAATCAAGCCAATACCGCCTCGGCCCTGTTGCCTGAACTCTTCTAATCTGATGCGCTTACCGAAGCCGTCGTTGGTAACAACCAGCAAGTAAGTATCGTCAAATGTCTCAAGTGCATCAAAGCCAACGATACGATCACCTTCACGCAAGGTAATGGCACGCACACCACGAGCGGAACGACCCAGTGGCCGAAGTTCTTCTTCACTGTAGCGAATACACATACCATCCCCAGTACCGATGATGATGTCGCTCTTGCCAGCCGAAGGTCTAACCCAACCTAGCTCATCACCTTCATTTAGGGTGATAGCAATGATGCCGGTTTTTCTAATATTGGCAAATTCAGACATCTGCACTTTCTTGATATAAGCCTGGTGAGTAAGCATAATCAAGTAGCTATCAGGATCAAAGCTTGACACCGGAATAACAGTGGTAACGGTCTCTTCAGGGCGCAATTGCAAGAGGTTTACCAGCGCCAGTCCACGAGCAGTACGGCCGCCTTCAGGAAGATCCATAACTTCTAGAGGGAAGATTTGACCACGGTTAGTGAAGACCAAAAGTCGGTCGTGCATATTGGCAGCAAAGAAGTGCTGCAAATCATCTTCGTCACGGGTCTTCACGCCAGTGACACCACGAGTGTTGCGGCGCTGCCGGCGGAAGCTATCGAGCGAAATACGCTTAATGTAGTCTTGCTTTGTAATAAACACAGCCATCGGTTCGTTTGGCGTCAGGTCTTTGGCAGTGATTTCAGTGTCAGAACCACTCGACTCGATGATGGTACGACGCTCATCTTTCTGACCATTCGCATCCTTGAAGTTGTCGCGAATTTCACTCAACTCTTGTTTGATGATTTCATCGATGCGCTTGCGGTTTGCAAGAATATCTTTGTAATCTGCTATTTTGGCCAAAAGTTCGGCTAGTTCTTTCTCTAACTTGCCACGTTCTAATCCAGTTAGACGACGCAATTGCATTTCAAGAATGGCATTGGCTTGAGGCTCAGTCAAAGCAAACTTAGCCATCAATTCAGAGCGAGCACTTTCTGTGGTTTCAGAAGCACGAATCAAACGAATGACTTCATCAATATTGTTGATAGCTTTGAGGTAGCCTTCAACAATATGGGCACGGTCTTCCGCTTTGCGCAAGAAATAACGAGTACGCCTTGTAATTACATCAACACGGTGTTCGATGAACTCTTGAATCATCGCTGCTAGCTCAAGAGTGACTGGCTTGCCCTTAACTAGAGCCAAGGTATTAACAGGGAAAGAACTCTGCAGTTGCGTATATTTGTAGACATTGTTGAGCACAACCTGAGCATTGGCATCACGCTTCAGTTCAATAACAACGCGCATACCAGTGCGATCTGTTTCATCGTTTACATCAGAAATTCCGGTCAACTTTTCATCACGTACAAGTTCTGCTACTCGCTTAGTGAAAGCTTCTGGACCAACCATATAAGGAAGTGCTGTGACAACTATGGCCATCTTTGACTGCCTGCCGCCAGATCCTGGAATTTGCTCAATAGTGGCTGTCCCACGAGTAGGAATAGAGCCGCGACCAGTAGTGAAAGCCTCAACAATTCCGTCAGTTCCGAGAATTGAACCGCCACCTGGGAAATCCGGCCCCTTGATCCATTGCATCAACTCGCGTGAAGTAAGCTCTGGATTATCTATCTTGGCAATTGTGCCGTTTACAACTTCAGTCAAATTATGGGGTGGAATATTGGTGGCCATACCCACAGCAATACCTGAAGAACCATTGAGCAAGAGAATTGGCACCCGAGATGGCAAAACAGACGGCTCTTTCAACGATTCATCGAAGTTCGGCCGCATATCAATAGTTTCAGCATCGATATCTTCAAGTGTTTCCATGGCCAAGGCGGCCAATTTGCATTCGGTGTAGCGCATTGCAGCCGGTGGGTTGTCGAGGTCACCAAAGTTTCCGTGACCATTAACCAAAACATATCTACTGGCCGAAGGCTGGGCCATACGCACTAGTGCTTCGTAGATAGATGAGTCACCATGGGGGTGATATTTACCCATAACGTCACCAACCACACGAGCTGACTTCTTGAACTTCTCACTGGGCGACAAATTGAGCTCGTGCATGCCAAAAATAATGCGTCGATGAACAGGTTTAAGACCATCTCTAACATCAGGAATGGCGCGACTGACAATAACCGACATGGCATAGTCGATGAATGACTTTTTCATCTCGTCGCGCAGTTCTACCGAGACTATTCGCTGACCACTATTCCCAGAACCGCCCGCATTGCCTGCTGAATCAACCACCACGAACTACCTCTTAACGAAAACAGAATCCTTAAGCAGTGTGCTGGAGGAAGATACCAAAAGGTACCAACTGATTGGACACTCCAACACTCAACTATAAATTTGACAAGGACCAATTATAACACTGCCCAAGCTCGCTGATGATGCCCTTTTCAGTAACAAATTTGCGCTATTTCCGTATTAAGTCAGTGGATTGCAACGGCACTTCCCCGACTTAATACTAAAATAGGGAGCTGAATGTACCAAGCGTATATATGTAGTTTCTCGGGGATATGAAATCAAGATGTCTGGCAATAACGAGTCACCCAAAGCTCTGGCAGCACAAGCCAAGAAAGCAGCCGCCGCAGCCGAAGCCGCCAGCAAACTTAAAACCGATCGCTTGAAGAAATTGAGTGCCTTGAAAGAGCAGGGCATTAATCCCTATCCGTATAAATATGAACGCAGCCACAAGGCCGCCGAACTACAAGAAAAATATAAAGACCTAGCTGTTGGTGTGGAGACCGAAGACGTTGTGCACGTCTGTGGCCGCATCATGAACAGCCGCAATACCTGGATGTTTGTTGATGTTTTCGATGACTCCGGCAAGATTCAGCTTTTCTGTAATAAAGAGTTTCTTGGAGAAGAAAAACAGGCCCGCCTCAAGCTCCTTGACAAAGGTGACTATATTGGCGCCACCGGTACGATTCGCCGCACAAGCACTGGCGAATTATCGGTAAAAGTGACTGATTGGCAAATCTTATCGAAATCACTTTTGCCATTGCCAGATAGCTGGGAAGGCTTCACCGACGTAGAAGCGCGCTACCGCCACCGCTACGTCGACATGATCATGAACCCAGCAGTGCGCGATAATTTGCGCAAGCGCTCTCTCACTATTCGCCACATGCGCAATTTTCTTGACAGCCACGGCTATTTAGAAGTCGAGACACCAACTTTGCAAGTTGAGGCCGGTGGCGCCGATGCTCGGCCCTTCATTACTCATCACAACACTTTAGGCATCGACCTTTATTTGCGCATTGCCACTGAACTTCACCTAAAACGAATGATCATTGGCGGCATGGAAAGAGTCTATGAAATCGGTCGCATCTTCCGCAACGAAGGCATGAGCACCAGACACAATCCCGAATTCACCATGATGGAAATGTACTGTGCTTACGGCGATTACAACGAGCTTATGACTTTCACCGAGTCTATGCTGCGCCACATTGCTGAGAACGTTCTACAAACAGCCGACTTCAGTTATCAGGGTGAAGCAATTTCTTTCAGCAAACCATTTCGTCGTTTGCGCATGAATGACGCTATCAAAGAAGCTACTGGCCTTGATGTTTCAACTTTGAAAGACTTCGAAGAAACCAAAGCAGCAGCCATAAAGCTCGGTGTCAGGCTAGACAAGCAAGACACTAGAGGCAGTGTAATCAACGCTATGTTTGAAGACAAAGTTGAACATACTTTGATGCAACCAACTTTCATCATTGACTATCCCGTGGAGATTTCACCACTGACCAAGTCGCACAGAGAAAACGCTGGTGAAGTAGAGCGTTTCGAATTGTTTGTGTTTGGCCGCGAACTAGCCAATGGCTATTCAGAGCTTACCGATCCCCACGATCAAAGAAGCCGACTAGAAGAACAAGGCCGCAAGAAGGCAGCTGGCGACGTCGAAGCCATGCCACTTGATCTTGATTTTATTATGGCAATGGAATATGGCATGCCACCAACCATGGGAATCGGCATTGGTATAGATCGCCTAGTCATGCTACTCACAGACTCAGCCTCAATTCGAGACGTTATTGCCTTCCCAACTATGAAACCAGAGGGGAAACCAGAGGCAAAAGCTGATTTAGCAGTGACTGCAAGCAAGGAGGCCTAGAAAAATATGAATATGATTAAAGTCTATCTCTACGGTCCTGTAGGCGCCAACAAAAGCGTGCTACTACCCACAGTGGCAGAGACAGAAGCAGGAGTCTTTGTCGAAGGCGAGCCGCTCTTAGTTTATGACTTACATCAAGTCGACCTATGGAAAAGCCAGATTTACAAAGCGCTCAGTCGCGAAATGGCGGTTGTTGCCACACCCGATGGCGACTTAGAACCCGGCTCACAAATTTTAGAAGCTTTGCATCTCAATTCATGGGCCGCATTTGAGAAGCAGTCTGTGCTGTTCACTATTCACAAAGGAGCTCGCTACATCAAAATTTATGCCACCGGCTTTGGTGAGGACGGCATGTGGTCGAATGCGGCCATGAGCGAACGCCAATTTCACAGCAGAGCACCGCTAGAAATAGTTGTAGACGCCATTGCCAAAGAAATAATCAGCCACCCTCAAGGTCACAAAGCAGAGCCCAGCTCAACACCTTTGATGATTGGAATGGCGCCAAAGCAATAATTAGTCAGTTACTGGCCTGATTCCATTGCGGCCCGTTCAGATTCAACTTTCTCTTCAACAAACGCTCTCACTTTTTCAAACTCTTCATCAGAGTCAATAGTTTGGAAAACGAAGTCGTTGCCGCGGTGGAAGAAGCGCATAATCACAAGGGTTTGATCTTCTTCTTCGAGTTCTTCATCGGCACCTTCTTCAGCAATTTTCAAAAGAAGTGCATACTCGTTTTCTTCGAACACGAAACGATCGAGCATCTCGCAATCATAGGAATGGCCGTCTTCACTCTCTAAAGTGATAACTGCAATTTCTTGTTCTTCCTGATTGGGGGCTTCGGCCACTTTAATTACCTCTTTAGATTTGAATACCGGAGAGCTCTACCAATTTGTTTAGTTGTTGCTCAGTACCTAGAGCGATTAAATCATCACCGTCCTGGAAGATCAGATCGGGAGATGGATTGGATATCAGCTTACCATTTTGATTCACAGCGAGGATCATGGCCCCAGAAGTCTGCTTAATGTTTGCATCTTTCAGAGCCTGTCCAACCAATTTCGAAGGTTTACCAAGCCGTACTTGCTCCATACGCAAATCGTATTCGGGAGTAGCCATGACAACATCGAGAAATTGCGTAACCAGAGGATGGGTAACAGCTGTAGCCATTCGCTTGCCACAAATAACATAAGGAGAAATCACCATACTCGCACCAGCCCGACGCATCTTGGCTTCTGTGCCTGGGTTAGCCGCCCGTGAAACGATTTTGATCTTTTCGTTCAAGCCTTTGGCTGAAAGAGCAATAAAGGTATTGGCCGTATCGTCATCAAGAGCACAAACAATACCGCTAGCGCTCTGTATTTTTGCCTGCATCAAAACTTCATCAGAGCTAGCATCGCCATTGATAACTAAGTGTCCAGCTTCAGCAGCTATGTGAGAGCGCTCAGCATCTACTTCAATTAATACAAAAGAAATCTTGTTCTGGACAAAGTGAGCGATCACCTCTTGGCCAGTGCGACCGTAACCACAAACAATTTGATGATTTTTTAACTTTGAAATCGAATGCTGCATACGCCTAGCCCCTAGATTGAAGTGTAGAAATATTTCCACCATATCGCTTATCACTGACAGCACCACACCGGCCCCGATCAAGATAAGTACGATTGTGTAAATCTTTCCAGCTGTAGAAAGTGGATGAGTTTCGCCGTAGCCCACCGTAGTCAAGGTGATTACAGTCATGAAGAGTGAATCAAGAAAATTCCAATGCTCTACGAGCATGAAGCCTAGGGCGCCGAAAAGAACGAAGCCAAAGAGCCTAGCCAAATCAAGCAAAAATCTCCTGGCAACCGAATCTTTCACTCCTACTCCAATAGACTTCGAACTCTTTGCATGAACAGCTTATGTATGGCTTATGAACGGCACGTAATGAGCTTTTGTGCCAAAACAATAAAATAAGAACGAAAACTATCATAAACGACTGGGGAAAACTCGGCAGTAGCATCTATTCTTATGCGAAGGCGAGAAAGCTCAAAGCACTTGACAGTCGTCCAAGGCAATTTATTTGCCCCGAAACTTCTAGTACCGTCTAGAAACTTTCAGTAACTTTCAACAACTTTCAGTACAAAATCGGAGATCAAATGAGCACAGTACTAGAGAAGACCCAGGGTCAGGTCGTACAGGTAATTGGACCTGTGGTGGACGTCGAATTTCCTGGTGGACATCTACCTGAAATCTACAACGCCATTGTAATTGAGGGCGTCAACCCAGCCGGCGAACATTTGAAGGTTGTCTGCGAAGTGCAACTTTTGCTCGGCGATAACCGCGTCAGAAGCGTATCGATGAGCTCTACAGACGGCATGACCAGAGGCATGGTTGTTACCGATACAGGAAAACCAATCTCGGTGCCAGTAGGCAAAGCCACTCTCGGCCGCATCATCAACGTTCTTGGTGAAGTGGTAGACGAAGGTCCAGAACTGAAAGCTGACGACCACTGGGGCATCCACAGACCATGCCCTGATCTAACTGATTTACAAACAGACACTGTTGTTTTTGAAACTGGTATCAAAGTTGTCGACCTGCTTGCTCCTTATGTAAAAGGCGGCAAGATTGGTCTATTCGGTGGAGCTGGCGTCGGCAAGACCGTTATCATTATGGAATTAATCAATAACATCGCTCAACACCACGGCGGTTACTCAGTATTTGGCGGCGTTGGCGAACGTACCCGCGAAGGCAATGACCTCTGGCACGAAATGAAAGACTCGGGCGTTATCGACCGTGTTGCTCTAGTCTATGGTCAAATGAATGAGCCACCAGGCGCCAGAATGCGCGTTGCTCTGTCAGCTCTAACTGTCGCAGAATACTTCCGTGACGTATCCAAGCAAGACGTGTTGCTCTTCGTAGACAACATGTTCCGCTTCACCCAAGCCGGTTCTGAAGTATCAGCTCTACTAGGTCGTATGCCATCAGCTGTAGGCTACCAGCCAACACTGGCATCTGAAATGGGCCAACTACAAGAACGTATTACCTCGACCAAGAACGGTTCGATTACATCAGTGCAAGCTGTATATGTACCAGCCGATGACTTGACTGACCCGGCTCCTGCTACAACATTTGCCCACCTTGATGCCACCACCGTGCTATCACGTCAAATTGCAGAACTAGGTATCTATCCAGCAGTTGACCCACTAGCTTCTACCTCAACAGCTCTTAAACCAGAAGTTGTAGGTCAAGAACACTATGATATCGCCCGTGGTGTACAGCAAACTCTGCAACGCTACAAAGACTTGCAAGATATCATCGCCATTCTCGGTATGGATGAACTTTCGGCCGACGATAAACAAGCCGTTACCCGCGCTAGAAAAATTCAGAAATTCATGAGCCAGCCGTTCACCGTCGCTGAAAACTTCACAGGCCGTAAAGGTAGTTACGTTAAGCTGAAAGATACAGTCGAAGGCTTCCGCCAAATTCTTGACGGTGAAGTTGACGATCTTCCAGAAGGTGCCTTCTATATGGTTGGCAGCATTGATGAAGTTAAAGAACAAGCTAAGACAATGCAAGGCTAATCTCCAACTAAATGAAAAAGAAGCACAATCAGGAACCAATTGCAGAAACTAAACCGTTAAAACTAGACGCAGAAAAAGAACAAGCTCAAAGTCAAGTTCAAGCGTCTACGGCGCGCAACATTTTTGTCTTCGGAAGACTCGAAAACGAAATAGCACTGCCAACGATAAAGAAGCTGCTGCGGTTTAATGAGCGCGATCCCAAAAAACCAATCAACATGTACATCAACTCTGCTGGTGGAAACGGCTATAACGCTGATGGCATCATTGCTGTTATGCATTCCATCGAAGCACCGGTGAATACGATTTGTTTAGGGCACGCGCTCTCTGGTGCTTGCGAAATTCTGGCCTCCGGAACAGGAGAGCGGTCTGCTTACGAGTTTTCCACTCTCATGTTCCACCAGACGTTGTGGGAGGCAGAAGGTGATATCACCAACTTAGAGATTCAAGCCAGTCAAGGTCGTCGCTTCCGCGAAGCTCAAATCGAGCTTCTGCACCGCTGCTCTGGCCAAGACAAGGCGAGAATTGCCAAAGACATCGAACGTGATCACTATCTATCAACCAAAGAAGCACTTGAATATGGCTTGATTGACAAGATCCTTCCGCACGGTGGCCATGCTCATGGTGCAGGCCAAAAAACACTAAGCAAAAAAGCACTGACAAAAAAACCAGCGACAAAGAAAACGCCCAAATAATCGACCACTTAGAGAGAAATATAGAAATGGCTACACTGAATCTCAAGATCATCACTCCAGAAAGAGTTGTTTTCGACAGCCCTGTTGACCAAGTTACTGCTGTGGCCAATGACGGTGAATTGACGATTCTTCCTGGTCACGAGCCCATCGTCACCACTCTGGCAATTGACGTGCTGCGCTTTAAAATAAAAGGCGAAGAAGAAACCGCTGCTGTCATTGGCGGCATCATGAACGTCAACAATTCAGAAGTTGAGATTCTCTCAGATATGGCCGAACTTGATATCGAAATTGACGAAGCTCGTGCCAACCAAGCTAAAGCTAGGCACGAAGCCGAGAAGAGTCAGAAGACCGACAAACTTGAGTCTTACCTCACCGAAATGGCTCTATCGCGTGCCATGGTTCGCCTCAAAGCAGCCGAAATGGCCAAAATCCGCAAAATGGGACGACGCTAACTCAGGCACACTTAACTTTCGCCATTAACTATTCGAAAACCAATAGGGCGGACCTAACTCTTGTCTCGGGAATGCGACCAATGAGCATTTGCCCTTGCGAATTGTCGTTCGGAAAGACCTGAATCATCGTAGTAGACGTACCACCATCAAGATTGACAGCTTCTACTGCCCCCAAATTTTTCAGTAATATAGCCAAATCAACCAGAGTCAGCCCTGAAGAAAATTCGTCTTGTCCCTTACCAGCAACAGCTACTATTAATAGATAGCCGTCTTGGGTCAAGCCCACCGCCGTTCGAGCGGCGGTACGCCCCACACCAATAGAATCGACCTGTTTGCCGTCAGCCTCAGTACGAACAAAGGCTTCTTTCTCAGCCGTCAATTGAGGTAGCAGCCTAGGCCCGCCTTGAAGGGAAGCCTCAAGCTCTCGCCCCGACGGCAAAGGATCGTTATGTGTTGCAATTTGCACATAGGGCAATTTATCTTTAGCTTTGAGAAATCGGATTTCGCAGCGATTATAAATCTGGGTGAGGAACGGCTTTAATTTAGGATTCTCCGTTAAGGCCAAATTTTTGCTAGGGTCGGCGCAAACCACTCCATTTAAGGCCACATAGCTAGTGCTCTCGCCGTTGCTAAGATTGAAATAGCCACCATTAACACCAAATCTAGCCTTATTGTTCTGAACAATCTTAGAAGTTGGAGCAGTTTTACACCGGCCCATACCCGAACTCGCCAAAGCCGGAGCAACTCGAAGTCGCGGTGGCACAACAATTAAGCTGCACTTATTGCCATTCTCGAGAGAGAAGCTACCGACCAACGATCGTTTCTTTGAAGCATCTTTGTCAGAAATGACATCACGCCAACCATTAATTTCGCTGATTTTATATTCAGAAGCAAAAGCCGAAGGAAGCAAAATTAGAGACGAGAAAAAAGCAAGCGTTCGGCATGCACTTACACAAAGCCGCTCCTTGCCTGATCTAACAATTTTCACAGAGCCTCAATTTAGTCTTAGGGACGCCAATATCACAACAAAAGCTATTCTAACCAAACCCTAAAATTACCGCCAACCAAGGCTAAGCATAGCCAAACAAAAGATTAGCAGTCTCACAAAGTGGAATAAAGATATACTGGCTCCTGACATTTGGCATGCCCAATGGCAACTGACCAGTACCATTTTGACAGCGGTACGGCGATGGTCCCGGATTCTCCTCAAGATAACAACCACTTTCAACGAGAGCTTTTTGAAGCTCTCGCTAAACGGCAACAAGGCGAATCGGAGCAGTTAGAACTATTCAAAGATCTCTCTGATCTGCTACCAGGATTCATCTGGACAGCTACCGCAGACGGTCAGATTGATTACATCAACAAACGCTGGTACGAATGGAGCGGCTCCACCGAAGCCAGAAGTCTGGGCGACGGCTGGATCAGCCACGTCTATCCTGAAGACATAGAACCAATGCACAGTCGCTGGCAAGAATCAATTAACACCGGTGCTCCCTATGAATGCGAGTATCGGCTATTGCGTCAAGACGGCGCACCAAGATGGCACTTAGTTAGAGCGGTGGCACGCCTTGACGATAACGGAAAAATAGTCAAATGGTTTGGCTCCTCTTTAGAAGTGCATGATCAACTCGCCATCAAAGATGAACTAGCCAATCGCCTCAAAGAACTTTCTCTCGTAAATGCCGAGACTGAAGAAGCAAAACAGCAAACAGCTGAAAGCGAACTGCTCTTTCGCACAATGTGTGAAGCCTCACCAGAGCTAATCTGGACAGCAGACAAGGAAGGTAACGCTAAATATTTTAATGCCCAATTTCTCCACTATTGTGGACTGACTGACAGCGAACTTTTTCGCATCGGATGGCTAGCGTTAGTTCACCCAGAAGAAAGAGAGCAGGCAGTATCAAATTGGCAAAACTGTGTACTTGAGTTTCGCGACTTCGAGATTGAAATGCGCATGAAACGCTTTGATGGAGAGTACCGCTGGTTTCTCGTTCGCAGCTTACCAATCAAAGACGAAAGCGGAGATACTTTGAGCTGGTGCGGCTCTTGCACAGACATCGATACCCATCGGCGCTTGGTCACTCAGTTAAAAATGGCAAGTGAGCAGGCCCAGTCAGCCCTCAAGATAAAGTCAGAGTTTGTTGCCAACGTTAGTCATGAGCTACGAACGCCCTTAAATGGCATTTTGGGAATGGTAGAGGTACTGCTCCGAGGTGACCTTAGCCCTAAATCTAAAGAGCACGTCAGTACTATTCGCGAAGCTGGAGCGTCACTACTAACCATCATTAATGACATTCTCGATTTCTCAAAAATAGAAGCTGGCAAAATGGAGCTATCTAGAGCACAGTTCAACCCGCTTTCAGTGGTTGAAGGGGTGGCAGAGATTTTAGTGCCCCAAGCGGCCGCCAAAGACCTACTTTTACTAGCTACCGTAGACCGAACCATTCCCGATATTGTCTTTGGAGATCCACTAAGACTGAGGCAAGTTTTACTCAATCTATGTGGCAACGCTATTAAATTCACAGACCAAGGACAAGTTATTCTCAAAGTCGATATTTCTACTGATTGTAATGGCTACAATCAATTGCATTTTTCAGTTATAGACAGCGGCATTGGTATTTCAAAAGCTTTCCAGAAACGGCTATTCGAACCATTTATGCAGGAAGAAGGCTCTGCCTATCGCAGTACGGGTGGAACAGGCTTGGGTCTGAGTATCTCAAAACACCTGGTTGAACTCATGGGCGGGAAGCTCATGGTTGATAGCCAAGAAAACCATGGCTCAACTTTCAGCTTCGCCCTGCCTCTTGCCACCAGTGCTGATGCAGATGATTGGTCAGCTCGCGCCTGGGAGAGCAGCTACGGCCAGATCAAACTTCTCACACTAGAGCCAAGGCACAACAATCAAGCGGCAATTTGCTCACACCTTTGCGCCCTCGGAATTGCGGCACAATCGACAGACGATCATTTGCAAGCCTTAGAACTTTTAGAAGCATCAAAGCAATCAGCAGAAAAGATACAGGCCATTTGCCTTGACACAATTCGCTATAAAAAACAGAGCGAGCAATTCTTAGAAGCCTTCAAACGCTCTAAAGTATTTGGTCTAATTAGTGTCCTTGAAATTGGCACCAGTGAATCTCTAAGCCAAGCGCGCAGCACACTGGTAGCGCCTAGAACCAGCCATCTCACAATTCCACTGCGGCGCAAACAAGTTGCAGCATGCTTAGAACACCTCTCTGGATGGAAACCCAAAGAGCGAAAAAGCTACACGCAAACCAGAGAACTAGCCGCCATCAGAAATGATGTAAGCAGTGGCTCCACAGAACCATTAACTCAAGCAAAAAGGCAATCTGGCATAACAAGAAGAGCACTGGTAGCGGACGACAACAAAATCAATCAGCAAGTAGCATTGCTATTCTTGCAAGACTTAGGCTTCGTTGTTGATGTTACCGCCGACGGCATTGAAGCCGTTAGTGCTTTTAATAAGAACCGCTACGACATGGTTTTCCTTGACTGTCAGATGCCAGGCCTAGATGGCTTTGAAGCGTGTAAGATCATAAAAGAGATTCAGCAGAGACGCGGTTTGAATGTACCTGTAATTGCCGTAACCGCCAATGCTATTTCTGGCAGTAGAGAAGAATGTCTTGATCGCGGCATGGATGATTATTTGAGTAAGCCCATTGACCCGGCCACCATGAGTAAACTTGTGGCACGATGGCTCGGCGTCAGCGATATCAAAATTACTATCGTGCCCAGCCAAGAATCGACCGCAGACGAGCAAGGGCACGAACATGAACACGAACGCTCAGAGCTGCAGTCTTCAGTAATTGGCTTAAAAAAATTACTGAGCCAATCTAACGAAAGAGACATTGAAAAAATACTACGGCATTTTAAAACTCGTTGCCACCACGATATAAGCGAGATCAACACTTTCGCCGAGCAGTCAAATTTCGTCGCTCTAAAAGCCAAGATGCATGCATTTAAGCGAGCCTGTGAAGCAATTTCAGCGGACCCACTTGTAGCAATCTGCAGCAAAATTGAAGAAGCTTGCGACAGCCAAGCAAATCTCACAGTGAAGAAACATCTGGTCGAATTGCGCCGCCATCTAAAACGCGCCCTCAGTGAGATAGAGCGTGAACTGATGCAGCAGACCACTACTACCAGCTGAGTTAGCTGAATAAGCTAAATTAACGACCGCTCAAAGCAAAGGCTGTAGCGTATGAACCCTGCTCAATGTCAGTAAGGAGAGTGCGACCTTCTTGCGGTGCCCAGCCTAGCTTTTGCATTGCCTTTTCGCCCGATGCCCGGTTGTTCATAGCAAAGAACATTGAGACTACATCACCAAATACTTCGTTGGCTTCAGCCGCTGAAATACTTTGAGCTGGAACTTTAAGGGTACGGCCTACAGCTTCAGCAATAGTTTTAACTGGTATTTCAGACTCAGCGCTAAGCTGGAAGATATCCCCTGCTTCGCCTTTCTCTAAAGCCAACATATAACCTGCCACCACATCATCAACGTGAGCTGCGCACAAAGCATTCTCACCAGATTCTATGTAAGCAGCCATTCTGCGCTTCTGACCACTCTCCATCATCATAGGAATGAAGGTGCTGCCAGCGTGGCCATAAACAAGAATTGGCAAACGCAAAACAATAGTTTTGATGCCGTTATTTGCAGTGGCTAGGGCAGCCTGCTCGGCTCTATAGCGCATTGCCAGGGGATGACTCAAGTCAGGCACGGTTTCTTCAGTGGCAATGTTGACTCCAGTGTCGCCCACCACACCTGTAGCTGAAGTAACGAGCAGTGGCTTGTTGCTTCCAGCCAAGGCATTACCAAGGGCATGCATGAGGTTGCATTCGGTTTCAATTGAGCCAGAGTATTGACCAAAATTATGAATGAAAGCAGTATGGATAATGGCATCAGCGCTGCTGGCCAGACGAGCCAAGCGTTCAGGCTCATTAAGATTGCCAGAGACCGGTTCAATGCCAGCCTTGAGCAGCTTCTGTGCGGCAATGTCGTTGCGAGCTAAACCGTTCACTGAGTAACCAGCATTAGTTAGTTGCCTGCCGATGCGTGAGCCGACATAACCACTGGCGCCGGTGAGAAATACTTTCATGAACCCTCCAATACTTTCTTGATTTAGACAGAAGAAAGGCCGGTTATGCACCGGCCTTTCTCAATGCGCTCCAGAGGAGCACTAATCCATCATGTTGACCCAAACAGATTTGATATTGGTGTAAAGCTCGATTGAATGTTTACCGAGTTCACGACCATAACCACTCATCTTATATCCGCCGAATGGTACTGCTGGATCAAAGACGTTGTAGCAGTTAACCCAGATTGTGCCAGCCTTAATTAGCGAAGCAAATTTGTGGGCTTTCTTGATATCGCGAGTCCAGACAGCGCCAGACAAACCAAATGTGGTGGCATTAGCTTGCTCAGCAACTTCATCCATGCTCTTAAATGGAATGACTGCCAATACTGGACCAAACACTTCTTCTTGGGCAATGCGCATGGTGTTGTTGACGCCAGTCAAAACAGTCGGTTGAACAAAGAAGCCTTTCTTCATATCGGCTGGTGACTGACCGCCGCAAGCAACGGTAGCGCCTTCACCCTTAGCGATCTCAATGTAGTTAAGAACGCGCTCTTGCTGTTCTTTGCTAACTTGAGGACCGATATGGGTCTTCTCGTCAGAACCATCACCCTGGCGCATTTTAGCAACGCGCTCTTTGAGCTTTGTCATGAACTCATCATGAATGCTTTCTTCAAGGAACAATCTCGAACCAGCGCAGCAAACTTGACCTTGGTTGAAGAAGATACCAGTGATGGCACCCTTAACAGCAGCATCAATATCGGCGTCAGCAAAGACGATGTTTGGAGCCTTACCGCCAAGTTCAAGCGATACGCGCTTGAGGTTGCCGGTGGAAGCTTGAAGGATAAGCTTGCCTGTCTTGTCTTCGCCAGTGAAGGCGACTTTGTCGATGTCCATGTGGCGAGAAATAGCCTCACCAGCACCATCGCCACCAAAACCAGTAACAATGTTGATTACGCCATCGGGGAAACCAGCTTCCATAGCTAGTTCGCCTATGCGCAATGCTGTCAAAGGAGTTTGCTCAGCTGGCTTAAGAATGACGGTATTACCGCAAGCTAGGGCTGGGCCCCATTTCCATGCCATCATCAACATGGGGAAGTTCCATGGAATGATCTGACCAACTACACCGACTGGCTCACGCAGAGTGTAAGTGAAGAAGTTGCTATTAGCATTGATGGTTTCGCCTTCAAGCTTGGTAGCCCAACCTGCGTAGTAGCGGAAAGTTTCAACTGTTTGCGGCACATCAACGTAGCGAGATTCTTTGATTGGCTTACCATTATCAAGAGTCTCAAGCTGAGCCAATTCATCGGCGTTCTTTTCAATCAAGTCAGCTAGATTGAGAAGGAGCTTAGCGCGTTGAGCAGTGCTCATTGTTTTCCATGGACCCGACTCGAAAGCGCGACGAGCAGCTTTTACAGCCAAATCGACGTCTTCTTTAGAGCCCTCAGCCACGCGGCATAGCACTTCCTCAGTAGCAGGGTTGATGGTTTCAAAGGTTTTGCCAGACTTGGCATCAACCCATTTACCATCAATTAAAAGCTTCTGAGTTTTTGACAGAAATTTCTTGCAAAGTAGTTCTTTTTCATGGACGACGGCCACAGCAGACCCTCCCAGATAAATGGATGTATGGATGCCAGGCGACCGAGGGGCCGCTTTTGCTTAGCATCAAATTTATCACGAACCATTAAGTAATACTGCGAAGCCCCAGATCTCTTAAGCTTGGCCTAATATTTAGAACCTTAAGAACTGCTCAGGAAGTCACTCAGGCTCGATTTGGACGCACCCAAGATCAGCTAACTTAAAGACGCAGGCCCATTAAGTGGGCCATGACAATCGTCCTGTTGAAGAGAAAGTGGCGCCTCTGCTGTGACTTCAACTACATCCCATTTCATATCTCGCCCCTAACTGAAATGGAACCACAACCATTTTGCACCCTCTAACTGCCCCCAGACTATAGCTTAGAGCCAAAACTCGCTTTAGGCGCTATGAAGCTTTAGGCCAGTTCATTCCTTGGGGCTCGCACATCAGGCACCGCTGACGGTGGAAACCATAACCTCCTAGTCGATCAATGCCGTTTGCGGGATTCTCTTCTCTATACCATTTAGTCCGATTAGTCCGAATCGAAATTGAGCGCTCGCTGTCCAGCCAAGTTTTCGAACTTTTCGTCTGTCAAAAGATAAGCCATCAAACAAGGCGAATAGTCCAATGTTCGAAAGAGCGATGCAAATCCACATTCAACCATCTCTTCATTGTATAAATCGACTATGGCCACAGCAGATGCGCACGCCTTGAATAGTTCTTTTCCATCGTGACGAACAAACTCGATCGCTGCAAACGGTTTGAAAGGCTCATTCTTTTTGACAGCAATGAAATTAGGATGATCAATAATCGCATTCAGATATTCACAGAGAGACTCGGTTGAAAAATTCGTATAGTCGGTAATAAGCATCTTGTCTGTATCGCTACGATCGGCGCCGTCTTTTTCGTCCCAGTAATAAGCAAATAAGAGTGCTTCGATATCGGAGTTGTTGCCATCGATGTCTATCTCGAGCTCTTTACACAACCGTTTTATCACCCGAAGGTTCAAGTCTCTAGCCAGCTTTTGCTGATGAAGACACTCAATTGCAGTCCGCAAATCAATACTATCGGTGGGCCTAATACCTTTAACGGTTTGGTATAAAGACACAGCCTCATCGGCTTTACCCATACGCTGAAGAACCGCTGCCAGTGTGTTTTGTACAACGGGAAGTCTATTGTGACGAGGATCTGCAGACTCGAACTGCTTAGCGGCCTCTCGCAAATGAAAAGCTGCGCTGGCATCCTTTTTCTGGTCGGCGAAGCATTTACCAACGCAGTAATTGATCTCAGCAATCTCTGCAAGCTCTGCATTATTAGTCGGCGCGGCATACTTCAGGGCTTCCTTCCAACTTGCGATCGCACCGTCCTCGTCCCCATTACAAAATAGTGTCATTGCCGTTTTGCTTTTTTCTTTCCACATAGGCAGTCTTCCAATCTCCGGTAACCTTTACAGTCGACGCAATGGTTTAAATCATACACCTAGAGACCAGAGCGGAGAGCACAAAATCTGGGAGGGATGGCCGGAAAAGCAGGCACCAATGCGGGTTACAAAGGAGGCCTTGGACACAGAGGTGCAATCTTCTTTTTTCTTGATTTAGATGCTAACCATTCTTTTGTTTAGTGCACGGGCCAGACATGAGAAGAAACAGTCCGGGCGGCCATTTATATAAGGATTTCAAAACAGGATCAAGATCCTCAATCCCAATTATTGGTGCAGCCATAGGATATTGAGCCGCGCTGGTTACGAGATAGCGCAATCAGCAAGGCAAAGACTTTATAGAAAACGGCCTATCTGTTCAAAAAAAAACCGCCCACGTGGAGCGGTCTCTCTAAGTTCATTACAAGCTCTTGAATTTAAGCGTATTTCGGCTTGAAATCAGGCTTTGGATCTTCTCTAACGTCTGGCTCATCACCAGGAGCAGTGATAATAACGCCGGAGTCATCCCCCGTGGCCGATGGTGGTATTTGTGGCGGTGTCAGGTCGGTCTTGTCGTCAATCACTGGGTCTTCACCGTTGGCAATCTTTCTATTGATCTCTTCAACAATGGCATCCACTTCAGCTTTATCGAGAGTTTCCTTTTCCAGCAAGATCTTGACGATGGCATCCATGTGCGGACGGTGTTTGACAAGGATCTCTTTAACTCTCGTGTACTGAGTCGAAATCATGTCTGAGACTTCTTCATCAATAACAGTGGCTATATTTTCGCCATAGTCTCTCTCATGACCAAAATCACGACCCATGAACGGTTGGTCATTGCGACGACCGAAAGTCATTGGCCCCAATCTCTGGCTCATGCCCCACTCAGTGATCATGCGACGAGCTAAGCCTGTGCTGCGCTCAAGGTCATTCATAGCACCAGTTGTGACTTCACCAAAGACAATCTCTTCAGCCACGCGGCCACCAAGCAAGGCACCAATTTGATCAATCAACTGGGTTCTGCTGTGTGAAAGCACGTCTTCATCAGGATAAGACATAGTCACACCGAGAGCAAAGCCACGAGGAATAATGGTGACTTTGTGCAGTGGATTAGCATGGGGCAAAAGAGTGAACATCAGTGCGTGACCGACTTCGTGATAAGCGGTGTTCTCTTTCTCTTTAGGAGAAATGATGCGAGTTTTCTTCTCTGGTCCCATATTGACTTTATCAATTGCTTGATCGAGATCAGACATATCGATTTCACGCTTATCGCCACGAGCGGCAAGCAGTGCCCCTTCGTTGATCAAATTGCTCAAGTCAGCGCCTGTAAAACCAGGAGTGCGCTTGGCCAAGATTTTCAAATCAACGTCTTTAGCTAGAGGCTTACCGCGACCGTGCACAGTAAGAATTTGCTCGCGACCAGCGACGTCTGGTCTGTCAATTCCGACCTGACGGTCAAATCGACCTGGACGAAGAAGGGCCGAGTCAAGAATGTCAGGGCGGTTAGTAGCAGCCACGACAATAATGCCTGTGGTGCCTTCAAAGCCGTCCATTTCAACTAACAACTGGTTCAGCGTTTGTTCGCGCTCATCATGACCGCCACCAAGACCAGCGCCACGTTGGCGACCAACCGCATCTATTTCATCGACGAAGACGATACAAGGCGCATGTTTTTTGGCTTGATCAAATAGGTCGCGAACACGAGAAGCACCAACACCAACAAACATTTCAACGAAGTCAGAACCAGAAATACTGAAGAACGGCACACCGGCTTCACCAGCAACAGCTTTAGCAAGCAATGTCTTACCGGTACCGGGAGCACCAACAAGAAGTACACCGCGCGGTATTCTGGCACCTAGAGCCTGGAATTTATCAGGATTTTTGAGGAAGTCGACAATCTCTTGTAGTTCTTGCTTGGCCTCATCAATACCGGCGACATCAGAAAAACTGACTTTGACTTTGTTATCGACCATAAGCTTGGCGCGACTGCGGCCGAAGCTCATGGCCTGGTTACCACCAGATTGAGCACTGCGGAACATAAAGAGCAGACCAACAAGCACTAGAATTGGCAAGAAGAATGAACTAAGCATGCCCATCCAGAGGCCAGACTTGTCTGGTTCTTTGGTATCAATAGGAATATTGTTTTTGTTCAGTTCACGCAGCAAATCTTCTTTTGCTTCAGCTGGTACGATCACCGATTTCTCGCGATCAGCTGTAGCATTAGCTAATTTGACAAGAATAATATTTTCGCCATTGGTAATTGTGATTTTGCGAATTTCGTTCGCTTTGCCTTCCTTAACCAGATTCATCAACTGTGAATATGTGAGCGGATCTTCCTTCCTCCCCATGCTGGCGAGAGAAACGGTGAAGACCACCAACACCAGTAGTAGAAAGAAAACGGCCCAGGTTGTTCCGTACTTCTTCATTTAATTGCAATGCTCCAGAATGTCAATCAACAAATTATAACACGATCCTTCTATGCTAACCGCCACAAGCCCCATCCTGTGGGGATTCACAAAAAACTAAGCGTTTAGCAACAAATTCATAGTAGCAACTACCAGTCTATCAACTACTAGTTATTCCGCCCCGTCCATCATTCGATTTCTCAAGTGCAGGCTGACAAAAGCAGAGGTACTAGCCAGCAAAGAACCATTTGCGGTGGCCAAGAGCATGACAGGCTGGCAACTCGCCCAAGTTATAGCGAAATAATTAAAAGCCAAGAATTGTTAACCTATTGGCAAATAGGGCCTTGTCGGTTCAGCAGAAGCTAGAGTCGATTCTGCCAATATCACTAGCTAAATCGATAAGAGACAAGTGATGTGTAGCCACTTGGCCCACCTTAACTTTCTGCGAAAGACCAAAGCCAGGCACCCAGAGTACCTCTTGCTCGTCAGACAAGAGTGGAGTGAGTCGCTGTGCCAGTCTTTCGTCAAGATGCTTAAGTAGACCAATAGCACCTTCCTTATCTTTATTGGCATGCAGATAATGCTTTAGCCTAACACTCTCAGGCATACCAAGGGGCTGAATGCGGTCCCCCTCTTGACGAAGACGGAAGGTTAGGGGCCCAGTCACACGACTAAGATCCATCAAACAATGATGAGCCCGGCGATGGGGATACTCTAATTTGAAATCAGGCAAATCACTAGAACTGGCAACTTCGATGCGCAAGGCCTTGTCTAACCAAGGTATAAGGGTAAGCGCAGTTGAGCGGCCCTGAGCAGGGAGTCGCACAGTAATTGGCGACATTGAGCGACGCAAATCATTGAGTTGGCCAGCACCAGTTTGCTTGACAGCCTCAACAGAGAAACACAAAGCCCCATTTTCGAGCAGAATCTCTACGCCATTTCCAAGCGAATAGTGTTGAACGCCCCCGCCTTGCTCTAGCGAAACTCCAATCATAATCTGAGCGAGCCGCTCCACTCGCTCAAACGAAGCCTCTACTCCATTCTCACGCATTAGCTTCACCAAAACCCTGTCTTTCAAAGCCGGGTGCAGCTTTTGCCACGCTGCTACAGATATAAATTGACAGCCCCTTCCTGACTGACGCAAACTTTCTAGCTGCTCTGCTGTGAGCTTTTCAAGAAAATCATTCTCGCGCTCAATGTTAAGACGCAAATGCTCAAGATTCTTATTCAGTGCAGAAAAGCGTTGATTTAACAGCGGGAAAATTTGATTTCTCAAAAAATTGCGACAGTATTTGTCATCGGCATTGCTAAAGTCAAAACACCAGGACTGCTCAATATCACTGAGATAGGCCTCTACGGATAAGCGCTCAACACTGAGCAACGGCCTAAGCAAAAGCAGATCTGACTCAAGTGTCCGCACACCCTTTATGCCGACCAGGCCCTGAAGTGAAGTGCCACGGCAGAGACGAAAGAACATCGTCTCGCCCTGGTCATTTAGAGTATGGGCGGTCACCACATGCGATATCGATAGCCGAAGAGCCGCGTCAGTAAGGGCTTTATAACGCATCCGTCTAAGACTTTCTTCAGAACTATCTGGCTTGAGTGCATCAAGCTTTACCACTTGCAGCGGAATATTTTTACTAAGGCAGAGGCGCTCACAAAAACTCTGGTCACTGTCAGCTTCTGCGCCGCGCAACCCATGATTGACATGACAGGCATAAATTTCATAGGGCCTGTCGCCATCTAGATTCTCGATAGCTTTGAGAGCACAGAGCAAGGCTACCGAATCAGCGCCACCAGAAAGAGCCACCAGTAGCTTCAACTTGCCAGACTGAGCAGGAAGCAATGAAATTAAATTAGAGCTTACTAGGTCTTCAAAGCGGTGCATGGGAGAATAAGTGTTAGCTGAGTGAATCTATAACGAAAAATTCTAGAATGGGAACATAGCCGATGTATTTTTCGACTAAGCTATGTTAGCAGCGTTTTCAGAACCATCAGACCATCGGTTTTTGCACCATGCCCAAGACTACCGCTAATCAAAAATCAAATTGGCTAAATTTCAGAGCGAAGTCTCGCTCTTGCAGCATCGTAGCGGCCTTGAGCGTTAGCCTTGTCACCATTCTTCCAGCTATTGGCGATGCGCCACTGCAGGGCAACGTGCAGGAGATGGGCGCCAGCGAATCGCCCCCCAATCTTGCCCCAATCGTACCCATGTCAGCCCCCGTGCTGAAAAAACGCAAACCTTTAGCCGCAGACGCCCAGGACAATTCGCTCAAAGGCAATGCTGAAGACAGTGGTCATGGGCTTTCTGGACAAGCTCAAGATGATGGCAACGCTCCCATGAAAAGCCAAAAAGCCACCCTCGATGGCAGTGGGCCGCTTAAGGCCACATTGAGCCAGAATGAATTTGAACTACAGTCTCATGATGCTGATTCACAAGACCAAGAAATGGCCGTGGAGTGGGATCGCTGGCGCAACCGTCTGCTACGCTCTATTCAAGGTGGCGTGCAAGAACTAATCAATAACCCCGAAAACATGGTGCCCCATTTTGACCAAGCCAGAGGCAGAGTAATCCTCTCACCTCGCATTCCCCTTGGTCAAAAAGCTAGCTTTTATGTGCGCATTTCAGACCAACGCCGCGTGGTTAAGGCCAGAATTGTCGCCTCTTCAGGCAATGCTGAATTTGACAACGCTCTGCTCGACGCTATCTATGCCTTAGACGGAACGACAATCTTACGTTTCCCCAAGGGTTCACAAAGGCCTCGAGTGGTTCAAGAAGCAACAATAATAACGGCTGACCATGGCACCGACGAATACTTCAAATTCGGCGACGTTGAAAAGTACCGCGTACCTAATCAATAGATAGAGACGCAAGCCATCATTTAGATTAAGAAATTTAGCACAGGGGGGGCTCGAACCCCCGACCTGGCGATTATGAGTCGCCCGCTCTAACCAACTGAGCTACCGTGCCATAGAACTCAAATAGATTTGCCATGCAAATGCAGGACAACATCTGTACAGAGACCTGAATATAGATTATCCGAATCGAGGACTGAGCGTGTCAAGCAAATATCCCGGCCAGACCAGACAAGACAACAAAAGTTCAAACAACGTTGTACCCGAGCAAGCAGTCAAGAGGTCCAACTCTAGATTGCCCTCTAGACTTTAGCCTTGCTGCCAGCAGTTGTCAGGCTAGTATTGACATACCAGTCAACAAAGCGCTTTACACCCTCATCAAAACTAAACCTTGGACTATAGCCTAAGACGTTGCGAGCGTGCTCTATGCTGGCATAGGTATAAGGCACATCGCCAATTTGCATGGGCAGGTGTACAACATTTGCGCTCTTGCCTAAATGTTTTTCTAAAGACTTGACCATATCAAGCAACATTACGGGTTCAGAGCGCCCCAGGTTGATAACGTCAAAACCAGGTATCGAGTATGACATCGCCGACTCAATACCGGCCACGATGTCGAGCACGAAAGTGTAGTCACGGCGGGTTGTACCATCACCAAAGAGTTCAATTGTCTTACCGGCATCGATTAAGTGGCAAAACTTATGTATAGCCAAATCGGGCCTTTGCCGCGGACCAAACACAGTAAAGAAGCGCAGACAGACAACTTGCAGCCCGGCAGTATGGTAGGCAGCATAACATTGCAATTCATTAGAAGCCTTGGTGGCAGCATAAGGCGAAAGAGGCTGATCAACGCGATCAGTCTCTTTAAATGATTCACCAGAGCGGCCACCGTAAACAGAACTAGACGAGCCGAAAACTAATCTGGTTTGCTTAGCGTGGGGAATAATTCGGTCAATAATTTTCTGAGTGCCAACTACATTGACGTCCATATAATGGGCCGGCTGCATAAGCGATGGACGCACACCAGCCATGGCGGCCAAATGCACAACCACATCGAAAGGCCCAAAACGAAAGACACTATCAAGAGCAACATCATCCCGGATGTCCCCTTCAACTAAAGTATAGGCTGGGTGAGAGGAATGCTCAGCGGCATTGCGGCGCTTAACCGCTGGCGCATAAAAATCGTTGAAGTTATCAATTGCTACAACAGTGTCGCCCTGAGAGAGCAAGCTATCGATCAAGTTCGACCCAATAAAGCCAGCTCCACCGGTAACTAATATCTTTCGGCCTGCCATCAGTCCCCTCGCCTCCCTTGAGACGCCGTTATCAGTTTTTCAAACAGCGGTCTATTGGTTTCGTAATCTCTTTCTGGATGCCATTGCACACCAACAACAAAATCGCGACCTGGCATCTCTATTGCTTCAATCACTCCATCTTCAGCAGTAGCAACTGCTTTCAATAGATTGCCAACCTTGCGCACGCTTTGGTGATGCGATGTTGGTACAGAAAATTGTCTTGCTGCAAACAAGCCTCTGAGAATACCGTCTTCAGTAATAATCACATCGTGCTGGTTGAATCCAACTTTCCAACCATTCTTGCTGGCATGCTCCACCGTTGAATCGGGCAAATGCGATTTAATGTCTTGCACCAAGGTGCCACCTTGATTGATATTAATCAACTGGCAGCCCAGACAAATACCTAGGACTGGCATCTTGTCGTCGCTCAAGGCTTCACTCACAAGAGCGAGATCAAACTCTTGCCGTCTGGCCGGAGTTAGTTCACAGGAGGGGTCGGCGACCTCATCATACAAACTCGGACAATAGTCAGCCCCACCAATGAGCATCAAGCCATCGAGGCGACGCAGCACTTCGCGCAAATCTTCACGCGGCATAGGAGGAAGCAAGATTGGAATACCGCCGCTCTTAAGTATGGCTTCGGTATAGGGAGTTTGAATGGCGGCCTCTTCTGGAGGGCCAGCCTTGATGTCTAAATTGATACCTATTAGTGGTTTCATGATGCCTCGAAAATATTCTGTGGCATTTTACCGCACTAGAACGAGAACAACCTGAATGCCAACACCATAGTAAAGTTTAGCCTTGAGCCCAAATTGGCAATAAAGTATTTGGCGACTATTTTGAACTAATCAAACGGCAGAGAAACAAATTCCTATACCAAACCGAGAAAACGAAAACCTGCGGATTAATAAAAGCCTTGGCGCCACGGTCACAGACTTTTTCAACGGCTTTAGCATAAAGGTTGCCGCGGCCATAGTGCTTTGTGTGGCAATCTATATTTACGCTTCGGGCCAAACACACCTAGTAAAAACCCTGCCTTTTCTAGCCATAATTTGCCTAATTGCCGTGGAACTGTTTGTTGGAACGCGAATCAGCGCTATTAGCAAGGCATTAGAAGAGCATGCTAATGCCAGAACCCTTGACTCATCGACACTAAAAGAAATAAGTGCCGGGGCTGGACCCGAGGTAAAATCACTTCTTGCACCGTTCTTTTTGCCGTTAGCGGGAATGGAACGTGAAAAAGAGACCAGCGCCGAAAAAGAAAAGGATCTTCAACGCTGGCGAGCGCGAACAGCCGAGATACAGCAAGTTAAGCAAAGCTTTGCCGACGACGAGAGCAAAGTCGCCCGAGCATTTGCCAGAGACGGCAAAACTTTAGTGGGAACCCACTCTTTCAACGCTCTAGCCTCTGAAGTAATAAAGGCAATGTACTTTCAAAACAAAGACTCAATCATGGCCACGGTTTTTATCCGGCGCGGTCACAAAGGCTTCAGCAAATCGGCATCTTATCCAAAGTCAGAAGATCTAGAAGAATCTGTTCTCAAAGTCTTTAAAAGTGTCGGCTCATCGCTAGCTGTAGTTCAGGGCAATTTCATAGACATTGGTCCCCTCTCGCTCAAGCGCTACGGACTAGAAGAAATTGCGGAAAACAAAAAATTTAAAAGAGCTGTGGTCTTTCCAGTCGAAAGCAACGGCCGAGCAGCTGGAGCAGCAATATGTTTCTCTAGCCAAGAAGCCGCCTATGACCCCAATGAACTAAAGCGACTAGAAAAATTTAGTAGACAAATGGCTTCGTCGCTCTTGAGTATTGGCGACAAAGAATCAGAGCGGGAAAGACACAATACAGACCAGCTTACCGGCCTAAAATCGCGCAGCTTCCTCAACGAACTTATGACAAAGCTTGACTCAATGGTGGCGGCCTGCGAGCCCAAAGCGAAACCGGCGCTGATGCTCATTGCCATGAATCTACACCTTCCAGAATATCTCGGCACCACTGAAGACACCATCGAAAAGTGGCTGCCTCAAATAGCTAGATGCACAAGACAAGCCATCACTGCCTCTAAAGACCAGTACGAAATACAAGGTGCCGTGCACGCTTGCCGCTATCAAAGAAACCTAATTGCCATCTTGCTTGAAGCAGCGGAAGCAGCAAAAGTTGAATTACTAGCCAAGGCGATAAACGAACAAATTAGAGCCAATGAAAACTGGGCTGGCGATAGAAATGTTATGTCTGTGTCAATTGGCGTTACGCCCTGCAATGCAGGAGAAGACGCTGAGACTGTTTTAAGCCGGGGTCTCCTTGCATTAGACTATGCTCAAGAAACAATGGGCGCGGAAAATTGTGTCTTCACCCACCAAGTGCCCCCTAGCTTTCAACCACAAAAAAATGCCGTCATAGACGGCGAATTAGGAGTACTTGACAGTTACAGTCTACTGCAGTCAATAGCGGCAAGTGCCAAAACTGGTATTTTGACTGTGACAAACAGCTCAAGCACTACATTTGTTAGCATTTGGGACAAAGGCAAACTAGTACATTCGAAACTTGAAAACAGCTCGGGTATGGACGCCTTTACTGAGTTTATGATTTTCTTCAACAGTGGTCACTTTCACTTTCAACAAATGAATGAGCTGCCAACAATTGAGCAGAACGAAGGCAAGACACCACCACTAAGCACAGCATTGATGGAAGCATGCTTAGCTGCCGATCACTTCACTGTAGCCAAGGCCGAATTACCGGATTTAAAAATCAAAGTTGCAGCTATAGCCAGCGATGACGACTGGCAGTCGGCCTTGCTCGACATAGATATTTCAGCCCGCGAGATGAAGGTAATGAAAACACTATTTGCCAAGCTTTCAAGCCAACCGCAAGTGCTGGAAGATCTCATGAGCGAGCTCAAGCAATATCCACAGTTTCTCAAATGGCGAGCAGCCAATCTCTTGAAGCAGCACGGTTTAATGCAAATAGTTTAGCAATCAACAATAAGTGGATACGGGCATCTATAATTGGTTGAATTTTTCAAATCGCTAAATCTAAATAGTTACAAAAGAGAGGCAAAATCTATGAATGCAGGCTCAGCGCAACATACACAAGATGCAAATCTGGCCACATCAGTTGAAGCCCTCTTTAAATCGGTGCACGCCTGGCAGACTGGCCACTTCCTCCTGTCAAGCGGCCTCCATAGCGACCAATACATGCAATGCCAGCGCATTCTTCAATATCCGCTCCACGGCATGCATCTGGCCCGAGCACTAGCAACAAAAATGCTGGCAGCGGGCATTAAACCTAAAGCAGTAGTTGGACCTGCCCTCGGAGCAGTCCACCTCGAAGTCTTTGTGGCCTTGGCCTTCAACGAAATTCTTAACTCTGGAGAAGCGGCAACAGAAACAAATTCAAATCCTCACAGTGCTCAAGATCAGGTGCGGGCAATATTTGCCGAGCGCGCCGAAAACGGCAAAGATTTTGTCATTCGCCGCGGTATTGAACTAGCTCAAGACGAAGAAGTTATCGTCGTAGAAGACGTCACCACCACTGGTGGCTCAGCCAAAAGAGTAGTTGAGCTGTTGACAGCAATGGGTGCCAAAACATTGGCAGTGGGCACAATTATCGATCGCAGTGGTGGCCTAGCAAAGTTTGATCAACCTTTCTTTGCTTTAGAACAACTCAATTTAAAAACCTATGAGGCCGACGTCTGCCCTATGTGCCAAGCCGGCAGCCAGCCAGTAAAGCCAGGTAGCAGCAAAAAATAGGCCGAAACTAACAGCATAAGTTGCTACTCTAAATTAGTCTTGCTCTTTGGCAACAAAGACTGCAAGGCCAATCCAATTTCATAATCGTTAGGCAGCATATGCTTAGCTGTCATTAGCTCGGCAATAGCACTGCTTGTATCTCCTGCGTCCTTCAGCTCTAAAGCCAAGGCCTTGTGCAATTGGCCATTCTTGGGATCAATCGACAATGCCAATCTATATTCGATCAGAGCCGACTGGCGGTCACCATTTTTTGCGTACACCCAAGCTAAATTAGAGTGCGTATCAGGATCATTTGGCGCCAAGCTAACAGCCAAACGCGCTTCCTTTAGGGCTTCACTAGCCTTGTTCGTGCTGGCCAAGGCCCAGGCATAGCCGACATGACCTTCAGAATAGTTGGGATCAAGCTGCGTAGCAGTGACAAACTGCTCAAGAGCTTCTGGCCACTTTTTCATCTTGCCCAAGGCGAGACCATAGCGGGCGTGAACAATGGCATCTTTTGGATTTAGGGCGATTGCCTGTTTGTATTCTTCATTGGACTGCGCTGGCATACGCACCGATGTGTAACACTGAGCCAAAATTAAATGAGGAATGACAAGATCTTTATTGAGCTTGGAAGCAATTTTGCATTCGGCAATGGCATCGCGAAAACGGCTTTGCATACGATAGCACTCACCCAAATAGGCATGAGCAAGAGCATTGCCACTGTCGATCTTGAGCGCCCGAGTGTATTCGCCCTTAGCCTCATCGTTGCGACCAAGCATCCGCAGCGCTTCAGCTTTCATAAAATGACCATCAGCAGTGGTAGCTCGAATAGAGAGGACCTTGTCGAATTCTTTGAGAGCTTCTTCATAGTCGGCCATACTCATCAAGACCTTGCCCAACATATAGTGGGCCTTGAAGTTGTTAGCATCGAGCTTGAGCACGTCCTCAAACTCAATTAAAGAATTGGTAAAATCCCGTCGATTAAAGAACATGTCGCCTAAGCGACAGTGTCTATCAATCTGCTTATTGCGATCCTCTTTGACTGGCTCAAAAACTTCATCTGAAGCAGCTTTGGCCTCTTCACTTTTCGTTTCGGCCTCAAGCACCTTCGGATCTTTATACGGCCTGCGCTTCATAAAGAACGGAGCGCCGTCGCAAGCCGGTGGGGAACTCGCACCAGCCAATAGCATAAGCGAAAGCGACACAAGTAGATGACGAGAGGCGAGCGAAAAAGCCGCCTTAGGCACCATGGACATTCACCTCAAGCACTCGATCTAAACGAAAGGTTCTCTCTGAGTTAGTTTTTCGACAAATAGCGGTTATGTAAATGCTACCGCGGCTCTCAATTAAGGCGAGTGGAAGAATGACACGGGTACTCTTAAACTCGCTGCTATAGGTCAATTTCAACTCAGTCTGCTTTTCAATAGCCTCGGCAATTAAATCGAAATCAGCCTTAGCTTGTAGCGACAGCGAGACCGGATTATAGCGCTGCAGCTGCGTAAAACTAAGAGTAGAGTTATTTGTCTCTAGTTGGCCAAAGTTATCTAGACAGCCAATTTCAACAAGCTTTGCAAAAAGCTTTTGCACATACATGCTGTCATCAAGCGCTCGGTGATATAGCGAACCAGCAAAGCCAAAGTGCTCGCTCAGAGTCTTTAGCTTGTAATTAAGACTGCCTTGAACCAAACACTGCGCCAATGCCAGAGTATCAATCACAGCATGGGCAGGCAACTCTAAGCGCAACCGCTGGGAGTTAACCTTGAGAAACTCAACGTCAAATGAGGCATTATGAGCAATCAAAACAGTATCTGCTGGGCTACCGCACCATTGAAAGAACTGAGGCAAAACCCTATCTACACTAGGAGCATCAGCTACCATGGCATCGGTGATACCGTGCAAAGCCGAAACCTCAGGAGGAATTGGACCGCCAGGATTAATCAGAGTTGAAAAAGTATCTATCTGAACACTCGTATCTTCTTTAGCAGCAAAGCCGAGCTTGAATTTGACCCCTGATAGTTCAACCAGTTTGCAGGCAATGGCAGACAAACCTGTGGTTTCAACGTCAAAAGCAATAAATGTCAGATCGCTGAGCGATCTCTGACTCAAGCCTGAAACTCGCTCACATAATTCAGTCATGCTATCTCTCTGCTGTAGCGACAAATGTGATTGTACTACGTGGGCTTTACCAGCTGTAGGGATTAAATCGAGCTATAGTACTACTAGAAATGAGAAAAGCAGGCTCAAACTATACGATGCATATACCAATTCGCCAAGTCGCTACTGGAGCTATTGGCTTAGTAAGCCTACTCGTGACGACAGCGGCAAGCTGTCAGGCTTTTGATCTAAGAGAAAAAGATCATCCAGAACAATCATTGCATGGCAATATTATTAATGAGGCTCTCGCCTCTACCATAAGTGCTGGCAGCCTCAAACTAGTGATTCAAAGCTGCGATCAAGCAGAAGATGCAGACATGCTTTTCAACAGAACTTCTTTCAAGCGAAGTTTAGCTTACATTGAGCGCGAACAAAAAAAAGTTTTGAACGCAGCATTTGAGGCCGATAGCAACCCCTCAGCCCGTTACCGCACCCTAAAACATTTCGGCATAATGCTAAGAGCGGTGCAAGATTTTTACAGCAATTCAAACTATGTTGAGAACGAAGTAGCAAAGCGCACCAACAAGGTTGGTGTCAATCGCTTCGACCCCTACACCATTGAGCTCGTCGAGTGGTCAAAAATACCAACTCTAATGCAGTCAGAGCAGCCGCTCAGTGCAGCAGCAGTTAAAAAGGGCAATTCCAGTGAAGGCCAAGAAAAAATCGGCCAAGCCACTTACTACAAAGTAGCTCGGGAATTGGCTTTACGCGAAACGGCCAGACAGTGGGATGTGCTTACAACTTTGTTGAAAAATCGCTACCAAGGAAAGTCACTAACCATCATCACTGCGCTCAAACAAGCCAGCGTGCCAGATAAAGAGCCAGAGGAGATTTAGTAAAGCAATTTACTTTCTGCACTTCTGTTCTACTTTCTGCGGACAACGCCACAATCAGGACAATCATTGACTGGGTCGAACCCTCTCAACACGTCAAGCTCGCCACTCAGACCGTCAATCTTTATCAGCTCATTACTTTGGCTAGCACCAAAAGCGCTTATAACTTTCACAGCACCAAGGGCCAGTGAATGGCCAATTATTCCAGCCAGGCTCTCTAAAATGCCTTGCGACTGGCGACTAGCAATCGAATCTTCTAGACCAAGAGAGGCCAGTAAGCAGCGCAGACAACATGACTTACCCGGCAGCATACAAAACAACTGAAAGCGCATGCCGGCCCCACCACAATGCAAAAGCGGCTTGCGACTGGCCATACATAAATCAGAAAGACATAGCTTCTCTTGCCAATCATCCAGAACATCAATTACCAAATCGCAGTCAGCAACTTGAGACTCAAGCTCAAGCGTTGATAGCGACTCAACTAGTTGATAAGTAATCTGACAATCACCAGCTGACTCAAGACTGGTGCGCAACAAATTGAGGCCAGCAAGGTGGCTATCAATTATCTTAATTGAGCCAACTCCTGAGGCAACCAAACCATGAGCAGCCGTGCACACAATAGAACCGCTTCCCAGCAGTAAAACCTTGGCTCGCAGAAGCTTTAGTTGGTGAATGGCGTTGAAACCACTGACTGAAAGCTGGCCTGCATAGTGCGAAAGCCGCTCCTCTTCGTTATCGAACTGACTATCCATGATTACCCTGAAAAGTTGCCAGCTTGCTCTGACTGAATATGGCTAAATAATAGCCTATAAACCAAAAACCCCCCTTACGGGAGGTCTCTGGCTGGCGTTGGCGGGGAAAAGCTATTAGTTGAACAGTGCAGCGTCGCGGGCTGATGCAACGAGCCAGTTGATGCAACCAGGTGTTGCCAAACCGCCTGTTACACCGGCAGCTCCGAACAATACTTTTTTCATAGCATCGTGGGAACCAGCAGCCATGTGCATGAAGCCCATGATCATGGTAGGTCCGCCCCAGGCAATTCCCAGGATTTCCATACCGTTGGCGATGATGTTGAGCAATGCTTCTAAGTTGGCCAAGTTGTTAACACGTACTGTACCAGCGGTGTTCACACCTTGTACAACAGTG
>JAUYRX010000018.1:0-34222 GCA_030696635.1 Candidatus Melainabacteria bacterium
GGTGTTGGCCTTAAAGTTAGCTGTATAGCCGCGCTTCTCAGCCAGGGCCTGACGCCGCACTTGTGTATTTGTGCGCGCTAATCGCTCTTTCTTTGGTAGAGCTGGCTGAGCACATTGGCAGCGCAATTCTTGAAAGAGAAAAGAAGTGAATGAACCAGCTCGTTTCTTTGCCACTGACTTGCCGCAGCCGGTGCAGACAAGGCTTGCAGTTGACTCGGTTCGACGAGACTGGATGCGGGTGGACCTAGCTTGATCAGCCGAGCTACTGCGAGAGCTTGAGTGGGCCTTACTTTGATACCTGGCGTTGCCCTTATTGCACTGACAATAGTTCTGCTGAAAGAGATACGACGTAAAGGAGCCAGCACGGGTGTTGACTAGAGACTTGCCGCATTTTTTGCATTGACTAGCCAAAGAGAAATCCTCCATCTAACATTCTACAGGCTTGAGCACAAGACCAAAGAAGGTTAGGGATATGTGAGACTCTCAAAGTGCCTCTGGAGGCAGAGAGACTCCATCGCCGGCAAATCGCATCACCGTAAGGGTAGGAATTGCAGTTTGCAGTTGGTCCTGCTGCGCAAGAGGCATCTCTACGCTTCTGAGAGTGAGAAACTTAAGCTTGCTAAACTTAAGCAACGACTTAACGCACTTCTCATCAGCCATACAATCACGAAGATTTAGAGAGCTTAGATTTGGCAAAGCAGCAAGAGCTTCCAGATCATCATTATCAACAGAACTGACTGATATAGAAAGGCTTTCAAGAGAACGCAAAGAAGCAATGACCTCAATATCGGCTTTCGATAGCTGAGCTTCCGTCAGCTCGAGAGAGAGCAGATGCGGGTTTAGACTAAACACTTTAAGCAAAGCTGATAGATTTGCACCGCCATCAAGGTGAATTCGCTCAACTGAACGCAACGGAAGCAAATTTACCAAGGTGGCCAGATCAGCATGACATTGCAGAAGTGTCAGTGACTGAAGATTGGTCAAACAGTTCAAATACTTGATATTTTCAGAATCCAACGAAATTCCCTGCAAAGCAATAGAACGCAAAGAAGTGAGCCGCGAGAGATAAGGCAGAACTTGTTCAGCACTACCAGGTTGAGCAATAAAAGTCAGAGAATGCAAATCGTCGCCTCGGAAATGGCTAAGAAGCACGGGGTTATGCTCCAAGCTCGAACGGGACGTCAGCGAAATATCGGCAGTCAATGGCACGCCAAGCTTTTCTTGGGCCTCATAGGTATAGCTCTTACCGGAAAAACTGCAAATTACTTCACCCAACGAAAAAGCAGAGGGAAAGGTAAATACTTTGACTTTTCGCCCTTCTTTACTAACTATTTGCGAGTAATATTTCGGTGCCTTCTTTAGATAGGCTTGAACCGCAGACTCGTCAGTCCGCGAGTAAAGTTCTTTAGCCACTGGTGCTGACGAATCGTTGCCAGTGGGCCTTGAGCTCGAACTCTTGAGCGGGTCTTGGCTCAGAAACGTAGGCTTGACTCTCGCTTGGCCAAGAGGCGTCTCCGACTTATTGTCAATCATGAAATAAGCGATACCACCAACCAAGCCCAATGCCAAAATAGCCAAAATAGAAAAGTAAACTAGCCGCACCCCGTGAGGCTCTGCCTCAACGGCCATTGATTCGGTTTTCTCAAGTCTTGCTGCTCGGCCATAAGCCTCTAAGTTCTTGCCTTCTTTGATACGCGTCAAATCTATCGCCATCTCTTTTGCTGACTGATAGCGGTCTTGGGGCGACTTCGCCAGACACTTGGCAATCACAACATCGAAAGACGGGGGCAAGGAAATATCACAGACGTCAGACAGGGTAGGAATCTCGCCTTCTTCATGAAGCATGGCTATTTCTAGAGAATTGGCACTTTCAAAAGGAACACAGCCAGTCAATGCTTCAAACAGCGTGCAGCCCACTGAGTAAATGTCTGAGCGGAAGTCTAGCTGTTCACCACGACACTGCTCTGGGCTCATGTAATAGGGGCTGCCAAAGACCTCTCCGATAGCTGTGAGTTCTTGGTTGCGCTGGCTATGTTTGTCGCCCACTAGCTTGGAAATACCAAAATCGAGAATCTTAATTTCTTGATTTTGGCAGATAAATATATTGGCCGGTTTGATGTCGCGATGAACAACGTTGTTTCGATGAGCGTAGGCCAGGGCATCCAAGACAGGGAGAAAGATTGAAATAGTATAGTCAAACTTTTGCGGGCCCTTTCTCACCAGCAAGTCTTCTAGAGTCTCACCCTCAAGATAATCCATTGAGTAGTAAGGTACTGTGTTTTCATGAATTCCAAGGTCATAAACCTTGACCAGGCCGGGGTGATTTAAAACAGAAAGAATCTTTGCTTCGGCCTTGAAACGCAACCAACTCTGCTCGCTAACGATACTTGGCGACAGTACTTTTAAGGCATAAGCCTGATTTAGACTCAAGTGCTGAGCCAAATAGACAATGCCCATGCCGCCTTCACCAATCACTGCAACAATTTTGAAGGCACCACCAATTATAGTGCCAACAGGTAAGTCAGCCTGCGGCAGCTTTCGATCAGACTCGGCGCTGGCCTTCAACTTAGCTGTATAGCCACGCGTCTCTGCCCTGGCCTGACGCCTGACCTGGGTGTTAGTACGAACCAAACGCTCTTTCTTTGGCAGAGCCGGCTGCGCACACTGACAGCGCAATTCTTGAAAGAGAAATGAAGTGAGAGAGCCAGCACGAGTGTTGACTAGAGACTTTCCACATTTTTTGCATTGAGCGGTCAAAAAGACATCCTCTGTCTAAAATACTGTACATGACGTTGAGTGACAGTGAAAAGCCCTCTTCCCAAATTGACAATATAGACCAAAACCCATATAATAGACTTTATGCTATACAAGCTCGTTTACTTGCCCGAATTCGCAGCCTGGTTGGACACCCATAAACAACAAGCTGTCATCATTATTGGTGGCAACAAACAAGGTGATAAACGCTGGTATGACAAAAACATCCCAATTGCAGAAAAGCTTTTCAAAGAGCATTTAGAAAGCCAACAAAAAAACTAACGCTGAAATTGCCCGCAAAGCTCTAAGGAAGGAGACAAACTCATGATTTCCCACGAGGACTACAAGAAAAAATTGACGCCAGAGCAGCGTGCACGAGTAGACGAACTGGCAAGGAAACTTATTGCAGAAGAAAAATCTCTTCGCGAGATACGCAAGGCACGTGAATATTCCCAAATGACACTTGCTGAAATACTTGGTATGGCTCAAGGTGATCTGTCTAAATTTGAACGCCGAACCGATGCCTATCTGAGCACAATTAGGCGTTATGTTGAAGCTATGGGCGGAACCCTTGAGCTAATAGCTACTTTTCCAGATACAGGAGCAGTCAAAATTGCCAACATTGGCAGCCTTGATGATGATGATGCAGTGCCAGAAAAAAACCAAGAGCCAAAACGATTTGCATCAACTACCTAAAATGCTTCAGACGGGGCAACCTCTGAGCCAAGAATTTCTCATTACCTTCGCTGAGTAAATCGTCTGGAAGAATGAGCACTTCCACATTCTGGAATTTTGCCAATGACTCGAGACAGCCTTGATCTAAGTGACCGCATCGATCAAGGTTCAATCTTTTCAATTTCTGCAAACCTGTCAGTTTGGCTAGTTCATCGTTTGTGATCGAACAGTTTACCAAAGACAAATCACTCAGTTGAGTCATGGCGGCGAGGCTTGCAATTTCAGCCCCCGACAGCGTATTGCCTCCCAAAAATAAAACTGTAATTTGCTTTGACTCTTTTAGAACCCTGAGCACGGGAGAAACATTCTTGACCCCCTCAAACCTGGCTGAATGTAGCTGCCGCAGTATTTTCTGCTTAGACAAAATCTCACCGTCAATGTGGCAATGACGCAAATCGAGAGCCCCAAGTTTAGGCAAGCTATTAAGGGCAGCAATGTGCTCTGCTTGAAGATTTAACCTGTTAAATGCTAAATGATGAAGGGCGCTAAGGCGCACGATGTTGTGGAGCAAATCTTGACTCAAGGAAGGAACATCATCAAGGTAAAAACTTTGTACATCATCAGGTCGAAAATATTTGAGCAAATCGGGATATGCTTTCACTACCTCTCCAGGACTGAAACGCAAAGCCGTACCCGCGTACCTCATCAAATCGCCCTGAGCTTGGCGAGAAATATTCTGCCCACGCTTATCTACAAATGTGATCGAACCCAGCGAGAATGAGCGCGGGAAGGAAAACAATCTCCCTTTGCCGCCCGGCCCGGCGACAACCTTTGAATAAAATTCTGGCTTTGAGGCCAAGAATTTCTCAACCATGGCTCGTCTCTCAGCCGTCAGTTCATCATCTACTGGCTCGGCAGCGGCATAAAGTGCCCCTAGTGGAGCTTCGGTAGTGACATTGAGCTTTGAGTCAGACTTAGCTGAAGAAGCATTTGAAGAAGTCGAAGATGATGATGATGATGATGATGATGATGATGATAGCAAAGGCGACGGCTGCAAAATCTTGTACTGAGAGTCCAAAAAGACGTATAGCCCAGCGCAGCCAAGCAGAACAACAGCACCAGCAAGGCCAAGAAGCAGCGGCAAATGATTTGTTCTTTTCGATTTGCGCTTCTTGCCATCTATGCCAGGGAAAGAACTAGCCGCAACCACCTGTGGTGCAACAGTTTTACCGTCACGGATACGAACCAGATCTAAAGCTAATTCATCAGCCGACTGATAGCGGTCTTCAGGCTGCTTGGCTAAACATTTCGCAATTACAATATCGATGGAGTCTGGCAAATCAGCAGCAAGAGACTCGTCCAGATCACAAATCAAAGGAGGTTCAGCCTCTTCATGCTGCAGCGATATATCGAGCGATGTCTTGCCTTCAAAGGGCACGAACCCAGTTAACGCCTCAAAGAGAGAGCAACCTACCGAATAAATATCAGAGCGCAAGTCAACTTTATCACCACGACATTGCTCTGGGCTCATGTAGAATGGACTGCCAAATATCTCACCAACAGCTGTTAGCTGCTGCACCTTGGCGCCAGCGTCTACTAACTTTGAGATACCGAAATCAAGAATTTTGACTTGCAGTTTTTGGCTATTGTTTGCGTTGCTCTGGTTGCTGGCATTTGGTCTACTTGCATTTCTTGCGACACTGGCAGAGTCGCAAATGAAAATATTTGCTGGCTTGATATCACGATGAATGATGTTATTGCCGTGGGCATACGAAAGCCCATCCAACACGGCTAGAAACACCTCAATGGTGAAGCCTAATGGCAACGAACCCTTATCTGCCAACAACTCTTCCAGGGTAGAGCCAACCAGGTAGTCCATCGAATAATACGGAATAGATTTCTCGTGCAGACCCAGGTCAAAGACTTGAACAACCGTTGGATGTTTGAGCCGAGCCAAAATTTTGGCTTCGGCTTGAAAGCGCAACCAATTTTGTTCATTGACAGCATCAGGAGACAGTACTTTTAAGGCATACTGCTGCCCCAACGACTGATGCTGCGCCAAATAAACGATGCCCATACCGCCTTCGCCAATGCGACGCACGATTTTGAAGACACCACCAACCACATAACCAGCGGCCAGCTCTGGCCTTTCAGTATTATCGCCCCAATTTTTGTTAGCACTATTAGTCAGCTGCTTGCGCTGGGCAAGTCGAACCGAAGTGTTGGAGCGCTTACTGGTCATTCACTAGCCCTGGCACAGAAGTAGAAGTAGACTAGCCAACCCCTAGCTTAATCTATAGCTTTGCCTAATTTTGACTCAAACTACCAGCATTAGCAACCGCGCGGTGATCCTAAGACCATCAAGCTAAGTTTTGCCTCCTGAGCTACTAGAGTCGTGCGCGATCTTGCTCCGAGCTAGTTTTGTCTAGCTTCAATGCAGCAGCGATTTTCGAGACGGTTTGAAGCGAAGCATGTCCGTAATTTTCAGACTCATATTTCTGGATTTGATTCTCATGCAAACCGACCTGTTCAGCTAAGTCGCGCTGTGTCCAATGCCGAGCAATTCTCCATCTTATTAGCAATAGTGGAATTTCTGAAACGAGGCTGGGATCGGGCAAAATTGCCTTGCCTGAAACCGTTGCATCATACTCTTCAATTTCAGCGCCAAGCTGCCGAATCTGCTCTTCAACGCCAAACAGTTGCTCAGCAACAAGCCACTCTGGTTGGTCACTGGCAACTCTGGTTAATACCTGCTCTTTGGTGATGAGCCACTTTTGGAGCTTCGCTTTGGCACTGTTGTATTGTTTTTCATTCTTGATCATAATGCCGTCTCGCTTCGCAATAGAATCTTGAGAATGCCTTTTGCTGCATCGTCGTTTCGCCCATCGATTTGCCAATGTACAACATGGTCGTAGTGATAGGGCGGCTCTGGCATCCGCGGGAAAATGTCGCCACCATAGCGTTCTTTTCTTCTATCTTTGTTTTTGAGAAACTCATAGAATTCACTAGTGGCATTAATTCCTGTTGGCTCATAGCAAAGATCGTAGTCTTCAGGTTCATCCTTGTTTGTGATATAGCTGCCGTCAAGATAAACCTCTGGGCATCCGCAGTTACGAAATATCGCCAAAACCTCAAGCAATAAGCCGAAAAGTTTTTTCCTTTGAAAGTTTATGCTGAAGCGGTCTTCAACCTCTTCAATGGTTGCTTCAAAGATGCCAGGCGGCAAATTTCCATTTTTTTCAGATTCAGGTATCACTACCCAATACTATCGCTGGGTGCTCAGATTGTCAAGCCCTCAGCCTAATAGAGAGGAGGCTTAGCCAACTGTTCGCCTTTACCACAAGCTCTAACTCAAATAGACAGCTTTCGCCACTGCATTAGAAACGCTTTCGTGCACTTCGCGATCAAGAATACTGGGTACGATATTGTCCATCTTAGTCTGGCCGCAAATCGCATGAGCGGCTGCCAACTTCATTTCATCAGTAAAATGAGTAGCATGGGCACGCAGGGCGCCTCTAAACAGGCCCGGGAAAGATAGAGCGTTATTGATAGTACGGCCATCGGCAGCAAATAGTGCACCACGCTTCATCGCTTCTTCAGGCTTAATTTCAGGGTCGGGGTTAGAAAGAGCAAGAATAACCTGACCAGGGCGCACCATTTCAGGGGTAATTAAACCAGGCTTGCCTGTGGTGGCAACAACCACATCACAGTCACTCATGATTTGTGCCAGTGGCACAGGTATACCACCTAAGCTAGCTAGCCTGTTCATGGCATTCTCGCGAATATCAGTACCAAGTACTTGCTTAACGCCATAACATAGCAACAGTTGAGCGATTCCCGATCCGGCTGCACCTAAACCGATGATCCCGACTTTACTGGCAGTCAAATCGACACCATTGCGTTGAGTAATAGTCATCAGGGCAGCCAGTACCACTACAGCGGTGGCATGCTGGTCATCATGCAAAACAGGAATACTCAGCTCTTCTTGTAAGCGCCTCTCAATTTCGAAACATTCAGGAGCAGCAATGTCTTCTAAGTGTATAGCACCAAATGTAGGGGCAATAGCTTTGACAGTGGCCACTACACTTTCTACATCGGTATTATCCATCAATATAGGAATGGCACTGATACCAACCAATTGCTCGTATAAGACCGATTTGCCTTCCATAACAGGCATACCGGCAACCGCGCCAATGTTACCCAAACCAAGTACAGCGGTGCCATTAGTGACAACTGCCACAGAATTACCAATGCAGGTATAGGTGCGGCTGGTAGAAATATCTTTTTGAATCAGTTTACAAATCTGGGCCACACCAGGGGTATAGATTTTACCCATCTCGGCAATGCTTGTTAGTGGCGCCTTGCTCTTGATGCCAATTTTGCCGCCTTCGTGGGCTTGCTCAACCGGGTCGATTACCCCTTCTAGACTGGCATTAGAAAGGGTTTTAAAGCCTTCTACCACAGCGTTCAAATGCTTCTCGTCATCGAGATACAGTGTAATGTCACGCACAAGAAAATCTGGGCCTTGAGCAACGATATGAATTTCGCCAATATTGGCACCAAGCTCACCAAGTCGAGTGGCAATCATGCCCAGATAGCCTGGTTTATCCATGACTCGCACGCGAAAAGTGCGGAGGATCTTTGCTTCGGGCCGTACTAAAGATGTCATAACTATTTCTTTTGCCTAGGGTACCTGTAGACAAAAGAAGTCTAGCTGTTCAATTAGAGCCAACCCTGTCTCTTTGGATTTTCGTAACAGTACTAGTTACTCAGCTTTATGTTCGTCTATTTCGGTCCAGGTGCCAAACCAGCGTACAACGTCGCCCTGAGCGTCTTTGACAGGCACGGCGCGACAAAGGTGCCAGAGATAGTCACGCCTTCCCTCTTTTGCCGTGGCGGCCTCAGGCTTGCCAAGCGGACCTTTCCGCCGCAATTTTAAACCTAGGGCTCGCTTCAAGCGAAAACGCACTTCAAAAGGCTCAGCACTGCCCACAGCCTCTTTCCATTTTTGATCGTAAGCTTCAAGATCTTCGCTATGAATCAAGAGTCGCCAGCCGCCTTGCAGGCTCTGTTGCACAGTCAAACCTGTATATTCAAACCAGCGATAATTCCAAAAATCAATTGCACCGCTGCTGTTTGCCGTCCAGACAATTTGTGGCATAGCGTCGGCTATGATGCGCAGCTGTTCTTCGCTGGCGAGTAGTGCTTCAGTGACACGGCGTTGGTCATTGACGTCAGTGGCAATAACTAACCAACTCATAGAAGCCTGGTCGGCATTGAAGAAAGGCACCACTTTTAGTAAGTGCCAACGGTAAAGACTCTCATCATAGAGATCAACTGGGTTGACGGCTCTGAGAGAAGAAGATGATGATGAAGAGGGTGACTTACCGCGCAAGCGCACTTCGCACTGGAAGTCGGCATAAAGCTCTCCCACTGAAAAACCGGTGACATCAAAGTTCAGTTTATCTGTTGGGTGCAACAGCGAAGTCCAGTTTAGTGGCACGTCTAGATTCAAACCAGTAAATTCAAAAAAACCGCCGTTGCCATAAGTGACCTGGCCATCGGCGCCACAAACCCAGAGCAGCTGAGGAATAGCTTCAGCCAAAGCATGAAGATTTGACTCTCTAATTGCCAATTCATTCTGTAACTGCCGCCGGGCACTCAAATCATAAAAGAACAAAATCCAATCATGTTCAGACGGACCATTCTTAGTCAGACCAGCAATAACGGGACGTCGCTCACCATTCTTAGCTAAAACCTCTGTTTCCCAGGGTTCGATGGTATTCGACGAAGTGAGATGTTGCTTTGCTTTTTCTAAATGCTTGTGCGCTGATTTGGGAAAGAAAAATCGCACATCGGCGCCCATATTCAATTCGCCAGTAGAATAGCCACTGAGAGTAGCAAAGGAATGATTCGCCTCTAGTAGCTTGAGATCGCTATCTAGCATAATCACCGGCACAGGATCACTAATAAAGGTGGTCGGAATAGCAAGATACTGGGGATCGTTTGCAATCTCTTTAAGATGGGATATGCGCTTCTTTGTCGCTTCAATCTCACGCTTAAGATAACTATTCTCGACAGCCTGAGCCGAATCTGCCGCCTTCAATCGATCGACGTCCATGTTCCTACCCATTGCGCTATTCCGCCACGATAATTTCTCAATGCGACAGCCCGAGCTAAGAATTTGACATAGACATCAGGAGATGCCAATTCTTTTTTGCGAGCTTTCAGTCGCACATCTGCTTCAAAAGCATCTCCTGTTTTCACACATTGCCGCCAGCGACTCATATATTCTTTGCGATCGTCAGGATGCATAAACAGAGCAAAATCTAGACCCACTCTATGTTCCCGTGTCAATCCACTAAACTCAAACCAACGATTGCTGAAGAAATCAACACGACCATCGGGCCCTGCGGTCCAAACAATTTGCGGTATTTGATCGGCAAGTGACTGGAAGGCATGAGCACTTTCTAGCACTTCTTCCATTAAGCGTTTGCGGCGGTCAATGTCGGTGGCGGTGCCCACCCAGAGACCGGAACCAGCTGCCGACTCGTCATCGCCTGAATCACCGGAATCACTATCGCCAGATTTACTTGTACAAGACTCACTACTAGTAGCATTCTCAATTGTAATTTCAATCAGACCATCAACTTGACCATCTATCGGATTGACTAAGGGCAAAGCTCTAACAATGTGCCAATAGTATTCACCATCACTGGCACTGATTCGAAACTCACCACTAAATGACGAGTTACTAGCCACAGCTTTGTGCCAGAGCTTGTCCCATTTTGGTAGGTCTTCTTCATGAATAACATCACGCCAGGCAAAGCCATTATCAGCTGAGGGAACTAACCCTGTAAGTTCGTAAAACCGTTCATTGAACTGACGCATGCAGCCTTTGCTGTTGCACACAAAAACAATATGAGGCATCTCTTGCACGAGGGCAGAGAACAAAGTCTGCCGCTGCTTTAGGTCGTCTTCAAGCTGGCGAATTTCTTGCAAATCGAGCAAGAAAACCACGCGCTCAGCCGTCTCTTCATTAAGTAGACGCAGAGTTACACCCACGGCCATTTTCTTGCCGCTAGCCGACAGTCTCTCACTTTCCCAGACACGCGAAATGAGATTGTTAGACAAGTCTTTGACGTGCTCGGCGTCAATCAAATGCCAGTTTCTAGGTGTAATTTGGTCTTCAGTCAGCAGACCAGCTAAAAGGTCTTGACGCTCATAACCGAGATAATTAGCTAAAGCCTGGTTACCGTAGGTTATTCGCCCGACCTTATCAACCTTGTAACATGGAACGACAGTACTTTCGACAAAAAATTCAAAGCGAGACTCACCCTCAAGTAAGACTTTTTTGCGATCTTCTGACTTGCCCATATCAAGAAGCAAAGAGTCAGCAGAATGTGTTTTGCGATAGGCGAGCTTGGCTAGTGAGTGAGCGACCGATAATGCCCTCTCTTCAGCATGCAACTGGGCCAATTCAGCCGCCAAAAGCTGACGCTCATTTTCCAGAGCCGGTTCGGCCAAGAAAAATTCTTTGTCAGAATCTTCAGTATTGAGGCGGGAGCTATCTGACATTCATTTCCGAAACAAGCGGTAGCAGTAAGACGGGAATCCAAGACTTACCAATACAAAAAACACCAGCCAGCATGTGACCTTCAAAGACTCGCATCTTCAAACACGAGGGAGCTTTAGATTTGTGAGACTGCATTTATATGTTCAGATTCAAACACAGCAACACTCTCCGCAGATCGCTTTTGAGCATAGCACAACTAGGCGCATCCTCTTAGCAACCTTTATCTATTCTAAAGACCTTTCTTTGCCACAATTATAGGTTCGTTTAAGGGGATGTACAAAATGGCTCATTGACGAACGACCTATAGAAGCGCGCTGTCTGTGCCTGCTTGTGGCCTCTCGTGACAACAAGTTGTAAGTTGTGGTACAAATAAAGAGTCGTAAGACTTGATTGCCTGTGTTGCGGTATAGCGATACCCTCAGGGACCCTAGGATGAACTGTTGAGAGGGCGATCTAAGCAGACAAATATTGAGACCGGTGCTTTGCGCCGGTCTTTTAATTAAAATCGATATAGTCGTCAAGCCTTATCTGGTGTTGAATCTGGCTGTACGGACTGGACGAATCTGAAGTTAGCCCTTCGAGGGAGTCCAGAAGCATTTTTCGTACAGACCCAGCGTAGAAGTCTGCTAGTTGCAAGCCTCTATTCGTTTGAGCTGATTTAAGGGTGAAATCTACTGACCGGTATATCTTTTCGCGCTTGTGGAATGACTCAACTACTTTGAAAAGGTCAGCCAAAAAGGCTTTTTCATAGGTTTCAAAGCCACCTTGCTGGGCGATTGTTACAGATGGAGGCCCCAAAGTCTGCTCTAGTGCTCGATATATCAGCAGTTGCACCATTTTCGTGTAGCGACCGAAGACTATCTCATGGTTCTCTTCGGCGCCAGTGTGCCAATGTGAATTAACGATTCCTTGTATTTGCTCGCCAGCTAAATGACTAGCAATGCGGCTTTGAATTGTGGTGGACATATCAACAAAGTGCAATTTCTTTTGTGCCATAACTCTTGGCATATTGCCAATGTCTGGATATAGATCTTTTAGTATTCGCTCGGTAATGCGATCAGCTGAACGGCGACCATCGAGCAGAACCAGGCCCACAGTCATTACTTTATGTTCGGCAAGTGTTCCAGATTCGTCTATGTAAACGTTGCTCATATAGGTGGTTTCGGAGCTGTCATCTTTTGTCGCAGGGTGAGTCGCGAGAAAGGGTGGGCCTAAGCCCACCCTTTCGAAAGATTTACGTCTGCTCCGCTGACTTTCTCCTTCTTGACGAAGGGCATCGCTATACGGCAAGGCAACAAGCTCAGGCTTACGACGGTTCTTTTGGATTTCGATCATAACATAAAGTAATAAGACCGGCGAACCAATCCATGTGTTTCACATAGCAAGAATGACCGCTGAATTGGAAAGCGACTGCAAGCAAGACCTGACGACAACAAGATTGGAACAAAGCACCCCAAGTGCGTGTCACTGCATCTGACTATCACAAACTGTTTGATACAAACTTTCGAACAACCAAAGGAGTGACCATGAGAGGTCTAATGTTTTTCGGGCTACTGAGCTTTCTAGCTGGAGTACTGCTGGCCCCCAAAAAAGGTTCTGAATTACGCACACAAATGCGCGAATCTTGGGACCTCTTTAAATATTCCACCGAAGAGAAAGGCAAAGAAGTTTGGCAAGCCATTGTTCCTGCTGCCGAGCAAGTTAAAGAAGAAGGCAATAATCTCAAATCAGAAGGCAAAGCTCTTCTCAAAGATGCCGGAGAATATCTAGACAAAGCAGTAGGCAACGGCAAACAAACCCTAGAAGAATCGCAAGTGCGAGTAAGCGAAAAGTTTGCCCCTGTTGTTTCAATTATCAAAGAAGACGTACAAGAACTTGGTGAAGGCGCCACTGGTGCCCTCAACAAAGTAAATGAAAAATTTGACGAATTAAAGAAGAAAGGCGCTAGCGCCATCGACAACTTGCAGAAGAAAGAAGCCTAACTTGTAATTAGCGAAATCTCTGCAGTTAGCGAACGGTGCCCTTAAGAACAGCCTTGCTCCACCAGGAGCCGTTCTCGCCATACTTTACTTTGGCGACTTCTACACTTAGTTGAAACGGTTTATCTTTTGTAAATCGATAAACCGTTTCTTCGAAAGTTTTAGTTTGTTTACCAGTCTTTCGGTCAGTTAGCAAAATAGCGACCACAAGATCTTGCTCAACAATAGTTGGAGCGAGCATGCGCACATCATTTTTCAGCAACGTATGCTTAACACTGTTGTTTTCACCAAGACTAGAATAGCGCTCTGAATCTAAGTCTGCAGCCGATAGATAAATGTTGTTTATGGTCTTGCGTGTTGAATCGACGTGAACTACTTTCAGCTCGGGCGGGGCCATAGCAACAAAACCCACCCGCGGCGTGTAAAAGCGAAAATAAGATTCGGCGATACAGCCTTCATGTATTAGCTCCCGCGCTCTTTCGGCGTCGGCTGGCTGAGCAGTACTAAAAGCATCGCTGTAATCACAGCTAGTAATCTCTAGCGGGCCCTTCCATGTACCGCGCAAAATAGCAGGAAAAGACTTTAGTTCAGCCTGCAGCTTATGCGTTACCGGTGAAAGGTCTTGTAACTTTAGTGCGGCAGCGTGAAGCTCTGCGGGGAGCTTGACGTCAGGGCTGTCGACTATCTGCTCGATTCGTCCCTGCAGGGGCGGCAGTGCCAGGCCTTGAGCAGTGAACGAAAGCAGACAAGCGAAAGAAAGAAACAGCGTCTGCGCTATCAAGTATTTTTTCAAAGTTACCATGTCAATTATCTACTCGATCAGAGTTTAGAGAAACCATGATTATTCTGACAGATTAAAGCCCTAAACAACTTCACGGCTCAGGAGAAAGCGGCAACGAAAGTTTAGGGCTCTATTTACTGATCGGTTAGACAAGAATGAGAAGCGGAACAAAAGACAGCCAAGTTCATTTCTAAATTCGGAAAACTCTAGATTCGGAAGACTCTAGATTCTGAAAAAAGGAGTCTCAACTACTTTGTCAGACCAGAAGACTTGAATCTGATATTGTCCAGGGCCAACTTTTACAGCTGGAGCAACCATGGCACCATCCTGATTAGTCATGCGAGAGAAGACTACTCCGCGCTCGGTTTCAGTAATACGCACTTCTACTTGAGGAATAGCGTTATCATCGTTGTCTTTTGCTTGCAAAAGTACGCGCAAATTATTGTCGTCAATTAGCCAACCAAGATTGACTTGGATGCGCACATCCTCGACTGTTCGCTCAAAAGTACCGAGGGAAACCAATTGAGCACCGACACCACGGGTAGCACCAGCAGGCACCATTTGTTGCCACTGTTGGGCACTGAGCATGTCTTGCCACAGCGAAGCGGCGCTGTCACGGGCTTGGCCCACTAGCTCACGCAGAACAAAGACAGATTTTTCTGAGGCCTCTGCAGCCGTAGCAACAGCATTAGCAACAGCAACAGTTACAGGATTAATAGCCTCTAGCATATTGCCGGTCACTTTCTTGACGATTGCTTGATCACCTTTAGAAAGCGGAGCAAATTGACTGGCATTCCACATGGCCTGGTCAAAAAGTTTGTTTTCACCAGGTAAAGGCAGCTCCTGGAAGTTTTCTTGGCAGAATTTCTCAAACGATTGTGCACAAGCACTCTCGTCTCCATTCGCCATAGCCTTTGCTAATTGCGTTAGTTTGTCATTAAGGGTAGTCATTGCCGTCTCCTGGAATTAACTAATGAGCTTCTTCTTGGTCCATCTTGTCTTTGAACGCTTTGAGTGTTCGGACAATTCTCTTGTCGATGGTATCTATACTCTTCGCATCCATTTTTAGACATGCAATCAAATCTTCTCGCTTATATCCTTCTACATATTTCAAAACGAAGCAGGTGCGGTGTATACCGCTAGGTAGCTCGGCCAAAATGCGCTCTACCAGATCATTAATTAATGCTCGGGCGGCAGGGTCACGAAAGAAAGTACTGCCTGAGGCCAGTACATTGTCGCCTCCAAGCACGTCATCGGCCGTGCGGCTATCATCTTCGTCAAACATAGAGTCAAGTGAAGTCGTGCGGTACTGGCTGGTGGTGGAGGCTACTTCATCAAAGCTTTTAGCAGGGGCCAGGGTTTTCACCATCATTACGCTGCCGTCTACTTCGGCTGTGCCAGTGGCAACGCCAGCTTGCAAGCTGGCGGCAGACGCAGCGGCTAGACGCGCGCTTGCTGCAGCTGCGGCCTTTTTGGCAGCTTCAGCCACATCTTGCTGGTCTTCATCGAGCTCAAAGTCGGTATCTATATGATCATCTTCGGGATTAGATTTAGCTGAACCAGACGGACCAGGGGGAATGGCTTTAGGTTCGCGCTTCTTTAATGCGACTTTGTGATAGCGCTCTAAGTTTTGTGCAATGGCTTTGTTACAAGCGCCAAGGCAGTAGGGCGCCAATTTGGCATCAGGATGGCTGGGATCGAAATGTTTAGTTACCAAAACCAAAGCGTTCTGAAGGATATCTTCGATATCCTCATCTGAGGCGATTCGCGCGCGCGAACGAATGTAGCGCATCATTCGTTGGGGAGTGAAATCCATCTCCCCTTTTAGAAATGCTCGACTTTCCTTGTTGTTCATTCGCTAATGATCTTTCTACGTTCCCAGGGATAGTTACAAAAAATATCTATGATGAGCACCACTCACCAATGGCCCCACGCAGTGCTCACAATGTTAGCAGATTATAAGAGGAAGCCGCTCTCGGGCTACCAGCTATTGCACAAGCTGCAAAGGCGTAAGAGGGTATACTTGAGCAGCTGATGAATAACCTCATGAATCTCTTACCACCCTGGAATCCCAAATATCTGGCCCTAACCGCCTTCAGCCTGACGTTGTCGGCGCACTTATCTATGCAGATATGGCTGCCGGCAGAAGCCCAGACCAGGAGACAACCAGCAACCAGGGCAGTAGCCTCGGCATCGGCTATTCCGCAAAACACGACCCCTTCTCGCAGTAGCGCCATTCCTGCACCTATCTATAATCCCGCTCCGCAATCTAGCCCAAGCTATCAGAGTAATCAACCGAGCTCCGGCAGCCTGCTTAATCCACTTCCAGATCTTTCGAAAGACCTTTCAAGAAATCTTTCCAAAGATCCCTCAAAAGATATATCCCCAGTCGACAAGAATTCCGACATGCCGGCCCTGCGGCCGATGCAGCTGCCTGACGGCCAACCCATGGCGCCGGACAGCCCCATCGTGTCAGGAACAGTGCAATTTTCAGAACAACCCCAAGGCATGGGCTCTGGAATGACAATTTTGCAATCACTTGACGAGGCTCTAGTCAAAAGCCCTAGGGCTGCCGCCATTCGCTCACAGCTACAGATAACCACGGCGAACTACGCTGAAGCCGCAGCCGGTCCAAACCCAGGCTTCCTCTTTGACCGAGCCCCCTTGGGTGAACAGGTGAGGAGAATTGGTCCAACCTTTACAATTGAGGGGCCGTGGAAGCTGGTCTTCAGGTTGCTTGCCACAAAGCGCTTGGTGGAGCAGACCAAAACCGATTTAATGACCGCCATTTGGGCTTTAAGAGCCGATGTTAGGCGAGCCTACACTGAAGTCGTCGTGGCCCAAGAGACAGTAGAGACTCTGAATTCACTTTACGACCTCGCTAGCCGTTTGCTAGAGGTTTCAGACAAGCGCTTTCAGGCCGGTGACGTGCCTGAGCTAGATGTTTTGAAAGCTAGGCTAGCCACTTCTCAAGCAGACGTGGAGCGCCAGGTGGGAATGCGACGAGTGATTAGGGCCAAGCAACAGCTCAATGTCATTATGGGCCGAAAGCCAGAGGATATAGTTAATATTCCTCGCTTGCCAGCATTTCTGGGCATTGGCAGCACCAAATTAGACAAGTCGCAGAAAGCACAGCTACTTCCCGACTTTAGCGTCGAGCCAGCTCCTCTTGCGTCGTATTTGCAAAAGGCTATGGACCAGCGCCTAGAGCTTAAAAGCGTGGAACAGCGCATCAAACTAAACAAAGCCCAAATGCGCACAGCCATAGCCAATGTTGTACCCAACCCCTCGGTCACCTTTGGTAACTCAGTGTCGGGTAACGCCCCCACGGGCCCCAAAGTCAGCTCAGTATTTTTCGCAGTAATGGCTGAATCGCCCATCACCAACTGGAATCAGGGCGAAATTTATCGACTGAAGGCCACCGCTAATCAATTGAAGTATGAGATGGGCGCCCAGAAGAACATCATAACGGCTCAGGTTTCATCGGCCTATAACAACGTGCTAGCCGCCAGGCAGAAGCTGAAGGTTTATCAAGAGCATATTCTGTCTGATTCGTACGAAGTAGCAAGACTGGCAAGACGCAGTTATGAAGTAGGTCAATCAGACATTACAGCCACATTGCTAGTGCAACAAGCAAACGTCGCAGTGCGCAGTCAATACCTAGATGCCGTGCGGGCCTACCAAGAAGCCTACACAGATTTAGAGCAGTCTTGTGGCCGGCCGCTCGAAATTAGGCTATAACGGACGATTTAGAACTTAGCCCTAGAGTTTAGTCTTAGAGTTTAGTCTTAGAACTTAGCTGTCGGCGGGGTTACAAGCGGTATACGCAAGACAAAATCGTTGAGATTGTTGGCCGCGGTGTATCCATTCAGGGTGTTCTCGGCGCGCCCTTGACCAAGCGCCATTGTCAGAGGCAAAGCAATCATCGGAGCCAGGGTATTAGCGGCATCGACTGCAATCATTGCAGTTATGGCCTTTCTAGTGATACCGCCCTCGGTGCCAGCCAAGGTTGACGCCGGCAACTTTAAAGCCGCTTGGCTCGGACCGCTGAACATACGGGCCTTGGGTTGACCTGAAAGAGCTGATTGTGATTGGCCAGATTGAGACTGAGCCAGTTGCGAAAGCGCAAAAGTAGCACTAGAAGCATCACAAACAGTAGTGCCACTTTCAGGAGAAAGCTTGACGTCACTAGCCGGAGCGCTAAAGCGATAGCAGTAGGGAGAAACAATATTTTTGACATTGGCCAAGGCCAAGGTTCTTGTTTGACCCGGCAAAGTATCGATAGACAAGCTATTAGAAGTAATTGTTGAAATACGGCCAACATAAGTGTTGCCATCAGCAGCTTCAACAGTTTCGCTAATACGATTGCGGCGAAGATTCTTCAAATAATCGCCACCATTGAAATATACAAGGCCATCTAATCTAGCGCTGGTTGCGCCAGCTCCAAGATCTAGCCTGATCAAAGTGCCAGTTAATACAGTGTGCCTATCAAAGAGCCACTCTGGCACGGCTCCAACTTCAACAAGTTGACCATTGACTGAAATTTGCCCATCTGGCAATAACATTGAACCAATACTAGCAACAGGCAAGGCCAACGAAACCTGCACAGGCTTGCCATCGGCTTGCTTAATCTCTACAGTCGACGCCAGTGCAGCGAGACTAGAAAACTGCAAATTAAGAGCCAGTGCGAGAGCAACATAGAGAGAAGTTTTCTTCATTTTTCCTAGCCTCGACAAAATCGGCCATTGAGCCCTTAACCAGCCAGTATTTTAGACCAAAAGCCACTGAATTGTGCGTTTCGAGGCAATTATTAAAGGAGTTGACCAAGACATCCCTCAGGGAACCTGCCTCTCCTAATTTCGTCTCATATTACAGTCGTTCAAAAACGCGGCAATTGCCGAGTTGGTGACAGCGAAATGGTTAAAGTGTTCTCTGATGGGGGCCAGTAATGTTATGAACTTGCAATGCTTTTATAAACTTTTCTCAAACTGTAAGTTCTTCAAGCTGATGCCCGGCCAACAACAAAACTCGGATCAAACCGTTCTTGCTGCGCGCACAAAAGAAGAGCACGGCGAGATGTCCGCTCAAGACTCATGCCAAAACGGCGTATGCAGCTTAAGTAGTTGGAAGCCCAGCAAATCAGCCTGAGGCAACAGCAACTTTTTTCAAACTATTTAGAGAGCCCAGAGATGTTCATCATATTCTCAAATGACTTACACATAGCAAAGTAGCACTGGCAGGCGGACTCCTCTAGACTCTTTCGATCAAGAATCGTGACCTTTCCCCGCACATACGTAATCAACTTAGCCCTAAGTAGAGCACCAGCGGCAATATTCACACCCGTGCGTGATACACCTAGCATGCTGGCGAGAAAGCCTTGAGTGGCAGTAAAGTTATCGCTATCACAGCGGTCGTGAGTGAGCAACAACCAGCGAGCATAACGTTTTTCAATTGAGTGACTGCGATTGCAGCCTATCGTCAGTGCTACTTGTTCAAACATAGCAACAGCGTAGCGCTGACAAATTTCACCAAGCTCAGGATGACGTTTTACTAGTTCTAAAAAGTCTTCTGCTTTAAGGCGCAAAGCAGAGGCATCAACCTGACAGGCAATCTTTTGGCCGACAGATTCGACTCCTAATAAGAGTGGCAACCCCAACATTCCTTCTCTACCAATTAAGGCTAGTTCAATTTGCGAGCCGTCTTCCATAACCGAAATCAAGGATGTTACACCTGATTCAATGAAGTCGACATAGCCAATAGTCTTATTGGGCTCAATGATGTTTTCGCGCATATCGAAATGAACCAGCTCAGAGGCCGCGCAAATATCTTCGATAATAGGCGGCGACATACTGCTCAACAGCAGATTGCGCGGTTGATTGGTGTCCATATTTATCCGATGCGGTGAAGTAAACGGCTGTGAAACAAAATGCCTGAGGCAAAACTTCAACTGCAGACGCCGAAACACTATGGCAGGTTTACTATGCAGTTAACATACTGAAAAATATTGATTTAACACGAGAATTTGACGACCGTTGGAAACGCTCCATTTCTGAGTTGCCATTAACCAACTTGTGTTCAATGGCAAACATATGAAATTCACATTTCACAGCCCGAAAACCTATTGCAGCTTGTCTTCGTAGGCACGGCGATTAATTAGCGTGTAGATAGTCGGCAACACAATTAAGGTCAAAATCGTCGAAGTGACGAGCCCGCCGAGAACCACCGTGGCTAGCGGCCGTTGCACTTCAGCACCAGTACCGTGAGAGAAAATCAGGGGTAAGAAGCCAACCATGGCCACCAAAGCAGTCATAAGCACAGGTCGAAGTCGCACTTTCACCCCTTCGATGACAGCTTCCTCCACGTCCATTCCCTGCTTCTGCATTTGGCTCATATAACTGACCATGATTACACCGTTTTGCACAGCCACACCAAACAGCGCAATGAAGCCAATGATGGCAGGAACAGAAATTGGTTGATTAGAAATCAGTAGCGAGAAGATGCCACCAATGATAGCGAAAGGCACGTTGAGCATGATCAAAGCGGCATTGCGCAAAGAGTTGAAAGAAGCGAACAGCAGAATGAAAATCAACAGCAATACGACTGGAACAACAATTGCCAGTCTAGCCATAGCCCGTTGTTGGTTTTCAAACTGACCGCCCCAGACAATTTGGTAACCTTTCGGTAGCTTCACCTCTGCATTAACGGCCTTCTGAGCTTCTTCGACAAAGCTACCAAGGTCACGTCCGCGCACGTTAGCAAGAACGGCCGTACGCCTTTGGCCATCTTCACGGTTGATCATAACGGTACCGCGAGTATTCTGAATATCGGCCAATTGCTTAAGCGGTACCTTGCCACCAGCAGGAGTGTCAACCAAAATCGATTCGATGTCTTCTTGTGTATCGCGGTACTGCAACGGGAAACGAACGAGGAGGCCAAACCGCTTAGTACCTTCGAGCACTTCGGTAACTTCTTTACCGGCTAGAGCAGTTTGGATTATTTCTTGGACATCGTCTACATTGAGGCCATAGCGAGCGATAACATCACGCTTCATTTTGATATTGAGCTGCGGTAAACCAAGAATGTGTTCCCGTTGCAAGTCGGCAGAACCGCGCACTTTGCTCACTATTCTTTCAATCTGGCCGGCAATTGAATCGATAGTAACTAGATCATCACCAAAAACTTTAATACCAAGATCGGCTTTAATACCAGCGATCAAGTCATCGATCATATCGGCGATCGGCTGAGAGAAGCTATAAACTAAACCGGGAATTCCATCAAGGCGAGCCGCCATAGCATTTACCAAGGCTTCTTTATCATGGGTGGTCTTCCACTCGCTCTTAGGCTTCAAACCCACGTATACGTCAGCATTGTCGATACCCTCAAGATCACCGCCCATGCCCGAGCGTCCAATACGTGAGACAACTACGCTGACTTCAGGGAATTCTTTAATAGTCTGTTCAACAGTAGTAGCTATGCGCCGCGACTCAGTGTGGGAGACACTAGGCGACAGCTTGGTGCGCAATAAAATTGAACCTTCATCAAGACTTGGAATAAATTCAGAGCCAAGGAAGGGGAAGATAGAAAAACCAACACATAGAACTGCCAACGAAATCACTAGGGTTCTGCGAGGTGCGATGATCGAGCGTTTAAGAGCTGGCTCAACCAGACCTTTGGCCCACTCGATGAAGGGATTGTGCCGCTCTTTTATATTGCCACGCAAGAACCAGAAACAAAGCACTGGTATGACAGTAAGCGAAACCATCAAAGCGCCTGTAAGGGCGTAAATATAGTTGAGGGCCAGTGGGGTAAACATCCGCCCCTCAACCCCTTCGAGGGTGAACAGGGGCAGATAAACAGCAATAATAATGACAATGGCGAAGAAAATTGGGTTGCCCACTTCTTTGGCGGCATTATAGACAATCTTCAGTCGATTCTTTTCTAAGTCTTCTTTTGTAGACTCACCCCTATCAATTTTCTCTTGCTCTTCGGCCAGGTGGCGGAAAATATTTTCAACCATAACCACGCCAGCATCAACAATAACGCCAAAGTCTACGGCACCGAGGGTCATCAAATTAGCGGTAAGACCAGTAAACTTCATCATGATGAAACTGAACAAAAGCGCTAACGGGATAACAACCGCCACAATGATGGCACACGGTATATGCAGTAAAATGCAGCCCAGAACCAATATGACCAGCGAGCCGCCAAGCATCAGCACTTCTTTGACCGTCTCAATTGTTTTATCGACTAAAGCGCTCTGGTCATAGTAAGTAGTAAGAGTGACGCCAGCTGGCAAATCGTTTTTAATCTCTTCTAGGCGATGCCGCACCCTATCAACAACGGCCTTAGTGTTAACACCTTTGCGAGTCATTACCATACCAGTAACAGTCTCGCCCTTGCCATCCATCGAAGACGAACCGCGCCTAAATGCTGGCCCAATAACGACTTCTGCGATCTGCCCGATTTTGACTGGAGTACCTTCAACTGACTTGAGAACGATATTTTTGATATCAGCAATGGTATCAATTCTTCCTAAGCCGCGAATAATGATCTCTTCACCACCGCGCTCAATGAAGTTGCCACCGGCATTTACGTTATTATTGGCCAATGCCAAAATGACGTCATGCAAAGTTAAGTTGAAGCTTTTTAGTACATGCGGCGAAACTAAGACTTGATACTGTTTGACGTAACCGCCATAGCTGACAACGTTTCCAACTCCAGGCACAGCCCTCAGCTTACGCGCCACTTGCCAATCTTGAATGGTGCGCAGTTCTGTCAAATCATGGCGATCACTGAGCAAATAATAGTTCAGCACATTCGAAAAAGTTGACACCACTGGACCGAGAAGCGGACGAGGTGCGCCAGCTGGCAGCTCAATTTGACTCAATCTTTGCTGAACGATATTGCGGGCCCAATAGACATCAACATCATCTTCAAAAATTGCCGTTACCACTGAAAGGCCAAAGCTCGAGTTACTGCGAATCTTGGTGACCTTAGGTAAGCCATTCAAGCCATTTTCAATAGGAAATGTAATCAGTGACTCAACTTCTTCAGTAGCCATACTCTCAGGCTCAGTGATAATCTGCACCTGAACGTTTGATACATCGGGGAAGGAGTCAATTGAAATATTTGCGGCACTCCAAATGCCGAACATCGCTATGCCAATAGCACAGGCTATAGTCATCAGCCTTTGTTTGAGGGCAAAGCGAATCAGCTGCGAAATCATTTCAAATTACTTCTCGAGGGTGCCAATTCACTTATTAGTGTTGATAATTAAGTTCGGTCTTGAGCATCAGGCTACCCTGAGTAGCAACAGTGTCTCCGTCAGAAAGCCCAGACAAAACCTCACAGTAATGTTCGCCTTCCTTGCCCAACTTGACTGGACGCACTTGAAAGCCCTCGGGTTTTCTAACAAATGTAATTTTGCTGCCGTCTTGCTCTTGTAGGGCAGACTTAGGACAGGCCAGAAACTTTCGGGAGGCCCCTTCCAGATCTATTTCGGCGTACATATTGGCCTTGAGCTTACCAGAGCTATTGGCTAGTCGAGCACGAATCGGCACCGTCCTTGTATCTTCGCGAACATTGACGCTTATGTAGCTAATCACCCCGGTAAAATCAGAGTCAGGATAGCTCGCTATTTTTATAACTACTTTGTCTCCCAACTTAACTCTGGGCAAATCAACCTCTGGTAAATCAGCTGACACTTGCACGTACTTAAGATCGGTGAGCTTGAACATTGATTTCTCAGGCTGAACCACTTCACCCACGGCACAATCATAGCGGCTAAGAGTGCCGGTGATTGGAGCTGTAATTTGCACTAGACCAGTAATATTGCCAGTAGCCAGAACGTTCTGAGTCATCTTTTTATCAGCACCAAGAAAATCAAGACGCTTGATGATAGTAGCCAAATGTTGTTTGTCTCTAGTTACTTCAGCCAGAGTTAGCTGATAGTCACGTTTCATCAATCCGCGATTTTTATACAACTGCTCTTCACGAGCAAGAGCCGTCTTGGCCTGTTCAAAAGCTACTTTCGCCTTAGCATAATTGGCTTTAGCAATGACGTAGTCTTTGGTCGCCGCAATTTTTTCACGATAGAGGTCTTCTTGCCTCTTCAACTCCTGTTCAGAAAGCTCAGCTTGCACTTGGGTAGTCTGCAAAGTTGCTTGGGCTTCAAGCAAAGCCTTAGGCCGGTGAATCTGCTCTTCATAAATTTGGCGCTCACGCTCAGCATGTGCTTCAGCAATAGCTAACTTGGACTTGGCCTCTACAGCCTCACCCTGCAAGTCACTAACCTGCGGGCTGTCAATGAAGGCAAGCACTTGACCTTGATTTACCGTGGCACCTGGTCTTACAAGAATATTTGAAACGCGTCCAGCAATACGGGCACTAACATCAACTTCACGACCATAGTCAGGCTCTATTCGACCGGTCAAGTGCAAGGGCACAACCACATCACGGAGAGTAACTACTTCGGTCTTCAGGTCAATGCGCTTGGCGACCTCAGGAGTTACCGCAATCACTCGCGGGCCAGTATGAGCAGTCTTTGCGGCGTGGCCAGCAGCAGATTCAGCTGGCTCATGACCGCCACAGGCGCTCAAAGCAAAACTCAGAGTTATAGATATGGCAAAAAGCAGCAGGGATTCTTTGTATAACATTTCAACAAGAGCATACAGCAACTCGAACATTTCCCAAAATATATCACTGCATCAAGAGCAATGTGTGCAATGGTCAGTAACACAAGCGAAAGCTTGGTGAAAGGTTGGCGCAAGGTTGGGGCAACGATGGGGTAAGGTTGGGGCAAGCTTGAGAACCGCGTGGCAACAAGCGAGCCAACAAGCTTGCAAATAATTGACAGATTGCGACCGTCAGTCAGGAGGAACACCCATAATGGGGGTCCAGCGAATATGGCCACCATGGTTCATTGGCACTGGGCCAGAAGGCACTGGGGTGTGTCCGTCAGCCATATATCCACCATACAAATAGAGCTTATCTCCAGGCACAACACCCTGAAAAGTATTAGTGACGTCGTAATAGCCGCCAGCCAGGCTCATATTCCAAATATAGGCGTGCTTTTTCTTAGACTTAACTTGATCACTTGTGTTGAAATCAGAAGAGGAAGATCCGCTCCCCGCTCCAGCAAATCCAGATAAAGAAGGCGGGGGATTGAATGAATCTTTGGAGGGAAAGAGTGCCTGTAATCCAGAATCGGCAAGGCCACCACTTTGACCTGAGCTTTGCCCGGAGCTTTGGCCTAAGCTTGGCCCGGAGCTTTGGCCTAAGCTTGGCCCGGAGTTTTGCCCCGCCCCTTGACCTAGGCTTTGATCAGCTGTCGACGAGGTCGATTCGGCACGCTTCAAGCGAAGAGTTCTCACCTGATCAATGACGCGCACACTGCCAGACAAGGGGCTACCAAGCGGCGCGATTCTTGTTGTTTTAGACGCCGGTGTATAAACAGCTTCTCCTGAACTGCTGGGCTTACTATCGGTATTACTATTACTAGTATTGGCAGGAAAGGAATTCTCGATAGAATCAACTCCAACAGTTTCGGCACAGGCAGGCGCGACACAAAATAAAGTAGCGTCCACAACTGCGAAGGTGGAAGCGCAAGCAAAAACTCCGATACAAGCGACACGAACAACTAGAGCGCCTGCTAAAATTCGGCCCAGTCCTGCCATGCGTGCAAGCAAAACACCCGAGATAGCAGAGATAGCGGCAAGAGCTCTATTGATGGTCATACACCCGCCAATCGAAGGAAAATTCAAGATAAAGGGTTCAAGATAACGGTTCATAATATATGTGAATACCTTACTAGGTAAATGTTCCCTCCACCCCAAGAGAATACCCAGGTTCGAATGCGCTTAGATAAATGGCTAAAAGTCTCACGCCTGATTAAACGCCGCACCATTGCCCAAATGGCTTGCGACCAAGGCCGGGTGTATGTTAACGATAGACCGGCCAAATCGGCCACCGAGCTAAAACTAAGCGACAAAGTGCATCTCGAGCTGGGCTCAAAGGCACTAACAGTGACAGTGCTGTTACTACCGCTGAAAAATGTAGCAGCCCAAGAGGCATCGAGCCTGTACGAAATCATAGAAGAAATAAGAAGGCCACCCGAAATACTCGAATGGCTCTCAGAAGAGGATCATTATTAGTCTATGTATTTCTGCAATTAGTTTATATATTCCCGCAATTAGTCTATATATTCCCGCAGGCGGCGGCTGCGGTTGGGGTGGCGCAGCTTGCGCAGGGCCTTGGCTTCTATTTGACGAATTCGTTCGCGAGTAACTCCGAAGAGTTGCCCCACTTCTTCTAGTGTACGTTGCCGACCATCATCTAGGCCGAAGCGCAGCCTCAAGACATCTCTTTCGCGCGGCGAGAGACCAGCCATTACTTCAATAATGTCTTCTCTCAGCAATTCTTGAGTAACTGAGGAAGCCGGAGTTTCGGCTTCTCTGTCTTCGATAAAATCACCGAGCTTGCTGTCTTCTTCTTTACCAATAGGTGTTTCTAAAGACACCGGCTCTTGAGCGACCTTAACAATTTCGCGCAGCTTGGTGATGCTAATTTCCATTGTTGTAGCAATTTCTTCTTCAGTTGGTTTGCGACCCTTGTCTTGTGCCAACTGACGAGTAATCTTCTTGAGCTTGTTAATAGTCTCAACCATATGCACAGGTATGCGAATGGTTCTAGCCTGGTCGGCAATGGCTCGGGTTATAGCCTGGCGAATCCACCAAGTAGCATAAGTAGAGAACTTGTAACCGCGTTCGTGGTCGAATTTCTCTGCAGCACGAATGAGGCCCATATTGCCTTCCTGAATGAGGTCAAGGAAGAGCATGCCGCGACCGACATATTTTTTGGCAATAGAAACTACCAGCCTAAGGTTTGCCTGCACCAACTTGCGCTTGGCAATGGCACCTTCAGACCCACCCATTTCAATCTTACGAGCCAGTTCGATTTCTTCACTAGCGGTGAGAAGCGGAATGCGACCTATTTCACGCAAATACATGCGCACAGGATCATCAGAAGAAAGGCCTTTAGAAACTTCTTCTACAAACTCTTCAGGATCACCTTCGACTTTATCGTCAAAGCCCTCAAGCATGAAATCGCCACGGTTTTGAGCCCCAGCGGGAAGAGGCAACTCTTCATCAGCGTCGCTGCCATCGGGAACAAGCAAGTCTTCTAGGCCAGCGCGGTCACGCTCCTTTCCGACTTCTTCCATTTTGTCTAGTTTCGAAATGAAACTGTCTTCTTTTTCCTTGCCCTTACTCACGCGGGTCTCCATCACTGGTGTTACTTAATTGTCAGGAGTAAACGTATCAATCTTCTTTTTGAATTCTTCGATTTGCTCGAGAGACTCCAATTTTGGCAGTTCATGCTCCAGTTTCGTTAGCTCCATCATTCTACTCTGCAATGTACTCTGGTCGCTGCCATTTTCATCAGCGCTTGTCATTTCCCTTCGCACAGCGGCTGACAAGAGGTCTAGCCGCTCCTTCAGTATTCTTGCCCGGGATTCTTTCAAAACAACCTGAACCGGTGGTTTTTGTTTTCTAAAATCCTCGGCCTTGTAAATAATGTCGACCAAAGCCCTAGCCGTAACCGGAACTGGAGCCACACGGTCCATCAATTTGGTTTGTAAATCTTCCATAGTATTGAAGTTCGAACCAATGCCCTCCAGTGCTTCCTTGATCTCCTGGTGTGGGGCGTTCAAAAGGGTCTCTTCGGTCAAACGGTTGTAAACCACGTCGTAATCTTCACGAGAGGTGAGATAAAGAGCCAATAAACTGCGCTCGGCATCTAGAGAACCCTGCACAGGGGCACTTCGCGCGATGCCGTGGCCACGAGCTCCGGCAGGCATCGGCAAGCCTTCCTCATCAGCGATGTCCTTCTTATCTTTGTTCTTCTTCCAGTCGCCTTTCTTGAACGGAGGCTTCTTGAATCCACCCTGGCCTCCGTTAAATCCGCCTTGACCCTGGTTAAAGCCTTGATTAAACCCACCTTGATTAAACCCGGCCTGGCCATAGCCCTGAGGTTGATCAAGGCGATTCTTGCGACGATATTCACCAACGTCTGACAAAATTTCTTCTTCCCTCAACCCTAACCGCGGCGACCACTGGCGCACATACTCACCCCGAGCCACAGCATTTTTTATTGAAGCAAGAATAGGAACAACGGCCTTGGAAGCATCGATGCGTCCCATGCGCGAACTAAAATCTATGGCAGAGACAGCACGCTCTAGACGAAAATCAATCATAGTCGAAGCTTTTTCTATTGCTTGAGCAAAAGCTGCCACTCCTTCTGGGCCAGAGCGCAGGCACTCGTCGGGATCTTTGCCTCCAGGAATCTTCAAGACCTTGAGGTCAATTCCTACCCCTTCAGCTATCTGATTGAGAGTTTCACCACCACTCTCGATAGCACGCGCACCAGCGGCATCAGCATCAAACGAAAGATAAACGCGCTTACTATCGGTATACCGCACGAGCAGCTTGGCCTGCTGCTCAGTCAAAGCAGTTCCAAGAGTGGCGACGACATTAGTGAAACCATATTGATGCGGAGTTATAGCATCGAAATAGCCTTCGACAACGATGACACTGTCTCGCTCTTTAATAGAGTCTTTAGCCAAGTTGAAACCGAAGAGATTATGACCCTTTGTGTATATTGGTGATTCAGGTGAATTTATATACTTGACTTGATCATCGCCTAGAGTTCTGCCACCAAATGCGATGACACGACCATCACGGTCGCAGATAGGAATCATCAAACGATTACGATAGAGATCATAATGTCCACTGCTCTCAGCGCGCTTTTTCACCAATCCAGCTTCTTCTAAGGTACTAGCAGATGCACCGGCACTTAGGCTTAAATAGTTGAGCAAACCGTCCCAGGCATCGGGGGCATAGCCCAATTTGAACTTCTCAATGGTCTCTTCACTGAGGCCACGATCGGCTAAATACTTGCGCGGCACAATGCCTTCTTGAGGGTCTTTCAAAAGACGGATGTAGTATTCGCTAGCTTGTTGGTAGAGCATGAGAATCTGCGAGCGTCGGTCGTACTCTTTGCGCTCTGATTCAGTCTCGACAAGCTGGACACCATATTTTCGTGCCAGGTCGCGCACGGTTTCTATAAAATCAATGCCCTTCTGTTTTTGCACAAAAGCAAATACATCGCCGCCTTCATTGCAACCAAAGCACTTAAATATTCCTTTGTCTGGATTAACATTGAATGATGGACTCTTCTCATTGTGAAACGGGCACAGGCCTCTATATTCTTTCCCGGCACGCTTGAGCACAACGGTTTCAGAAATAACTTCCAGAATGCTAGCCCGCATCCTTACTTCAGCAATGACTTCTTGGGTCACGCCCTTCAAGCGATATATCCTCTGGCAATATGCAAATTCATGAATCTATGTTGGGAATTTCTGAGTATTCGTCTTTAGTGTTTATATTAGCTTTGATTTTTGACACAGAAAAAGTTCAAAAATTTACTACTCATTGTTTATAACACGCTGAGGGCCTGAGATTAGTGATAGTTGCATGAAAATTGACAGGGCAATTTTAATTCTTGTACAGCGGTCTGCCTTCGCTTATATTTGGTATTCAAGTAGTACAAGTCTTACAAGTCTTACAAGTCGTGCAAGTCATATAAGTCTTGCAATGCAATTGGTAGTAGAAGATGGTTACAGAAAAAGACGTATACGCCTTTTTTGGCCGAACCTATGCCAGCCGCGGTAGCTCATACCAACGGCACGGTGCAGTGCGCGGCGCCAGCCTTGATAGCGCGCGACAAAAACTGTTTGGACAGGTAAAGGGCTCACAATCAGAACCTTATGATGTTGAAATAGTGCTGACAGGCAGAGCCGACGAGCTTTTCCAGCCCCACTGCAGCTGTCCTATGGGTGGCTTCTGCAAACACTCGGCTGCACTGGTATTGCACCTGATACGCACCACAACAGCTGTAGGAGAAACAACCAGAGAAACAACCAGAGAATCGGCCATGGAAGCTGTCAGCAAAAATTTTGAAACATGGATTGGTGATTTGCAAAATACGGTGAGCGAAAATAGCCAAACCCGTACAAGCGAAAAGCACACGAGTTCAAAGAGTACAAGTGCATACGACAGCAACGCCGAAGCGAAAATAAGAGTAAAAGTTATCTATTTGCTGGACGCACCAACGAACCATGCATTGACCATTCAAATCAGAATGGTCGAATTGCTAGAAAATGACGTTTGGGGAAACTCAGGCAATGTCAGCCTAGAAAAACTTGCTTACAAGGCCCACAGCTATCTAATTGACAATGCGTGGGCTGATGCTGACGCCGACATAGGCCAACTGCTAATGACCGGAAACCGTGGTTATCACAACACAACGCACAATTTTCCTGCCGTTAAGGAGCTAAGCAAACTGCTGCTTGAAATGATCGTCGCCACAGGTCGCTGCTATTGGCAAAATGCGCCATCTACCCCGACTAAAGCTCCAGCTCAAACCCTAGCTCCAGCTCCACTCAAAATCGGTCCATCAAAAGAGGCTCATTTGCGCTGGAAAGCACTGAGAGACGGCAAGCAACAACTGCGCATTGAAACAGACAACGTCAACGAGATTGTCGCCCGTGCGGGAATTGTCTGGTACCTCAACGAATTTGATTCAACCATAGGAGCAGTTGACCTCCAGCTACCAGATAGCTTGATCGATAGTGTATTAACCTGCCCACCACTGACTGGACCAGAAGTAGAATTAGCCGTGCGTGAACTGAAGCACGCCCTGGAAAGATTGACCATCCACGCCTCAGATTCTAGTTTAATCTCAACCAATACTTTAATACCAAATAAGATATCACAATATTTCATTGAAACAAGAATAGCGAAACCACTGCCTAGGCTAAAATTGACGATGGCCCGTAATGCAGCAACGGCATTAGCTTTTTCAGGTTTTCAAGAACGCGATTTACAAGCGTTTTTCGGCGTCGACTACGGCGACGACGAACTGAATCAAGTCAACACAACAGAAGTCAAAATTATTGAGGGTAAAAAGATCACCATCCTGCAAAAAGACCGCGCGATGGAAGAGTTTTACCTGACTCAGTTAGAGCAATTCGGACTAGTGAGCACGGGCCGCACGAAAGGCAATTGGCGAGCTCAACTGCATTTTCGTGGCAAGTGCATCAGCGACTGGTTCGACTTCATTGCCGCGGGCCTGCCCGCTCTAAAATCAGCCGGTTGGCAAATTGAAATTGATGAAAGCGCTTGTCTTGAAGCAGTGGTGCCACAAGAGTGGTTTTTCAATTGCATGGAAACTTCCACCTTCTGGTTCGACCTTGAACTGGGCATAATGGTTGACGGCAAAAGAGTGGCACTTCTGCCAATCATTCAAGAAGCCTTCATGATGCTGCCCGACGTTAGCTCGGCAAAATTCGTTGATCTACCGGCCACGAAGAAAAAGCCATGGGATCCGCTGCTAAAAATAGAGACACTAGAAAAGCACGGCATGGTCTACGCGCCGCTTGAAGACGGTCGATTTGCTGCACTTCCTGCCGAGCGAGTGAAAGCAATAGTGGGCTCATTGCTAGAGTTTTTCAACAAGAAGGGCAAACTTGGAATAGGACCAGACGTTTCGCTGCCCCAGCTAATGGATCTTTCGAAATCGCTCTTCGTTCCAGGGAGCAATGATCTCTGGGTCTTTGGCGACGAAATGCAGCGTTTAACAGAACAAATAAAAGCCTTTGAAAAAATACAAATAGTCGAACCGCCACTAGACCTGCAAACGACTTTGCGACCATACCAAATAGAGGGGCTATGCTGGCTCAATTTTCTCAGAGAGTTTAAATTAGGCGGAATTCTTGCTGACGATATGGGCTTAGGTAAAACAGTACAAACTCTCGCACATATACTCTTAGAGAAGCAAGAAAATCGCCTAAGCAAGCCATATTTGATCGTTTGCCCAACCTCAGTATTGCCAAACTGGTTAAGCGAAATTGCCAAATTCACACCAACCCTAGTCGTAACACCCCTATACGGCCCGGAACGCCAGCGTCATTTTTCAAGAATTCCTAGCTCTGATATTGTTCTTACAACCTATCCATTGATCAATAGAGACTTAAATAGTCTGTGTGATCAACACTGGAAAGCCGTGATCTTAGACGAAGCTCAGTTCATAAAGAATGCCAGCACCCAGGTGGCGAAGGCTGTCACGGCACTCAAAGCTGACTATAGAATATGTCTCACCGGTACACCAGTAGAAAATAATCTGGGCGAAGTCTGGTCGCAGTTTAACTTTCTCATGCCCGGTTTTCTTGGTGATCGCCAAAGCTTCAGAGACAACTACCGCACCCCCATTGAGAAGAAAGGCGATAAGGGCGTGCAGAAAAAACTGGCAGAGCGAATCAGGCCGTTTCTACTGCGAAGAAAGAAAGAAAATGTTGCCAAAGATCTTCCAGAAAAGACCATCATCATCAAAAAAGTAGAGATCAGCGGAGCCCAAAGAGATCTCTACGAAACAATGCGCGTAGCCATGTATTACAAAGTAAAAGAAGCGCTAGAGACAAAGGGCCTAGCCAGAAGCCAAATGGTTATTCTAGAGGCAATGCTCAAACTCAGACAGACTTGCTGCGATCCGCGCCTACTGCCGCTCAATTCGGCCCAAAGAGTGGAAGAATCAGCCAAACTTGAATTACTTCTGCTCATGCTTGAACAACTCGTTGCAGAAGGCAGAAAGATTCTACTGTTTTCACAGTTCACTAGTATGCTCGACCTGATTATTCCAGAACTAACAAAACGCAAGATTGCCTACGTACAAATCAGAGGCAGCACCAAAGACAGAGCCACTCCAGTTAAGCAATTTCAAGAAGGCGAGATACCACTTTTCTTGCTCAGCCTAAAAGCCGGAGGCACCGGTTTAAACTTAACAGCAGCAGACACAGTGATTCACTATGACCCCTGGTGGAATCCAGCTGTGGAAAATCAAGCCACCGACAGAGCTCATCGTATCGGCCAGAAGAAACCAGTTTTCGTCTTCAAGTTGATTGCTTCTGACACAATCGAAGAGCGAATCTTGACTTTGCAAGAAATTAAAAGGCATCTAGCAGAAAATCTATACAGCGATGACAACTCACTGCCAACAGAGATTACCCAGGCCGATATAGAACAATTGTTTGCACCACCCATGCCCTAGAATCACACAAGCTGTGATTTCAGTTTAGCTTCAAGGGCAAGCTAGCTTTAAATTCTGCCTAGCTTTAGATTCTGCCTAGCTTCAAATTCAGCCTAGCTTCAAAATCCTTCTACCTTTAAAAGGCTCGGTGACGAAAACTCCAATAGCTCACCATACTTTATGGGCGGATGCTGCAAACAAGCGCGCAAGATAGTGCGCTTTTCCCATTTACTTTCTGGTCGAAAACAACAGAAAGCAACAACATACAATTGTAGATACTTACGACTCACTCCATGAAAATATTGACGAAGGAAGTAAATAATTTGACCTGCAAGGGGCGCTGAAATACTCATAGGCATGGCGAATTGATCATCTGCGTCGCCAGCCAAAGAGCTGCCATCGGCTTCTCTCTCTAGCTCAACTTCAGCGCTAGGGTGGCAAGAAGCAGGAGTATCTTTACTACGTTTGATGATTGAATCGATAAGCCTTTCGATAGAAAGGGATGAGGTGTTGTCATCCATTTGCCGATATAGAACAAGACTAACTTTCTTTTGCATGTTCAAAGCTGTGCTCTGGGCAATATCAAGAAGCTTCGCTAGAGCTGATGAGCTAATGGCGACTCCACTTTCTTTAAACCATACAGCTGCTAGCCAGGCGCGAAGACGGCAGGCTCCTTCAAATAAAGTACCAGAAGTAAACCAATACTTCTTTTTGCAATTCATACATAGATAGAAACGTTGGCCGCGCTTTCTTGTAATTTTCGGCTTAGAGCACGAGCACTTGATGCGCCCGTCGGAACGCAGAGAGCGATAGATCATATCAGCCGCAGCGTTATCGTTTTTTACAGCCTGTTGAAAGGCTTTCCAGGCCCTAGCAAAGACAGCCTCTTGACTTTCGGTGTTGTTCATTATGAGCACTCCATGCCTACAAATATATAAACGTCGGCAAGTCGAGTTTGGTTCAACGATGGAAGAATTTTTTTGTGAGAGTTAGAGCGATATCGGCCTGACTCTGTTCACGGCCGCAATGCGGTGATATCGGTTCCACTTTTCTCACTGCGAAGCCAAAGCGATATCGGTTCTACTTTTCTCCCTGCGGAGCCAAAGCGATATCGGTTCTACTTTTCTCACTGCGGAGCCAAAGCGATATCGGTTCTACTTTTCTCCCTGCGGAGCCAAAGCGATATCGGTTCCACTTTTCTCACTGCGGAGCCAAAGCGATATCGGTTCCACTTTTCTCACTGCGGAGCCAAAGCGATATCGGTTCCACTTTTCTCACTGCGGAGCCAAAGCGATATCGGTTCCACTTTTCTCACTG
>JAUYRX010000029.1:0-162351 GCA_030696635.1 Candidatus Melainabacteria bacterium
GGCGGATCCAAGTTAGAGCGATATCGGTTTAGTTTTGGCCGGTGGATCCAAGTTAGAGCGATATCGGTTTAGTTTTGGCCGGTGGATCCAAGTTAGAGCGATATCGGTTTAGTTTTGGCCGGTGGATCCAAGTTAGAGCGATATCGGTTTAGTTTTTGCTGGTGGATCCAAGTTAGAGCGATATCGGTTTAGTTTTATCCCGCAGTCAAATCCATCTGCGGATCAAATTTGTAGCCGACGCCGTGGACGGTCGACAGATTAGATGGCTTGCCTTCGACATCGAGTTTCTTGCGCAGGCGCTTTATATAGGTGCGGATAGTTTCAGGGGAAGCTTCGTGGTCAGAGGCCCAAACTCGGTCAATTAATGTTTCTGGGCTAAAGACCTGATTGGGGTGGCGCATAAAAAACTCAAGTAAGGCAAATTCCTTCGGCAGCAGCTGAACTTCCTTGCCATGGTTTGTGAGCTTAAAATTGTTGACGTCCATCTCAAGCTTGCCTACCTTGAGGCTTGTGCCCTGGAAACTAGTGGGCCGACGAAGCAGCGCTCTTACTCGAGAGGACAGTTCTTTCAGTTCGAATGGCTTCGTCAAATAGTCATCTGCGCCTGAATCTAGCCCCGCAGATTTGTCGTCCACGTGCTGACGAGCGGTCAACATTAAAATTGGGGTTAGGCCCTTTTTTGCTCTGAATTTTTGACAGACCTCTAGCCCGCTGATGCCGGGGAGGTTCCAGTCGAGAATTAGGCAATCAAAGTGATAGACTGCCAGAAGTTCTAGGGCTGACTCGCCACTGGTGGCGATTTCAACAGTGTGGTGTTCAGACGCCAAAAGCTGCGCGATCAGAATTGAAAAGTCCGGTTCGTCCTCAACTAATAGGATTTTGGCCATTGTGGCTAGGTTGGTCCTTTCAGTAAAAAGCTGACTAGGCTTACTATGCCCGGCTCTCTGCCAGATTTAACGTTCGCAGATGTGGGTACAGTAGGTAATACATATGTAGAGTATAGAAGCATGGGAGCTTCCCCATTGCTGACGTCTTCCTGAAAACGTAATCTCTAACGGTAAATTGTAGACTGCCCCACAGTCGAAAGCCTTATCCCGCAACTGGTATGCCTGAAAATCCTGAAATTCTAAATTCTAAGTTCGACAAAGCTGGAGCAGGCGATGGTTCTTTGGCGTCGCTCAACAAGCAAATTGATATGCATCAAGAGGCTGCCGACAACAAGTCGGTGCTCGACAGGTTGGTGCACCTTGTTTATGACAAAGACACACAGTCTTTGGAGCAACTCAAACAGTTGAAGCTGCAAGCTGAAGGTCAAGCTGTTAAGGGTGTGCTACCAGCCAACAGCGGTCTACGCGATGAAATTCGTCAAGCTGTTCAAGGTGATCAACAGGCCGTTAAGTCGCAGAACGAAGTTGATTTTTATGCAGGCAGTTTCATTAAGGCTGTGCCGCTCTTTGCTGGGGCGAAGTCTCGCGCTATGCTGGCTGGTTCTATTGTCGCTTATGGCCTAGATTCGGTTCATACCAAAGATACAGCCGGCGAGGCCTCCGTAAACCTCGCCATGGGAGGCCTCAAGGGTTTCGCCCTGAAGAAGACTTTCGATTATGTAGGGGCAAAAAGTTTCACCCTTGCTCCGGCAGACGCTGCTACTGTCACAGCCCGGTATATGGGTGTCGGCCTAAAGGGCATGGCCTTGGGGGCTAGCTCTCGTGTTTATGAGAGTGGCTTGACCAGCTCTACTTATTTGAACGAGCAGGGCAAACTGACAGGCGATAGTTTTGCTGCTGGTATTGGCAAAACCTTTAGCACTGCTATCGATGGCAAAGCCATGGTTATGGATGCCGGTCTCTTTATGGGGGCTCATGGTGCCTTCTCTGGAATGAGCAAAGCTGGCATGAAACTCTTCGAAGGCACTGCAATTGCCGAATCTATGGCCGCTTCTAAGCTGGGTAAATTTGTCAACGAAAGTCAGCTTCTTCCTAACACTGGTATGGGGGCAACTTTTGGCTTTAGCTCTGGTGCTACTAATGAGTTCATGCGCCAGAAAGACTCCGAAGATTTTGCTGGTGGCTACGATATTTCTCGTATACTCAAACGTGGTGCCCTTCAAGCCATCACTGATGGTGCTGCTGGTGCCAGCGGTGCTACGGCTATGCATTTTGCCGCAAAGCCTAGTTTGGGGGCGCCGGCAGATAGGCCGCTGGAGTCGCAAGGAAAGATTGGACGTGCTTTTGCTGGTGAAGAAGTTGCGCCGCCTAAAATTGAGCCAACAGCTGAGCCGCTCAAATCTGATGTGTCTGCCGAAGCCGTGGTACCTAGGGAGACTACGGTCAAGGATGTGCCCGTCAGCGCTGAACGAACTGCTGAACCACTGGCTGAGGTTAAGCCAGTTGCTGAACCAGTAGCCGACGTAAAGCTCAACGAACTTGTGCAAAGTCCCGATAGCTTTTCAAATACTCGCACACATCAAGTTAGCGAGAGTCAGAGAGCTAACTTTGATCAAAGTGTGACTTTGGCTAGCAAGGCTGTAGATTATAGAGCGACCCCTGAAGATGTGGTGGCGTTCTTTGAGCACGCTGCCGGAGATGGTCGCTCGGTTAGTGTCGCTATGGCTAAAGTGGCAGAGCAGGCTAAAGACCTAGGCAATGTGCCTATGGAAAAGTTGATCAAAGAAGCCTTTAGAAGTTCGCCCGAAAGCATTGCCACTCTTAAGGAAGGAGTTCAACTAGCCGAGGCAGCCGCTAAGAACAATGCTAGTCCGCTTGATGTTTATAAGCTTCTTGATTACGCCTACGGTCAGGGTCGTGGTGCCGAGGTGCCACTGCGTATGGTGACAGAATTGGCTGGTGATCGTGAAGTTAATCAGATCGTGCAAGAAGCTTATGCTGGTTCTGGCAATCTAGTGCGGGTTATTAATAAAGTCGATCGTTACACCGACCCAATTCCGCAAGAAGTAAAATTGTCATTCGGTGCCTTAATGAAAATGCCTGTGACCAGTGCTGCTGAGCATTTGCAATTTAGGGAGAGCGTTAAACAGTGGGTCAATGAAAACCCCGGTTTCACAAAACTGATGGAAGCCTATGGCAATCAGACTCGTTCTGGTGTTCATGCAGCTGTGATTGATGCTGTGCTGCATACCAGTATTCTCAGCAAATTCCCCGAGCGCAGCGTTACGACGCCCAACTTGTTAGAGCAACTTGAAGCAGCCTCTGGACGCCGTGCTTTTGATGGAGACGAGGCGGTTGCGCCTGAGCTTACTCCAGCCGTTGAGTCAACAGTGAGAGCCCAGCCCGAGGCTCTGGCTCAGGCACAAAGAACAGAATATAGTGCTGATCAAGCTGCTGGTGACCGCCAGGCAGCGGCTCGCTTGCAAGCTGAGCGCCTTGAGCAGAACCCTGAGGCCGCTATTACACATCAAGGCGGTCGAGCTGTCATCAGTCCTGAGGTTCTGATCAAAGAATTTCAACAAGCTGAAGGCACTGCTAAGGTCGTCAAAGGCACCATTCTCAGTGAATACATAGGCAAGATGAGTGATGCTGACTTTGCTGATTGGTTAGCTCATGCTTATCGACCTGCAAATCAGCCTGGCATGCATCCTGATGTGAATAATTTAGCGCTGATGCATATAGGTAACGGACGCGTGCTAAATCGTGCTGAAGTGCGCGATGCCATAAGTGACCCCGATCATGCCAAAATTGACATTCCCACAATACGTAAATTTCTTGCTGCTCCAGAAAAAACGGATCCTGGACCTATTTCAGAAGCTGAGTTGTCCTACATTGGTAATCGCTTACAGCTTGCCTATGAGCGCATCCAAACTCGAAATGGCATGAATCCTGAAACCGCTGGCAAACCGGTTGATAATTTAGCTGTGTTGAAAGAAGCATTACCTAGTACTTATCTAAGAAGTCTCCGTGAGCGCTATTCGACTTTAGCTACTGATGGTAGTGGTCAGTATGAGTATCGTCCCGGCTTCGATCAAAACCTTGCCAACTGGCTTGAGGCTAGTCGCATGGTAGAAATGCAAAGTGCGAGATATCGTCCGCCGCGGCCTGTTAACAATCAACTATCTGATCGCTTGAATGTTCTTGATTTGGCTATCGACATGCAAAATACTGCTGCCAATCCGCAACTAGTCAACCGACTGCTTGAATTGGGCACGCAGAACCATTTTGCAGTGAAGAACATTCTCACTAAATTAGACCCTACTACCTCGGCACCGGAGCATACTGAACTGCTCAATTTAGTGGTGCCTCGCACTGGCTCGCTTGAAGATGTTCGAGGGCTGCTAGATGCAATTCAATTTGGTAACAAGTCTAATCAGAGTGCCAACAAAGCAAGAGAGAAAGGGCAAGATGCCGCTTATCACGACACTGCTCGTGAGACTAACGAAGCCTTTGCTCTTTCCATTGTCAATCGCTTGATTCCTCAAAGCGAACCTGGTTGGCAGCGGGCTCAGCAGATAATTTCAGATATGGTTTCGGGTAAGATTCGCGATCCTCGTCCTGAAACTCCAGGTGGCTTCGGTGCTGCTGCTGGTCGTGGTTTTGATCGCAACGGACCAGGCGGTGGTCGTGGTAATTTCCGCAGTAACCGTGGCGGCGATAGCCCGCAAGAGAGACCCAGGGCAGAACAGCCTTTGCGAGGCGCAGAGCCAAACAACTTCAGGCCCAAGGGCACAGACAAGCAGGCTGAGCAAGATTCTCGCCCTGCTGACGAGCCTGTAGCTGAACGCCTCGAACCAGTAGTTGAACCAGCTGCTGAAGTAGTTAAACCACTACAGGAAGCTCCAGTGACTCTCGAGCCACCCACGGATGCCTCTATCTCACAAGGTTTAGCTGATCTGCTGAAGCAACCTGTACCCCAAGACTTCACTGCTCGCCTCGTCGAGCAAGGGTTGGTTCAACCTGACGGTGCCAAGCTAGAAGTAGCTGCCAAGCCAGAAGTCGTTACACCGCCAGAAATAGTCACACGCCAAGAGGTAGCCAGCGATCCACCAGTTACTTATGAACCACAGGTTTATGTTGCTGAAGGGGGCAATAATAATGGGGGTCGCAATGCCGGAAAGAATAGGCAGAATCGGCGCACCGTAGTTGAAGAAGATGAATGGGGCGATGATGGCGGCTACAAAAAAGGCAGCAAGCGCGAGAAGCAACAGCGCGGCGGTAAGCGTGGTTACAAACGTGACCTTGACGACGAATAATTAGGGCAAGTCTTAGTTAGCTCGGCTAACTCCTCTGTCACCGTGACCCGAGTGGTTTGCTCTCTTCTCTTATATGTTGGCCAGTGCTTCTTTGTAAGCATTGTATGTAAAAGCATCAAATAATACAAAACGTACCTGTCTCAGTTCAGTGTTTTGATCTATGGCTGCTATAAAGCTAGCAACACTAGAAATCGCTACCTTGGCTGCTTCAGCTAGCGGATAGCCGTAGGCACCGGTGCTGATTGAGGGAAAGGCGATGGAGGAGACTTGATTGTCGACGGCAAGCTGCAACGAGTTTTTGTAGGCATTGCTGAGAATTTGACTTTCATTAGTAGTACCTCCTCTCCAGATCGGTCCTACGGTATGAATGATATATTGTGCTGCTAGCCTGCCACCACCAGTAATGACGGCATTACCTGGAGAACACTGGCCTTGCATAGCTCTGATTTGTTTGCATTCTTCTAAAACAGTTGGTCCAGCGGCGCGATGAATTGCACCATCAACGCCACCCCCGCCCATAAGAGAGGAGTTTGCTGCATTGACTATGGCCTCTACTATTTCTTTAGTGATATCCCCTTGGTGTAGAGAAATAGTAATGTTGTTAAATGCTTTGCTGTAATCCTCAGGCATTGTTCAAATCAGAATAAGGCAAGGTGGTTTTAGCTATAACCATACCTCTGCTGTCTAGGCTAATCTCGGTTGTTTCGTTGGCTGTTCTAATTATTTTTTTTGTTGGGATGGCACCATTGGCATTGTTGTCGAATTGTGAAGTGGTTTCAGCGATTAGTTTGCCACTAGCATCAAAACGACTTTCGCTAATTGGCCTTCCGAGCCGGTCTGTGTAAGTTGTAGAAGAGCCGTCTAGCGATTTGATATGTATTCTGGAAGAAGATAAATCACTAAGTGTTGTTATCGTTTTTGTAGAACCTTCTTGCGGATTGATTTGAATGGTTTGATAACAATTTGCGGCTTCAAAGGCGACATCGCGTGCTGCAATTTGCTCGGCCCTGGTTTCATCTGCCGGCACTGACAGCTTTTGCATACTCTTGAATGGATTGCGAAAATCTTCCATGACTGAAGCGGCAAAGACTTCTTTACTTTGTTCTCTGTCACCATTCACATACAAATTTTTTTCTGGCGCGGGGCTGAACAGATTGCCTAGAGCTTTTGGTTCTACAAATTTTTTCTTTTCCGGTGCTGCCCATTGCTCTGGAAGTTGCTCGGGGCGCTGACCGTGGCGTTCACTAGGAGCGAATGACAGTGCTGGCAGTGTTGCTGAATCTACTAGTTTTGCTGCTTCTTGATTTTGCTTGCGGGCTCTTTCGCCTGCGCCCCAGCCGTTACCCCAGGCATTGCTAGCACTAGCGCCTTCATTGGGTGATGGCACATTTAGGTCGTAGCGATTGGCTGGGCTAAACTGATCGTGAATAAAACGAGCAAGATTGCCGACTGACTCGCTCTTTGGCACTGCCGTGAGCTGCGTGTCTGCGGCGGCCATGCCATTACTATTAGGTTGTGCGGAGTCACCGAAGTGCCGCATTCTGTCACCTGCCAGAAGTTACTAGAGTTTATTTGCTATGTTTAAAAGAAAGACCCGCTAAAGACGAGCGAGAACTCTATATTAGCTCAGCCCAGGGTGATGTCAAGCGATTGGCTGTAGATCTAATCTTGTTATGTAATACTAGCCTCGTAATAAATACTGGCTTCGTAGTGTAAAGCCCTTGAACCTAGCTTCCTGTGACATCACGGGCAAGAACAATGCGTTGTGTTGTCTTGGACATGTCGCGGGCGCCTTTGGCTGCACTGAGCAGCTTGTCTAGTTCTTGGCTGTCTTCCGGCACTCCGGCTACACCGAAGGCGAACACCATTCCTTTAGGATCCATGTCTGCGGTGAGCGGAGCTTCCCTTAAGACGTCTACGATTCGGTGCGCTAATGCACCTGCTGCCTTGGCGTTGGAGTTTGGCAGAATCAAACCGAAGTCAAAAGTTTCGTAGTGGCCAAGCATATCAATTGGTCTTTTCACAAGGCTAATTCTCTGCATTGCTCTTTTTACCGCGAGGGTTTGCAATGCTTCGACTGGGCCCGTGGCTCCCCCTTTTCTATGGCCGAGGCTGAAGACAACAAGTGAGAATGGGAAGTTGAAATACTCGTAGCGTAAATACTCTTGCTGCAGGAAGTAGAGAAAAGCAGGATAAGTGAGAATATCGGTTTCTTGGCGAATCAGTGATTTATTGACACTTTGTAGGGTTCCTTCATCAATACCGAGGCCGCGACCGGCTGAACGAGCCTGTTGGTCAGTTACTTGCACTAGTCCGCAACTGATCAAGTTGAAGAGTATTGGCACATATTCTGGTTTGCGCATGGGGCGTTTGGCTAGAATATCGAAAAATTGACTGTGATTGTCGATCAGCTCATAAAAATCTATTTGCGGTTGCAGGGCGATTGGTGCGCCTTTTTGTAGCCGTGCCGTAAACTCTTGTTCTGAGATAATGGCATTGCGTTTAACTAGGCACGATTCTAGCTTAAGACCGGCTGAATCAAGATACTGACTTTGGTCTAGTAGTGACACACCTTCCATGAGCATGGCGTCCAGTCTTCTTTTGACTGTGGTCTGTGTACTCTTTTCGTCAGGCCAGAATCTGAACTCACCAGCGGTCCATGTCACTAACTCAATCAATACGGTGTCGCCTACGGCCTCTTTCATCTCGGCGTGAACGGCTGTGCCATCGTTAAAATAGACACGACAAGATTCTTGTTTGTCTTTTACATCTAGTCGGCCTGTCATTTTTGCCATGGCTAAAGATTGTAAAAGGTTCGGCGCTTGCATTTTTGTCAGGTCGCCTTCAAGAGTGGCCTTAACTCCTGGTTTTGGTGCATCGAAGACCACTTCGTTTTCTTGCGAGTGGCTCTGGTGGTTTGCCACTGGAGCCACTTCTTGTGATTGAGTTCCGATGGGGTTGAGGTTCGAGATTGTATCGCGGCCCATCATCTGTTCTGTGGATATGTTGTCTGCGAACAGATCGCAGCCGCAGCCGCTCATCACTAGATTGGTGACCATGCTGAGGTCAGGTTCTGGATGCTGGAAGATTTGCTGGTGGCCCTTGGAAGTGACGGCAGTCAAAGTCCAGATTGGATCCATTGAGATGCTTTGGTCAACTTTTACAGTGACAACGAATTCTTGAGAGCCTTCCGTGACCGAAAATGGTAACTCAACTTGCCTGCCTGCCTGCTTGTTAGCTTCTTGGGCCAAGAATTGAATATCGGTGTAGTTAGGTACAACCGATTGCTTAGGCAGGCGAAAATTTCGCGGTGCTGGTGTATTTTGTTTCCCTGCTTGAGAACGCGATGAGAACATGTGATTACCAATAGACTTATAAACGGCCAAATCGATAGGCCTCGTATCTTATCTGTGCCACATATTAGACTTGGTAAATCAGAAATCAAGAAAAAAGAGGCACTGGCCTTATTATGACCAGTGCCTTTATCAGTCGCTAGGGCCTTTGTGTTATGGATAAAGCCCGCGCAAGCGCTTCGCTTCGGCAATTCGTGAAACTCCGATACGCAAAGCTGCCATTCTTACACTCAATTTGCTCTTGGTTGCTAGTTCCAAAACTTGATCGCAAGCTCTGCCCATGATTTGTTCCAAACGTTGATTGACTTCGTCTTCGCTCCAGAACAAGTGCATCATGCCTTGTACCCATTCAAAGTAGCTAACGGTGACGCCGCCAGCGTTGGCAAGAATGTCAGGAATGACAATAATGCCGCGCTCATGAAGCATCAAGTCAGCTTCTGGGGTAGTTGGTCCATTGGCGCCTTCAACTACAATTTTGCAGTTGAGTTTGTTGGCGTTTTCTTCAGTGATTTGGCCACCTAGGGCTGCTGGAATGAGCAAATCGCAAGGAAGTTCAAGCAGATCTTTGTTGCTTACTGGGGTTGAGCCAGTGAAGCCTTCCACCTTGCCCATTTCTGACAGATAAGCAAACAATCTTGGAATATCAATACCTTTTGGATTGTAGATGCCGCCATGGACGTCGGAAACACCAACAATTTTGTAGCCAGCTTGGTGTAGCAATTTTGCTGCAATAGAGCCAACGTTGCCAAAACCTTGAACAACTACAGTGGGTGAATCGCCTTTGATGCCATAGTGGCTCACAGCCCGTCTGGCACAATAAGCTACACCGCGACCAGTGGCCTCTGTACGGCCGAAAGAGCCACCGATCGAGACTGGCTTACCAGTCACCACAGAAGGCACGGTATGACCGACGTTGATGCTGTAGGTATCCATTATCCAGGCCATAGTCTGCTCATTTGTGTACATGTCAGGAGCCGGGATGTCTTTGTCTGGACCAATCAAATTAATGATTTCGGAGGTGTAGCGCCTGGTGAGTCGCTCGTTTTCACCGATTGAAAGCTTCCATGGTTCGCAGCGAATACCGCCTTTGGCTCCACCATAAGGAAGGCCCATGAGGGCGCATTTCCAGGTCATAAGCATGGCTAAGCATGAAACTTCGCCCAGATTTACCTCTGGATGGAAGCGGATGCCCCCTTTGGCTGGTCCAAGGGTGACGTCATGGTGAACCCGGTAGCCAGTGAATGACTTAACTGTTCCGTCATCCATGCGCACCGGCACAGTCACAATCAGCGCTCTCTTGGGGTAACGCAAGCGCTCGTGAAGCTCTCTGTCTAGACCCATTTCCTCGGCGATTTCGTCGAGTTGTCTTTGGGCCATCAAAAAGTGTTCGGTTTCGCATTCCATTGTCGGCACTTTCGCCGACTTGACCGCTACCATCACTGCTACCCCCTGAGTGTTGAACCTTATAGACTTTCTCTGGAAGGCTTGGCGTTCTTAGGGGCTTTACAGCATTTCCCGCGAATCGGTCAAGTCAATTCCAGTCGACAGTCTCCTGTCGTTGCAATATGTTAACTCCGATATCGAAACGATATGGTCAATTTGGGGGGGGCAGAGCCACTTAATTTTTTCTCAGTACCGCTGGCCGGCAAAATTATTTGGACACTTGTCTTTAAACGAGACCATCATTCCTATAGTGTATTAGTTCGTGTATTAGTTCGTGTATCAAGGCGTGTGTCGAGAAAATCGCTATCGCCTTCTGGAAAAGTACAAGGTGTTGAAGTCAAGCTAGGTGTAGTTAGAGCAATTTCGGGTAAGACTGAGACAAGTTCGAAGATATCTCTGAAGAGATTACACACGAGAATAAAGAATAATCACTTCTGCTCTGCGTTTTGGTATTAAATATGGTGCCGGTAAATTAATCGATGAAATTCTCCCTTGAGAACATTCTCAACATCTTTCTGATTTTTGTTCCTCTGCCGATCATCGGTGCTTATTTGCACTGGCCCGCTCATATCATTTTCTTCGCAGCCTGTCTTGGGATTGTTCCACTTGCCGGCATTATGGGAAAGGCTACCGAGGTCTTGGCTGACAAAGTTGGCTCTGGCGCGGGTGCGCTGCTCAATGCTACTTTTGGCAATGCTTGCGAATTGATTATTGCTATATCGGCTCTAAGAGCTGGTTTGATCGATGTAGTCGAAGCCTCGATTACAGGCTCAATCATAGGAAACGTCTTGCTTGTATTGGGTGGTGCCATATTGGCTGGCGGTATCAAATATCGCACCCAGTATTTTAATCGTACAGCCGCTTCGACTTCGGCAACTTTACTAGCTTTAGCTGCCATTAGCTTGACCGTTCCTGCTGTCTGTCAGTTAGCCAATAGACATCATATTGGCCATGGTGATTATAATTTGGCGCTGTGGATTGCAGGAGTGCAATTTGTAACCTATATATTGAGTTTGGTTTTTGCCCTCAAGACCCACAAACAGCTTTATCAGGCCTCTGACGATGACAAAGGTGAAGACCTCGGCGTTGGTGGCTGGAGTGTGCGCACTGCCATTATTATTCTTTTAATGTCGACAGTAGGCGTTGCTATTCTTAGTGAATATCTCGTTCACGCTGTCGAAGAAGCTGCAGTCACTCTCGGTTTGAGTCACATATTTATTGGTGTAATCTTAGTGGCCATTGTCGGTAACGCGGCTGAGCACAGCACTGCAATTCTTATGGCGGCCAAAAACAAAATGGATCTTGCCATCAATATTGCCTTGGGGTCAGGGGCTCAAATCGCTCTATTTGTAGCTCCCGTGATTGTATTTACTGGTCACGTTATCGGCAGACCGATGGATCTTTGCTTCTCTGAGATAGAAATATTGGCTATTGTGGTTTCGGTGATTATTCTTTCGTTTGTGGCCACAGATGGTGAATGCAATTGGCTTGAAGGAGTGCAATTGCTGGCTGTATATGCCATTCTGGGAGCTGCCTTTTTCTTCGCTCCAGGCTAAAAATGTTACATGCTAGATTTGTTGAGTGCTAGAGATACTTAATGCCTGAATTGCCTGAAGTAGAGACAGTAAGACGCGGATTGGAATTAGCTTTGGCTGGCGATGCAATTGTGGCGGTAGAAGTACTGCGTGATGCCTCGATTGCCTATCCTGAGGTTGAGCGCTTTGTTGCTTCACTACCCGGTCATAAATTTGGCAAAGTCTTAAGACGGGGAAAGTATCTTTTAATCGAGCTTGATCGCGGTGCTGGCTTGGCTTGTCATCTTCGTATGTCGGGGCGACTTCTTGTGCGTGGGTCTACAACCACCAAGAGTCTCAGAGAGCCACAGTTTCTGCGGGTACGCATTCTGCTGGCCAGTGGTCGTGAGCTTCACTTTGAGGACATGCGTGTTTTTGGGCGACTTTGGTTCAAAGCTAAGGGGAAGACCTTCGAAGATGTCATTCCTGGCTTAGCGTTGTTAGGGGTTGAGCCCCTTGAGTCGTTGACTAGTGCTCATTTGGCTAGCGCTTTCAGCGGCAAGGTTCAGGCCGTCAAAACGGCTTTGCTTGATCAACGTATTCTCGCTGGTGTGGGTAATATTTATGCAGATGAGTCGCTGTTTCTCTCCGGTATTCATCCAACCATAGCGGCCGGCAAAGTAACACCTGAACAGCTGATTAGGCTAGTTGAGAATGTTCAGCTAGTGCTTAGTCGTGCTATTGAATCAGGTGGTTCAACTTTGCGAGATTACACCGATAGTAGTGGCGTCAACGGCAACTATCAAAATTTGGCTTGGGTCTATGGTCGTGAAGGTCAGCCCTGTCGCCATTGTTCCAGTGCCATCGAACGTATTAAACTGAACGGCCGCTCTAGCCATTTTTGTCGTCAATGCCAGCCGATTAAGAGAAAATCAAGCACAAGTATGAGGAAACAAAGTAAATGAGCATTTATGCGAGGATTGCAGCCGCTGTTCTGTCTGTTGCCTTCTTGTCTGCTAGCCTTCCCTCTGAGGCAATCGCTGCTCCCGAGAATGAGCGAGTGAGTTTACCGGTGACAAGTCGCAGTGGTCTTAGCTCAAGCAAGCTTGAAGCACTTGATCGAATTATGCTTAAGGTAATGAAGAGCAATGGCATTTATGCTGGGCAACTAGCTGTGGCCAAACATGGTCAACTTGTCTACTCTAAGGCCTTTGGCTTCTCCGACAAAGAACGCAAAGTTGATACTAGTTGCGATACGCTTTTTCGCATTGCTAGTTCTTCTAAGCCGATTACCGCAGTGGCGATAATGACTCTGGTGCAACAAGGTAAGTTGAAAGTTGACGATAAAGCTCTGGATATATTGAAAGACTATAAGCCTGCTGCTGGTGAGCCTTTTGACCCCAAGCTACAGACAGTTACTGTGCGCCAGTTACTGGAGCATACCGCTGGTTTCTCTAATGCGAAGGGTGATCCCCAGTTTGAGTATCTGCGTCTGGCCGCGCAAAAGTATAGCTTGCCGCAACCAGCTTCAGCGCAGGCAATTGTGCGCTATCGGCTGACTAAACCATTAGATCGTGACCCTGCTACTCAATATGAGTACTCCAATTTTGGCTACAACATGCTCGGTCGCATCATCGAGAAAGTAAGCGGAGAGGACTATGAGACTTATGTCAAAAAGAATGTTCTGAACCCAGCCGGGGCTTCTAATATGGTTCTTGGGCATACCCGTTTAGTGGAGATGTCTCCCAAAGAGGTCTTTTATGACGATCTTGGCAATAGTGATAGTGGAACGGACAATAGAGGTTGGTCTGTGTATGCTGCGGAGCCAGAGCAAGTAGCTGCTTCTTATGGTTCGAGTTTTTCCCAGGAAGCAATGGACGCTCATGGTGGTTGGCTAGCTACAGCCGAGGACCTGACCAAATTTATTGCTGCAGCTGATGGCAGCAATAGTACCTGTAAACTTTTAAATCCTGAGACCATCAGTTTGATGGTGGCACCGCCTGAAGTGGCGCAAGGCCAGCCGGGTGAGAAGGGTGAGCAGGGTAAGAAAAAGAAGAATAGATCAGGTTCGTATTACGCTAAAGGCTGGAATTTTGACCCTAAGAGCGGTCAGTGGGCCCACAGTGGCGCTCTTACTTTTGGCACAGCGAGCTTCGTCTGTCACCTTGCTGATGGAGTGCAGGTTGCCGCTGTTTTTAATCACTTGCCCACAGACTATGGCAAGTTCTTTGAGGCTATGCAGCCGAAAATCGTCAATGCTGTCGAGAAGCGTAAGAGCAAGATTTAAGACTTGATGGCAATGATACGAGATCCGCACATTTCTATGCCGCCGACTTGGGCCAATTCTCGTTCCCAGTTGTAAACTAGGTTGGCTCTGATTGCACCAGATTTAGTGGCTGGTAGAAGGTCGCAAAGATAGTGAAAAAGATAGGGCACATTGCGTTCTTCGATAATTTCAAACTTGTCTAGTAGCGCGTTCTTGACTCGCTCGAAGGAGCTTACGTGATGGTCGACTTCGTGATGATGACGCCAAATTGTTATCGCTTCTGATTGTTCGTGGCCTGCCCCTAGTGTATTGCTTTCGTGGCGCTCTTCTGTAAGCCAGCTATGGCGATGCTTCCCTTCTTTTACTTCTTTTGGAGCTTTGTCGGTTCTTTGCTCAGCTGCAATTAATTGCGCCAAGTTAAAGAGCCAGATTGCAGTTTTTTGATCTACTCTTTCGTAGCCAAAATCTTCTACCAAAAGTAAGCCGTTGGGCTTGAGTAAACGATGGGCGGCAGCAATTGCCTTGTCTAGTGGCTGCATATGGTGCAGCGAGCGGCTACAAAGTAGGGCATCAAATTCTTCGTGCTCAAATTTTTCTAGTTCACTATTGAAACAAGTAACACCCAAGGCAGTGGTTTTCTCCACCGCTGTTTGGTTGGGGTCAATGGCTGTAACCAAAAGGCCACCTTTCATCATTGCCGCTGCAATTACTCCCCCTCCGCATCCTACATCTAATACTCGTGACTTTGGTTTGAGACAGCCAAGGGCAAAGCTAGCTGTGATACGAGCGGCAAAACTGAGCGGGGTTTCCATTGCGATTTCCTGATTTCTATACTAAGAGTTGCTTGGTAGTGGTTCTATTTTTTTACTATAAAACGGTTATAGAAGAACAATGCCAATGCCGGTATGCAGCAGACGGCAATAAAAGTAAGGAAGTGCAAAACCGTGGCGAACGCCAGTGCCTGATCTGGTGGTATGTGGGCCGTCATAACTGTGGCCTCTTTCACCAAGAGGTGGAAGCTGCCCACCGAACCTGGGGTTGGCACAAGTACGCCGGCTGAGCCGATGGTGAATATTATCAGGCACTGCAGGGGGCTGATTTTGTCTTCTAGGCCAAAGCCGTAGACCATTTGATAGAAGTTTAGCCAGTAGGTAAACCAGATAGCTACGCTTAGAAATGCTATGTAGGGGTAGAGAACGGGGTTTTTAAGAGCTTGGGTGCCAGTGTCGAATTGCTCGGCTAGTTGCTGGAATCGCTCTCTGAGCTTTTCCGGTAGTCGGGTTTTTGCCAGGTTTAAGCCTAGGAGCTTCTTTAATATGGCGCCTACGTTAGGCAGGGCCACCAACCCCACTACCACACCGACGAGCAGTGCCAACCCACCAGGCTTGAGCCATGGCATTGAGGCCAAAAGTTCTGGCGGCAAAATCATTAGAGTTGCGCCGAGCAGTGAGACCAAAAGGGCTATGTCGAGCATGCGGTCAATCAACATCGTTGACAAAACCCCTGCCCAGGGAAGATTCTCAGACTTACAAATAGAAAGAAGGCGCACGACCTCGCCGCCGCGAGGTATGGCCACGTTGACTGCGTAGCCAATCATGACGGCATAAAATGAATTGTACTGGCTGATTTTTTTATCGGACAAGGGGCGTAACAGAATCGTCCAGCGATAGGAGCGAAGGAAAGTACCGAATATGCCAGAGACAAAAATCAGTACAATCGGAAAGGGCTTGACGTTTTGCGAATAGTGCCAAAGTTCTTTGAGGTTGGTGCCTTTGAAGGCGAACCACAAAAGGAATAAGGCAAAGGCCGCGGCTAGGAGCTGTTTGAGAAGGTTGTTCGGTCTTGAAATCTTTTCGGAGGGAGCCTGCATATATCTCTATTTTTGCTTGTTAGTTTGAGGTACTGTTGAATGTGGCATCTAGGGGATACAAAGCTCTGAAAGTGATAGATTACTCTGGCAATTTTTGAGCTGAAACTAGAATCTTCCAGTAGAATCTCCCCATGGTACTAGACTGAAATGCTCGAACCAGGATTATCGAGAAGATTTTTTGCTATCAAATAAATCGCTAAAGATCTTCTTGGCCGGGCACAATACATAAAGAGATATGTCTTCGACCTGCTCCACGCAGTTCTTTAGGTTCAAATCTCTTCTAAGGGTACGTCACAAACACTTCTCAAATGTCCTTCATGCAAGTCGAAACTTGACTGAATGCTTGGCAAGTGCAAGTTCGCCGGATGTTATTGGATGGCAGAAATGTTTTGTCTAACTGTAGGAACGCTGTCGAAAAATGAAATCGATGTTAAATTAGGAGGTCCTCGCTCTTGAAAAATTGTTCTCGGGCGCGGACTCGAGCGTGTACAGGAATCCCAGATAGTTCGGTGAAATGATGGAAGCCAGGAAGACCAAAGTATTACTAATCGAAGACACAGCTGGGGGTGCGTTCGCCCTTAAGGATGTGCTCAAGAAAGTGTCGGGGCCCGATGCCTCCATGGAAATCTCCATGGAATTTACAGAGAATATCGCAAAAGGCTTAAAGCGCCTTGGCGAAGGCGGGGTCGATGTTGTTTTGCTGGATTGCTCAAAAAACGGGGTTGGTAATGATGGTGCTGATAAATTCCGCCAGCTGAGAGCCCAAGACGCTAGTGTGCCAGTGGTGGTGGTGGGCAATAGCAGTAAAGATGATATTGCCACTCAATCAATTGGCTCTGGCGCTCGTGAATTTCTAGTGAAAGATGAAGTCGATGCTCGTGTCTTGTTGCAGTCGATTCGCCATGCCATGCAGGTGAAGCAGCTTGAAGAGCAGTTGCACGACTCTAATAAAAAACTTCTTGCAGCCAATCAACAGTTAGATACTATTGCCAATGTTGATGCCGCTACTAAAGCTCTCAGTCGAGCAGGCTTAGAAAAAGCCCTTGAAGCAGAGTATGTGCGGGCCCAGCGTGGTGGTTGGAATTTAGTGACAGTCTTGATCGATTGCGATGACTTTGATCGCATCAATCAGCAGTTTGGTCATGCAGTGGGTGACGTAGTCCTCCATGAAATAGCCGACCGTGTTAGGGAGACCGTTAGACCAACTGACCATCTGGCACGCCTTGGTGGTGACGAGTTCCTCTTGATTTTGCCAGATACTCGTTTTGCCGAAGGTATGTTGGTTGCTGAGAAAATCCGTTTAGCTGTGGCTGAAAGCCCGTTGCGATTGGCTTCTGAGACCGTCAGAGTAACTGCTAGTTTGGGCGTCTTGGCTCTTCCTTACGAGTTTTGTTCAATAGAAGAAGTACTTTCTTTAGCCAGATTGGCTGTGCGTGAGTCGAAGATGCTTGGTAAGAACCGCGTCTCTTCCGGCGAGAAGCATAAGCAAGCTGGCGCTGGACAGTCTCCTGATAAAGCTGCACTCGAAGAGTTGACCGAGAAGTTGCGTCGCGGCGACTGCTTCCGTGCCGTATCCATGCCAATTTTCCACCTTAGTGATGAAAAAGTAGTCGCTTACGAAATCTTAAGTCGTGGTCCTGCCGGTGCTTTCGAGATGCCCGATGATCTCTTCCGCGTCTCTGTTGAGCACAACTTGCTCACCATTGTTGACTTGCGTTGTTTGAAAACTTGCCTTTCAGCTTGTCCTGATCCTAAGTTTGATCAAACGGCAAGATTCCACGTAAACCTCTTCCCGTCAACGATCATGGATACTCCCATTGAGCGTTTGATGACTCTTTTCCCTGCCAATAAAACCGATGGCAACTATGTTATAGAAATTAGCGAGCAGCAGTTCATTGGTGACCCAGCCTATCTGCGCGATCATGTGCAAGCTCTGAAAGAGCGAGGCTTGCTTGTGGCCGTAGATGACGTAGGCTTTGGCCGCAGCTCCCTTGAGAGTTTAATTATCCTTGAGCCAGACATAGTCAAAATCGATCGCAAATATGTCTCTGGAATTTCTGAAGAGCCTGCTAAAGCTCGTTTACTCAAACGGCTAGTGAAAGTTGTCAATTCTCTGGGCGCTGAATTGGTTGCTGAAGGCATTGAGTGCCGGGAAGAACTCGATTTATTAGTCGAAATGGGTGTGCCATTTGGTCAAGGTTGGCTTTGGGGCAAACCGGCTTAGGTCATATTTACACTGTTTTTCTCAACTGAAATATTTTGTCTTTTGCTGTACGCAAAGCCTTTTCATCAACGATTGGGGAGGGATAGTCTTTGCCTATGATGCAGCCGTGAAATTGTTGGAAGAGTGGTGGCATTAGCTCTGGCTGGTGCAGATATTCGATAGGAACATTGGTCAGCTCAGGCACATATTTCTTGATAAAGATACCGGCTGGGTCTTGATCTCGCCCTTGCTTCGAGGCTGAGTAGACTCGAACGTCGTTGATGGCTGTCGTACCAGATTGCATTTGAAACTGAGGGTAGTGAATTCCCGGTTCGAAATCTAAGAAGTGACGGGCGAGATAAACAGCTGTAGGCTGCCAGTGCAGCCAGAGGTTGTAAGAAGCAAAAGAAACTAGCATTGCTCGCATACGAAAGTTAATCCAACCCGACTGCTTTAGAGCGCGCATACAGGCGTCTATCATGGGGTAACCGGTCAAACCTTCGCACCAAGCGTCGAAGTAGTCTTGACGAAAGGCGTCTTCTCTCAGGCCGTCACAGACCCGGCTCATGTTCTGAAATTCTATTTGTGGCTCGTCTTCAAGCTTTTGCATGAAATGGCAATGCCAGATCAAGCGCTCTTCAAAAGCTGTCAAACTATTCTGCCAGTGGCCGTTATTCTGTTGCTTTGATAGCTGTGCCCGGCGCATAACACTAGCTTGATAGGCTGTGCGCATAGACAGTGCTCCAAATGTCAGATAGGGGCTAAGTCTGCTGCAGGTGATGCGGCTTGTGATCGGACTTGATATACCAGTACGATAGTGTTGGCTTCGGTCAATGAGGAATGAAGCAAGTTCATTCTGGCCGTTAGATTCACCGCCCTTTTGCGCGAGTGGCTTCGTTGATGGTGGCAAATCCAAAGCCGATAATTTTGGAATTTTACCAAAGCCGCTCAGTCTCTTGAGCCAGTCCTGATCATCATTCAGAATCGTTAAGGTCGAGGTTGGTGCTTGAATTCGCGGTGCCTTCATGCGGCTAAACCATTTCTCGCTCCAGCCATCCCTAGTGCGCAACCTTCTGATTACCCCAGTTTGTGGTAGCTCTTCATAGGCAATTCCAGTGCTCTTGCACCACGACTGAAGACGTAAGTCGCGCACATATGTGACTTTGTTGCCAATCTCTTCATGACACCAAATTTTTTCAAATGCTAGTTCTTGTCTCAGTTTTTCGAAGGCTTCGGGTAGATTGCCTCGCAAAATAACAAGGCCGCTATTGAGTCTGACCAGCTTACTGTGGAGGTCTTCTAAGCATTCATTTATGAAGACTTGATGGCTTGAGTCAAATTCAGCAGCATGTATAATTTCTGGCTCGATTACATAAACGCAGAGCACTGGGCCCTGTTTGGCTGCCAGCGATAAAGGCAGATGATCTGCTACACGTAAATCCTTTTTGTACCAAACAAGCTGCACAGCCATAGCATTTTGCCTCAGACAATATTGTTTCCTGCTAGCGTGAACAGCGCAGAAACGTCAAGTCGAATGTCTGATTTTGAGGCTCATTTTAGGCTGAGTTCGGCAGGTTAGACAGAGTCAAGGCAGTGATGCGGGGGTAATGCCATAATGGGGCATGCTTGCAAGATCTTTGTCCCGACTAACGCCGAAGAAAATCTGGCTCGGCCGTGGGGCCCTTCTGCTGAGTTTGACTGTTCTGTCTTCAGCGCACTTTACTGAGGTTGGTTTCTTCTCTGCTGCTCGCGCTCAGGGAGCCTCAGATCTCGATAATTATCCTCGCATAACGGCAATGGAGACCGCCATATTAGGTAAATCGTATGTGGCAGATGCTCTGCCGGCTCGCTTGGCTCGTATGGAAGCTAAAGCCTTTGGCAAATCATCAGATGGCGCTGACCTGAGCGACCGGACCGATAGTTTGCAAAGCTATGTTGAAACTACTTTGCATAAACAGATGGTTGTTCCTGGGCCTGGCTATCAGAGTCCTGATGAGCAAGGGCCAGAGATTAATGCTCAGTCTGCCCCAGCAGGCGCCGCTGGTAGTGTGGAGTTGAATGAACCGCCCCCTCGTGCCGCATCAACAGCAGGCTCTTACCCGCGAGTAACTGCTCTTGAGCAGGCCATCCTCGAACAGACTTATGACGGTGAAGCTCTCTCTGAGCGGCTTAGCCGTATGGAAGTTAAGGCTTTCGCTAAAGCTATGCCTGATTCGGCTTTGGGTGATCGCACCGATGCCTTAGAGGACTATGCTGAAAAGAAATTGCACAAGAAAATTCTTGGTCAGTCTTCAACCACTGTCGACAGTGCTGAGTCTGGAGCCACTGCGGGGAGTTCCGGTACAGGCGGTGGCAGCTTCCTTGCTAAAATGGGCAGTGCTTTGCTCGGCATTCCCATGAATGGCATGCCAGCTGCAGGCGGCCCGTCTTTCTTTGCTCCTGGGTTTGGCCCCTTTGCTGGAGTGAGGGTTCGACCTCGCAGTGCGGTGGATAACTCTTCTCAATCTGCTCAGGACAGCCCTCAGGTGAGTCACCAACCAGCGTCAGCTGATCAGGCCATTATTGAGGCCGCTACCCCTCCGGCTCCCGCAGTGCGATTGGCCACCAAAGTGGCTTGGTGCGAGCAAAGAGTATTCGGTCAGGTGTCCTATGAGAAGCATTTGACTGACAGATTGAACTTACTCAATGCAGCCCTTAAGTTTGATCCAGCCAAAAGAGGCGTAGATCTGATGGATGATGTTGATAAGCTGGTGAAGGCTGCTGTGGAATTTAAAGCCCGCCCCGTGGCGCCCTAAAGGACAGAGTCTGAGCTCTTTTGACCTTTTCTTTATTCCAGCACCATAACCTTGACACCTTCTTTATGTCTTTTGAGCCATGATGTTGTCAGCGGCTTGTTTGTTAGGGTAATGGTAGGTAAGTTAAATGGACGCAGGTTCTTTGGCCTTTTGTGTTGTATCAATTGCTTGCGTCATGGTCACGGTGCGCGGCATTCAATTTGCATGTAATACAGCTGTTGATAGTTATCTTGAGAGTCACAGAAAATAGCACTAGTAAAATATAGTTCTACAACGGTGATATGGCTTCACTTTCGACTTGTCTAGCCTCTGAGACAACTGCCAGAGCTGGTTGTCGATGGCCGCAGCGCTGCAGGCTAAACCAAGTTTCTCTAGCTCCTGTCTAATTAATTCAACAGCGACGATTGTCGTTGCTCTTATTTCTACTTCTTCGGCACTGCCTGGTGCCAGTTCAATTTGCTCGTCAATTCGCTGGGCTAGAGCCGCTTCGTAAATCAATACTTGATAGTGGCGCAGGAGCTGCGGCAGTTTGTAATCGGCGAAAGCGGTCAGCTCTTCTATCTTATAAATCGCTGTAGTGGCGCTTGATACCAGGGTGTGATTTAGGTCTGAAACTAGAAGCTGAGCTCGTTTGAGAAAGAGAATTTCCTTACCGTTGTATTGAGCAATGTCTAAATAGCCTGGTAATTCGTTGGCAAATTTGAGTGCCAGTTCTCTTGCAGAAGCTGTAGCTAATTGAGGCAAGAGAACTTGCAAATAGTTTTCACCACTGAGATTCTGAGCTAAGGCGACAATAAATTCATGGCGCTCTGTCAGCAGTGCTAGCGAATCGATGTTACTGCCTTGGCCCGCTAGCAATGTTTTGAATTGCTCTAGGTTCAAGCTGGCTAAATATTCTAAGTTGAGAAAATCTGCATTGGTAGCCATGCTCACAAGCAGTGCCATGGCCCCGTTGTATTTTCGTTCAGAAAGAACTTCTGCTGGTCCTTCAATTGTCCAGGGTTTACTTCCATGCTCGGCCCAATAGCAGAAACCGATGGTATGAAAAACTTTCAGAAATAGGAGGCGATTTTCTAGGCTGAGACTTTTGAAATAGTTTTTCACTAGGGCTGGTGCGCTTTCTAGCCAGTGGCTAGCGCCACTCTCAGTACCATTATCAGTGCCTAAGTTGTGCCTGAGGTCGGTGGCTAATTTTTTTAGTGCGGCCAAGTTGATGCTGACAAACTTGGCTCGAGCGGCAACGTATGCTGCCGAGTGCAAGATAGGCTGGGCTTTTTTGTCGATTGAAAGAGTGATGCGCGAATTCTGGTCGTTCATATTTTAGTATGCAAGGGCCCTTAGTATACAAACAGATATATCGTGTGAAGTATTGCTTCTTGTAACGGTGCAGCTATGGCAGCCCCTGGCCTGCTTTCGTGAATGTGTACGAAAACGCTCTTCAGCTTTACTTAACATTTTCTTGCCATCACCGTAAGCATGGCTAATAATCGAACCTTCGGAGCTTACTATAATTTGCTCAAGAGCCTTAACCTGCGGCCAGCAATGGTCCGGCTTTGCATTGGAAAGATATGAACGAAGCTAATACCACCTTTGAGAAAGATGCTTGTGGCGTAGGTTTCGTGTATCGACAGCACAGTAGCAATCATGTCATACGTGAGGCCCTTACGGCCTTGAGTCGTATGGAGCACCGTGGTGCTTGCGGGGCCGATGGTGTTACTGGTGATGGCTCGGGTATTCTTACTGCTATTCCCTGGGCCCTATTTGCCCAGGAGGATCCTTCTTTTGCTTCGCAGGCTGCCGTAGGTATGGTCTTTCTACCACAAGCCGGCGCTGACTTTTGTCGTGAACAGCTAGAGCGTTTCTTGCTGGGAGAGGGCTTCGAGCTTGCAGCTAGGTCCTGGCGGCAGGTTCCTCTCAATAGAGATATTTTGGGTCCTTTGGCGAAGTCTACTTGTCCAGTGATTGAGCAAATATTTGTCAGCTGCCCGCCCCAGTGGTCAGAAGACCTAATTGAGCGTAAGCTCTTGTTTGCTCGCAAAAGGACAATGACCTATTTGCGCAGTTATGGCGATCAATATTCTGATTTTTATATTGCTTCGCTATCGGCAAAAACGATTGTCTACAAGGGCATGGTGCGCTCTTATGAACTGGAGATCCTTTATCCAGATTTGATCAATCAAGCTTATTCTAGTCAGTTTGCTGTTTACCACCGTCGTTTTAGTACCAATACTTTGCCGAAATGGCGCTTGGCCCAGCCTTTTCGATTGTTAGGCCACAATGGCGAAATCAATACGCTCTTGGGCAATCGCAACTGGATGAAGTGCCGAGAAATGGTGCTTGAGCATCCCGATTGGGCAAGCGATCCAGAGGGGCTCTATCCTGTCGTCAGCGCTAACACCTCAGACTCAGGTAGTCTAGATAATGCTCTAGAATTGCTTTTGCGCCTCGGTCGCAGACCTGAGTCAGCTTTGATGCAGCTCATTCCTGATGCCTCGAGCAATATTGAGAATGAGATTGCGGGCTTCTATAAATATTTCGCTGCCATCCAAGAGCCCTGGGATGGGCCGGCATTGATTGTTTTTAGCGATGGCAAAACCGTGGGGGCCAAGCTTGATCGCAACGGTATGCGTCCGGCTCGCTTCACTGTGCTTGATGATGGCACTGTCTTTTTGAGTTCAGAAGCCGGCGTTGTCGATTTTGACCAGGCCAGAGTCTTGAAAAAAGGCCGCCTAGGGCCGGGGCAGATGATTTCTGTTGATATTGCTAGTGGCCAAGTAAAGACTGATTCTGAAGTTAAAAGCGAAGTTGCTCTTGAGAATGACTACAGCCAGTGGGTTGATAGTGAACGGGTAGAATTTTCAGCCGAACCATTTGCTGAGCAGATTAAACTCGCCGATAGTGATCTAATTGGCTTGCAAACAGCCTATGGCTACGGCAAAGAAGACATCGCTCAAATACTATTGGTGATGGCTTCTACCGCTCATGAAGCTATTTATTCTATGGGCGATGATACACCGCTGGCGGTGCTCTCTAGTCAGCCACGATTGCTTTACGACTATTTTAAGCAACGCTTTGCCCAGGTAACTAATCCACCGATTGATCACCTGCGAGAGAAGTTGGTGATGTCTATTGATTCTTACCTGGGTCGGCAGAGCGGCTGGTTCGTCCCCAACCAGGAGGGGGCAAAGTCAATACATTTGAGCAGTCCAATTCTCAATGAAAGAGAGCTGGATAAACTGATACACCTTGGCACTGAAGACAAAGCATTCGCTTCAGAAGTGGTTTCTTTGCTCTTCTTGCCCAGCGAAAATAACTTAGATAAGGCACTGAGCAATCTGTGCAAGAGAGCCGTTGAGGCAGTGCGGGACCACAAGTCAGTACTAATATTGAGCGACCGTGGTGTTAACTCTGAAAGGGTTGCTATTCCAGCCTTATTAGCTGTGGCGGCCGTTCACCACGAGCTTATTCGTCAAGGACTGAGGCTAGAATGTTCGATTGTGCTGGAGACGGCCCAAGCCTGGACAACCCATCATTTCGCTTGCCTCTTTGGCTATGGTGCTCAGGCTGTCTGTCCTTATCTTGCTCTAGAAATTGTGCGCCACTCTTGCGGCGATAGCGCGGTGATCAGTCTAGTGGAGCTGTCCAATGAGACGGCCCAGGCTAATTTTAGAGCAGCGATTGAAGAAGGTTTGCAAAAAGTTCTATCGAAGATGGGTATTTCATCTTTGTCGAGTTACATCGGTGCCCAGATATTTGAATGTATTGGTCTGGGTGAAAACGTTGTGGAGCGCTGCTTCGTTGGCACACCGTCGCGTATAGGTGGTTTAGAGATTGACGATATTGAGCGCGATCTTCTTGATTGCCATCGTCGTGCTTTTCCTTTCAGTCATAAACAGCTAATCAACTATGGCATGATGAGCTCTCGCCCTGGCGGTGAGTATCATGGCAATAATCCAAAGATCGTTAAAGCGCTGCATTCGGCTCTCGGTATCAGCCGCAAAGTAGTAAGCATTCAAGAACGGCAAGAGCAGTTTCGTCAGTACTCGGCCCTGGTGCGGGAGCGGCCGCCTCTGGCTTTGCGCGATATGCTCACTTTTGCTTCTGACCGAGGGGCCATAGCTCTAGATCAAGTTGAACCGGCCGCTGAAATTGTAAAACGCTTTTGCACCGGTGGTATGTCACTGGGAGCACTCTCTAAAGAAGCCCACGAAGTCTTGGCCATAGCTATGAACAGGCTTGGGGCCAAGTCTAATTCTGGTGAAGGGGGCGAAGACCCCTTGCGTTACTATGCCATTGCTGATGTTAAAGCCGACGGAACTAGCGAGAGTTTCCCCGGCTTGCGCGGCCTTAAGCCTGGTGACAGCGCTAGCTCTGCCGTGCGCCAGGTAGCTTCGGCTCGCTTTGGTGTGACGCCAGAGTATTTGGTCACCGCTCAGCAGCTCGAGATCAAAATCGCCCAGGGGGCGAAACCGGGCGAGGGTGGTCAGTTGCCAGCCCACAAAGTGTCGCCTTACATTGCTAAGTTGCGTCGGGCTAAAGAAGGCATGCAATTGATTTCGCCTCCGCCGCACCACGACATTTATTCCATTGAAGATCTCTCACAGCTCATATATGACCTCAGACAAGTGAGCGCCCAGGCGCAAATTTCAGTGAAGTTGGTGGCGGAAGTGGGCATTGGCGCTGTGGCTGTTGGTGTGGCTAAAGCTAACGCCGATATCGTTCAGGTCTCGGGCAACGATGGTGGCACCGGGGCATCGGCCTTGAGTTCAATTAAGCATGCCGGCGCACCGTGGGAGCTGGGTCTGGTAGAAGTGCATCGCGCTCTTATCGGCAATGACTTGCGCCATCGAGTCTTGTTGCGTGTCGATGGTGGCTTGCGCTCGGGCTGGGAAGTGGTGATGGCGGCTATGCTTGGTGCTAATGAGTATGGCTTTGGTTCGATTGCACTGATTGCCGAAGGCTGCATAATGGCGCGGGTTTGCCACACTAATAATTGCCCGGTTGGTATCACCAGTCAAAAAGAGAAACTAAGAGAGAAGTTTACTGGGGTGCCAGAACAGATCGTTGACTTCTTTCTCTTCATTGCCGAAGAGGTGCGCATGACCCTGGCGCAGCTTGGTTATAGCTCGCTGGACGAAGTGCTTGGTCGGGCTGAGCTGTTGAAAGTTAAGCCTGATGTTAAACCTCATAAGGTAGAACAAGTCAATTTAGATTTTCTGCTGGAGAAGGCTGAATTTTCGCCTCTGAGCAAAAATAGCAAAGATAGCGAGGCCTGGCGACTGCCGCAGTTATCTCCCCATACAGATCTCAGCGGCCTCAACGATCAAATATTAGCCGACGCCGAAGTGCAAGCTGCTATTGCTCACCATGGCGATGTGGTTAAAGCCTATGCCATCAAAAATACAGATCGCAGTGTGGGGGCCCGCATTGGCGGTACTCTCGCTAAGCTCTATGGTGATACTGGCTTTAAAGGGCGCATTGCCTTGCGCTTTAAAGGCTCAGCTGGTCAGAGTTTTGGTGCTTTCATTGTCGATAACATCAAGCTTACTCTCACTGGCGAAGCCAATGACTATGTTGGCAAAGGTATGAGCGGCGGTACTATCGTTATTAAGTTCCCGCAGACGGCCCCAATTTATAAGCATTCTTGGCAGAATGTCATTGCCGGAAATACTTGCCTCTATGGTGCTACAGGCGGCTACCTTTATTGTGCCGGGCAGGCCGGTGAACGTTTTGCTGTGCGCAATTCGGGTGCTGTGGCAGTGGTTGAAGGTAGCGGTGATCACTGTTGTGAGTATATGACTGGTGGTGCTGTTGCCGTGCTTGGCCCCGTTGGTCGTAATTTCGCGGCTGGAATGACTGGTGGTCTGGCCTATGTACTTAATAGTGATACTAAGTTCAGAGCTAACTACTGTGGCGAGGCTGATAAGCGCTTGAGTGCCGTGACTGGCCCTGCCGCTGCCTACCTGCGCCAGTTGATTGAGCGTCATCATCAAGCCACTGCTAGTCAAAGAGCCCTGGATATCTTGCAAAACTGGGAGGCTTACTTGCCGCAGTTCTTGCTGATTGTGCCAATTGGTGAGGAAGATAACCAGCTCTTGAAGGCCTCAGATGACCTGCTCTTAGGGATAAGCTAATTTGATAAATACTGGTGATACTGCTTGGGTTTTGATGTCTTCGTCTTTGGTGATGCTCATGACACCGGCGATTGGTTTGTTCTATGGTGGCATGGTTGAGCGCAAAAATTTGCTCTCGTGCATCATGCTTACTTTTGGCAGTCTCTTGATTGTCACTATGCAATGGGTTCTGTTTGGTTATTCCCTTTGCTTCGGCAAAGACGTTGGTCATATCATCGGCGATCTTTCCTGGTGCGGTCTGGGTAGTATTGGCATTAATAGCGTGACCAGCTATGCCCCTAATATTCCGCATTTAGCCTTTATGCTTTTTCAAATGAAGTTTGCCATCATCACACCAGCTCTCATTGCTGGTGCTTTTGTGGAGCGGGTGCGTTTTCAGTCATTTATGCTCTTCACCCTTTTGTGGACTACCTTGATCTATGACCCCGTGGCTCACTGGGTTTGGGGGGATGGCGGTTGGTTGAAGACCCTTGGTTCGCTAGATTTTGCCGGTGGAACCGTTGTGCACATAACGGCTGGAGTAGCTGCTCTGGCAATTTGTATTGCCCTCAGGCGCAAGAAGCGGGCTATTGATGGTCGCTTTCAACCCGATAGCGTACCGTTGACTTTGTTTGGTGCGGTCTTGCTCTGGTTCGGTTGGTTTGGCTTTAATGGTGGTAGCGCCCTTGGTGCTAATGCTGCCGCTGCTCAAGCCTTGGTGACGACCACAGTAGCGGCCGCCGCTGCTGCTCTCACCTGGATGGTAGTAAGCAGCAGAGAAGGCAAGAATACCGCAGTGGGAGCAGCCACTGGTGCTGTCGTTGGTTTGGTGGCCATCACCCCAGCTTGTGGTTACGTTGATGTTGCTGCTGCCATTATCATTGGTGCAGTTGGTGCCATTGTTGCTTTCTTCTCAATTAAGCTATCTGAGCATCTCAAAATTCAAGACTCGTTAGATGTTTGTGCTTGCCACGGTATGGCTGGCACCTGGGGCGCTTTGGCTACTGGTATTTTCGCCAGTAAGGCAATTAACCCCGGTGGAGCAGACGGCTTGATTTACGGCAACACTCACTTATTTTTTGCTCAGTTGGCTTCTGTTGTAGCCGTTTGGATTTTTACCTTTGTTGGCACTTATGTTATCGCCAAGGTTGTAGACCACTTTATCAATTTCACAGCCAGTCAATCAGAGCAAGAGCTGGGTCTTGATCTGTATCACTACGGTGAAGAGGCCGAAAGACCACTGATTTTTAGCTAACTAATAGTAGTAATATCAGTTGTACTAGCATGGGTGGGTATGTCAATGTCAGAAACAAAGACAATTTTGATTACAGGGGCATCCAGTGGCATTGGCGAAGCAACTGTGCGCCTGTTTTCTCGCAGAAAATGGAATGTTCTGGCGACAATGCGCAACCCGGATCACGCCGGTGAACTGGCTACTTTGCCGGGAGTGACAGTGCTGCAGCTTGACGTCACTGATTTGGCCAGTATCCGCCAGGCGCTCAGTGATGGTCTAGCCAAACATGAAGCCATTGATGTCGTTGTCAATAATGCCGGCTACGGTATGGTCGGTGCTTTTGAGGCCAGCTCCATCGAGGGTGTGGAGCGACAATTTGCTACTAATGTTTTTGGTTTAATGAATGTCACCCGCGAAGCTCTGCCAGCCATGCGTGAGCGCCAATCAGGAACAATCATCAATATTTCTTCGGTTGGTGGTCGCGTCACCTTCCCTCTTTATAGTGTCTATCATGCTTCTAAGTTCGCTGTGGAAGGCTTCTCAGAGTCTTTGCAGTATGAGTTGAGACAGTTCAATATTCGAGTAAAGTTGATCGAGCCCGGGCCGATAAAGACCCCTTTTTATGACCGCAGTCAAGATTTGGTGGTTAAAGAAGGTCTAACTGCCTACGATACTTTTGTCGCTAAAGCGCTACCGCTTATGCACAAAGAGGGCATGTCTGCACCGGGGCCTTCCGGGGTGGCACATACGGTTTATGAGGCTGCCACAGATAGCTCATGGCGGCTGCGTTATCCTGTAAATTCTGAAGCGATGCTGGCCTTGCGCAAAGTGCTGCCAGATCGCGCTATCTTCAAGCTTGTGCGCACCATATTATTAAAATAGGTTAGCTGCTGTTTAAGTACAGAGCCGATTCTAGAAGCTTGTCAGTAGGGCGGCGCTGATATAGTAGTGCATGTCTTTTTCGAGGAGTTTTTTGTGAGACAGCTAAAAGCCGCAATCATTGGCACTGTCGGAATTGCCGCTCTGTTGGTAACTGCCAATTTGACCGCACACGCTGGGGCTGTTGAATGGGAAAAACTCTTAAACGATGCCCAGAGTGCAGCCCAGAGCAAAGACTATGACAAAGCCATAAAGCTCTACAGCGATGCTGCTGACGAGTGTCTCAGCTCTAAGCTTGAAGATAAGTTTTTAGCCAAAACCTATAACGATCTAGCCCTGGTTTATGAAGCACAGGGTAAGTATGCTGAAGCTGAAGCCAATTTGAACAAGGCTCTGACCATTAAAGAGAAGTTAGGCGAAAAAGGTGACTTTTCTGTGCCGGCCACTTTGGGCAATTTGGCCCAGTTATATCGCCGTCAAGGTAAGTTCGATTTAGCTAAGGCTCAGTATGAGCGCGCCATTGCCATTATTGAGAAAAATACGAGCGCCAGCGACGCTAAATTAGCGCCCTTCCTTACTGGTTTGGCTTCTATGTATTCAGATGCGGGCCAATTGGCCGACGCTGAGAAGACATTGCGCCGCGTAGTCAAACTGATGGAAGACACGAAGAATAAGTCTGGCCAGACTGTGGCCATGAATAACTTGGCTGTGGTTTTGCGCAAACAAGGTAAAGCTGACGAAGCAGAAGCTGTCTATAAGCAAGTGAATGAGCTGGCTGACACTGCCGACAGCAGTGGGCGGGAGCAGAATGCTGCTCATAATAAGGCCGCAGCCTTAAATAATTTGGCCCGTACTTACCGAGAGAAGCAACAGTTTGATAAGGCTGAGCCTTTGATGAAACAAGCTGTTGATGTACTTGCTGGTGATCCCAGTGCTAATCCTGCTGATGTAATAATTGCCGTAGATAATTTGGCCATGGTTTACCGTGAACTGGGCGATTACAAGTCGGCAGAAGCTCAGTATCGCAAAGCCCTTGAGCTGCAGAAGGGTATTGCTGGCGCTAAACCTACGGCTATAGCTGATCGCATGCAAAATCTTGCTCTTGCTTTGATGCCGCAAGCTAAATATGATGAAGTCGAGACTTTGCTCAAAGGTGCTCTTGAAATATACGAGAAAGAAGAAGGAGCCAACGGCGTAGATGTTGCTAATGCTCTCACTAATTTGGAAGAGCTTTATCGAGAGCAAGAGAAATTTGACCTGGCTGAACCGCTTTTGACCAGGGCATTGTCTATACGCAAAGCCACTCTGGGAGCCAATAGCCCCGCTGTAGCAGTGACAACTAATGATCTTGCTTTGCTCTATAAAGAACAAGGTAAAGACGATCAAGCTTTGGGCTTCTTCCAAGAAACTGTGCGTATTCGCGACCAGGGGCAAGAGTCAGAAGAACTTGCTACGGCTCTCAACAATTTAGCTCGCGTGCTGCGCGATCAGAAACGCTACAGTGAGGCTGAGCCACTGTACAAGCGCGCTTTGGCTATTCGTGAGAAGGCCTTTGGCCCCAATCATGAGAGTGTTGCAGCTGTTCTTCGCAACTATGCTATTTTGCTCAAGGCCGATAACCGTGCGGCCGAGGCTAAAGTTTTAAATGCTCGGGCACGCAAGATTGAAGATGCATCGCCGGACGGTCCCAGTCAGTGAAATTAGCCGTCCCTTTGACTGACTCGGCTCTGCGGGCTTGCGCGTTAGCCCTGACCCTAGCGCTGATGTTTTCGGCCAGCGCTGCCAGCTCTAAAACGAGTGCCAAAGTTAGCACTAAAACAATTACAACAGATTTAGCAAATACTGGTTATTGGCGTACTTTCTTAGAGCAGGGGCGCAAGCAGCTTGCTTCTAAGTCACTGCCGGAAGCAGAAGTTTCATTTCGGCAGGCCTTGCGTTCAGTTAAACGAGAGCCCCACAGTGTGGATGACTTGGTCTTGTGTCTGCAAAGTCTAGCTGACGTCTTGCATACAGAAGATTATCAGGAAGAGCCGTGGAAGCTTTATCGCCAGTCGCTAAAACAACTTGAGCGCGAATACGGCAAGGAAAGTGTCAAGCTCGTACCAGTGCTGCTCACCATGGGTAGTGTCACTGAGGTAGAAGGTCAGTATAAAAAAGCAGCTGAGTTCTACCAGAGAGCTGCTAATTTAGCCCAAAGTAATATTGGACCCCAGAGCTTTGAACTAGCCAATTGTTTGCATCATCTTGGCCATGCTTTGTCGCAAGATGGACCGTACCGTGATGCTGAGGACAACTACCGCTCCTCTTTGCGCATTATGATGGCGCAGCGTGCGCTGCCTTCAAGTGAGCCTTTGTTGGAGCTTCTCAGTGACTATCTTGATCTCTTGCACAAATATACAGGGCCCGCCAAAATATTAGCTTCGCAATACGAAAAAGAATTGCTCAAAGATCAAGTGCAAGAGCTTGGCAAGACCAGGGCTGTGCCGCAATCAGCCTGGCAGCAAGAGCTGGAGCGACAGAAACAGATTCAGGCTCAGCCTAATGCTAATGGAGCTAACCTCAATAACGGTCGTATTGTTATTGATAATGACGGCGCAGTAGAGAGCTTCTCTACCGTGGCGCAGCTGCTTTCTTCTTTGCCTTCTTCTTCTTCTTCTTCTTCTTCTGGCGCGGATCCTAGCAATAGTGCCAATAAGAGCGACCAAATAGAGTATTACGAGCGCATGGTGGCTATTGATGTTAAGACTCTGGGGCCTACGCATCCCAGTGTTGCCCGTGACTTGAAGGGCCTAGCGGCAGTCTATGTGGAACAGCATCGCTACAGCGAGGCGCGCCCGCTTTTAGAAAGAGCACTCGAAATTTATCAATCGGTTTATGCTCCAGATGATTTATCAGTGCAACGTTTGAAGGTCTTACTTGCGCTGATCACTGAACAAGCCAAAGCTGCTGGTGATACCGCTAGTGGTGTAGATCATTCAGATCTGGCCGTCATTCCCTTGCAGGCCCAAACTTTTGAAGTGGCTCAGCGCTTGAATGAATTGGCTTTTCTTGATTATTCGCAAGGTAAGCTCGAAGACTCACGCAATCATTATGCTTGGGCCCTTTCTAGCATTGCCAATGCAACGGGGAGGCGCAGCGTCTTTGTTGCTGCCTGCTTGCAAGATTATGTGATGGTTATGCTTAGCAGTGGTCGCAAGGCTGAAGCGGAGAAGATGCAGATGCAAGCTCGAAGCATTTTGGCCGAAGCTTTGTCGGCTCAATTACTGCGGGCTTACAGGTAAAGTTAGTCGTTGTCGTTCCAGGGGCGACCCCGTTGGATGTCAACGTGACCATTGAGTTTATATGGCACAGGAGAGCCGTTGTCAGGGGCGATGGTGAAGCCACCGTTAGAGAGTGGGTCTAGCTTGTCAGGCACCCAGTCGCCAGTTATTTCGATTACCCGGCCCGGTAGTTTGGCTCGCTCTTTTCTTTTGGCCCAGCTGTCACTGTCGCGGTCAAATTCATGATCGTCTACTTCGCGGGCCCTAGGGAAAAGTCCTGAATTACTACGCATTACCTGCAACCAGTCAAAATCGGCAGCTTTAAAATCAGGCCCTATATCAGTGTCTGAGTCAGGCTTGGAATCTGTGCGGTGATCGGAAAATAAATCTGATTGCAGTACTCGCTTCTCAAAATTAAAAGTAAAGTCGTTGTCTAATATCGGAGTTGAGTAGCTGCTTTCGGGCGAACCAGGCATGCTTGATGACTTCGGCAAGTCTTCGGAGCGATCAAACATGTGTTTATTTCTTTCAGCTCTTTCAAGCTTATCTTTTTCTTCATTTGCGTCTCTTTGACGCCGCAGCTCTTTTTTCTCAGCCCGCTCTTCAGCCAGCTTGCGCTCTAATTCGGCCAGGTCGTCCATGCTCGAGCTTTGTCTAATTTGCTCCGAGAAAAAACTGTCACGAAAAGCTTGCCCAGAAAATTGGCCAAATTTACGATCTAGGGCTTCTTGATCAGCGGCCAAGAGCGGCGCACAACTTAGTTCAGAAGTGAGCACAGATAAGAATAATAAGACAATTGTCTTGTGTGAATAAGGCACCATAGAGAGCATTATATAATCACTTCGGCTAACACTTTTTTTTGCGCTGGCAGTATGAGCCTGCCAAGAGCTTGGCCGGTTGTTGACATGTTCAAGTGGTGGCCCATGGCTGTCTGTGGTTTCAAAAAAACAGAGTCGCTAGCTCCATTTTTATTGGTTGATATTCGCCTGCGTCGTCTCTTCGCTCTATTCGCTTGCATATTTTTTCTCTGCAATAGTTCATTTGCACCAGCTCTAGCCACTGGTCGTGAAACTGCCGTAATTGATTTTCAATTTCAGCCCATCAGACCAACTTCTGCTGTCAGCATTCGTGAAGCCGTTGATGTGGCGTTGCGCAATTACCCAACTATTGCTTCAAAGCGCTTCAAGCTCAAGGCCTCCATGGCTAACGTCACTCTTGCTAAAACGCAGTACTTGCCCAACTTGAATATTGATATTCAAGAGTCAGCAATTACTGGTAACCGCGTGGCCAGCACCGTTATGAACAATGTCTCAGGCTTTGATACTGTGCCGATTGATTCTGGTCCGGTTTCGCAAAAATCTAGCATGCGACCTTTAGTCAATAACTTGCAGGGTGTCAACTTAAACTGGCTGTTGGTCGACTTTGGTCTGCGCCATGCTAACGACAATTTTGCTTACGCTGATGCCCGTACTGCTCGCGCTGATGTTAACTTGACCCAGCTGGATGTGGCTTATGATGCCGCTGAGGCTTTTCTTGAAGCGGTCGCTGCTAAGCAGATTATTTCAGCGACAGAAGCCGCCCTGCAACATATGCGTGCTGCCAACGTACGGGCTAAGACTTTGGTGGCAGAGGGCCTTAAGCCTGGGGTAGAAGCGGCTGATTGGGATTATGAAGTAGCCAAGGCTCGTATTGCTTTGATCAAGGCCGAAAAGAATACCCGCTTAGCTCTAGTTGGTCTCGCGGAGAAAATGGGCACGGCCACTGCCGATATTGATATAGTCTCTGACCCCCTGGTGCGCAGCCCGTCTCAAATTATGCCTAGTCGTGCCATTGATTTGAGTTCGCACCCTTTAGCTCTGCTTAAAACTGCTGAGATTGGCCGCTGGAAAGCCAAACAGGTTGTCTTGGACAAGGCCTATCGGCCCCACCTCTGGTTCAACTCTTCAGTTTGGGGCAAAGGGAGCAACGATGGTGTTAATCCGATTCGCCCCGTGGCTGGTGGCGCCCTGCCTCAAGTTTTCAATTACATGGTCGGCGCTTCTTTTAGTTTTCCTGTGATGGAATACTTTCCTCTTAAGGCCCAAAAACGCATTGCTTTGAACAACGAAATGGCTGCTCGGGCCGACTTGAACCTGGCGATGCAAGTGCTTGAGAAGAAAGATGCTCGGGCTAGAGTAATGCTTGAGCAAGCGCGAAAAATTGCCGATGAAACCCCGCTTTTGGTTCAGGCAGCGCGGGTACGCGAGTTAAAAGTGAGCAAGCGCTACAGCACTGGTCTGACTGATATGGTCAGCTTGGCCCAAGCCGAGAAGGCTCTTGCTGAAGCCGAAGTAGAAGACGCTGTGGCACAAGTCGAAGTATGGCGAGCGATTTTGCTGCTCTCGTATGCCCAGGGAGATTTGAAGCCCTTCCTCGATATCGTTGATATTGTCGAAGGTCGAGCCAGTCGGAAGTAATCCGACGCTAGAGAAGAAAAGAAAACAGGATAGCTCAAAATGTGGATCATCAGCTTTGCTCTTAGACGACCGATTTCAATAATCGCTGCGGTTATTAGCATTGTATGTGTGGCTTTTTTAGCTGTCGGCAGCATGAAGCGCGATATCTTCCCTGATTTGAAGATTCCAGCTATTTACGTCATTCAGGGCTATGGTGGCATGTCCCCTGAGCAGATGGAAGGTTACATCACTTCCACCTATGAGCTTTATTTTCTCTATGTGCCAGGGATTGAGCACATTGAGTCGCGTACTATTCAAAACGTCTCTGTGATCAAGGTCTTTTTCCAGCCTGATACAGATATGGCCAGCGCCATGGCCACAATTGTCGCTATGGCCAACCGCGCTACTAGTTTGATGCCCCATGGCACTTATAACCCCTTTGTCTTGCGCTTTGACGCGGGCAGTTTACCAGTGGGGCAATTGGTTCTCTCCTCTACGACTAAGACCGTTAAAGACTTAGAAGATTTAGCCTATACCCGCATACGACCGCTGCTTGCCACCGTGCCTGGTGCAGAAGCACCGCCGCCCTTTGGCGGTAACATACGCAGTATTGTGCTCAGCGTTGATGCTGACAAGCTCAAGCAATACAATATTTCTGGCGCTGAAATTATAGAAGCCCTGGCCTCGGGCAACAAAGTTTTGCCAGCAGGCAACGTGCGCACGGGCGATTATTTGCGCATTGCCCCAGTCAACTCCGATTTGCCAGACATCCATCAACTTGATTATTTGCCTATTAGAACCGGTCACGGGCCTCAAATATTTGTCAAAGACATTGGCAAGGTTGAAGATTCGTCGGATATTTTGGCCGGTTATGCTCTTTTTCAAGGGCGGCGCACGGTCTACATTCCAGCGGTAAAGCGGGGTGATGCTTCTACTGTATCAGTGGTCGATGCTCTCACTTCGGCTTTGCCCCGTATGCAGGCTGTATTGCCTGATGACGTCAAAATTAGCTATGAGTTTGACCAATCAAAATATGTGCGTGAAGCTATCACCGATGTCTTTCATGAGGGCGTGCTCGGTACCATCTTGCCTGGTTTGATGATCTTACTTTTCTTGCGCGACTTGCGCAGTACGGCCATTGTTGTTACTACTATTCCGCTCTCTTTGATGTCATCAATTGTTGGTCTCTGGCTTTGCGGGCAGACTATCAACATACAAACATTGAGTGGACTTGCCCTCTCTATCGGAATTCTCGTAGATGAAGCCACTGTTTGTATTGAGAACATGCACAGCCACCTGGCCAATGGCGTGGAGAAAACGCGCGCTGTTTATGAGGCTTGTGTTGAGACCATGGTGCCGCGACTATTGGCTATGTTGTCAGTGGTGGCGGTATTTATTCCTTCATTCTTTATGGTCGGCATTACCCGCGAACTGTTTATTCCGCTGTCGCTGGCTGTGGGCTTTGCCATGATAGCCTCCACTACTTTGGCTTCAACTTTAGTGCCGATTATGGCTATCTGGCTTTTGAAAGACGAACATAGTGGCGTGTCCGATGGCGAAGGCGATGAGGAGGCGGAAACCCATGCTACTGCTATTGGTCGCGGTCCGAAGAAAGAACACAAGCCTGACTTTATCGACAAGATGAAAGACGGTCTGGCTGGTGTGTTGCACCTGCTCATGCCTATGCGTTTTGTTGTCATTGGCGCCTATCTCACTGTTAGTATCTCCCTTGTACTTTTGCTCTACAACAATATTGGCAAAGAACTATTTCCTGATTCTGGAAGCAGTCAGTTTCGTATGCGTATTTCAGCCCCCACTGGCATGCGTGTAGAAGCCTTAGAGCAGCGCGTGCTTAAGACCCTCGACATAATTAAAGCTGAGGCTGGTGAGGCTAATGTCGAGAAAAGCCTTGGATATGCTGGGCAGCAACCGCCGATGTTTCCCATTAGCTCCGCTTTCTTGTGGACCAGTGGCCCTCACCAGGCTGTCATTGACGTGCAGCTCAAAGAAGATGCTCATATCAATATGAGCATCTTCAAGGACAACATGCGCAAGCGTCTAGCTAAGGCGATTCCTGATACTAAGTATTCGTTCGAGCCTGGCGACATCGTCAGCCAAATCATGAACTTGGGCTCGCCCACACCAATCTGTGTGCAGATTTCCGGGCACAACCTCGTCACCAATAAAATATTTGCCGCCAAAGTTTTAAAAGAGATGGCGAAAATTACAACCCTGCGTGACTTGCAGTGGGGGCAGGCCCTCGATTACCCTTCTTGCGAAATTGATATTGATCGTGAATTAGCTGGTCAGCTTGGCCTCACCCCAGAAGAAGTGGGGATGTCACTGCAACCAGCGTTCTTCTCTAGCCGCTTTGTCAATTTGAGTCTGTGGCGCGATCCAATTAGTGGATTTTCTTATCAGGTGCAAGTGCAGGTGCCCCAAGACCAAATTCGATCGAAAGACGATATTGCTAGCTTCCCTGCTATGAACAGCACTCGCAAAGAGCAGATGGCGCCCCACGGCATTATGGAAGACCCTGAAATCGCCAAGCTCTATCCGGGCAGCCAGACAAGGCGGCCACAGCACCCTCTCATTGGTGATGTGGCTACCGTGCAGTATGGCGTCACTAATGGCGAATTTGATCGCTATAACATGATGCGCATGGTCTCACTCACTGCTAACTACAGCGGTGGCGATCTGGGGCGGGTGGGCGAAGAAGTTAAGGCCGCCATTAAGCGAGCCGGTGTTCCGCCCCATGGCGTATTCGCCGATGTTACTGGCCAGGTGCCTTTGCTCAAGGATACTTTTGCTCACCTACTTGGTGGTTTGGTGCTGGCTGTTTGTGTTATCGCTTTGATGTTGCTTGGCTACTTCCAGGCCGCTCGCATTGTGCTAGTGGTGATGTCGACAACGCCAGCTATTTTGCTTGGGGTGTTGACCATTCTTACGTTGACCGGCACGACCCTCAATATCCAATCGTTCATGGGGGCGATTATGGCTACCGGTGTTGGTATTGCTAACGCTATCTTGCTGGTGGTATTTGCCGAGAAAACCAGAGAAGAAGGCAAGACTGCTTCTGAGTCGGCCATTCACGCTGCCCAGATGCGGATGCGACCAATTCTAATGACTTCCATCGCTATGGTGGCAGGTATGGTGCCCATGGCTTTGTCTAATGGTCAGAGCTCTTCTCTCGGTCGAGCTGTTATCGGTGGCCTCTGTATGTCTACCACCTCGGTTTTGACTCTACTGCCTTTGGTGTTCTCAATTATTCAGACCGGTGCTCGCACTGGCACTCATTCGCTGCATCCGGAGGACCATGGTCACTAAATCTTCGAAAATCTGGTTGGGTATCATCGTTCTAGCGCTTGCAGTCGGTGGCTATTTCTTGTGGCAAAAACTTGAGCCGAAAAAAGTCGAGGAAGTCAGTGGCGATGTTCTCGTTTCGGTGCCTACCGTATCGGTTGTCTCTAAAACACTATTTCGCGAAGATCAGTTGCCTGGTGAAATTGAGGCGTATCAAGATGTCTTGATTTATCCCAAAATTAGAGGCTTCATCAAGTCTATAAATGTCGACCGCGGCTCTGTTGTGAAGAAAGGCCAACTAATGGCCACTATGTATGCCCCTGAATATCTTGCTTCGCGCAATGAGGCTTTGGCGCGCGTAGCAGCAGCAAAGGCAGCTGTTGCTTCAGAAGAATCTGATTTGCAAGACTTACAGGCAGACTTGAAAAAACGCCAGGCTAATTTACTGGCCGATCAGTCTACTTATCAGCGTGTTTATGCTGCCTCTCTGGTGCCAGGTGTGGTGGCAGACAACGATGTGGTGCAATGGGCCCAATCAGTTGAAGCTGACAAGCAAGAAGTAAATACCTTCATCAAGCGCATTAATGCCAAGGCCCATGAAGTGACCATGCGCAAAGAAGAGCTAGCGGCCCGTATTAAGGGCTTTGAAAACTATGCTGATTTTGCTTCTTATTTAGAGATTACAGCACCCTTTGACGGCTATGTTACTGAGCGCAAAATGCATGTGGGCAGTTATGTCGGCCCTGATGGAAGCGGCGCTTATCCACCTATTTGTCGTGTCAAACAGCTAGATCTGTTGCGAGTTGTAGCACCAGTTCCTGAAATCGATACGGCTGGAGTTGTGGTTGGCTCACAGGTGCCTTTCACTGTCTCGTCTTTCCCTGGGCGTAAATTTGTTGGAACAGTGGCTCGTATCAGCAATAATCTCGACAAAGATACCCGTACTATGCCAGTGGAGCTTAACTACTTTAATCCTGACTACAGCATCTTGCCTGGTATGTTCTGCAAAATCTATTGGCCCACCAGGCGCCATCAAACGTCACTGTTCGTGCCAATCTCAGCCGTTGTTTCTACACCGCTCAATACCTTTGTCTGTAAAGTAAAAGATGGCGTGGTGGAATGGGTGACTGTGCGCAAAGGTCAAATTATGGATGGCATGGTCGAGATTTTCGGCAATATCAGTCAAGGCGATACAGTGGCCGAGAAAGCCAGCGAAGAGTTGCAGAATGAATCGAAAGTGATTGCTCAGCCTGTTAAGTAAGAGCGTTTACTGGCTCGTGTAAATTATTTGTTTCGCGCCCATAAAATGCCAATATTTAGGGCGTACCATCTGCATGTTGGCAGTAACCCCTCTACCAGACAGTTTTAATTCGAACTTAGTATGAATCAGCGCAATTTGCACCCCTGTTGCGCGAGTAAGTCGTAAGCCCTGGTAGTTTGCCGGGCGCATATATACAGGTGCATTTTATGGAATTAGAATCTCGCCAAGTTGAAAATAGAAATTCAGTCAAACCAGTTGTGTCTGAACTGAATGCTCTTGATCTGCTAAAAAGCTCTCCAGTGGATAACCTTTACTATAGACCAGAAAAGAAAGATCCCACTTTAGACCCGTTCCTACCGGTACTAAAGGATTTCGATTTTTCAATTCCGCTGGATAAAAGTAAGAGCAAAGCACCGCCCGAGTTTATCTCATTGACTCCTAACTCTGGTAAGGCTGGAGTTGACGGCGTCATGGAAACAATCAAGGACAAGCTTTCTGGTGTTTTTGGAGAGAGGGACACATTGCACGATCATGTGCGGCTATTAGCTCGATCTGGTATGTCACCGAGTGAGCGCCAACAGTTAGCGAAGGAAGAGCAGCAGGTAAAAGAATACAACAGCGCAAGAGCAGGCAATTCGTTGGTAGCCTATGGCCTCGAAGTTCGCCCTAAGACACCAATGCTTGACGAGCTTAACAGACGCACCACAGCCCTAGAGAAAAACATTTCTGAGACAGCGATGAAAGGGTTGACACCTCTTCAGATTGCTCAGCTTGAGTCAGGTACAGCTAGTTCAGCATTGAAGGCTCACTATGAAAGTCAGTTGGTATCGACTGTCAATCAGTATGATCGCAATGGTAGTGTACCGAAAGACGTTTACGCTGCGGTGATTGCTGGAGCCAAGCAAGAGAGGATTTTGGATGAGCAACAGGCGGCGAAAGATAAAAAGGCGGGAGAGAGACTCTTAAGTGGCTTTGGAAGTGCAAGGTTGCCACTGGTAACTATTTTTGATGATCGACCTCTTGCTAAGCCCTACGGTGACCAGATTGTAGTTGGTCGGCCAGGCAACGGAGAAGATCACTCTTGGCTCCGTGGCGTAGAAATGTATAAGTAGAGTTTTGTTGAAACCTGCGAAAAAAGCGGAAATGGCTGGTTAGGCAATTTGTGAAATTAGCTAGTGTGGTGAAGGCTGACTAAATTGCTTAGCGATTTAGTCAGCGAAATATAATGACCTTGTCTGAACAAAGGTGCCGGGAAAAAATAGATTTCTTGGCGCCAATGAAGTGCCAATATTTTAGGCCTATTGTCGCCAAGCTATTTGAAACTAAGAGTAATTGTTTTATTTCTTCCCCCGGTTAGGGTGGCAGCGTACTACACTACACTTTTGATCTAGTGCAAGAAAAATCAAAACCAAAGTGAGCAAGGAAAACCAAGAATTTGAAGCGACAAGTTAGAACGGCTTTCGATCTGCGGAGGCATAGAGCTGCTAGCTTTAGCGTGATGTTTTTTGTCGGGCTGGTCGCCGTGGTTTTGATCAAAAATCCGAATCTGGCGTGGAGCGTGGTTCAAAATTGGTATTCACTGTTGTGGCTAGGCTTTGGCAGTAGCCTTGTCTATTTTCTTGTTGCGTGCTCTTACAAGTATTTCGTACCATCGAGTAATGTGATTTCTTCTGCACAGCTTGAATCAAGTGAGAACTCTATTCGACCTGTTTCAAGTCTGGAGATTTCCTTGATCTTGCCTAATTGCTTGGAAATTATTGGCGAGCGTAGTGAAGCTGAGAAGCTAGATGAAGTCTTTAAAGAGTTGCTTGTCACCACAAATTTGGAAGAGTTGAGGTACAAAGCCAAGCGCTGTTTATTCTATTTAGGTTGTGAGGTGGAGAAAATTGACGAAGACACTATTATTGAAATTTTGATAGATCAGTTAGTGAAAACAAATCACTCGAAGCAGGCGGATCTCATTTCTCGCCATTTTCTGTATCTTGTGGAAAACAATAGAATCGTCGAGTAGTAGCGGCAGTCGTGCAGACTTTGCTACAAATTTCATTGATTGAGCGTACTACTCAAGCTGACAAACCAGCAGTCCGCAACTTACTTTGTCAAAATCAGCTTGGCTTTGTCTTCTGCTGCTATCGATTCACTTTCGCTGCCCAGGCTGTGCAACACTTGAGCATAGTCTTTGAGACAGGCCGCTAAGAGCGGATCGCTCTTGCCAACGGCTCCTTCGGTACTAGCTAGAGCCCACTGGTAGAAAGTTTTTGCATCTTTGAGTTTGTCTTGCGAATAATAGAGAAAAGCCAGATCGTTGAGAATTCGAGCTGTCTCAATATTGTTAGGGCCCAGAGTTGTTTGGGAGAGTGCTAGGGCGCTCTTGTAGAGTTCTTCTGCCTGTTGGTTTTGGCCAAGGTGCATTTTTGTTGAAGCCAGCGTGGCCATGGTGCGAATGGTCAATATGTTGTTCGAGCCATAGGCTGCTTTATAGATGCCTAGTGCTTTTGTGAGCAGAGCGTCGCCGTCGCCGTAGCGCTTCTGGCCAATATAGAAGAGCGCTAGGCCACTGAGATCGTTAGCTGTGGAAGGATGATTGGCTCCCAGTGAGGCAATATCTGCAGCAATTTTGCGCTGATAAAAGTCTTCGCCTTTGCCATAGTGATTTTGATCGAAAATGGCTTCGTTCATTGTCTTATAAGCAGGATTTAGAGCCTGTTCTGAGTAGTTTTGATTGAGTCCTCTTAGCAGAATCTTTGATTCTTCTTCAGTTTGAAAACTACGGTCGCTCGCCAATTTACTTGTGCTTTGCTCTTGCCAGGCCGATTGGCTTTGATTGCTTGGCACAGTTTTAGTTGTTGCTTGCTCTGGCAATGCCGTGTCTTTCTTGAAATCTTTGAGCAAGTCTTGGCTTGATTGCTCGTCGCCTTTGATCAAGTCTTTGTAGTCGCTAATTAGCGATGGCAGTTGCCTGCTGGCTTCTAGGCTGGGTTGGTTGAGCAAAATAGACATTGCTCTTTTGTAGTGCTTTGCGGCCGGTTCTCTGAAGCCCGCTTTGTAAGTTGAGCGTGCCAGTCGATGAAGGCTCGCGACTATTTCAGGGCTGTATGGGCCGTAGTTCTTTTCGTTCAGTTCAAATGCCCTCTGATAATAGGGCATGGCGGCAGTATGGTCGCCTTCTGATTCTTGCACCGAGCCTAGGGCAATGAGGGCGGGAGCAATTTTGGCGCTATTCTTGCCGTATTTACTTTCTAGGACCGACAATAGCTTCTCATAGGTGGCCTGGGCTTCAGTTGTTTTGTTGCTCAAGGCCAGAGTGTCGGCAAGCCTAGTCAGGCACTTGGCTAAGTCGTCAGCATTGTGCGGCTGTTTTTCAACTTGCGTCAGGGCGCGGCGAAAATAATCCTCTGCTTGCGGCAGGTTCTGCTGGCTAAGGGCTGTCTGACCGAGGCTATAGGTAGATTGCCAGTTGGTTGCAGCTAAGCTTGGTAAGCCCGTATCAAGGGCAATCAAAAGGCTGATTGCGACTAAGAATTTCACTGTCATAATGTCACCAATTATATTGGCTCAATATTGAAATAACTAGTCATTTCAATAACTAGTCGTCATCGTCAACCACTGTGCATTCGACAAAGGCAACGCCTCTTGAAATGGTGCCAAGGTTGGTTGCCGCTTGTTTGGAGAGATCCATTATCCGTTTGCAGGCGTAAGGGCCACGATCGTTCACCTTAATTACTACTGTTTTGCCGGTTTTGGGATCTTCAACCATAACTCTGGTTTGGAAGGGTAGCTTAAGATGAGCCGCTGTGAGCTTGTTCATGTTGAAAATTTCACCAGAGGCGGTTCGTCGCCCATGAAAGGGAACGCCATACCATGAGGCATTGCCTCTGAACTCTTTGCCACCAGCCGAAGGGCCTGGCTTCGCTGGTTTTACTGTCTTAGCGACCTTGTCACTACTTCCTGCGGCTGCATCTGCGGCTGTTGCGAAATTTGGAGAGACAACTAGAGCTAGCGTCAATGACAGTAAAAATTTATAAGACATAAAAAGACTCCAAAACGCAAATTTCAATTACTATGTGCCCGCTGACCGGTTAACCAATCTGTTAGTTGGGAGGCCAATAATTTCAGCCATTCCTGTACAGAGAACGGCAATGTCAATGGCCGCGGGCTGATTGAGACTTCAGGATGGCCCCTTTTGTTCCCTTTCGGCGACAGGTAACCATAATTACTGAGCGTTTTTAAGGTTGCCCGTGGATACTATTCATTTTTTTTTGAATGAGCGTTGAGCCAGCCGACAATGCCAAGAGTAATGTCATCTTTGAATGGGTTAGCTTCAAATATTAGGTGCTCGCGATCGCCCAGCAATACCAGGGTTTTGTCTTGGGTGCCCACTGCTTCAAAGAGATCGTAAGTGCCTTCTTTTTTTACTAGGCGGTCTTGATTGCCCTGAAAGACAATCACTGGAGACTGGGTGATTTTTTTTGCGTATGTGGCATTCTGGCGCATGAAGTGTTCGAAATTGAGCAATTCTTTGGCTGAAAGATTTAAGCGCGAATTGGGATCGTCACTCCAGCGCATGCGCTCTTGTTGGTCTGATGTCGAACGATTGACCACACCTTTGCCAATATTTAGCTCTTTGTTTTTGTTGGAAACGAGATTGAAAGCCACTTTTAGTTTCGTCCCTGTTTCTTTGTAGCGTTGGCCAGCAGGCACAGAGCAGACCACTCCATCGATTAGCTCTGGGTTTTTGGCTGCCACTCTTAGGGCCAGGGCACCCCCCATTGATTCTCCTAGTAGAAATAGAGGCAGACCTTTATAGTCTTGACGCAGTTCGCCGAGTACATTGACAATGTCGCTGACGCAGCCTTCCATGTTCAGGGTTTCATTGCCTCTTGATTCGAGGAAGCTACCAAAACCGCGCACGTCAAAAGAGACTACTGTGATTCCTTCTTTGCAGATGCGTTTGGCGAATGATTCGTAGGCTCTGTGGTGCAAGCCGAGGCCGTGAATGCAAACTAGAATAGCCTTGCGCTCTACTCTCGGGTCAACCCAAACCCAGCCTGGAGCATCTCGCAAGCCGCTTGGTTTGAGATTCCAGGCTCCTAGCTTTTCGCTGGCTGGATGCCTTTCGCAGTGATCGAACATCGAAGACTGTCCGCTTTGCTGCTGTAGGTTTTTATCGCCGTCCCTATTGTTGGCACTGGCTTCAGAGCCATAAACGGCAATGGTTAGTGCCTGTGCTAACTTTTTCTTCTTTTCTAGTTGCTCTGCTGAGTCTGTTAGAGCAGCCTGCTTTAGTTGTTCATCATCGATACCATATTCAGTGGCGAGGCGCTCGCGATTGTTGTGGCGAAAGACATAAATAGATTTCTGATAAATCGGCAAGGCTTCGGCATTTCTATGGCAAGCCTTTAGTGCCTCTGATAGTGAGAAAAGTGACCAGCCGTAGCGAATGTCTGTATCACCGAAGTAATTTTTGTCTAGTAGTGCCATTGCTCTAAATATTGGTTCGGCCTTGTTAAAAGCACCAAGATACTGGTAGCAGCCCCCAAGGCTTTCTAGAACCATCTTATTGAGGTCATACGAGAGATAGATAGAGTTATCTTCGGTCAATTGTTCAAGGGCGGCTTCAAAAACTTTGGCTGCGCCGCTGTAGTTGCGCTCTCTGTATAGTGCTTCGCCTCTATATATTTGCACTAAGGTGCTCATGCGTCGGCGATATGCTTGCTCTAGTTCATTGCTTTTTGCTAACTCCGCGCAATGCGGGAGCAGACGCTCGGCCTCGTTATAGTTGTGCTCATGAAAGTAACAACCGGCCACAGCTAGCTCGCTTTCTAGTTGATTTTTTGCAGCAACCGCACAGCTTGGTTGCTTGCTCCAATAGGCCTGTACTTGCTGGTAGATGGCACGAGCGCGGTTGTATTGCTTGGTTTGGCAAAGGCAATCAGCAAAATCGTTTAGGGCTTTCAGTTGCTCTTGACTGAAGTTTTTAGCCGTAGTCATTCTGATTTCGCAAGTATTGGTGTCGAGCATTATTTTTTCATATTTTGGCAAAGCTTCTCTGTAGAGGCGCTTAGCGTAGAGACCGTCAGCTTCGACTTGAAGACTGTCCGCTGGTTGTGAGACCGCACTGTCTTCGGTTGACTGGGCCAGGCCGGGAGGGCAAGTTAAGGGTGCAAGCAACAATGCAGCAATGCTTGCAGCCAAAGCCGATCTCGTTTGCAGCGGCCTGATTTTCATACGGGTTCCTCTTAAGCCTAGTAATTTTGCTATTCTTTGCTGATCATGGCAAGACCCCGCCGCAAGCGAGCCCAAATTGATGCCGCTCTTGTTAGTGCTGAAGTATCACTCAGGCACTTGCTTAATTCGTTTGGAGATTTTCCTAGCGCTAGTCGTGAGCGTACCGAGCATCTGGTCGAGCAAATTGAAGCTCTTGCTATGGCAATGGTATTGCCCCAGGACAGAGTTACCATTGATGGTACTGATAGTGATGAAGTGCGATTAATTTTGCAGGCGTCAGAGCAATTTGTCGAGCGCCAGCTAGTTAAGCTCAATCAAGAAGGCTTGAGCTTCGCCACGGCCAATGGGGTGCGGGCTTTCTTTCTTGCTCAATTGTTTGAGCGTCTCAGGCAAGAGGTTAGTGTTAGTCAAAAAGACGAATTTGATCGCCGGGCTAACGCTGCTTACTTCACGCCGATTGGACTTTCTTATTATCTCGTCAAGACTGCCTTTAGTGGCATTCAAAGCTGGCCCAAGACTTTGCGTCTATTAGATTTTTGTGCAGGCAGCGGATGCTTGTCAATCGCGGCCCTTGACTATCTTTCTGCGTCAGCTGATAGTGCCGCGAAGTCCCTAACCCTTCTGAGCCAACACATTTTTGCCGTAGAAATTGATCCGTTGATTTCGCGCACTTGGGTCGCCTGTCTGGCAGTTGCTTGCTCTGCCACTATTGAAGAAATCAAAGACGTGGCTAGGGGGAATTTTTCTCAAGCTGATGCCTTGTCTGCCAGCCTGCCTTTGTGTGACATCTTACTTTCGAATCCTCCTTGGGAAGGCTCATCTTACTTGCCGTTTGTCGAGCGAGCTGGCGCTTTGCTGGCTCACGGCGGAGTGGCGGCGATAATTACCCCTGCTGGAATTGCCAGCGACCAAGGGGCAACTAATCTGCGCCGAAAGCTGTTTTTAGAGTATCAATGGCAGAGTCTAGAGGGCTTTAGCAATGAAGATCTAGCTTTTGCCATTCACCCATCTTATAAGTATGCTCTTACTGTTTTTTCTAGGACAGAGCGAGAAGCTCAAGCCAAGCCGCCAACTCGTGTTCGCTTTGGTGTTCTCGCTTCTAATTTATTGACAAGTGATAGTCATTGGTCAGATTATAGTTTTACTTTAGCTCAGGCGCTTAGCCCGTCTACTTATGCCATTATCGAGTGTGATAGTGACGAGCATTTCGAACTGTTTAAGGCCATCGCTGAGAAGAATATTCTTTTCCATCAACTGCATGAAGATGGTCAAATGCAGATGGATAGAGGACGTTACAAGCAAGAAAAAGATCTGTCTAGTTACGGCAGCTATAGTCTTCGTTTTGCCCGTGACTACGATCTGAGCATTGATAAAAATCTCTTTATTGCTGCTCCTGAAGCTCGGCGCGCTGGTTTCAAAACAGACTGCTATGGCCGCTATCTTCAAGGTAAATGGCAAGACGCGGCAAACCTATTTGCTTTAGGAAGTCCTCCTTCAGCAGTGGTTTTGAGTGATCCCAGCGTGATTTTGTCTCAAGATTACTCTTGCTATATCGAGAGTGATAGCGTAGAAGAATGCTTGTTGCCGTTAATTGAAGGGCGCATGCTCGGCCAGTTTGAAATTGCCAGTAAATCTTATGTCTCGGGTAGTGGGCGTCAAGCGCTCTGGCACGATAATGCAGGTAATACTGCTAGCTCGGGGCCTGCGCTATTCTCATCGCAGTATTTAGTGCGCCAGTCTGATTTTGGCCGGCGCTGCACAGCCCTTGATAGCACTAGAGTTGGCTTCGTCTCGGTATCTGCGGCAACTAATACTCGCTCTATGGTCGCGGCCCTGTTGCCGAGCTTTCCTGCTGGTAATTCTGTACCGTTTCTTTCAGTGACGGCGGCAAGCGAAAACGAGCGAGTCTACTGGGCTTTGATTATTACTGCTGTATTTAATTCTTTTACTTTCGATTACATGCTTAGAACCAGATTTGGTGGCAATAATCTCAATTATTTTCTGCTCGATCAATGCTCTGTGCCCCAGTCGCTCTTGGCGGCACGCCAGCGCAACTTGACCGACCCGATCTTGAATTTGATTGCCCAGATCAGCGCTCTCTTATCGTTTACTCATTTGTCTTTGGTGCCAAAGATTTTTGCCTATTTAAATGGACGGTTGGAGGCGGCGGGGCTTTTTGCCACTGAGTTGGGGAACATTGACGAGAAAGTGGTTGGGCATAGTCATATTCAATTGCCAGGCCCTCAGCGTAAGGGCTTGCGCGCCCTACTCGATGCCCTGGTTGCCAGGCTTTATGGTCTAGATAGCAGTCAGTTTGCTCAAGTATTGTCTGGTTGCAGGGTTAGAGCTAGTGATACTCGTAGCGATAGCCCAGAGCATAGTCGTGGGTTTCATAGAGTAGACAAGCAATTGCCCGTTGATCAGCGCTTGCCTTATCTTGCTTATCAAATTTTTCAAGATATCGAAATGAATCGTCTTGATTTGAATCATTTGGCGCTCTCAGGATTTGCTTCGGCCGGTGGCTCAAACGGTCAGGGGCAGACTCTTTTGAGCGACCAGTTAGCTTGGTTAAAAATGCATCAAACTAGATTGGACCCATTTCATCAAAAATCTGGAGTAAAATAGCTGACCGTCTATCTGTCAGTAGAAAGTCTTTCTAAAAGGTTCCAGCATGAATTCGCCTGCACCTGCTCCGGCCCCCTCTCCAGCCACAGCCAAGCCCTCTGATTTTATTAGAGACATCATTAACGATGACCTTGAAGCGAAGCGCCATGAGAAAGTAATCACTCGCTTTCCTCCAGAACCTAATGGCTTCCTGCACATCGGTCACGCTAAGTCAATTTGTCTCAATTTTGGCTTAGCAAATGAGTATCGTGAAAAGTTTCCGTCGTCTGGAACTCGTTGTCACCTGCGTTTCGATGATACAGATCCTGCTAAAGAAGACACTCTGTTTGAAGACGGCATTCAAGAAGACGTGCGCTGGTTGGGCTTTGAATGGGATGGTCTTTATCATGCCAGCGATTACTTTGAAAAAATGTATGAGTATGGCGAACACTTAATTAGCGCTGGCAAAGCCTATGTTTGTAGTCTTAGCGATGCTGAGATAAAAGAATATCGCGGCAACGTCACTACCCCAGGCAAAGATAGCCCCCACCGAGCACGCACTGTGGCAGAGAACCTTGATCTGTTCCGCCGCATGCGCAAAGGTGAGTTTAAAGAGGGTGAGCATGTCTTGCGGGCCATAATCGATATGGCGAATCCTAATATGAAGATGCGCGACCCTCTTCTTTATCGCATCCGCCACACCGCGCACCACATGACTGGTGATAGCTGGTGCATTTATCCGATGTACGATTATGCCCATCCGATTTCTGATGCTATAGAAGGAATCACCCACAGCATTTGCACCCTTGAATTTGAAAACAATCGTGAACTGTACGATTGGGTGATTGATAATCTCATTGATTACGCTAAATTTCCCAGCCGCCCTCACCAGTATGAGTTTGCCCGCCTCAGCCTCAACTACACGGTGCTAAGTAAGCGGCGTTTGCTCGAGTTGGTAGAAGGGAAGCATGTCAGTGGTTGGGACGATCCTCGCCTTCCGACAATTGCCGGATTGCGTCGTCGTGGTTATACACCAGAGAGTATTCGTGCTTTCTGTGCCAGTGTCGGTATTTCAAAAGCCAATAGCACAGTTGATATGGCCCAGCTTGAGTTTTGCATTCGCGATGACTTAAACCAAAAAGCACCGCGGGTCATGGCAGTCTTGAAGCCACTTAAGCTAGTGATTGAAAATTATCCAGACAGTGATGTCGAGGAGCTTGATGCTTCTTACTGGCCCCACGATGTGCCAAAAGAAGGTACACGCAAAGTGCCATTCTGCAAAGAGATCTACATTGAGCAAGATGACTTCATGCTTGAGCCGACTAAAGACTATTACCGCCTAGCTCCAGGCAAAGAAGTGCGCTTGCGTTATGCCTATTGCATCACTTGCACAGATGTAGTTAAAGATGCTGATGGCAATGTCGTTGAAGTGCGTTGTAGTTACGACCCTGAGGTCAAGCCAGGTGATAATCCCGTCGGTCGCAAGGTAAAAGGCACCATTCATTGGGTCAGTGCTCGCCATGCATTAGACAGTGAAGTGCGTCTCTATGATCGCCTGCTCTCAGAGGAAGCACCGCCAGCCGGAAAAGACAGCGAGTTTCTCAATTCAATCAATGCTAGTGCATTGCAGGTTTTGAGCGGTTGTAAGCTTGAGCGTAGTTTGACCGAGGCGAACGCTGGTGATAGCTTCCAGTTTGAGCGCCAGGGATATTTTGTAGCCGATATTAAAGACAGCAAGCCTGGCTCTCCGGTATTCAACCGTATCGTCACTCTAAAAGATTCTTGGGCTCGGGCTAACAGAAAGTAGAATCAAGAACTTCTGGACGGTCTTAAAGAAGAGGTCGCTACCGTGGTAGCGACCTCTCATTTATTTACTCATTTACTCATTCATTTTATTCATTCATGGCCATGGCCAATAGCTTGTGGAATGTTTTCGTTTTCATACGGCGAAACTTGTAAACGATTGCTGGAGCCGGTGCTCCAGATGGCAGCTCTGTATGATTTGCAGTGCCCTCCGTTGCTGCGGTGTTGTCGCGTTCTTGTTGTTCTTGTTGTTGTTGCTGTTGCGGCTCTACTTGAGTTTCTGGGATTGAAGACGGCATTTGATAGGCGATGTGATGGGAACCAGTGATAAATGACTGGAGGTTCTCGCTCTCCAAGCCCATGCCTGGTGATTGAGCTGACACGCCGTAGCCCGCTGTTGAGCGTTGAGCTTGATTGCTCGAACTTCTTGCTGGCGAGAATCCAGCATGTTCAACTTGCTCTGTATAGCTAGTGGTATCACGGATGTTGCGGTTCCAGCGTGCCAAGCCAGCACGTCGTGACACGTTTTCGTGTTCGACTCTATCGGTTCTGACACTACCGCCGAAGAAGTTTAGAATTGGATAGTCCATTTGGCTATTTAGTCCAAGATCGATAGCTGAGATGTTCTCTGTGCTGTTCTGCAGATCGGCTTCAGCCTTGAGTTCTGCATCAGTGTTCTCTTGTTTGTCTGATTGATTGTTTAAAAACATGGTGACCTCAAACGGTTGCTCGATTAGCTAGGTAGCAACAACAGCACCTAAGTTGCCGTTGTTTTAAGGAAACTTCCTTTAGATGATAGTTGCCAGCCGCTCGCGAAGCTACTGCAAGCGACTTGGTTTTTGCAACTATTTCTACTTACTCGTCGAACTGAAGTTGTGTTTGAGTCTGACGATATTTTGCCGTTTTGGCATTTTCAGGATCTTTGTGTTAGACGCGATGTCTAGCAACTGAATGAATACTACATCTGGCTTCCAGCAATAGCAATAGCTACTATTTTGAGAATTGATGTTTGAAAACTGACACTACCATGCTTGTTTCACTAAGGGGTTTATTAAACTTATTAATTGGACCTCTAACTCTAGATTACAGGTCGAGCAATCTCGAATTGGTCTCTAACTGTGCTGTAGAGATTGCCACTCAAGCGGCCGACTGGTTGCAAAGCATCTAGGTCGATAGATATTTGGCCACCACCTGCGGCATCGGTTTTTACCACTTCGTCGCTTAGATGAATGCAGACAATCTCGCCCAGTACTAAAGCCGACCCGCCTAAATCGTGAATGTGAAAGACTTTGCATTCCATATTAATCAGGGCCTCACCTACCCGTGGAGGCTTAATTATGGTGCAGGCTGTAGCCGTTAAGTTTACGGCAGCAAATTCGCTTACATCGGGCGCATAGTCGGCGCTTGATTGGTTCATCTGTTCGGCTAAAAACTGACTAACAACATTGACTACAAATTCGCCAGTTTCGCGCACGTTGGAAAGAGTGTCTTTAGCAATTGCCGCTGAATTGGCTGTGGCTGGTCGTTTGTAACCAGGTGAAAAGCCCAGCATGGGTGGCTTTATACTGAAGACATTGTAGAAAGAGAAAGGTGCGAGATTGTCTACACCTTTTGCACTGGTGCTGGAAACCCAGGCAATTGGGCGCGGTACCACTGAGCCAATGAGAATGCGATAGAGTTGTTCAGTTTTTGTTTCGCTGCATTTGATAATCATTATTATTGAATTTAGTTTGGTTTAGTGTATTTTGGCGTTGCGGATAGTTTGCATTAGCTCAAGCAGAGGATGATCCATTTCAGATACAACAGCCCGCACGTCGTGCAGCATTGCTGAACGTGCATCCAGGAGGTCTATGCTCACTATGGGTTGTTGGTGGGTTCCAGTGATGTGGCCAATCACTTCTTTTCTGTGAGTCTGATTAGCCTTGGTGTTAATTACCTTAAGGTCTTGCCAGCGCTTCATTAGTGTTTGTTGTCGAGTCAACCCGGTGCTGCTGTTCGCTGGCACGCTAGTCAAATAGTTCCATACTGATGGTGGGTAGTCTCGTTGCGTGTGAATAGTGTTAATGTCAAAGAGCTTTGTCAGCATATTGGGCGTGCCGTCTACTATTTTCTTCTCTCCTGACTGTTGTTTTAAGGCTAACAAAGCCAATGCTGTTTGGGTTATGCCTTCGCCAGTGTCTATGCCATTAGCACTTTGCTCGTTTACGCTGCCGATTTTTAGTGCACCTCCGATGATACCGGTGACGCCACCTGAGATAAAGTTGGCGATGGTGTTAAGGCGAATTACTTTGTCTCTACGCTCTTCTAAAAATGCTTGCAGATCATCGGCTTGGGCAATTTCAGTTTCGAGATTGCTGAGACAACTTCTTACTTCAAAGCTTTCAGATAACACTGATTCGGTCAGAGATTGCTTAAGTAGAAGGGCCTTGAGTAAATCGTTAGTTGAGGTTTGCAGAAGGCTTTGCTCGGGGCCTTGGCTGAGTTTTAGCAGCTGCGCTAGGTCGCTATCTATGCCAAGTGTGTTGGCTAGCCTGAGGGCCTCTGGGGTTAGCCCTGGGGCGCCTGGGATGGGCGCACTGGTTGGCATTTCGTTTAGTGTTGAGTTGCTCGGCTGGTATACAGCGCTAGAATCGCGACCAATGTTGTCAGGGTTTATCCTTTGGTTGTGCAATTTTGTGTGATTGTGTTTCGCTTGCACGACTGTAGGCTTCATCGGCGGTAGCCCTCCTGTGCTGGCGACGGCCGGAGCGGAAGTATATGCAAGATATAGAGGGAGGGCAAGGGTTAGTAATCTGTTGGTCTGCAAGTTTTAGGCTCCCGACGAATTGCTTGAAAAGTAGCACAATTTGGTTGTCGAGTGAAGAAGTCAAGCAAGGAGCTTGATGATTAGGCCTGCATTAGTATTTAAAGAGTGGTTGCGCATCAGAAATAACATCGTCATCGTCAGATGCCGTGATCATGATGATTTTCGCGAGTGAATTCGCATCATTCGCTCAGTTTTCTCGCTTGCTCAAGATAAGCTGCAGCCTCCGCAGTGAGGCCTTGAGCGGCACTGCACTGACTAAGACCGACATAAGCAGCTGCACAAGATTCATCGCGATCGACTACTACTGAAAAATCAGCTTTTGCATTCGTATAATCGTGCAAGCCTTGAAACGCAAGTGCGCGAACTAAGAGTGAGTCCTTGCCGCGTGTGACGGTGCCTGGATATTCCTGATTGCGCGCTATCAGATCGCTGCTTACATTGATTGCATCCTGAAATCTGCCGCACTTTTGACAAGCGTTGGCAAACACAAAAAGCAGGTTTTGATCCTTTGTTCTGGAGATAACCGCTATTTCCAGTTCCTTCGCGGCTTCAGAGAAGTTACCCTTCTCCGCTTGCTCCATGCCACGATATATGGCTGCCTCAACCGGATTTGCCTTCTCCCATTCAGGAGTGCGACGACTTGCCTGGGCGCGCAATTGCCTATCTCGTTCGGACAGAGATTCATATGCGCTTAAGGCCAAACCGTAAACAACGGGCTCGCTGTAACCGAACGGTGCCATCATTTGCCAGTACTGAGGAGACTTTTGAGCTGGCGCAGCCAGAGCGGCCTGTACAAACTCTTCTGGCGGCTTATAGGAGTGCACTTGGATGTAGTGAATAATCATCTCTGGCGCAACATATAGGCAACCATTGGCACCAGGTATCCAAAGGTTTTTGACTCCTGTCGCTTTACACTCAGTTGAACCATTCAATTTAAATTCGCAGTCATGATACCCCCTAAGTCTCAATGGCTGGAATGGATTGGCGCACTGTTCCTGCAACTTGGCTATTAGCTCTGGCGATACTGGGCCTGTGTCGAAAGGAAAAAGGGGATTTAGCCAGCCAACCGCGCGCACTCGCGGACCTTCTTCAACCATGCAACTCGTGGAGAGATCGGGATAATGGGTCATCTCTAGGCTCTATGTTTGTTGTTAATCGAAAAAAGGTATCATGCCCTTTTGAAAGATAGGTTAGCCTTCCTAATAGTTAGCTATACTAAGAATGGTGGTAATTAGGTCTAAGTAGGCAATATTTGGACTGGAGGGCTCGTGAAAGCAGCAGACACAAGACCGGCAAGCGATACACGAGATAAAACCGACAGAAATAGTGTGGTTGCTGCCAAGGTTATGGAAACCGTCCCGTACATCATGTACTACATTCGCAGCCATGTTCTGCGCCAGGTCGAGACTCCCGCATCATTGCCCCAGCTGCGGGTTATGGCTTTTATTAAAAATTGTCCGGGCTCCGGTTTGAGCCGTTTGGCCGAGTCTTTGGGCGTCGCCAATGCCACAGCCTCTACCATGGTCGATCGCCTTGTCAAAGCGGGCATGGTGGTCCGTACTAACGACCCGACCAGTCGCCGCAATGTCATCCTCAGTCTCACGCCAGCCGGTGAAGAGCACCTGCTTGGCAGTCGTTCTGTGGCCATCGAAGAGCTATCGCGGGTGCTGGCTCAGCTACCCTCTGACAAATTGGCAGGCATAGAAGATTCGCTTGTCTTGCTCAAAGATGCTTTCACTGAAGCGAACGCTAAGATATAGCATTAAGGGAAGAGATGAAAGAAGAATTGGATACCAGCACCAAACACGATAAGCCCTACCCGAAGGTGGGAGGGGAGTTTGAGCCGTCGACTGCTGCTGTTGCAACTAATTCAGCTAACTCGAAGAAGTCGAACAGAGCGGTTCTGGTGAGTCTAATTGTTTTGCTATTAGTTGGTAGCGCGGCCACTGTTTATTCTTTGCGTCATGGCAAAGATAGCAAAGAAGGTGCTTCTGGCCCTAGTGCTCAGGGGCAAGCTGGGCGAGACAGCAAGGCTGGTGAAAATAGCAAAGGTGGCCCGGGTGGTAAGGGCGGCAAAGACAAAATCGTGCCGGTTTTGGTAGCCACTTCTGGTGAGCGTGCCCTGCCTATAGAACTGCGTAGTATTGGTAATGTGGCGCCATTCTCGGTGGTAAATATTACGCCTCAGGTTGGTGGCCAGCTGCTGAAAGTGCATTTCACCCAAGGCGATTTCGTTAAGAAAGGCCAGCTGCTGTTTCAGATTGACCCGCGCTCTTATCAAGCATCGCTGGCACAGGCTGAGGGCAATGTTGCTCGGGATAAAGCGCAAATTGAGGCCGCTCAAGCAAATTTAGCTCGCGACGAGACGATGATTGGTCAAGCTTACGCTAATCTGCGTAAAGACAAGGCCCAAGCTAAGTATACAGATGTGCAGGTGGCCCGCTACGCAGAACTGGTGCGCGAAGGCGCTGTTTCTAAAGAACAAAGCGATCAAATTATCACTAGTGCTGCTCAGGCTCAAGCTACTATCGATGCCGATATGAAGATGGTAGAGAATGCTCAAGCTGTTACTCGCGGAGATAGAGCTGCCATTGAGACTGCCCGGGGAAATCTTGGTGCTGATCAAGGTCTGGCTGATCAGGCTCGCCTGCAGCTAAGCTGGACCAAAATTTATTCACCACTTGATGGTCGCACCGGCAGTCTCAATGTCTATGAAGGCAATGTGGTATCACCTAATTCGACAACGCCGCTGGTTACCATTGCTCAAGTGAATCCTATTTATGTTAACGTCACCGTGCCTGAACAGTACCTCAACGACTTGCGTCGTTCTCAGGCTAATGGCACTTTGAAGATAAAGGCATTGGTCGAAGGCCGCAAAGCTGAAGCGGTTAAAGGCCATATTTCTTTCATGGAAAATACAGTCAACACAAACACTGGCACAATTTTATTGCGTGCTAGTTTCGATAATGCTGGACATAAACTCTTTCCTGGTCAGTTTGTTGATGTCGTAATTTCTATGCCACCTGCTGGTAAATCGGTGGTGGTTCCAGCCCGGGCGGTACAGACTACTCAGCAAGGAAATTCTGTTTATGTCCTTAAGCCCGACAATACAGTTGACTTAGTTAAGGTAAAGCTTGGTCAGAGTTCTGGTGAACTCATTGCTGTTTTGGATGGTCTCAAGGTCGGTCAAACTGTTGTTACTGATGGTCAGCTGCAGCTCAGTCCGGGCTCTAAAGTCAAGGTGCAACGCGACACTCAGGCCGTTGACGTTATAGGCAAATAAACTGGTGAATCTTTCGCGCCTCTTCATTATGCGTCCCGTGATGACGACACTATTGATGGTGGCACTGGTAATATTCGGTCTGATCGCCTATGTCACTTTGCCTGTTAATGATTTGCCTGCAGTTGATTTTCCTACCATAACTGTCAGCGCTGGCTTGCCTGGTGCAAATGGCGAAACCATGGCCTCGGCTGTGGCTACTCCTTTAGAAAAACAGTTTAGTGGCATTGCCGGTTTAGAGTCGATGAACTCCACTTCTGCCACTGGTATTACTTCTATTACTTTGCAGTTTGCCTTGAACCGCAGCATCGATGGTGCGGCTCAAGACGTGCAAGCTGCTATTGTGGCCGCTCGCCCCTGGCTGCCCGCTAGCATGCCAAGCCCACCAACATTTCGTAAGGTCAATCCTTCTGATTCGCCTATTCTTTTCGTTGCTCTTAGCTCTAAAACTTTGCCACTTTATACTGTTGATGAATATGCCGAAAACGTAATTGCGCCGCGTCTTTCAATGACTTCTGGTGTGGCTCAAGTACAGGTGATGGGCTCGCAAATATACGCTCCTCATATACAAGTAGATCCTCGTAAATTGGCTGCTTACGGCATTGGTATAGATGAAGTGGCAGCGGCCGTGCGTCAGGCTAATGTCAATTTGCCAACGGGTACACTCCATGGCCCTGATACCGCCTATAACATAAGGGTAAATGGACAGCTCTTTAATGCGGAGGCTTTTAAGCCTCTTATTATTGCCTATCGCAAGGGCGCACCGGTGCGCATACGAGATATTGGCACAGTGATTGACAGTGTGCAGACAGATAAAGTAGCTAGTTGGTATAACGGCCGCCGTGGCATCATTCTCACTGTGCAGCGGCAGCCAGGCACTAACACTATTGCCATTGTTGACGATATCAAGAAAATGATGCCTAACTTTAGGGCAATTTTGCCTGGGGCTGTAGATTTGGAGATTCTCTATGACCGCAGTGTTTCAATTAGACGTTCTGTGGGTGATGTCAAAGCCACTCTAGTAATCACTGTTTTCTTAGTCGTTTTTGTAATTATTCTTGCTCTGGGTAGTTTGCCTACTACTCTAATTGCCAGTGTTACTCTGCCAATTGTCTTGATGGGTACATTTGCTGCTATTAAGCTTTTTGGCTTCACGCTGAATAATATTTCGCTCATGGCTCTCACGCTTTCTGTCGGTTTTATTATTGATGACGCCATTGTTGTACTAGAGAATATTGTGCGCCATATTGAAGCGGGTGAACCGCCTTTGCTGGCTGCTGTTAACGGTTCGCGTGAAATTGGCTTTACGGTTGTCTCTATGACAGTGTCTTTGATCGCTGTCTTTATTCCTATATTGTTTCTTGGCGGCATCATAGGCCGCCTCTTTTTTGAATTTGCTGTCACTATTTCAGTAGCGATTTTGATTTCTGGTTTTGTTGCACTTAGCCTTACTCCGATGCTTTGTGCTCGCTTCTTGCGCGCTAGCAGTTCGCTCAGTCATCGAGGTTGGTTGCACCGCCTTTCAGATAGCCTGTTTGGTCACTTGCAAGCAGCATATGATTTTACTTTGAAGCCAGCGTTGCAGCATAAGCGTTTGGTTCTACTCAGTTTCGTTTTGATGATAGTGGCCACCGGGTTTTTGCTTAAAGAAGTACCTAAGGGCTTCATGCCGACTGAAGATACTGGCCAGATTTTTGGAATGACTCAAGCAATTGAAGGCATATCTTTTACCGAGATGGTCAAGCACCAACAAATGCTTGCCAGTATAGTGCTTGAAAATGAAAGCATTCGTGGTGCCATGTCTAGTGTTGGCGCTAGTGGCCCCAATCAAGCTGTTAATCAAGGCCGTATTTTTATGGTCTTAAAAGATAGAGCAGACAGACCTGGTCATGCATCTCTTGATCAAGTCATTCAAGATTTGCGCAAAAAGACAGCCAATGTTCCCGGTATCAATTTGTTTATGCAAAATCTTGGTGGCATTCGCATCGGTGGGCAGCTTACAAAGGCACAGTATCAAGTGACGCTCTCTGGCTCTGAGCTGCAAGAATTGTATAAAGCTTCTCGTGATTTTGAAGCGAAACTTAAAGCTATGCCTAATTTGCAAGATGTGAACAGCGATTTACAAGTAAAGAATTTGCAGTTAAATGTTGAGATTGACAGAGACAAGTGTGCTCGCCTCGGCATTAATGTGCAGCAAGTGCAAGATGCTCTCAATAACGCTTATTCTGCCAGGCAAGTGTCAGTGATTTATACCCCTACCAATCAATATTGGGTGATACTCGAAGTCGAGCCCCAATATACCGAAGACCCCTCGATGTTGCACTGGTTTTTCGTTCGTGCAGGTAATGGTCAGCTCATTCCACTTGATACGCTAGCTACTGTAGACCGTGGTGCTGGGCCACTTTTGGTTAATCACCTCGGCCAGTTTCCTTCGGTCACTGTATCATTTAACCTTAAGCCAGGGGTTGCTTTGAGTGAAGCTGTTGCTCCAGTAAAAGAATTAGTTGCTCACGGACTGCCTGAAGATATTACTGGTAGCTTCCAAGGAACAGCCCAGGCTTTTGAGAGTTCTACTCAAAACTTGGGCGCTTTGCTTCTCATTTCTATTATTGTCATATACATAGTTCTCGGCATACTTTATGAGAGCTTTGTGCACCCAATTACTATTTTGTCAGGGCTGCCTTCAGCTGGTTTAGGGGCGTTATTGACTTTGATTATTTTCAATATGAATCTAGATGTATACGGATTCTTAGGTTTGATATTGTTAGTTGGCATTGTCAAAAAGAATGCCATCATGATGATTGATTTTGCAGTTGATGTGCAGCGCGAACAAAATCTCAAAACTGAGGCCGCCATATATCAAGCCTGTTTAGTGCGCTTTCGCCCTATTATGATGACTACTATGGCAGCGATTTTGGGTAGTTTGCCGATTGCCATAGGCTTTGGCGAAAGTGGTGGGTCAAGGCAAACACTCGGTATGACTGTTGTCGGCGGTCTGCTAGTATCGCAGCTGGTGACTTTGTATATTACGCCAGTATTTTATATCTATCTTGATCGCTTTCAGCATTTTGTAAAAGGGATGACTGTTTTTCGTTTGCGCTCTAGTGAAAGAGCCATAGCTGCAGGTGCAAGTAACGGGCCAAGTGATGGGCCAGCAGGGCCTGTAGAAAACTTTGAGGATGCCAAATGAATCTCAGCGCCATCTTTATTAAGCGGCCAGTGATGACCACCTTGGTGATGATTGCCATCCTTTTCTTCGGTCTGATGGGCTATCAGGCTTTGCCGATTAGCGATTTACCTAACGTCGATTTTCCTACCCTGCAGGTGACCGGAACTCTTCCTGGTGCCAGCGCTGAGACCATGGCATCAGCCGTTTCAATGCCGTTAGAGAAGCAATTTGCCACTATCGCTGGCCTGACTCAGATGACTTCAACTAGCACTCTTAGTCAGTCGCTCATAACTTTGCAGTTTGACCCAGCGCGTGATATGGACGGCGCCTCTCTTGATGTGCAAGCAGCTATTACGGCTGCTTCTAAACAACTGCCTCCGCAAATGTCTATGCCTCCGACATTTTCTAAAGTAAACCCCGCCAGTCAACCGGTCATATATTTAGCCCTAAGCTCTGATAGTTTACCCCTGCACCAAGTCGATTATTTTGCTGAAACACTAATTGCTCAACGTATCTCGCGGGTAAGCGGTGTGGCCCAGGTGCAGGTCAATGGCTCGCAGGCTTATGCTGTTAGGGTGCAGGTCAATCCACAAAGACTAGCCTCTTATGGCCTTGGCATAAATGATGTCATGAATGCAGTAGTGTCAGCTAACCAGAATCAGCCAACAGGAACGCTTTGGGGTAAGCACCAGGCTTTCACTATTCAGTCTAATGGTCAGCTTCTCAGTGCCGATGCTTACAAACCGGTGATTGTTGCTTATCAGAACAATGCTCCCATTCGCTTAGAAAACCTAGGCAGTGTCATTGATAGTGTGCAAAATGATAAGTCTGGCGGTATCTACAACGGTAAGCCAGCCATTATTTTAGCGGTGCTGAAGCAACCTGGTGCCAATACCATTCAGGTAGTAGATAGTATCAAGAAGCTCTTGCCGACGTTCACCGCATTGACCCCTGCCAATGTTCATTTAGAGGTGCTCTACGACCAGTCGCAAACCATTCGCGAATCGGTCAAAGACGTGCAGATCACTTTACTTTTGACAGTTGCCTTGGTGGTGCTGGTTATTTTTGTCTTCCTGGGAAATCTTTCCGCCACGGTCATTCCCAGTTTAGCTTTGCCTATTTCGGTGGTGGGTACCTTTGCCGCCATGAAGCTATTGGGCTTTAGCTTAGATAACCTTTCGCTGATGGCCCTTTCGCTTTCGGTAGGATTTGTTGTTGATGACGCCATTGTCATGCTAGAGAATATTGTCCGCCACCTAGAAATGGGCGAGACGCCCATGGAAGCTGCACTTAATGGTTCAAGAGAAATTGGCTTTACAATTTTATCAATGACATTGTCATTGGTAGCAGTATTTATTCCAGTATTGCTTTTGCCTGGTATTGTCGGTCGTTTGTTCAACGAATTTGCTGTAACAATTTCAGTCGCTATTCTGATTTCTGGCTTCATTTCTATCAGCCTTACACCGATGCTCTGTAGCCGTTTTCTCAAGGCCGAGAAGAAAGGAGAGCAAGGCATATTTGTCAGGGCTTCAGAGAGCGTTTTTAAGCGTGCCCTCGGGTTTTATGACTGGTCGCTTTCGATTGCCATGAACAACAAGGCTTCTGTGTTGGTAGTCTTTGCCATGATGTTCATTGCTACCGGTTATCTTTTTGCCGTCATTCCCAAAGGCTTTATGCCTATAGAAGATACCGGTCAAATTGTTTGTATGACCGAGGCAGATCAAGGCACCTCATATGATGCCATGGTCAAATTGCACAAAACTATGACTGACATAATTGCCAAAGATTCTAATGTGCATAGCTATATGTCGAGTTTAGGCGTGGGTAACGGTAGCCCTAATATTGCTCTCAATCAAGGTCGCATATTAATTGTGCTCAAACCTAAAGATTTGCGCTTGCCCGTTCACGATGTTATCGCCGAGCTATCCACTAAGCTTGCTACTGTTCCTGGTATCAATGCATATTTGCAAAACCCACCCACTATTACCATTGGTGGTCAGGTAACTAAATCGCTTTATCAATTTACTTTGTCGAGCCCGAACCGCGATGAACTTTACGCCGCTGGTTATACTTTGCTAGACAAGGTAAAGGCGCTGCCTGGGGTCGTTGACGTTGCTAGTGATATGCAAGTAGACAACCCTGAAGTGCATATTGAAGTTAATCGCGACAAGTGTTCGCAGCTCGGGCTCACCATGCGCGAAGTTGAAGACGCTCTTTCGACGGCTTACGCGACGCGGCAGATTTCAACCATGTACACTGCTGCCAATCAGTACTGGGTGATTATTGAAGTAGAGCCCCGTTTCTACCGAGACCCTTCTGTGCTCAAACAGCTCTTCTTGCATACGGCAACTGGGCGCTTGGTGCCCCTTGATACTATCGCTGAGATAAAGACAGGAGTAGGACCCCTGCTGGTTAATCACCTTGGTCAGTTTTCATCTGTAACTATTTCGTTTAACTTGCTGCCGGGAAAATCACTTGGTGAAGCTGTGGGCGAGATTAATCGCTTGGCTCGGCTCAATGTGCCAAAGTCTGTTACTACGGCCTTTCAAGGCACGGCAGAGGCCTTTGAAGACTCATTTCAGAACCTTTGGATTCTGTTAGCCATTGCCGTACTCGTTATTTATATCGTGCTCGGGATTCTCTATGAGAGCTTTATTCATCCGGTCACTATTCTCTCTGGCCTGCCATCAGCAGGTCTTGGTGCTCTAATTGTGCTACTTGTTACTAAGCACGACTTGGATATTTACGGGTTTCTTGGCTTAATTATGTTGATTGGTATCGTCAAGAAAAATGCCATCATGATGATTGACTTTGCTTTAGATGCAGAGCGTGAGCAGGGTAAGCCACCGGAGCAAGCTATTTATGAAGCCTGTCTGACGCGCTTTAGGCCAATCATGATGACCACCATGGCAGCTCTTATGGGCGCAGTGCCAATTGCGATTGGCCTTGGTGCAGGCTCCGAATCGCGGCAACCCTTGGGATTAACTGTTGTTGGCGGCTTGCTGGTATCGCAGGTGGTGACACTCTATATTACTCCTGTGTTTTATATTTATCTTGACCGCCTGCAAACGCGATTGATGCAGAAGCCTCGGAAGTCCTAAAGCAGAATCTTCTTCCTGCGCAAGATAGGCTGGAAGAAGATTCTGCTCAGGCTTTAGTCGGCCGTGAAGTGGTTGCTAGCGTGGCTGCTGTTTAGTCTGGTCTACTTGTATCTCTTGCGCGGGCTCATTGAGTTACTGTAATGGTTCCCAACCGATAGGCACCATCCGCTAGCTTGCCGTCCATTGCCAGCGGCAATGGGGGAAAGAATCCGGAACGGTCAGTAATTTTCACGCAGACATCTACTTTGTTCCTGCCTTTTAGAGAAGACAAGATATCAGATGGCACCTTGACTCTGACAGTGTCCCAGGTTAGACCAGCTTTCAGTGAGGCTGCGCTATCGCTTTGAGTAAGAGCAGTGCCTGCCGGAAGCAATTTTCTCAGCTGCATTGCGGAGTTCTCAGCGGCCAGAATCGCACCACTTTGGCGGTCGCGGAGTTGAACTTGAATGGTCCAATCGGAATAGATTGGTGATACTCCTTCATTGGTCCAGAGATAACTAATTTTAGTGGCACTTGCTGGCGTGACTGTAGGTTCTAGTACTGCTCTGGCAATGCGATATCTATAGCCCAGGAGTTTGCCAATGTTTTCTATGTTTTGGCGAGTGGCCGTTGGGTGCTCATGGGAAAAGTTGGCTGAAGCTATGCATAAATGGAATTGTCTTATGGCATCAATGGCAGTTTTACCTAGATCTACTGAGCGTCCATTTTGCACTCCCCATGAGCCAACAAATTCACAAAGGGCGGGTGCGGTTTTCCAGCGGTCCTTAATTATAGTAAAAACGTCTGGACTGCCATCTGGTGGCTGCTTGAAGTTGCTAAAGTATTCGCCTCCCAGGCAGTCTCGTCTTGTGCCAATATTGGGAGAGCGGCTTAAGGCGTAGGACAATCCAGCTGTTTCACCGATCATCATACACAACTGTGTTCTCTTAAATTTGTCAACATACGAGTCGACGATGGCACGCTTTGTAGCTGTCGTAGCAGTTGTAGAACCCGATACTGAGGTCATCAGATAGAACTGCTTCAGAAAATTTGAACTTGCTCCAGCTCTAATGTTCTGGCCTGGGGCAGGGGTTGGATAGGGAACCGGATCATTGACATGCCACTCCCCAAAGTTTCCATATGAGCGAATGTCTATCCAGGCAATCCTGGGATCGCCATCATATCTGGCCGCTAGAGCTGCAATGAGAGAGCTATTTCGGGCAATGAAATCTGAGTCGTTCCAGTCAGGAACATAGACACGCCCACCAGCTGACTTGGTGAAGTAGAAGCCTAGTGGCATGTCCTGAATTAAGTAATTCGGCACGTCAATATTGTCATCGTTATTGGGAGAGGAGCTTAAGGCAACAATTCCTAGCGCGAACTTTTTGCCTTGTGCGGCTGCACGCAGTACATCTCTTTCAATTGTATTGGTAAAGTCATATTGACCCCTGACCGGCTCTAGCTCTCGCCAGCTGTACCTTTTGTAGACGCAGTGGTCAGGCAGATAGCCGTTGGTTTTGGCAAATCCCGCTGCTGTTACATAGCCTCTGCCCGGACCAGAAACGTCTGGCTCGCTAAAGCTAATCGCTCGGGGATCAATTACAAGTGGGCCCGGGCTCTGAGCAATTGCTGGCCCGCTTGCCATCAGAGCAGATGTTAGAACTATTGAGGCGAGTTTGAGGCGACGAGCTAGAGTTGTCTTTTTGATTGTTTTCTTTTGATTGGTAGGCATTAATAGATCTCCTTTCTAGTAAGCACTGTTTTTGGTGGTGCCTTCCTGCTCAGAGGCATGAATGAGTAATCGAACCGCTTCGATTAGTACAGAGATGGTCTGCTGTTGAAGTAAAGATTTTTAGGTACTGGTGGAGCAACTGGCGGTGCCTGTCCGTCGACGTGGCGGAGGTTGTTAATGGCTATGTCGTAAGGGAATTTCCACACTGGCATGTTGTGTCTGGGTGCAATTATTGGTAAATAGACTGAAATCTCAGACTGCGGAGATTGCTGAGAATATGGATAGGGACTTATGGCAATGGCCGCACAGATGCGGTTGGCCGGGATTAGAGCAACTGCAGTGTCCTGAAGATTGACTGAAACGGGCAGTACACTTCCCTCTAGGAGTGGGAAATCAGCCGAAGCGCTTATAGATATAGCTTGATCGTCACCGATGGTTGTTTCTTTAACTGCCAGTTTGAGGCGCTGACATTTTAGTCCTGATTTAGTGCAAAGTTCAGTGACAACGGCTTTGACATGGCTCTCTGGATTTTCACTAGGCGGCAAATTGACGGCGTAGTTTGCCGCTTGTATCAATACAAATGAAAGCTTCTGTTTATAGATCGCCGCTAGTCCGGTGTCCATAAGTAGGAATGAAGCAATCACTACCATTGGTACCATGATCATCAGATCGACGACCCCCAGTATCGCCCCAGCCTGACCCCGTCGCCTTTCCTTGTAACGCATTACTTATGCTCCTTTTCGGACAGTTGTCTAGTCAAAGTGATCTGCGCCTTTTTCAAAGCGACGGTGGCTTTCTGGTTGAACGGTGCGTTGGGTCCGAACCCGCGTAAACGGAGGACCGGTTGGCAATGTTTATTCGTTTATTTAGGTCTAGTAATCAGCGTGTGCTAACTTAGGCGAACACTGCTTAGAATTCGTTTGATACAGAGAGTATTCAACAGACACCGTAAAAATTACGTAAGCCTATAAACGTATTTGAAAAATAGGTGATCAACTTCTACTGAAGGCACTATCCGCTTTGATGTCTCAAGTCAGTTATTTCTATCGACTGACAACAAGTTCTTCGATTTCGCCTTGAGCTAATCCATAAATCACGCGTGTTCTTGCCACTTCTTCACTGGGGCTGTTGCCGAACATCCTCTTAAATTCACGGCTGAACTGCGAAAGGCTGTTATAGCCAACTTTTTCGGAAGCCTCGGAGGCATTTAAATTGTCTTGCACCATGAGAATTTTTGCTTTGTGCAATCGTAGCGCTTTCACATATTGCAGGGGAGAAGTGGCCGTAAGCTCTTTGAAGTGTTGGTGAAACATGGTGGCACTCATATTGAGCGAGCGCGCTAAGTCATCGACGCTTATTTCGCTGGCATACTTTTCGTGAATATATTCGAGCACGCTGTTCATATCGCTCAAATGCCCATGGCGCGTTGCTAGTGCATAAAGGGCGCTGCCATGCGGCCCTTTGAGAACGCGGTAGTAGATCTCGCGCAAAATTTGGCTGCTTAGCACTTTGAGATCGCATAGTGCCTCTGGCAAACCTTCGCTAGCTGGAGCGAGAATTGCCATCAAGCGCTCTACTGGCTCAAGTATTTCGGCGGTCAGAGGGGTGGCGTAGGATGCCTCTACTACCTTTACTACTTTGTCACGCCGAGGCTTTATATCCATTTGCAGAACAAGTTCACGCAGAACAGGCAGCTCTATATTGATTGTTATTGCTAAAAGAGGGTTGTCTTCGCTGGCAAAAGTTTCGCACTCAAAGGGCATAGAAATAGCGGTAACGAAATAGTTGTCGGCATCATAGGTGCAGATGCGATCGCCGATGTAACCTCGTTTGCTGCCCTGTAGCACAATAACAATACTTGGTTGGTAGAGTACTGGTGTTCTCGGTAAATGCTTCTCTATGCGGCCCACGTGCACGTTAGGCAGGCAGGTTTTGCGAACGCTGGGGGTCGTAGCGATTCGCATCGTTTGCTTAATAATTGACTTTATTTGTTCGCTAGCCATAGACCGATTATACACCAGCTTCTTTGGGCTCTTTAACGGGGCGCCGGAGGATTAGGCAAACATTGCGTACTTTTTGTTGTATTCAAAACGGTTGAGCGGAGTTTTAATAAAAGGAACAGAAACGACTTTGTTGCCGTCGGCCCCATGCAGTCAATTGCAACGTGAAAAGGAAAGAGAGAGAAATGACGAACGCCATAGCGACTAAATTGGTGAATGCCTTTGCTGCCAGTGACCCTAAGGGTGCTTTGCAAGCAGTGAAGATTCCACGCCGAGAACTATTGGCAGATGATGTGCAGTTAGAGATTCTCTTCTGCGGTGTCTGTCACTCCGATTTACATATGGCCCGCAATGAGTGGAGTATTACTCAATATCCTGTAGTGCCTGGTCACGAAATGGTGGGCAAAGTTGCAGCAGTGGGAGCGGCTGTGAAGAAATTCAAGGTCGGCGATTTGGCTGCAGTTGGCACAACCGTAGACTCTTGTGGCCAATGCCCAGATTGCCATGAAGATCTAGAAGTTTATTGTGAAGGCAATGTTGGCACTTACAACGCTGAAGACAAACATATTGGCGGCACCACATTTGGTGGATACTCTCATAGTATTGTCGTGCGTGAAAAATATGTTTTGCGCATGCCCGAAGGCCTTGACTTAGCTGCTGCCGCCCCGTTGCTTTGTGCCGGTATCACAACCTATTCACCGCTAAAGCACTGGAATGTTGGACCCGGTAAAAAAGTTGGTATCGTTGGTTTAGGTGGTCTTGGACACTTAGGTGTAAAGTTTGCCAAGGCACTTGGTGCTCATGTGGTGCTTTTCACAACTTCGCCTTCAAAAGCGGAAGATGCGAAGAAGCTTGGGGCCGATGAAGTCGTCCTTTCGAAGAACGCTGATGAAATGGCACAACATGCCACTTCCTTTGATTTTATTCTTGACTGTGTTTCAGCCGACCACGATCTCAATGCTTATTTTGCTTTGCTAAAACGAGACGGCACCCTCACTCTTGTTGGTGCACCAGAGAAGCCGTTGTCGGTGCAGGCATTTGCATTGCTACCCAAGAGGCGGAACTTTGCCGGTTCGGCTACTGGCGGTATCAAAGAGACCCAAGAAATGCTCGATTTTTGCGCTAAGCATAATATCGTTGCCGAAGTTGAAATGATTGAAATGTCGCAAGTGAACGAAGCCTTTGAGCGCTTGCTCAAGCAAGACGTTAAGTATCGCTTTGTCATCGACATGAAAAAGTCTAAGGAAATCAGTGCTTCTTAGTCTTAAACGCTGCCAAAATCGAGGTGCATGGCGACCGTTATCCACAACATCTTGAAGCGATGACTAATCGGTAGAATAGGTTAATTGCACTAAAACAACCCGGAAATGTACAATGGCTGCTTGGTGAGGTGCTCTGCGGGGGGCGTGCGAGGTATGCCAGATCTATTCAGTGATATTGTGCGCGAGGTTTCTCCGTTAATTCGCACCCTTGGTTTCAAAGGCAGCGGCCAGAATTACAGGAAGGCCTCTGACAAAGTGGTTGCCGTTATCAATTTTCAAAAGAGTTTTGGCGGCGAGCAGTTTTATGTCAACCTTGGCGTTCAACCCCTATTCGTTCCAACCGAAGCTGACCTTGATGCAGAGCCGAAGACCATCAAGGAGTATGATTGCATATTTAGAAAACGTGTTGATCCGCCGCTGGAAATGCCTGGATGGCCCTACGGAAGCGAGGTCGTGAAGGAGCTGAGTGCTCGCCTGCTTGAGCAGTATCAGCAGTATATTAATCCGTTGATGGTAGTTCCCGGTCCAATTACAGAGGCTGTGCTCGAGGATTTCCCGTTAGACCAAGATCGCGAGAATTCTTTGCTCGGCACTCGTCATCCGCGAAATCTTTTCCATTTTGCTCGAATTGCAAAGGCTACAAATCAACCTCGAAAAGCATTCGCTTTCGCTCAGTATGCCCTTGAGCATTGCCCTGAGAAGGCCTCATCATTGCGAGGCGCTCTTGAGCAACTCTTGGCTGAGATTGGGCCAAGTATTTAATCACGATTTTTGATTATAGTTGTTTTTATCGAATAGGAATTTCTTTCACAATTGAGGCGTGTGGCATCGCCAGCTTTGGCCTTTTGATGTTGCCATAGTATTGAGTCGAGTTGAAAAACCTTGAAATCTGAAAACGCTTACTGGGGTTCGGCTCTGCTTTGAGTCTTAAGGCTTAACCGGGGGCGGAATAAAGAACGGTGCTGGCATATTAGATGAAGGCTTCTTTGTTGTGTCCTTTCTCTTTGCGCTGTTGATTTCTGCTGGCAAGATCGCCGGCGGTAGAAACGTCGGAATGGGGGCGCTAATTGTTTTTGGCTTGTCCTTACCCGGCAGCGGCGGAACAAATAGTGGTGGTGTCAGCTTTTCTTTAACGGCATTGAAGGGTGGGGGAATAAATAGTGGTGGCACAAGCTTGCCTGCCTTTGGTGGCAGTGGTGGTGCAAATGATGGTGGCGGCGAGAACACTACAACTGCATCTGGTGTGCTGGCTTCAGGGTTGGGGGTAAAGGTGACCCCAGGGTGATTGCCATAGAGAAGGGCTATGGTCGCTCTGTCACGCTTTGTCGGTTGGCCTGTTTGTTTGGGGAAGGCGCGGAAATACATTACATCGTAAATGCAATTTGAGTGATCGAGGCCAAGAGCATGGCCAATTTCGTGCACGGTAGTTGAGGCCATCTCGCCATTTTTGACAAAGGCGCCAGGGGTAAAGGGGTCAGTGGTGCGCAAATTGACAACAGCTTCGTTCAATTCGTTTTCGCTCTGGCTCAGGCTCGTCACACCAGCCGATACCCTCGTCTCAGATGAGGAATCAAGAGCAGCATCTGTCCAGCGTACTTTTATGTCAGCATCAGAACTGTCTTTGACAATGACATATCTGATTTTTTTACCCGATGCTTCACACCAGGTGTCTAGTGCTTTGATCACATAGTTGCGATAAGCCGAGCGATAGCCAGCTACTCCCTTGGCTGAGCTAATGAATACTTTGATTGGTAGCTTCTTGCTTGACCAGGTCCAGAGATGGTCTTTCTCTTTCAAGATTTCTAAATAGTCTGGGCGGCTATTATTTGCACTTTTAAGTTTTTTGCGATCGTCTTGCAATTCAGAGATTAGCTGTTCTGCCTGGGCGCGTCTATTGCCGTCGCTTTCCAGCTCTAGGTAACGGCGCAACCACGAAATTGCTTCATCAAAATTGGCCTGATCTTGATAGCTTATGGCTAGATTGTAAGTGACGTTGCTATCTTTAGCATCGTATTGGAGGGCTCTCTTGCCCTCGGCAATGGCCTTGTCTAGTTGGCCAGATTGGCGATAAGCGAAGCACAAATTAGCGTGAACACAAGATGAATTGGCCGAGGGGTCAGCGGTGCTGGCCAGCTCTAGGTATTTAATTGCTTCTTTCACCTTGCCGGCGCCAAGTCTTGCGGTGCCTAGCTTGGCGCAGTCGTATGATTTTACGCGAATGAGCAGCTCTTGCGCTTGGGCGCGGCCTGCTGGGTCTGCTACTTTTAAGTAGTTATTGAGGGTGATAACGCATAAGTCGAACCTCTCAGCCTGATAGTAAATCAAGGCAAGCAGGTACAAGGTGTTGCTTCGCTGGGGGTTGAAATTGTTGGCTGCTTTGGTTTCGGCAATGGCCTGATCGTAATTTTTCATTTTCTGGTAGCACTCAGCCATGTCTAAATGAATGCGCTCAGAGTAAGAGGTTGGGTCAAACGAGGCCGCTTGTTTTAAGAGTGCCAGGGCACTGCCGTAGCTGCCTTGTCTTGACAGCTCTTCGCCTTGGGCGGAGAGCGTGTAGGCTTGATTCTCGATGGCGTAGCTTTTGACCAGGCCTTGGCCATGGGCTGGGGCCGGCGCTGACGCTATCCAAGTCGAGAGCCAGAGGCCCAGCGCAGCAGAGGTCAGCTTAGTTTGACGGTTTCGAGTCATCTATGTAATTCCGTCATTTATGTATGCCTGACATCTTTTATTGCCTACGCTTTCTTACTCTTGCCTTGGGCCCAATGATTTTATACCTTGGTAAGGATAGTATTAGTCTCAGCTCAGGGCTAAACTAAATGGGAACAGCCAATGCTTGGGGGGAGAATGACAGATAAGCCAGTGGTGCAGGCAGTGAAACAGAAAGGTAATGAGCTGGTGAAAGCTATGCTCGATTTGCTCATTCTTGCCCTGCTTATGGGTGGCTCTGGGTTTGGTGGCTATTTCTTGGGCATTCATGAACGCTTGGCGCCGGTGCAGAATGTCCCTCCTGGTACTGCTAATGCCCTCCCGCCGGCTGCAGCGTCTTCTGTTCCTCCGGTAGCCGCGAAGAAAGATGCCAAAGCTGGAGAGAGTCCAGTGGAGGTTGGCGACAAAGCGAAAGCGGCAAAAGCCAAAGTAAAATATTGGATTTCATCATCTGGTGTTGACTATACGGGCTATTCAATTACAGTAAAAATCAATGATACGCCAGTCGATAATTTCTTTGGACCCGGCAAGAACGTTGATATTACGCGCTTTGTCAAAGAGGGCGACAATGAAGTTACCTTTGAATCTAAGGCACTTGGTGCGCAGTACAATAAGCACCCTGGCGATGCCGCTTCTATTTTGACTGTGCAACTTGTCTCTGGGCCTCATGTGCAGGAGAACTATGAGCCTTCGGCAGTGGTTCTGAGTTATGCCCGCAATGCCTCAGAGAGCGACGATGTTAATGACACCAAACACTTCACAGCTAAATAAGCATGAAAGCTAAGGGCAAATTTATTTCATTCTTGCTGGTGGTTGACACTTTCTTTGTGGCATATGCTTATGGCTTCCACAGTCGCCAGGTTCTAGTTGTCGATCCTAAGCTACCGCCAGTGGTGCCAGCTAAAGCACTGGAGAAGACAGTTAGTCCTGAAAAAAACAAAGGCGTTATAAGAGATGCTACTAGCCATAGGAATGCAGTGGTTGCTCCTCTGAGTAAGAGGAGCGATTTGAAAAAATCCACTGCAAAAGATAAAGCAGTAAAAGATAGAGCAGCAGATAAGAAAGCAAGCAAAGATATGACGGCTGCTAAGGCAGCCAAACCAGCGCTCAAGAAGACGATTAACAAGGCTACTACCGAATCTGTGAAGGCAAAAGAGCCTTAGCTCTTTCGCTTCTTCAGGTGCAGACTAAAGTTTCAATTTTTGCTTAAGCCAGTATTTTGTACGTGGCATGGCTTCCATGCAGGCTGCAGTAGAGTGGCCATCGGCACCAAGTAGGCCCGCGATAACTTCAGGTAGGCCTTCGCTTGCTATTGTGTAATACGAAATAGCACTGCTAACACTGGCTGGCATGTTATCTATGTCTAGTTGAAATTGAGCTTTCAGTTTTGGATCTTCAGATAGTTTGCCTGAACAATCATCGATGGCGTGACCAAGTTCGTGATAGAAGCATGCGACTATGTCCCTAAGGGGCCGAGCTTCTCCTAGTTCGTTGCCCGCGCCTCGTAACTTCTTTCTCTCGTATATGTAGCAATCATGATCGTAGGTTCTGCCCGGTTCTTCTCCTAGGTTTGTGCCGTCGCCTCTGGGTTTATCCGTATCGCTTGAACCCGGCCATTTGTCTTCGATGTTTGGTGCCAGATTGACTGTGGCACCACCATCGTCAAGAATTTTGTAAATATGCGACGGGAGCCTTTGCATTGCCGATTTAATTGCCGCTTGCATAGATTGACTTACCGCTGGGTGGCCAGCTAGCGGCGGCACAATAATTAGACGGTCTTTGAATGGTGTTCTGGCTGCCGTAGGCGTGTTTGCTGCTACTCCCGGGGCAATTGCACCTTGTATTGTCGGTCGGGCGGCAGCCTTCTTGGCGGCAACGGGGTCGAGTCTTTGCAAATATTGCATGGCTTGGGCTGCTTCAGGGCGACCTCTGAAGTTGTCAATTAGAGATGTGTAGGCTTTGGTTGCGTGGGGGCGATCGCCTACGCCTGTGTAGGCATGGCCTAGATACATCCACAGGGCTGGCGTGCTGAAGCCAACGTCGGCCGCGCGTTGAAGATAAGCCGCTGCCGTTCGGTAGTTCTTACTATTGTAGGCCGCTAAGCCTTGTGCATAATCAGTCTCTGCTGATGCTAGTGCTGGTGCTATAGAGGCTGCGCCGAGTACCGAACTGGCGACCATTGAAAGTAAAAGTTTGCTTGGTTGCACTTGTTTTACTTAAACTCCAGCAGATTGTTAGCAATAACTCTTTTAGTTTACAACAATAATGATATTAGGGGCGGTGCTATGGTGGTTTAGTCATTCAAGGGCACAGGCTTCTAGGGCCGTGGCATCGCCCGCAAGTGCCAGAGCCGGTTCTGGCTTTGGTCCGTTTTGGGTGATTAGCCATACGGCTGCTAAGATAACACCGGCGCCGAAAAATGTTTGTATCGAAATTGTTTCTCCGGCCAGCCACCACCCGAGAAATATTGCCACTATAGGGTTGACGTAGGCGTAAGTGGAAACATGAGCTGGATTGACCTGCTTCAGTAGCCAGATATAGACAGAAAAGGCTATCATTGAGCCAAAGACGACCAAATAGAGCCAAGAAATGCCAGATAAAAAAGAGATGCGCAGTTGCTCAATTTGGCTGAATTCACCAGCGCAGGCCGAGCACACAAATAGTATTAAGCTGGCAAAGAGCATTTGTAATCCGGCTGTTAGTTGTTGTGAACTCGGTAGGTGAGCAGATCTCGAATAAATTGCACCGACTGCCGAGCTCAAACAGCCAGTTAAGACGAAGCTTACCCCTAGTAAGTCAATACTATCTGCTCCGGCAAATTTTTGAGGCTCAATCAAAAATACTAGGCCGCTTAGGCCGGTAATCAAACCTAGGATCACTCTCTTGGTCGGCTTGATACCTTTGGGTTTGAGCCATTGCAGCGTAACTATAAATATTGGCACGGTAGCGGCCAATAGTGATACCATGCCTGATGGCACTGTTTTTTCGGCTAATACTACTCCCGTGTTGCCTATTACTAGTAGCAAAATGCCGAGGGCTAGCGTTGGCAGCATGTGAGAACGATTGGGCCTAGGCGCTCCGCGCAGTAGCATCCAGCCGCACATGATTAGCCCAGCTGTGAAAAAACGAGTTGCCCCCATTAGAAATGGAGGAAAACTTTCAAGGGCAAATTTAATGGCAATGTAAGTAGAGCCCCAAATCAAATAGATTGTGAGAAACGCCAGAATAATGCGAATTCTGCTGGGCTTTATTGCTTCCAACCTTCTACCTTGCGCTTTATGCCAGAACTGCGTGCTTGATTTCAATTCTACTGTGAAAAAAGCAGAGAAAACCTAGGTCTTCTCTGCTTGGAATTTTTGTCTAAGTTATTGATTCGGTCTTTTACTATCTAGCTAGAAGCTGAGAGAAGCGAACTTAGTTTGTTAGATGTTTGCGACGCGTCTTCTTTTTCAACAAGCTCTGCTGAACCTGGTTCAAGGTCGTGGCCTGAGAGCCACCCGTTGGCTGCGACAATGGCTGTTCTCAAGCCATCTGGTTTGGCATCATCTAATGCTACTTCTTTGTAGAGGGCGAGCAATTGCATGGTAGTCATTAAGCAGACGTTTTTCTTGGCTGCATACTCGGCCAGTTCCATTTCCTCAACTGACGAACCCCCACCAGTTGGCGGTTGGTCGCTGATTTTGCTAACAATTAAGATGCCTTTTGGCTCTGTTCCTTTTTCGCACCAATAGCGGGTTTGCGAAATTGAAAGTTGACCAAGGTGAGAGCGCTCTGCTTGCGTTGTTGTCCAGATTACACGAGCGATGCAGACATGTTTTTCATCGACTTCTAGTCTTAGCTCATGTTTGTCATCGGCTGCAATAGTTACTTTCCAGCCGATTAAGCTCAGTACTTTGCCGCAGGCTTCAACCAATTCATCACCGGTTGTTGTCAGAAGAGTATTGCGTACCCCTTTTGTAAGAGCTACACGGGTTTCGACATCGCGAATTTTTTGTTGCGCGAGTTTCACCTGTTCATTCAGTTCATCGAGCTCTGTATTAAGCTTTGCGATTTCATCTGAGAAATATCGTTTTGTCCAATCCGGCACGTCAGTAGCCCCCGCTCGTAGTGTCATTGCATCATCTAAATTGATAGAACCAAGATCAAGTCCGGCAGATTCGCCATAATGCGCGGCGCTTACCGATCCATTAGACCCTGATTCCCCACTGATTTCAGCGTTAGGTGGCGATAAGGTAGAACTTTCGGCCACGGTGACTTCAGGCTCAGCTTGCGCCAATTCGGCTTCGGTTTCCTTTTTTGCATCCTCTTCGTTTTCTGCGACTGCTCTTACCACTTCAGCGGCAGGTTGTTCAATTTCTTGAACCTCTTGAACCTCTTGAACTTGCCGGTCAGTTGCTGGCGTAGTTTCTTCTGGGCTGGAGAGAAGGTCTCCGAGAGCTACTTTTGCGACTTCCTTCTTGACTTCGGCTTGCGTTTCTCCTTCTGCCGCAGGCGGCTCACTTATTGCTGATTCGCTAGTTGCATTAGAGCTGTCGCCATTTTCCGGGCTGCTGTCGAGCGATGAAGCCAGGCCTGTGGGCTGAAGGGCTTCAAGGGTGACAGTGTCGCTGGGTTTGTTCAATACTTTGGTTGGTAGTCCAGCGCCGTTGTTGTCGTCGTTAGAAACGTTGTTTTCGCCTGTGCTATCTACGCTAGCCTCAGAGTCAACAGTGATGCCGGCAGAGCTGTATGTTGGTTCTGAATATTTGTAGCCACCTAGGACATCTACTTCTACTTCGTTAGCGGCTGCTTCAGGTTTGCTGTCATCTTTTGCTTCTGGTGTACTTTCTGCAGCCGTGTCGCTCGAGCTATCCAGCTCTTCCAGCAATTCTTTGTCTTGGGCTGCCAGCTTGGCTTTTACGGCATCTTCATTGCTCTGCACTACTTCTGTCGCCAAGGGCTGTAAGAGCGAAGCAAGAGAAGCCTTTGGTGCGTCTACCTTTGATTCAATTTTGGGCTCAATTTGAATTGAGTTGGCTGCCTCTTCCATCTTATCTAAGGTTTTGGCGTCAGGAATAGCCATTTCTTGTGTGGCTGCCTTTGACGCTCCATCATCTACCGCCTTGATATTGGCGCTGGTGTCTGTCATGGGAGAAGCTTCGACCGCTTGCACCGTCTGCCCTTTGACCGTTATGCCAACACCGTCTGAGCGTTCGCCGCTGATTGCCGCCACTGTTGGCTGATTAAGCGGTTCTGACCCAGGCGCTTGTGCGGCTTCAACTACGAACCAGAAAAGTGAGACGCCTACTTTTAATACGTCGCCATCTTTAATGTTTTCAGGGCTGGTGATCTGGTTGCCATTTAAGAACGTACCGTGTCTGCTCTTAGCATCTTGCACCGTGAACTCGTCATTTTCATAGCTAATAATGAAATGAAATCGCGAAATCGACTGATCGCCACTAATAACGATGTCGTTTAAGTCGTCGCGGCCGACTCGACACCTAGGGGTAGCGACTGGGATCTTCCGGTTGGAGACCAGGTCGACTAGAAATGCAGTTGGAGTGTTGTTACCTTCTTCGTTGCCCATTTTGCTGCTTTCTTCTGGAGTTGATTAGATACCTAGTGATGTTTTATTCTGCGCAATTGCTTCTACGTGAATCGTTGTCACATGCTACGGCAAATGCATCAAGAGCAACCACATTAAATCTGTGGTCTCTATGAATGTTCCACACACAAGAGAATATTAACGCCCAACTCGCATCTGCTTATACACTTGCGACAATTTAGTTTGATTATCAGCCTCACTCTTAATATTATTTCCACTTATCACAACTGGTGATATGGGTAAATAAGTTAAAGCTATCAACCGGAGCATCACTTGAAATGACCGATTTTGTTGACTCGCAAGCCGCATATGTGGGCACTGAGTTCGTTCAGTATCTGAAAACGTTGCCGTGGTGTCGCCAAGAGAGCGGTAGTCTAGTGGCGGTTCATAAACTCACTTCTGAAATAATTGAAGTTGTGCGTGAGAGCGAAGTGAAACTTTACCCAGGGGGGTTGGTAGTCAAGCTGCCGCGCTCTGTATTGATGGGTTTGCAAAAGCAAAGTGACGATGGTCAACCCCTACCTGCTGTCTTGGTTTGGAAGACCGAAGGAGTAGAAATTTGGTTCCGTCGGCAAAAGAGCGCTGATTTTCCTTATGACACATGGACAGACCCTTCTGCTCTCACTATCGAGAGAGAGAAGGCAATGGTCTTAGCTGAGAAGCTTGGCAATGAAGGGGCGGCTGCATTTGCCGATATTGCTGAGAGGTCGAAGCAATGCCCAGCCATGATCCCGGCATATTAACCACGCATTAACGCCAGAAGTAGTGCCAGCCATAGTCGACATTGATGGTTTTGCCTGGTTGAATTGTCTCTGTGAAGGTGAATTTGCCGATGCCATTCATATATGACCACCAGCCTGGCCAATTGAAATAGCCCCACCAAGGCGGTAGATCGCTGTTTCTAATTTCGTCGATGGTATTGGTCATTGTCATGATGCCGCCTTTTGAAACATTGTCGAGGCGGCCGAGTACCTTTCTTGTGATTTCAACAGTGACTGGTTTGGTCATATAGTTTGTTAGGGTGATTGTGCCAGCAAGGTTGACCCGAGCGTACTTGTAGTCTTGCCATGTGACGGCATCGGCAGTTCTGCTTGTTTCTCTTTCTTCTTTCTTGGCCTTGATGTCAACGGCATTGGTGAGAGTCAGGTCGGCGTTGCTGCCTGGTGAAGCATAGGTCATCATGCCTTGTGCCAAAACTTCGCCGTCTTTGCCCCAGTTGTTAGGAATACCACCGGGGTTGCGGTTGGGGCTGCTATTAGTATCTGCCACCACTATTAGTGCTGGCGCCGTAGTGAATGGTTGCTTGCTGCTATTGAACAAGCGTATCTTGTGGATTATCTTGTTGCTATCGGTGAACTTCTGCTCGTCAGTTTTGCCAGAATTGAGAATGTGATTGTTTTGACTTTGCACTTCTGGGGGTGGCGCAATTGCAAGGTCGAAGGTATAGAGATCTTTGTAATCGACCGTGTACTCTTGCACGGGAACTATCATGCGCTCGCCTTTTTTTAGAGTCAAATGCTTAAGGTTGAAGACAAAGAGATCTTCATTTTTAGTTGATTCAGTGCTGGCCTGAGTCGTAGTAGTACTCTCTTCATCGCTCTCTCTGGTATAGCCTACTGCCTGCGACATGATGGCATTACTAAATCTGTTGCGTAATCTGGATTCTTGGGCGGCATTAGATGCTACATGGGCGAGCGTTTCTGAAAGCGAGATCGGATCTACGTCACCTTTGAAGGCAAAAGATGGAACACCAACAACTAAGTTGCAATTGACGTCTTTTAGGTCAGTAAGATCGTTAACGATTGTGGCTTGTAGCTTTACTTTGGCGTGTCCCTGTCCGTCAATGGTGACTTTGTAGTTTGGAATCCACCTTATGCCTTTTTCTAGATACATCATGCCAACTCTGGCTTTTGTGTTAGCGCTCTTCTGCCAATCTAAAGCCATGGTCAAAGTATTGCGGATGTATTCATCTTTGAGATGAGAATCTGGTTCTGACTTGAATGAAAGAGTTTGGATGCGATCGATTGGTATGTAAGTTGTTCCGGTATCTGTTTTTAGCTTAACCAAGCTGCTCTTTTGTGGCAAGACTAAGCTTGAATCAACTCGCTCTTGGCCTGCCCGGGCCAGCTCTTCCGCTGAGCGGGTGGGAATACCGATGATTTTTGCATCGTACGAAACCAGCTTAGCGTTTTCACCGACACCGATTAGTTCATCGATATGCACCATTGCTCCGGCATTGGCGGCGATCAGTTCAGGCAGGGTAAGGGCCGTTTGCCTGTTTGTGATTTTTCTTCGACCTGCTGTTACTGAGCTTAGCTTTGCTTGGGGCTCCATACTATAAGGAAAGAATGTGCCCAATACTGGTTTAGGTAAGTCTTCAAGCACTACGTCACCGCTAGCGGTTAGCGGCATAAGTCCTTCGTGTATCAGGAGCGCATGACCATCTTTGAAGACTGTCACTTCTTGCACTGGCATGTGAGCCAGGCTGTTCACTGTGGCATCGCTGCTAAGCGCGCCTGTTTGGCTGGAGCTTTGGTTTTGAGTTTGGTTTTGTTCTATTTTTGCAGTCTTTGTAGTGCTGGCTTGGACTGTTAGGGTAAGCCCAGGACTGGTCAACGTTGCTGTTACTGTGGTCAAATATAGGGTCAAGAGGCGAGGTAGCGAGAGTTTTCTTGCCGAAGGGTGCATTTTTAGCCTCATTGGTGCCTGATTAGGTGCTTTCCCGATTAAATCATCAGCCCCTTAGTAGTACCTCAGGAAAAACCCTGAACTTGCTCTCAATTGTCGTAGAATTTTGCCAGGTTCAATTTATAAGAGTAACTTTTTCGTATGGTTTTAAAGATTGATGCTGCTGCCCAAAAGAAATTTTTAGAGCTAGCGGCCAAGGCGCTCAGTGGAGATTTGGCGGCGAAGACCCAGCAAGGGTTGATGTTGGTTAAGGGTGAAGGGGTTGAACGCAATTTAGAACTGGCTCTTCAATACTACACAGAGGCAGCTGAAGCTGGTTTCAGCGTGGCTCAATATAACTTGGGCTCTCTATACTTGAATGGTTTAGGTGTAGAGCGCGATTATGTCAAAGCACTGCACTGGTTTAGGCTGGCTGCCAATCAGGACGACTGCGATGGACAGTTCAATCTTGCTTATATGTATGACCGCGGATGGGGCACGCAACAGAGTGATAGCGATGCCTTTAGGTGGTATGAAGCAGCAGCTAAAAATGGCTCCGGCAGAGGGCAGTTTGATTTAGCTGCTTGCTATCAACATGGTAAATTTGTGGCTGTGGATAGAGAGCAGGCTATCTATTGGTATCGAAAGGCCGCTGCTTCAGGTGTTGCGCGAGCTTTTGAGTCATTGCGAGAACTTGAAATGAGCGCTAAATAGATAGATGCAGGTTTTGGTGACGCTCGCTAGATTTAAAACCATAGCTGTGAGCTTTTTGCTTTCCCTTTTGCTGCAAAATTTTTTTGCTATTCCAGCTAAGGCAGCTCTTGCAGAGGTGGAGGAGCTAAACCGGCAAATACTTCTAAAAGAAATAGAGTTAGAGCGCTTTAGTATCAATTTCCGCAAGTACAACAATATTCAAGGGCGTTGGCGGGGATGGCGTTATTTTGCATTTCAGGAAGCTAATGCAGGTATGACTGCTGCCGGTTTGACAAAACAGCTGGTTGATCGTCAAAGAGTGATCGAAAATGCCAATGTATATCAGGTTAGCAATAGCGGAAAAGTTAGTTACGAGCAAAATGCTGTGGACCGTGTTTCACAAGAGAAAGGCTTGGTTCTGCAAATGCTCGGCCAGACAGTCGGAGCGATAGGCTCTGGTATCGAACTTGGTATCAATATCCATCATGGGCGGGCTGCCCATAAAAAGGGTTATGGTTCCAAAGATAGCATTAGTTTCGTTCTCTCTCTTCGTGATGATATACAGGCGCTTTTCGCCAAGCGCGCCAAGGCGATTGAAGCCGCCCATTTAGAGGGACAAGACCTCGCTATTGCTGAAGCAGAAGAGAGCGTTCTTCGTGACATCACAGATATGGGATTGCAAGAGTATTTTGATTACCACATTGCCGCTAAGAAATTTAGAGCATTTCAAGACTCTCTTTATGTTTTTGATATAGCAAAAAATACCACTGGCGCCGTGGGCAATCTGGTTAATATCGTTCAAACTCACGAGCGCAGACCTCATTTGTCAGGTGGAGCGGGTGTGCTCACTCTGACTTCTGGTGCTTTGATCATGTTCACACCCTTGCTTGCTCAGGGCGTAGGTAAGGTTGTTGCCGCCTCGCATAAACGTGCCTTGCGCACCGTAGTGGCTGGCATTTCGCCCCACACAGTAGATGAACTGGAGCTTCACCGACGGCAGCTCAATACATTGCTGAGTGGAGGGTCTGGTGCCGCTGCTTCAAGTACTTGTTCGAGTAAGTCAGTGGCTTTATTGTCTGCGTATGATCTTGAGGCTTCTCAACGACGAAAGCAATTTGCCCTTGCCACTCGTGAGATTCGTGCTGGCACTCGTTCTGCCACAGAGAATACCCGAGCCGGTCTGTTTGTTGGCAGCACAAAAGTTGCTCTTGGTGTCACAAACGTAGTTGCGGGTTGGCACTTGACTCACCACCCTCATAAAGTTAATTCCTTGATACAGGGAGGAACCATTGCTTATGCTGGTGGTGCATACTTTGCTGTGGGTGAGAACTTGAGGTTGCGAATTGTTGACGAGGTCAATCGCAAGAGGCTCGGAGCCCGTTTTGAACTTCCGGCTCAGGTGCTCGCTGAGAAGCTAAGCGCTCTTGATCGGCTTGAAACACAGCTTAGGGCTTGTGCAGAAGGTGGGCCCAAAACCGATTAGTGGTCTATCGCTGGAAAAAAGTGAGATGAGATGATACTGGAGAGGGAGAAACTATGCTGCCGACTGACTATAGACTGGTATACAAAGTAGAGGAATTGCCGTTGGCTGTTCAAATAGAATTGAAACCTTATCCGATGGCAGATGCGGAGGGAGCATATCAGGTCGGTTGTGTTACTTCTGGGCCTGAGCCTAAGCCCCTCTCGCGATTGATATTTGGAGCTATTGCTCATGCTAGCAAGGGAAAAAATGTCCAAGAAGAAGTTGTCCAAGAAAAATATAGCCAACAGAATATTGACAAAGAAAATAATGAAAAGCAATTAGATTGTTATGTCCATTTTGAAAGTGGTGGCTTTGCCCATACTTATTCAGTTAGGCACTATACAATGACTTCACTAACGGCTAACAAGGCCAATTTGGTCGAAGGCACTTATGTGCCAAAGCGCTGTGCCACTGTTGATGAACTCAAAGCGTTGTTAGCATCGGTGCAGTAGAAGCGGGAAGTGAAAATAGCTTAGTACTCAAGTATTTTCAAAATAGGTGTATATACACCTATTTTATTTTTTGTCTTGAGTCTATGGCTTTAGTCTGTATCTTTGGTGTTGTCTTGGATTTTTATGGGGGCAGCAGCCGTTGGTTTTAATTTTGCTGGCGCTGGAGCCAAGTGCTCTTTGCCCATGGCCAGCAGCATGCCATGAATAATGCTCCAAGGGTGCGGTGGACAACCCGGAATGTAGACATTGACGGGAAGAATATTTTCCACTCCATTGGCTTCGGCGTACCCGCCTTTGTGCACACCACCAGAAATGGCGCAAGTGCCAAGAGCGACTACTACTCTTGGGCTAGACATGGCGCCGTAGCAACTGACTAGAGCATCTTGCATTCCTTTTGACACCGGTCCAGTAATAATTAAGGCGTCGGCGAAGCGCGGTGAGGCGACAATATGTACGCCAAATCGTTCAATGTCAAAAATCGGATTGCCGGCCGCTCCGAGTTCCATGTCACAGGCTGAGCAACCCGTAGATACTACCCGGGCTGCTACAGAGCGGCCAAACCAATGGGCTTTATCTAGGCTGTCGGCTGCTGGAAATTTTGTGTTTAGTCGATCTTCTTTTCGTCGGGCTACCATTTCTTTTGCAGCAGTAGAGAGTACTAACTCTTCTCTTGTGCGCACTGCTACACGAGTAGTTGGATTATTTCTAATTGTGCCAGTCGGACAAACATCGACGCAGTAACCACAGCTAATGCAGTCACCAAGATCGAGGCGAACATGGTTGTTATCTTCTATTTTGAAAACCGATATAGCATCGGTGGGGCAAACCTCAACGCAGGCGCTGCAACCGCTTTGACATGGTGTGTCTGTGAGCATTGGCAGCCCACGCACACCATCTGCCAAATCTGGGCAGATGTCTTTGACTGTGGCGACACCTTGTTGCAGTAAGTAAGTGATTAGTCTAAGCATTAGTTTCTCGTTTAAGCATTAGTTTCTCTTCTATTCATTAGAGATCATTGCCACTGTATGAGAGGGCCATACTTTTGTTGCAGAGGGGGAAGTCGGCGATGAGATTGTCGCGAATGGCAATTGAAATTGCTGTCCAGTTGTCAAAGCTTGGATCTTTAATGGCATAGCGACAAATTTTTCCTTCTTCATCTGTGAAAATTAGGTGGATAAGTTCTCCTCGTGTGGCTTCCACTATGCCGAGGCCGGTGGATTTGGCTGGTAGTTTCTCAGGTATTGTCACTTTTTCTTCGCCGTGGGGGCAGGCATCTACTAGGTTTATGATGGTCTCAATCGACGTCCAAATTTCACCAGTACGAACAGCAGTGCGAGCAAGTATATCGCCACCATTTTCAAGCACTGCTTGTGGTGCTAGCTCAGGGTATTTGCCATGCTTGAATTGTTGCCTTGTGTCACAGTCGATACCGCATGCTTTGCCAATAATCCCGACCATGCCAAATTCGTGGGCTAATGACTTAGACAATTTGCCAATGTCTCTCATTCTTTCGCTTGCCATTTGATTGTCTGAAAGGATCTGTATTACAGGCGTTAGCTCGTTCTTGAGGGCGATCACTCCGGCCTTAATTTCAGAAAGATTGCGGTCACTCACGGGTCTAACACCACCCGGAAAAATGAAGCCGCGTAAAAAACGTGAACCGCTAAGTAAATCGGCTAAGCCAAGGGCCTTGCCACGCAGTCGCCCCATGGCACTAGATATGCCAAGCAGACCGATGTCTGTGCTGATACCACCAACATCAATAATGTGCAGGGCTAATCGTTCAATTTCTAAGGCGATGGTGCGCAGATACTGGGCTCGCTCAGTTATTTCGACGCTAAGAATTGATTCGATTGCTATGGCATGAGCAAAGGCATTGGCTACGGCAGTGTCACTGGCGGCTGCTTCAGCGACAAAGTGTGCTTTTTGCCAAGGTACTTCGGTCAGCCGTTTTTCTACTCCACGGTGAACCCAACCAAGGCGTATTTCAAGGTTGACAATGGTCTCTCCAAAACAACTAAATCTGAAATGGCCTGGTTCTATGACACCGGCATGGATTGGTCCCACCGGTAATTCATAGACCCCTTCACCCTTAACTTCTAAGTATTCGTAGCGTCGGGAGAGGTGGTTTTTGAAATCGGCCGGTAGTTCTATTTGGCGAAGCGGGAAGAAGTCTTGAGCATATTGTTCGTGCAAAAGTAGATGTTTGAAGCGGGGATGACCCTCTGGCACAATGCCGAAGAAATCAAAGAGGGCCCTTTCGAACCAGTGAAATTGAGCGTGGCGAGTAGAAAAAGAAGGGAACTTGTTGTTTTCTATTGCTGTCAACGTTAGCTCGGCCGTGCCGTCTTTGGGCGAGAGAATGAGGGTCGCTAGTTCGCCGCCGCTAATTGATGTAAGCAGGCCCACTCGTTTCTCTGAAGTTTTCGAAAGTGCTTGATTGAGCCTCTCTTGAAGTTCGTGAAATGAAATCTGTTGGCGCTCTAGTTTCATTTGATTATGCTCCATGGCCCTGACCAGGCTTCAGTATTGACGACAAGGCCAAGGACGAGGGTGGCGAAGACTAACACTGCTGGAATAACTGCTGCTCTAATGGGTTGAAATTTTCTGAAGCCTTGCTTGGCGGGGCCTAAAATTACTTTGCCCATGTGGGCACAGATTGCGACAAAACTAATGGCGATGGCCACAGTCATAATCAAGGCCAGTACCCACCTTTCATCGGCCATGCTCAAGCTGAGCATCGACATTTCAGCGACAAAGGCGCCAAATGGCGGTGCTCCGGTTACGGCGAAAGCGGCAAGAGTAAGAAGCAAGGCCCAGATTGGGCAATCTTCAATGACGCCGTGCATCTTGTTTAGCTTTTTTGTGCCGCTGGCTTGAATTATGTTGCCCGTGAGCAAGAAGAGAGCAACTTTGGCTAGGCTATGATTGAGCGCTTGTAAGAAGAACAGTGGACCAGAACCAAGACCAATGGCAAAGACCATGAGGCCAACGTTTTCGATACTTGAATAGGCCCAGAGTCGCTTAAAATTGTGCTGCCGCAAGAGTAAAAGGCTTGCCGCTACCACCGTTACTGTGCCTAAGATGGCGACTAATTGATGAACATGTGAATGTGGCTGGGCCGCGTTGATAATGCTAGAAACTTTCCAAATGCCAAACAGAGCGCAGTTCAAAAGGGAGCCTGAGAGCATGGCGGAGGCTGGTGCTGGAGATTCTGCGTGTGCATCTGGTAGCCATGTGTGAAGGGGGAAGATACCAGCTTTGGTGCCGTAGCCGATCAGGCAGAAAATGAAGCCAAGGCGTAATAGAGGAAAATTCAATGTTTGTGCTTGGCTAATAAGCTCTGAAATATTCAGTGTGGGAACGGCTAGTGTGCCCCTTTGGCTGGCGGCAAAGATAAAAACAGTTCCTAAAAGAGCAAAGGCGATACCGACTGAGCAAACAATTAGATATTTCCAGGTCGCTTCTAGGGCAAATTTGTTTCTTTCAAAGTAGACCAGCGGCGCGGACGATAGCGTGGTGGCTTCAATGGCTATCCATAGATAGCCTAGGTTATCGCACAGAAAGACCGAGGTCATGGCTAGTAAGAACAAATTGACTGAGGCATAAAATAATCGCAGCTGTTGGTCGCCATAGCCTTCCCCGTTGGCTTCTGCTGCGGCAAAGAAGTAGTCGGCATGGGTAATGCAACAAGAGACGACAAAGGTGGCCAATAGAATGAAGTATGTGCCCATTTTATCGACAGCAAGACCACTGATGAACTCCATGCGCTCGGCCCCAAGCAAGCAGGGATGTAGTACCAGCGCGACAATACCAAGTTGCCACCAAATCAAGATAGGCACTAGCTTGCGCGTTAGTTTGATGTCTCTAACAAACAGGCTGAGTAGCGCCAGGGTGGCTGGTAAAGCAATTAGGTAAAGCAGGTCAGCCATTTAGTCTTTTAGCTCCGTTAACTGGCTGACGTCGATGTGTTCGAAGCTTTTCTTGATATTGAAGAGCAGCAACCCGGCAACCATAACAGCCACAAGGACCTCAAGCAAGAGACCCATTTCGATCATTAATGGCATGCCGTGGGTTTGGGTGACAGCAAAGAGATAGATACCATTTTCAATTACGAGAAAACCGACAATCTGGCTAATTGCGGCACGTCTGGTGAGCATCAGAAGTACACCAGTAAAGAGAATAGACATAGCTGCGGTGGAACCTAGTCTCGATTCTGGTTCACCAATTAGGCCTGGTATTTGCTGGCTAATCATAAATGAAAGACCGAGCATGAGAGCTCCTATGTGCATAGAAAGTGGAGCTGCTATGAAAGCGCCGCCATCTGTGCCTATGTTAATTTTTTTAATTACGCTGTTGAGAAACCATGGAATACTCCAGGCTTTGATGACAAAGACTCCGACTGCTACCAGGTAGAGATGGTCTTCATGGGTAATGTTGGCAATCCAGGCTGTAACAGCGGCAATGGCCATGGTATGCAGCGAGTAGAACGATAGATTGGTGCGCAGGTGAGTCGTGCCAAGTATTAATATGGCAAAAATGGCTGATACCATTGCTAGTGCTTCAAATGTGTCGAGAATCATTTTGCTTTTTTCCCCCTACTACACACACGCACTAATTGAGATTTTTGCTTAGGGCAATGAAGACGCAGAAGATGCTCATTGCTACCGAGTAGGCAATGAATTCTGGCAATTTGGTCCAGCGTAGTTTAACTGCAACACTCTCAATCACCGCAATGCTAACAGCCAAAATCATTATGCTAAAAATTGAGAATAGGGCAAGCACTAACTGGTTTGTATGCCAGAAGAAGGGAATTGCGTGGAGTAGGCACTGGCTTGATATGCCGAGTAGTATCAATATTTTTAAGAAGTGAGCATATTCCACTAGGGCCAAATTAGCCGCTGAATTTTCTAAGATCATGGCTTCGTGCACCATGGTCAATTCTAAGTGAGTAGTCGGGTCGTCGGCAGGCATTCTTGATAGTTCAACTAGGCTAGCTAGAAATAGTCCGCAACCAGCAATGAACCACAGACCGGGCTGGTTGATTAGGGCGACATTGTCGAATGAGAAAGCTATACCGAGGTCACTAGTTTGGCTGACCGAGCCAATGGCTGCTAGGCATAATATTACTGCTGGCTCTACCAGTAGTGCCAAGGTTACTTCTCGGCTGGCACCGAAGCCACCGAAGGCAGAGCCCGCATCCAGGGCTGAGAGGACAGTAAAGAAACGGGTAAGTGCCAGTAAATAAATGACCAAAAATAAATCTGCGCCCAAGTTAAAGGGACGCAGCGATGTCCAAGGCGCAAGAAATGCCAGAATAATCAAGAGTGAAACATTGATCGCGGCTGTGCTGCGAAAAATCCAGCTGGTGTGTTTGCTAATTGTCTCGCCCTTGCTGAGTAGCTTGAGTAGATCGAAATAGGGCTGCAAAAGTGGGGCACCAATACGATTCTGAAAGCGCGCTTTGGTTTTGCGAATGATTCCAATCAAAAGCGGTGGCAACAGCAAAAATGTAGCGATGAAGGCGAGAGTTTCTAGAATGGCTTGTATATTTGTAGCAATCATATGTTTGTGCCTAAGAACACGAGCAGTAGCATCGTCAAAAAGACGTAAAGTAAGTGAATGTGGATGCTGCCTGTTTGCAGCCTTACCAGCGAGGCCGAGAGCCAGTCAAACAGACCCATTACTGGTCGATATAATTTAGTTTCAAGAATAGGCGTCATAAAAGTTTCAACCCGTACAGTTTCGGGGAAATGTCGTCGGTCCTTTCCTGAAATTTCTGTGGTGACTTTTAGTTGCAAAATTTGTGAGAATATTCGACCAATAGGATGCGAGAAGCTTGAACCGGTTTCTTCAGTGCGAGTTGATAGTGGTCCAAAGCCGCAATCCCAGGTGATATAGCTCTTAACTTCACCAGACCGTCTACCCAATACAAATAGATAAATGCTTGACACTAGAATGCCGCCGACCAAGGCTAGTTGCCCTTGCGGGATGGGGAAAAGATTTGAACCAATTACAAATTGATCATGGGTAAGATGGCGAATGGCTGGGGTTAGACCTTCTAGAGCTATTGGCACAGATGTGCCAATCATGACGCATGCTACCGCTAATATTAACTGGGCAATGAGCAAACCATCTGGTCCACTGGTGCTTGATTCTTTCGCTTTGGCAGCGGCATTTGAGCGCGGGCGGCCCAGAAAGGCAATGCCCACAGCTTTGGTAAAACAGGCAAGCGAAAGGGCACCAACAAAGGCGAGAACACCTACCATAGCAAGCGCCATTGCTCTTTCTAAAATTGGGGCATTGGCGAATGAGAGTTGAAAGAACGTTTGATAGACCAACCATTTGCTGGCAAAGCAATTCATTGGCGGCATTGCGCAAATAGATAAAGACCCAATAAAGAAGCAAAGCATTGTCCACGGCATGCTTTTTGCCAGCCCCCCTAGAGCTGATAGCTCTCTGGTGTGCACAGCGCGTTCTACAGAAGCGGCTCCAAGAAATAGTAGAGCCTTGACCAAGCCATGATTGAGCGTGTGAAAAAGTGCAGCAGCAGAAGCTAGTGTGGCAATTGTAGTTAGGCCGTGGCTGTGAGCAAGAATGGTCGTACCAATGGCAGTGAGAATAATGCCCATGTTTTCCACTGTGCTATAAGCCAGTAGTTTCTTTAGATCGCGCTCCATTAAGGCAAAAAGAACGCCCCATAGAGAAGAGATTGTGCCTAGGGCAATGGCGCTGTAGGCGATGGCTAAATGGCTGCAGTCTCCTGCCAACAGCAGACGCATGAGCAGGTATATTGAGATGTTTCCGACTAATCCAGCGAAAATTGCAGAAGTCGGCCCGGGGGGCTCAGGATAGGCTAAGGGCAGCCAGACGTGCATGGGCCAGACACCGGCTTTGGTGCAGACTGCTATAAGAAGAAAGAAAGCGGCCACCAAGCTCTGCTCGGTGCTGAAGTGCCAGGCGCTTAGAGCCCAACTGCCTGTATTCTGGTGCATCCAGAGAAACGCCGCAGTGAGAAAGGCGGTGGAAATACGTGTGGCTGTTAGATAGGCAAAGGCTGCTCTTTGGGCTCTGTGCCTGATGTGATCAGCGGCTACCAAGCCGGCGGAGGACAGTGACATTATTTCCCAAAATACCAAAAATGCTATGCCGTTGGAGGCTAGCAAAACTTGCTGTAAACCAATTAAGAAAATAAAGGAGAGCTTCCAGTAGTGACCTCGTTTGCCCTGGCCATTTAGTGCAGCAACGTGAGAGGGGCTTGCCACTGCTGCAGCTGAGGCCAGCAGACCAAGCAAACCGAGAAAGGGAACACTGAGCGAATCTACCAACGAATCTGCTGGCGCCAAACCAAAAGAAATATATTGCAAATGGTTGTATTCAATAGATTGATTCCATGATATCGCTGCTCCGCCGAGGGTCAGTATTGCTCCGGCCAGCATCAAAAAGGCTAAGAAATTGCTTGTGATACGCTCCCGGCCGACAGCTGTTATGACAAGTCCTGCAAGCCATATAGCGCTTGCACTGGTGAACAGGTTGGCGGCCGATAGTATCGTGTGGTCGTTTGTCATTTGCTTCTGCGGGTTACCTCTCATACGCTAACAGTAGAATGTGATCGAAGTGTGATGGTCGCATGAAAATTTTTTGCCGGGTGATTTTCGAGTGTACAAATGTAACTGCTTATTGCGAGCGACGAATTGATCACATCTTCATCACTTTTGCCTGTTAACGTTCTAACAAAGGCCATGAGCTTCGTGCCGTGGCTGTGTGTGAAAGATACTGGAGACCATGATGTCAGAGTCGAGCCATACAATTTTGCCAGCCGATCGTCTTGCTGGGCTTAAGCAAAATTGGAAGACTGATATCGTCTCTGGCTTTATTCTTTTTCTTGTAGCTTTACCACTTTCGCTTGGAATAGCCATGGCCTCTGGTATGCCGCCAATGGCTGGCATCATTGGGGCAATGGTCGGTGGCTTGTTAGTCTCTCAAATTAGTGGTTCTTTCGTCACTATTAACGGACCTGCTGCTGGTTTAATTATTGTTCTGTTGAGCTCAGTGGAGCGCTTGGGAGGTGGCAGCCAGGGTTACCACGCTACTTTAGCTGCCATCGTTATATCTGGTGTACTTCTGTTTGTAATGGGGCTGTTCAAGGCTGGTGAATTAGGCAAGTTTTTCCCGGCTTCAGTTGTGCACGGAATGTTGGCATCCATCGGCATTGTCATCATGCTCAAACAGTTTCCTGTGATGCTGGGTGTTACACCGCCTTCAAAGGAGCCCATCGAGCTTTTCCTCGAAATACCTTTCACCATTGCTCATGCTAATCCTGAAATTGCGGCCATTGGCGTAATGAGCATGCTCATTTTGATTGGATTGACGTTTGTTAAAAGCGGTATCTTGCGCAAGATACCGGCTCCAATAATTGTTGTGCTGGCTGCCTGTGGTCTAGGATGTGTCTTTCACATAACCACTGAGCATTCTTATGTTTTTGCTGGTCAAAGCTTTGATATTAATCCCTTGAAATGTCTGGTGCAGGTGCCTACTAATATGGCCACAGCCTTTACTGGCCCTGATTTTAATGCGATTACAATGAACGGGTTTTGGCTTTCAGTACTATCGATTACGCTGATTCAGGGTATCGAAACCGTTCTAAGTTGCTCCGCTGTAGACAAACTTGACCCTTATAAGAGGCATGCAGATCTTAGCAGAGACCTTTCGGCTGTCGGCCTTGGTAGTGCTATTTCTGGCATGATTGGCGGCTTGCCGATGATTGCTGAAATTGTTCGTAGTACTGCCAATATTGCAAACGGTGCTAAGACCCGGTGGTCTAATTTCTTCCACGGCTTTTTCATCCTTATATTTGTGCTGCTTGCAGCTACGATGATCAATTCTATTCCTCTATCATCATTGGCTGCTTTGCTTGTCTTTACTGGTTATCGGCTCGCTTCACCAAAAGTTTTCAGAGATACTCACGCTATTGGATGGGAGCAAAGTTTGCTCTTTGTCACCACCATTGTGGTCACTCTAGCCACTGATTTGCTGGTTGGCGTAGCTGCAGGAGTAGCTGTTAAATTCTTGCTGCATATTTTGCGTGGTGTGCACATCAGTCAGTTGTTCAAGGCCAACGCTGTGCTTACTGAGCAAGGTATAGATACTGTAGTCTTGAGAATCAATGAAGCAGCAGTTTTCTCAAACTATATTTCTTTGAGAAAGTATCTGGCTAAGATTCCGGCAAACAAGAAAGTAGTGCTTGATCTTGGCAATGCCACATTTATTGATCACACTGTTATGGAGCATTTACACGATTTCGCCCGCGACCAAGAAAACAGTGGTGGTTCAGTTGAGTACAGAGGCCTTGAATTGCATCAGAGTGTCACCAAGCACCCCACTGCTTCCCGTAAACATCTTGCTGCTCTTTAAGAGAGTAATGAGGGCGCCAATCGGTGTATCATTGCATTTATGGCAAAGATTCTAATAGTTGAAGATGAAGCAGATTTGGCTGAGCTTGTAAAGAACTGGCTTGTCAAAGACCATCATTTAGTCGAGATTGCTGACGATGGTTTAGAGGCGCTTATACGCATGGAAACCAACAACTACGATGTTGTCATTCTCGACATCATGTTGCCGTCAGTTAATGGCATGGAGATTTGCAAGCGCTACCGTAAGTCTGGTGGTTCTGCTGGCATCATTATGGTTACTGCCAAGGGCCATGTGGACGACAAAGAAACCGGGCTCGATTCTGGTGCCGATGACTATATGACCAAGCCTTTTCAGCTAAAAGAGTTAGCCGCTCGTGTGCGAGCTGTTCTGCGCCGCAACCATGGCCAGGCGCAAGATGTGATGCGTTTTCGCGATCTTGAAATTGATGTCAACGAATTTAAGGTGCTTAAAGGCGGCCATGAAGTGCATCTTCTTCCTAAAGAGTTTCGTCTCTTTGAATTCTTTTTGCGTCATCCCCATCAGGTATTTTCAGCTGAAGATATTTTGTCTAGTGTTTGGGAATCTGACACGGAGGCTCTGCTTGATACAGTGCGCGGGCATATCACCAGAGTAAGGAAGAAGCTCGATACCGCTGGCACCCCTTCTGTCATTGCCACTGTATACGGTGTTGGCTATAAGCTTGGTGAAGCATAAGTGAAGCATGACTTACGCCGCCGTTTGACAGTTGAGTTCGTTTTGCTTTTTGTCTTGCTCTATTTTCTCGGTGGGGCTGTAGCGATTTTTATGTTCGCTGCTCAACTCGATAGGTCTATCGACAATCAATTACAGGGCCTTGCTGCTGAAGTATTGCCTGCAGTGGATATGACTGCACGGGGGCCGTCACTCAATCGGTGGGGCCTGCGGGCACAATCGAGGCACGAAGAGGTGCCTTTCAGTATTCAGGTTTTTGATACAGACAGAAAATTGTTAGAAGAGTTTGGACCTGTTGGTCATCGCCAGCTAAGCTCTGGCTTTGTTCGCGTCGATGGACCAAAACCGTCTTCTTTAGACGATGTCAATTTGCGTTCATTCTATATTGAAATTCGAGATGGCACTAAACTCAGTGGCTATTTGCAGGTGCAGGTATCCGCGCGGCAGCGTGATGATGCTCTCAGGCAAATAGTCTTGACTATGGTCTCGCTCTCTCCGTTCTTGGCCCTGGCGGTAGCTGTTTGTGGTTCTTGGTTTGCTGGTAATGCTGTTAAACCAGTTGAAGAAACGATGGAGCTTTTACGTCAGTTCGTGGCTGATGCAGCTCATGAAATTAATACACCAATTAGTGTGATTGAAGCCTCTGTGCAGACTCTAGAAGCGACCTTTGAAGATAGTCAACTTGGTTCAAATGTACTAGCCATTATCAATCGCGCCAGTGGGCGAATGAAATCTTTGGGCCAGAGTTTGGTTGTACTCTCGCGCATGGAGTCACCGGATTATCCCGCTCCAATTGACCATATTCGCCTTGATAGTATTGCTTCCCCAGTGCTTGCTGAGTGCGAACAATTGGCTCGTGCAAGACGAATTAAGCTTTGTTGTGATGCTTTGCCAGACGTCACTTTGCTTGGCAATAGTGAGTCACTTGAGAGACTCTTACTAAACCTAGTGGCTAATGCCATCCGCTACACCGACGAAGATGGTGTCGTCAATGTTAAGTATCAAGTGGACGGAGATTGGTTGAGAATTTCGATTGAAGATAACGGCATTGGTATACCTGACGAGAGTATGCCCCACATTTTTCAACGGTTTTATCGCGTCGATAAATCGCGCTCTCGTGACATTGGCGGTTTTGGTTTGGGTCTGGCTATCGTTAAGGCCATTATCGATAGGCACAAGGGCGAGATCCAGGTGGAAAGCGAAGTGGGTAAGGGTAGTCGCTTTACAGTTAGTTTAAAACGCCTGCCTTAGGATGGCCTCGTGATTCTTTTTATTTCGATTGCCAGGTCTCTTTTGGCCTGCTTCTCTTTTGGGGTTAGCTTGGTTATTGGTGGTGGTGCCATATCTAGATTTATTCTTTGTGGTTTTGAGTGATTTGCCTTTCTCCGTTGGCTGCCCAATACTTCGACTCAGTATTAGACCGCATACAGTACCTACACCTATAACAGTCCAGAAGGTCGGTGTGTGCAGTAATAACTCTGGCGCTAGGGCGGGGTTCATGGCAAAAATTGAACTCAGTGCCGTGATGGGAAAGAATATGGCAGCCAGCACATTGAGGCGATGGGCGCTTAGGGCCATTTCATAGGTCTGCTGAGATTGCAATTCGCTCTTTCTTGCTACGGTGTAGTCGAGGCCGTTTTTGGCGTCTAGGTGCAGAAGCTCGAAGGTGCGCTCAATATCAGCCGCTGAATCGCGGGCCACGATAATGGCTCGGTCTTCGCTAATGATGTCGCGCGCTTGTTGCAGCGTAGAGTGCAAATTGCGACTGCTGCGGTGCAGTGGCGCAATTGCTTGCAGTAAGAAGAAATAGTCGTCGGCGCACGATGCCTCTTGCATTTTGCTTTCTAGTACTTCAGCTCGCTCGGCAAAGTTGGCCACATGCTTTTTCAGTAAGTCGCTATCGCTGCCATCGGTATTGCAAGCCCAAGAACCGTCAGGAGCCCGCCATAACAACTTAGCTTTGCGCCCTTGATCATTGGGGTTAGGCGGATCGTGTAGCACTAAAAGTAAATGCCCTTCGGCATTCATAGCCCTCTGTCTGCCAGCACTGTCACCAAAGCGAGCAATGAGCTGGGGCGGTACTTTCCATGTATCAGGAACTATTGAATTCATTTGTGTTGTTTTTCCTCTTCATTTTCTTTTTTCTCTCTTGTTTGTTAGCTTAATTGTCAACTCGGCATGGTTAAGAGCGCTTTAAGACATTCTTGTCTTAAGCTTAAGAAGAGGCCGTATTTGCTGGCTTCAGTCGACTGATTCGTGATCGTTTTTGCTGACAGGGTGGGCAGTTCTCGCCAACTTAGATCTCATTCTGGCTGTGGCTGAAGCCGTCACTTCTTTCACTTGGGCTCGCGTCAGCAGAGGCTGCAAGTGATTCCAGGCGTCTCTCTTTGTGGCGATCATGCGTGCGAAAAGATCTCTGACTTCGGCATTGCTCGCCTGTTCTCTTGCTACGCGATCTCCGCTCTCGCTGCCGCTAAACTCTTCTGGTTCAAGCGAGCCCAGTAGGATGGCTTCGCCGACAGTAATGTTAGGATTTTTATTGTTCTTGCTAGGCAAAGTATTGCTACTGGTGCCGGCATTTTCTTCTTTGATAGCAGTTTGTAATTGCTCCTTAAGCGAACGGAGTCTCTGCTTGTAGGGTCTATACAGTGTTGCTAGGCTGGTCCTTTGTTGATTGGAGAGACTTTCTAAGTTCTTAATTTCGTGCCAAGCTGGAATAGCCGTTTTATTTTGAACTATCACCGATTGCTTGAGCTGGCCTAGGTTCCGTTTTCTGTCAATGTTCTTTTGAGCTAAAGCCCCATTTGTGAGATAAGGAACAGTTGGAAGCATTGCAAGTATGGAAAGAAGAAAGAAACTCTGACGATACAGTTTGTGCATTTTGTTTAACCAATTTATTCAGGGTTAGGTATTGCCAGATCTTCGCGGCCACTATCAAAGTCTTTTTTCTTATGCCAGCGGATATTGGTGATGGCTGGATGCGCTGCCAGTGTGCTGTGAATTAGGCGTGGCACAGCTTCGTCTATACCTTTGTTTCTGCCACCAAAGAGACTGGCCATGAATCCAGCCGAACGCTCTATCCAGATAATCCAATCACCGTGACTGTAGTCGCCATCGTCAGCACTATTGTCAGCGCTATCGTCGGCGTTTCCTCCGGCCTCAGTCTTCTCATCCTCTTTTTCTTGCTCTTCGTTTAGGCGGAAGCCGCAAACTAGGCAATAAGTAACTTTGTTTACAGCAAAGTTAAAATACCAGCCGAAGTCTTCTTGCCCCGGCTCTTTGTCGCATTCGACTCCTTTTTTTGACAGCTCTTCAATTAGCCATTTACAAAAGTCGTCGCCATAGCAGCAGTCGTTGATAAAGTGCTCTTGCGGCTCAGTAGTATTGAATTCTTTTGACTGGAAAGTAATGAGATTTCTTTGTTCGCTCATAAACTGACTATCTGCTCTCTTTGTTGGCTTCGTCGAAATTTAGATTAAGTGGTTCATCGTTAATATAAGATGCCCGTTTTGCTGAAGGTAAATCGCTCTCTCCGACGGCTGTAAAGGCAAAGTCATCAACCCACACTTGACCGCCGCCAACCAGCATAATGCCAAAATTGATAGACGAGCTGCCGTGGGGAACGTCCAGGGTAATGCTGCGCTCGGTCCAGTCAGTCGTTCCCTTAATTGGCCGGTCGTGCATGTTGTCGAATGAAAGAAGGCCATTACTTACACTATTGCTTCCACCAGTTCCTCCACCAGTAGTCCCGTTTACGCGCATCCATACACCGGCCCAGTCTTTAACGTCTCTAGTTTTCGTGTAACATGTTAATTTGACTTTCTTGCCTAAAAATTTGTCGGCTGAAAAAACCTGCATGAGGGTGCCGTTTCCCTTAACGCTTGATGCTATCGATTTAATGTAACCAGATGCGGTGCTGTTGTGGGTGACGCTTTTGTCTGCACCCATTTCGTATTGCGTCGGGGTTGTGCCAGCGCGAATCCATCCTTTGGGGAGCACTCCAGGTGACCTTCTATTTTCATTTAGCGCTCTACCTAAAACGTCTTTATCGGCCACGGGATAATCATCTACTAGATTGCTTGCTTTCCTGGAGCTGGCATGCAGAGCTAAATCTTTGAAGGTGTCGCGATGCTCGCTCACAAATTTATCAAAGGCAGTTTTAGAACGCGAAAATTCGCTCACTGGAGTTTGCTCTAGTTTGGCTAAATTCCTCTTCACCTCTAGCAAGTATTGATGCCATTCTGGCTCAATTTTGGCTATTGGTCTATCAAAGGATGCTTCTAAAAATGTGCCATAGCCTCGCCGATCGTTGGCTGCCACCAGGTTTACGTAGCGCTTCAGCTTTTCTTTCTGGAAAATGAACATTGAAAGCAGCCGCTCTTCGCTTTGAGTGTCGCTTTTGTCCTCTTGTGAAAGTTTCATCAGCTTTGACAGAGTAAGATCTGGTAACGATTGAGCTGCTTGCTTTAATCTCCAGGGGGTATGATAGCCCCAGTATAGGGCTGTGTTACCGTGATCTCGATAGCCGAAAATCTTCTCAAAAAAGGCAATCAAGCCTGAGAATGAGTCGTCATTTTCTAGTTGGTTATGAGCGATGTGAGCAAATAGGACGTGACCAACAGTGCCTAAACCGCTGTCTGTATAGAAGACTAGAGCATTGCGTTTGGGCAATATAGTACCAGCGCATATTTCTTGGTGGTCCATTTGCTCTTGTAAAAACTTCTGCTGTGAGACCTTGTCTGGCATCATGTAAACGTTAACTGGTCCTGGCCAATCAAGCTTTAGTAGATCAGCATTGATGCGAGTGAGAAAGCTTTCGGCAAATACTGCCACAAGTTTTGCCCATTCTTCGTTTTTGTTGCTCTCACTCTTGTAGGCGCTTTTGAAATCAGTCTTGTAGAAGATGGCAAAATGCTTGGTGTCTATGCGGTGATGGAAAAATTTCTGAGCTGGGTCAAACATATTGGCATAGACAAGATCGCGGTTCGGCACTACTGCACGTCCCGAGTCGACAAAACCCAGTTGTTTTGCTTTGGCTGCAGCTGGAGCTGCTAAGGCCATGTTTTTCAAAGCGTTAGCTGATTCTGCACGCCAGTGGTAGGCTGAGCCGCCGCAGCCTCTGGGGTCAATGGCAATAGCTTTGGCGCAGTCGGCTAGGCAGTCAACGAATTGTCTCTGGCGAAACTTAATTTCTGCCCGGTTTGCATAAGCAAGAAGCTTTTGTTCAGGCGTGATTGTGGCAATTTTAAGAATTTGGTCAAGATCGTTAATTGCTTCGCCGTCCTGGGCCAGCATGTAATGGCAGTTGGCGCGTTGGAACAGTTTGTCTATGATATTGTCTTGGCTCAGTGCCATAGATTTTTCTATGTCAGCTAGAGCGGTCAAGTATTGTTTCGATGAAAGGTAAGTATTGGAGCGGAGAAAGTAAGCGGCTGCATTGTCTTTATCAAGTTCAATGATGTAATTGAGGTCTAGCATTGCCGCAGCATCGTTGCCCAGGGCATACTGTAGTGAGGCCCGTTGAAACAACTTTTTGATGTCATTGGGACTGCTTATGAGCTTTTCGCTTACTAAATCAAGCGCTCGAACCAAGTCGGCAGTTTTGTGTTGAGCCGCGGCTGTCGGAAGTGCTAATAAGCCTGCGAGTATGACGCTAAGAAGAGCTGCTTGAAGCTGATGGCGATTGCGACTGCTCATTTATCTAACTGCTCGCTTCTCACTTTACCTTTGATTCTCCCGAGAGAATATCATGCCCTACTAGAAACTCCTGCTATTTAGGCCTTCAGCGTTAATTTGCCGCTGTTTTTCTTGAAAAGTATTAGCCAAAATAGACTAAGATACATAGATTGCAGCTGAGGATGAAGATGCACTGGCGGTTGCTAACTAGTTGTTTAGTCTCACTTTACTGTTCAGTCGGTGCCGTCCTTGCCATAGAAGAAAGCGAGTTCTATAGACAGGGAACATTACTATTCAAGAAGCAGGAGTATTTGCAAGCCTTTGACAGCTTTGCTAAGGCTGTGCAAACGCAACCAGATAACGCTGAGGCTGCCTACTATTTAGCGGTTACCTTGCATCACCTAGGCCACCTTGATAAGGCCAAAGAACAGTACAAAATTGTGGTGGACGGTTTTCCCGGCACAGCTGCAGCACAACAAGCGGCCACGATTTTGCGCCAGTTGTCTGTGGCAAAGCAGGCAGAGTCAGCAGGGCTGCCTAAGGAGACTTGGGTTAAGTATGAGCGCCGCGGCAATTCAATTGAGGTTGATGGCCTGGTAAATAATCACCCTGTTAAGTTCGATTTTGACACGGGGGCAGAGCGTTGTTTGCTGACGCCAGTTCAGCTTAAGCAATTGGGGCTGCCAATGCCAACAGGCTCCCCGAGCGGTTATGGTGCAGGAATCGGCCAGACTAAACCGATTCCTGTTTGGCATACTAATGTTGACTTGAAAGTTGGTCGTATCGAAAGGCGCAATTTCCCGATCTTGGTCAGCAGTGTACCTATGGACTTTCCCCTGCTTGGTCAAGACTTCTATTGCGATTTTGAATACAGTATCGATACAGCCAGTAAAACTATTTCGTTTCGCCAGCATGGCCTTGATTCTAGTGCTGTTGCGAAGAAGGCCGCCCCGCCTCTAACTGTCGACTCTGCTGGTCACTATGTCTTTAGTGTGCCTTTTGTCAAAGAAGGCAATTCTTTGATTGTGTCGGCCTTGATAAATGGCAAAAATGTACCCATGGTTTTTGATACAGGTGCTGTCTTTTGTTTGTTTTCTAAGAGTGAAGCTAGTCATGCTGGCATCAGCATAGACACTCGTCGGCCAGCCTTTCCTATTTCTGGTCTTAGTGGTCAGACCATGGCTCAGGTTGGTGTCATTGGTAATATCAAGTTAGGGCCTATTGAAAGGCACAATTTTGCCATAGGAATTAGCGATCAGGCCAATACTGCTAAGCCACTTCTGGGCCAAGACTTTGTTGGCGACTGGAATTACACCATTGATAATCAACAGCAAGTTATTCGCTTTACAAAAGGTTTGCAGTAGAAGTGGCACGATTTATCAGCTTATTTTTTTGCTTGTCTCTCGGCTTGACTCTTTGTGCATTAGAGTGCTTTGCCCGGGGCGAGTATCAAACGGCCCTAGAACTGTACGGACGAAAACAATATTTGCCTGCGGCTCAGAGTTTTGAGAGTGCTTCATTGAGTGAGCCAACCAATGTATCGGCAAATTACTATGCAGGCTATTGCTTCTATCTCGCTGGGCGTAGAAGTGAGGCCATCTCTAGCTTTTGGCGTCTAGCTCGAGCTTTCCCTACACGCCGAGAAGGTATACAAGCGCTGGCTTATCTGAAGCAGATCGATGGGGATTTTGCTAAGCACTATGCCAGCACAAGTCTGTCGGTGGCAGGTAACCAGGTGCAGGGTAGCCTCAGTCGTGCCAGTGCTGGAGTGTCAGCCAGCCAGTCACAGTCGAACAACGAGAAATTGGTGCCCAAGCTTTCGGCCAAGGAAATCGTAGAGCGTTTGGTGGAGGTTAAGCCTTCAGCTGGCAAAAATCCCAATGTTTCCCCGTCATTTATTCGTCTCGTCAAAGATTTGGTTGTGGCCATGCCTCTTCCAGTGCTTAGGCTCCTGCTAGATCAAGGCGCAAGAATAGTAGTAGTTTCATCCGCAGTTGAGCATGACATGCGTATTCAGAATACAGCGCCACGTGGCTGGGATTCGAGTTTTAGCTGGAAAGAGTCGCCGGCACTGACACAAGGCAGCAAAGTGGTAATGTCTCAGTTCAGAGCTGACAGTCGCAGTGGCGAGGCTATTAGTACTACTGAAGAAATTGGGGTACTACGTCACGAAACCGGCCATGCTGTTGATTATTGTCTCGGTCAGTTTAGTGACTCACCTGAGTTTAAGCATGCCTATGCCTTAGAGGCAGCGAGGGTGCCAGACGAACACAAACAACGGCTTGATTACTTCTTGCAAAAATCTAGCACTGGTCCGTCAGAGACTTTTGCAGAGCTATTTTGTTATAGCACTGGCGGTGAAACCGATGCCGGTCGCAAAGAGAGTTGTGAACTGGTGCATAAGTATTTCCCTCAGTGCGAGCTATTGATGACCAAGCGTCTTGCTGCTTTAGGGCAATAGTGATTTTTCTTGTTTATGGTTGTTTAGTTCTCTTAACCATCAACTTGAAAGTCGCGTTTACCTTCAATTAGTGTTTGCTTGAAAAACTCGATCATTCGTTTCACTTCTTGCTCAGAACCTAGCTGGTGACTCGCTCCTGCCACAACCACAAGTTTGGTTGGCACGCCAGCCTTTTGTAATTTTTCTGCTAGCTCTTGGCTTTGAGCAAAGGGAACAAGATCGTCGATGTCACCATGAACAATCAAGAATGGTGGATCACCTTTGCTAACATGGTTGACAGGACTAGCTTCTGCCGCTAGTTCTTGCTTGTCTGTCGCTAGGCCCCCCAATAGTTTTGCCACTGGACCGTTAGCTGTATCGTAGTCAATTCGTGTTCTCGAACCGGCCTGGTCCTTTACTGACATTAGGTTAGTAATACCGCACCAATCACAAACGGCTTGAACTTGGCTGGCCTTTTCTATTTCAGATTGTTCAGCTCCGTTGTGATCTCCACTTCGGGTACCTAGCAGTGCCGCTAAGTGCCCCCCGGCTGAGATTCCCCAGACACCAATGTGATCTGGGTCGAAGCCATAATCATGCGCCTTTGAGCGCAGAAAGGCAATTGCTCTTTGACAGTCTTCGAGTTGCGCTGGGTATTGTGCTTTGTCTGTGAAGCGGTAGTTAAGAGTAGCTACGGCAAAGCCATTTTGAGCTAATAGTAAGGCTACGTCGTTACCTTCGCTTTTATCGCCTTGTAGCCAGGCACCACCGTGAATGAACACTACTAGCGGAATCAAAGGATAAGGCTTAGTCGGTACATATAAATCGAGAATTTGATTATTTGCAACTGGTTGCGATTTATCACTGATATAAGAGATGTCTCGCAAGACACGCACACTGCCTGCGCCTTTGCTGTCATTAGTCTTGGTCACAAAGGGAATCGCTATAATGCAGAGCACTGAAAGGCTAATTAAAATTTTGCGGGTGCGCATGGTTACCGATTTTTCCTAGTCGCTATAATTTTCTAGTTCAATTAAAAGCTCTCGCATAGTTTGATGTCTATCTTGCGCATGCTTTTTCAAAGTTTTCATGATTGTGCGACTGAGCCTGTGCGGTACTTTTACTCCGGGGCAAGCTTCGGCTAAATCTTGTGGTAAGTCGGTAACATGCATGCTCATTGTTTCAGCAGAGTTAGTGCCCAAAATCGGCAGCTTGCCTGAGATCGTGTGGTACATCAAGACCCCAAGGCAATATATGTCAGAGCGGGCATCAAGTTTGTTGCCTAATATTTGCTCTGGGCTCATGTAGGCTGGTGTGCCCAAGACCTCACCGTCCATTGTCAGTTTTTTTGAGTTTTTGGAGGGCTCATTGACATACTTAGCGATACCAAAATCGACAAGTTTGACGAATTCTGGATTCCAGGCTGTGTGCATCAGAACTACGTTTTCTGGTTTGATATCGCGGTGCAAAATTCCCTTTGAATGTGCATGCTCTAGAGCTGAAGCCATTTGCAAAAAGATTGCTACAGCTCTTGCTATGGGCAGCTTGCCGTGGCGCTGGAGGATGTCTTTGAGATTGGTACCTTCGACAAAGTCCATAACCAGGAAAGGAGTATGATTTTGCGAAATGCCAAAGTCATAGACAACCACAATATTGGGATGACTCATCGAGCTGGCAGCTTGCGCTTCTCTTTGAAACCGGTGAAAATTGGTCTCGTCTTTCTGGACCTCTCCAAACAGAACTTTTACGGCTACGGTTTTTTCCATGACCAAGTGCCTGGCCATGTAGACCACCCCTAGGGCGCCACGGCCAACCTCACAGATAATTTCGTATCGATCAGCCAGTATTGCACCGACTAGAGAGCTATTCGACAATTTCTCCTCCGCGAAGGCTTCCACAGGGGTAAGATAGCTCCATGCAAGTGGTCATGTGAAAACTCACGAAATAGTAATAGACCAAAGACCCAAATATTAAACCCTTTAGAGGATAAGTTAAATATGAGCTTACCAAAACTGACCAGAGATGAGGATGAAAACTCCGATATTCCTATTCTCAATCCTGGTAAAACCACGGTCTTTGGCACCCCTATTGATACTAATATTGCCAGTGCTCTGGCTTATCTTCCCTTGGGGCCATTGGCTCTTGTGGCGGGCTACGTATTGCTCAACTCGCCGTCAGAAAGTCCGGCTTTTAACCGTTACCACGCCATGCAGGGCCTGGTATTTACTGGAGCCATGCTTGCTGTTTTTGTCATCAATAATATCCTTACTGGCTTTCTTGGCATTATTCCTATCATCGGCGCCTTTCTCGCCATTCCCCTTGGTCTATTGGGCGGTCTGCTCGCTCTGGTCTACATGATTGTCGGCGTAAAGCTGGCTTACGACACCTATAATGGCAAATCTCATAAACTGCCTTATATCTCTAAGTATGTAGATCTGTTCCTCGATAAAACTAAGTAGGTCTAGATGGTTTAGGCCCAATATTAGAGAATAATCTTTAGGCTCTGTTTGAACTGCATATTGAGCTCTGGTTTTAGGTCAGAGTTCACTTTCGCTAAACTGTTTTTTGGCCCTTTTCGCCCGAGCACCAGATAGAGTCGGTACTCACCGCTTTGTTCACCGGCGGCTGGTGAGAGATCTTGATTGTCTTTAAACTGAGGGCTGCTAGAACTATGGTTTTTCGCCGGGGGCTTGCATTGAGAGTGTGTCACTCGAAGAACTGTTTTGTCGGTCACCCTCATATCGCCGTCAGTGCTCCACTTACCTAGGGAAAAACCCCACAGAGCTGGAGTCATTTGCTGCTTTTCTTGAGCCTTTAGTCGATACTGACCGAATACTAGGGCTCCTTCTGATTTCTCGCTCGTGGTCAGACTTAGGGTGTTTTCTGCATCACCGTCAAAATGAACAGCCGCTAGTGGCACTCTGACAAAACGCCACTGGCGAAGTTGGCTCAAGGGTACGGCGGCTGCCCGAGCGGCTTCGTAGACTACGGCTGACTCAGAGGGCTCTTTTATTTCTTTGTCTACTGCGGGAATGAGCAGCTCTGGTTTGCTCTTTAGTTCTAGGCCGTTGATTTTAATTGTGCTATTTTCAATGTCTGGGTTGCCATCAACTATTATTGCTGCCCAATTCTCGTTTGTTTGTAGATCTTGGTGCCGGTCTTTGGGAAAATTCTGAGCGATAAGTTGGGGAATTCTAAAGCGCCTTTCAATAGTTTGACCTGGTCCTAGTTGGCAATACCACTCAAGTGGTGCGGCGTACTGTTCTTTTAAATGTAAGAAAGCAAAACTGACTAAGAAGGCGGCAGAGAGAATGATATACGAGAAGTAGCCACCAGGCAGAAGTTTGCCACCAACCCGTTTTGCTTCGGCTGCTCGACAGCAGGCGGTGAGCCAAACGGCAAAGCTAAGGGCCAATGCCAAGTTGACGCAGGTGGTGGCTGCTTCTATGCTGCCTAAGGGCTTAACCAGAAGGGGAGCCAGCTCAATGCGATTGATAACGACAAATAGCATTGCCAGAACACAGCTAGCCCCAAGTGCGCGTGAATGCCAGGTGTGCTCTAAGTGGTCAAGGCCAATTATAGTTAGGACCATTACCCAGGCCATTGCGGGGAAGGCATAACGACTTTGTGCTTCAAAGAGGACGAAGATTAGACTTGATGCCACCATCAGTAGTGATGAAATCTTGATTAGATCATTGCCGCTCAACTGTCTTATGTTTGTTCGCAAAATTCGTTCCATTACTAAAAGATAGACAGCGCCTAGGCCACCGCCTAACAGTAAGAGTTGATGAATTAGAACTTGAGCTGGTTTTGCTAGGCCGAGACTGTTGTAATAGAAGTCGTTCCAACTGTTGCGAAAAAGGCGCTCTACTTTTCGGGCAAAGAGAGCGCTTAATTCAAGTGGATTGTCCCTGAAAGCATTAGCAATGGTGATGTTTGGTTTGTCGTGTTCGACCAAATTAACATATTCGGTTTTGGGGTATGGTGCCCAACCGTCAACATCGCGGTCTAAGCCAATTGATATATTGAAGCCGGGCATTCTTTCTGGTAAGAGTGTTCGGTGGTTCATGGTGGCTTGGGTGAACATCAACCATGGTGTGACAGTGATGAATGCCCCAGTGGCAAAGACACCTACGAGTGTCATGGCTCTGTACATTGGGCGCAAGTTCAAAAGGGTCAGCCCTAGAATGATCATAGCCACCGGCGCCATTACGGCTTTGGTGTGGGTCAGCAAAACCAGTGATATGCCGGCGCCAAGTGCTTTGAGCAAGTCCTTAACCGTCAGCGCTCTGGACTCAGCTGATTTGCTCCGGGGCAGTAATGACGATAGTAGTAAGACAAAGATAAGCGAGAGAGTTGCTGCCAGGGGCTCGCTCATAAAGCGCGAGGCGCCTATCACTTGGCCTGGATAGAGGCCCCAGGCCAAGCCACCAGCGCACGACAGGGTGCGGGAAAAGCCCAGGCGTCGACTTATGCGAAAAATTAAAAGTGAGTTCAGCCCGGCTAGTACACATTGGCCCAAAATTACAGAGGTGTAGGCGCTTTCTGGGCCGCTTTGAAAAATGCTACCAATTCGTACAAGCAAAGCGGCAAAACTAGGCATAATCATGCCGTCAAAAAGCAGCGAATAGCCCATTTCGCAGTCATGCGGATTGACGTAGTGGCCTTGGCTCAGTTCGCTGAGCCAGGTCGACAAGAGTTTACCGGAGAGCACATAGTGAGCAGAGTCCCAGATAATGCTACGAGTAAAGTCAGGCAGCTCAAACGTGTTATACAGGGCAGCCAGTATCGGCAACAAGAAGACGACCAACTGAGTGATAACACTCTTAATTTTCAATTTGCATCCTTGAAAGTATAGCCTGGGAAAGTATAGTCTGGGCCCAGAGCTGCGATTTAGGCATATGTTTGAGACTTGGCAATGCTAGCTAGTTCGTCTTGCTAGGTCAAGAACGGTCAAGGGAGCATTAAGTAATTTCGCTGCCCGGCCAGTTCGGGTATAGTGAGCTAAGTATTAGTGATTCGAGGCTGTGTATGGAAAGAGTTACCAAATTGTTTGAGAACAACAAGGTGAAGATACTGGCCGGAGATCTTACTGCCGGTGACTGGGAATTCAAGATGGGTGTGCTTTGGGGTGGTTTTGACCAAGTCAACCTCGCCACTGATTTGAAATCAATGCAGATACAGACTGAAGAATCTGCCAAGAATCTAGCTCAGACCCTTGGTTGGGCTGTGGTTGGCAATATAGTGTTTGGTCCACTGGGCTTAATTGCTGGTTTGGCCATGGGCGGTAATCGCAAACAAGTCTGTGCCATGTGCGAGCTCAAAGATGGCCGAAAGTTTTTGGCCATAATGGACTCAAAGATATATCAACAGATGATGGCTTTGACTATGACCAAGAGCACTTAGCAATTATTAAAGTTAAGAAGGCCATTTGAGCGGCATTGCAAATAGGTGAATCTGATCTCACCCAGAATGCGATTATCCGTCCCTAAATTCTTTTAGAATAGTTGCTGCGTTTGACTTATGCTCAACATCTGGAGTTAATCCTGAATAAAACAGCCATTGAAGAAGGCGGCAAGCTTCATCTTGCCCGTATCGCCGCAGTTGGAACCGCTGTTCCTACTAAGCTGCTCACCAACGCCGATCTAGAAAAGATGGTAGATACGAGCGACCAGTGGATTGTGGAGCGCACCGGTATCAAGCAGCGGCATATTGTTGATAAAGGCGTAACCTGTTCTGACTTGGCTGCCGAGGCGGCCAAGAAGGCCCTTGCCATTGCGGGAGTTGATGCTAGTGAGGTCGACTTGATTATTGTCGGCACTGTCACTCCTGACATGATGTTGCCAGCTACAGCTTGTTTAGTTCAAGATAAGATCGGTGCAAAGAATGCCTGGGGTTTTGATCTTTCTATTGCCTGTTCTGGCTTCCTTTATGCCATGCAGGTGGGGGTGCAGTTCGTTGCTACTGGTGCCCATAAAAATGTTCTGGCCATCGGCATGGATGTAATGTCATCGATCATTGACTATAGTGATCGTCAAACTTGCATAATTTTTGGAGATGGTGGTGGTGCTGCATTGATTCAGCAGTCGCCTTCAAAAGAAGAAGGTTATTTTATTGACTTCTTGCACGAAGTTGATGGCTCTGGCGGCGACTATCTTTGCATGCCAGGCGGCGGCAGTCAGTTTCCGGCTTCTGCACAAACCGTTGCCGATAAAATGCACTTTGTTAAACAAGATGGGCCGGTGGTCTTCAAGTTTGCTTCAAAACGCATGCCTGAACTATGCGCTCGGTTGCTTGCTCGCAACGGCCTGACTGGTGCAGATATTGACCTTTTCATTCCCCACCAGGCAAATTTGCGCATTATCAAAGCGGCAGTTGATCGTCTTGGTATGTCAATGGACAAAGTTATAGTCAATATTGATGAGTACGGAAATACCACTGCTGGAACTTTGCCCTTAGCAATTGGTACTGCTTTGAATCAAGGTCGCTTGAAGAAGGGCGACTTAGTTTTGTTTGCAGCCATGGGAGCTGGACTTAGTGCTGGCGCTTGTTTGATGCGTTGGGGCTACTAAAAAGAGATTCTAAATTCTAATTTCTAGAATCTAGTTGCGAAATCTAGTTGCGCTTTGTCGAGCCATCTAACAGTTGTGGTAATTTCTTTGTTCGAAGTTTCATTAGCCGCAGAATTTCTTCGGTTTCAAATGGCTTTTTGACCCAATCAACAAGTTCCGGGCGATGTACTCGATCTATATTGGTTTCGGCTCCGCTAAGTACAATCACTGGGATGGCTTCGGCTGAGTAATGCTCATGCAACCAATTGACGAAATCAAGTCCATTGCCATCGGGCAGATTGATATCGGCAAACAGGAGATCTGGGCGCTGGGTTTCGGCTAGGGTGTGGGCTTCGGCAATGTTAGCAGCGCGCGCACAGTGATAGCCTGTACGAGTAATTAGAGTCTTGAGAATGAGCGCAATTGAATCGCTGTCTTCCATTAATAAAATTGAGGCAGGCTCTGCTTCGCCTTGTTCTCTAAGGCTTTCGATATTCTCAGGAGTCTCAAGAGTCTCAAGAGTTTTAGGTGCTTCAAGGGCAGGTACCTCAAACCAAAATGTTGCTCCTTCACCAAATGTGCTTTCTGCTCCGATACTTCCGCCAAGCTTGTCGACAATAGCTTTTGAAATGGCTAAACCTAGTCCTGAGCCAGTGTTGAATTCGTTTTCAACACAGCTTAATTGCTGAAAGAGACCAAATAAACCTTGCATGTGTTCTTCTGCGATACCAGGTCCTTGGTCAATGACATTGATTTTGACATTGTCACCGCTGCTAGTGCAGCAGATGCGAACCGCCTTTCCTCTCGGTGTATATTTGATAGCGTTTGAAATCAGGTTGGTCAATACCTGCACTAGGCGATCTCGATCTCCGACAATATTGCGTCCGTTAGATTCTAAGTTGAAAGATATAGTTACTCCACGCTCTTCGGCGAAAGCTCTGATAGAGTCTATAGTGGTTTCTATCAAATCACTAGGCCTGATATGTTCGATTTTCATTTCTAGCTTGTTAGCTTCTAGTCTGCGAATATCTAGAATGTCGTTGATCAGTCGAATCAAACGGTCACTGTTGCTTCTGGCGATGCTGACATATTCCATGGTTTCGGCACTGATTTCGCCGGTAAGTCCTCCTTCGATTAAGCCGAGGGCCGCTCTAATTGATGTCAGCGGGGTGCGCAATTCGTGGGAGACAGTGGAATAAAATTCACTGACTCGACGCTCTACTTCTTTCTTTTCTGTGATATCATGGGCGATACCATAGAGGCGGTCGCATCTTCCAGTCTTATCTAAAACTGGAAACAGTCGAGACCAGATCCAACGAATTTCCTTCTCTTTAGTCTCAATGCGAAATTCTAGGTCAAAACCTTGACCACCTGGGTTCTGTATATCGGCATCAACAATTAGCCCCTGCAATGTTTTTCTTACTCTGGGTCTGTCTTCTTCAACTATCGGGTTGAAAAATACCTCTTTATTTTTGTAGAGTTGATCGCACTGTTCTAGCCATAATTCTTCGAAAGCTGGGCTGGCGTATATGAAATCGTCGGTGCTTGCCGATATGATCCAGAATACCTCTCGAATATTTTCAGCCAGCTGGCGAAACATCGATTCACTATCGAGTAGGCGTTGTTCATACTCATGTCGAGCTTGTTCTGCTGCCTTGAGTTCTGAAATATCTCGGTGTGAGCCGGCCATTCTGATTGCACGGCCTTGAGCATTCCAAATTGCTTGCCCGCGGGCGCATATCCACTTGTAATCACCGCTTTTGGTGCGGCAGCGCATTTCGGCTTCGTAAGGCTGTCTGGTGTCAATATGCCTTTGTACCTTCGCCAATACTTGTTGATAGTCGTCTGGGTGGCAGAGGGTGCGGAATGTATCAAAATGGTTGGCCAGTTCATTTTCTTCAAAGCCTAGCTGGGATTTGTAGCGAGGTGAATAGAATACTTCGTTAGTGACAAGGTCCCAGTCCCATATGCCATCGTTTGATCCAGTAATAGCTACGTAGTAGCGCTCTTGGCTCTTAAGGTAGGCTTCGTTGGCTTCTATGCGATCGACAAAGTGACCGATTTGATAGCCGATTGACTCGAGGGTGGTTACCAGTTCGCTACTTATTGGTGTTGCCCTGGTAGAAAGAAGGCTGATCACCCCCCATATTCGGTTGCCTATACATATAGGAAAAGCAACAACTGCAGGATAGGTTTTGCGTATTCGCGAAGCTGGTTCGTTGAAGCAAGTGTCGTATTGCTCGAGGTCGGTATATACTTTGCCCTTGCCATTGAACCAAATTGTAGAGGGGAAGCCCGCTGCGACCGAAAGCGGAACGTTGACTGAACGAGCAATCAAGTATTCATGTTTGTCTTGGTCACTAATAATTTTGTGAACCAGGCGAGACATGCGATTGGCTCGTTGATCAATACGCCAGACTATGCCAATCTCAAATGAAAGCAAGGTGCAGAGCGTGGTGCAAATTTGTTCTAATGCATCAACAATTGCAGTGGCACCAATTAACACTTTGGTAATGTCAAATTGAGCACTCGCCTGGCTTTGTTTGAGCCAGCTGGTGGTTACATCACGTATGAAAAAATTGTATTGATGTGGTTCTCTTTGACTGTTCAAAGAAACATTGGCGTCGATAATAACGTGTCGTAAGTTGCCGTTAGGGGTTTTGAGAATGGCAGCAAATTCTTTCAGAATGCCAGCCGATTTAAGCTGAGCAAAGGCCTGCAAGCTTTGACTCTCGCTAGAAAAATATTGAGAAAGGGTTTGTTCTTTGCTTATAGCCCTTGTTTGCAATAGCTCTAAAGCAGCTTGATTGAATCTTAGGATAGCGCCCCTGCTGTCGGTTTGTAGCAGAGCGATTGGTGCGTTTTCGAGAAAGTCTGGGGGCGGAGGTATATCAATCACTGACTGCTACTCGCTTATTTTCGCCGCTCGGTGAATATTGCTCTAGCAGACGTTTGATTTGGTGTGGTAGTTTGATTGGGTCAAAAGGTTTAGAAATTACACCAGCAATGGCTAAATGTCGGTACTGATTCATCTCATGATTTTGCACCCTGGCTGTAATCAATATTATTGGTATCTGGCGCCATTGCTCCCTTTTCTTGATTTCATTAATGGTAGTAAGACCATCCATTTGTGGCATGGAGACATCCATCAAAATGAGATCAGGTCTGTGTTCTTCCAGGTATGACAGAGCCGCTAGGCCTGAGTCGGCTGTGTCGACTTGCCAATTGCACAGCGACGTGAGCGTTTTGGACACCAGCTTTCTTAGGTCGGCATTGTCGTCGACAAGTAGTACGTTTGAGCTGTACATAATTGGATTTTCCAAATTTGCCTAAATCAACAGTTAGTATCTACTTGCCCAAAAGAACTTCTATTCTTGCGCTTCTAATGTTTTTTGCGGTACTCGAAATTGACAGTGCGGCATATCTACGATTGTGTAGTGTGATGATTTGTGGAAAGAGATGGAGAATTTGGTCAAGCGCAGTCAGTTAAACTTGGTGCAGTCGGCCGTAGACCTAGGCACATTGAGGCAAGTCATTGGAGCAGCGCAAATTCGCTTCGATGACCTTAGAGCGCTGCCAATAGGTGGCTACATTGGTCTTTTTGTTTTTCGCAAATTTAAGGACCTGAAAGTTTCTGGTTGGCTTCGGCTTAATCAGCTTCTGGCTAATTTAGGTTACTCTGCGGTATTCGTCACTGAACTAGAACGCTTGCAGTTTTTTAGCAACGGTTTAGACCAAGCCCAGGAGTTTTATAGTGATTATTCGCAAGATTTTTGGCAGAATCCACTTTTAGATTGCCATGCCGACCGTGACAATATATTTGCACCAACTGTAGCTCCGGCAGAGGCTCATCTAGCTCTTGGCCCTGAATTTATCGAGCCCTCTGAAGTTGAGTTGCGGGGTAAGTTGAGGCAGGCGCTTGAGAGCATTGCTAGCACGCATTCTTCAACTGTTAGCATTGGCACAGAAAAACATGATGGGCTTGGCTATGCTTCAGTGATGCGCTTTTTGGCTGGTGGCGACTGTGCCCTATCTGCTAATGCCTTTGAGGAAGCTGCGCTCAAGTTAGAGCAGTTAGAGCGTATCGAGCTAGTTCCCCGGCTTGCTCTGCTGCGCGCTGCTCACAAAGTGCCAACGGTCAGCGACTATCAAGCTGCCGCCGCTGAAATTGACCTTGAAGCCTGGCTAGAGGTGCGTCAAGATGCGGCCATAGAACTTGAATCGCAAGCTGAGCCAGATAATAGCAGCTCGCAGAAACACCTAATAGCGGCGACTCGTGCTCAGCAGCTCATTGATAGTGGGCAATATCTATTGCTCGTGCCAGTGGTTGATGCCGACCTAGCTCCGGCCTTCTTTCACATGGGCGGTGTTAACGACATGCCGCCTGCTCATGTGCATCTAGCTCTAATGCGGCGTTGGGCTGAGCTTTATGGTGTTAAACCGAAAGTCTTAGGGCTAGGGCCTGACTCACTTTATGTTTATGTAGCAAAACCAGTTTCCAGCGGTGAAATAGCCACTAGGTTAGCTATTGAGCATTTTCGCTATTGCCCTGATAGCGTTTTGCAGACTTTGGGTTCGGTTGGTCGTCTCGCCAGCGAAATTAGTGGCTGTGACCTGTGGCAATTCTGGTGGGAATGAAACGCTAATGATTATGACTGTGGCACAGATTATGACTGTGGCACAGCTTTCTGGTAGTTCTGCCAGGTAGCATCAATTGTTTTCCTTAGTTCTTTGTCGTATGAGGCAGCTCTTCTTAACTTTTGGAAGCTGAGCTTTAGTTCTTCAGCAATTGCTCGATCGAGTTCGTCTACTAAGTGTGCTTGTTCCATTGCTTATTTACCTTCGCCTTCGTCTTCGCCGTCGATTTATGTTGCCGCCGGGCATTCATAGAAGATAAGACAACGGGTGTGAAAAAATCGTGAAAAATTACTTTCGAAGCAGTTTTAATACTTCAATTGCATTTCTAAGTTGAGCATCAGGTACTTTGGCAGTATAAGTTTGCCGAGGAATTTCAAGGTCTGGGGCAATGCCGTAACGATTTTTGCCACCGTCACCGGGGCTAAAATTGAACCTATCAAAGAAACGCATTTGAGTGTAGTGCATACCTGTGCCGTCTTCGCTGGGGATAGTGTTCATTTGACCTGCGCCTTTGCCGAAAGTCTTGGTGCCCATCACAACTACGTTATCTCGACCCTTTAGAGCGCCGGTGAGCACTTCTGAAGAGGATGCACTATATTCATTTACCAATATGACAAGTGGTCTGCCGCGCAGCAAGTCTGGCACTTCCCTGGGCTTGCTAGAAAACTCGGTGCCGCTGATAACTTCCCTTTCTTTTGTCACTTCGTAGATTCTGTTGGCAAAGATCGGATTTTCCGGCTGTGAAGGCTGCCGAATTTTTGTCTCGACAATGGTTCCCTCATCCATAAACATTTGGGCAATCTTTACGGCACTGTCAAAACTGCCTCCGGGGTTGTTGCGAAGATCAAGCACAAGGCCTGGCGATTTGCTGTGGCGGCCAAGGGCCTCTTGCATTTTTACTACGAGGTCATCTCCTTGAAAGTTGCGTAGTTGAAGATAGGCAAAATTGCTCTCTAGCTTGCGGTCGATTACCCGTGGTGGTGTGAACGGTTCAAGGGCAAGGTCTTTGTCTAACGATTGGCTGCCCCGTTTGACCTTGAAGCGAAGAGAGTCTCCTGGTTGACCTGTAAGAAAAGCTTCTAACTGGGCAATACTATAGTCGCCTATGGCTTTGCCATTGACGTGCTCTATCGTGTCACCGAGCTTTAGTCCAGCCTTTTCGCCGGGGGATCCCGGTACAATTTGAGAAATTAGAAAGGTTGGCTTGGTTTCACCACTTGTTTTTGCGGATGACATGGCTACGTCGATAGAAATACCAGAGCCATTTTCTTGGCCCTCACGGTTACTCACCTCTCTATCTTGGGCCGGTTTACTAAGCGCCTTCATGTAGGGGTCATCAAAAATTAGTAGTGCTTGGTTAGCTTTGTCTACGGCATCTTGGCTTGAGCCTTTGACGCAGACAAAGGAGCTGCGCTGTTTCTTTAGTTCTATAGCATTCTTCGTGTCATAAGCTTGTTCGACGACGGTGTCTATCATGTTGCGAAAAGTTGGAATTTCGTCGCAGCTAACTTTGGTCTGATTGCCATCAATAGAAGTTTTGGCAGCTTCGTATTGAGCTTGCTTGCTATTGCTATTTTGGAGCAAAGCTAAACCAAACCCGGATTCTTTGGTGCTTTTGCTAAGATTTTCTTGTAGACGTTCTTCCATAACTCAAAGTCTAATACCCAATTGTGGCATTTTTTGGACTTGTGCTAGTTTCAAGATTTTACGGGTTTCAAACTTTTATAAGTTTCAAACTAAGGCTAATAACTAAATTTACCTAGAGCTACTTTGCCGTGAAAGACCCAGTAGACAATCACGGTATAGCTCAAGACGAATGGCAGGCCAAGCACGGCAATAAATAGCATGGTCTTAAGCGTTCCCTGTGACGATGCTGAATTGTAGATGTTGAGGCTGAGGCTTGGGTCGATGCTGGAGACAATCAGGTTGGGGAAAATTGCAATGCCGAAGAGTGCTGCGAGAGCGCCTATGGTGGCAATCGAAGAGAGAAAAGCGTAGCCAGGCTGTTTGAGGAAGATGGTGCGGGGAATGTTGCCAATCGCCATAATGTTGATTAACACAACAGACCAGAGCCAGGGATAGTGCTTCAGGTTACTGGTAGCCGAAGGAATCTGTGTGAGTGTGAAAATTGTAGTGAGCATATAAACCATTACAAAGATGCCGTATGTATGCCAAATGTAGTTGTGAATGCGCTCTTGCAGTTCGCCCTCAGTTTTAAGATAGAGAAAGATTGAACCGTGCATGGCGCAAGTAGCGACGGCCAAAAGGCCTGTGATTACAGGATAAAACTCAAGTACTGACATTTTTTCTTTGTGTAGTTCTAGCTGGCCGTCGATGGGCAAGCCCAAAAATAGCTGACCGACGATGTATCCAAATAAGAAGGAGGCGCTAAGGCTAGAGAGAAAGAAGCAGGCGTCCCAGAATTGACGCCAGAACGAAGATGGATGCTTACTGCGAAATTCGATGGAGACTGCCCTGAAAATTAAAGCGCAAAGAATGATCATCAAATTTGTATAGAAGCTAGAGAAGGCCATGGCGTATACATCGGGGAAGGCGGCAAAGAGAGCGCCAGCAAAGGTAACCAGCCAGACTTCGTTACCATCCCAGAGCGGGCCTATAGAGTTGATAATTAAGCGGCGCTCTTCATCGGTTTTGGCAATAGGGTGCAAAATGCCGACGCCGAGGTCAAAGCCGTCAAGAATGCCGTAGCCCGTTAGTAATACGCCGAGCAACATAAACCAGATGAAATTTAAGGAGTAGTCCATTATGGTTCGTCCTCTTTTTGATGTTGCTTAGGCTCTTGCTCATGCTCTTGTTTAAGTTCTTGTTTAAGTTCAGGTGCAGCTTTGGCATTGCTAGTTGGAGCTGCGCCTCGCCATGTCTCTGAAAGCGAAGCTGGCCCTCGTTGCAAAAGGTTGCCTATCAAGGCCATGAATTGACCTACGCCTTTTTTAGCAACAGGTGCAAGTTTCTCGTCTTCTTTAACTATGTCTGCCACTACTGGCGGCCCAGCTTGAATGCGAGTGTTCATAACCATCACCCACACGACAAAGAGAAAACTGTAGAGTATGCCGAACATAATCATTGAGCCCAGCACCTGCTCGGCTGTAACCGAATGCGATACGCCGTCTTTGGTTCGCAATAGGCCGTAAACTACCCACGGTTGCCGTCCTACTTCGGCAGCGATCCAGCCGGCTTCGTTGGCTGTGTAGGCGCCAAGCACACCAAAGACATAGAGCCACATCAACCAGCGCTGTTGAAAGAGAAGATTGTACTTGAGGAGCACGAGGCCAAGCAGTGAAAGAACAATGAAAGCCATACCTAGTGCAATCATTAGGTGATAAGTTTGAAACGGTATGAAGACTGGCGGACGGTCTTCTTCAGGAAATTTGTCCAGACCCGTGACCGGTTGATCGAAATTGCCGTGCACGAGCATACTGAGCATGCCCGGTATGGCTAATCCGAACTTGACTTTCTTTTCTTGCTCATCTGGCCAGCCAAATGCGTAAAGTGGTGTGCCACCACTACCGGTTTGATAGTGACCTTCGAAGGCTGCTAGTTTCGCGGGTTGGTTGACAGCCACTGCATCAGCTTGAAAATGGCCCGAACCAAGCATAGCTAGGCTGCTTATGGCGGCATAGACCAGCGATATTTCTATGGTTTTTTTTGCGAACTTTGTGTGCTGGTTCTTCAGTATGTAAAAGGCGCCAACGCTAAGAGCGAAGAATGCACCAAGTATGAAGCAACCCAACCAGACGTGCAGCATGCGGTGCACCATAGAGGGGTTAAAGCACATGGCCCAGAAGTCGGTTACTTCTGCTCGCCAGAAGCCATTTGCCGATTTTACTATGTGATATCCGGCGGGGGTTTGCTGCCACGAATTGGCAATTGTGATCCACACTGAAGAGAACAATGAACCGAGTGCCACCATGCATGTGGAAAAGAAATGCATTTTCGGGCTTACTCTGTCCCAGCCAAAAACTAAGACGGCTAAGAAGCCTGATTCAAGAAAGAAGGCGAAAATCGCCTCTGAAGCTAGGGCCGAGCCAAATATGTCACCAACAAAGCGTGAATAAATTGCCCAGTTGGTACCAAATTGAAATTCCATAACCAGGCCCGTGGCTACACCCATGGCAAAGTTGATGGCGAAGAGTTTGGTCCAAAAGAGCGCCATTGATTTATAGAATGGGTCTTTAGTCTTGAGCCAGAGCCATTCAATAATCACCATCAATAGGCCAAGACCAATGGTCAAAGGTGGAAAGATGTAGTGGAACATCAGGGTCAGCGCAAATTGTAGGCGTGACAAAAGCACCACGTCTAGATGCATGTTGTGCACCTCGTTGGTAACTACGTCTTTAGTTCAATATTCGTAGTTCAATTTTAGTCGTACGGTAACACTTTAGCACTTTCGGTAGATCAGTCGTCTCATTGTTGCTGCCAGTTACAGTTGACAGCAAGCATGGGCACAGGCGAAGATCTGCTTCTTGCGATATGGAGAATACTAAGGTGAGCATGACATCTACAGAGAATCTTGTGGTGATCGAACCGCGCATTCGCGGCTTTATCTGTATTACAGCCCACCCTGTGGGTTGCGAAGCCCATGTGCAAGAGCAAATTGACTATGTGAAAAAGCAGGGGCCAATTAATGCTGCTCCAAAGAAAGTACTTGTCATCGGCGCTTCTACTGGCTACGGCCTAGCATCGCGCATAAGTGCTGCTTTTGGCGGCGGTGCCGCTACCGTAGGAGTCTTCTATGAAAAGCCTTCAGAGAACGGCAAAACAGCCACTGCTGGTTGGTACAACACCCTTGCTTTCGACCGCAAAGCCAAAGAGGCCGGTCTTTATACCCATAGCATTAACGGAGACGCTTTCTCTGATGCTATCAAAGAAAAAACTATCGAAGTAATCAAGAAGGATCTTGGCCAAGTCGACATGGTTGTTTACAGCTTGGCTTCACCGCAACGTATGCATCCTAAGTCAGGCACTCTCTTCAAATCGGTTATCAAACCGGTTGGTCATAGCTTTACAGCCAAGACACTCAATACTGACAAAGATTTAGTCAAAGAAGTAACAATCGAGCCAGCCAACGAGCAAGAGATTGCCGACACCAAGCAAGTGATGGGTGGTGAAGACTGGCAAATGTGGATGGACGCTTTGCGCCAAGCGAAAGTTTTGGCAGACGGCGCCATTACTGTAGCCTACTCTTATATCGGACCAGAAGTAACATGGCCTATTTACCGCGACGGTTCAATTGGTGTCGCTAAACTTGACGTAGAAGCCACTGCTAAAAAATTGAATGAACAGTTGGCAGCCACTGGTGGCAAGGCCTACGTTTCAATCAACAAAGCATTGGTTACTCAAGCAAGTTCAGCTATTCCAGTAGTACCGCTTTATATTTCACTGCTCTACAAAGTGATGAAAGAAAAGAACACTCACGAAGGATGTATCGAACAAATTTATCGGCTTTTTGCTAGCAATCTCTACAATGGCGCTAAGCCAAATCTTGATGCCGCTGGTCGAATTAGAATTGACGACAAAGAGATGGACGCTGATGTGCAAGCAAAAGTAGATGCACTTTGGCCTCAAGTGACAACTGAGAATCTTAAAGAGATTTCTGACTACGAAAGCTATAGCTCAGAGTTTCTCAAGCTTTTTGGTTTTGGCTTAGACGGCGTTGATTACAAAGTGGCTGTTGATCCAGCTATGGGACAGAGTTAGTTTTTACTGTAGGTTGTCCACATAAATCAAATCTCTCCGGTTTTGTTCTCTTAGGTCTTAAGGCCTTTAATGGTCCCGATAATGGCTGTGAGCGTCAATAGAGCTAGCGCTGCTGAACTAATCAACAAACCACTGCGATACGAATCTGGTTCATAAGTGAAAACAGCTTTGTGTTTTCCTGCCGGTAGAGTTATTGCTCGCTGTACATAATTCGCTTTTAGAATTGGTGTGGCTTGGCCGTCTAGCGAAGCTTTCCAGCCAGGGTAGTATTGATCTGCCACCACTAGATAGCCGCTAAAATCTGATTCAGTTGAAAGTTCAATCTGTTCATCAGTGAGTTTGTCTATCTCTATAGCGCTGATTGAAGCGCCAACTGCTGCATGGGCTGCCGCTGCTGATTTACTTGTTGCCGCTTCTGATGCACCTGTCGACGTTTCTTCTGTGCTTGCTGAGTGTGTCTGATTTTGCTGCCTTTCAGTTTCGATTAAAACCATTGTCTCTGGATCGAATACTGCTCCATTGGGTAAAGCACTAGTTTTAATTGCTATTAGAGCCTCTTGCTCGCTCACATCTTTACGCTCTGGCACTAAATAGAAACGAGGCCTAGCCCGAGTATTTTCGTAGCAAAGGACACCATCAGCTTGACTAACAAGCTTCCAGTGTTTCCAGGCATCATCGACGAAGGCGCGGCCACCAAAGGCATCAGCTGGTGCTAGCAAATAGCGAACTGCACAAATATCAAAAGAGCGGTCTTGGGCTTTGATGCGCCAAGGTGGTTGTAAAAACCCCCCTTCGGCAAGGCCTAACAGCTTCATGTAGCGTCTGGGCATGAGTGGCTCATAACCGGAGGCATTGCTCACGCCCCAGAGTCGACTTAAGTTAACCGGATATTCGCCCTGGTCGGCCGCTAGTCCGCGCAAAGTAAAAATGCGCTGGTTCTTCTCTTGTAGTTTCGCTCTTAACTGTTCACAACCACTGGGTGGGCTAAATTGAGCAATCGGTGGCGACTGTTGGAACCATTGCGAGTTGACGGCATACGAAAAAATCACGGCGAATATACTGCCTAAAAGTAAGGCTTTTCGCCATAGTTGTTGCGGCCTCGATTTATATAGCAGCAATGGTAGGGTGCCAAAAAGAAATGTTGGCACTAGGGCGCCAACTAGCGTATATAAACAGAGCGCTAGGTGTTTCCATTTGCCTAGCTTTTGCCAGTTGGCCAACAGCTCTTGTTTAAGCGTCAGTGTGTCACTAGAAGTTTCTTGGCTTTCTATTTTGGCAATGGCTATGGCGCTGAGAATACTAATAGCAAAAGCTGGTAGCAGTAGAACGCGGTAGAGCCCACGAAAAGAGCCTAGTATCGGAATGGCATGAAAGAGTCTTGCCAGGGGAGTGTGAGCCCCTAAGGCGAAGAGAAACGACAGCACTGTGATGGCAATGAAATAAGGCACCACCGCTTGGGTTCTGAGGCGTACCATGGCGAAAATTGAAAGCACTATAGGGGCAAAGCCAAAAAATAGAAGGCCAGGTGGTGGACCTTGCTCTGAAAATGGCAGCCCGTCAAGGCTTCCAAATTTGCCTCCAAGCAGATAAGGCATGATGAAGCCAAGAACCTGTAGGGGCTCCAGTTCGCCCACTAAGAAGTCTTTGTAGCCAAATGTGGTTCTAACACTTTGCTGTGATAGTTCATACGAAGGTAAAAGCTGAACCGCTGCAATAGCTGCGCCGAATAAAATTGCAGCGGCGCTCAAGACCGTGACAATCAAAGCTTGTTTGATATTTTCTTTTTTGCTGGTCGCTCTTTTAGAAATGTTGCCAAAGGCAGCATAAGCCAAGGTCGCTGCAAATATGTAGGCAGCAGTTTGGGGATGGCCAGCAAGAATAGTCAGAGCACTAGTGCCAGCCATTAGAGTTAGTTGCAGCGTTGCCCACTTAGTTCTAAGGCGCAGAACTTCGACAAAGTAGAGTAGAAGTGGCAGCCAGACTGCTGTTTGAATTATCTGGATGTGCCGCAGCTCAGAAATTTGATAACCACCAAAGCCGTAGATAACACCGGCAATCATGGCTGCTAATCTTGATTTAGTTAGACGGTAGGCAAACAGTGCAGCAAATAGGGCGCTAAGAAAATAAGCACTGAGTACATATAAGTTCCAGCCCTGATAGGCCTGATTGCCTTGAAGCAAATGCTTAAAGATAAAACAAAGGGGATAGAACAGGCTGGTCTGTGGGTCGGCTAGTACAGGAAAACCAGTGAGTAAAAGCGGTGTCCATAAAAATCCAGGAGAGGCGAAAGCTGGATAGTTTTGCACCCGGCCATCTTCTGCCGCAAAAATAACACCATGCAACATCTTTTCAGCAAATATTGCTGTCACAGCTAGGCTGTACAGAAGTGAACAATAGAGCCATGGAAAACCATTGACTGACTTTTTTATGGCTTGATCTTCTTGATCATTGGAATTGTCTGAATTGCTTGAATTATTTGAATTGTTCAAATTGCCCTGAACTTTGCTTGGAGCGCTTGACCAAAATTACGGCGTTCTCGTCTTTGAAAACTGTTTGCCAGGCTGAATCGTGAGCAAGCTTGCTGACAATTGGAGCCCTGGGCGGAAAGAATACCCAGCCGATTTGATATTGCTCTAATAGTTTTTGCCAAGGGCCACGACAATTTGCCATTTGCCAGTAGTCTAGGGTGATTTTATCCCCGTAGACATCAAAGCGTGTATCTATGAATACCTGGGCTTTCTCTCCGTCAGCCAAAACCATCACGTCACCATATTGGGGATCGTTGAGGAGCCTCCCTTCGGGCCTTGTTTTAGTGATTAATTCAAGAGCAGCTTTGGGCACAACGAAGCCAAATGTACTACTGGGTAAAGCAGCCTGAAATAGTGAGATGGCAGTGTTTACGCCCATTATAGCTAGCAGTAGTGGAATCAAATAGTAGCGACGCTTGATCGTTTGTAGACTCCCCTGACTCCATTTAGAAAGGAACTCTCTGTGAGTAATCAAAAATTGATAGACAAAACCCATGGCTGTTAAGGCGGCAAACGGCACCATGCGTCGGCTTTGCAGTGCTACAAAGAAACTAGTGAGAGAAAGTATGAGCCATGGCAAATGGTTGAATATTTGCGGTGAAAATCTCTGATGCTTGATCTTGTGATTAACTTGCATCGTTATATCTAAGATAAGACCGACTAATAGAGTCAAGCCTATGATGTCAAAGGCGAGGAAGTCGAAAGACCAAAGCTCATAGGCTGTAAGCGGAAACAGTTCTAGGTTGTATTTATTTGCTTGCGAAAAAAACAGATGGGGCAAATATTGCCAGAGATTTACTCCATATGGAGTAATCATGCTGCCCACTAGACCGCCAAGAAGGCTTGCCAATAGTGGCAGTCGGCAAGTTGTTAGTGACGCCACGGCCAGTACGATTAAGCCGATAACAAAACCGGTGTGAAGATTGGCCCAGATGGCAAAAAACAATGTAGCGCTAAATCCGTAGGCAAAGAACGGCAGATTACCTTTGCTTTCACCGATTTTAACCACGGTTGCAATAAGCACAGAGAGGAAAAAGTATGAAAAAATTTCAGGGCGGCAGGGAAAGTGAAAGCTGCCAGCGCTAATGGCTACACTGGCTGCTAAAGCCACTAGCAGTGGAGAAATGCGCAAAACTTTGGCAGCGGCAAGTGGCACCATGATGAAGCTAATGACGATTGTTATAGCGGTAAAGTAGAGAAGGGCGCTGGCCCCGCCGATTTTATTGATTGCCGCAAGTATCAGGGCACTGAGCCATTGGTAGGCGATATAGGGCTGCCTATCGGCGAGCTCTGAAGTCAATGTCCATGAAAAGGGATCTACAGCTGGAAGGCTAGCGTGTTGATAGATGTGCTGGCCTAAAGCCACCAGCCAGCAAGTGTCAGGGTCGCTCAGGGCGGTTTGGCCGCTCATAAAGCCAAAATAGAGATTGGCTATACAAAAGCAAACAATGAAGGCCCAGCCAATTATCTTGCTGAGTTCAAAGTTTGGTTGTTTCATTCTTAGCAGTCAGAGTCTACTGAGCGTATTTTACTGAGCAGCCATAAGACTGAGTTGAAGCAACTTTTGGTGTTTGGTTCTTGAGCAGAGAGTCAAGTGCTGCGCGAACATAGTTTTTAGCTGTTTTGACGTCTTCAGCATCGGCACTGGTTTTGTCGTCGATGGCGCCAGCGTAGGCCAATTCGCCTTTTTTGTTGATGACAAACATATGGGGCGTGGTTTTGGCACCATACAGATGGCCGACGGTACCGTCGCTGTCTATTAGTATCGCAGTTGGTGTCGCAGCCGAAGCTTTCATGGCGGCGTTATGTTCGGCATTGCTTTGGAAGCCTTGTTTGCCTTCAGCAGAGCTGACAATAGACAACCAGATTACATCTTTTGCGGTGTATTCTTTCTGTAACGCTTGCATGTTGCCAGAGCTGTAGTGCTTCTTGACGAAGGGGCAGCCATGATTGAGCCACTCAAGTACTACAAGCTTACCCTTATAGGCAGAGAGGGTCTGCTTCTTGCCGTTGGTGTCAGTCAAGGTGAAATCTGGTGCTGCTGTGCCTACTTTTGCTGCGGCTGTGTTTTCAGAAGCCGCCCGGACGAATTTGCCATCGGCGAATTCTGAAGACATGTAGACGCCCGCAGTCAAAATTAGCAGCGCAGCTAGCTTTTGAGTAATTTTGGAAGAGACGTTCATTGCTAACCTGTCAGAAGATAAGAGTCCTTTATACTAACCGATCATTCTACATTGGCGCCATTTAACAATGTGTTTAGCTTTACTGCTGTAATTAGGTGTTGTCAAAGCTTTGAGGCCGTCGCCTGAAACAATTGCTAGGTCTTTATCTGCGATTGACAAGTGGGGCGTTTCGGGGAAATCTCGTATAATTTGGAGTGAAGTCTCTTGGTTTGATACGAGATGGGGATATAGCTCAGTTGGTAGAGCGCACGGATCGCACCCGTGAGGCCAGGGGTTCGAATCCCCTTATCTCCAAGTTCTATATTATCTACCGGAAGGGTTGTAGCCAAAATCTGCAGCCCACTCGTTGCTTCTGGCCGCAGGAACATGGTGCAGAAAATTTCGAATGCTTTCTTCGCTTGCTTGAGGAATCGCTATTTCAAGTCTTTCTAGACTCTTCAGTTGGCTGAATGCGCTAATCCAGGCTATTACTGGCAGCTCCTTGACATTGTCTTGCTTGTTGGCTGTGGTAACGGTGCCAGCAAAAACTTTTGATATTCCAGGTTGTTTTGTCTTTAGCGAGAGCATTCTGAGATTTGTTTGTTTGGCTAAGGCGCTTACGCTACTCTCGGTCAACCACTGATCAGTTTGGCCACTTAGTTCGAGAGTTTTCAGTGCCGGTAAGGTTGGTAGATTTTGCAGGATAGGATTGAGCTGCTCGCTATTACTTAAATGAAGAGTATGCAGACGCTTGAGAAGCTCGAGCTCAGTGAATGGCTTCCAGTTGAAAGCAAATGATCTGATCTCGAGAGATCTAAGATTCTTTAGTTTGTCCAGACTTGTTAGGTCAGCGTCGGACAAAATGTCGTTGTCTATGGTTAGTTTCGTCAGATTGGTCCATCGAGCCAGGCGCTCTAGTACAGGGCTGTCAGGCTTTAGGTCGTTTAGGCGGAGGTTGTCGATGTCATCAACGGCAATTTTGTCAATTAGCTCGGGGCATTGATTGATGATTGAATTTAAGCGGAGATAGACTCCGAGTTCTTCTGGTATCGTAACTTCGCCTTTGGCCTCCTGGCGTAATTGCCCCAGACCTTCTATTTCTCCTATGGACAACACTGTGGGAAATTGGAAACAGCGCATTCTTTTGCCTTTAACTAGCTTTCTTTCACGTGAGATCTTGGGGCTGTTGGCTAGGGCTTTTAACTTCTCTGGGGTCAGGGCTATTGGGGCTTGGCCTTCTTCTCCTAATGCTGCTTTTAGCTTGGCTAGCCCTGCAGCTGAGTGATCGGCTTCATTGTTTTGGCGGCCGACTTGGGCTGCTTGCTGTTCTGGCTTAGTTTGTTGTTCTGGTTTGTTTTGCCCACCTGAAATAGTGAAACCAAGCAAAGCTAACAGAGCTAGCAAGGGTATTGCTATCGAAATTGATTTCAGCGCAGTTCTACTAGTGCTAAAGAGAAGTTTTGCATGGGCCGCCTCGGGCGAAGAGATTTGATCTTCTCTTTCTGCCGACTGATACTCAATGTGGCCTAACCTATTTTTACTGGTGCCGCTGCCGATTGGCTTGCCATCAATGATGCGCTGTAAATCGACAGCCACTTGATTAGCTGATTGGTAGCGGTTATTTGCATCTTTGCTCAGGCACCGTGCCAGTAATAAATCAAGTGAAGAGGCAAATGAAGAGTTGAAATTATTTCTTGTCGACGTACTTTGAAGCTTCGGTGGCTCGGCTTCTTGATGCATGACCAGGGTGGCAAGAGCGGATGTTCCGCGAAAAGGTACCTGGCCAGTGAGAGTTTCGAAGAGTGCGCAACCTAGGGAGTAGAGGTCGCTGCGTGCATCTAGTTGTTCGCCACGGGTTTGTTCAGGGCTCATATATAGAGGCGAGCCGAAAACCTCACCATGAGCTGTCAGCGCCTGTCGGCCAGAGGCATCTATCGATTGCAGTCTAGCTATGCCGAAATCAACTATCTTTACTTTAGTGCTTCCGCCTTCGCTGATCAGCATGATGTTGGCGGGCTTAATATCGCGGTGAATAATGCCGTTTTTGTGAGCGCAACTGAGACCGCTACAGACTTGTAGAAATATCTCTAGACTTTCTCGTCCACTTAGCGGTCCTGTTTCGTCTATTCGTTCAGCTAGTGACATGCCATCGAGCAAATCCATAACAAAGTAAGGGCAGCCTTTGTCAATGCCCATGTTGAAAATTGAAACTATATTGGCATGATTGAGTTTTGCCAGTGCCCGTCCTTCTGTTTCAAAGCGGCGCCAGCTCTGGTTCTTGATTTGATCGGGGGCAAGGAGCTTGAGGGCAAATTGCTTATCGAGAATTAGATGATGCACGCGATAGACAACACCCATTCCGCCTTGACCAAGCAAATCAATCAGTTGATATGAGTCGCCAATAATGTCACCGCTGCTATAGCGCTGTTCTGCGTTTCCGTCTATGTGAAAGACTACCGTCTGTGCCTGCTTGTCTATTTCAATAGTCACTATTTCGGTCTCGTTCTGGGAAGGCTGGCAGTTCGTTCATGAATTGGATAGCGTGATTTTCAATTCTGCTAGGTCATCGCGGCAACTATTAAGGGAAGTGGGTTTGTTTATATCTTTAAACTTGCCGCTGGAATGAAATAAGCGCTATCGAGTAATTTGACTTGGACGGCTATTTGGATGGTAGCCGAACTCCTGTGCCCATTGATTTCGGCGGGCAGCAGGAACAACTTGCAAGAAGTCTGCTATCTGCTCATGCTTCCAGTCTGGTTTTTCTGAAATCAAAATTTGAAGATTTTTCAGTTCAGCTAGTTCGTTGCGCCAGTCGTAAATTGGCAATTTGTGGCTTGCGCTTGACTTGTCTGTCAATCCATCTATCTGTGAATAGCTGTCGAGAGCTTCACTCTTGCTCTTGAGTTCGAGCACCTTCAAATTTGGTTGCCGGGCTATTGCGGCAATGCTTTTGCTTTCTAGCCAGTCGTTGCCGCGCGCCTCTAGTCTCATGAATTTTAGCTTTGGCAGTAAAGGAAGATTTTGCATAATTTGATTGAGTTGCTTGCAATCTTCTATTTGAAGGGTTTCAAGACGATTGAGTGCATTCAATTTGGCAAAGATTTTTCCATTGAAAGATAGTCTTTTCAGCCAGAGAAAATCGAGCCCTTTGATATTGTCAAAATTGGCCAGGTCCTCATCTGTGATTTTGCCCCCTTCTATTGTTAGGGCATGAATCTTTGTCCACTTGCTTAGACGTCTGGTGATTTCGCCAATCACATTTGAATTTTCCACACGTAAGGTGCTGATGTCTTCGGGGTTGAACTTATCGATGAGAGATGGGCATTGCGCCGAAACTGGCCTCAGATGCAGGTCGATGACTTCATTTACAGGCACCTGCAAGTCACCTTGGGCCTCGACATGTCGATTTTGGAAGCGGAGCTTTCCGATAGAGGTTTGGCTCGGAAATCTAAAGCAGCGCATGGTTTGGCCGTTGATTGTTTTTATGCCAAGGGAAAATTTTGGTGCACTATCAATTAGTTGGATCTGGCTTTGATCGCCTTGTTCTCTTTGTTTTTGCTCGGCCATAAACAAGAGCGGGTCGTCCGCTAATTCTGGCGAATTTTTCTGCGCTGCTCTTGCTATTTCTCGCTCTTGGCCGCTAATTGCATCCTTCATCTTCAAGGCAGTGTCATCGTCTATAACAGGAAAGACATCGGTTGTATCTTTCAGAATCAGAGGTTTTTTCGACGGGCCAGCTTTATTAGTGAGAGTAAAGCCGGCAGCGGCCACGAGAATTATTGAAGTAAGAGAAATCAGACATAGAGTCAGTTTTCTTGATTTGAGAAAATCAGGTGAGGGATTTCGCGTAGCGCCTTGGTTGTCATGAGGCTCGCGGGTTTCATATCCAGCGCTACTCTCCTGATCGCTTTTGACTTCTTTATTTTCTGTTCGGACCCGCTCGTCCCCACTCTTGCGGTTCTGATTGAGGTGGTTCTTGTATTCGAGCACCCCTGTACCAATGGGCTTTCCGTCTACAATACGCTGAAGATCAATAGCTAGTTGATCGGCTGATTGGTAGCGCAGCTTTGCATCTTTCTGCAGGCAGCGGGTCACTACTTCATCTAGGGCTGGGGATATCTTCCTGTTGGCAACACGACTGGAAGGCAACGGCGTCTCGGCTTCTTGGTGCATCATCATTGTTTGAATAGCAGAAGCGCCAGCAAAAGGTACTTGACCAGTAAGTGATTCAAATAAAGAGCAGCCCAGAGAATAGATATCGCTGCGAGCATCGATTTCTTCACCCAGTGTCTGTTCGGGGCTCATGTAGTAAGGGCTGCCGAATACTTCGCCGCTGGCTGTTAGCGCTTGACTAGTGGCGCTGCCCGACGATTGCAGGCGGGCTAAGCCAAAGTCGACGATTTTTACAAGAACACCTTTGGCTGATGGCAGTAGCATGATATTGGCTGGCTTGATATCGCGGTGGATGATGCCAGTTCTGTGGGCGCAAGAAAGGCCAGCGCAAACTTGCAAGTAAACATCGAGGTTCTCCTTTTCACTCAGTGGGCCGGAAGTCTTGATCTGTTCGGCCAGAGAATTTCCTGTCAGCAAATCCATAACAAAGTAGGGGCAGCCTTTGTCGATGCCCATATTGGAGATTGAGACAATATTGGTGTGATTGAGTTTGGCCAGAGAGCGCCCTTCTAATTCGAAGCGGCGCCAATTTTGGTTGTTGATTTGATTGGGGGCTAGTAGCTTGAGCGCGAATTGCTTTTCGAGAATCAAATGCTTAACGCGATAGACAACACCCATTCCGCCTTGACCAAGCAAATCAATCAGTTGATATGAGTCGCCAATCACGTCGCCGCGGCGGTAGTGGTGCTCTGCCTTACCCTCGCCCCGAAAGATTACGGTTTGGGCCTGGGGGTCGATTTCAATATCCATATTGGTAGTTTCTTTCGAGCACGGTGATCAGTATCTATATATAAGTAGGTTTGCTAATGGGGGATTCGGAGATTGCTTGTAGATCCCGGGGATGACAAGTATATATTGCACTAGAAGTTCCCTTTTGTTGGCTTGGTTACACAGTTGTCATTAATTGAGGAAAAGTTGAGGGTGCCTGATAAAAATTGATTGGCTCGGGGAACAGTAATAAGAGAGCGAGAAATGTACAACTAGGTGAAGTTGCAAGATGTGCTACCTGACCGAGTTTTGCCTCGCATTGTGAAGATCCTTGAAACAACAGCCGGGAGGTTGGGACAAGAGAGTGAGCCAGTGGTATTCTTTTTTGGCTGCGGGCTATTAGCTCAGGTGGCTAGAGCGCACCCCTGATAAGGGTGAGGTCCCTGGTTCGAGTCCAGGATGGCCCAGTAAGTAACACTTTCTGCAACAAAGCTGTCGCACGAATCTCGTTCTTGATAGTATGAGATACAGAGACAGCGCAGAGCAGAAAGATGCTCAAGCGAGCTGCTTGTTACGCGATTTGTTCCCCACCAAATGGAACGTCAATAATCGCTGAACGCTATAAGCAGTTTGCAAAAGCCCGGGGGCTTGGCTCAGTTGGTAGAGCGTCTCCTTTGCACGGAGAAGGTCAGCGGTTCGACTCCGCTAGCCTCCAGAAATCTGCTGTTCATCAGTCATTTCAATGATTGAAAAAAAGTGAACAGCGCCGCAGAAAACGAACATCAGTTGTATGATGTAAGCGAGTAAGCGTCTCGAAGAATTAGTGATGGTAACGAAAGTAACCAAAGCTGATACGGAGAGAAGACAACCATCAAATCGATGTGTTATGCTTCTCGAAACGAAGCTAAGTGCCTAAGAAGCGCTCTAGCGGCCGATTCCGAAGAGTGAGTTTGTTCTAAACAAAACGCTCTTCAAAAGTCCGATTGGTGTGATATAGTTATCCACTCAGTCGGACACCAAGTCCGACAGCCGGCTGCGAGGCTAATAATTCCAGTTCCGTACCCTGAAAACTACATATTGAGGTCCGTATTCCACCAAGTAGTTGTGTGTGAGCAATCACATGCAGCAGCAGTCTAGAAGACGCACGCCAAGCAAGCTTGTTATCATAAACACAAGATCTTCTAGACGTTGGTTAAGCTACTAAGAGCGCACGGTGGATACCTTGGCGTCAGCAGCCGATGAAGGACGCAATAAACTGCGAAATTCCACGGGGAGTCGTTATAGACTAAGATCCGTGGGTCTCCGAATGGGGCAACCCCGCTGAGTAATGTCAGCGACGCACATCTGAATACATAGGGTGTGACGAGGTAAGCTCGGGAACTGAAACATCTTAGTACCGAGAGGAAAATAAAACAAAACAGTGATTCCCTAAGTAGCGGCGAGTGAACGGGGAACAGCCCAAACCAGTAGGACGTAAGTCTTATTGGGGTTGCGGGACTCTATAAAGAATTGAAGAAAGTTAGTTGAAGAGCTCTGGAAAGGGCTACCAAAGACGGTGACAGTCCGGTAGACGAAAACTTTCGACATCTGGGAGTATCCCAAGTAGTACGGGACACGAGAAATCTTGTACGAATCTGCCAGGACCATCTGGTAAGGCTAAATACTGACTGACGACCGATAGTGAACAAGTACCGCGAGGGAAAGGTGAAAAGAACCCGTGAGAGGGAGTGAAATAGAACATGAAACCGTGTGCTTACAAGCAATTGGAGCCCTATTTATAGGGTGACAGTGTGCCTGTTGAAGAATGAGCCGGCGAGTTACCGTATGTAGTTGGTTAAGCAGTTAATATGCGAAGCCATAGCGAAAGCGAGTCTGATAAGGGCGTTGATAATTACATGTGGTAGACCCGAACCCGGGTGATCTAGGCATGGCCAGGATGAAGCGCAAGTAACATTGCGTAGAGGTCCGAACCAACTGATGTTGAAAAATCAGTGGATGAGCTGTGTTTAGGGGTGAAATGCCAATCGAACCCGGAGCTAGCTGGTTCTCCCCGAAAGGCGTTGAGGCACCGCGTCAGATTTATCCTACAGGGGGTAGAGCACTAGTTCGGTGCGGGCGGAGAAAATCCGTACCAAATCGAGTTAAACTCCGAATACCTGTAGCGTCATTATCTGGCAGTGAGAGTGCGAGAGATAAGTTCCGTACTCAAGAGGGAAACAGCCCAGACTACCGACTAAGGTCCCAAAATTCATGCTAAGTGATTAAGGAGGTGGAGTTGCATTGACAACTAGGATGTTGGCTTAGAAGCAGCCACCATTTAAAGAAAGCGTAATAGCTCACTAGTCAAGCGATTCTGCGCCGAAAACGTATGGGGCTAAGCATGATACCGAAATCGTAGGATCAACGTTAAAAATTGATCGGTAGGGGAGCGTTGTGTTGTAGGTCGAAGTAAGAGCGTAAGCACTTATGGACGAAGCACAAGTGAGACTGTCGGCTTAAGTAGCGAAAACATTGGTGAGAATCCAATGCACCGAAAGACTAAGGGTTCCCACGCAAGGTTCGTCCACGTGGGGTTAGCCGGGAGCTAAGGCGAGGCCGACAGGCGTAGCCGATGCACAACGGGTTAATATTCCCGTGCCACTTATTATCCGCTAGGAGCTAAGTCGGGACGCAGGAGGCTATACACAGGGTACAGTTTGGTTTTGTACCTCCAAAGGCGTAGCTAGTCAGGGTAGGCAAATCCGCCCTGGCGTTACAAAGTAAGGCCGAGTAAGAAATGCTCTAAGGAGCAAATTTTGTAGATGCCACGCTGCCGAGAAAAGCGGCGAAAGCCAGGATAATGTGTGCTCGTACCCTAAACCGACACAGGTAGTCAGGTAGAGAATACCAAGGTGCGCGAGATAACTCTCTCTAAGGAACTCGGCAAAATAACCTCGTAACTTCGGAAGAAGAGGTGTCATGGTAGGGTGTAAGACTTCGCGTCTGAAGCCTGAGATGATCGCAGCGACGAGGCTCAAGCGACTGTTTAACAAAAACACAGGTCTCTGCTAAACCGTAAGGTGATGTATAGGGGCTGACTCCTGCCCAGTGCCGGAAGGTTAAGTGGATCGGTTAGCGCAAGCGAAGCTGAAAAACAAAGCCCCGGTGAACGGCGGCCGTAACTATAACGGTCCTAAGGTAGCGAAATTCCTTGTCGGGTAAGTTCCGACCCGCACGAATGGAGTAACGATTTGAGCGCTGTCTCGGAGAGAGACTCGGCGAAATAGGATTGTCTGTGAAGATACGGACTAGGCGTGCCAGGACAGAAAGACCCTATTGAGCTTTACTGTAGGCTGAAATTGTCTGCGGGCTATATCTGCGCAGGATAGGTGGGAGACTTTGAAGTCGGGATTTTGGTCCCGATGGAGTCAACGTTGAGATACCACTCTGATGTAGCTAGCATACTAACCTGATTCCATTATCTGGGTCGGGGACAGTTTCAGTTGGGCAGTTTGACTGGGGCGGTCGCCTCCTAAACAGTAACGGAGGCGCCCAATGGTTCCCTCAGGCTGGTCGGAAATCAGCCATCGAGCGTAAAGGTAGAAGGGAGCTTGACTGAGAGTGAGACATCACGATCAGGGACGAAAGTCGGGCTTAGTGATCCCACGACTCCGCATGGAAGGGTCGTTGCTCATCGGACAAAAGTTACCATAGGGATAACAGGCTGATCTCCCCCAAGAGTCCACATCGACGGGGAGGTTTGGCACCTCGATGTCGGCTCATCGCATCCTGGAGCGGTAGTACGTTCCAAGGGTTGGGCTGTTCGCCCATTAAAGCGGTACGTGAGCTGGGTTCAGAACGTCGTGAGACAGTTCGGTCCATATCCGGCATGCCCGTAGGATTTTTGAGAGGAGTCGTCCCTAGTACGAGAGGACCAGGACGAACGAGCCGCCAGTATGGCTGTTATCGCGCCAGCGGTAAACGCAGCGTAGCTGTGCTCGGAGAGGATAAGTGCTGAAAGCATATAAGTACGAAGCCCACCTCAAGATGAGAAATCCCATAGCGTTAAGCTAGTAAGACCCCCGGAAGACCACCGGGTTGATAGGACGCAGGTAGAAATGCCCCGAAAGGCAAGCATGTAGCTGAGCGTTACTAATCGGTCGAGGGCTTATCCAACAAAGATAAGTCACTCAAAGTAATTTGAAATGACAAAGCGTGAAGCTTTTGAATAAGCTTGTGAAATACGAATAAAACCTCAATATGTAGTTTTCAGGGTATTGGAGTGCAAACTCCGATAACCCTAAAAGGTTCTTGGTGCCAATGCGACCGGAACACACCCGTTCCCATCCCGAACACGACGGTAAAGACGGTTAGCAGCGACAATACTTGGTGGGTGACTGCCTGGAAAGATAGCCCGGTGCCAGGATTTATAAAAGACCCACGTGAATAGCGTGGGTCTTTTATTATCCAAGTGAACTAAGAAACCTCGAGCCAAAAGCTCGGGGTTTTTTATTGGCATTTTTTGGTACTTGGCAATGCTTCTGAAAATTGCTTTTGATGCGCATTTACTCAATATGTAGTTCTAAAATAGCTAACGCAATGACCTCCATGGGCCATTCTTCGGCTATCCGACAATACGAATAGATTTTGCTACTTTATGTGGTTTCTAAGAGATGAATCAGGTTCTGAACAAAGAAGACTTCGCTGCTGCTGTCGCAAAGCGCATTGATGTACCACCAACAAATACTCTTACTTTCGATAAAGAGAATTTTGCCCTTGTGCTCAGAGATTCGTCTGGTACTGCTGTTCTGACCTACAACCTTGGGAATTTCTACGCTTTTTACAGCGATGACCCAGAGAAGTTAGAAGAGATCATTGCCAAGATTCAGCAATTGAATTTTTCTGATCTCGATTGGACTGATTACGACAAAATTGCACCGCTATTGATGCCCGCTATTCGCGATCGTGCAATGTACGAATTGTCTTGGGCGGAGTTGGCGCGCGATCACGGTGAAGCTGCTGGAGCGCTCGTTCATTCTGTCGTTTGTGATGTCCTGTCGCTATTTCCAATTGTTGATGTTGGTTTGTCTCAGGCACGCATCCCGTCCAGTCAATATGATCAGTGGTTAGTAAGTTTCGACGAGGTATTTGCGCGCGCTCAACAGAACTTGCTCGACAAAACTACTGAATACAAGTTTTCGGTAATTAGTGACGATGGCTCGGATACACCTTCAGTCTATCAATCGGCCTGGGGCGATGACTATGATGCTTTTAGGGCCCTAATTAACGACTGGGCCATGCTTGAAGTGAAGGGCGAGCAGCTATTTTTGCTGTTAACTCCATCGATGTTTCTTGTTTGGGGGTCTGAGGACAAATTTGGCTGCGAGTATGCCCTCAGCCAATTGGCCATCGCTCAAGATCCTGAGAATGCTCATATTCGACCTTTACCACCATTCATTTTGCATCGACGTGATGGAAAGATGGCAATCTATGAACCTGACTTTGTCTCGCAACCAGGTTTGCACAAGGCTTTGAAGTTGCATCAGACCAAGTATTTTATGCACACCTATGATTGGCAAAAGAATTTGCTTGATTCGCTACCAGAGATTCAGGATGAAGGTATCTTTGTCTCTAATTATGTGGCAGTGCAGTCGAAAGATTCGCAGATTGCTAGCATCTGTAGCTGGACAGATGGGGTAGACTCACTTTTACCCAAAGCCGATTTCATCACTTTTACTAAACCTGATGCAGATGAAGCCAGCGGGGGTATTGTCGGTCGCGCCCGTTGGGATGATGTAGTGGCAATTTTGCCCGGGCAAGTTGAGCAGAAACAATATTTCCCTTATCGCTACCAAACTAAGGCTTTCCCAACGGCGGCTCAGTTACAGCGTTTGGGAATGTCCGAGATTTTCTAGACCTAGTTGATTAGCTATTTGTGTTGGTTCGTCTTGTAATTTTCGTACTCGTAAGCCGGCAAGTCTTTCAGATTGACTTTATCTTTTTGAGTTTTCCACTCTTTATCGATGATTAGGCGTTTCAGTCCTTTCATGCGAGCAAAGGCTGGTATTGAATCTACTGTCACACCAGGGCAGTTGAATATGGTCATTTTATTGATGTTATTGTTTGCCGAAAGAATCGCTATATCTTCGTTGTTGATATCGAGATTGACTAGGGTCAGCTCTTTCAGGTTGGGGTGGCGATTGATTTCTCTTAGTAGTGGCCTGACATTGCGCACTTCCTGTAGCATAAGACCTTGCAACGTAGACAGAAGCGTCAATCTGCAGATGTCTTGTCCAGTGAGTTCTTCGCCCTTGTCCGGCGGACCGACTCGCAGTTCTCCACAGAGACCTAACGTACGTAAATTGGTAAGGGTGTCGATGTACGGGATATGTTCTTTTAGAAGAGTGGAGCAATCTATTCCTTTTTCTCTTTCAACTGAGTTAAAGAATGACAGGTGCTCCAACTTCTTCCAGTTTTGTAGACGTTGGATTACTTCGTCAGGCTTGAAGGTTACAATTTCCAAGCCGTTGACATTGTCTGAACCAAAGCGGTCACAGATTGCGGGGAAGGGCGTACACACACACTGTAGATAGAGATAAACTTTCTCTTCAACAGGCACATCGATTTTGCCTATGGCTTTTTGCATTTCACCTTTTTCTCGGCGAATGTAGCCAAGGTGGCATTCTTCGCTAGGAAAAGCGAACTGCTTGATGGGCTGACCTTTGTCGTTTAGTGTTCTCTGGCAGAATGGCTTTGACTGATTGAAATGGTCAGTAAAGACCTTACGCCATTTGCCAATCAGATCTTCGTTTTCAATTTTTTCATCCTCATTGAGTACGGAAGCCAATTTTGGTACAGGAGCGCTGGCTGTATTGCTGGTCAGGCTGTAGATTCCGAATGCTCCGGCGGATAATACAAGAAGGGCTGTAATAGCTATGGCGACAAGCATTCCTTTGCTGCTTTGTTCTGGAATTTCATCATCTGATGTTGTTTTTTCTACATGAGCAATGCCAACAGTTTTGCCTTCTTGTATCCGGCTTAGATCATGGCCCACTTGCTTCATGCTCTGATAGCGGTCCTCTACATTTTTCTGGAGCATTTTTGCTACGGCTGATTCAAGTGAACTGGAGAATTTTCCTTCAGGGTAGACACTATTAAGCGATGGCGCTTCGTTGCTTTGATGCATCATTATTGTCTCAAAAGCATTGGCACCGCAAAATGGCGGTATGCCTGTCAGGGCCTCGAATAGCGCGCAGCCAAGCGAGTAAATGTCAGAGCGATGATCTACCGTTTTGCCTAAGCTTTGTTCTGGGCTCATGTAATACGGAGTACCAAATACGGTGCCAGCAGCGGTTTTGTTTTGGCTGTTAAAGGCCCCGCTTACACCTCTGGTAGAAAGCCTGGCAATGCCAAAATCAACTAACTTTACTTTGTCTATGTTCATTTCGTGCAGCACCATCACATTTGATGGCTTGATATCGCGGTGAATAATTCCTTGTTGGTGAGCCGAATCGAGTGCATCGGCCAGCTGTATAAAAATTGGTAGGACCCTTGCTTGAGGTAAGCGATGATTGGCTTTGATTGCTTGCGACAGTGATTCACCTTCAAGTAAATCCATTACATAGTAGGGACATCCCTGAGCGTCAATTCCCATATTGTGAATGCCGACTACTCCCGGATGGTGCAGTCTGGCTAGAGCCTTAGCCTCTGATTGAAAGCGCGTCCAGCTCTCGCTGCTTAATTTGTCTGCCGCAAGTATTTTGAGGGCGTACTCTTTACCAAGTATCAAATGCTGGCAGTGAAAAACTACGCCCATCCCCCCGGCCCCTAGGAGTGAGAGAAGCCGGTAGGAATTGTCGATTATGTCGCCAGTGGAGTAGACCTTTGTTATTCCGTTACCCATGGGTAGCGAAGCTGTTTGCGCCTGACCCGACAGTCTTGTCGAGTCGAGGGCAAGCATGTGTATGGTGCTCCAGGTTTCTGATAGCGCTGGTTTTTGAGATGGCGCGACTGGGCCACTTTCTTGAGGGCCGCTAGTCTCTCTATCGGGCTTATTTTGATTGTTGTCGGAAATGGCCATCTCTTACCTGGTGGTAACCATAATTTGAATATGCCCACTATCGCTAGTTTTTCAAGTTTCTTTCCGTGCCCCTAATTTGCCAATAAGCTTCTTGTAATGTTCTACCAAGGAACCGCGGCGCTCCTACTTTTAGTAAGCCCACCGTTCGTAACCACAACCGTTTCGGTTGCCGGCACTGATGTATTAGTGTCGAAGCCCGAGCTTAGGTCGCAAGTGCGACGCACCCCTTGGAGGAATCAATTATGACCAACGACAGACCCGTCGAGCCGCACGGCCCAATAACCCCGCCTGGTGGCATCAATTATAACGATGTCGACATGTCTAATCGTTCGCGCAATAACAATGCTAACCGCAACGACAATGCTAATTTGAATGCCAATCGCAACGATAATGCCAATGCGAACTACAACGCTAATCGCAATGACAACGCCAATCATAATGCCAACCGCAACGATAACTCCAACGCCAACCGCAATGATGTTCGCAATAACGTTAGCAACGACGTGAGGAATAACGTCAGCAACGATGTCAGAAACAACGTTCGCACTGGCGATTCGACATCGAGCTCCACTAATACAAATAACAACCGTACTGGCGATTCGACTTCTAATTCATCGTCTCGTGGTGGCAATTCCAATATTAGCGATAACAGCCGCACCAATTATTATGGTGGCAGTGCTAGCGCTCCTAACGTTTATGCATCAGGATTCTGCAGCGAAGGTAATAGCGCTGGTGTCTATATTCTCGGCATTGGCATCAGTGGTGGCAAATCCACTATTAATGAGTCTTGCTTGAAAATGCGTGACTTCCAAGAGACTATGCAAACTGTTTGCAAAGCCAGTGACGAGCATGCTCAAGTAGCCCTAAGCAGCTTCCAGCTTGAACTAGCTGCTGGTCGTGAAATGGACAGCAACCCAATGGCTGCTAGTGTCGGTCGCAGAGTAAGTCGCATCTCAGACGCTAAAGCACTAAGCTCAATGCAACTAGACAATGTCTGCACTACTCTCGCCAGTGGCTCAACTGCAAACGTTGAAACCCTCAAAGCTGCTGGATTAGATAGACCACTGATTATTGTTGAACCAGCTAAGAATGCTAATGAGCAGCGTATTTTAGACGAAGCTCTAGTAACAAAAGTCGAGCAGATCGATAAAGCAGTTAAAGGCTTGCAAGAGCGTCCAATCATCATCGAGAACAAAGTTGAAGTCGGAGTTGCCGTAATAGATGTTGCTCCTCCTGCTCCTCCTAAGGTTCATCGCACACCAAGCCACAAACCACCTGCGCCTAAGGCTAAAGATGACGATTGCGACGATCCGAAAGCTAAGAAGAAGTAAGGTAGAGCCATGGAAACATATGATGCTTTTGGCACGCCGGTAGCGAAAGCTCCTGATCGAGTTGAGGTCGCTGCTTCACAGAGCCAGACAGACGGCCGAATTGATAGAGGTGTCGGTAGTTCCGCCGACACCCGTATCGAAACTCGCACGAGTTTGTCGTTGGAAGCGACTGCTGCATACACTGAGATGAAGGTGCAGGAGCGGATTAATCCACCGGCAAATATGTACCGCAATAGTTGGGTCCATGACCTGCTAGATCAAGGCATATATAAAGTTGAGAAAGGTGATTCGCTGGCTTTAGTTGCCAGACGGGCGCTGGGAGTCTCGGGACATGCCGATGCCAGTACTCGTGAAATCGCAGCTGAAGTAAGGCGCATCGCCGCTCTTAATGATATTAAGCTTGATTCTAAAGGCCGACCAGTGAAGCCAATTCACCCCGATACTGTGCTTGATATTGGCCGCAAGTCAGAGGCATTCTCAGCTGCAGGAAAAGTAGTTGAATCAGCTCAAGCTGGACGACCAACTGATGATGCACCCCGCAGAGCGGCCGTAAATAAAGACAATTGTGCTGAAGATCGGCCGCGAGTGCAACACACTCAAGGGGTTCTTAAAGCTGGTATGTGCGATCGGATGGAAGTCTCTGATAATGCTTTCGTTACAGTTCGACCAGGTGCTGATGTGATTGTTCGCAACGGCGCTCGTGCCTTCGTATTTGGTGGCTCTGTTGCCGCCGAAGCCAACAGCAGAATCTTTGCTGCTGGCGGCGATATCACGGCTCGTCCTGGTGCTAGTGTCAAGTTTATTGGTAACGATGCCAAAGTGATGCAAGTAGCCGATATTGCAGAAAAGCCAGTAGTGGATAATTCTAAGCCAGTAACTGACTATCTCTAATAGATTTGCTCAGGTATAGCGAAACGCAATGTCTGTCATACAAGAGCCTTTTTGCTTCGATTGCTAGTGCAGCTGTGATAAAATTTGCCGCTGCATCTAGCTGTTGCTAAGGTTGGTTTTTGAGCAAGATTAGAGTTTCAATCGTAATTGTCAACTGGAAGACGCCAAAGTTGTTGGCTGGCGCATTGCGGTCGATTTTGGCCGACAAAGACGCTGACAAGTTCGAAATCTGGGTTGTAGATAACAATTCGGGCGACGGCTCAGTGGAGATGCTGCGGCAAGATTTTCCTACAGTAATCACTGTGGCCAATACCGACAACGTCGGCTTTGCCCGGGCTTGTAACCAAGTTATTCCAGATTGTACTGGAGATTATGTAATTCTCCTTAATCCAGACACTGTGGCTGGACCTGATGCCATTGGCTTGCTGATGGAATATATGGACGCTAATCCTAAGTGCGGCGCAATTGGGCCGAAGATGCTCAATGCCGACGGCAGCTTGCAACTTTCGTGCCGCCGCTCTTTCCCTGATGTGCGGGCATCGTTTTTCCGTCTCACTTATTTGAGCAAACTCTTCCCCAAACACCCTGAGTTTGCGCGTTATAACTTAACTTGGGCTGACCCGGATCAAGAAATTGAAGTGGACGCGCTATCTGGTGCTTGTATGATGCTGCGCAAATCAGTAATCGACAAGATTGGTCTGATGGACGAAGACATCTTCATGTTCGGTGAAGATATCGACTGGTGCTGGCGCGTCAAGCAAGATGGCTGGACTGTTAATTACTATCCAAAATCTGTTGTCTATCATTATCATGGTGCCTCTAGTCGTTTTCGCCGCATTGGTGCCACCATAAACTTGCACAAAGGCATGGAAGTTTTTTATCGCAAGCACATGGCTAAGCAGTACTGGCCGATCTTCAATGTTATGGTCTATGCCGCCATTTGGTTTAGAGCTGGAATTTTTATAGTGCTTTCTTGGCTGCAGCAATTTGTGCCCGAGAAAAAAGATGCCGGTGTCTTTGGCAAGAGCGTCGAAGAAGATACCGCTAGTGCCGCTGCAAGTAAGTCTTAGCTAGTGTGAAGCAGAGTCAGTAACTGGCTGCGCAGACGTTCTGTGGGAGCGGGAATGTTCAATTTCGATCTTTTCTTTAAACACAACTACGGAAGCTCGCGTCCGAAGAAAAATGAGCTTGCACCGATAATAGCCACAAAGCTATTTAGCTTTGCTGATCGAATGGAAGGTTTTAGCATTGCGCGGTTTGAAGTTGGGCCGAATGATGATCCACTTATTTTGCTAGATAATTTGGGTCATTGGCCGCGGGATGTTTCAGCTTTTCTTTCTGATAGACCGGACTATTTGCGCTTTGAAGCGATGAGGGAGTCTAACGAAAGACTCATGGCTTCTGGAGAAGGGCAGTTCAAGATTATCCATTTCCGCAATGGCAATTTCGTCGATGTAAATATTAGTCAATCAGTGCGTGGACCTCTTCAGATGCAGCCCTTGGGCACCGACCACTATTTGTTATGCGCTCGACTTTCTGGTGACCTTGGAAGAAACAATGAGAACGGCATAGTCGTCGACCGCGGTGGTAATGTCGTTGAAAAATTAGTTCTTGGCCAATCTATTGAAGCGATGAAAACTACAAATAGTGGCAATATTTGGACCTGCTACTGTGACGAGGGTGTTTTCAGCGGTGATCCAATCAGTCGGCTTGTGGTCGGCTGTTTCGACCAGCATGGAAAACATTTGTACCCCGATGAATTCAATACTGTCTTTGAATATTGGTGCAATAGTATTAATGTTGAATCAGATGATTCTGTCTGGTTCTCGCCTACGATGGCCGGGTTGGTTCAGGTTGTGAACTTCACGGTAAAAACGATCTCGGCGAAACAGAAGGCCGGACTCGGTGTCTTTGCCATTTACGGTGAACACGCTCTCTGGGCTCCGTTTTACCCTAACCCTGCGGCTGTAGACTTCTTCGTAGTTTCGAATCTTCAAACAAGTAAGAATAGGTTCTATCAGGCTGTTGACGAAAACGGTCAGGTCATTAAACACGAATATTATGCCGCTTGCGGCTCCAAAATGTATTTCGTGGCAAACCATGATGTTTATGTAATTGACCTAAAGGACGTCCAAATCTAGACCATCCCTTATACTCAGGCAGGCTGAATAAGCCGATTCTAGAGCAGAGGAACGTCAGTGCGTCTTTTTAGATTGCCCGGAAACCATATAATTAGAGTGAGCGCTGCTTGTTTCTGCTTGGCGCTCATATCCTCTGTCATTGCCATTGCCGCTGCGTCTCCGGCTGTAGCAAGCAAGCTGCAAACATTCAATCGTGTTGGGCATACAAGCAGAATTAATTGCATTGCCTTTAGCCCTGACAAAAAGCTGCTTGCCGCAGGCGATGAACATGCTGTGAAAATTTGGGACGTCGCATCTTGTCAGAAGTTACATACCTTGATTGGTCCTGGCGATGCGGTGCAAGCGGTTGTATTTGGCTCCGATGGCCGACACATCAGGTCCTCGTATGGTGGCAGTTCTGTAAAAGTCTGGGACGTTGTTTCGGGCCGCGAATTAACCGCTTCCACGGACGCTGGCTACGCCAATATGAGTTCAGTCCCGCAAACGGTGAAAACTACGGAAGGTTCCATCAACAGCATCGCTGTAAGCGCTGACGGCACATTGGGGGCTTCAACCGATGGCTATAGAGATTTGTTCGTCTGGGATCTGAAGTCTGGTAAACGAGTGGGCACCATGAAAGGTTCTAACTACGAAATCACTTCAGCTGCAATTAGTTGTGACGGCAAAACCATTGCTGCAGCTTGCGGCGATAAGGTGCGGTTGTGGGATGTAGAGAGAGGCGGTCGTAATAGAATCTTGCTTGGTGGGCCACATTCGGCTTCGCTATTAGCTTTTAGCCCTGATGGCAGCAAAATTGCCTGCGGTGGAAGTGATAGAGAGATAACCATTTGGGATGTGCAATTGGGGCGACGCTTGCGAATTCTCTATGGAATTGGTGGGATTTACTCACTTTCGTTTAGCCCAGATGGTTCCAGAATCATTGCTACTGACATGTCCAGCGCTCAAGTTTGGGATGCAGTTACAGGGCAGAGGGTCAAATCATATCCAACCGGCAGAAGGTTCGGCATGTGTTCGGCCATCAGTCCAGATAGCAAATTAGTAGCGGTTGGTTACAACGCTCAAATTAGACTGTTAGAAGCTGATACTGGAACTGAGCTAAGAAGGTTTTGGAGTCCGAGTGGTTCCACAAGCATCGCATGTGATGTCACTTTTAGCCCCGATTGTAAGACCTTAGCTTTCGCTTCTGATGACGGCACGGCCAAGCTTTTTGATGTTGCCTCAGGTGCGGAGCTGCGCATATTCAAAGGAGATTCTCAAGCGATATCATCTGTTGCCTTTAGTCGTGACGGTAAATGGCTTGCCATCGGTGATAAGTATCGCGGCGTTAAACTATGGGAAGTTAATTCACCTGGCGAACCGGTTGATTTGGCCACGGTAAACACTGCTGTGTACTCACTAAGTTTTACTGCCGACGGAAGATACTTAGTCACTGCTGGCCACGATTCGACCATTAGTTTGTGGGACATCAGCAGGAAAAAGCTTGCTGGTACTATCAATTTTCTTGGCGGAGCCGAATGGATAGCCAGTGATGAGCACGGCAATTTCGACGGTTCTGAATACTGTGAATTATTGAGAACCTTCCGACACGGTAAAAGTTACTCTGATTTGAGTAAGCTTAGCGATCGGCACTGGCAGCCTGGTCTGTTGGGTAAACTTCTCTGTGTCAGTAGAACTACAGCCCACTGAGCACTTCCAAAAACTTCTTGATCCACTCTGGATGCCCCGGCCATGCGGCTGAGCTGACTAGGTTGCCATCAACATGGGCGTTAGTGAAGTCTTTATTCTGCTCTACAAAGGTGCCACCGCAGGCAGTGATCTCCGGAGCTACCGTTGGATAGGCCATGCATGATCTGCCTTTGAGAACGTCTGCTGCAACTAGCACTTGCGCGCCATGGCAGACAACTGCTACTGGTTTGCTTGCATCGAAGAAATGTTTGACACAGGCAAGCACGCGCTTGTTAAGCCTGAGATATTCTGGCGCTCTTCCGCCAGAAATGACTAGGGCGTCATAGCTTGTCGCTTCAATTTTGTCGAACTCAGCTGTAATAGCAAAATTGTGACCAGGTTTTTCGGTGTAGGTCTGGTCGCCTTCAAAATCGTGGATAGCAGTTTTAACCTTGTCGCCAGCTTTCTTGCCAGGGCAGACCGTGTCTACTGTGTGGCCGACCATTAAGAGCATTTGATAGGGAACCATGGCCTCGTAGTCTTCTACAAAGTCGCCAACTAGTTGAAGTATTTTAGCCATGAAGCTTTCCCTTGCCCTTACTGGGGCTCCTTACTGATTGTCCTTACTGAACTTTGGGAGTATATCAGTGTGGATTTTAAAACTAGACCGATATCGGTCTAGTTTTGAGTTTCCTTTCAACCGATTTGTGGAAATTCATAGGTAAGCTTGGCCCCAGCGCTTAATATCTAATATGTACGACGATCTCAAACAAATGGCCGAATCGGCCCTCACCCGTGGTCTTTACGATGAAGCCGAGCGGCTTTACCTGAGAGAGCTGCAGAAACACGGCAATAGCTCTGATGATCCAATCGTGGCTGATTGTTTGCGGGGTATGGCCGTGGCTCACCTTGGTCAAGGGCGATTTGTCGATGCGGAAAAAGCCGCTAACCGCGCGCTGGCCATTGATGAAGACTATTGGGGTGGTGGCTGCCTGCAAGTCGGCGAAGCTTACTTCTTGATGGGCGAAGCCAGTCGGCTGCAAGGCTTTCTCGGCAGAGCTGAATTTTTCTATTTAGAGTCGCTGCCCCACCGCACGGCCCATTTGGGCACTTTACACGTTGACGTTGCTCAAGTGCGGGCGCGCCTAGCTCTATTGGGTCTAATTCATGGGCTTTATCCCGATCTAAACGAAATGATCGTCGGCTGTTACAGAGTTTACGAGGTCACTCCATCAACATCTGAGTTTATTGAGTTTCTCGGACTGCCTGCCATGCTGCGCTTCTTCACTGAACAGAATCGACGAGTTGAGGCCGAAGCACTCTATAAGAACTCTATGGAAGCTCTCGAAGCTGCTCTTGGCCGCAGTCATCGAGAGCTGGGAAATCTAACTCGCAGCTGGAGCTTCTATGCCAGCTCGCCGAAGCTGGCTGCACCTACGCTCACTTCTTGGCAGAAGCGAGTAACCAGTAGCCTTGCTGTGGATGAAAATTTGGAGAAGCGCGCCGAACAACACATCGCTAACCTGGAATATGACAAGGCTGAGAATGTCTATCTTTTGCATCTCCGTCTCGCCCGCGAACGGTACGGTGAATATGCTCCTGAGGTGCGCCATATTTTGGCTAACTACGCCAGTCTTCTTCGACGCTGGGACAGGCTGGCTGATGCTGTTCGCATCGAGAAAATGGTGCTCAAGAATTTTTAGAAGTTTTTTTCTCAATCTCCACACAGGAAACCACAATTGCACTTGAACGATAAGCCCGTTCTAGCTAATGTGGACAGCTCGATACATTTGAGAAAGCTACAAGAAATATTGTCCCGCCTCCTATTCTGTCTGACAGGGTTATGGTGGCTCCGCAACGGTCGGCGATTTCTACCACGATTGAAAGACCCAGCCCGCATCCAGATACCTGAGTTCCCGGTAATCGATAGAAACGCTCAAATATCTTCTGCTTTTCCGAGTCTTTTATCCCTTCTCCATTATTTTCAACTCTCAGTTTCGGCTGTATTCCTGTTTCTACTGACACCCAGATTTTACCTAAGCCATCTTTGGCTGAATATTTGATGGCATTGTCGACGATATTTGCAACAAGGTCTTCAAGGTCGCCTTGCTCGGCTGTCACCATGACCGGAATTTCAGGTACCTCGAAATCCATTTCTACTCTGCGTCGCAGCGCTTCGTGGACAAGCTGGTTGCCGGCGTTTGTAGCGGCCTGTGCTAGGTCGGCGACGCCTGTCACTTTGTCGGTATTTCCCTCTGTTCGTGCGAGCAGAAGCAATTGATTGATTAGGCGCACAACTCTTTCCGTTGCCTCGGACATTTGTCCAATTACTTCGGTGAGATCTGCCCCATCTTTGGCTCTCTCTGCGTAGTCAATATAGGTCTTCATCGCAGTTACGGGAGTTCTAAGCTGGTGTGCCGCATTTCCTACGAATTGACGCTGTAATTCAATCTGATGTCTTGCTCTCAAAAACAGGTCGTTTAGAGCCTGCTTAAGAGGAGCCAGTTCCTCTGGATCATCGCCGAGCTCTATTGGCGAAAGATCGAGCTTTTCACGTGAATTTAGGAGCTGACCTAGTCGACGCAGTGGTGCCAAACCTTTGCAGATTCCTAGCCAGGCAGAGAAGCTGGCCAGGATCACCAGCAATAGCTGCGGTGCCACAATGCTCAAAAAAATCTCGTTTTGAAGCCGTTTTCTGCTGTTCAGTGTTTGGGCGTATTGCACCCAAATTTCGTCCCTGCTGGGTGCAATATGCAAGGGTATTCTGCAAATGCGAATTGGAACCCCCTCTATACTTGCGTATCTAAACTGCGCACCTTCTAGGCTCATGTTTCTTGGCAAAGGCAAGATTGAGTCGCCAGCTAGTCGATGTCCTTTGCTATCCACAATCTGGTAGTAAGAACTGTCTCTTCCGCTACGCCGCAATATGGCTTGGGCTGCCGTTGGCAAGTCTGCGACAACAACACCAATTTTGTTGCGCCTTATTCTTCCGGCAATTGAATCTGCTGAATTTAGCAACAATTCATCGTGAGATTGGTTTGCAAATGTCTTAGCTAGTTTGTATGCAACAAAAGTCGACAAGCCACATAAGCTGATGAGCGGAATTAAAAGCCAGAGAAGCAATCTTCCTCTGATAGAACGTATCCAAAAAAATGATCGGTTACGGCTCGACAATAAAACCCAGCCCCCTGATGGTCTGTAAATTAAGTCCGAAGGGTTCCAATTTCTTGCGTAGCCTATGAATGATGATATCTAAAGCGTTGTGCGATACTGGAGCTTCCCAGTTGCTCAAGAGAGATGCCATTTTCTCTTTTGTCACCATTGAGCCAATATTATGGATGAGAATCTCCAATACTGCGTACTCTCTTGGCGACAAGTCGATTAAGTCGTCACCTCGGCGCAATAATCGTTTGCTTGTATCGAAGGACAGCTCACCCAGCTTCACCGTTGTGGCATTGTTATAGCCGATGCGCAGAAGTGCTCTCATCCGGGCTTCTAGCTCGCCCAGATGAAAAGGTTTAGTGACATAGTCGTTGGCACCGCTATCCAATCCTTCGATGCGCTCGTCATAAGTATCTTTGGCCGTCAAAATGAGAACAGGTGTAGAAATTTTTTTCTGTCTAATTCGCTTCAAAAACTCAAGCCCATTCATTCCTGGAAGACCCAGATCGAGAATTATTAGATTGTAAAAATCGTTAGATACTGCCACTTCAGCATTTGACCCGTCGCTGAAACAATCGATGAGATAGCCGCTGCTGGCTAAGGCAAGAACCAGCGATTCTGCCACCATTTCATCATCTTCAACAAGCAATACTTTCATTTGAAATTTCCATCGGTAGTCACTTTAGAACCAGCAGTTTTGGAAAGAAAGTCGAAAGATTTGGCTCTGTATGCTTTGTAGAATGAATTACTTTCTTTCTCGACAGAGAGGTCTTTCTGAGCAAATTGTCTCATATCGAGTAACTTTCAAGGCTGGCCGTGTCTCGAATCTAATAATTCAAGCTTTTGAAAACGACTGTCAATCCACTTGGTGGTTCGCTGCCCATCTTGATTCGGAACCACTGCACCAGTCCCAGTACCTTCATGATTGCCAATCAGCTATTTTGCCGAGTTTTCTTTCTGAGCAAAAGTGTTCGGTAGCCTTGTTTTTCTGGCATGTTCGTTGGCCGATATTTGTAAGTAATGACGCTGCTGTCCAGCTTGTGGAAATTACCAAAGCTCTGCTTTGCTGCGCCAAGCTCAGTTTTCACGCTGAGCTTGGCGCAGTTAAGTTTAGTTTATTTGCGCGTGACTATCTGCCGGAATTTATTGTAGCTTCTGATGGTGCTTGAATTGTTCACAAGTCGGGTTGCTCGATAATTGGTGCCATCGAATGACTAGTGGCTTCGTCAGCGATACTATCGCCGATTTAGCTGTTGACTGCGCCTGAGACAGAAGGCAGAGGCACGCTCCTTCCTTCTTCTATTCTTTATATGTCTAGAGTAATTGTCGTTATCCCGGATGCAAGTGGAACCATTTCCAGGTTCCACTTGCAGCTGGAATTACTTAGCAGGGGTGTTAGGTTGTGTGGGTTGAGGTGAGGAAGGAGTTTGTGCTGGTGGCACAGGCGCCGTACCTTTCTCTTCTTGGTTCTGCACCGGCTGTGGTGCATTCGGGGCTTTGTTTGATTCTTCAGCCAGGCATGCAGTTCCGCACAGAGAGATGGCTACAGCGGCAACCAACGTAAATAACGTTCTCATATAATATGCCTCCTTAAGGGCTTTGACGTCGCCTGAAAGTCTAGCACGTGGTTTTTTTAGTCAATTGATGATTGCTTGTTATTACATTTTTTCAGCCTGCCTTTAGTTGCTGAAAGGCTGATGAATACTTGTTATTGGGGGCGGTGCTTTTTGTTGCTATTCGAATTAGGTGATATTTATTTGGTGCCCCTGCTACAGCTAGAGCGTTAGAACCCTCCTCCTGCAATCGTTTAGCTCGTTGAATAGTATTTGCTCAAGCAAAAGTTACAAAGCTGAAAGAGAGTTGAAACCCAGTTAAAACGAATTTGAAAGAATTGGAGTGCTTACCTTGAGGCAGTGTTGAACGCTAAGGTGACGTTGAATTATGAAGTTCGAAATTTGAAACATCATAGTAGTTGCTTGCTTGGGTGTCTGCACAGCATCTTGTTTTGTGTCGAACCAAATCTTCAAATGGAGTTTCAATCATGCATCTAGCAGGACGACCTGTCCGATCATTGGTAGTATTTACCGCCTGTTTTCTAACAGCATTGCCTTCTCATGCAATTCACAAAGAAATGAAGTCAGATGTTGGAAATCAAGGCCGATTGTTTCGAGGCAAAGTAGCAGTGAGCGTTGCAAAAGCTCAGTCACTGTTTATGGAGCGCAAATACGCCGAGGCTGCTGACCTTTTTAGACGCGAGATCAATAGAAATTCAAACGATAGTGAAGCATATGCTGGTCTTGGTCTGTCGTTGGCCATGCAGTTTAAGTTGGACGGCGCAGAGAAAGAATTTGAACAAGCTCTTAACCTTGATTCTAAGAACGCCGTAGCTCAAGCCGGTAAAGCACTGGTAATGTTGAATCGCCTGCAGTCATCCAATCAGGCGATCTTAGATAAAAAGGAGCAAATTCTGTCTGAGGCAGAAAAGCTCGCCAATCTTGCCGTTACAGAGGATCCCTTTCTCCAGCTTGGACATTATGTGCTTGGCAAGATCCAAGTTGAACAGGGCAAAACCCAGGAAGCTTACAAGTCCTTTCAAGCTGCTTTGGAGGCTGATCCGCAGTATTCTCAAGCGTTGAGTGCAATGGGGCAAATAGACTTGAAGGAAGGACGCCTGGACGAAGCCGCCGACAGTCTGAGCAAGGCTATTGCTCTGAACTCCGGAAATTCTACAGCTCACTATGCTCTTGGTGAAGTGTTGCTTCAGAAGGGTTTAGCGGAACAAGCAATTAGGGAGCTGAATATTTCGCTGTACCAGCATCCAAACAGCGCTCCGGTTCATCTGGCATTGGGTAAGGCATACGAGGCTCAAGGAAACAATGAGGCTGCATTGAAGCAGTTTGAGAGAGCCTCACTAATTAAGCCTGAGATGAAGGAAGCTCAGGCGAATATGGCAAAGCTCCATGTGAAGTTGGGTGAGGCGGAGATGAACAGAGGCACTACTGTCGGTGCGCTCAAAGAGTTCAAGCAGGCGATATTGATCGACCCTCTTAATCCGGCTCCTTATTTGGCGATGGCGCAACTGAGAGAGAAACGAGGAGATTTTGAACTGGCTATTTCAGATCTACGTTCCGGCTTGGAACTAATTCCTGATGATCCCTCTCTGCATAAGCGCATAGGAGATCATTCGCTAAAATTGGGCAGGGTCGATGATGCCATTGCTGAGTACGAGAAGGTTTTGAAAACAAGCTCAGATTCAGCATGTGTTCACGGACTGACGCAAGCTCTATTCCTTAAGGCTCAAGGGCAGTCACACGAGTCATTCTTTGCCTCTAATGACTATGAAGATGCTGATAAGACCCTAGAGCGTGCTGTATCGCTCAGGCCGAATGACCTGCGTTTGCGTCTCGCTCAAGCCAAGCTGCGATCCCTGGCTGGCCGACCAGTCGATCTAGCTGGGGTTGGGAATCCGCAAACGGTCCCTGAGAAAATTGCCTATTCAGAAGCTTTGATGGCTCAGAATCGGTTTAGCCAGTCAGCTGAACAAATGAAAGACGTCATCAATCAGCTGCACACTTCACAAGATGCTATATCTGTTGCCGAAATATCTATGTTGAACATGGATCACGAAAGTGCCGAGGCAGCCTTTCAAAAGGCTGCTGCTTTGGGAAGCACGGAGCGAGCAAAATACGGGCTTACTGCCGTCAAACGGTTGCGGTCGACGGCCCAGCAGCGTCTAAATTTGGCTAATGACCTTGCTAAGAAAAGACAGTTCAGCAGTGCCCTGGATACCTATCGCGATGCCACAGCGGCTGACCCTAAGCTTGCTGCAGCACGTCTTGGTCTGGCGAAGGCAGAAGAAAAAGTCGCAGCTAACAATCCGGACAGCTTGCGCTGTGCGGCTTTGCAATATTTGGCTTATCTTGACCTGCAGAAAACTGTCCCGGAAAAGGAGCGAATTCATTTGAAAAAGCACGCTCAAGACTTAAGGGTTAAGGCTGATAAATTAGATGCAAAAAAAGGCTAGCCTGCAAGATGGTTCGCGGATTATCCTGCGACTTGCGCGTCTAAGAAAGTCGACAACTCATTACACATGCATTAGTCGTTCTAAATAAACGCCGTATTCATTCGAGCGGCCTAGTGAGACTTGAAAGACAAAGTCTTGCTGCCAGATATCTAGCTCTGGAAGCTCCTTTATTAGAGGCGGATTGGTGTAATCCGCAGCGTGGCAGCGCGCTAGAGTTAGATGCGGAAAGTATGATTGGGGTAGAGTTGGACTCTCAATATTCATTTGCGCAAGAAGTGCATGTAGCGCTTTCTGCATTGCTAGTAGCTCTGCTGTCGCTGACATCGCTAGCCCAAGCCAATACTTGTCTTTGTGAAAATGGAAACCGGGCTTTATATAGAAATGATGGAAGCGCAGTGCTAGCAATTCCGCCTTTAGTCCTAGTTTCTCAACTTCCGACCAGATAGATTCCATCTGATCTTCGCTGGCTTGAAATTGACAGAGAGTTACGTGCGGATGCGCGTTTTCGCCAAGCAAGTATGCGCTGGCCTGCTCTTTGAAATTGGCTTGCGCCAATTCCACGCAGCTACGTGCTAGTTTTGCATCTTGGGGATACAGAGCCAGATTGAAATGACTGATGATGCTCTCGCCCAATATTGGGCCTCCTTCTAACTTAGGATGGAGAGTTAGAGTCTATCTGAAAGCTCACCACACGCCCATCCTTAAATTGGATCTTAATCAGTGTCAAGGTTTCACCAGCAGCCCGGCCGGAGATAGTGGATAGTGAGTACTTTTGAGTTCGAGTAGAGGAATCGTAGAGGCCCTTACCCAAAGTTTTCTCTACATTGTTTTGCGTAGAGCCGATTAGCTTCGGACCGATCTTAGCTAAATTAGCCCATCTTGCTGCCTCTGTGTTGCCCGCGACTAAGCGGAGTTCATTGCGAGAGATACATGCTGAGCTAGTGTCGCCTTTTACTCCTTGCGAGTTGGCAGGACTTCCTGCTGCTGCAATCAAAGCAATTAAGACTAGAATTTCTTTTTTCATTTCATCAGCCTACAATACAGGCACTCTACTCGCAAGAATGCTTTTTAGCTTTAGCCAGTAGCGGAAAATTCTGGCGACCAACTTCTACCGTGTTTTGTTCGTTTTGGATCCCGGCGATCCGACCCCTTGCCTGCGCGCGGGCTGGTAAACATAATTGACATCATGAGGTGCAATTATGTTTAGCAGTACTTTTTCGAAATCGACCAAAACACAGACAAAGCAACCAACTGTGAGAATGAATTTGGCTGCGAAATCGAAACTCGACCAAATACAAGGTGCTACTGGGACAAGTTCGGCTTCATTGCTTGACCGAGCTGTGGACCTATTAGAAAGAGACTTGCGGTCAAGGCAGATTGCTGAAGAGCTAGATGCACTCTCTAAAGATACAGATGCTCTAAGGCGCTATATCGAAATCGGAAATATTATTGATGGCGCCGCTGGCTGTAGCCGGAGAAAACCTTAACCCAAGTGCTACAACTTACCTAGTTGCGAAAAAATGGTTTCCATGGAAACCATTTTAAAACCGAAGAAGTTGACGCAAGAGCTTCGACTTCTCTAATTAGTTAATCGCGCAAACTTCCGCCGACCAACTTGCAAGACTCTCTCTTCGCCTTTGGCCACAACAACAGCGAAGTTCGGATCTTTAATTGTCTCTCCATCAAGCTTGATGCCGTTTTCTTGGCAAAGTCGTTTGGCTTCACTAGTAGTCGCTACTAACTTGCTTTCAACTAAAACACGGAAGATTGCCTGCGACTCGCTCACCGTATGCAGTGGCATGTCTTGCGGCACTTGGCCTTCGCTGTGAACATTATTCCAATCTGTCAGAGCTTGGTTGCCCACTTCTGCGCCGTGATACTGAGTGACAATCTGGTGAGCCAATTTCAGCTTAGCGTCTTTGGGGTTGCCGCCTTCTTTCAAGTGAGCTGCTTCAATGGCGTCAATTTCTGCGCCTGTTAAAGTTGTGGTCAGTTCGAAGTATTTGAGAATCTGGTCGTCGTTAATGCGCATGCATTTGCCGAACATGTCTTTGGCATTTTCTTTCAAACCAATGTAGTTGCCGTAAGACTTAGACATTTTTTGAATGCCATCGGTACCTTCCAAAAGGGGAAGAAGCATAGCCATTTGCGGTTCGAGACCGTAATGGGGTTGCAGCTCACGGCCTTGCAATATGTTGAAGCGCTGGTCTGTGCCGCCTAATTCGATGTCAGAAGTGATTTCAACTGAGTCGTAGGCTTGTAAGAGAGGGTAGAAAAGCTCGTGCAATGAGACTGGCTGCTGCTTTTCTAGACGATCGCCGAATGATTCTTTGGCAATCAGTTGGTTTACCGTGACCGTGCTGGCCAGTTTAATCACTTCTTTCATAGTCAAAGGTGAAAGCCAGTCTTGGTTGCGCACAATTTCAGTTTTAGAAATATCGAGAATCAAGCCAATCTGGTCGATGTAAGTTTGGGCGTTGGCTGCTACTTGTTCTTCCGTCAGCTGCGGGCGAGTGGAGTTGCGGCCAGTGGGGTCGCCAATCATGGCTGTAAAGCCGCCGATGATGAGAACAATCTGGTGGCCAAATTCTTGGAATCTTCTCAGCTTTCTTACGACCACGGCGTGGCCTAGGTGCAAATCGGTAGAGGTTGGGTCAACTCCGAGCTTGACGCGCAATTTGCGGCCGGCTTTGTAGGCTTTGTCTAGCTTGCGGGCTAGACCCAGAACGCCTTCAGGAAGGGCTTCAGCGCCGCGGCAAAGCTCAACGGCTTCGGCTATGACGGCCTCTGAGATGCCTTCTTTTTTTGCCGTTTCGGTCATGTTGGCAAGGTTTTTCGCCGGTGTGCTGATTGTTTCCATTTCTGCCCTTCTTCTATAAATGCTAAAAATCTTAGCATGCGGCCATTTCTTCTTGAGGGATGAAAACAGAGGAAGTAAGATTCAAAGGCTTAAAGCTGTGAAGCTTGAGATTGGTCGTGACTGACGCCGAAGGCGTCTGAAGGGGATAGTTAGCGATGGTTAGCCAGTATTGTCCACAAGATATTGATGAAAAGTGGCAGCAACAGTGGGAAAAACTCGGTATCTACAAGGCTGTTGATAACGACTCTAAGCCAAAATTCTATTCCCTGGTCATGTTTCCGTACCCCTCAGGCGACCTGCACATGGGCCATATGCGGGTTTACACAATTTCTGACGTAATTAGTCGCCAACGTCGCATGCAAGGTTTTAACGTTCTCAACCCCATGGGCTGGGACGCCTTTGGCCTTCCTGCTGAAAATGCTGCCATGAAGCGCAAGCTCCACCCTGAAAAGTGGACCAAAGAAAATATTCGCTTCATGCGCGATGAACAGCTGAAAAAGCTTGGAACCAGTTACGACTGGGATCGCGAAGTGACAACCTGCGACAGCAATTATTACCGATGGACCCAGTGGATCTTCTTGAAGATGTACGAAGCTGGTCTAGCTGTGCGCAAATCAGCACCGGTCAATTGGTGTCCTGAATGCTGCACTGTTTTAGCTAATGAACAGGTCGAGAATGGCGCCTGCTGGCGGCATCCTGAGACTCCTGTTGAACAAAAACAAATGCACCAGTGGTTCCTCAAAATCACAAACTATGCTGAAGAGCTTTTAGCTGATCTCGATACATTGAAAGGCTGGCCCGAGCGCGTGCGTGTCATGCAACAAAATTGGATAGGTAAGTCGCAAGGGGCAGAGCTTTACTTCAAAGTAAAAGAAAAGCCTGAGCTGCAGGTGCAAGTATTTACCACTCGTCCTGATACTACTTTTGGTGTCAGTTATTTGGTGCTTGCTCCAGAAAATCCATTGGTCGCTCAGCTCACCACACCTGAGAACAAAGCCAAGGTTGATGAGTATGTTGAGCTTTCTAAGAAGAAGACAGAACTCGATCGCATGACCACCGAAAAGACTAAAACCGGTGTTCCTACTGGCTCACATGTGATTAATCCGTTCAATGGTGAAGCGGTTCCGGTTCTCGTCTCTGACTATGTTTTGATGAGCTACGGTACTGGGGCTGTTATGGGCGTGCCCGCCCACGACGAACGCGACTTTGCCTTTGCTAAAGTCTTCAATCTTCCTGTTACTGAAGTAATTTCAGTTGATGGTAAAGCCACCGAAGGCGGCATGAAGGCTGCTTATCTTGAGCATGGCATTATGCTTAACTCGGGTGAGTTTAATGGCCTTGGTAGTGCCGAAGCTAAGCTTAAAATGATTGCTTGGGCTGAGAAGAATCAGGCGGGTAAAGAACGCACACAGTTCCGTTTGAGAGACTGGCTAATTAGCCGGCAGCGTTATTGGGGCTGCCCGATTCCCCTTGTACACTGCGAAAAATGCGGCATTAGCCCTGTGCCAGAAGCCTCGTTGCCTGTCATTCTTCCTGTTGAAGGAGTTGAATTTACTGGCGAAGGCGGCTCGCCGCTTAAGAAAATGACCGATTGGTTGACCATTGATTGCCCCAAATGTGGTGGCACGGCTCAACGCGAAACTGACACTATGGACACCTTCATTGACTCGTCCTGGTACTTCTTGCGCTATGTCGATGCGAAGAATCCAGAAGCTGCTTTCTCCCAAGAGAAAGTCAATTACTGGATGCCCGTTGACCAATATGTGGGCGGGGTTGAGCATGCCATTTTGCACTTGCTTTATTCGCGTTTCTTTACTCGTGCCCTGCGCGATATGGGTCTGGTGAAGTGCGCTGAGCCGTTCACTAACTTGCTTTCGCAAGGTATGGTGACAATGCATTCACCTATTTCTGGCCGCATCGAAAAGATGTCTAAGTCACGAGGGAATGTGGTCGGCACTCTAGATTTCTTCAAGAAATATGGTGCTGATGCTGCTCGCCTCTTTACCTTATTTGCTTCACCACCTGAGCAAGAATTAGAGTGGAATGAAGATGGTGCTGTTGGTCAGTATCGCTTTTTAGGCCGCATCTGGCGCCTGGTTGACGAGCTGCGCGAGAAAGGTTGTCTTGATGCTGCTAGTGTAGATGCCAGTGCTGGTCACAAGTTTGAGGTTGCTTCTTTGAGCGCGGCCGATAAGGCTTTGCTTAAGCAAGTGCACAAGGCGGTTAAGGCTGTTACAAACGATCTTGGCAAAGAAGATTATGGCTTCAACACCGCTATTGCGCGCTGCATGGAGCTAGTTAATGCCCTTTACAAGTATGTGCAAGAGGTTAATCCACAGGGTCCTTCTGCCCTTCTTACTTTTGCCATTCGAAATCTTCTCTTGGTTATGGCTCCTATGGCTCCGCACATCACCGAAGAGCTGTGGCATCAATGTGGTTATGCCAAAAATGATAGTGATTCCATTCACGTCACTAGCTGGCCGACCTATGAAGAAGCGCTTACCTTCGACGATGATATTGAGTTGGTCTTGCAAATTAATGGCAAGATCGTCAGTAAAATCGGTGTCACTCGTGGCCTGGGTAAAGAGAAGGCTGAGGCGATTGCCTTTGCGGACGACAAGATGAAAGCCAAGTTGGGCGATTCGCCGGTGCGCAAGGTGATCGTCGTGCCAGACAAGTTGGTCAATATCGTCATCTAGGCTTGTTATTTTGCCACTGGCTGATAATTTGGTCTTGGCTGAAAAACATGAAAAGAGGGTAGATTAGATTTTGACTATGTATTCTCGGCTCTGTATATTTATAGGCTGAGCTTATTTAGCAAGATCGATTAGCTATTTACGTCGATTCTTTTTCAGCCAAAATTTACCAGCCAAAAATTTACCAAGTAAAAATCAGGAAGCACTGACAACAGCACTCTTCAGAAAGTAAAGCGGGTTTATGTCTAATTCACCGACGATCACTCCAAAGATAAAATTTGATACACAGCAAGTCATACCTATTGCCAGTTTGATTCTGGTTTTTATGTTCGGGATTAATTATTTTATGGCCGCTTCTCCTGGCCCCCTAGAAAAATGGCTGACTAACAACTGTTTGATGGGTGTCTCGGCCAGTAAGGCTGTCGAAATGGCCATGTCGTACATGAAGCTGGCATTTAGCGGTAACGCTGCTGCCTTCGTGCCAGTGCAGCAGGCGATTATAGATTTTATTACTTTCTGCTTCAAAGCTTCTTTCGCCTCCCTTGATGTTCAGCAAGTGGCAGTTAACTGCTTCTTTATGTGGGCATTTGGCGCTAGTTTAGAGCAGCGCGTCGGAGCTGGACGGTTCTTTATGGTTTGTATGCTAGGTTCAAGTTTGCCTTGGGTACTGGCCTACTACGAAGTTGTTAAGACCGATCCAATTCACTGCTACTATGGGCCTTTCTTCCTCTTCTGTGTGCTTGTGGGGGCAAGCTTCGTTTTCCCTCCCGAAAAGAAAATCAATACCGAATGGTTTAGAAGTTCAAGGGGAAATATTTTCGCAAAGCAGTCAGAAGATGATTTTGCCACCCGATATCAATTTAAGCCCATGCTATTTCTCGTCCTGTTTATTGCCTATGAAACAGGAATGTACTTCTATGTCGGCAAGAGCTATCCGATTCTCAAGAATGCCTTGATTCTCTCTGGCATTGGCTCAATTTTCATTGGCTACGTGGCTGTTTCATTGATTGTATGGTCGGCTACGGGCAGCCTAAAAGATGGACCAATGCGCTTAATGTGCGTGAAGATGTATAACGATATCCTGCGCCTCGATGTCGGACACGAAACCGCCATTAAAGGTACTGCCCATGCTTTAGGCCTGCCTCCAGAGCGGGTTAAAGAGTGGGTGGCCAAGCAAAGGGGTAAGATGCAGGTTTCTTAGCGCTACCTAACCTGAACTGGGCGTAAGTTTTCTACCTCATGACTAGTGCTAATATCTCTACTTGAGAATTTGTGTTTAATTCAGCACGAGTTCAGTACGAGGGTAGTCATTGAGTTCTTTAGAGCCAAAAATCACCAATATCCCACCAGGCGAGTCTTCCGCTGTTGAAGTCGCTAGCTTTGGACCCCGTTTCCCTTGGATGCGAGTCACCCAGGTTGTTCTCGATTCTATTCTTGTTGCATTGTCTTTGGCTGGCGCCTATTTAATTCGCTTTGATGGCCGCATTGACCCAGTTTATGCTGCTCAGTTAATCAAAGTCATTCCTGTTTTTGTAGCAATGAGAATTTTGTCTAACTGGTCGTACGGCGTGTATGGTCGCCTATGGCGCTATACAGGCTTGACCGAAGTGATGGAACTGGCTGTTTCTGTGCTGACAGTAAGTGCAGTGGTTCTGTGCTTGCGCGCAATTGGTGTTGACTTGCTGCGCGTGGAAGGTCATTTGCTTTCATATGGCATTCTCGTTATCGATAGCGGTCTTTGTTTCTTCCTCATGACTGCCTCAAGGGTTTTGCGGCGTTTGCAGACGGAACATTGGCAGCGCAAGCACTGGCGCCAACCGGTTAGACGGCGTGCTCTTGTGGTCGGTGCCGGAGATGCTGGGATGATGGTTCTGAAAGAACTGAATCAACGTTCCGACTTGGGTGTTGATGTTATCGGATTAATAGATGATGATCCCTCTAAGCTGCGCAAGCGCATTGGTAATATCACCGTATTCGGTACCACTGCTGAGTTGCCTCGGTTGATTGAGAATCTCTTCATCGATCAAGTGATCATTGCTATGCCTTCGGCGCCGGCTTCCGAGATTCGCAAGATTGTTGAGGTTTGTCGCAGTGCTGAAGTCGAAACCCGCATTTTGCCAGGCTTGTTCGAGTTGATTAACGGCCACGTCAGTATCAATCAGCTGCGTGAAGTTTCGCTCGAAGACTTGCTTGGGCGTGACCCCGTTAAGCTCGATAGCGCTTCTATTGCTAGTTATATTGAAGGAAGAACGGTTCTTGTTACTGGTGCTGGTGGTTCGATTGGCAGCGAATTGTGTCGACAGATTTTGCGTTTCCAGCCTCGTCGCTTAGTCATCTTAGGTAAGGGCGAAAACTCGATTTTCTATATTCAGCAAGAGCTTTCGCGCTTGCCAGAACCAGTAGAAATTGTGCCAATTATTGCCGATGTGCGCGATCGTAAGCGTTTAGAGCAGGTCTTTATCAATCACAAGCCTAATGTCGTCTTTCATGCCGCCGCTCACAAGCATGTACCCTTGATGGAACTCAATGTCTTTGAGGCCATTGCTAACAATATTTTTGGAACAAAAGTGGTAGCTGAACTTTCTGATGCCCACAAGGTCGATAAATTTGTTTTGGTTTCTAGTGACAAAGCTGTTAATCCTACTTCTGTTATGGGTGCCACCAAACGCTTGGCTGAGTTGATAATTCAAGATTTGGCCCAACGTTCTGCTACTAAGTATGTGGCTGTCAGGTTCGGTAATGTATTGGCGAGCCGTGGCTCTGTCATTCCGCTCTGGCGCGATCAAATTGCTGCTGGTGGGCCTGTAACTGTCACCCACCCTGAAGCAACGCGCTATTTCATGCTCATTCCCGAAGCCGTGCAGCTGATATTGCAAGCTGGGGCTTATGGTTCAGGCGGAGAGATTTTTGTTCTTGATATGGGCAAACCAGTCAAAATACTAGATCTGGCTAATGACCTCATTCGCTTCTCTGGCCTTCGTCCTGGCCACGATATAAAAATTGAATTTGTTGGTTTGCGCCCAGGTGAGAAGCTCTATGAAGAGTTGCTCTCGGCTGCAGAAGGTCTAGCAAAGACTGTTAACGAGAAGATTTTTGTTGGACGTCCCCAGCCTTTACCTTACGAGCAATTGCAGGCAACATTGTTGAACTTGAGCGATTCTGTAGAGAATACAGATGAGGTGGCAATTCGCAATGAGTTAGATCGCATTGCTAGCGGTACGACTAGTTCGGTTAACCTGCCAGCCATTACGGCAAAGACGTAGATTGCTAAACACATGGACGCTAAAGACTCGCTAGAATTTTCGCTAGTTTTGCAAGCAGAGCTCACTCTCAAAGCAGAATTTGCTCTCGAAGAAAATCTCGCTCTGAAAGAATTGCGGTTACTCGAATTTTTGCGCCAACTTAAGAGCGTCATTGTTGCCTACTCAGGTGGCGTGGATAGCTCAGTGCTGGCCCACTATGCAAGGTCAGTCTTGGGGCCCAATGCTCATATAGTTATTGCACTTTCCCCGAGCTTGGCTCAGTCAGAGCTTGAGGCAGCCCGGCAGCAAGCGAAGCAGGCCAACTTCGACTTGATCGAAATCAATACCACTGAAGTTGAATCTGAAGATTATCGCGTCAATGACAGTATGCGCTGTTTCTTTTGTAAGAGTACCTTGTTTCAGTATTTGTCCGAGATGCAGAAACGGCTTTCAGTCGATGCCATTACCTATGGTGCAAATGTTGATGATCTCAGCGACTATAGGCCCGGTCATCAAGCTGCTAAGCAATATGGGGTCTTGGCCCCCTTAATTGAGGCTGGCTTGACCAAGAGTGAGATTCGAGAGCTCGCCCGCCAGCAAGGTCTGCCGTCGTGGGATAGACCGCAGGCTGCTTGCCTTTCTTCGCGCTTTGTCGAGAAGACCTATATAACCCCATCTGGCCTGAGCTTGATCGACAAACTTGAGCAAGTTGTGCGTGACTTCGATTTCCGCCAAGTGAGAGTGCGCTATTTTACTGTCGATGAGACTGCTCGGGCATCGGTTGAAGTTGGTTCTGACGAATTAGCACGCTTTGCCGCAGAGCCTGAGCTTGCTGAAAAATTGATTGCCGCTCTTGCTGTCGCCAATGAACGCGCTGGTGCCACCATCACGCAATTTGAGATTGATCCTGACGGTTATAGCCAAGGAAAGGCTGCAGCTCTAGTGAATAGTAAGAGGCTGGCAAGAGATTAGAGAGTGATTTCAGCCTGATATTGTCAAGGCTGCTTTCCGTGCTAAATTCAACACTGAATTTAGCTTGAGACTTAGCACCAAATAGGAAGTTTAATGGACCGCAAATCAGTCGAAGACCTGCTTCTTTCGGTATCGCAAGGTGGTATTTCGGTCAGCGATGCCTGTGAGCGGCTTGCTATTCTGCCCTATCAAGACCTTGGCTTCGCTAAGCCAGACCTGCATCGAGGCCTGAGACAGGGCTTTCCTGAGGTGATTTTTTGCCCAGGCAAGTCACCGCAGCAGATTGTTGACATTGCTCTTAAATTGCGCGCTAGCAATTCGATAGTGATCGCTACAAGGGCTGAAGAAGCACAGGCAAAAGAAGTTGTGAGGCTTTACAACAGGGCTGCGGCTGCCAGTCAAAATTCGGGTGTGGCGATTCACAGCTTTGCCACGGGAGCTAGTCAGAGCACAGCGAATGGGGCCAATCAGGCCTCGGGCACTTCTTTGGAGGCTTCATTGGGCAGCGGCTCGACTACTGCTAGCTCTTCCACCAGCGACGCAGCCATGGCCAACGCCACGACAACAAGCGCTTCGGCCAATCCTGTTCTTGAGAAATCGGGGATGGAGATTCCACTAAATGATTGCGAATATTTACCCCAGCCAAAAGCCCTTGTCTTTGGTCAATTGCCTATGCCAAAGAAAGACGCACCATCAGTTTCAATTGTGACAGCAGGTACGGCTGATATTGCCGTTGCTGAAGAGGTGGCACTATTTATAGTGGCAGCCGGGTATCCGGTAAGCTGTGTTTATGATGTTGGAGTTGCCGGTGTGCACCGCTTATTCGATAGTCTAGCCCTGCTGCGCAAGGCGCATGTAACTGTGGTTGTCGCGGGAATGGACGGCGCTCTGGCAAGCTTCGTTGGCGGTCTTCTAGACAAGCCAGTCATTGCTGTGCCTACTTCAATTGGCTACGGTGCCAGCTTTGAGGGCGTGGCGGCATTGCTTAGCATGCTCAATAGTTGTGCTGCCGGTCTTACTGTCGTTAATATAGATAACGGCTTTGGAGCTGCCATGGCGGCTTTGCGCATTTTGGCTACGGCTCAAAAGTAATATAGTCGAAGGGCAAAGTAGATCTAAAATTTCTCGCCAGGTTTAGGTTGCGCTGGAGTCGTCTTGGTTGTGCCCCGAATAATGGCGGAGGCTCCAGAGCTACTAGTGCCAGGCTCGTTACTATTGCTGCTGTTCTCACCATGACTATTATTGGGAGCTGTGCCAGGCAGGGCTGTTTTACTGCCGCTTTGGGCCGTGTTCAAATCAGGGTAGTGACCAATTTTTACTGTCAATTCTTTCGTGTTGTTACCCCTCAGAATCGTGAAAGCAACTGTCTCGTTGACTTTATGTGAGCGCACAGTTTCTTGCACATCTTTTGGAGTATGAATAATTTTGTTGCCTTCGAGCTTTTGGATGATGTCGCCAGGCTCAATTCCGGCTTGTTGGGCGGGTGATCCTTCATAGACTTTGCTGATGAACACACCCTTGGTGGTCAGTGGCAAGCCTAGGCTTTTGGCGTGGGTCTCATTCAGTTCACTCATGCCAATGCCGAGCCAAGGTCTGCTTATTGAGCGGTGATTGATCAAGTCGTCGGCGACGCTTTTCGCTAAGTCGATAGGAGTAGAAAAACCAATGTTTTGTGCGTCTGCTTGCATTGCCGTGTTGACGCCAATTACTTCGCCGCGCAAGTTTAGAAGGGGGCCACCGGAGTTGCCGGGATTGATAGCTGCATCGGTTTGAATGAAGTTGGCGTTGCCTGTATTGGGGTTGGCAATAGTGCGACCAACTGCAGAGATAATGCCGAGAGTGACCGTATGATCAAAGCCAAGAGGAGAGCCAATAGCAATGGCAAACTCGCCGGGCCGAAGCTTTTCTGAGCAACCTAGTTTTAGGGCTGGCAATTCAGAGGCGTTAATTTTTAGAACGGCAAGATCAGAAAAACTATCGACACCAACTACTTCCGCTTCGAATGAACGCTTGTCTGTTAGGCTCACTCGAATATCAGTTGCCGCTTTGACAAGGTGGGCATTGGTCAAAATGTAACCGTCTGAGCGAATGACAAAACCTGAACCAGTGGCGCTGGCGCGTTTGGCTTTGGGGGCGTATTTGGGCACGGGGTTTGTGGGCGATACTTCGCGACCATTATAGAAGAAACGAAAATTGCCGCTGCCAAAATTGGGCAGATCGAACAAGTCTAGGTTGGGCATGCCGTTTGCACTTGTTTCATCTTTGCGGTGAATTTCAATATTCACCACAGATGGTGCGGCTTCTTGAGCGATGTCGGCGATTGTATCAGCAGCAAATAGACCACTTCTTGCTGCTGTTTGTGCTTCGCTTGAAGCAACAAGCTTATGCTCGTGTTTTGGGACAGATGCTGCTAAAAGTCGATTGACGGGAGTGGTTAGCAGCTTTGTCTCGCTAGTTTCCCGCTGAGGGTATTGCACCGGTTTGAAGTTGCGCGAACTAGAAACGGAACCTGAACTACAACTAGAGTTGCTTTGACTATAGCCGCCAAATTGGCTCATGGCCCAACAAAAGCTAGATGTTGTAACAAGGGTGCCCGAAACGGCAATAAGCAAACTCTTGTTACTACTCAGCTTCTCTGTCATTATTTGCGGCCCATTCCCAGTTGTTGCGCTGTTTGGTAGACCTTGCCCTCGGTTAAGATGGAAGGTGCAATTATGACTTCTACTTCTTTCATCTCGCTTAAGTTTGAGGCACCAAGAGTAGCCATGCTGGTTTTAATTGCACCAGTTAGGTTTTGAGTACCGTCATCAGTCAGTGCCGGACCGTGCAGAATGCGCTCAAGCGAAACTGTGGTGCCGACCTTAATTCTGGTACCACGCGGCAAAACTGGGCTTGGAGTGGCCATACCCCAGTGGAAGCCATGACCAGGAGATTCGGTGGCGCGGGCAAAAGGTGAGCCAATCATGACAGCATCAGCGCCGCAAGCTAGAGCTTTGCAGATGTCGCCACCGGTTACCATGCCGCCATCAGCGATCATTGTAGGTATTTGGGCTGGCATCTGCTCTGGATTGAGACCTTTGCGCTGAATAAAGGTGGCGCGGGCGGCTGCGCAATCGGCAATGGCTGTGGCCATTGGTACGCCAATGCCCAATACTGAGCGGGAAGTGCAGGCCGCTCCCGGCCCAATGCCGACTAGTATGCCAGCTACGCCGGTCTCTAAAAGCTCTAAAGCGGTCTTGTAGGTAACGCAATTGCCAACAACTACAGGAGCTCCGAGTTCGCTGACAAATTTAGCCAAATTCAAACTTGGTGTGCCTAAGGCTGAGCGGTGCTCGATGCCGGTCACTGTTGACTGCACAAAAATGATGTCGCAGCCCGCTGCTACGGCTACAGGGCCGTATTTCTCTGCGAAATTTGGCGTGATAGAAACAGCGGTGATAGCCCCGCTTTTTTTTATGTCTTCAATGCGTTTTTGAATCAGAGCATCCTTAACGGGAGCTTTGTAGAGTTCTTGCATAACTTCGACGAAGCTGTCTTTGTCGCATTTAGATATTTTTTCGTAAATTTCGTCGAGGTTTTCGTAGCGTGTTTGAATGCCCTGCAAATTGAGCACGCCAAGAGAACCGAGTTTGCCTAGTGTCGCCGCTACTTTGACGTCGACCACCGAATCCATGCCAGAGGCAATGATAGGAGTTTCAAATTTGTGCGGGCCAAGCTGATAGGAAATGTCACAAAGTTCGGGGTCTAGGGTGTAATCGCCTGGTACCAGAGCGATTTCATCGAAACCGTAGGCCCGTCTGCTGGCTTTGCCGAGGCCAATCATCATAGATGAATCGTGTTCGACCTTGTGTTTGGAAGAATTTCCAGAAATCATGACTCCACCTTTGTTTCAAGTAGTATATGAAAGGCTCGCTTAGATTGGCTTATTTAGACTAGCCTAGACAGGTCAGGTTATTCTATCACTGCTGTAACTCTTGGCTTGAGGCTCGGTCGCTAGTTAGACAGTTTGTTGCGCGGCAGTTAAAATATTGGTTTCTTCAGGTTGGTATTGATGTCTCAAATTTTAAAGTCTCTGAATGTGCTTGGCTTGAACAGCGGTACTTCAATGGATGGTATTGACGCCGCCGTATTCTCCATTGGCCCAGATCGGGGGGTGCCAGCTGAGCCTGTGGCTGTTGCATCGGGCAGTGACTTGTATTTGCCAGCCTTGAAGATGGAGCTATTACACAGCGAATTGGTGGAGTTCGCCCCGACATTTAAGCATCAGCTTGCTCGTCTTGTGGCGGAAGGTCAGACTGATTTAAGGCAGATATGCTTGCTCAATGCCAGTCTTGGTGAAATCTTTGCCCAGGCAAGCCTGCAGGTTATTCGTGCGGCCCGGCGCAAGGGCATTGAAATTGATTTGATTGGCTCTCATGGCCAAACTATTTGGCATGCTCCTGATCTTAGTCAATTTTGGGGTATGAGTACGGCGGGAACATTGCAATTGGGCGATCCATCAGTAATTGCTGCCCGTACTGGTGTCACCACTATTGGTGACTTCCGTACTGCGGATGTGGCTTTGGGCGGACAGGGCGCGCCGCTTACGTCGTTCGCTGATCAGGTAATTTTTGGAAAGAGTCGCACTGCCCTTGGAGTGCTTAATTTAGGCGGCATTGCCAATATCACTGTAATTGACGATCGCGGCCAAGCTGTAATGGCTTTTGATACTGGGCCAGCTAATGTGCTAATTGATGAAGCAATGCGTATGCTATATCAACGAGAGTTTGATGAGAATGGAGCTGTCGCTGCTTCTGGAACAGCCAATGCGCGAATATTGAAAGAGCTTTTAGCGCTCCCGTATTTGCATTTAGCTCCACCCAAAACCACCGGTCGTGAATTGTTCGGGCGTTCTATGGCGACAGCTTTAGTTGAGCAGTGGCAGGCCAGCGATATCTGTCCGGCTGACATTGTTGCCACTCTCACTGCCTATACTGCGGCTTCGGTAGTGGCCGCCTATGAGCAGTTTATTGCTCCTGAGGTAGTACTTGAAGAGTTGGTTTTGGCTGGTGGTGGGGAGAGTAACTCGACATTAGTAGCAATGCTTACTTCTATGTGGCCCACTGCCTTAACAATTCGCCGTCACGAAGATTTTGGTGTGTCGCCTAAGTTTAAAGAGGCTTTGCTGTTTGCTCTTCTTGCATATACAACCAATTTCGGAATTCCTAATAATGTACCGGCTTGTACTGGGGCGACTAAGAGAATTTGTCTGGGCAAGTTGGCCAGGGCCTAGGCGATTAGCCTTTTAAGGCTCCGCTGAATAAACTGATGCCAAGATTTAGCCAATTAAATGGCAGATAAATGCAGAGAAATGTTGTCTAGCTTACAAATTTGCCGTTGACTCTCGCTCTGTTTTTGATTACATTGGGCTCACGTTTCCAAGAGGCGCCGCCTCCGGTAGAACGAGACTTAGATACAAAGTAAAAGTAGTTGGCTTACTAAACATCTGTGTGCCCTAGGAGGTACCTTAACCATGCGCATTTTGTCTAAATTTACTATGGCTTTCGCTTCACTAGCTGTTGTCGGTACCCTTTCAATCGCAGCTCCAGCACTAGCCCAAGATGCTTTCGGTTCTGGCAACCAAGACACGCAAAATTCAATGGGTGCTACTGGTACACAAGCCCGCGAGAACTACACCACTGGCTCGCAGACACAGCATGTAACTGATGGATCTTCACCAACATTGCAAGGTGCCACCAACGGTACAATTTCTCCCCAAGGCGCAGAAGCCACTGTTGTACAAGGTGTGAACACCGCTGGTACAGTACGTGTTAACAACTTGGCCAACTTAGAAGCATTGCTCAACATCATCGCCAACGGTATGGAAATC
>JAUYRX010000030.1:0-88680 GCA_030696635.1 Candidatus Melainabacteria bacterium
AATTTAGTATCGGAAATCTAACGACGGACTGAGAGTAAGAATTTAGTATCGGAAATCTAACGACGGACTGAGAGTAAGAATTTAGTATCGGAAATCTAACGACGGACTGAGAGTAAGAATTTAGTATCGGAAATCTAACGACGGACTGAGAGTAAGATTTTACTATCGGAAATCTAACGACGAATTAGAGTTAGATTTTTATTCCAAAATTCCAACCTCAAATTATTGAACCTTTTAGCTTCTTATAGCGTTGTTAAGAATACACGCTGTTTATGAGGTGCAATCATGAGCTGTCATGGCGAAATTCTCAAATTCATTTCCTCCCTACCTTCTGGTGCCTGGTTTGCCACTCGGCAAGTGCTAAATCTGGGTACGCGAGAGGCCATAGATCAGTGTCTATACAGATTGGTCAAATCTGGCTATCTCACACGCATTGCTTGGGGCCTTTTCACACTGAGAACAAACGAACAAAACTTTGAACCACACTCAGTGGCAATGTTCAAAGCGGAAGTTTTTCAAAAGAAAGTTGCAATTCACGGTCTCGATATAGCAAGAAAAATTGGACTGGTTGCTGCTGCTCAAGATCGACAACTATTCAGTGTATACGGAGTCAGTAGCGCATTCCAATCAGTCAAGCGAGAAATCTCGCTAAAGAGTTGCTCTCCAAGAAAAGTTGCGCTTGGTGATTCACCAATTGGTGAGATCATAAGCGCACTCTGGTTTGTCGGTGAGAAGAATTGTGATAACTCAGCAGTGACTAGAGCCTTGGGTACTCTCACTCATGAAGATGTCCGAGAACTTGCGCAATCTGCTCATCGCATGCCAGGCTGGCTGACCAGGAAAGTTCGCTTTAACATCGGTGGCCACTCGAACTCCGCGAACTTAACAGCCTGACTTCACGATAGCCACTGCAAATCCATCACATAAAATTGAAAAAAGTAATCTATTTTGATTTAGTTAACTGTAGCGCAGCAGTATGCTCTGCGGTTGTAACTAACTTGGCATAACCGAATTGCAAGGCCGACATATAAGCGTTGTGTACGTCTTTGGCCGCAATTGTTTTGCCATTGAATTCCAAGTCACGAGTGGCACAGGCATCATGCACAACGATTACGTCATAACCAAAGTCGTTTGCTGCTCGACTGACTGCGTCAATGCACATGTGGCTCATGGCACCACAAATTACCACTTCATCTATGCCGTTGTTATCTAGTATCTCGCCTAGGTCGGTGTTTCTAAAAGCGTTTATGTGATTTTTGACTATCACGTGCTCGCCATCAATGTTTTTCACTTTTTTGTGTATCTTAGCCCCTTCAGAGCCTGGTGCGAAAAATGGAGCATCACCCGTGGGAAATTCATGGCGTACATAAATTACCAGGTCCCCATTCTTTCGGGCATTATCAATCAGTATGGCGGCATTGTCGGCTGCTTCATCCATGCCAGTCAGAGTAAATTTGCCACCAGAAAAATAATCATTTTGAATGTCTACTATTATTAGTGCTGTTTTTGCCATTGCTTTATCCTAAATATTTTTTTTGAGTGACTTCTAATTACTGACTCTTCTTCTCATTCGATATTGAGCTTAGTTTGCCTTGGGCATCGTATACGGTGACTGGCCCGAATAATTCAAGGTCACTTCTAATTTTTTTTGCATCACCGACTGCTGCTACCACAAGATTGTTAGAGTCTATAAGTTTGCGGGCAGCCGCTCTAACATCTTCGACTTGTACTGCCGTAACCTTGTCAGCGTAGGTCTTGAGGAAATCATCAGGTAGATCATATAGTTTGGCTTCGAGTAGTCTTTGCGCTAATCCGCTTTGGGTCTCTAGGCCAAGTTGGAAGGAGCCAGCTAAATAGTTCTGAGCGCTCTTCAGTTCTGCTTCAGTAACTTTAGTGGTGCGCATGCGATCCAGCTCGTAGAGAAATTCTTGTAATGATGGGTTTGTCACTTCAGTGCGTACATTGGCTCCGGCGAAGAAAGTGCCGGGCTGCTTGCGTGCAGCCATGCGGCTATAAGCACCATAGGTATAGCCTTTGGCTTCACGAATATTGAGAAATAGCCGGGCATGGGCCGCGCCACCTAGAATTTGATTCATAACTACCATGGCGAAGTAATCAGGATCGCTTCTTTTGACTCCGACATTGCCCACCTTTAAAGAGGTTTGCACTGAGCCGGGGCGATCGACTAGATAAATGCGACGACCGCTTTGCTTGGGCATTTCTGGTTGAGCTGCTAGTGGCACTTCTGAGGCTTTCCAGTTTTCGCCAAATTTTTTGGCAATTAGCTCGCGCATTTTGCTTCCATCAAAGTCTCCGACCACAACCATTACTGAGTGTTTGGGTTGATAGTGAGCTTTGTGATAAGCCTCAATGTCCTTTCTGGTGATTTTGTTGAGCGACTCTTCAGTCGGGGCAATAACCGCATAGGGGTGTTCCCCAAAAAGAACTTTGTTGAATCTCTCTTCTACCAGAAACTCAGGGCTGCCCCTCTTTATGGTTAGTGCCTGTATCTGGTTGATTTTTTTTAGAGTCAATTCGTTTTCAGGAAAACTAGGATGGAGTAGCACATCAGCAAGCACGTTAAACAGTCGCTCTGTGTAGGGCGATAGGGCTGAACCACTCAATATGGTGTAATCGTAGTCTGTGCTTGCAGCCAGGCCGCCGCCTATGAAGTCTATTTCAGAGGCAATTTCTTTGCTCGTTCTGGTGATGGTGCCTTCTGTTAACAAGTCGGCTGTCATGTCAGCCAGGCCCAGCATCTCTTTGGGTTCGTTGCTCGTGCCGTCACGAAAACCAATTGTGGCTGAGATAAATGGGTAGCGATGGTCTTCTACCATTTGCACTTCTAAGCCATTTTCAAGCGTGTAGCTAGTTATGGCGGGAAGATTGAAGGGGCGCGGCGCAGACATTTTCGGTGCAACTTTGCGCCAAGCTTCAACTGCAGTGTTGGTTACTTGGGCACGCGAAATGCTTTCTGCCTTCGGAATTGTTGGCCGAATAGGAACGCTCTTGATATGAATAGCATTGCTCTTAGCCGGAGCGTCTTTAGCTGACGGAATAGAGCTCGCTACTGCGGCTGCTTTGGCGAAGGCCGGGCTTATGGCCCCTGTGGAACCATTCATTAATAGTGTTATGGCAGTGAGGCTTAAGAGTCGCTTTGTGATTGATCTATTTTCCATTTCTAAACTCTAACTTTCCTTTTTCTTTGCCGGAACGACATCTACAGTAGTGGAACCTTCTTTTGAAAACATTTTGCCTGCTACCCTCTGAATATCATCGGTTGTAACATTGAGATAGGCCTCGACATCTTTGTCGATCAAGCCAGGGTCACCAAAGAAGGCTGTATACTCTGCTAGAAGTTCAGCTCGACCTAAAGACCGTTGTAGCGAAGAATGGCTGTTAGACGAGAAGAGCTGGCGCAATATTTGGTTCTTTGCTTTTTGCAATTCAACGTCGGTCACTTTAGCTGTTTTGATTTTGTTTAACTCGTCAAAGACAACCTCTTGAACTTTTTCAGAAGTAGAACCTGATTTGTAGACTACAAAAGTCTCAAACAAAGAAGGTCCTCGGCGCTCATCGTATGAGCAGTTAACCTGCAAGGCCACTTGATCATCTTTGACTAGACGTTGGTAGAGCCTTGAAGATTCACCGGTAGATAGAATAGTTTGCAGCAGGTTAAGAGCGTAGAAATCCTTTTCTCTTCTAGCAGGTGCTTTCCAGGCAATCCAGAAAGCCGGTGCCTGAGCTTGTGGATCCTCGACTTTTAAATATTTAGCTTTGGTCTGTGCCGGTTCGCTGAGGTCTGGGCGTTTTGGCAGCAGTACGCTGGGGATCGTAGCAAAGTATTTTTCCACTAACCGAGCGGCTTCGTCGCTGTTGAAATCGCCAACGATAGCCATTGTGGCGTTGTTTGGCGCATAGTAAGTATCGAAGAATTTACGTACGTCCTCTACTGATGACGCTTCTAAGTCTTCGAAGTAGCCAATTGGTGGGTGGCCGTTGCTCCAGTTGTCAAAAGCCAGTTCTTCTAACTTGATTGAAGCTGGTGCATAAGGCTGGTTGTCAACCCTTAAGCGCTTTTCTTCTTTGACAGTCTCGAGTTGATTGGCAAATTTTTCGGGGGTAACCTTTAGTGAGCGCATACGGTCTGATTCAAGCCAGAGGGCAAGTTCTAGCTGATTACTTGGCAATTTTTCAAAATAGTTAGTAAAATCAGCGTGGGTAGACGCATTGAGACTACCGCCAGCACTCTCTATGTATTTAAAATGGTCCATCTTACCGACGTTTTCAGAGCCCTGAAACATCATGTGCTCAAACAAGTGAGCAAAGCCAGAGCGTTTTTTCACTTCATCCCGGGCGCCTACATCATAGACAATCGCTACTGAAACCACTGGCACCGAATGATCTTCAGAGAGCACTACTCTTAAACCATTGGCTAATTTAAAGTCTTTATTGACCGGAATTAGCGGGCTCTTAATCTTTATATCAGGCTTGGCGCTTTCCGCTGGGTCGGCGGCGGAGGCTATGCTACTTGCATTCGGTGACACAATTATTGCCAGGCTCAGCAGTAGACCTATCTTTATATTGCCTCTCAGCCAGTGAGTCGAGCTAGAAGCGTTTTTATTGGCCGCTTTATCAAATGGCCAATTTTTTTTAAAGTTCATTCGCAGACTTGATCCTTATCGTTACTGTTTTTGCTCTTCTTCAGTCACTTTTGTCAATTATCTTGGTTAGTATTCTTTGTCAATCATCTTCGTCATCGTCTGTGCCGAGCAACACGCTGGACCAGAATATAGAAACCACTAAGAGTGACAAAATTCCAGCCCCAACGCAGACTTTCTCTGGTGCTCCATAACGGTGTAGCATCAAATATGATGAAAGGCCTAGAACTAGACCCAACAGCGCCACTACATGATTAAGTGAGAAGCTGCGTAGCATTTTACTTACTCTTCCTCTTCCTGTGCTTTGCCTTGGGGTGTTGGGCTTTGTTGTGTTTTAACCGCGGGCTGATTTGAGGGTGTCGGCACAAGTGCATTTTGCTCTGTCATTAGGAATGGTTTCAATTAAGTTGACTAACAGTGATTGCAGCTTCGTGATATTGGCAGCAAAGACTTTCATCACTTCAGCATGTGAAACTGGCTCAACGTTTGCAGTTACTCCACTATCATAGTCTGTAATCAGTGAAACATTGACAACACACATTGAAAGTTCTTTTGCCAAGTATGCTTCAGGATACTGGGTCATGTTGATAACTTCCCAGCCCATCTTGTTAAACCAAGCCGACTCGGCTTTGGTTGAGAAACGAGGGCCTTGAATTACTACCACTGTGCCACTAGGGTGCATGGTGATGCCCGCTTTCTCGCCAGCCTTGACCGCTAATTCGCGCAGCTGGGGGCAGTAACATTCGGCTGGTGAAACGTGGGTGGTGATTGGTCCGTCGTAGAAAGTGTCTGCCCGACCAGAGGTGCGGTCTATGAACTGGTCACAAACTACAAATTCTCCTGGTTTGACATGGGCTTGCAGTGAGCCTGCGGCACAAGGGGAGACTAGTCTAGTCACGCCTAGTGACTTCATAGCCCATAGATTGGCTCTAAATGGAACTTTGTGCGGAGGAATAGTGTGCTTCTCACCGTGGCGCGGCATGAAAGCAACGCGTTTTCCACCCATGGTGCCAATGGCAACAGCAGCAGAAGGCGGTCCGTAAGGTGTTTCTATCAATTTCTCTTCGTATTTGTCAAAGAGTTTATAGAAGCCGGATCCGCCAAATATGCCTATGTCTGCTAGAGAAGCATCTGCTAAATCGGCTGAGCTTGAAGGTGATTTTGTTGCCATTAGATTCTCGTGTGTGTGTTGACTAATTCTTTGCTAGGCCAGTCTTCGGGAAGTTTAAATGAAGATGGCCTTGATCGTAGCACTAACCTGACCAATGCCCAATTAGCATTTCGCTGCTGCACTTTTCTCTGGATTTGCATTGGACAAGTCATAGACGGACCAGAAAAAAATCTTGAAACCGTCTAGAACCTGGCGTGACTGGGTATAAAGGGCTTGTCAAGGTAGTGATTTCGTTTCGAAAGTAAGTCGGGGTCTTGTTTTATATGTTATGGAAACACCTTCTAGCACTCCCAGTTGCTCTATCACTGGCTTTAGGCGGCTCCGGACTACTAGGTGGTCAAACTCAAAATACTTATCTTGCTTCCCTTCCTGACAAAGAACGCTTGGCCCACAACATTGCCTTAGTTCCGTCCATTCGTCCTGACGGTCTCTATCATCGGGTTTGGCGGCTGATCAAAGAAGATTATTATGAACCTAGTTTTACTGGTCAATCATGGGACCGCTGGGAGCACCGCTATGACGGCAAGTTGAAAACTCTTGAAGATGCACACAAAGCTATCGAGACCATGTTGGCTAGCTTGGGTGATCGGTATACTCGTTTCTTAGATAGAGATGCTTTTGACGATGAAAAGTCGCAAATTGATGCCAAGCTTTTTGGAATTGGCGTGCAGATTGGCCTTGATCCCGAAAGTCATAAAGTAATTGTCATTACCCCAATTGAAGATACGCCAGCTTATCGAGCCGGTATTCTTGCCTCTGACGAAATTACAGAGATTGACGGCAAAAGTACTAAGGGCTTTAACGTTGAGGATGCTGCTAAGCATATTCGCGGACAAATCAACACGCCTGTCAATCTTGTCTTAACCCGAAGTGGTAAGCGAGTTAAGGTAAAAGTGGTGCGTGCCGAAATTGCAATAAAAGCGATTCCGACTGCCAAGATGCTTGACTCTGAAGTAGGTTACATTAGACTCTCTAGTTTTATTTCACAGCAAGCCAATCGTGAAATGAAGGAGGCCATTGCTAAGCTCTCTGGTGCCAAAGGAATTGTGCTTGACTTGCGTGACAATCCTGGTGGCCTCTTGACCAATGCTATCGATATTTCAAATATGTTTCTTGATTCTGGAAATATACTATCGACGGTCGACCGCGATGGTTATAAAACACCAGCCCAATCTGATGGGCACCCTATTTGCATGAAACCCTTAGCGCTACTGATCAATAAAGGCAGCGCTTCTGCTTCTGAGATTACATCTGGAGCCTTGCATGATAATAATCGTGCCATTCTTGTTGGTCAGAGAACCTTTGGTAAGGGTCTTGTACAAGGTATTAACCGCCTCGAAGATGGCAGCGGTGTCAATGTCACCATTGCCAAATATCTCACACCAAGCGACACTGATATCCACAAAAAAGGAATTTCACCTGACCTTGCTATCGAACTTTCGGAGCAAGACTTGAAAGATAAAAAAGGCCCTTGGTGGCAAGAAAAACCAACAGCCGGTGTTCATAGGGCCCCAGAGGATGGTAAAGACGTACAGCTAAAAGCCGCACTAGAAGCTGTGCATAAGCGTATTCAAGATGCCGACCATTTGGCTGCACATGTAAGATAATAATTTGAATTTCTCTTCTCTCTTTGTGAACTATTGCAGTCAAATTGATATTCTTGTGGTTCCACAAGATGGGTTGATTTATGCCAACCGGAACTCTAGCTCAAAAAGGCCTCACTATCATTGGTACTGAGGCCGGTTGCGGTAAAACAGTCTTTATGACGGGCTTGTCTGCGCTTTTGCGTCAACAAGGTGTTGATGTGCGGGCGGTTAAACCGATAGTTCTTGGTACTAAAGAGCGGGCTGAGTCTGAGATCTCATTTATTTGCTCAATCAGCGGTACTCCGCGCAATTATCCAGCTTCTATCATTTCATCTGCTAAAAATCTATCTGAAGCCCAATGGGCGCAGTCTCTGTCGGTAGGCCACGAATCCAGCCGCTTTAGCTTTGTCGAGACCCCTGGTGGTTGTGCTTCGCCAATGAGTTTTGAGCAGAATAATGTTGGTACCTTGGCCCATTCATGGAAAGACACTAGAGATTTCGCTCGGGAGCTTGGCTATCCGTGCATAATTGTGGCGCACCATAACCAGGAAGCAATTGAAAAGTTGGTTTTGGCATATAGCTATATGCAAGAGCTGCCAATCACTGGCCTGGTAACGGTAGAGACCCAGGCCAACGAAGGAAAGGTGCTAGAGAGTAAGTTAACTCGAACTGAAGTGGCATTGCTGCTGGCTTCGCGTACCAAGGCTCCTTATCTGGGATGCCTTAAGTTTAGCCCGTCTATCTCAGTGCCCCGAGTCAATCAGGGTAATTTGATCAAAGTGATATCTGAAGGGGTTGATCTCTTGCTCATTCTCAAATCTTTGAATTTAGCTGTCAAATTGAATGAGTAAGCTAGCGGCCACCAAACTCGCGATAGAAACTATTTGGGTCGTTATGCCTTAACCGTCTCAAAGGTTTAATTTCTTGAATAACTTCTCGTCCTGTGTGGCGAAGGATGTCACGCAGGGTGCGGTTTCTTCTTGGCGCCGCTGTCTGAGTCGTTGAGCTAGCTTTCTTCTTTGCCGGTTTCACGGGCTTTTTCACAGCTCTCTTTATGGTCTTAGTTGGCTTGCTGGAATCTGTCTGGTCTTTGGGATTATTGATCGAACTCTCAACAGGTATTCTTGTAGTTGGCGTTGCAGAAAAGTTTGGAGCAGTTCTAGGGCCAGCGGTAGACTCACCGCCTGTAGTATTAGTATTACTATTAGTACTAGATTTAGAATTGGCACCAGAATCTATATTGCTCTTAGCTGGAGTGCTTGTCCTTGTATTCTTCTGATTTTGGTAGAAGTAAAATATGCCTGCTGCTAGGGCGCCAACTATGAGCAGAAAAGAAAGAACCACCCATAGCATTTGCTTTGCTCCAGCAGGAATTGGGCTGACTACTTTCGAGATTTCTTTTGATTCCCTTGGAAACCCGGTGGCAGATAAAATAGCATTGCTTGGCGACACTGGTTCTCTCTCTTGGTGCCTGCTCCGTTCAGTTCCCGTAATTTCAGACTTAGTATTCGTATATTTGCTGGTCACAGATTCATTTGGTGCGCCAACTGCGGCTACTTTCTCATAGGTGAGTGTTGCTTCTGATTCTAGGCGGTTGGGATAGCTTTTGAGAAGTTCAGTTCTCAATTCTTGCATTGAGGCGAAGCGCTCGTCTGGTTGCTTCTGTAGGCACTTCAAAACAAGCGCTTCAAGTTTCTCTGGTAAATTTAGTCCGGGAGCAATGCTCTCAAATGAGGGTGGGTACTCAGATAGTTTGCGCGCTATGGTCTCTGGAAAACTGGCGCCGCGATGAGGTACTTCACCGGTTAGGCAGCGAAACATTACTACCCCGAGGCTGTAAATATCCGAGCGGTTGTCAACCATTCCGCCTGTACACTGCTCTGGGCTCATGTAAAAAGGAGAGCCCCAAATCTCACCTGATTTAGTTAATTGCTGTACTTCCGATGTTAGTTTGACGATGCCAAAATCGAGTATCTTTGCGAACTCGAACTGTTCTCTTATACCAATCATGATGTTGAGTGGCTTGAGGTCACGGTGGATGATACCTTGACTGTGTGCGTAACTCATTGCCTCGCAAATTTGTACGAAAATCTGCAGGGCACGGACGGTCTCTAGCCGCTTGTCTTGATCTAAAATTGTCTGGAGAGATTTGCCCTCAACTAGCTCTAGAACTAGGTATGGCTCGCGCTTTTCTGTAAATCCAAAATCGAAAGTTGTAACTATGCCAGGGTGGTTTAACAGCCCCAAGGCCTTGGCTTCACGGCCAAGCCTTTGGACGGCAGTGGCATCAGTGGCAATTTCTACCGGTAAGAATTTGATGGCTACGTCACGGCCAATGGTTTCTTGACTGGCCCTGAAAACATTGCCCATGCCACCGACGCCAAGCACCCCAGTGATGACATAGGCGTGACCAACTCTAGTGCCGATGAGATCGGCAGCTGTTGCTTGTTTAACTGTAAATTCTTGGGGATCCAATTGTCTACTTCAGTTATTTGCTTCAGTTCGTTGCTGCCGATGTTTAATTTTAATGCTCCAGCCTTATTCTAGCCTTTCCTTTCACAGTTTTGGGGTTGAGCTTGAGCCAACTATAAAACATATATATCGTAGGACCAATTCTGAGGCAAAATGTGCTACTTATTTAGCGTCAGCACCGCCGTGAGTGAGAAGTGAAAGACGCACAGCATGACTCAAGTAAGACTCTGGCTAACGAGCTTAAGCTTCCCTCCAATTCGAGCGAGCTGATTATCTACACTATGTCTGATTCAAGTGGAGAGACCGCTGAATCTGTTGCTCGCGCTGCTCTTGTGCAGTTTCCTCCAGGACATGCTTCTATTTATAGAATGCCGCAGGTGCGTAGTTCGCAGCAAATTCCTGGTATGGTGAAAGAAATTTCGCAGGGACGCTCAATCATTGCGTACACCCTGGTTCTGCCTGAATACAGAGAGACCCTCGAAGCTGAAGCCAATAAATACAAAGTACCAAGCATAGATTTAATTGGTGGTTTGATGGCGCGTATTGGCAATTTGACCGGAGCGCAACCGCTTTCGCAGCCTGGTCGGCTACACTTGCTCGACGAGACTTATTTTAAGCGTATCGAGGCTGTTGATTTTGCCATACGTTTTGATGATGGCAAGAATCCCGATGGAATTTTGCAGGCTGATGTTGTTCTAGTTGGTGTTTCGCGCACTAGTAAAACTCCTAACTGCATGTATTTAGCCCATCACTATGGCCTCAAGGCTGCCAATGTGCCGATAGTATATGGTGTTGAACCGCCTCTAGCTTTGTTTCAAGTACCAGCCAAGCGTATTTTTGGCTTAAAAATTGACCCTTATCAATTACAAGAAATTAGAAGTACCCGAGCCGCTGTTCTTGGAATGCCTGGAAGTAGTGATTACGCGGATCCTGATCGCATTATGCAGGAAAATCGCTATGCCAAGAAAATTTTTAGAGAGCTAAAATGCCATATCTTAGACGTTTCAGCTAAAGCCATTGAAGAAACATCTTCTGAAATATACATGCATGTCCGTGAATAATCCTAACTCAGTCCCAGATCTTACTTAGTGCCGAAGCCCCACATAAATAAATGGAGAGAGAAATCATGGTGAGTATGACAGAAAGCAGTCAAGCTCAATTAAAGGATAAATATGCACAGCTGAAATTGGCTAAGCGCGTTTATCTTTTTGAAGAAGGCTATGATGCTTTTGCTGGCAATCGTGATGCGATGAAAGATTTGCTTGGTGGTAAAGGTGCTGGCTTAGCCGAGATGACTCATTCTGGGGTGAATGTTCCACCAGGTTTGACTATACTTACTTCTTGCTGTCGCCAATATTCTGAAAACTCTCAAACAATGCCTGCTGGATTGTTTGATGAAGTAATTGCTGAGCTGGCCCACATTGAAAAGAAAGTAGGTCGCACCCTTGGCGATTTGAAAAATCCGTTGCTCTTGTCTGTGCGCTCTGGTGCTAAGTTCTCGATGCCTGGCATGATGGATACGATTTTAAATCTTGGTCTCAACGACCAGACTGTAGAATCAATCACGGCTTTAACCAGCAATGCCCGCTTTGCCTGGGATAGCTATCGTCGCTTTATTGCCATGTATGGCAGTGTGGTGCTAGAGATTAGCAAAGACAGTTTTGAGGATCTGCTAGAAGATCTGAAAGAAGAACTTAAAATTGAAAGTGACGCTGAATTCACTGTCGACGATTTGAAGAAATTGGCAGAGCAGTTCAAAGCACTAGTGCAAACGCGCTCAGGCAAGCCTTTCCCCCAAGACACAAAAGAGCAATTAAAAGGTGCTGTAGAGGCAGTATTTAGATCCTGGAATAATAGTCGTGCAGTTTATTACCGTAATCTCAATAAAATTGATCACAATTTGGGCACTGCTGTAAATGTCCAATCAATGGTGTTTGGTAACTTTGATGATACATCGGCTACTGGAGTCTGTTTCACTCGCAACCCTAGCACAGGCGAGAAGCTTTTGTACGGGGAGTATCTAGTCAATGCCCAGGGCGAGGATGTGGTGGCTGGTACACGCACACCATTGAAAATTTCTGATATGGCAAAAGGTATGCCTAAGGTTTACGAAGAGCTTTTAGCCAATGTTGGTCGCCTAGAACAGTATTATCGTGACATGCAAGATATTGAGTTTACGATTGAACAAGGCAAACTTTATTTATTGCAGACCAGAAGCGGCAAGCGCACCGCAGCTGCTGCCGTTAAAGTTGCTGTCGATATGGTTGCTGAGGGTATTCTCACCCGAGAAGAAGCTCTCAATAGAGTTGAGCCAATGCAGCTAAATCAGCTACTTTTGCCTTCATTTATTGCTGAAGACAAAGCTAAAGCCAAGAGCGAGAATCGCCTGATTGCTACTGGGCTTAATGCCTCTCCTGGAGCGGCTATTGGCAAAATTATTTTCAATCCTGATGAAGCTGAAAAGATGGCCAGTCAAGGTCTAAAAGTAATCCTCATAAGAATTGAAACCTGTCCAGATGATATTCATGGCATTGTTCCATCACAAGGTGTTATCACTAGTCGTGGTGGCATGACCAGCCATGCCGCTGTTGTCGCTCGTGGCATGGGTAAACCCTGTGTGGCTGGATGTGAGGCTCTCAAAATCGACCTTGAGCGCGAAGAAATGTATGTTGGCACCAAGCTCTTCAAGAAAGGTGACTTAATTTCAATTGACGGATCAACTGGTGAAATTTTCGAAGGACAAATAATCACCCACGATCCTGACTTCTCTCACGACTTTAAAACACTGCTTGATTGGGCCGATCAAGTAAGAACTCTTTTGATTCGCACCAATGCTGACACCCCAGAAGATGCCAAATTGGCTAGAGAGTTTGGTGCTCAAGGTATCGGCCTCTGTCGCACCGAGCACATGTTTATGGCTCAAGATCGTCTGCCGGTCATGCAACAAATGATTTTGTCTAATACCGATTTAGAGCGTGAAGAGGCTTTGGCTAAGCTTTTGCCAATGCAGCGTCAAGACTTTACCGGTATATTCCAGGCTATGGCCGGACTGCCAGTCACAATACGTCTTCTAGACCCACCTCTTCATGAGTTCTTGCCTAAAGAAGAACACCTAATAGAAGAAGTTGCAACCATGCGCGCCAAAGGTGTGACTGGTTCTCAGCTGCGTGAAAAGGAAGTGCTGCTGAAAAAGGTCGGCGAGCTGAAGGAAGCTAATCCGATGATGGGGTTAAGAGGATGCCGTTTAGGTTTGCTTTATCCCGGTATTAATAAGATGCAGGTCCAGGCTATCTTTGAGGCAGCCATTGCCGTTAAGAAAGAAGGCCTCGAAGTCTTGCCTGAAATCATGATTCCACTTGTTGGTCATGTTAATGAACTGAAATTTGCTAGACAACAGCTAGAAGCCGTTGCCAAAGAAGTTATGGAGAGAGAAGGCTGCGAGATCGTCTACAAATTCGGCACCATGATAGAGATTCCTCGAGCTTGCGTTACTGCCGATGAAATTGCTGCACATGCTGAGTTCTTTAGTTTTGGCACAAACGATCTCACCCAAATGACTTTTGGCTACTCTCGCGATGATGCTGAAGGCAAGTTCTTGCAGCGCTACCTCGATGGAGTAGATTGTCTCGGCTCTAAACAAAGAGTGCTCAATAGCAATCCTTTTGAAGTATTAGACTTTGATGGGGTCGGCAAATTAATGCAGATAGCCGTAGATTTGGGTCGTAAGACTAAGCCTGACTTGAAGCTAGGCATCTGTGGCGAACATGGCGGAGAGCCTCAATCGATCGCCTTTGCTCATAAGCTTGGTCTCTCATACGTTAGCTGCTCACCTTTCCGGGTGCCGGTAGCGCGTTTGGCCGCGGCTCAGGCGACATTGGTCTCTGGCGAACGCGACAAGTAGCAAAAGTCTAAGAGTGCTGGGCGCAGGGATATTTCAAGAATTACTTGGGCATACCTAAAAAGCTTTCTAGCCTTGCATTTATATTTCAATGCACAGGTTTAGAAGATCCCCTTGCACTGGTAGAAAAGATATGAAGGTAGAGGAAAGTAACCGCGGATCCACGATAGTCATGTCCATCGACGAAAATGTAGACGCCCTGCTGCGGCTTCTACCAGATATGGAGCAATCCCTCGGCCCAGATCACCCTGATTTGGCCGATTACTACATTTCGCTTGGACTACTGCTCTATCACGATAGCCGCTTTGAAGAGGCTGAAGCATTGTTCGTTAAGGCTTTGGCCATGCGCGAGCGACTCTTAGCCGTTGATCACCCTGATGTTGCTGCTGCCCTGAACCATCTTGGTTTGGTGTACCTGGCAGAAGGCAAATATGCTGATGCTGAGCCGTTATTCAAGCGCGCTTTGAGTTTGCAAGAAAAAGTCTTGGGGCCGGAACACCTCAATATTGCTTCTGCTTTGAGTAATCTTGGCGATCTCTATATGACCCTCAGCCGTTTTAATGAAGCTGAGGAAGTCTTGAGACGCGGGCTTAAGATTAGAGAGCGCTATTTAGGGCTGGAAGATGGCAGTTTAATTGAGATTCTCAACTCTTTGGCCAATATTTATGCCGAAGAGGGCCGCAGGGCTGACGCTGAGCCTCTGTTTAGACGTGTTCTGAAAATTGAGGAGCGGTTGCATGGGGCAGATCATCCGAGTGTGGCAAATGCTTTGAATAATCTGGCCTCTCTGTTCTTGGCCAAAGAGCAGTTTGACCAAGCTGAACCAATGCATAGACGGGCGCTGGCTATTCGCGAGCGGGTACTTAGCCCGGATCATCCGAAAGTGGCTGAGAGCCTCAATAATTTGGGTTGGCTTTACCATCAACACGGCAACCATGCCCGGGCTGAGAGTCTTTATCGGCGTGCCATCGAAATTTGGGAACACGCCCTAGGACCTGACCACGCCTATGTTGCAGCCTGCCTAGAGAACTACGCTGAGCTTTTGCGCAAGACGAACCGCTCTACTGAAGCAGTCACACTCGATAGACGGGTGCAGATGATTCGCTCGAAGTATATGGAATAGCTGAATTTGCAATAATCCTTGCAATTCTGGCAGATTGTGCCGATCTTGCAAGGATTATTAAGTGCTCAGTACTCAATAAAGAGTCGACAACTCCGCTCTGGGGGCTTGCTGCAAAAGCTAGGGCGGCGAGTATCGAGAATACTCGTTGACTCAATTGAACAGAGCTGCGTCTTGAGCTAGGGCAATCAACCATTTCATAAATACTGGTACCATAATTCCAGCGCAAATTAATCTGGTGCCTTTTTCCAGGCAGTGCATAGTTATTGGATCTCTTAGTATGTTTGTATGGCTCATTTTTACTACGGTTGAAGCAAGGCGCCTAGCGTTGCGACTGTGAAAGAGAGTTGCTAGGATGAAGAAACTGCCGACTGCTATCATAACCAATTCGGTCCCACTGGCGATGACATCGATAAGAGCTTCCAGCATAGCGAGATTATTTACCCTAACTACTCCAGGGCTGGCGCTGGTTGTTGACACACTTTCCAAATGTAATGCCTCAGCCAGCCGCGCTCCTGGATCTGCAAGCTTTGGCAGTATTTCAGTTGGCAATGTATTTATAAGTTGCACTATTGGAGTGGAGAATGGAAAGACCGATAGACCATAAAATAGTAATGGTGATAAACATGCTGCACATACAACTAATATTGCCAGCGCTAAGGCAAGCAGGCTAATTTCAATGGAAGCTAGGGTTTCTTTTTGTCGCAGCATTGTTGGTGCTGCAGCGTCCTGTAAATCTTGGGATATGACTTCCATAATTCTCCTCGAAGGTGCCGAGCAATATCAGCGCCCTCTGCTTGAAGCGAAGACGAGCTAATAATTGTCTGCGTTTTGTAATTGTTAGTGGTAAGGCTGAATTAAATGCTAGGTAGTTCGGATCTTTCCAACAATACTTTCGTCGTATTCAAAAAGACATCGGGAAATTACTGATCCACTTCCGGTGCAATAGCTATCTTTTATTTCTTCTGCGGAAACTCAGCCGGTATGCCTCGAGCAATGAAGCGCATCAGCCCTGGTGCCATGCCATGAAGACGTTCGGCAAATTGACCAGGAAGAGTGAGAATTAGCTCGTGAGATCCACCGCGGGCCAGTGCTCGTTCTATCTCGCTGGCACATTGCTTTGTGCTGATACTAAGTACGTGCTTCATTAGTACGCCACTGAGATCATGGCGCTCAGCAATCAGGGTTGGGTTTTTCTGCCCGGCCACAGCGTTTTTTTCAAAAAATTCGGTGCGCACCCAGCCTGGGCAAACTGTAATGACATCAATGAGATTGCCAATTTCGGCAGCTAAACCTTCAGAAAGCCCAGTCAGGGCAAACTTGCTTGAGCAATAGCTGACACTGCCAGGAAAAGATATTTTTCCAGCTACCGATGCCACGTTGACGATCTTGCCAGCATTCGATTTTTTTAAATGAGGCAGGGCTCCATAGGTGAGAGCCAGCGGTGTGAAAAAATTGACTTCGAATAGTCGCCGCCAGTCTGCCATAGAAAGATTTTCGAATTTGCCGGGTATGGCCATACCAGCATTATTGACGATAATATCAATGCCACCATAAGCGTTGAGACACTTTTCTACAAGCTTATCCACCATACCTTCTGCCGCTATGTCACCAACCAAAATCTCGGCTTTGCCACCGAGGGCGATAACTTGCTCTTTTGCGCTTGTTAGGTCACCTTCGCTGCGGGCGGTTAAGACGAGTTGGGCTTTGTATTTCTCTGCAAGTAGCAGAGCTAAGCCCCGGCCGATACCTGTCGAGGCGCCAGTGACTATTACTTTTGTGTTCTGTTCTATTTTTTTTGACATGTTTTGTTTTTGTTCTATATGAAGAAGAGAGTCTCAATACCATAAATCGAAAGCAAGTAAGAAAGCTCAGAGTCATATTCAGTACTGAGTAGAACTGATTTTAGAGCATCTATTGAAGATGAGCTGCGGTAGCGCAGCTTGAGTAATTTTATGTGCCTTTGGGCCAGAGGTGAGCTGCATTCTGAGAGGCTGAGGCGGTAGGCTTCTAGCAAATAACCGGCTGCAATGTATTGGGCTAGCATCATGCTCAACAACATCAGGTAGGTCGCTGGCGTATCGACAGTTTTAGTTAAATAGAGAACTAGTGAGCCCATTAGAAGAAGAATGAAAAATACAAAAATGCTCAAACCGTTCAAAATGATATTGACTAGGTGTATAAAAAATTGCAGCATCGCAATGCGAAAATTACGTCTGGTGGCATGGTTCAATACCTCACAGAGGTCTTCATATAGCGGTATGAACGAACGGGCTCCGATAGCAGCTTTAACACTACAAGCTGTGAGTGCAGACACGATAAATATGATCAGAGCGTGAGCGTGGTTTGGTATCGCTAGCAGTAGCAGGGTGACGAACATTATCTGGGCAGCAATGAAGCAGATTGAGTAAATTGTTGCCAGTTTTTGCCTTGGCTGAGGTTCTAGCAGTAAGCCTTTGGCTAGAAGCTCACCTCTTAGGCCTTCTTCAAACTCTTGTCTTAGGCCGGATGATCCGATTTGGGCCAAGATTCGCATTAGGCCTGTTTTTGAAATATATTTGCTCAGTTGCCGGGGGTCAGTCAATATTTCTTTTGCCGTACCTTTTAAGGCCTTGGACAGAAATATATAAAGTAAGGGCAAGCGGCGAATGAAGCCAATTGGATCTTTTTTGTAGTTTAGACCAGCTGCATCAAGTGTTTTTGCGCCCCAGTTCTTCAGTGACGACCTTATTATCTCGCGCAGTCTGATTTCGTAGTAGGTTGCACCTACTGTTGTCGGCGCGATGGCCGGAAGTTTAGAGGAAGAAGAGGAAGTAGACGAAGCAGAGGCTAACATTGGCTCGCTTGAGCTATTCAATCGGCTCTTTACTTCTCTATGCAGCATGTCGAATACTAAAATGCTCAGAGCAAAAGTAGTGTCACCGTTGCGCGATAAATAAGCAATTTCTACGGGTGCTAAATCAAGATGCTCGCCAGAACAGCTGTCTTCTCTTATATTTTCGCCCGACAAAAAGCTTCGCAAGACCACTAGGGTTATGCAAACAACAATTAGTTCGACAAAGTACACTAAATTTGTTAGCCAGCCTTAGTCAGCATGCTAGTGGTTAGCGAGCCAGTCACGACTTTTTGACGGAGGCCAAGTTTTCTCATGGCTTCAACTAAATCTTTCAAACTAGCATCTGGTGAAAGTTGAGCATCAGACTCAATTGTTAGCGGGCCTTCGATGGTTTTGGCATCGCCTTGGTGCAAAATAATGACCGGAAGATCGTGGTAGGTATGTTTGACCCGACGCAAGGTTGATACTGCTTCGATGCCTACTGTGGACAGGCTTAGTACCACTAAATCGGCCTGGCTTTCACGAATCTTTTGCTCTAACTTGCTTGTTGGCAGAGCGGTGCCGACCACTTCGAAGTCTTTGTGCTGCTCAAGCCAAAGGCTCAGCGTGACTAGTGCCAGCCGGTCGCTGTCGACGATGAAAACTTTGGTGGGCGGGTTCATAAGTGCTTTCCTTACCTGACCTGCGGGTTGCCTGAATTTAACGGTTGTGTGGGGGTGATGCAAATTCAACATAGACAAAGTAGAACATTAAACTGGAGAAGTACCAGCTCAACTGCTTCATTAACTCGTTTTGAAAAATAAAGACAAACTGAAGATGTATGCAAGTGTATAACGTTAGCTAGCATTTTGGAATCTAGAGAAATGGCTGTCGGTATTTAAGACTTCTTGCTTGAAAGCCTTAAATGGTGAGACCTTAGCCTGGCTGTCAAGAGATAAGATGCAAGAAACTTAATCAGCTATTTGTCTGCCAGATACAAGTCAATATCTAGTCTGTGAACTCAAGTGAAAGATCTATATTGCGCGCAGAATGTGTAAGGGCGCCAATCGAGATGGCATTTACTCCATTAATGAGATAGCCATTGAGATTCTCTAAAGTAATGCCACCAGAGACCTCAACAAAGTACTCATTGGTATTCGCCTTGCTATTGTCGGATATCTTTTGGATACACTGCCGTACGTCTTCTGGGTTCATATTGTCCAGCAACACACGCTTAGCACCAAGATCTAAGGCAGCTTGTAACTCGTCAAGGTCACTAACTTCTACTGACAATAATTGACTCATCTGTAAGTGAGGATGGGTCTTGAGAAACTTGGCTGTAGCTTCGAGGGCTGGCTTTACACCGCCAGCAATTTTGAGATGATTATCTTTAATGAGAATTGCATCAAATAGACCAAAGCGATGGTTGCTACCGCCGCCCGCTCGCACCCCGTAACGCTCAAGCACGCGCAAGCCTGGCGAGGTTTTTCTGGTGTCAAGTATGGCAATGCCCTTGGGGCTAGCTAGGTTAGTGTAGCGTCTAGTCTGAGTGGCGATGCCAGAAAGTCTTTGCATGATATTGAGTGCCAGACGTTCGCCTTTGAGGATGGCTTGAGCTGGACCGCTCAATTTAGCAACGACCACTGGATTTACTGCTTCTATATAAGTACCGTCGGCTACTAGTAGTTCAATCGTCACGTCCTTGCTTAGTCGTTCCATTACCCGGGCTAAAAAGGGCAATCCAGCCACTACGGCGGGTTCTTTCAAGAGTATTTCGGCACTGGTTTTCAGCTTGGGGCTAACAGTTGCTGAGGTGGTGAGGTCAAAAGGCTGCTCTGGGTCTTCGTTTATGCTGCCGAAGTCTTCCAAGAAAGCGAGGTCAAGTAGTTTCTCGATTAGCTCTTCTTGCAGTTGGGCTGTAATTTTCGTTGATATTACGGTTGACATATACTTTTAGTTTGCCCTTTGAAATCTAGTTGAGAGTGCGTTAATATTATAAACTTCGCTGGCTCTGGGTCTATGGAGTTGAAATGAAGTTCGAAAAAGCGGTGCCTGCAACCGTAAATTTAAAGGTATCGACTTTGATTGTCGTTATGGCAATTGAGTTTCTGGTTGTTGCCTGTGTTGCTTCGATGGCCGCCAATTCCCAAGTATACGGCAGTCTTCAGCGTAGCCGCGACGCGTTGCTTGACCAAAGAAATTATTTGCAGGGCGAAGCCAATCGTCTGGCCGTACGAATTTCAGCGTTGCAAACGCAGCTAGATACAGTCAATAGCTATTTGCGCGATAACGATCGCGCGTTGCGCGATGTTGAAACAGCTATGAACCGTGCACAGTAAGTGCTTAGAAGAACAAGGGCCGAGGAGAATAATGATGGTGAACAAACAGTCTAGATTGCCTCATAAGCTTCATCTTCCGCTTATGTCTTTATTGGCTTTGAGCTTTATTTGTTGCTCTAATATTAACTGCGCCTCGGCCGCCGATAGCAAAGCGGCTAAAGACGAGTGTCACGTTGCTTGCATTGATCCCCATGCTGCCTGTGTCGAATCGCAAAAGGTAATTGATACTCTGCACGAAATGGCCAAGGCTATAAACAAAGGAGACTTTGAGCACTTTGCCGAGTATTTTGACGAAAACGTCACTACCTTTGACGATATTACAAAGCAGCTACTTGTGGGCAAGAAGCAAGTAATTGATCGTATCAAAGAGCGCTACGAGCAATCGGTGCAGGCCTCTGAGACCCATGCCGTTTCATACACGATTTGTCAGCCTTATGCTAAGGTCCATGGCAATACTGCCACGGTTACCTGCGTTTTGCGAAAGGTGATGGGTGGCAAGCATCCTGTAGTTTACGAATCACATGACACTAAAGTGTTTGTTAAAGAAGGCGATAAGTGGAAGGAACTTCATAGCCAAGGGCTCTGGAAAAAAGTCTCTTCTTAATTTATTTTGCTAAGACAAAATTCAAGCCTTCTAAATAAAACTCAGAGGCTGGAACGCCGTGCTTGTCGGGAACTGAAATCAGCTTTGTAGGCAGCTTTGCTTCCGTTAGCTTTTGCTCTAGTTCTTTTTGAAAGAATGGTGGTATGACTGTGTCTTGATTGGCTGAAATTAAGGCGAATCTTGTGCCCGGCCTTATTTTTTCTAGGTTGCTGGCGATACTGCGCTCTTGATACATATTGGGCACAGCCTCGACCGGGCCACCCAGGCCAATAATCATGCCTGTTTTTACCAGGCGTGATGGCGTTTTGCGATAGAGAGCTTGCCAGTCTCCAGCACCTTCGCAGGCTACTACTCCAACAATTTTGGCCTTGATGTCTTCGGCTGCTAGATAACTATACGCAAGGGCTGAGCAGCCGCCCATAGAGGTTCCCATTATGACTATGCGGGCTACAGGGTAACGCTCCATCAATTCGTGTATGTTCTGGTTTAAATCAGCAATTGCAGCATTGTTAGCCCATGAAGTCGTGGAGCGATAACTGGGAGATGCGATAATGGTTGCTGGATAGTGGCTTTGGATATTCTGGGCAATAGGGTTCTGCTTGGGTGAAACAAAAGGTTCAAGATCGTTTGAACCCATGCCGTGCAAATAAATTACCAGGGTAAGATCTTTGCTGCCGTCGAAAATCATTGGAGGCGCTAGGGCATAGACATCGTGTACTCCGTCTAGTTTTGATATAAATGTATGTCGCTCTGGAAGCTCAAGGGGCTTGTCGACGGTGAAGGCTTGGGTGTTGCGTAGGGCGGCGAGGTTGGCAGCCATAGCTTGCTTCTCTTTTTGCAGCTTATGAAGCTTGCCTGATTGAGTTAGAAACAGTACGAAAAAGACTATTCCTGCCACGTCTATTAAAATCGTGACTATCAGAGCGGTAACTAAAAGGCGATTGCGCATTTATAACTTATTTGACTTTTCTTACTTAGCTTATTTTGCTTAGCTTATTTTGCTCGGCTTTGCCAAGCTTTACCTGTGAAGCTTAGCAGAGTAATATGCATTTGGTTGAGAGAGTGAAGTCTGCAATTATGCTTGCTATAACTAGGTCTAGCTTCTGTAGTCGTACTGCCTTTATGGCCTTTGCCGTCCAGTTGGCACTTCTCTGTGCTCTGCCTGTCATGGCCCAAGGGTCTATTCCTACTTCTGTTAGTTCTTCTTCTCCTTTGTCAACAGGGGGCTCGCCCCAAGCACGGGAACTAAATTCAAAGGGTATCGAGTTGCAGTCTAGCGGCAAGCTTAAAGAAGCAGTCGACTGCTACCGACGTGCTATCCAAATCAATCCGTCTGCAGCCGGTTATCACAATAATCTTGCCCTCGCCTTGAAAGATCTTGACCAGTGCCAGCTGGCAGAAGCAGAGGCCCGTATCGCTCTTAAGCTCAGGCCACAGAGAGCTGACTATCATTTTAATCTCGGTATAATTTTGCAGAGGCAAAAAAAATTGGCTGAGGCCGAGGCGGCTTTTCGTCAAGCCATTCAAATGGACCCAGCTGATACCGATTCGCATTTCCGGCTAGCACAGATCCTTTTGGCTAGCAAAGTTAACTCAGATAACTCAGATAATTCTGCCTCTGAGGCTGCTGAGCAAGAAATCAAGTTGGCTTTGATGCTCAAACCAGATCGCTCTGAATACTGTGAACTGTTAGGCGACATCTATCTAAAATCGAAAAATTTAGATGAGGCTTTTAATCAGTATAAAAGGGTAGTGGAGATCAGGGGCTATACTGCTGCCACTATCCCTGGTGAGCTAAAAGCAAAAATTGATTTTATTAAGGCTGCTTTGAAGCCTACTCCTTAAAACAAAGGAATGTTCAGTGCCAGATTCAAATTTTGAACGACCCAATGATCCTTTGCAATCGCTGCAGAGGAAGCTTGTGATAGTGGTTTTAGCGTTAATAATCTTTAGTGCAGCCTGTCAGTTTGTTCTCTATTTCTTAGACATCGTAAGAATTCTTGGCATTTCTATACTGATTTCTTATTTGTTCATCAGTGTCGTCGACTGGTTAGAGAAGCTCTTGAAGAACAGGGCCTTTTCGATTTTTGTTGTCTATGCCATTGTCGCTGTTATTTTAGTAATTTTATCGCTAACCGTTGTGCCATCACTGCTAGTGCAGATCAATCAGTTAATTGAGTCAGTGTTTCATGAATTGCCACGCACTATTGAGAGCTTCGGCCGTTCTCTCGCTCCACTTGACGAGCGTCTTCATGCTGCACAAATACAGGTGAGGGCAATCGATTTAGTGACAACTGTTGCGCAGAATATTCCTAAACCAGATACTTCGATGATTTTTTCTCGGGTTGGTGAAGTGGCTATGTCTACTATGACTTGGTTGCTCTACGCCTTGAGTATCTTAGTAGTGTCTTTCTATTTTATGCTCGATGGTTATCGTATGACAGATTGGGTCATCGCAGCTTTCCCTCGGGGCTATCATCGTTCGCTCAAAAATATGGCTGCCGAAATAGATGTTAGTTTGCAAGCTTTCTTTCGTGGACAACTAGTACTAGGTTTATTCTTTGGCTTAGTAATGTTAGTTGTTTATCTTATTATCGGTGTGCCCTTTGCCCTAGTGTTAAGTGTGCTGCTCGGTATTTGGGAAGTTGTGCCAGTAATAGGCCCACCGATTGGCTTCTTGCCAGCCGTTATTGTGGTGGCATTGAACGGTTTAGATAATGTCCCTACTAACCGCCTTGGTCAGGTTGTGGTTTTACTATTGGTTTGCAATATTTTTCAGTGGCTCAAGGATAACTTAGTGGCACCAAGGTATATAGGGAACAAGATTGGACTTCATCCAGTTGTGATATTTATTGCCATCATGATTGGAGCCAAAATTGATGGCATGCTTGGCATTATCTTTGCTATTCCCGTGGCCAGTGCACTTAATGTTGTCTACCGCTATATGCTCATAGGGGAAGAACGCGAGGCTGAGTCTATGGAAAGCCCTATGCCCGTTGTTATACCCGGAGTTTCGCCAGAAAATTTGCCGGCAACTAAAGCCGAATTAGGTGATGGTGATGAAAATTCACTTTAAAAATCGTTGTGAGCAGCCCAAGGCTATGGGGTTTGCCGACTTTTTTCAAATTTCTTCTGATTTTTAATCGCTTCTGTCTTAGCTTTTTTGGCCATTTGGTCTGGTGGTAATAGTTCAGTGGTACCGCCGAGATCACTTTTCAGTGCATTAAAAATAGTATTTTGTAGCAAGACGCCTAGAACCACACAAACTGCTAGTCCGATCAAAATAAACTTGGTGTTGTTTGACATCCGTCGCTTCCTACAGTGATATAAACCGTAAATGATTGTTGCCTGCTTCCTTTGCAATTATATTTGAATAAAGAGCCTTGCATAGGTGCAGGAGGCTGATAAAGTGGCGAAATAACGCAATCATGTAGCTTGACTTCCGCCTGCGGCTAATTTCAGGCAGTTTAGGTGTAACTTATACCTGGGTATGAAAAACTTTGATATTGGTTTTAAGTTTGACGACATAGAAGGGTCTGAAGAAAGTGAATAAACCGCAAGCCTTTGCTAGCACGAGCCCTGGAGCTACCTCGGCCTATAGTGGCGCGGCGAAGGCATTGGTCCAGAACATGGGCAAGGCACTAGTTGGACAGGCTAGGCCAGCTAAATTGGCTGTTGTAGCGATGCTTGCTGGCGGCCATGTATTACTAGAAGACGTACCTGGGGTTGGCAAGACCCTCTTGGCTAAAAGCCTTGCCAACTCGGTTACTGCTAATTTTAAGCGGATTCAGTGTACGCCTGATTTGCTGCCGTCTGACGTGTCGGGTGTCAATATCTTTGACCAGAAAGACAATAGCTTCCACTTTTTACCAGGGCCTATATTTACTAACATTCTGCTTGTTGATGAAATCAACCGTGCAACTCCGCGAACACAGTCGGCTCTTTTGGAGGCGATGGAAGAAGGGCAGGTCACCAGTGATGGTACTACCAGGCCCCTACCACAACTATTCTTTGTCATCGCTACTCAAAACCCAATTGAGCACCATGGTACTTTCCCTTTGCCAGAAGCACAGTTAGACAGATTTATGATGTCTATGTCTTTAGGCTATCCGCAAGCTGATCAAGAAGCTGAAATCATCAAAAAAACTATGCGTGACGGTGGTTTTCATGTTGATTCGATTCTTAGTACAGAAGATGTTCTCAATGCTAGAGCCGGTGTTAAGAAAATTTTTGTGCATGATGCTTTAGTCAATTACGTTGTTCAAATTGTCCAAAGTACTAGAAGGCATCCCTCGGTTCTTCTAGGTGTAAGCCCCCGGGGCTCGCAATTGCTTGTTCGGGCGGCGCAAGCAAACGCCTTTATCGACGGACGAGATTTTGTTACCCCAGACGATATTAAGTTGCTTGCACCATCGGTTTTCGGTCATCGTGTTTTACCAAAAGTAAAGACCAATCGGGTCAGCCATGCAGAACTCATCGAAAAAATCCTTGAGACCGTCCCCGTCCCAGCCTAAAAAAGGTGCTGGTTCTGGCGCAGAGAGTGCGAAAAGTCGGACAAGTACAAGTGATAGCAAGAAAAAGCCAGGGGCTCAAATTCCAGGCCAAGAGTCTTTGCCCCTACAACAATCTGGTATGGCACCTGGTCGGCCGGTTTCTCATGAGCAAGCCTTTGGTTCTTCGGGCGGTCGTCGCTTTCGCCTTCCGCTTGGACGCGGCTACTCTGTCTACCTTGAAGGTCGTCAGTTCGGGCTGCTAGTAATTTCGGTGGCACTATATATTTTTGCCGCTTTTGTTGCTAGTGAATGGATTTATTTGCTTTCAGCTGCATTTCTTGTCGCTCTGGTATTGGGCTTTATTTTGCCATTCTTTGAATTGGCTGGTCTTTCCGCTAGTTATTTGCTGCCTCAAGAAGTAGCAGCGTTAGAGACGGCCACTATTCGTGTTAATATTACGCGCCATTTTAAATTGGGGCCGATATCGTGGGTGGTGCCTACTCGTGCTCTAAGAATGACAGTCAATATGACTAAACGAGCTGCTGATGGTCGGCCCAGCGACATCATGGTAGCTCCTGACCCTGTCTATATTGATAAACTTGATAGTGCCGAATGGTACAGTTTTCCTACACCGTCTTTGATGCGCGGTGTCTATTTCCTAGAGAGCGTAGAGCTTTCTACTTGCTTCCCGCTTGGCATTGCCTGGTGGTCGCGCACTGTAAAAATGACATTGTCTGAGACTAAGCCCAGCATTACAGTTTATCCTGATGTTCTGCCGATATCTGGTAATTTTCTCTACCTATTGAGTGGCATAGTCTCGCCCATGGGTCATGCTACTTCTTCGTCGGTGATTACCCATCAATCAAGCAGTTTTCGTAGTGTTCGGGAGTTTCGTAGCGGCGATAGCATGAGGCATATTCACTGGGCCTCAACTGCTCGTCAGGGCAAAATGCTAGTGCGAGAGTTTGATTCTGAAATCTTACCAGTCTTTGATATCTTGCTTAATCTTAGAGCCAATTATCGCAGTCAAGAACAATTTGAATTGACAGTCAAACTGGTCAATTCGCTTGTTCACCTCGGTCACAATTTGGGCCATATGCCCAGGCTATTGCTTAATCCGTCTACTGAATCAGGCGACTTACAAGACCTGTTAGTAGACTTGCCGCACATACCGCCTGGTTTAGCATTGACCGCGGAAATATTAGCCAGGGTCGAGCCGATCACTAAGGTGGCCGCCAATCGCAAGTCGTTTGACGATGAACCTAAGAACGAAGCTGAAACTTGGGACCACATCAATGACCGGCCTCTTGTTACGGTGCTACCAACCTCTGAGAAGATTGTAAAGCATAGTCCTGGCCGTGGAGATGTGATCTGCCTTCCAGTTGAAGTCGTTGAAGTATCACCCAATTGGCAAGACGACAATCAGCCATTACCAGGAATGGAGTCGCAAAACCAAGACAAGGCTGTCAATGCGAAGAGCCGTGGTGCATCTGCTAAGAAAACAGAGAGAGATGAACGCACTGAGTTAGGGCCGACATCCGGAACAGTTCTAGCGCGAATTGAATGGGAAGGAGATTTTGACGGCCTATGAGTAAGAGTGCAGTTCAACATCCAGAAGATTCGATCGCCTTGAGGGTGATTGTCTATTGCATGACTCTGACATGCATTGCTGCTAGCTGTGCTTTTATCAAGACCTCGTGGCCTGTAATTGTATTAGTCTTCACGCTTTGTACTGTAGGTAGTTTGGTGGCGTACCAATACCGCTATGAGAATCAGAAGTGGATGCAAGGTGTTGTCATAGTTGGTGTGCTTGGCGTCGGTGCTAATGCTCTGGCGGAATTCCTAAACCCAATGAACGGTCCTGCTGATTTCTGGGGACCGGTTGTGCATTTTATCGCTGGTACTTTTGCCCTCCACACTTTTGATCTAAAGTCTCGTTCTGATATTAATCTTTCGGCCATGCTTGGAGCCCTAATTCTTTGTTGCTTATCTCCCGTGGCACGCAGTATCTATTTCGGTTTCACTGTTTTGACCTATATAAGTCTTGGCACGATGATGCTTTATTACGATTGCATGTCGCGCACACTGACAAATTGGCTTGATAAACCAATGTTGGCAGCTCCCGTAGTGCCTTCTTCTTTCACTGATAAACGACGCAGACCAAGAGGCAGTGCGCAGCTAACACTAGCTCTGCTTCCGTTTATTAGCATCCTCGCCTTTGTTTTTGTGCCGCGCTCTGATGACACTATCGATATTATTACTTCGAGCATTCGCAATTTGAGTTTTGCCAATCTACTTAGATTGCTTCCTGACTTTACGGATCATTCGCAGAAGCAGCAGCCAGCAAGAAACCCTTACACATTGCCAGTGCGTAACTTGGGCCTTGCTAAGCCTGGCGAGGACAAAGATAAGTCGGCAATAGCGCCGGTGATTAAACCTGAGAAGCATGCTGCTCCCCAGTTGCCCGAGAAAACACCGAGTAAGGCTTCTAAAGGCGGCAAAGCTGATAAGACCGCGAATGAAGCTGATGCCAAGTCTGGTAGTAACACCAAAGCCAAGGCAAAAGAGAAAGCTGAAAAAGAAAAAGAAGCAAAAGCTGGCAAAGATAGTAAAACTGGCAAAGCTGGCAAAGATAGTAAAACTGGCAAAGGCGGTGGCAATAGCAACGCTTTAGGCAACGATGGTAAAGAAAAGAATGCTCTTCCACCCGGCATTATTTCAGCCAAAATGATCGATATGGATGTCAATCCATTTCAGAAGACTGGCGAAATTCTATTTAAAGTCAGTTCGACGAGGCTGTTTTGGGAAAGAAGAGCAGTCTTTGATAATTTCGACGGCCGCTATTGGAGCCGTTCTAAAGATACTTTGAAAACTAAGAATATGAATATCAGGCCACTTACTAGTAAGTCAGGTTCATCCCAAGGTAACTTTGGTGATTCTAGTAATACTACTGGTGACTTAGAGGTTGATACTGCTAGCGATACTACTAGTTCAGGTCTAGATCAAGCAAATGTCAATGATCCGGCTAAAAAGGCTGAGTTAGAAGAAGCTGAGGCTGAAAGACAACTTGAAGAAGAGCGGTTGCTTTCACTTGACGGACAACTGAGTGGTTATGGCGCCGACAATTCAATTAATTTTGTATTCTTCCGACCAGATAAACCAATATTTGATATGAAGAAAGCCAACGCCTTGATCGTTCCCAAGATTATGCCGGTGGTTGAGATAACCCAGGCTTACGAAATGGTTAGTGATCTCGATAACGTTGTTCCAGTTTGTTGGATACCTCAGACGGTTGGGCTTGACTCTAAGAAAATAACTGTAAACGATTACGGCATGGTGCTTTCTTCCGATCCAATCAACAAAGGCACCACTTTTAAGGTGGTCTCGCAGCTGCCGCTCTACGATACTAATCGAATGCGTAACGAGCCTGGTCTTAGTGTTGAACAAGAGAAGTCATTACGCAAAGTCTTGGCAAACTATTTGCAGCTACCTGAAGGTGTCTCTCCTGAAGTTGTAGATTTTGCTAACCAGGCTGTCGGTGCTACTGGTAACTGGTTTAGCCAGGCCGATAAGCTTTGCCATGTGATGCGTACCCATGCTGCTTATGAAGCCTCTAAACCTGAGGGGTTCGCTCCGGCAGAAGATCGAGTCAAGCAGTTTTTACTTGAGCGGAAGCTGGGTAATAGCCAAGATTTTGCTTCAGCATTTGTTGTGCTCTGTCGCAGCATTGGCTTACCGGCTCGGCTTGTAAGTGGTTATGGCATTGGTACTACCAACAAAGTCTCCGGTGCTCGAGAAGTACGCACCAATGATTTGCACTTCTGGTCAGAGGTATTCGTTCCCGAGTACGGATGGGTACCTTTTGATTCTGTGCCGGATGGTATTTTGCCAGCTCAGGCCCGTGAAGAAGGATACAGCTTGTCTGCAATTCAGAAAATGTTAGAGACACACGCTGGTATGAATTTTTCAGATCAAGAGGGCCTCAGCCCGAGACGTGTCGCCGGCTGGATTGCCATAATTTTCTCCTTACTGTTCTTGCTTGCTGGTATTATCTTTGGTCTGATACTGTTTATGCGCCATCTAAAGAGACAAGCTGCTCTCAACGCGTGGCGTGGACCTGAGTGGAAAGTTTATTTAGCTATCATCAAAGACCTAAAGAAGATCAAAATCGAGCGAATCGAATCTGAAAGTAGTGAACAATTTGTTCGACGTGTAGGTGAAGTTGTCGCCGATAGATTGAAGCAAGGAATGAAAGTCGACAGAGATTTGCCTACGGCACTGTCAGAGTTCTTCGTTGTTTACGAAGCTGTTCATTTTGGCAATAAAGAGTTGTCCAGGGACTTGAAGCAGAAAGCATCAGATGTGCACAAACTGATTAAGTCGAAAGGAAGATAGTTAGTGAGAGGAAGCCGAGTTGATTGAAATGGTAGACAATCAAGCACAGTGTCTGTTGCTTGATTATCGCAATTGTTCGCTAGTTGATTTTGCTGAGCCATACTGTGAAAACCGAGCGCCGGAGATGCTTAGCCGGCATATTCCTCTATCTCTTTTTTATCAATGCATGATTAGAAAGTTGCTTGCCCGTTTTCGCTGCACTGACCTAGATGATTATTTGAAGACAAGAGCTATGCAGAGTCAAAGTGATCATCTCGGTGGTTTGTTTGCTGATGCTGGCATTGGTACAGTTTTAATTGATGATTCAGTTACTAACAGTTCAGAAGAACTTCTCTCAGCTTCTCAATTGGCACAGTTGACCAATTTGAAAATCAATCGAGTGCTTGCAATTGAGCCAGTTTTAGAGCGTCTCTTTGTTGCGAACGATACTTTTGATCAGGCCTTGCGTAATCTTGAGCGCACATTTGATGGTGCCATAGCAGACAGTGCTCAGAGCAATCTTAAAGTGGTGGCATTGAAAACATCATTGGCAAATGGTGGCCTCGCTTTGGAGGCTTCCACTGTGGCTAGTGCTCGTACTGCTTACCATCCGGCTCGCAAGGAGGTCCTAGAGAGCAACAAGCTGGGTCGCACCGCCGCTTACAACTATATGCTTGCTCAAGTCTTAGAGCTTGCAATAAAACGCGGTCTTCCTGTGCAAATTAGGGCTAGTGGTGATCAACAGGCAACGCTAGTCGATGTCAATAATGGTAATAATAATCCGCTGGCGTTTCAGCCGGTTTTGCGAGCACAGCGCTATGCCGATCTCAAAGTGGTCTTTTTGAACAGTTATCCATTTGTTCGTGAAGCGGCCTATCTTGCTTCTGTTTATCCGGGTGTGTTTTTTGACCTGTCCTTAGCCAATAGCCTACTTGCTCCTGATTTGACCAGGCTCTACTATGAAGCTCTCTCCGCAGCTCCTTATTCTAAGCTTCTTGCTGGGACTGGTGGTAATAGTCAGCCTGAGTCGTTTTGGTATGGGGCTGTTTGCTTGAGACGTGGCCTTAGCGAAGCTTTGAAAGAGCTAACTGAAAAAGGATATTTGCTTAAGGCTCAGATGGAAGAAGTTGAGCGAGCTGTATTGCGCAGTAATGCTATCAACTTATATGATTTGCACTAGCTGCTATATGTTTTTTCAGGGAATTGGTTAAGCAGATAACAAAATGCTGCGAATCTTGCCAAAATACGCTGAGATCTCTGTCACTATTGGCTAAATGGCGCCTGACAGCCTTGTCGCCAAGTGGTGGAATGCCTTACAATTTAATGTATGCAATCACCAGACACCGCAAATAGTCGTAAAACGACTGAAATCAAACGTTCTGAAGCACTTGAGGCGATTGTCGCTGCTGGCGCGAAAGACATTCCATCGGTCCCCGTACCAGTTCCTATGTCTCCACCAGCTCTACCAATGTTTGAGGCGACGGCTCAAGGTTTACCGCCTGACAACCAGCTTGTTACTGTTACCCAAGAGCAGCCCCCAGTGGATGCTCCTGAAGATGTTAGGCCCTTGCTGACCGATCCAGCCTATTATCTCAATCGAGAATTAAGTCTACTTGCCTTTCAGTGGCGCGTGCTTGAAGAAGCCATGGACGGAACAAACCCCTTACTGGAGCGCTTCCGCTTTTTGTCTATTCTGGGCTCTAACCTAGAAGAGTTCTTCATGGTGCGAGTTGCTGGTCTTAAACGTCAAATTGAATCAGGTACACCGAGTGCTGGTCCTGATGGTCTCAGCCCTTCTGAGCAGTTAGATGCTGTTAGTTCTGAAGTGACTCGTCTACTTGCGAGTGCCCATGATTGTTTGAAGGGTAGTTTGTTACCTGAATTGAAGATGGCTGGTATTCAAATTTTGCAGTTTGATGAACTAACCGATGAGCAGAAAACTGATGCCCGCGAGTATTTCCGCAAGAAGATTTTTCCTGTTCTTACACCCCTAGCCTTTGACCCGGGTCATCCTTTCCCGCATATTTCCAATCTCAGTCTCAATCTAGCTGTTCTAATTCGTGACCCGGTTTCAGATGAGCGCTTTGCTAGAGTGAAGATTCCAGATAGCTTGCCGCAGCTAGTGCCTATTGGCAGAACTGAGCCACCGGGTGCTCGCTCTAGTGTCATTCAGTGCAAGCCTAACACATATGTTTGGCTCGATGATTTGTGCAAAGCTAACATTGAGCAGCTCTTCCCGGGCATGTCGATTATTGAAGTTTATCCTTTTCACGTTACTCGTGATGCTGAGATGGAAATTCAAGAATGGGAAGCTGGCGATCTACTAGAGACCACTGAAGAAGGTGTTAGACAGAGGCGCTTTGGCGACGTGGTTCGCTTACAGGTGCACCATGCGATGCCTGCATATATTCTCGAAATTTTGATGAGCAATCTTCAGATAGAACCATACGATGTCTATTTGATTGAAGGGCGCATGCCTTTGAGTTCGCTCAAGTATGTTGCAAATTTAGATCGTCATGATCTTAAATACCCTCCCTTCATTCCCTCTATTCCAGCTGCTCTTGATCCAGATATGATGGACAAAGACGAAGATGTGTTTGCTGCAATCGCAAGGCGCAATATTCTTTTTCATCATCCATATGATTCGTTCCAGCCGGTAGTAAACTTCCTCAATGCTGCAGCTAACGACCCCAATGTTCTGGCTATTAAAATGACTCTCTATAGAGTTGGTAAGAATTCACCAGTGGTAGAAGCACTGCTGAAAGCGCAGGGACGTGGTAAGCAAGTTGCTGTGTTGGTGGAACTCAAGGCGCGCTTTGATGAAGAGAGCAATATTGAATGGGCCAAAGCTCTTGAAGCTGAGGGTGTCCATGTCGTCTACGGACTGCTGGGATTGAAGATTCACTCTAAGGTGGCTCTGGTGGTGCGAAAAGAAGGCGATAGTATACGTCGCTACGTGCACCTTGGCACCGGTAACTATAATCCGATGACTGCCCACCTCTACACTGATATTGGCCTACTCACTTGTGATGACAAAATCGGTACGGATATTTCAGACCTCTTTAACTATCTAACTGGCTACTCTGCTAAACGTGACTATCGCAAATTGTTGGTTGCTCCTATTAACTTGCGAGAGCGATTTGAAGAGCTGATTTTAAGAGAAATCGAACATGCTAGAAGTGGTGCGAAGGGTCGCATTATTTTGAAGATGAATGCGCTTGTTGATGAGCGCATTATCGAACTTCTGTATCGTGCCTCTCAGGCTGGTGTAAAAGTTGATCTCATTGTTCGCGGTATTTGTTGCTTGCGTCCCGGTATTCCCGGCGTGAGCGAGAACATTCAAGTGATTAGTGTTGTTGGTCGCTTCCTTGAGCATAGTCGTATCTACTATTTCCGCAATGGCGGCAAAGACGAGATTTTCTGCGGCAGCGCTGACTTGATGCCTCGTAATTTAAATCGTCGCGTTGAAGTGCTCTTCCCCATTGAAGATGAAAGATTGGCGCGCTTCGTGCGCGATGCTGTGCTCAAGACTTATTTGTTCGATACCAACAAGTCGCGCATCATGCAAAGCGATGGTCGTTACCTTAGACTGCATCCCAAAACTGGCGAACAAGGTCTAAGCTGTCAGCAATGGTTCTTGACCAACAATCAGACCAATAGGCGCTGATCGCTGATTTCTTTCAGGTATCTAGCTAGGCAACGTTGTTAGCTGTAGTATCAATATCAGCTATATAAGTTGAGCCATTGTTCTCTTGTCGTCTGATTGGATTGGTGCCTGGCTTCTTATTGCTGTCAATTTTGTCAGGGCTGAAGCTGCTGGCAAGCATTTCAAAGCGTGCTTTTGAATTTGGACGACGAGTAAGTTTTTCCATTTTTTTCAATACAGCTGCTTCGTCTTCTACTTCACCACCGGGTGTGAGTCCCGCGCGGCGCATGATGCGGCGCGCACCTCCTTCTCCCATCTGATTGGCAATATCTGCTACCAGTGCTGCTCCTAGCTCAGATTTTAGGCCATACTTCTTGGCCATCTCTCCAGTCTTTTCAGCGAATTTTTTGAACTTGTCAACTTGTACTTCTTGAAATTCGGGATCGTTAAGAGCTTCTTTCATTCGACCCATCAGGTCTTTGTTGCCGGCCATGTTGGTACGTCTGACGTATTTCTCGCTCAATAGATTATCGGCATATTTGCCAAATATTTTGTCGAACTTTTCTGGGTTCTTGTCGTGAAAGCTCTTTAGTAAGTCGGGCAGCTCGCCAGCCTTTTGATTCCATTGTCTTACACCAACTGAAATACCATGACCAGCGTCGTTAAGGTTTATTGTATTGAACTTACCTTCATTGCTGGCAACAGTTTTAACTACCCGATCGCTGAGCGTATCTCCGAGGTGCGCTTCTAATTCTTTCTTTGGCCCTTCTAGTAATTTGCGATCGCTGTTGTTCATGAAAAGAGAGCCTTTGAGCTGGCCAAAACCTGAGTCTTGCAGTAAAGGCGACGGAAAGCCCATTTTTGCTATGGCGGCATTCTCAGAGCTAGAGTCTTGTTTAGTTGGCAATTGCTCTTTGGCTGGCAAACCATTGATTTGTTCGTGAACAGCACTTCTATTGTTGTCGCTTCCTTCTCCTGCGGCGCGTTCACCGGCCTTATGCTTTGCTGGTCTTGCATCTGATGTTGTTTCGAGGCTCATGGTCTATGTCTCCCAGGGGGCATGCGAGAAGGGGAGATTCATTATTGTTCGATGCGCTGTGAAAATTACGTGACAGCATTAAGCTGGTCTCAACTGACAGCATTATGCTCAGCAACTATTCTTTTTTACTCGCCCTCAGAATCTGCAACTTCGATGGCGCATTCTGGCAGGGCCCGTTGCAGTGCTGCCAGGTCGGCTTGAGACATGTTTCTAGGGGCGATGGTTAGATTAGTCAGTCCTTTTATTTGGCCTAAGGTTGCCGCCAAACCCGGCTCCGGTTGAATGTGTCTTAGATGAAGCTTCTTGAGCTTCTTGCATTTACTCAAATAAGCTAACCCGCGTTTTGTAATCGCTGGGTTTCTGGCGATATAAAGCTCTTTCAGGTTTCTAATTTGCGAAATTGCACTAAGATCTTCATTTACTAGACCTGTAGATTTAAGTGTTAGTTCGCGCAGTCGAGATTTGCCTTTTAGTTTTTGCAGGAAAGCACTCGCATTGGTTACATGGTTTGCAATCAATGAATTAAGTTCTCTCAAGCGCTTGAGCTTGGCTAGGCCGTCGCCTGTGATTCCGGTATGAACTAAGCCAAGACAGTTTAAGTGAGTAAGGCAGTTTAAGGTGTCTATAGACTTTTCGGTCAGATTACAGTCGCGCAGAATCAAGTTTTCGAGCCTTGTTAGGTGTTTGATATTATTCAATTCACCATCTTTAGTCAGGCTCGGAGAGCTTTGAATGCAAAGACTAGTGAGATCATCTGGGCCAAATATTTTGAAAAGTTCTGGGCGCGCCAGGAACTTCTCATCGGGGCGAAAAAGGACCCTCTCATTGGCAGCCACTTTGATATTGCCGATTGCAGGTATATCTGTATCTCCTTTGCCAATTGCAATAGAGCCAAGTCGCGTGTCTGCTGGAAAGTGGAAGATATGTTGCTTGTGATTTCTTTCAACACTAAACTCGGGAGCGATTAATACTTCTCTATCGCTAGAATTCGGCAGGCGGTCGAACTGCCCTAGGTTCGATTGAGGTCTCTTTACTGGCTTGTGGGGCACAAAAAAGATGCTAGAGAATACACCAGTGAGCAGTAGAAACAGAGCCGAACAGGCAACGAGTAGCCACATTTGGTTCAGTAGAGAACTACCTATTGGTTCTTCTGGAGCGAAGTGTCCAAGCTCTTGGTTGACAGATTCACCATTGGCAATGCAATGCAGGTCATGGGCAAACTGTGCTGTACTGGTGTAACGCTCGTTAATTGATTTAGCCAGCATTTTGCTAAGTATAGTTTGCCAGTCACTGTCGTCAATCAGAGTGGTTGCGAAGTTTGCTAAGTGCGGTATTTCGGCAGTATTGTGCGAGACTGCCGTGGCATAGGCATTTTCGCCCGAGAACGGTACTTTGCCCGTGAGAGATTCGAAGAGTGTGATGCCTAGAGAGTAGATATCTGAACCTGGCCCAAGAGCTTCACTGTTCCAATGTTCTGGGCTCATATAAAAAGGACTACCAATTAGTTCACCAGTAGCAGTGAGTGACTGGGCAAATTCATCGTCGGAAAAACATTTAGCTAAACCGAAGTCGATTAGTTTTGCATCGACAATTTTGCCAACTTGGTTTGTAACTACAATTATATTTGCCGGTTTAATATCACGGTGCAGAATGTTCATTTGATGCGCATGCTGCAGTGCTGCAGCCATGGCTAAGAAAATCGTCAGGGCCTCTTCTTCACTCAAAGGTCCTTTTAATCTGATTCTTTCGTGTAAGGTCTGGCCAGATACAAGCTCCATAACAATATACGGCACAGCGTTATCGAGCTTGCCGAAGTCATAGACCCGTGCAATATTAGGATGATTTAGCCGGCTGGCGTTCCTTGCTTCACGTTCGAAGCGGCCCCAGGCGGCTTGGTCAGCGAGATCCCGTTCAAGAGTCTTGAGAGCAAGCTGTTTGTTCTTTTCAAGATCGACCACTAGGTAAACTTTGCCCATGCCACCCTGGCCGATTGTGGTAACAATCTGGTAGCGCTGGTCAATAATTTTGTCGCTGCTTATGCTAGTAACCACTAAGCTCACTGAGTCACCTATTCTATAAGAATAAGTGACTCAATGTGAATATTACGTGAGTGTCTAGTTGCTTAGTTAGTAACTTGCTTAGTTACTAATTGGCTGACATGCTGAGTTATCCTTTGACGCAGACTAGGGGCCTGAGTTTGTGGACGATCTCAACAAGATCAGCTTGAGCTGCCATAACCGCATCGAGTGGCTTGTAGGCGCCAGGTGATTCATCCAGAATGCCCTCATCTTTGCGACATTCAACATGAGCAGTATCGGCAGCGTGACGATCAAGTGATATCACTTTTTTCGCTTGGCTACGAGACATTGTGCGACCAGCCCCGTGAGAGCAGCTGTTGAAGCTCTCGCGGTTGCCTTTTCCTCGAACGATGTATGAACCCACTCCCATTGAGCCTGGGATAATACCCCAGTCTCCTTCTTGCGCTCTGACTGCACCTTTTCTTGTCACCCAGACAGTTTCACCGAAGTGGCTTTCTTGTGTAACATAGTTATGGTGGCAGTTGATTACTTGTAGCTGAGCCTGAAACTCAGGTAGTTGGCCTGTGCTGTTGAGAGCCTCAATTACTTGTCCCATCATCACCTGTCTGTTTAAGTAGGCGTAGTCTTGTGCCCACTGAACAGCATAGAGATAGTCGTCAAAGTAGTCAGCACCTTCAGACAAATAGGCTAAGTCTCTGTCAGGCAAATTGATCTGATTTCTCGTCATCTCTTTGCGTGCTAGTTCAATGAAGTATGTACCGATGCGGTTGCCCACACCTCTGCTACCTGAGTGCAGCATCAGCCAGACGTTATCTTCTCCATCGAGCAAAATTTCGATGAAGTGGTTGCCTGAGCCAAGAGTACCTAGCTGTAGGCGGTTGCGACTGTAGTTGCCGTCATCTACCTTTGGGTGCTTGCCTGCAATAATATCCCATCGGTTACTCAAGCTTGACCAAGCGCTATTGATTGGCTTGGCAGCTGGATGACTGTTGGCCAAGTCATCACGCCAATAGCCTTTACCAACTGGCACAGCATTCTCAATGGCTGCTCTTAGTGGGCGCAGATTGTCCGGTAGGTCGCCAGCCTTTAGTGTAGTTGCTAGGGCAATCATGCCGCAGCCTAAGTCAACACCAACTGCAGCAGGAATGATTGCTTTGAAAGTTGGAATGACAGTACCGACGGTGGTGCCTTTACCCATGTGTGCATCTGGCATAACTGCGATGTGCTTGTGAATAAATGGCATTGATGCCAAATTAATCAGTTGCTGCAGGGCGGCAGGTTCTAGTGCAACGCCTCTAACCCAAGCCTTGATTGGCTTTTTCTCGTGTACCCTGATTACTTCGTATGGCAAATCGTTAGGATCGTAGTGAATTTTTTCGCTGTTCATTTTGTTCTCTTCTTTTTGTTGTCTCTTTGATTATCTAGATTATAAGTATGTGCTTCTCTGCAATCTAAGATTGGCTTGACCATTATGGTCACAGAGAATGCTGCACCAAATACAGTGCAGTGATGGGGCTTTTGTGCGCACTGATATCAACAGAAGAGCAATAGCCTAATACTTTAAGTGGCTTGCCCAATGTTTTGCTGGTATGCACTGCCTTAGAAGGTTGATTTCAGAGGGTTTTGGCATCTGCAACTAGATTGTCAGACTAGTGAGAAACGCCTCTTGTTCTGGCCCTTTTATGTTGATCTCTTGCCGCTCAAGGGGCCGCTCAAAGGGCCACTTAGGGGGTAGCTAATTGACTGCGCTATCCGGCTTTCGGCCCTGATGATGCGCGTGATGCCAGAGACTAAAACTTCGCCGGAGACCATTCTCGACTAATAAATCGCCAACCGCCAGGTTGTCTTCTGCGAAGCTCTCAACTGCGAAGTTGCCAATCCGGCAGGCCGCACCGATAGTGCTGGCGGCTGGTTTGATTTTATAGAATGGTCCCATGGGGCACCTCTCTTCTTCTTCTTCGAGTATCAAGCTACAGAGTCTTGGGCTATGGTTTATAACTCGCAAAGACATTTGTCTTGCAATGCTAAACCTTGCAATTCTAAACCTTGCAATTCTAAACCTTACGAGACCAGCATAGTGTTTTACGCGCTAGTCTGTCAAGCGCAAATTTGTCAGAAGCTATAGATTTATCATTGCATCGCCAGTGGTGGCAACGCAAATAGTGTAAGTCTTGCTGTCAGAAGTTCTTAATACAAATAGATTGTTTACGGATTATCTTCGATGTAATCTCCGCCAACGGGCAGATAATCATTGATCAAAGTGAAAACTATTGTGCCGAGGACTACAATGGCCAAACTGGCGAGAGTCATAAAAAAACGAGCACTCCTTGGGGATAACCTATTATCGATGCTGTAAAGACACTGCGGTATATACAGTAAACATATCTTTACAGAGTTAGAGGCCGGTGACCGGCTCCCTTTTTCTTTCTCTAGATGTTGACATTTTCAGCATAGATGGCAAGAGTGAACAGGGGGTGAACGTGATTCCCCCTGTCCTTTGCAATATAAAATCTACGAAATAAAGTCACTAAGCGATTTGTTATGCAAGTGCCGGCGCAGCTTTTTCAGAGACCGCTTCTGGATGCGACGTAGTTCGGCTACGTCAATGTTGAGCTTGGCTGCGACCATTTTAGAGTCATATAGGCCGTCCCCTTCAAGGCCATACAAGTAGCTGATAGCAGTTTTCTCTAGCGGGCTGAGGTAACGTGTAAGGCGGTCAATGCCTCGACGCAGCATTGTTTGTTCGGCCATTCGCTCTGGTAGGGCCGAAAATTGGTCCTCAATAAAACTGCCAATCGTATCTTTGTCTGAACCCGGCAGAGTCTCATCAAGTGACGCAATGGTGCTTGAACTGGCCACAAGTCGGGATATTTCTTCTGGTGGAAGCTCTAAGGCCGACGCCAACTCAGTCTCGGTGGGAAATCGCCCATGGCCTTGTCGGAATTCTTTAGCGTAGCGCTTGATACGGGATATCTGGCTTCTTACGTGCACCGGTATCCTGATACTCCTACCCTTATTTGCGATAGCGCGCATCACCGCTTGGCGTATCCACCAGGTTGCATAGGTCGAAAATCGGTTTCCCATTGTGGGGTCGAACTTCTTAGCTGCATGAATTAGGCCCAAGTTTCCTTCTTGAATCATATCCTCCATATCTAGGCCTTGATTGCGAAAGCGCTTAGCTATGCTGACAACGAGCCGCAAATTACTGACCACAAGTTTGGACAAAGCAGCATCATCGCCGCTGGCAATCGCGCGGCCAAGCTCGATCTCTTCATTGGCCTTGATCAGACTTGTCTTGCCAATGTTCTGTAGGTAGGCATAAAGTGCTGGCTCTACGCTCGCAGGCTGGGCTTCCTTTTCAGCTTGCTTCGTTTCTTTGTCGTCTTTATCTTCTTCATTCTCATCATCGTCTAGAGGCAAAGCTAATGCTTTGTCTAACAGCTCCAAACTACCACCGTCGTACAAGCTCGGTGGGAAATCTACTGAGTATGTCTCTAATTCATTCATTTTGCTCACCATTTTTGTCTCGAGTGCGCCAACATCTAGAGATTTCGGGGAGCGACTTTGTTTTTTATTTGCTCATACGCGTGCTCTTTTATTCTTACCTGGCTACCTACTAAAGTTGTGCAACTTTGCTGTTTGCAGTATAAAATTCGAACCAAAAGGTGCTGCCCTTTCCTAAGGCACTATCTACTCCGATCTGCCCACCATGTAGTTCTACAAGCGACCTGCTGATTGACAAACCAAGACCAGTTCCACCTGCTCTTCGGCTATCAGATGAATCTAATTGCTGAAAAACTTTGAACAACTTATCTAACTGATCTGGAGCGATACCTTCTCCTTGATCGGTCACTGAAAAACGCACTGTATCAAGGCCTCGAAGTTCGGCGCTGACAGTAACGCTGCTGTCCGGCGGGGAGAATTTTATGGCATTGTCCACTAGATTAGTGAGAACCTGAAGAGTTCTGTCTACATCAACTGAAAGTTCTGCATTGGTCGTTACTTCCTTCTTCAGATTTACTTTGGCCGTTGCTGAAAGTGGCTTAACCGTGGCTATGACGTTGTCTATCAATTGCTCTGGACTAATTTTGCTAGTGTTTAGCTTGAATTTTCCAGATTCGATTTTCTTCCAATCCAAAATGTCTGAAATCAATCGGATCAAGCGCTCTGAATTTTCAAGAGCAATGCTGACCATCCGCATCACCTGTGCGTTTACCTTGCCGGCTGAGCCATCGGCAATGACACTGAGTGCGCCGTTGATCGAAGTCAGAGGGGTGCGCAACTCATGTGAAATAACAGAGTAAAACTCTGAAACTCGCTTTTCAGCTTCTTTCCGGGCTGAAATGTCGTTCTGGATTCCGACGAAATTTATCAGCGTGCCACGCTCGTCATGCACAGGAGACACAGTTAACTCATTCCAGAAAATTGAGCCGTCGCGACGATAGTTGCGGAGTGTAGTCGTAATTGGCTGCTCTGTTCGAATTGCCTCTCTGATATTCTCGATGGCAATTTGGTCACGGTCGTCGCGTTGTAGAAAACGGCAGTTACGACCGATTACCTGATGCCTCTGGTAGGCGGTCATCTCTAAAAAGGCCTCGTTGACGTAAACAATCGGATTGTCTGGTAATCGTGGATTAGTTATGCAGATTCCGTTGCGCACCGATTCCACTGCGCGTTTAAAAAGTAGTAGTTGCTCATTTCTGTCGGCGCAGTTGCTGTCCACGGGTTCCCTATCTTTTCTTAAATGTGGCCTGCTAAGGTCTTCTCTGCCTTCGCTGCCTACGTCATACCTGTACTATGCCTCCGCCTTCCTAAGCTACGGTGCCAGCTGTGGCCTTCAGTTCATGATTCAAAGCTTTTTCGAGGTTTGCATAATCGAACTTGAATCCTGCAGCCTCAAGCTTGGCTGGCAGTACCAGGCTTCCTTCAAGCAGCATTTCTTGAGCCATCTCACCCAAAATCAACTTCAGGCCGAAGGCTGGCGCTGGCAGAATAGCTGGTCTGCTCAGCACCTTGGCCATTGCGCTTGTAAATTCTGCATTAGTGGCTGGGTTAGGTGATGTCATATTGACTACACCTTCAACGTTGTTCTCTAACAAAAATTCAAAGGCTTTGACCAAGTCGTTGATTTCTATCCAACTCATGTATTGACGACCGCTGCCGAGTACTCCACCTGCTCCAAGTTGGAAGGGTAAGAGCATTTTGTTAAGGGCCCCACCTTCTTTGCTGAGAACCACTCCAAGTCTAGCTATGACGAGTCTCAGACCATCTCTCTTTGCTGCCTTGGTTGCTTCTTCCCATTGCTTGCAGGTGCTCGCCAGAAATCCGATTCCGTGAGAGCTCTCTTCAGTAATTTTCTCATTGCCGCGGTTGCCGTAGATGCCGATGGCAGAGGCGTTGATAAATACTTTCTTCCCGCTGGTCTTGCCTATAGCATTGGCTAGAAAAGAGGTTGTAGTGACTCGGCTATCAACAATCAACTTCTTCTGTTCGTCCGACCATCTTTTGCCAGCAATGTTCTCACCAGCCAAGTTTATTACAGCATCATATTCTTGCAAGAATTCAGGCGTGACACCTATGAAGACGTTGTCGGCTCCCCCGCCACGCTTCAGAGCTGTGACTTGATGACCTTTAGCGGTTAAGCTATTGGTCAGAGCCTTACCCACCATTCCACTGGCTCCAGCTATTGCAATTTTCATAATATCTCTCGCTTGATGGCATTCACACTCTTAATTTACCCTTAGCCTGTGAATATGTAGTGAACGGCCGAAAGGCCATTACTGCTATTATCTTATTTATATGGCAAAAATCTTAGTAGTAGAAGATGATTCGGCCTTAGCCGAAGTGACCAAGTTTGGCCTTGAAAGTCAGGGACATATGGTCCAAATCGCCTCTAATGGCGATGATGCTCTCTTGAACCTGCGTGTGAACAAGTACGATTTGGTCATTCTCGATTGGATGATGCCAGACTTGACTGGCATTGAGGTATTGATTGCCTACCGCAAGGCTGGCGGGAAGATTCCAGTTCTAATGTTGACAGCCAAGACCCGTTTAGAAGACAAAGAACAGGGTCTCGATGCTGGCGCCGATGATTATCTGACCAAGCCCTTTGAGCATCGAGAGTTGCAGGCCAGGGTGAGGGCCCTTCTTCGCCGACCAAGTTCGCTTGCCAGCACGGTGTTGGCCGTGAGCAACATAACCCTTGACCCCGCCACATGCATTGTTACCCTCGACGGGGCTGAAGTCAAACTCCGGCCAAAGGTATACAGCCTTTTAGAGTTCTTGATGCGCCATCAAAATCAAGTGTTTTCGGCAGAAGCAATTTTAGAGAGAGTTTGGCTAGATGACGCAATGGTTTCTACCGACACCGTGCGCGCTCACTTTAAGCTCTTGCGCCGAAGTTTAGGTATCTCTGAAGGCACTCTGATCAAGACAGTGCGCAATCGCGGCTACATGCTCGTGGCCGATCAACCCGTGGGTGCTTCATTAACTTCTTAGTTGTCTTTTGACGGCATCAGGGAATAAATCTGTTTCAATACTAGTTAAGTTGGAAGAGAATTGGTCTCTTAATAGTTAGATGAGAGTTTTCTGGTCGCGAGCTTTGGCTTAGCTAAGGGGTGTTAGATGGCAGTTCTAAATTCTTTCAATGTCAGCCTCACTCAATTGTCTACATCTTCTCAATTAGGTAGATTGTCTCGATTGGCTCTTAAGTCGGCAGCGACATTGACCGTTGCCTATTGTTTGGTCAGTTTTATAGACGTTTCTCTCGGGCAAAATTCAGCAATGGCCGATAACTCCCCCGCTTTGACGAAGAGCGTTTCCGGTAAGTACGATGCTCGAGTAGTGATGATATATGACCATGAGTGCGCTGTCTGGTGCGGTCAAGTTAAGCCAATTCTGTCTGAACTGCAAAATGAGTACAAGTCACGTGTGCAGTTTGTTGAACTTGATACATCAAACGATCAAATGGCGAGCAGCAAGAATACTGCTAAGTCGATAGGTGTTTCTAAATTTCTCAACGAAAATGCTGATTATGCCCCAGTGATTGGTGTTTTTTCTGCCAAAGGTAAACTGCTTAAGGAGCTAGTTGGGCCAAAAAAGAAAGAAATATACACTGACGCAATTAGCAAGGCACTTTCACCTTAATAAATGTCAATTGTCCAGCCCAATGACTATCTCAATGAGCGCCTAGTTGGCTACGCCACGATAGTTGCACTTTTCCTGGCGGTAGCAACTTTCGTGCTAGGTGGCGTAGTCACTTATGGTTGGGTGGCAGACGATAGCCTTTTTAAACACATGTTTCTCAATGGGCCTGTTGTCTGGTCTAGCGTTGGTATCAGTACTCTTTTTCTTGGCACTGCAATTTGTCTTCTTTTGGTGGCCCAAGAACCAGCACTGTCAAGGTCAGTTAGCTTTGGTCTTCAGATTACGGCGACATTGCTGTGTTCGATTGTATTTTTGGCCGGATTAAGTACTTCAATTGAAACTCTAGCTGGTTTAGATTTGAGCTTGAACCATATCTGGTATCGCGCCAATGAAGATTCTTCTGGTCTATCATTTCCTGGCCCTATGACACCAGATGTGTCGATTGCCTTTATGGCCCTGACTTCGGCCGTGGCAATTCAAACTTGGTTTTCCAGTAAACGTACTGAATTGGCTCAGTGGCTCTGCGTTGTAGCTTTGATGATAACTTCGCTGCCATTAATCGGTGCCGTAAGTGGTGCAGAATCACTATGCACATTCTTTGGTTGCCTACGCATGTCCGAAGGTATCTCCTTTCTCTTTATTGTCATGAGTTGTGCCTGTTTTCTAATCAAATCTGATTTAGGCTTGGCCGGCTTTCTCTGTTCTAATACCGCATCAGCTCTTGTTGCCAGGCGTGCCACCCTACTCGTCGTCTTCTTGCCGATCTTGTTTGGCTTGCGCTTTGCTCTAGTGCATTACAAAGTCGTCGACAATGCTTTGGGTTGGGCTATATTTGCTCTCGGTGCAATTGCACTTGCGGTAGCGTTGGTAATTACTGGTGTCAAATCAGCTGAGCAATTGATGGCATCAGCTGCCGGTTTGTCCCCATCGCCTTTCTTCAGTCAAACCGGTTCGATGGTTCTGGGGCAACCGGATAATCTTGAGTTTTCCATAAATATCGGCCCTGGCATCATTCAGGATCAGATTGAGCGTGCTTCAAGTCATGTGCGAAAGGTTTGCTTGGCTTGTGAAGAAGAAATAGCCAACGAAGCAGAGGTATGCCCATTCTGTGACTCAGTTTTGACTCGTTTGATTAACAAGTCACTTGTTGGTCAAATTTTTGCTGACAAGTATGAGGTAATGTGGCAACTTGGCGATGGTGGCATGGCTAGTGTCTACTTGGCGAAGCATTTGTATCTTCAACAAGAGTTGGCCGTGAAGGTTTTACATGCTGCTGTTTCTAGCAACATACATGATGTGAAGCGCTTTCAGCAAGAAGCGAAGGCGCTGGGTACGCTGAATCATCCTAATATTGTCGCTGTGAGAGACTTTGGATTCACCGCCAGTGGTGAAGCTTTTCTGGCGATGGAATATGTCAAAGGCTTCTCTCTAAGTGATTTAATTGAGAAAAGCAAGGGACTGACTGTGCAAGATACTGCTGCAATCATGCTGCAGGTATGCGAAGCACTATTGCACGCTCATGGTGAGGGAATTGTACACCGTGACCTGAAGCCCTCGAACATTATGTGCAGCCCTAGCCAGAACGGCAAAATGGACGTCAAAGTTGTTGACTTTGGTTTGGCCAAAATAACCGGTCGCGATGATGTAGATATCATTGAGTTGACGCGGACAGGTGAGTGCCACGGCAGTCCGCCCTATATGAGCCCCGAACAATGTAAGGCCGAGCCTGTAGACTTTCGCTCTGATATTTATTCACTTGGTTGCATCTTGTATGAGTGTCTAGCTGGCAAGTCGCCGTTCATTGCTGCTAGCGTTTATGAAACCCTGACAATGCATGTCTCGAGCCCTGCGCCTGAGTTTTCGTCGGCTCTTGTTGTACCTTTGGAATATCGAAACATGGTGATGAAAGCCCTTGCAAAGAAGCCATCTGACAGGCAAAATTCGGTGGATGAGATTAAGCAGGTGTTGCTCAAACTTTTATAGGGAAAATAATTCAAGCGGAGCGAGTCAGTCTGAGTGATAGTATCATTGGTGGTTGTAGTGCCTCTGGTCGAGTTTTCTGAAGGAACTTCTATGATCTTCAATCGATTTGCTAGCTTGGTTTTGAGTGGTGCCATTGTTTTATCTCTCGCTGTTTCGATCGGAGCTGCGTGGTGCGGTGAAGTGGCTACGCAAGAGCAGAACTTGGCCTTGTTGAAGGCTATTGAGGCGGATTTAGCGAAAAAGCCGGATAACACTTTACTTCAATTGCAGCATGCTGAAATGCTGGGACTATTGAAACGATATGAAGAGCAGGTTGCTGAGGCTAATAAGTTACTAAAGAAGAATCCGAATCTGAGGGACGCTTACTTAATTCGCTCTGATGGTGAGGCAAATCAGAAACAGTATGCTGAGGCGCTTATTTCGCTTGATAGGGCTTTTAAGCTAGGTGCTCCAACACCTAAGCTATTGCTGTCTAAGGCTAGGTACTTGAGAAACGAGAAGAGATATGCTGAGGCAATAGAGACTGTTAATCGCATAATTGAAGTTGAGCCTTCTAACGTTGATGCCTACAAGTGCCGCTCAGCTTGCTATTTCCGTCTTAATGGTCCCTGTGAGCAAGCCTTGAGAGATATGGAGAAGGTTGTTAGTCTCAATCCATCGGACGCTCCTGCTAAGTCACTGGTGGCAGATTTGAAGCGTGAAATTGGATTGAAAGCTTCAACAGCAGCAAGTCATGTCAAGTAAAAGGGGTAGTTAGCGGTCCTGTCTAAAGTGGCAGAATAATGATACTGGGTGTTTCTACTTTGGATGGTAACACTGATGGTTGACCGAGTGGATAATCAAGCTCCTAAGTCTGAGGAAGAGAGGGCTACGACCGTAGCTTCAAACCGTTCTGTTGAAGAAGCTTACGACGGCTTTCGGGCTGATGAGGGTTCATCTCGCTCCACGTTGTTGACGGATGCAAGGATCACTTCTGACAAAGCCGCGACCCCCACAAAACTCCCCGCCGATGGCATAAAGCCGGAACCAGACGCTGCGGCCAAAGGCCTTCAGAAGGTCGTGCCAGACAACGCAGGTATTGCTCCACGAGAAACCCAGGCGGCTCGAGACACCGTCACTCCAGCGAGTCACCCTGGTGACAAGGCTTCAGCTTCAGCAGCTAACCCCGGAGCAAATCCAAGAGTTAATCCCGAAGTCGCGCCGAAAGTCGGTGAACAGCAGAGAGCCTCAACCGAGGGCGTCATGCCCAGAGTTCAGAACTCTGTCGAGAACCCTACCGGTCAGCGACCTGCCGATGTTGTACCTGCCCAACCTTTGCCTAACAGCGTTAAGGCTGTGGAAAGAGCACCGGACAAAGTGGGCCCTATTCCGTCGGAGCAACAATCCGACAGAGCACTTCTTCCCGGCTTGGCAATCGTCGGCCCAGAAGGTAGAGCCCAGCAAGGAAGCGCCGCGACTGTTGGCACATCCGATGGCAAAGGGTACGACCCAGTTGTGGCTAAGCCCCAAGAAGTAGCGACCGCGAAGGCCACGGATCCAGCTTTTGTTAAACCAGAAGCACCTGTTGCAAAGGCCAATGATACAGGTCTGAGAGGGGCTGAGCTTGGCACTGGAGCGTTGACAGGCAAAGTACAAGCTGGTCCAGACCAGACTAGAGGCGACGATGCTGTCCGACATCCAGCGGCTAAGAATGCTGATGTTAACGCTCGGCAAGCAAATGGGGAATCCGTTCTCAAGAGTCTCTCTGCAGCTGATGGCACAAGGTCGGGCATAGACCACACAATCCAAGGAATTATCGCTAAGGGTGCTGATGGAAAGTCTGTTGACGTCAAGGCTGACGGCATTCGGAGCAGCCCTGTGTCGTTGAATGATGGCCGGATATCCGATGGGAAGGTTGCTGACGGCACGGTTGGTGGAGATCGTGGACAAAGTCGACTTCCTGATGGCCGAATACCTGAGGGCAAGATTGGTGATGGTAAATCACCTGGCGTTCGACCAGGCGAAGTCAAATTGGGTGACGGCAAAATTGGTGATGGTTCAACTGCCGGAGCAAAACCTGGAGATAGGCTTCCTGACGGAAAGGTGGGTGGGAAAACCGGCGGCGAAGGTGGCTCTTCTGGTCCATCGGCTTTCATTCAGTTTATCGAGAGTCAGGCCGGTATGCGTGGTTTTGGGTTGCCCGCTAAATCTGAAGGCAGTAAGCCTGAGGCTAAGACTGACGGCAGACGTGACGGTAAGTCCGATAGCAAGACCGACGGTAGGAATGACAGCAAAGCCGAAGGAAACAAGCCCAGCGCTTCAAACGCTGATGGCAAGGTTCTCGTAACCGGAGATGTTAAAGGCGATACTAAGGGCGGTGCCAGCATTCCCGGCGGTAGATCCAATGCCATAGATGGCTTCTTAGGTCTAGTTGAGACGGTCAAAGATAATATCAAAGGCTCACTTAAGAACTTGGGAGATCGGACTCAACCCTCTGTGCCGCTCAAAGAAGGTGAGTTGGCGGCTGTGGCGATGCGGGGCAGAATGCCGCCTTTGCGTGATGACATTACTAGCGAGCAGATACTTGCAGTCTTGATACCTAAGGGTCTCGTTGGCTGGAGCATTGTTCGGGCACCTGGAATTAAACCAAGTGACTCACCTCTTCCAGGGTCACAGACTAAGATTGATGGCGGCAAGCTTATCGATGGCAAGCCTGTTGATTCAAAACAGCTCGATACAAAACAGCTCGATACAAAACAGCCTGAGCCCAAACCATTTGATATCAACAATCCAGATGTAAAACCACGTCCGTTTGTTCAATTGCATGGTGTCGATAGCAACTACACTGGCGCGGGTGTTCGGCGCACGGAGCCAGCCGCGCCAGTCAAAGTTGAGCAAGTAAAGCTTGATCCGCCCAAAGTCGAGCCAGTTAAACCAGAGCAATCAAAACCAGATCAGTCCAAGCCAATTCCAGTCAAAGCCGAGCCGCTCACTGACATAAAAGTGGCCGCCGCGCCAGCTGCTGCTACTCCATATCTAGATGATTCTACTACCAACCCGGCCAACCAGATTGCTGATCAAAGTGCTACCAGGCAAACAAACCCAACTGAGCCAAAAAGTAGGCGGCAATTAATTGAAGAGCAAGAGCACACGTTGCCTTCTGCTAGCGAAGCAGATAGCGCACCTACTAAAGAAAGCGACAAACGTTTGCGCTATGTCAATTCTGCTCTTGATGCTCAAGAAGCCACTTGGAATAGTGAAGAGGAAGCTGCTAACAACGACCTCGAATTACAAGCACCATTGGGGCGTTACACCTATATTGTGCGGGCTGGTGACACTATTGAATCTGTTGCTGTTGTCGAGTTAAACGATCTTTCTTTGGCACCATTGCTTTTCAAAAAGAACAAAAAGTATGTTCTGCCCGAGGAAGAATATGGTCGGCATCCGCTTGTAACAGGGGTTGTAATTGATCTGCCGACACCAGCTGAAATAAAGGCTTTTAGACAGTTCTAGTGCTTCTATCGTTCTAGTGCTTCTTCATGTTAGCCTTTTTTGCCTTGGTTTTATTTTTCACTTTTAAGATTGCATTTTCTTTGAGTCCCTTTATGCATTCTGGGCTTATATCTCCGTTTGGGTTTGGATATTTCTTTGCCAAAGCTAATGCCAGTTGATATTCGCGATCAGACTCTTCGTATTGATATTGCTGCGAATGGCACTGGCCTAAAGTGCAGTGTAGCTGCGGCCAAGCCCAAGATAGAAATGGATATTTTTCTGTTTGAGTTAGTAGGTCTTTTGTGGTTTGTTCTGCTTTTACCCAATCATTATTGTTCATATAGATTCTTGCCAGTAAGCCCTGATCTTGCACCAGGCGATAGAGTTTGTCTGGTGGACAATTTTTCTCTAATTCAATACCTTGCTTAAGGAAACGCTCTGCGGCGGCTGAGTCCCCGTGGTTGAGCATGTACAGGGCTATTTGGCGATACGATTGATTGACATTGGGATGATGAGGATCCACCGCTAGTCGCAAGGCCAGGGCATGAAATAGGCATTCTTTTGCAGCAGGCAATTTTCTCGATTGTGCAGTATAGCTCTCAGATAAATCGTCGAGATCAACCATCAGCTCTGGGTCATTCTTGAACTGTGCTGGGGTCATTTTTAGCAGCTGTAAATATAGTGATTCAGCTTCGGTGATAGAGCCTTTGTTCACGAGTAAACGAGCGATGCGTGCTTTGCTTCTTGCTGCCCACGTCGTCTCGTTCTTCTTTGTGGCGCTCTCTATGATCTTTTGATAGCTTGCTACTGCTTCACGGTATTGGCCGTGAGTTTCTGCTGATGTCGCATCAGCGAAGGCATCGGCTAGAGCCGCCGACTGTGCAGGAGCGCCCACTAGCAAAAGGACGCACAACAAAATAATGACACGCAGTTTTTGCATGGCAGCCTAAGTTAACGCTTGGTAGTAGACCTTAGACTCCTGAACTTACGTTCTCAGATTTTTATACCCAGAAATTTTTCAAAGCGTCTTATAAATTAACAACTCCCTATTAATTTTTTCAGTTCTGCTAATCGTGGCAATGAGGGTACTGCGCCGGCCTTTGTACATGCCAGAGAGCCCGCAGCACAACCGTATCTTGCCGCTTCTGCTAGGCTGTCGCCCTTGGCTAGTCTCATGGCGAGGGCGCCGCAGAAGGCATCGCCGGCAGCAGTTGAGTCGACTACTGAAACTTTGAAGGCTTCAACCGTTTTCGGCTGGTCTGGCTGAGAGGCTTCTAGAATTAGGGCGCCGCGTTCTCCCAAGGTCAAAATTACTCCCTTGGGGCCGAGTTCAAGTAGCTTGCGGGCGCATTGATGTGCGAGGTCTGGTGTGGTTGGATCTATACCAGTAATTAGATGAGCCTCGGTTTCATTGGGCACAATTACGTCTATATTTCGCAGAAGCTCTGCTGATAAACCGTCTTCGGGAGCGGGAGCTGGGTTGAGGATGACCTTTAGACCTTTTGCTCTTGCTACTTTTGCCGCTTCTAAGACTGTTTCGGCTGGGACTTCAAGCTGGAGCAAAAGTACTTTGGCCCGAGACAGCAAATTGCTTTTGGAGATGACGTAGTCTGCTGTCAGTGAGTTGTTGGCATTCGGAACAATGACAATGCTATTTTCCCCAGAGGGTCCAACCCATATGTTGGCTATGCCGGTGGTTTGCTCTGGGTCTTTGGTCATGCCTTGAATGTTGACGCCATTCTCTTTCAATGTGTCGACTAAAACTTGACCATATGCATCATTGCCGACTTTACCAATCATGGCTACCGAAGCGCCTGAGCGTGCCGCTGCTAAGGCCTGATTGTTGCCTTTGCCGCCAGGAAAAGTATCGAAGGTTGTGCCTTTTAGAGTCTCGCCGCGGCCCGGCAGGCGGGGCACTCGAATGACGATATCCATACTGAGGCTGCCAATGACAATTACCTCGGTGCCTGCCTCTATGCCTGCATCTTTTTCTATAGCTGCGTCGGCTTCTGTGGCCACGATCTTTTCCTCATTTTGGTGCCTATTTGGCGCCGCTATTTTAGCAGAACGTACTATTATTACTGTCGCTATCTGACTCTTATTTAGCTCAACCTTTCATTGCTTTTCGTCTGTCCCTTCCCTCCGTTTTTGCTTTTAAAGGAAATTTTGTGTCAAAAATTGTGCGCTTTCATCAAACAGGTGCTGCAGAGGTTCTGCAAATTGAGGATATGCCTGAAGCAGAGCCAGGCTCAGATGAAGTGCGTATTCGGGTACATGCCCTCGGGCTCAATCGAGCTGAGGTGCTGCTACGAGAGGGGCGTTACTTAGAGAAGCCGGTTTTGCCTTCGCGTATTGGCTATGAGGCTAGTGGTGTAATCGAGGCTTTGGGGGCGCAAGTAGAAGGCTTCCAAGTCGGCGATAAAGTTAGCACGGTGCCTTGTTTTTCACAGACAAAGTATGGCGTTTATGGCGAGTGGGCTATTGTGCCAGCAAGAGCGCTGGCCAAGTACCCGGATAATTTGACCGACATAGAGGCGACCTCTATTTGGATGCAGTATTTGACTGCGTATGGTGCCCTAATTGAGCTGGGCGCACTCACTAGCGGACAGACTGTTCTGATTACAGCCGCTTCTAGCTCGGTAGGTTTTGCCGCTATACAAATTGCTCGGCATCAAGGTGCAAAAGTAATTGCCACCACACGTGGTGAGTCAAAGAGAAAAGCGCTTCTTGACGCTGGCGCGCACCATGTAATTGTCACCGATAGTGGTGACCTAGTAAAGGAAGTGCTGGCGTCAAGCGCAGGAAAGGGAGCCGACATAATCTTTGATGCTATTGCAGGGCCAATGCTATTGACGTTAGCTAAAGCTGCAGCCTATGAGGCGTCGATATTTATCTATGGCGCTCTCAGTCTAGAGACAACGGCCTTTCCTCTACAGCTGGCTCTCAAGAAAGGGCTTACGGTGCGAGGCTATACGATGTTTCAAGTGACTGACGATGCCTCAAGGTTTGCCCGGGGCAAAGACTATATTTATGCAGGCTTGAAGGATGGCTCATTGGTGCCGGTTATAGATAAGGTTTTCCCTTTTGAACAAATCGCGTCGGCGCATCGCTATATGGAGTCGAATGAGCAGAAAGGAAAGATTGTTATTCAGGTTAGCTAAGCTTTAAGTTTCAGTTGGCCAGCGCTTTTCTAGCATGCCGTCGATGAGCGTGCTTATTTGGAACGACATCACATAGAACACTGGAATAGAGAATATGCAGAGAATTTCTTCCATAACGACCTACCCGGGGGATGATTGAGGAATCCTCTAATATGCTGAGCGCTGGAACGGTGTAATGCATTGGCATCGTAGATGCCCAGGCTGGCTATTCTAAAGCCATGCCTTAGCCCGTCTTAAGGTTTTCATTATATTTCGATAGTCGTATAGTAAGCGCGGCGGAGGGCACTGTCAAATGTATTTTCTGTTATTTCTATCGGGAAATACGAAGGTGATTTCTTTCAACGAAGCTTTAGTTGGCGCCAGATGAGTAGAATCGTCTTCCGCTCTCGCTCATTGAGGAGAGCAAGTTAGATACCTGTCTCTTCGGTTCGCAGGTAGTGTAGGTCTTGTTTAGCTCTTCTATCAGCTTCGGAATGCCAAAGCTATCAGCATAGCGCAGCACGCCACCACGGAATGGCGGGAAGCCTGAGCCTATAACCAACGCTAAGTCTAGTTCTCGTGGCTTGCGTACAACCTTTTCTTCAAGACAGCGTGCCGCTTCGTCGACGATGACGAATATGAGTCGGTGCTGAATTTCTGCTATCTGCTCAGGGCTTGCTTTTTCATCACTGATAGTCATGTTTGTGATTTTTGAGAATTCCGGGTTGATCTCTAGTTTGCGCCCAGAAGCATCCCAGTGGTAGCAGCCTGAACCGGAACTCTTGCCTTTTAAGCCAGCTGCAGCTGTGAGTTTCATAGCAATTGGTGGGGTAAACCGCGCGCCGAAGGCTGCGTGCAATTTGTTTGCTACTGAGAAACATAAAGGAAGGCCTAGTTCATCAACTAGGGTGAACGGACCCATGGGTAGTCCAAACTGAACGGCTGCGTCTTCTATCCAGTTAAATGGATAGCCTTCGTCAAGCATCCTTGATGCTTCCATTAGGTGCGTAGTCAAAAGTCGATTGACCAAAAAACCAACAGAGTCCTTTACTCCGATTGGCACTTTGCCTAGTTTGGTTGCTAGCCCGAGAGCAAGGCTATTAGTTCTTGCGTTTGTGCTGGGATGGCTTATCACTTCTACCAGCGGCATTTTGTCTACGGGATAGAAGAAATGCAAACCAACAAAGCGTTCAGGCTTGGTCAATTCTTGACCCAGCTCTATCAGCTCTAGGGCTGACGTATTGGTGACTAAGACGCAATCATCAGGCACATGCTTCTCAACTTCTGCCAACAGCGTTTGTTTGAGTTTGCTGTCTTCTGGAACCGCTTCAATTACCATCTCGCAATCGCTCAAAATTGAGAGCTGTTCCGAAAAAGTAATTTTACCTCTCTCTGTTGTTCCCCCAGCAAGGGTTGAGGCATGGGCCTCTTCGTGGGCGGCATCAAAATCTGCCATCTCATGGGCGCGGGCCTCTGAGCTAGTTCTGACTCGTACTTTGATACCATGTACGGCGGCTAGCTTAGCAATATCTAAGCCCATGATGCCACTACCAATAACACCAAGTGTCTTTATTGGTTTAGCGCCAGATTTTTCAGCGCTTCTTGCCGCAGAGCGAGCTGTAAAGTCTTGAGAGAAGAATAGTTGAATCAAATTGCTTGATGATTTGTCGTTAGCAAGTTCGGCAAACGATTTCGCTTCTTGTGCCAGCCCGTCTTTGAGTGGAGCCGTCGTTGAAAGCTGCACTGCTTCTATTGCTTTGTGTGGTGCTGGATAATTGCCCTTCAATCGAATTTTAATAGAGCGTTCCATGGTGGCAAAGAGTTTCTTGAGCTTTTCTGGGCTCTCTTCTTCTTTAGCTGGTCTAGGTTTAGCTGTGCCGTCAAGAATTGCAAGAGCTAAATCCTCGGCACACTTATACAGGGTGCTAAATGGCACTACTTGGTCAATTATTCCGAGTTCTAGAGCTTTTTCGGCAGAGACAATTTCGGAAGTGAGAATATACTCAAGGGCTAATCTGACTGGTATCAGGCGGGGTAGGCGTTGAGTGCCACCAAGTCCTGGAATCAAGCCCAACCGTACTTCCGGTAAGCCAAAGATGCTGAGTTCTGAATCTGAAGCGATGCGATAGTTAGTACACAATACTACTTCTAGGCCGCCACCAAGACAGGCACCATGGATTGCGGAAACAGTTGGTTTGCCAAGTTCTTCAAGTTGATTGAATACTGCTTGACCTGCTTGTGAGAGCTTGTGAGCTTGTTCTTCAGAGTCAAAGCTCATAATTTCATGCAGGTCTGCGCCCGAAACGAAAGTGTCGGGCTTGCTAGAAGCAATCACCAAAGCTTTAATTTTTCTGTCTGCTTTTATCTGTGGAATAAGTTCTGTAAGTTCGAGTAAAACATCATTACCCAGTACATTTACTTTGCCAGCGCAGTTGAACCAGAGTATGGCGACCCCAGAAGGTAGTGTTTCTAGTTTGATATCTCGCTGATGTTTCAGGGTTTCCATGAATCCTCTTTTCTTCAGGCTTTTGCACCATGAAGTTTGTAGCCGAAGGTCATTGCCTCTGACAGCAATTGTTCTGGCAGTATGTGCGCTTCAATCGAACCTTTTTCATTTTTGCGAATCTCGGAGAGCAGAGCCTCGGCGTTCCCAATATACTCCTGGGCAGCAATTTTATATCCGCCAAAAGGCTGACCTTTGCTGATGAACACTAAAATATCGGGGCTTCCGCTTTCTTCGCTATAAGTGAGGCAGCCAGTTTCACCGGTGAGTGAAATGGACATAAGTGTGGTATCGAAATAGTCAAGCATTGCTTTCGATTCATCTTTTGCCAGTGGGCAACCCAGAAATAACGCAGACATCGCAAGAACAACATCTTGAGGTAGTTCGTAAACCTGCAAGAATGTGTCAGCTCCAGCGATATCAGCCTTCATAAGATTTATTGCTTTTTCTACAGCAAAAGTTTCTTGGGCATCTTTGCGGCCATAAATAGCACCGGCCACTCTTCCTTCAAAGAGAAGCATGGCAGAGCGTGATTTTTGCTCTTCTGAACGGGCTTTGACGCAGCCAGTAAAGTTTGCAAGTTCGAGCTCTGCGAGCAATTTTGAAGAGTCAGCAGTGGAACAATTTAACTCGCGATAAAGTTTGCCCGACACCGCTGGCATAATTAGGTCAATGGCGCGTCGCAGGCGCTGGCTGGTGGGATATGAATCAACCCAGATGGCAAAGGCATTATCTTGGTCTGAATCGGTACTCAGTTGAATTTTCTCGGTGGTGCCGAGCATAAAAGCGAAGGTCATCAGTGCTCTGTTGTTATGCATGCAAACAAATGTTGCCGGCACCGTTTGACCAATTTTGAGTGGTTCAGTACTGGGTAAAAATGCTTTCAAGACATGGTGTTCAACGTCATTTGCCGGATCTGCCAGTGGTGGTAGGCCTGAGCCAAGTACTACAGCATTGTAGCCACCTGGTTCTGCACTCTCTATCTTGCACATGACGCTCTGGCCTGGTCGATAAGTGCTTGTGCTCTCAATTTCTGTCATAGCATGCCGATAACGCTTGTACCTTCGACTTCGTCTTCGAGGGAAGGAATAACTTCTTACAGAAATGTAGTTTATCATTACCAAATGAACAGCGTTGGCGATGGCTACTTAATCTCAATAATCAAAATCTTGGCTGGGTGTTTGGCCGTTGGTTTGACTACGGTTATTTCCTTGACATGTTGTGCCGGTCCGCCAGATAGTCTTCAACCCGGCTCGATAGTTTCGGGTCAAACTAATTCTAGTAGCCCAGAGAGAGTCACGCTTGATGATGTGGCTGCTATTGCCAAGAAGGTCGACTTAGGTTTTGAGGATGGCTGGATTGCCGGTCGAGAGTCGCGCTTCTTCAAGTCTCCTTACAGAACTTTGAGTGCCCATGACAAGGCTCAGTTCGCTCTCGCTTACCATGACTTTCTAGAACCATTTCATCAAGACCTGGGTAATAACTTGGCGACTTATGTTCCCTACCGGACTAGAGCTGGGTTTGCTCGCCAGTACTGGCTCGCTTCTAGTTCGGGCGAGAAATTTAAGAATGAGAAGGAAAAGTATCAAGTAGCGTGGATTCATGAGTCTCTGCTGGATGGTAGTGAATTATGGTGGCGTGCTGCAGAGAAGCGTTTTGGTAGCAAGATTGACTCGGTCTTGGCTCTTGTGCACGATACTGAGCAAAACATGGTTTCGAAGTATATGGAAGATGAAAAAACTGAAGGTACTTTTTCTGGTCAGATGTCCGACAAGTCAATAAAAAAGCCAAAGAGTGTTAACTGATGTCTGACAAGCGCAGAAGATTAACTGAAAGAGAAGAACAAGAGCTACTTTTTCAAAAGCGCTTAGCTGAACTACGGGCGCGTAACAATCAGTTTCCTTGGAATATGAAAGAACAGCCAGACTTTGAAATTCCGGCTGAACAATCGAAGCTTTTTGCCGACCGCTATATTGAAGACCCATCTCTTTCTGATGAAGAGGTGGAGCGCAGAGCTTTACTCGATCTTAACTCTTTCAATTTTTGGTCATTCTATAAACGTCTCAACTATGAGGTACGCAGAGCTAGTCGCTATAAACGTCCTCTCTCCTTATTATTTGTCACTGTTGACAAGCTGGCGAATGTTGTCGAGAGCTTTGGCTTGCAGGGCGAGAATGCTGTCATTCTTGGCACTGGGCGAGGTCTGTTAGGTAGCGTGCGCGACGTAGACATTGCCGGGCGCTGCCGTGATGATTGTTTTGGTGTGATACTACCAGAGACACCACGCGGTGGTGCTGAGATCGCGGCAGAGCGTATACGAACAAGGCTTGAGAATCTTTCTGTCGATTATAAAGCAAGCCAGATTCTTCTAACCGTCACCGTGGGCGGTGCAAGCTTAGAGGAAGGCATCGATAAACCAGATCAACTTATCGCTCTGACCGTAGAAGCTTTGCAGTTAGGAATAAGGTCTGGGGGAAATACCGTCAATTTCCCCGTGGACGATTAGAGTCGGCTGATGAACAGAACCGAGATTCTGGTTACTTTCCTTTGCCTTAAGATTATAAAAGTGATAAAAACTCAGTAGAATAGCCTATAAATGTTCTGGCACAGCTTTTCTTTGTTGTGGTATTGACCGAATGGATTCAGCTGACTCACACGACGCCCAAGTGCAAGTTCCCGGTCATGTGCCTGCTTCAGGTGCTTCTGAGCAGGCTAGCGCACCCTCGTTTGAAGTTTATTCGCAGGCTCACATTAAGGCCCGTGCTCAGGCTAATGGCCAGGCTAACGATCAGGCTAACGCCCCGGTTCCTGTTCAAGTTAACATTGAAAAACCTGGTGCTTTTACCCCAGGGACAATTGTAGGTGCGAGCTACGAGGTGATTGAGCTTCTTGGTCGCGGAGCTATGGGAATGGTTTACCGGGTGAAGCATGTCACTTTGTCGACAGAGTATGCCCTAAAAATTCTTACTGATGACAAACAAGATCAAGTCTCGGTCATACGCTTTCAGAATGAAGCACAAGCTATTGCTAAGCTGAACCATCCAAATATCGTCGCCATCTACAATTTTGGTGTACATGAGGGTTCTTTGCCTTTTTATGTGATGGATTTGCTAGCGGGTGAAGACCTTTTAGACAAAATTGTTTTCGCCGGACCAATGGCGTCAGAAGCTGCTTTGCCACTCTTTATAGAAGCCTGTGCCGGCCTTAGCTACGCCCATCGCAAGGGTATTCTCCATCGTGATGTTAAACCGGCAAATTTGCTAATTTTGGAAAAACCAGACGTTCATGGAGCGAATCTAAAAGTCGTTGACTTCGGTATCGTCAAGTTTGCTGAAGAGCTGAAGCCCGAAGTACAGAAACTTACGGCTATGGGAATTGTCTGTGGTAGTCCCAGTTACATGAGCCCGGAACAAGCTATGGGGCAAAAGGTTGACCCCCGCTCTGATATCTATTCTCTGGGCTGCAGTCTCTTTGAAGCGCTTACAGGCAAGGTTCCATTTCGTGGTCGTAGTGCCTCAGACACAATGATGATGCATGCAACTATTCCTGCGCCAACTTTAGCTGAAAAGAATCCAGAGTTAGTGTACTCAGACGATCTTGAGAATGTTGTAGCTAAAATGATGGCTAAAGAGCCAATGTATCGCTATCAGTCGATGGAAGCAGTGGCTCAGGATCTGAAAAACATTCTTGCAGGAATGCCTTTAGCCGCTAGTCCTCTGGTAGTTAGACCTTTTACAAAGTCGCAATTCTCTGGTGCCAGTCCGGCTGAAGGGGCTGTCACTCTTTCACTGGGACGAGAGAATAAGGTATCTGGCACTACCAGTAATCGAAATGCCGCCCTTTTTGATGATCAGCGTTATAGCGGCGAACAAGAGGCTTCTGGGGAGTATGAGATAGATGATGACGACGGCACCGAAGAAGAGCTTCGTGGTTCAAGAAAGTTTAAAGTAGTTATTGCTTCGATTATTGTTTTGGCTTGTACCAGTGTCCTATCGTTCTTTGTCATGCAGCAACAGAAGGTTGACCCAACGCAGACAATGCCTGAGTCTACTGATTTGATGGATGCTCTGCGTCTTAAAGATGTTTCTCCTGACCCAGATGCTGGTGCTGAGTTGATTAAATTACCCAAGGAAAGATATTTTTCTAAAAGCGTACAAGTTAATGGGCAGGCGTTTACTCAGTTTGATTTCCCGGTTAAGACCAGTGCTCTTGCTGCGGCAAAGGTCAGACCTGTTGCCTGGATTGGTAGATCTATGAATGATAGAGCCGATGCTTGGGGGACTTTGAAATATCCTCGGAATGCGCAACTCTATTTGGTTCCTTCACCTAATGTCGTGTCGCATAAGGATTTTCTAGGTAAATTTCGCAAAGGTGATATTTATGAAGTTATTGTCTGGTCTTTCTTTGCTAGTGACCAACTTGCTATTCAGTGCACTAGAGTTCCTGGCATCAAGGGCTTTAGCATTAGCGATTGTTCCGACCTTACGACAGCTATTATTCCCGCACTTAACTCATTGCCTGAATTAGAAGCATTCAATGCCTTCAGGTCGACAATAGATGGTGCAGACTTGGCAAGGCTGAAATTTTTACCGAATTTGAAGGAGCTTACGCTCTCGCGTTGCGTAAATATAACGCCGGTCTTGAAAGAGTTAAGTGGATCGAGAAATCTAGAGATTCTTCATGTTGCTGATACTGGAATAGGACTAGGAGATTATCGTTTCATTTCTAACATTCCCAACTTAAAGGAGTTGGTGCTTAACGGAAACAAAGTTTCAGCAGCCGATTTGCATTGTCTTTCCCGGCTCTCGCATCTTAAGCAATTGTCACTGATGAATGTACCTCTGAGAGCAGGTGTTGCGGTAAAAGAACTTGTGCAGTTTCCTTCGCTAAAGGTTGTTTATGTAGATAAGGGACGCTTGAGGAATCAAGACATAGCCTACCTTCGTGAACACGCACCAAATCTAAGAGTTAGTTATTCGTTGCATGAAGTGCGCAATATAGGTGACTAACTGACAGACTTCGATCACTTGGCTCTATATTCGTCTAAATTATAAACTTAGCAAACACTGGGTAGTGATCCGAGCCAGAGTTCTCTTGAACCTCGCGTTCTGTGCACCTTATTGAAGGTGATATAAAAATATGATCGATAGGAATTACCATATAAGGTAACATCGTCGGCCAGGTCGGTTGTATGCCTTTGTCTAGCCTACTGTCGACTAAGCTAGACTCTTTGACGAAGTCTGCGAAGATATAACTCCACGGAGTGCAATTAAAATCGCCAGTTAGTATTGTGAGCTTCTGGCTTTGAGCTATTCGTTTAGCTAATTCATGCATGTGCTTGTCGCGCATTGTCGTAGCACCTGGTGACACAGGGGGCAGTGGATGGGTGGCTACTATTTGAACTTGCTTACTCTCACCGAAGTTCGAAGGCAGAGTTAAGTCGATAAATATTGTTGGCAGACCAATTCCGCCTATTGGCTCTCGGCTTTCATGTTCAATTTTGTATTTGCTCAAAATACCAATACCAAAATTGTCGGTCCTAGCCCGTACACTTTGGTAAGCATAGATATTCTTGAGCTTCTCAAAATGTTCGCGCCACCCTTCGCTGACTTCTTCAACACAGACTACATCTGGTTTTAGCTTTTCAATCAGTTTGTCAAAAGCAGGATAATTTGTGCTACTTGAGTTGACGTTGAATTGAAGCAGCGAAAGGGGAATTGCGCTGGCTGACCGGCTTTCGGCCTTAAGGCACGATTGCTCTCTGCCAAAACTAGTGGATGCTAGAGTCACTACTGCTATGTTGGCGACGAGTGCCAGTATGCAGCTAGTAATATAAAAGCGATTTATTCTAGTGCGTTCCAAATACAGCAAATACGGAATGGACATGGCTAACAAGACAGCGTATTGAACGCGAAAGTGTGCGAACAGTTCGATAGGCCAACCAAAGAAGCCAATGAAGGCCCAAACTGAACAAATAACAATAAAGGCCGCTGGTGCTAGTATTGTGGCGCCAATTGAAGTACATATTTCTCTCGGTTTCTTCATGCGAGAGTTTAATTTCCTAGAGTTTTGAGCTTAGCTTTAGCTTTTTCTACTCTAGGGTCTTGAGCTGGAGCTAGTTCGACAAAGGTTGTGAGTTCGCTCTTCGCTCCTGGTAAGTCGCCTAGCTTTTCCATGGTGCTGGCTAGCAAGAAGTGAGCGTCTGCGTTTTTGGGATCAATCGATGTGGTCTCTTGGTAGACCTGTTTGGCTCCATCGGCGTCGCCTTTGAGAAGCAAGGCCGATCCTAGGTTAAGCCTTGCAGAAACTAACTTAGGGTCAAGCTTGACTGCCTCTTTAGCGTGGGCAAATGACTGGTTGACGTTGCCAGTACGGGCAAATACATAGCTCAGGCGGTCGTGCATTTGTGCTGATTGGGGGAAGAGGTAAACTGCTTGCTCTAAAAGATTGATAGCATTATCAAAATTACCGGCTGCTACACACTTGTTTGCCAGTGCGCCTAAAATAATTTTGTCTTTGGGGTTAAGCTGGTAAGCCAGTTCTAGCTGCTTAATGCTTTCATCTTCCTGACCGAGTTTGTTTAAGACCCGAGCATAGTTTGAATGGAAGAGCGAATCATTGGGCTTAAGCTCGATGGCTCTTTTATATTTTTGAGCGGCACCGGCCCAGTCGCCTTTGACGGTGAGAATAGCACCATAGTCAGCAATGGCATCGGCATAGTCAGGATCTTTAGCAATGGCCGCTTGGTACTCACTGATGGCGCCATCAAAGTTGCCTTCTCCTACGAGATTATTGGCTTTGAGATAGTGCGATTCTGCTGCGACAAAAGTCATTACATTCTCAGGAATTTCTTTTACTTGCTCAATAGTTGGTGCACCGAGCACGATATCATTGCCTGTCCAGTCTGATTTCATTACCGGAGTCTGGCGCTTTGAATTAGTGTTAGCGCCACTGGTGTCGCTTTCGGTTAGAGCCCTCGCCTTAGCAAAAGCATCATTGAGAGAGGGCATGCCATCTTTTTCGCGCAATGACTTAATCAGGTTATTCGAGAAAGAATTTCCCCAGGTCATTTGATCTGGTTTACTTGAAGTAAGGATAATATAACCCTTGCCTAGCGAGACTTTGTTTAAGTCGATATTGCTACCCATAAACAGAGCTTTAGCACCAGCTGTTAGCTCAGCTGCGCCACTATAAGGTGATTCTAGAACCATAACGATGCGATCAGTTTTGACGTCTTTCTTTAGTGTGTCCATCAAGTTTTGCATTGATAGACAAGTTGAGTAAACGTTATCTAGAGCGCAATCATATGCGCTTAAATATGTAGTACCGTCGGTGGTGGGAAAGCCGTGGGTGGATATAAATACAACAACCAAGTCGTCTGGGCCAGCCAGGCTTCCTAGCCAGCCTTTCCCTAGATTATTTATGATGTTTTGCCGAGTTGCTTCTGAGTTGATCAGTGTTTTGACGTGACTCTCCGGAAAACGTCCAGCGTTTGGATCTTTGAGATAGGCTGCGAAGTTACGAGCGGCAATGTCCATTTTTGCATCGACGCCATCGAGTCGTTTTTCTTTAAACTTGGCAGCGCCAATTACGACTGCCCACTTTTGCTTTATTGGTCTATTGGTAGAAGTGGCGTTGGGATTAAGGTCTTGAATCTTAGTCCATTGCACTCCGCTGGCTGGCGCTTTGTTTACGTCAGGTGTAGCGGCTAGAGCCCCACTGCCGTAAAGGCCGAGGGCGAGCGCACAAGTAATAGCTAATGCTCGGCTATTTCTCTTCGATATAGGGGCGCTGACTTTTGGAAACTTAGTGGTTACTAGGCTAGTGTCATTTAACGTAGTCTGCATTTTTGCCTTCTCGGTCGCTCTCATTTTCATACAAAGTTCTCCAGCAAGCATTTTCTATTGGTGGGCGAGGGCGACATCTACGGCCATTAGACCACCGGGATCGTTAAAGCTAACTTTTACCAAGCTGCCTGTTGTTGAAGTAAAACTGCGAGCTATTCTGTCTTGACCTGGTACTTGGTCGGGCAAGATCACGGGAGTTGGATCGTCCCAGGATAGTTGCATGCGTGTAGGTACTAGGTCTTTCGAACCAGACATATCATCTGAAACGTAAGCAGTTAGATAGACTGGCGGATTGAGTGCTTGTTCGTTGGCTATTTTTGTACTCGAGAAGAGTAAACTCATTTTCTCAATGCCGGGGGTATTGTCGAATGTGAGCCAGTCTTTGGGAAGAGGATAGTCTGTTTTGGCGGCCAAATAGTTTTTGGTGCCGGTATCTTTTGATGGGAAGAGAATTGTCTTTTTACCGCTGCTTCCTTCTTTCATGACGATATAGGCGTAGCCAGCAGTATCAGGAATGATATGGAAGCGGATGGAGTCACCAGATTTAAAAGCCATCTTGTTGTTGCAGCGATATATTTTGCCGCCTCTGTTCAGCTCAATCCAGTAAGACATACCTGAGCTAGATGAGACCTTAAGATCATGGTCTGTTGCCGGTGCAACTTTGTTTGAATTTGCTGGTTTAACCAGTATGGGAGCCGCTAAAGCTACTTTTTCTTCTGGTTTCTTTTCAGGCTGTTTAACGTTTTGTTCTTCGGCAATTCTAGTGTCTTCAGCACTGTCTTGGCCTTTAGCCAATACTTTTTTGTCAATCCAGTTGCTGATGTAACTTAGATCGTCTTTGCTGAACTGACCTTCTTCGAAGATTAAGTGCTCTGCCGAGTTCGACATAACTTTGTCTTTGTTTGGTGTAGCTAGGCTGTCAAAGAGCTTGAAGGTCGCAACTGGTCTAACTAATTTGTCATTTGATCCCATGATGAATAAAACTGGTGTTTTCTTAATTTGACCAGCGCTATCGAAATTTCCGTTCATAAATTTCTGGAAGGCGATTAGCTCATTGGGGCTAATTTTCGTGCGACATAATGGGTCGTTGAGCCAACGTTCGCGTAAGTCACTTTTTTTTGTAGCTGCTCCTACGACCATCGGGCCAATATCAATTGGTTTGTTGAAGCCGCCAAAGACAGCGTGAACTCCAACCTTTAGACTGTTGTCAACGGTATTGAAGCGATCGCCTGAAGGCACTGATGAAATCAAGCCGTCGACCAAGTCTGGATAGAGTGCCGTTGCATGGATGCCTATGCCACCTCCCATTGATTCACCCAGCATTATTAAGGGCAAACCAGGGTGAGCTTTGCGAATCTCAGTAAGGGCTCGCTTAATATCTATTAGGGAGCCATCAAAGTCGATTAAGGCATTTTTTTGCTTAGGAATCCAGGAGCCGAAACCGCGCATGTCGATGGCGTAAGTGATTAGTCCTTTCTTTGCCATCTCACGACCAAAGTCTTCGTATGTTCCTTTGTGCAGTCCCAGACCGTGAATACAGAGTAAGACGGCTCTGGGTTCGGCGGCCTCGTCAATCCAGCGAATACAGGGAATCTTGTCGAGTTTGTCGGCTTTGCCTGACTTGGCTCCAGATTCAGTGACAATTGCGGCAGCTCTTGTGAGGCTTGCGGCCTGATTGACTGGATGAAAACTCAGTCTCTCTTGTGAGCGAAAAACGTCATAGTTGTCGCCAGCATTTTGAGCGCTCGCCTGGTCTCGGTTGTTTTGGCTAACTACCTGAGCTATGAGCAATCCGGTGAGCAGCAAGGCTAAGTTTGTTTTTTTCATCACTTTCACTTCGAATTAAAGACTTCTCTCGTTTATCCCCACCGACAAGGCCACCAAATTAGGGGGCTTGTGGCGGTATTGCGAATTAGGCTATAGGCGGTTCATTATATAGGTTATATGCTGAATTTAGGTTGTAAGCTGACCGATGCTGTCTTGGCGGCCATTGGCAAATTAGTAAAAATGAAAGTGCCCCTAAAGACACTTCCATTTTTAACTAGATCTTCAGTTGCTATCTCGGCCGCCGCTTTTGCTTGCTGCTTTTAGTTACTACCTAAGTGCTGCTTAAGTGCTGCTTAAGTGCGGCCTAAGTGCCAGCTAAGTGCTGCTTAAGTTGTGGCAGCTGGCTCGCTGTCTTCGGCTTTGCTTCCTTCGGTTTTGCCTTCGTCTGCTGGCGTACTTTCAACGTCAGCAGGTTTTGCATCACCATCATTCGCATCAGATTCTGATTTTGGCTCAGATTTTGCTGCTTCTGATTCTTCTGTATTTTCAGCGCTTGATTCTTCAGATTGGCCAGCTTCAGCTTGTTTCTGCTTATATTCGTTGCCTTCCTGGTCCATGATTACCACATGACCACGCAGTTCGTTCATGGTCTCGCGCACTTCGCTTTCTTCGGCTTCAGAGGCTATTTGACCGCGCAGCTTGCCGATGATGTCTTCAGCTTTAGCTTTGGAAGCTTCAGTTAGACCTTTGCCGAGGTCTTTCATCTGACGCTCAACGGTGTATACCAGGCCATCTACTTCATTGCGCAGGTCTGCCATAGCCTTGATCTTTTTATCGCTTTCGGTATTCTCTGCAGCTTCTTTGACCATGCGTTCAATGTCTTCTTTGGTCAAGTTTGTGCTGGCAGTAATTGTGACATTCTGCTCTTTGCCGGTGCCTAGGTCTTTAGCTGAAACTTTGACGATGCCGCTAGCATCAATATCAAATGAAACTTCGATACGCGAAGCGCCCCGTGCTCCAGGAGCAATACCGTCTAGTCTGAAGTTACCTAGTTTCTTGTTGTCACGAGCCATGGCTCGCTCACCCTGGAAGATATAGATATCTACAGCAGTCTGGTTGTCCTCGGCTGTTGAACAGAGCTGAGTTTTGTGACAAGGAATAGTGGTGTTGCGCTCAACTAATTTGGCGAAGACACCACCCATAGTCTCAATACCAAGGGATAGCGGTGTGACGTCGAGCAGCACTAGGTCTGTGACTTCACCGGCTAGTACCCCGGCTTGCAGGGCGGCGCCAACAGCAACGACTTCGTCAGGATTTACGCTTTGATTGGGCTCTTTGCCGCCGGTTAGACTCTTCACTAGGTCTTTTACAGCAGGAATTCTAGTGGAACCACCTACCAGTACTACTTCGTCAATTTCGTTATAGGTCAGTTTGGCGTCGCTGAGTGCTTGCTCAATTGGACCCTTACAACGATCGACTAAAGTATGGGTTAGCTCATTGAAGCGTGAACGAGTAAGTTTCATGTCAAGGTGCTTAGGCCCTTGGTCATTGGCTGTAATGAAGGGCAATGAAATTACTGTTTCTGTTACTGAAGAAAGCTCAATTTTTGCTTTTTCAGCTGCTTCTGTTAGACGCTGAAGAGCTTGCGGGTCTTTGCGTAGATCAATAGATTCAGCATTTTGGAATTCAGTGGCAATCCACTGAACGAGGGCATAGTCAAAGTCATCACCACCTAGGTGAGTGTCGCCTGAAGTCGATTTAACTTCTATAAGGCCGTCACTAACTTCTAAAACCGATACGTCAAAGGTACCGCCACCAAGGTCGAAGACCAGAATTGTTTCGTCTTTGCCTTTCTTTTCAACACCATAGGCTAGGGCGGCAGCTGTAGGTTCGTTGATGATACGTAAGACTTCTAGACCAGCGATTGTGCCCGAGTTCTTTGTAGACTGTCTTTGTGAGTCGTTGAAATAGGCAGGCACTGTAATCACAGCGGTGTCTACTTTTTCGCCAAGATATTTTTCAGCATCTTCCTTTAATTTTCGCAAAATCATTGCTGAAATTTCTTCAGGTGTATATTCTTTGTCGCTGATAAGAACTCGAACACCGCCATCAGACGACTCTTTTACTTTGTAAGAGACGATTTTGCACTCTTCTGAAACTTCAGAATAACGTCTACCAATGAAACGTTTGATTGAGTAAATAGTGTTGGTTGGATTCACCACTGCTTGTCTGCGGGCTAAGAGGCCAACCAATCTCTCACCTGTCTTGTTGAAGGCAACCACCGATGGGGTAGTGCGTCCACCTTCAGCGTTCGATATGACTGTGGGCCTGCCACCTTCCATAACTGCAACGACAGAGTTAGTTGTTCCAAGATCTATTCCGACTGTTTTTCCCATGATTTTTAGCGTTCCCAAGAAACGGTGTAATGCTTTATATCACTGAAGTTTAGCAGAGCGGCCAGTCAAGAACCGGCAACAGAGCCTGAGCTGTGAGAGACTGTAACCTTATGAAAGTGGTATATATCTAGGTGTCAAGAGGGCTGCGTATGTCAAATTCAGGTTTTGAGAATGATGCGGACGGGGAGCCTAGCCCTGTGCCAGCCAATGTTCAATTGCGGCGCAATGGCGCACGTATGACTCACAATGATTTGCAAACTCTTAAGTCTGTCCAAACCAAACAAGATTCCTTTGTTGTGCAGATTGTCAAAGGGATTCAGGGATTTTGGGCTGGACTAATTGCATCTTTCGCTATGGCACTGCCAAGCAAAAAAGTTACCTCCTGCGATGTCAACGGCCATGTATTTCCGAAAGGTACTTGGGACGGTGAGTTTCCTCGCTGCAAACATTGCGGTGAGCAAATTAAAGACGCCAATCAGTTTGGTGGGCGATAACTTGCTTTGGCTGAATTAGCTTTGGTTTTAGTCTTTTGGTCGCAACTTGACCGATATCGGCCAAGTTGCAAATTGAATGACTAATTGACTGCAAGACGGATTGGTTCTACCATACGTATTTATGTAGAAGTGCGTGAGTCCTTCGGCTTTTTGATTTGCTTAACCATGGGTTTATCGTGACAAAGTCTGCAAAGAAGATAGTCGTAATTGGAATTCGCGATTTTGCCATGCCATGCCCCCTGTCTGGGAGCATTGAAGTCAACTCTGGTTATAGCCAGCTTTTTGGCGGTCCGTTGGCCTTAGCAGCAGAAGGTCGGCAACTTCACAGCAAAATTCAGAAGGACAGGCAAAAGCTTTTTCCTCTATATAAGGCTGAAGTCAAAGCGGCGCACAAGTTTGAAAGCGAGCACTACATTTTTAATGTATCTGGCCGCATGGATGGACTTGTCGATGCGCTTGTACCTGTTATCGAAGAAATTAAGAGCTCAACATCTCCTAGCGAGCTTCTTTCTAAACTGGCTGCCGACCCGCAGCATCCATATTGTTTGCAGTTAGCGACGTACGCCTATGTTTTGTACTTAGAGAAAGAGGTTGTACCTCTGACAAGGTTTCTCATCACTTCGAATAATTTTGACAAAGTCGAAGTTTTAGATGTTGATTTTAAAGTCGAGAATTATGAAAAGTGGCTGACCCTGCGTTTGGCTGAGCTTGAACGCGAAGTAATGGCAGAAGAGGCCGCCCGTTTGCGCAGAATGGAACTATCGGAGAAATTGGTTTTTCCTTTTACCGATTTGCGTCGCGGACAGAAAGAGTTAGTTGATGAACTGGCGAAAGATATCGAGACTAAGCATCAAGTGCTTGTCCAGGCCCCAACTGGGTTGGGTAAAACAATTGGAGTGATATATCCAGTTTTGCAAGATAGTTTGACTCGGGGCCAGAAGCTGATTTATGTCACTCCAAAGAATACACAACATTCAGTTGCCCAAGAAGCAATAACTCGTTTACAAGATTGCGGGGCACCAGTGAAGGTGCTCACTCTTAATGCAAAAGCAAAGATGTGCTTGAAGGAAGAAGTAATCTGCAACCCTGGCTACTGTCAGTATGCTCGTGATTATTACACGAAAATGGACAAGCATAATGTTGTTGAGAAAATGGCAGAGATGAATTCTCTCACGGCTGAAGACTTCAAGAAAATTGGTGAGGAATATGAAGTTTGTCCTTTTGAGGCATCACTAGATGCGGTGGCTGCAGCTGACGTGGTTATCGGAGACTATAACTATGTATTTTCGCCAAGAAACACCCTAGGACGCTTTACCTACACCTTGAGTAAGTTCAACGAGAAGCCTAATTTAGTGATTGACGAGGCGCACAATCTGCCTCAACGCGCTGCAGACTATTATAGTAAGACTCTTAGTTCGGCTGTAATAGCGAAGCTGGCTCTTGAACTTTCTTCACTTCCCTTTGATCATGTTGTTGAGGCGCGAGCCCTGGTGTCGAAGATTCAATTTGTCATATCAAATGTCGGGCGCATGGTTGGTTTCAAAGAATCTAGGCTGACTGTCTCAAGAGAATTATTTGAGGAGGCGCTACCAGCTCTTCAAGATTTAATGGTGCGCCGAATTGCTCGCAAAGCCGCTGAATCTTCTGATTCTGGCTCTGGTTCTGGGTCAGATCCGCTGATGGCCATTGTTAATTATTTTAATGACTTTATGGATGCGGTTGACTATGAAGGTGATGAGTTCTTCCATCTTTATACTCGCAATAAAATGCGAGATGGCAGTGTCGATGAGGCATTGAAAGTAGTTTGTTGTGACGCGTCAGCTAAGCTAAAGCTGGCTCATAAAGAGTTTGAGCATGTGGTGGCATTTTCGGCCACTATTAAACCCTTTGACTATTTCGCTCAACTTTCAGGCTTAGATGATCCAGAGCTTTCGCGACGAGAGTACACCAGCCCGTTTCCTCGTGAACATCGCAAGCTTCTTATAATTCCCCAGGTGTCGACCAAATATTCAGACAGAGAGCGAAATTTTGGCAAGATTGCAGAGGGCATTGCCCGTATTGTGCAGGTAAAGGCGGGTAATTACTTTGTCTTTTTTCCGAGCTTTGCCTTCTTGGGAAGTGTCTTCGAACTGATCAAAAGCAAGTTGCCAAATTCGGTTCTGTTGTTGAAGCAGGAGAGTGAGATCACTCAGGCAAAGGCCAAAGAAATCATGGACTCCTTGGGACGAACAGATGCACCCACTCTTGTTTTTGCTGTCCAAGGAGGGGTCTTTGCCGAAGGGGTAGATTATCCAGGCGACATGATTATTGGTGCAATTATTGTGGGGCCGGGTTTGCCAAACTTCAATTTTGAAAGAGAGCAGATTCGTAGTTATTATGAGAAGCGCTATGGCAATGGCTTTGATTACGCTTATGTCTATCCGGCTATGGCTAAAGTCATTCAAGCAGCCGGCCGGGTTATTCGCTCTGGTGATGACCGTGGTTTGATTGTGCTAATGGATCAAAGATTTATACAAACACAGTATGCTTCTGCAATGCCCGCTGATTGGTTTGAAAAGCAAGTGGGTGAACTGGTCTCGACTAGCATTATCGCTGATATTGAGTTGTTTTGGCAGCAAGCTGATGAGAAGAAATGTCTTAGTGAAATTAGCTGATCAATCATTTCTATTTCTAGACTGTCAGACCACTGGTGCCACTCCTCAAAGTGCTCAAATACTTGAGTTGGGATGGTTCCTGCCTCCATTTGCTCAGGCGCAGTCTGAGTTGGCGATCAAAACACGATTGATTCGGCTGCCAGACGATCAAGTCTTGCCCCCGCGTATCGAGAGAATCACAGGTATTAACGCGGAAATTATGCAAGATGCGCTGCTGGCTGCCGACGTGGTTAGTGAGTTGATGCGAGATCTTGGTCAAATCCAAGGTCAGAGGCCAATTAGATTTGCTATTGCCCACTACGCACAGTTTGAGCAAGCTTTTGTCAATCAGCTTTTTGCTGAACATTTGCCAGGGCAAAACTTGCCTTTCCAGTTTATTTGCACCTGCCAGATTGCTAAGCGTCTATATCCGGACCTACCATCGCGGGCGATTCGTGCACTGGGTGGCTATTTTGGCTTGAGCCTCTCTGAGATGAAGCGCTCTTCCTGTCATGTGGAAGCTACTTATTTTATTTGGCAGAGATTGCAGGCTGATCTTGCTGCCCTAGGAATTGATGATGACGATCAGTTATTAGAATGGCTGCGTCAACCTCTTCCTAAGGTTGCTGCAAAGGCCAAGAGAAATCCTTACGCAATGCCCATGGAGAGGCTTAAGCGCCTCGATTTGCCTGCATCTCCTGGTGTTTACCGCATGCTCAATTGTGAGGGCAAGATTTTGTACGTAGGCAAAGCCACTTCACTTAAAAGTAGAGTTAATAGCTATTTCCGCGGGCGGAAAGGAAAAGATTCAAAGACAAAAGAACTGATTAGTCAGATATTTGACATTGCCGTTGAAGTTGTTGCCACCCCTCTTGAAGCAGCTATGCTAGAAACCGACTTGATTAAAGCGCATGATCCCCCCTACAACCGCGCCCTTCGCCAAAGAGGGCGGGTGCTGAATTTTTATAGCCATGATCTTGCTCAGGTCAGTGCTCAGCAAGATGCTGAGCATATGCTAGGTCCGTTTGTGAGTGATTCAATGAAGCCATTGCTTGATTTGCTTCATGCGCTTCAACGCAATACTCAGCCCCTAGAGCTCTTTTGGGGCTTAGCCAGTGCAGAGCTTATTGCTAAAGCATTCGCTCTGGTGCTCAGCGATGGCCCACTCGCTTTTTATAAGGCCGAGCAGTTAACTGCTCGGCGCTTGTTGGCTATTGGTATGGTTCATGTGCGGCAAGAAGTTAATTGTATGCGTGCTTTTAAGCGTGAACAAGACCTAGCAGACGACCTTTTGCAGTCAGCCGAGACTGCCGGGCAAGTTAGTGGTGAAGGTGCTGGTGCTGCCGAAGATGAAATACAGATGCTTGAAATGGATATTGAGCAAGAAGTTGAACCTGAAGTTGAACGCGAGATAGATGAGAATGATGTGGTGGAGATGATATTTGGCATACTTGCGCGCTCTGCTAGATTGCATCTGCAAGCAAAGAGACTAACGAGTATGCTCAATGCCCACATTTCCTTCTGTGATTCTGGAGTTTCTCGCGAACTGACTTTCATTAATGGTCGCTGTATTAATTCGCAGCTGTCTTCTTCTTCTTCTTCTTCCGAAATCAACCAGCCAGCCTGGTTTGGCCTTGATATTAATTGCTATGATCGGATGAGGGTCTTGCTCACGGAGCTTGCAAGGGTTACCCTAAAAGATAAGGCCGTGCGAATTGTCGATTTAAGAAAGACGACTTAAAACAGGTGACTTAAAATAGAAGCAAATTTAATTGGTAACCAGATAGTTTTTCTTTTGAGAGGAAAAAGTTGAGATTACCCAACTGTCTAACTGGTTTCCTCTACGCTATTCTAATTCCTGTTTTTGTCTCGATTCTGTTCTCAATTTTGTTCTCCGTTTCAGCGCCCCTTTATGCTAGTGAGACTAAGTCGAGTTATGAGAAAGTACTCTTGCTTACCGCCACTGAAGACAAGTCGGCCCTGCTGAGAGAGAGTTCGATTTGTTTGCGTGCCAATGCAAAAGACACTGATGTTCTATCTATACGTGCCCGCACGTTTTTAGAACTTGATCGCCTAGCTGAAGCACGCATTGATGCTGACCGCGCTTTGACATTAGATTCTCGACAGAGTAGTGCGCTGACTACGCGCGGTTATTGTCGAATTGTTAGTAAAGATTACAAAGGCGCGCTCGTCGACTACGAAGCTGCTTTGAAAAATCAAGAGCCGATTTACTATGTGCCTTTGGTGCAAGCAGATTTCCGCAATCTAGCCGCACTATACAGAGTTACAGGTCAAAACAAACTGTTTGCGGATGCCTCTCGCAAAGTTAAGCTTGAAGCCCTGATTCGCAAGGCCTGTGATTGTCGTGAGAGCGGAGCGCTTGATCAAGCAATTCGGCTATTAACAGTCGTTCTAACTGAACAACCAGATTTTCATAAGGCGAGATTGTTGCGTGGTGTCACGCACAATAATAAGAGCGAATATAGGCTGGCAGTAAAAGACTTTGACTATTTGATTAAGACTTTTCCGCATAGTGCTTGGTTCTATTATCTGCGTGCCGACGCATTTAATGAGTTAGGTGACAAAGAAAATTCGCTTCGGGATTTGTTGACAATTACTGCTCTTAAACCAGTGCCAAGAGTTGTTGCCTTAAATTACACAGCGCAAACTGGTCGGGTGCGCGAACACTTTGAGGGGAAAGACGAGAATATTGTTAATCTGGCCGATATCTATTTTCTTCTGGGGAGTCGCTATGTAGATTTTGGCAAATTTGATCAAGCTAAGTCTGCTTTTGACCGTTGCCTGGCACTCGATAAAAATGAGGTGCAGGTTCGCCTCGAAAGGGCTGACCTCTTGCGGAAGAGTGGCAATAACATGGCCGCACTGAATGATTTGAATCTTGCCATAGTTGCCCGGCCTAAATTTGTCGATGCCTATCTCGAAAGGGCAAAGATTAAGGACTCTCTTGGTGATCGCTCGGCTCTTAGTGATTACTCAACAGTGGTCGCTCTTGGCCCCAAAGACCCTGGCTCGTACCTGATGAGAGCCGAATATTATAGAAGGAATAAACAGTTTGCCCGAGCCGTAGATGATTTTAACAGGGTTGTGCAATTGAGCCCAAAAGATGCCGATGCTTACATAGGAAGAGGGCACGCCTATGAGAGCATGAGTCAGTGGGCGCTTGCTCTGGAGAGCTACCGTCAGGCATTGCCGCTGTCACGAGAAGATAAGAGTTTGCTTGAAACCAATATCGCCAGATTAACCAAATTGACTGGCAAAACTGGGCGTTAAGCAGGTTCTTAATAGTCGCTGTTTAATCTGCTGTGCCGGGTATAGATTACTTGGCTAAGTGGAGGAAGAGAGAATGGACAGTAAGAAAACTCGATTTTGTCAGGTCGCGCTCGTCGCTCTGTCACTAGTGAGTCTTTCGACCACTAGCCCAGCGGCTGCTCAGGTGGCTGGAGCCAACCAGACAATTTACCATGACGAACAAGAGATGCTTAATACTGATCAAGCTATGATTAACCAGTACACGAGTGCTGAAAATGAGGCTGAAAGTAAGCTTGCCGCTGAGCAGGCTAAAACTAATGCTTACCGACTTTATGCTGAGCAGCGTATTCAAGAGTTGCAGAAGCAGAAGAAAGGCGTTTCGCCTTCACTGGCCGGAGCAAAATCGGGAGAAATGACTGTTCTGACTTCTTGGTTGCAGCAAGATAGTGCTTATCGTGCCAAACAGCAGGCTTACATTGACCAGCTAGAACAGTGCATTAGCAACCTGCGTACAAGTCAAACCAATACATTAGCCAATCTGAACACTGATATTAATGCCCTTAGACAGGGTGTGCAGGATGATAAGGATCAACAGAAGTTCCAGAATCAAATGCAAATGAACCAGTTTAATGAGTTGAAGAGTGAGATGGGAGCGTGCTCTTGGGGCGACACCCCGAGGGATGGTACCTACAACTCGGTTGGCGGCTATGGGTTTAATGGCGGTTATGGTTACAGCGCCATGGGTGGACGCCGATGGTTGGGAGGCGGAAGAGGTTATTAATTGTTGTCTGATAATTCTGAGCTAGGCAAGAAAAAGGGGGAGCAGACGCCTCTACCTCCGGCGCCGGCTGAAGCAAAAGACCCAGCTGCTGGCTATTCGTTTTTTGTAAATGAGCCAGGCAACTCACAGTATAACTATGGTTTAGATGTCTCTCTTTCTGACCCGGTAAGTCTTCCTGGTTATACTGCTTATGTTGCTGCGGCTTCTCCGGCAGCTCCCTTATCGCAGGGGCCAGTGACTCAGGCTGTTCTCTCGTCGCCGATGGCTCCATCTGCGCCAGTCAGTGCATCGACCTTCAATCCTAATTTAGACTACGCACCTGTCTATAGTGCTGCTGCTGCGGAAATGGCTCGTGAGCACGAGCGTGACGATATTCAAATTGACGCTGATCGGCCGTCAGTGTCCGCTCCTGCTATTTCTGAAGTTGCCTTTGCTAAGCCAGAGAGCATTGAGCAGAACGTCTCTTTTAGTCACTCTGCTAATGTGACTCAAGGTGTTACTGTTTTTGAGAATGCTACTTTTGGTCTTGAGGCTAGTGTCGCTCAAACAGCAGCTTCTATTGTGCATGCCGAACTTATACAAGATGCTGCACCGATCCAGAATGCAGTGCCTCTTCAGAACGTGGCACCAGTTCTAAGCGCATTCACTATTGAGAATGCTGCACCGATCCAGAATGCAGTGCCAGTACTTAGCGCTTTCACAATTCAAAATGCTGAGCCAATTCAAGACGCCTTGCCGGTTCAAAATGCTGCACCAGTTCAGAATGCAATGCCAGTGCAGAATGCTGCACCAGTTCAAAATGCAATGCCAGTGCAGAACATTGAACACGCGCATGGTATATCAACATTTTCGTCGGCGGGTAGTCACGACGCCAACTCCCTGCGCAGTTGGGGCGTGGTGAAACCAGAGCCCCCTCCTGACCAAGACGTCGGCTCTCGTGCCGATTTGAGCCCGAATCAATCAGAAAGTAGTGATGTTTGGCCGTCACCTCAGAGAACGAGCCGGAGCCAAGTATCGGCCAAATCTGGTACGCCGGTGCCTTTGCATCTTGCCACCGATAAGCGCTTTGCTCAGCTTGCATTGGCCCCAGAGTTAGCCGCCACTGTTGATCGCATATATTCACTGGTCGATTTAGACTTTAGTGGTTATGTCGACTTCCCTGAAATGTCATCGGTCTTGAGTAGCGATCATCTTTCTGATTCTGAAAAGAGTTTTGTCCGCATGATTTATGCGGTGGGTTGCAAAATCCTTGGTGAGCGGCCAGCGGTTTCCTCGAGCACAGTGCCAGTTTTGACTCAAGATGACTTTCGCCGAGCTTTTGCCTATCAATGCGCTAACACCTTAGGTGCTGATGCCAAATCAAAGGGAGTTTTAGCCTCCGCAGCTCAAGGCAGAGAAGCAGCACCGAGATTTACCGAAATCAAACCAACCCTGTATGCCGACAATGATTACCCCCAGATGTCTTTGCAGCCAGGCGCTGTTCGTCTCGGTACTATGGGTGATGCCTTTTTTGCTGCTGGTGTCAGTTCACTTGCCGAGAGTCGTCCAAGAGCCCTGTTGCGAATACTTTCTGAGAATCTTGATCACAGCTTCTCTGTGGCCTTTCCTGGTGCTCACGGTAATCCTCTAGACGTTATGCCGCCGCGGCCTGAAGAAATCATTCGTTATGGTCTTGTTGCCAAATATGGATTTTGGTTCCCACTTTTAGAGAAAGCCTATGGTATTCATTTAGCACAGAAGCATAGACTGGCGAGTAAGCTATCAGAGCCTCGCAATGAGGCTTTCGCTCGCTCATCGCAGGTAATTGAAACCCTAACTGCTGCCTTCACTGGCACTCTAGTTACAGCAGATTGTTCACCACAAGACCTTTTGCTTCAGCTCTCGGACTTAATTGCTAGAAAGCGCATTGTCATAGCTGTATCGTCAGACTTCGTGCCAGAGAGCTCATCGTTTGCAGGCACTGCTCCTGCAGCCAATAAGCCTTATCCGCTAACTGGCTTTGATCGGCAGCGTGGCTATGTTTTTCTCAGCTCTATATATGGCCACGATACTCACCATGAAGAAGAACCATTGCGCTTCACAGCCGAACAATTCTTGCAGTATTTTAAAGTTATTTATTTCGAGCAAGAAGCGGCTCCGGCGGCAATATCGAACCTTATGCGCACGACGCAAAAGCAGAGTCTCAACCCCTGGAAGAAAAGTTGATTTACAAGAACCTGTTCTGTCTTAACTAAATTGGTCTTAACTAACCTGCAGTGGGCTAAAACACTAGCCTAGCCTTTATAGTTTCCGTATTCTTTGATTAGTTCAGTTACTGCTACTTTAATTTCTTTGCCCTCTGTCAGTTCGGCAATTCGCTTATCTTGATTGAACTTGGTTAGTGCTATCTCTGCCTTCTTTCTGGCGCGATCATTGGGATGAGCCTTCGCCACAAAGTAAAGAGGCGGAATGCTTATCAGCTTTTGCTCTTTCACTAGTTGATCAATCGCCACGCTGACGGCTTGATAATCTTCGCTTTTTAGGCAAGCAACCAGTGCCTTGAAAAGCATATGATCAATTTTGTTGTAGAGGCCCTTGGTGGCGCTAGATAGCAAATCTGCCACAGAGTTGAATTGGGCACCGTAATCACTCATTGGTCACCTTTATCGCCTAGATTTGAACCGTATAATGCGAATATTACTGTAGACTAGTTCTAGCAATATGACTAGCTCTAGCAATTTATGCCTTGGAGAATTGAGCTTGAAACTAAGGGCGGAACCATTCTCTAGACGATCGTCTAAGAAATTCGCACTGTTGCTTGCTCTAATTTCGTCATTGGGTCAAAGTTTGGAAGGCGCTCTGGCATCTCACGATAGTTTTCTCTTTGGTCCTGATGCCAAAATTACTACATGGGATTCAGCGCTTGTAGCTTCGGATTTAGGAACTGCTGCTGGTTATTTTTCGCCTGTGCAAGCCAATCTTAACCAATCTTTGGTAGATAATTACTTAGCCCAGAGCTTCTTGCTTGCGGCTATGAGGTCAGATGATAGTACAGCTGCTAACAAGTTTTTGGAACTTAGCCTGGAACAGTGTAAGCGCAATCGAGTTTCTAGTTCTTTGAGCGACAAAAGTAATCTGGCTCTGCGTATTTTTGTGCTTCTGCAATTGAAGAAAACGGCACTAGCTAAACAAGAAGGACAGCGACTTTTTCAACTTTTCAAAGAAACAGCTCCCGTTATTTCTTCTTCTTCTTCTTCACTGGGGATAAGAACCAGAAAGAATAACGGTGAATCAAGCTCAATTTGCTCGTCTTCGACTTTGGTAAATTTGGCTCAACGATTTCAGCGTGCTGGTGATAGCATCAGTGCTCAGTATTTGCAGAAAGCAGCTGTCCAGCTAAATGCTCTTGAACCAATATCTGACGGTCTTTTGCCTGGCAGTCAAGAGTGGGCGGTTGAGTCTTTCTATCAACAGGGTGTTGATGCTTTCAATAGCGGCCTTGTTGAATTGGCGCAGGAAAAGTTTAAGCAGGCTCTAGACCTGCAGGAGAAGGCTGTGAATGATAATCTGTTGCGCGCTTTTGATAGTAGAATGGCTCTGGCTCAGACATTTGTCGCTCTCGATCGACGGGAGGCGGCGCAAGAGCACTTTAATCAGATAATTGATCGCTTGAAACAGATTCCTAAAGCCGAAAGACCACAAACCCATGATCTCCTTGAACAGTTTCTGCGTATGGTAGAAATTGATTTACGTGAAGTTGATTTGCAAGAACTAGAATTGCAAGAAATAGATAGGCAGAAAATAAATTTGCAAGATAAAACAGCAGCTGAGCTTGAAAGCAGGGCAGAGGCTAGAAGCTCATTATCTGCTGAGAAGAAAGAAAGGCTTCTACGTGGTTTGAACTCGCTTGGTATTGCTGCTTATCTTTGCAAAGTAGACGGTGACCTGTCGCAAGCGGCTCATCTCTTTCGCCGTGCGTATTTGATCAACAAATATTATTTCCCCGAATTAGCTGAACAATTGGCCTCAACTTGCTATGACTTGGGTGAAACGCTCTACTGGGCATCACAGCTAGAAGAGGCTGAGCACTATATGCAAGAGGCTTTGACGCTGCGTGAAAAGAAAGGTAGAGATTGTTCTGAGGCAATTAATCTGCGCGGTACACTTGGTCGTATCTTGATTGTTGGTGGCAGAGGTGAAGCTGCTTGTCGCTTCTATTTGGAAACATTGCAGCTCTTGGCTGGAAAAAGCTTTGCTAAAAGTTTTGATCAGGCCAAAGATCTTGAATTGCAACAATTGATAGACGGGCTGACCAAGGTCGTGTCTGATTCTAGTAACGATCTCAATAAAGATTTGACGAGTCAGTATGAAGACGCTCTTCAGAGTCTAGCGGATGCTGCGATTTCTTGTAAGCATTACGATCAAGCGATCGCAAGCGACACTGCCTTGCTATTTTTGAGAGAGAGCAAGCTCTCTAGTGCGAAAAAACTAACTGAAGACTCTCATGGTGATCATAGCGAGACAAAAGTTAGCTCCAGCAAGAACGTGGAAGCGGAGGAGGCTGAAAGACAGGCACGAGAGCAAGTGGTTTCAACTCTTTGGCAGCTTGCTTGGGTTACTTCTATGATGGGCAATGTCGCCGCTGCAGAGAGCTCAAATAAATACTATGGTCGACTAATTGATGAGTTTCCCTCAGCACTACCCAGACCTTTAGCTGACTGGTATCAAGCTAGAGCTATTGCAAATGATCTGTTGGGTAAATACCCTGAGGCCAAGAGCGATTTTAAGCAAGCAAGCCGGCTGTTCAAGAAGCATTTGCGACAAGAAAAAGATCAAGAACAAATTGATATTGTCACTTGGACAATAGACGACATTTCCTACAATCTTGCTAGTCGGCGCAAGAGCCCGGCCTCAGACAAAGACTATTTAAAGGCCGAGCCTAATTCGTTCTGGCGTCAAAGTCGCTTTCCACTTAAGGTCTTTGTTGAGACTTCTGCAAATAATGGTTTTGCTGGCCCAATGCGCGAGCTAATGCTTAAGGCTATGGAACAATGGACTAATTATGAGAATTCACCGATTAAGCTTTCGTATGTTTCGGACATTGGCAGTGCTGACGTCTACATTGAGAGAGTTACTTCTTACGACGATATTCCCTACAGCTCAGCTGGCCGAACAAGTGCAGTCTATGAGAGAGACAATAAGAGAGCCCTAGACCGCGCTCATGTAAGGGTTTACTGCCCCTCCTTTGACGGCAATGCATCCCGAGCGGAGGGAGCCGCTGACAAAATTGAGAACCAAGAAATGAGTTCATTTGCAAAAACTCAACTTTATACTCTGTTCATGCACGAATTTGGTCATGTCATTGGCCTTGGTCATTCACCCGGTGGTCAAGATGTAATGTATTGGAAGTCGTGCTCGACAACGCTTACTGAGCGTGACAAAGAGAGTATTCGCAGGCTCTACCGCGAGAATAAATGAAGCTTTTGGGTGTATTGGCAAGCCGGTGCTTAATTGTAAAGTGTTAATCTTGCTCTGGACCGTAGGAGCTAAAATAAGCTCTGTATTCTGAAAATATATCTACTAGAAAGTTCAGGCTACAAGAAATTACCCTTACTGAGAGCGTCTTATGCATTCGGCCAAATCTGAACCTGCGCACTTAAATCCAGCCCACCCAAATCCGACAGATCGAAACAAGTCGATCATTTGGTCTCGCTATTTAATTGATTCTACTGATTGGCTAGTTTTCGCTAGTACTGTCACTCGCTTAAATGGAGCTGCTGCAAACAAGATTTCTTCGCCGGTCAAGCTTCTGTCTATGTCAGTTCTTTCTCCTGGCGGCAAAGTTCTTTTTGAAGGTGTCCTTAAGCCGCAAGACGAAATCGCTAGTCAATTAATTGAAGAGCATGGTCTCAATCAGTCAATTGTTTTTAACGCCATGTCTTTTAGCGAAATGCTAATTAAGCTCAATCGCTTGTTTGACGGTCGGCAGGTTTTAGCCTGGGATCTTAATGCACAACAGGCCCTCCTTGATGAGATGGCTGCGCAGTTCGCCCAGCCGCAGCTACTACTTGCAGGCTACAGTCTTAGACCAGAGTATGCTCGCTTCATTGGTGAGCTCGATACTGTCGGTGGTGCAGCTTCTGGCAAGTCTGCGCATAGTTCATACAAATCTCAACCGTTAGCCGTCGATGGTAAAGGTGCAACGGCTGAGTGTCGTGCTTTGATCGCTGGCCTCTATCAAATGGCTGGGGCGTCACAGTCTAGTAGCGCGGCAACTGGTAATCAAAACTGGACCGGTGAGTTTTATCGGCCTAAGGTCTCAGCTACAGACAAGATTAAAGATTTTCTCGGGCTATAGCCGCAAAGCAGCGAAAGACTCTACTGCAGCTGAAGGTCAATTGCAATCACTTCACATTGAGTTTTGGGCAAAACTAACCCCTCAGGTTACTTCGTTGCCTGTTTGTTTATCCGGGATCATTTTTGCAGCCGCTCTAAATGTACAGAGTGGAGCGGTCGAGAATGCCTGCGCTAACGAACCTTACAGTAGCCAGAATCTAGGTGTAGCAAAAACTAAAGCTAGAATTGAGAAATCAATCTCGCTGCTCGACAGTGGAGATGCCAGGGCTGCTGAGAGGGAAGCCTATAGGGCCTATCAGGACGATAAAAATTCTCTAGCGGCTATGCTGAATCTGGCCGACTGTTATATGGAGCATGGTCGTAAGGCGGCGGCTTTGCCTTTGATTCAAGCGGCATTGGCAAAAGACTCAAAAAATGCTTTGGCTCATTGCACTCTAGCCAAGTACTGTTTTCTCAATCAGCGACCAAAGCAAGCAATCGAGAGCGCCAAATATGCCCTGCAGCTTGATCCCGGCCTTGCCAAGGCCCATTTCGTACTAGCTAAAGGTCTGTTTGCTACTGGGCAACCCGGTGTTGAAGCCAATTTGAGAAAGGCCATTGAGCTTGACCCTAAGTTTGCTAAGGCTTGGGCTCAGCTGGGTTGGCTTAGTTTGCAAGCAAAAAAATACGATGATGCGGTCAAAGCATACGAACAGGCGTGTCTCGCTAATCCTAAAAATGCCGATTACTTTTATTGGATTGGTCGAGTTTTTTATCGGTCTGGTCAGCGCTCAAAGGCGCAGAAAGCCTATAGGCAAGCGACTGAGAAGTTTCCCAAAGATGATGCAAGTTGGATTGGTCTCGGAGTATTGGCCTGCGAAGACGGCAAGTTAGATGAAGCTGAACGCTGCTTTCGTAAAGCGACTGAGGCTGCTCCTGCTAAGGCTTTGGGTTGGGCTGAGCTGGCCGATGTTCTTGTCGCTCAGTTTAAAAATGAAGAAGCTATTTTGGCGGCTCGTCGAGCGGTTTTGCTTGATCCTTTGAATGCAGGAGCCTACTTCGCCCTCGCTGCTGCCCAGGTTGGCATAAATGATCTGCCTCAGGCTGAAGCTTCTGTGCGCAAAGCTGTGCAGTTGCAGCAAGCTATTGAGGCAAAGCTGCTGTACCAAAATTTTCTTGTCACGATTCTCTTTCTTAATGCTAAAAATGACCAGGCTGTCAATCTTGCCACAACTATTTACAAGCTCTATCCTGACCACGCAGTGGCCCAGCGAACCATGGCCTTGGCTTTGATGAGGACTAAGCAATATGACCAAGGTTTTGCCATTGCGCGCAAACTAATCGCCAAGTATCCCAATGACTTACAAACTCAAAATGAGTATCTCACGGGGCTTCTAGATTCAGGCCGGCCCGACCGCCGCCAAGAATGTCGTGAACTGGCGCGGAAGATGCTGACTAAGCACCCCGAAGCGCCGATTCCTTGGCTTGTCTTGCTCACTTTCGCTCGCCGAGAAAAGAATAAGGCGGCAGAGCAGGAGGCTATGTTGCATCTGAAGAACGCCAAGCTCGATTCTCATTCACTAATGGAAATTGGTTTCGCTGGAACGGCTGGTGCCAATCAATCTTCTATGGCACTATTCTCTAAAGCCCTTAAGCAAAATCCAGAGAACGCTGACCTTCTCCTCAATACTAGAGACCCTCGTGCCTTGCCCGTGGGCAAGTAACTGTCCTCTCCTAATTGCCTATCTCACCGCGTAAGGCATTACATTGATAGAATTGCGCCAAAGGACACCCTAGATAAATGCTCAATGTCAGTTAATTCAAGCCGCACTATTGCTCTTTCTCTCTTGCTGTCGCTAATCTATCCTCTGGTTGGCGAGCATTTCTCGGCGACCAGTTGCGCCCGTGTCACTTCGGCAAGTAGCGACAGCTCAAAGGCACACCAGCTAACTGAAGAGGCCATGGTCGCCCAACGGGCCGGAAATTTCGCCCAGGCCGAGCCACTTCTTCTTGAGGCTTTGCAAATAAGAGAGAAGGGTTTCAAAGGTGAAGCCGCGAGCCTATTGATTGGCAGCCTCGAGCGGCTGGCTGATTGCTATTTCTTGCAGAGCAAGTATAGCCAAGCTGAATTGCTATACGGGCGAGCCGTTGCGGCGAGGCGGCAGGCTAGTGTTGCCAAAGATGGCAGTCTAGTTCGTGATTTGACTAATCTGGCTGTGCTTTATCAACGACAAGGAAAGGCTGCCGAGGCCGATGAAATATCGAAGCAAGCCCTTACTCTTGTAGAGAATCAATGGGGAGATGGCTTGGAGCTGGCCAACGCCCTTGTCGCTCGGGCAAAAGTCTTGCTTGATACTAATTCTACTAGTGCTACTAATGCTACTAATGCTTCTAATCAGGCGGCGGCTGCTATTACTCTTCTAGATAGGGCTTTGAGTCTTCGCCTGAAAGAAGCCAAGGGCAGCGATTCTAGCGTTAGTTCAATCCTAACTACACTAGCCAAAGCCTATTTAGAGACTGACAATTATCATGCTGCCGAGAAGAGTTTAAAGCAGGCTTTAGCTATTGACCTTGCCAGCTCTGGGCGCGAGTCACTGCCAGTGGTGGTAGATTTGAGCACAATTGGCCAGCTCTATTTGCGGCAGGGAAAATATGCAGCCTCGGAGCACGCCTATGTAGAGGCTCTCGAGATATGCCTTCGGCTCAAAGGCGACAAGCATCCTGAGACTGCTTCTTGCAAGAATAATCTAGCCCTTCTTTACCGCAATATGGGTGACTATAACAAGGCTGAAGCTTTGCTTCGCAGTGGCTTAGAGATTCGTGAGCAAAACTTTGGTGCTGACCATCCGTTGGTGGCGCAAAACTTGATCAACTTGGCGGATGTCTTGGTTGTCTCTGATAAAAATGCTGAAGCTGAGTCATTGTTAGAGCGCGCGTTGACCATCGAAGTTGATGCTCTTGGTCAAGCACATGACTATGTCGCCTTGATTGAACGTGAGTTAGTCGATATTTTGCAAACTCAACCGACCAAACTAGCCCAGGCAGAGAAGTATGCTAGACGTCTTCTAGAACACGACAAGTCTGTCAGCGGTGAAGACAGCTTACTGACCGCCCGTGACCTTGAGTCGTTAGGCAAAATCTTAATTGCCCAAGACAAAATAGCCGAGGCAAAACCTGTAATTGAAAGAGCACGAGCTATTGAAAGCATGCAAAAAGGTATGTTCTTTCAGCAAGAGCAAAATAAGAGCGGGGCGGGAAATGCAGCTAAAAATTCTGCCATTAGTTTTACTAAGCCGATTCAAGATAAGTGGGCATTGGTGGTTGGTATAAGCAGTTTCCAAGATTCGTCTTTAAACCTGCGATTTGCAGCCAAAGACGCAGTAGACTTCAGAAATTTTTTGGTTAATCAAGCTGGCTTTCAAGCTGACCATGTCAAACTACTGACAGATCATGAGGCGACCAGAGCAAATATCGTGGCACTACTTGGTGATAAGTGGATGAAACGTGTGGTTAAGGCCGACGATCTAGCCGTAGTCTATATTTCTAGTCACGGCACGCAGGCCGCCAGTCAGGTGGGTGGAGCCAACTTCATTGTGCCCTATGAAGGCAATGCTCACAATATAGTCTTTTCTGGAATTCCTATGCAGTGGTTACTTGCTGGCTTAAAAGACTTAGTTCACAGCGATCGCATTTGTGTCTTTCTTGATGTTTGTCATAGCGGGGCGGCAGCTTCAATTAAAACAGGCAATTCTAAAGATGATCCAGAAATGGAAAAAGCAAGTACAGTTGCCGGTGGTAAAGCTCTCTATCGTATTCGTGACATTGGTGAAACGGTTCTTGCTTCTCCCCCTGGTCAGGTTGTTGTCGCCGCTAGCCAAGCTGACCAAATTTCATGGGAATCGAAGCGCTATTCTAATAGCGTCTTTACTCGGCGTTTAATTGAGGGATTGGCCCTCAACGGTAAAGATACTACCCTTGAGCAAGCGTTTGCATATTTACGTGATCGAGTTGAGGAAGAAGTTCTGCGTGATCGCACCCAGATACAAGCACCGGTAGTGGTGCCAAAGCTGGAAGCGACAAACGCTCCGCAAATAGGTTGCAAAGTAATAAGTCCGCGACCAGTTGATGCGGTAGAGAATGAAGCTAGCGGTGCTAGAGTTGGAGGCGTTTCAAAAACTCTTGGAGCCAAGTAAATTAGAGTAGATAACTAGGAGAAGACGATGGTCTGGCATAACAAATTTTCAATGAATGTGGTCAAACCGGTAGTGGTAAAAGCTCGGGCTAATGAGCTTTTGGCTATTAGTTTGGTGCTTGCCACTATTGCTACGGCCATTCCTTATAGTATCAGCTCTGCGCCACCAGCTCAGGCATTCTGGCCATTCACCAAGAAGCATACAGATGGTTCTAAACGCAAAAAGCGTAAGTTGCAGGGTACTCAAGTTGGTCTTGTGCCAGGTAACCCACCAGCTCTTTACTGGGCTGCGAAAAAGCCTAAGGCTGTGGTGCTTTGTTTGCACGAGCTAGGGCTCTATAGTGGAGTATTTGACGACCTTGGCTCGCGTATGGCGGCTAAAAACATATCGGTCTATGCCATTGATTTGCGTGGCTTTGGTGGTTGGAGAGAAATTGACAAGAAAGATAGCAAGATGGATTTGGCTAAGACCTTGGCAGATGTTAAAGGCTCTTGTGAAGAGATTCGTAAGCTGCACCAAGGCGTACCTGTATTTATTCTTGGTGAGGCTATGGGCGGTGCTTTAGCTCTGCAAGCTGCTAGTAAGTATCCGACTTTGATCAATGGCATCATTTCTGCTGCTCCTGGGGGCGATCATTTCAAGTCGGTCAATAATTTTGTTAATGTCGGTGTGGGCATGGCAGTTGGTTCTAAGCACGCTTTTGGCTTGGGTGAAAAACTGATGGATGTGGCCACGCCAAAGCAAGAGTTAAAAGAAGCCCTCAGTGAAGATGAGATGGTGCGGATGGACGTTACTTCTGGTGAGATGGTTGCTTGCCAATTCTTTATGTATAAAACTAAAGCCATGGCTAAAGCTATAAAAGAGATGCCGGTCTTGATTGTGCACGGCGATAAAGACGGTGAGTCAAAGCTGATTGGCTCAGAGAGCGTTTTCAAGAATCTTGCTACCAAAGACAAGAAATTTGTGCGCCTGCCTGAAGGCGATCACTATACGTTTGAAGATATAAAAGTTTCTGATGAAGCATTTGGCACTGCCCTTGCTTTCATTGAGGAGCATGGCTTGAAGGATGCTAGCGAGTAGCCGGCAGAAGAAGCCTGCATAACTAGTTGTCGTATTAGTTTTCTTACTAGCTGTTAGATGGTGCACGAGGAGAGATTCGAACTCTTCGTAGCGCATCGCGAGGAAGCGGTACTGATGGGCGTATTAGGTCGCCGGTGAGGTCTGTTGAAGAGCGGAGTTTTAGGCTATGGCCAATGCTCTAGGCTGGACTCAAAGTATATATTTCCAGGCTAACTATCCCTGTGATGTTGGAAAAGCTTTGCCTCAATTTTAACCAAGGTCGCTTAGCCACCCACCTTTTGGCCATGCAAGTAAACAGTCTATCTTATGGTAACTGGCCTATTCCACAAAAACACTCAGATGTGAAGTGACAATTGGTGCCGTTTTTACTCTGCTCTGCTCTGCACCAACTATCATTTTAATCCCCGATATTTAATCTGTTTAGCGTAGACATTTTGAATTTTATCAATTAGGCTACTTTTAGAGAAATTGCTCCGGGCTCCTTCAGCTCCGAATATTTGCGCAAGCATTGCTCGGCCCCTTAAGTTGTTTTAGAGCTGATGCACCTCTGGAATCCCTGTTATATGGGTCATGCTTGCTTAACCAGCAAGCAATACTTCTGCACTCCAGATAAAAGGCAAAAGCATGCTCAGCTATTTCGGTGGAAAGCGTCCAAAGAGCCTATTCCAGCAAGCCTATATCAAGCTTTTCACGCTAGCGTTTTCAATAGTTCTCAGTTCAAGCATCGCCCAATCAGCCTGGGCGACCAATCCACCTGTCATTTCTCCGAGTACTGGGGTGTATTCAACGGTCCAATCGACAGTGACGATCACCGCAGATCCGGGCGCGACAATTACCATGACCACTGACGGAACGGACCCAACAATTGTCAGTCCGGTCTACTCCGCACCGGTCAGTATTGGTGAGAATGCAGTTATAAAAGCCATTGCTACTATTGGCGGTGTCACCAGCTCCATTGCAACCGCCAACATTCAGTCTGATTCAACCACTTTAGGTGTTCCTCGAACAGGACTTAAACTCTGGGTTAAGGGCGATTTTGGCCCGATACTGAGTGGCTCAAATATTACCCAATGGAATGACCTATCTGGGGCGGCCCCAGCCAACAACGCCACTCAGGCAACCGGGTCAAAACAGGCCACTCTCGTTTCACCAGCCATTAATGGCTATCCCTCAGCCTCTTTCAATGGCTCATCAAGAAACTATGTGCTGGCAAATCAACTGACAGATCTCACCACAGGTTTTTCTATCTTCGCTGTGATAAAGCCTGTAGGCACTGCGACGAAAACACTTGTAGCCTTTTCTAATGCTGGACCATCCAATTTGGTCAGTTTAGAAACAGTAAACACTCAAGTTCGGTTCAATGCCTACAATGCCACCACAGCTAGCAATGTGATCACGCCTACTAGCAGCATCACAGTAGGCAAGTTTCAGCTAGTGGATGCGGTCCACAATGGTGCGGCCAGTGCAAGTATTTCAGTCAATGGTGAGAGCAAGATATCTGGCACCGTGCAGAATTTAGTTAACGTCGTTAGAACGCAGAATATTCTTGGGGCAAACAATACAACTACTACTTATTGGAATGGCGAGCTAGCAGAGCTTCTTTGTTATAGCCGCGCCGTTACTGAAACGGAGAGAAAAAATATAGAGGCTTATTTATTTAATAAGTTCCAACTGACTACAGCAACGGCAACTGCGGCACCAGTATTTAGCGTGGGCACAAGCACACTAACTGAACCGACAGAAATCGCCATAGCAGTGCCTTACAACGGAATAGCATATGTGACCACTACGGGAGTAAATCCCACCACAAGCTCGCCTGTGTACACCAAACCAGTGAGAATAAATTACACACAAACCCTGAAGTGCCTAATAGTCGCCAATGGTATTAGCAGTAGTATCACAACCGCGACATACACCTTGAATGCTGCAAAGTGGCCTGCGCCGGACGTTGCGGACAATCGACCACTCCAGATAAATTTGCAACTACCGACTACAGCCATACCACAGCCATAGCAAAGTAGGAATATCCGCGATGACATTCCACGAGAATCACTAGAATGAAACCAGGGCTCAGAATGACATTTAAACTTAGAGTAGCTCATAGATTTGACCTGAATCATAGAGTAGGTTCTAGAACCCCAAGATCTATCACACGGCTTCTGGCTATCGCTCTGACCTTGCTCATGGTAATGACGACAACTCCACTCGCCGCTTTAGCGATGCCAGAGCTACCTCATCATCCTGATACACCAGCGCCACCTCCTGCAAATGTTCAAGTAAAAACTGGGCCGCGCTCAGTAACTATCGTCAAACCAGAGCTGAAGTTCTCAGCTGCTCCAACAGATCTTGAACTAACAACAGCACGGGTATTTCAAGAGCCACTGGTGCCAATGTCTACCAGTGCAGTGCCTGGTGAGAACCTAGCCCTAGCGTCAGCCATCAAAGCCTTCAAGAATGCAAGTTCTTCGACTGGTGACACAAGTACTAAAGGTTCTAAAGCCGATACAAGCGGTAAAGAAAAACTTGACCTCGCACCATTTGAGAAGTTTATTGCTGACTATCCAAGCTCCCGTTGGGTGCCTTCAGTTCAGGTAAATTTGGCCGAAATCAAGTTTAAATCTGGCTATCTTTCACAAGCACTATCGCTCTTTCTCGCAGCTTGGGAAGGGGCAAAAAGTGAGACCGATAGAGACAAAGCCGCAGTAGCAGACCAAGCAATTTCTAGCCTTCTAATTATTGACGCACGCCTTGGCAGAAGAGAAGAGCTGGAAAAATATTTATCGCTGGTAAAAGGCAGAGCATTTTTCGGGTCGGCTGAGCAAAAGATCAAGGGTGCCAAGGAAGGTCTTTGGAGCATGAAAAATGCTCCCATGCGCAGCTTCAAATGCGGCCCGTACAGCCTTAACAGTATTTTGAACGTAACGAAGACTAGCCCTGAAATGAATCCAATTCTAGAGAAGGCTGAGTCAACAGAGAAAGGCACCAACTTAGCTCAAGTGAAAGAGTGGTCTGACCAAGTAGGTTTGAAATATCAAGCAGCAAAACGCTTTAAGGGAGCTGCTTTTGTGACTCCTTCTGTAATGCATTGGAGTGTAAACCACTTCGCCGCTATCATTGGGCTTGACAATGGCTTGTATCATATTAAAGACCCAACCTTTGATACTGATGGACAGCTGTGGGTGACAGCAAAAGCACTAGAACAAGAGACTGATGGCTACTTCTTGGTGCCATCGAACAAGCCTTTGCCGCCAGGCTGGAGCCCAGTATCAGACGAAGAAGCAAAAACAGTTTTCGGTAAGGGCACAGCTAGTGGTAGGAATCAGAACGACACCACTCCTGATGCACCAGAGAATGATCCTCCCTGCGGAGGAGGAGGTGGTGGCACAGGGATGGCCAGTGCCAAC
>JAUYRX010000020.1:0-41735 GCA_030696635.1 Candidatus Melainabacteria bacterium
AGTCCGTCGTTAGATTTCCGATACTAAATTCTTACTCTCAGTCCGTCGTTAGATTTCCGATACTAAATTCTTACTCTCAGTCCGTCGTTAGATTTCCGATACTAAATTCTTACTCTCAGTCCGTCGTTAGATTTCCAATACTAAATTCTTACTCCTGAGCGCCGAGCTCATTAGAGCTTCAAAAAGAAAATCAAACGCTAGTCCAAACGTTTGATTTTCAGCTAAGAATTCTACCGCGTAGAGCAAAGATTAATGGCCAAACGCTGCACCTAAGGAACTATCGCATTCCCTGCTGATTAATCAACTCTAGCAATTGCTCAAAAGTCGAAAGCTCAGGGCATTCAGGATCGAGCAATCTGATTTTCTTAAGATGTTCTTCTAGCATCGGAATTTTCCAATAAATCAAATCAATAGTGGCAAGCAGTAGCCAACCCTTAATCATGTTGGGATTATGCCTTACTACCTTGGAGGCGAGATCAAATGCCCTATCCACTTCACTAGCAGTAAGGAGAATATGGCCAAGTTGAATATAAGGCCATTCGAAATCTGGATATTCTCTAATTAGTAGTTCTAGCTTTGCTTTGGCATCAACAATTTCTTGAGTGATATAGAGTTTCAGAGAATCAACATACCGTCGCGTAGCATCATCACTAACTGCAGCTTGAGGTATTCGTGTACGCAGACGTATCTTGGCGCGCTTACCCTGCATCGTTTCACTACCTTGCGCAATTGTCTTTTGCAAAGCAGAGCGAGCCTGCTCAGAAAAACCGAGTTGCTCATAGCGCGCCCCCATCTTTAAATACTCTGATTGAGACAAACCTTCCGGTAAATAGTCGATTGGCAAACCAATACGAGGAAGTACCACACCCTCAACCACTTTATGCAAAGCACTATTGGCTAGATCATTTGCTAGAGACAAGACATTTCCCACATTGCGCTTAGCCTTAGCCAAGGTTTCATTACGGTCAAGTACTTTACCAGCCTCAGAACCCGCTAGTCGCACCGCTTCTTCAACAGTACCGCGAACAACATTGACTGCATCATTAACGGTAAAAGTAATCTCTAAGGCTGCCATGAGAGCACCAACTTTACGTCGGGTCTCTTCTGGCACAGCGTCGCCAGCAAGAGCCATGCTATACCTTGAGCTAGCTGCCATTTGCTTGGGCCACTTGAGCATTTGATAACGAATAGAAAGGCGCTGATACTCTATTGCTGTCAGACCGTCTGGTACTTCTTTTGGTGGCAGCATAATGCTCTTTATCCTCAAATTACATGTTCTTATAGAGAACACTGACAAAACCATTATAAAGCCTGTAACACAAGCGTAACATGAGCCAGCGTGTATCTCAGGGTTTTCCCTATTATCGCCCGAAGGCTCAGAGGGCAAGATGAAATCAGTACCGATTCTGTATCAGCATCGATAACAAATCAATCCTGATGCGAATCAATACTGAACCTATTTTACTTTCACCACAGGAGGTCTGCAAATGACGACCAATCCTTTGCGCACGCTTTTTCTGATGCTTTCTCGCACTCCCCCGGCAATAATGCTCTTGATGATTATAGGTGTGGCGGTGCTAATCACCGTCACTGTTACGAGCACTGAATCAGGCCGCGATAAAGCCTTCAACGAACAGCTACAAGACTTAGAACGGAAAAACAGTGCAAAAACCAAAGTTGTTTATGTAATTAAGGATGTTGCTGACGGTCAAGTGATAACTTCAGATGCTCTTGAAGAAAAGGAGATTGAACTGACCAGAACTCCGCAAGATGCAGTCACCAGTTCGACTATAGCGATTGGTCGCACAGTCAAGTATGGTGTGAGCATGGGCCAGATTCTATCGACCCATGATCTAGCACCACAAGGTATCAGCCTGAGCTTTGAATCACACGTTAAAGAAGGTATGCGGGCCGTTACTTTTGCTGTTGACGCCAACTCAGGAGTAGCTGGCTTTATCGCCCCTGATAGTCATGTTGACATTCTCGGTATGGCCGGCAGCGGCGCCGAAACCAGAGTGGCACCAATACTGTCAGATGTTCAAGTAGTTGCTGTCGGTCAAATCTTCGAAAGACAGGCAAAAAACCAGGCCAATCCGGCTGGCTCGGTAACTGTTGCAGTATCTCCAGAAGATACACAGAAACTGATAAAGGCTCTATCGGCCAGCAAACTGTATCTGTCTTTACGCAACGGCAAAGATCATACCCCTGTTGCAACAGTTGATGTCACAGCTCTCTATCCTCGTCCAGCTAAGACTCTAGCTGCCACCAATAGCGGTGAACAGGCTATCTCCAATTTGGCACCACCGCCACTTCCTGAGTTCAGCGTTGGTCAAATAGCAAGCGCCGCTTTAAATTCAAACAATAGCCAACCCGTTCCACCACCACTACATGAAATTGAAATGTGGACCGGTTCTAAGAAAGATGTGGTAGCAGTGCCTAAATGATCAATAGCTAAATGATCAGTAGCTAAATGATCAGTACCGACAACAAACGTCTCTAGCCTGCAGAGCCAGGAGTAGAAACCGGTTTTGGCCCTTTCTTCTTCGGTGAGGAAGGGGCTTTACCGTCGTCCTTTCTTACAGCAGGCTTTGGCGACAGCACTGGAGCATTGATCATTTTGATCTCAAATGTCTGACCCGTGGGATTGATTTTTACTTTTCCAGAATCACAGTTCTTCGGATTCTTCAATTGAAACTGACAAACACTCTTAAAGGTCATGTGCCTGCCATCTGGATCAAAGCGAGTCTTATCAGCCACAATGAGAGGTACAGGGATCCAGACCCTAGTGGCAGTAGCCACAGATACTTGCCGCAAATCTGGCTTGATCTCATCCCAAAAAGTTATCATTACTGGCCGTTGGACAAAGAAACCACCAGGGCCACATTTATCCATAAAGCCATTGGCGGCCTGCTGAACAGCCATACTATCTTTACCTTCTGTAGCCGCTTTTCCAGCCAAGGCGATGGCAATGTTGCACATCCGCTCGTTATACTCGTATGCCAGGTTTGCAATAAAGATATTGGCTGCAAACAAAGAAACAAAAGCCAGCAGTAAGACCCCAGCAGCTAGATCAATAATACTCAATTTCCCATGGGATGATTTTACAGCAGCTACTGCCGAATCTTGAGACTTCAGCTCTTGCTCTGACTCTAGTTTCGCTTCTTCTCTTTTTTCAGCTTCTGATTCTTCTGTCACTGGGCCTCTAATCTGAATTTAGACCTTAGCAAGCTTTACTTAGCAAGCTTAAGCTCTCCAAGGTAGGGAAGCTCTCTATATTTCTCCGCATAATCAAGACCATAGCCGACAACGAAGAGATCTTCAATACTGAATCCGACATAGTCAGCTTCCATGGGCACCACTCGGCGCGATGGTTTATCAAGAAACACTGCTATCTTAAGAGTGTTTGGGTTGAACTGATCGCGCAAATACTCCATAAAGAACTTGGCTGTGCGGCCGGAATCAATAATATCTTCAACTACAATTATGTTGCGTCGAGAAATATTGGGCAACTCTAGATATGGCGTTTGCACAGCCCCAGAACTTTCAGTAGCACTGCCATAGCTGGCCAATCTCACAAATTCTATTTGAAGAGGGTCGGGAGTAACAATTTGCCTAACAATATCAGCAAGGAAGCAAAAAGCCCCCTTCATCACCCCAATCACAACAGGGTTTTCTAGTTCAACATAGTCGGCACTGATTTGAGCACCCAACTCAGCTACTCGTTTTTGAATCTGCTCAGGAGAGTATATAGTCTTGATTGAGTCGACTTCTTTGTCACGCTCAATTTTGGTTGCTGCCATATCAGTCTTTCCGGACATTTTAAGAACTCCCTATAGAACATCGAAATCGTAACAGGTTCCTAACTAACTTGCTTCCCTAAATCTATACATGAAAAATGCAGCGCCCTCGCACATAGGTAGCCTCAATCAGACGATCGTCGCCCAAAAATACAAGACTAGAAAGTATCTCATCCGTAGGCTGGCTCAAGATATTATCGACAATTCCGCTCTTGCGACTAGCATCAACCACAATAAAGTCGGCCTCTTTACCGACGGTCAACGAACCAATTAGATGGTCAAGATGCGCCGCTTTCGCCCCACCCAAGGTAGCGCGATAGAGCAACTCTGGCGGCTCGATCCAAAAATCTGGCTGCATATAGTTAGCATCTTTCATTACATTAAATAGCGACATCGAAGGCCCTGCAGCTACGTCAGAGCCCAAACCAAAGAGACAGCCAGCAGCGCAAATTTTGGCATAAAGAAAAACTCCACTTTTGAGGAAAAAGTTCGAGCTAGGACAATGGGCGAGTGAACTATGGCTATCGGCGACGGTTCTGATGTCTTGATCATCTAAGTGGATGGCATGCGCAAAGACTGTGCGCTTACCAATAATGCCAAAACTCTTATAAACATCAAGATAGCTGCGTGCTTTTGGGAACTGGGTGGAGACAAACTGAATCTCTTCTTTAGCCTCAGACAGATGGGTGTGAATGTAGGTGCCAGGATACTTGGCAAACAAGCGGCCCACGCCCGCCAATAGCTCGGCAGTTGAGGTAACGCCAAACCGCGGGGTGAAAGCATAAAGTAGAAGACCGTCGCCCTGACCATGCCATTTATTGGCCAGCTCTTCTGACTCTCGTAAAGAAGTCTCAGTGTCTTCAGTCAATGCCTCTGGTGAATTGGCATCCATCATCACTTTGCCCATAATTACCCGGCTGCCCTTCTGCAAGGCAACTTCGAAAGCTGCGTCAGTAGCCTCTTTATGGATAGTGGTAAAAACAACCGCTAAGGTCGTGCCGTTAGCTGCCAATTCATCAAAAAACCATGAGGCTATTTTTCGAGCATGGTTGGTGTCTGAAAATCGAGCTTCGGCAGGAAAAATGTACTTATTAAGCCAAGCTAGAAGATGCTCGCCAGAGCGACCAGTCTGCGAAACTTGAGGCAGGTGTAAATGCAAATCTACCAAGCCTGGCAAAATCAATCGTTGGCCCAAATCAACGATTTGAAACTTCCTATCATTTATATGATTCTCATCACTTATATTGCTTTCAGAAGTGTACTTATGTTCAATTTCAGCCCAAGGACCTACATCTATGATCGTCCCTAGACTGTTTACAACCAGAGCACCTTGAACGTAGTCAAGATAGGCAGTACTGGACAAGGGCGAAATTACATGGCCCAAATAGATTTTGGTTAAATCAGATTCTGGCTGCGGCATAAACTCTTTGGAAGACACCCTAAACTAAACAAATACTGTAATACTAGCTGCCAGTTAAGATACCGTGATTTAGCAAATGACATTGTCAGAAATTCGCGATTCAGAGATTTTGCACGTGTTGCATGAAACCTATGAATTGTGGTCAACAGGCCTGACAAAGGCAGATTATTACCATTACAACTGTTTTCAGCGCAATCACGATTGGGGTCGCAGACACCTTAAATTTCTTGCTTTGAAGCAAGGCGGAGAAATTGCCGTCGGCTGCAAGGCCTATCAAATTGAGATTAGCTCACGGGGAAAGAATTATCAGTTTTTGGGAATTGGCGCTCTGTTCTCGCGGCGCAAATTCCGAGGACAGGGCCTCGGCAGTCGATTCATGGAAGAGTTCATTGACCGGGCCGAAAACATTGGGGCCGCAGGAATACTATTGTTTTCTGATATCGGCTCCGAGTTTTATGAGCAGTATGGTTTCCAAGAATTATCTAGCCTAGACTTTTCCATTGACTTGGCCCAAGCCCAGTGGCACCTACCGGACAGGGCAGCTTGTCCGTCTTTTACAATAGAAGATCTCGGTCACGAACATATTGAAGTTCTGCACCGCTACCACCAGCGGTGGCTTTCAAGAAGACCTTTTGCCGTTAGACGCTCGGCCAAATACTGGCACTACAAAATAGCCAAAGAGCTATTTCTGCATCAAAATTCAACTCTAGCCTGGCCTCGTCTGCAGTTGCTCAAAGCAAACAATGGCTATTGCATATATGAAATTGGCGGCATGACCATGCGCATACTAGAACTTGTCGACGGGGGCATTGGTCCTGAAAACATCTGGAGAGCTATTTTAACTCAAGCCTACACTTTGCAAATTCGCAGAATTAGAGGATGGGAAGGCAATCTCAGAGGTCTTGAGCCCGGATTTAACTTTAAGAGTTTTCTGGCCGGGGATAGTTTTCAGGCTGAATTTCGTGGTCAAATCTATTACTCTGAGAGAAACTGGGGAAGATCAATGATGCTCTCCCTTGACAATAAAGTTGATGATTGGCTCTATCAGTTTCCTTGTCCACTTATGGAGCTTGATCATCTCTAGAAACTTGAGAACTCAATGACAACATCCTCAACCAAACTTACCTGCGATCTACTTCTACAACAGCTCCTCACGGAAGGTGCCAGCCAAATCTTTGTGGCACCGCGTTCGTGCAACTCTCCCATTGCGCAAGCACTGTCAGAGGTTAAGGGGTTCCGTCAGGTTAATTGCGCCAGCGAACTAACTGCCGCCTTCATGAGTATTGGCTATGCTCAAGCCTCTTCTCGTGCCGCTGTCGTACTTTTGTCTGCTGGCCAAGGACTCGTCACAGCACTACCTGCCATTTATACGGCCAGTCGCATTCATGTACCGATGATTGTCATTTGCGACCAGCTCAGCACCCAAATTCTCAACGACGACCCAGCTTTGAGTTTAGATGCCCTAGCCCTAAGCAAATCTGTCTGTAAGTGGTCGGCTGAAGCACGCAGTGCAGGCGAAATACCACGCCTAATCCGGCGAGCATTTACCGAAGCATTTTCACCACCAAGAGGTCCAATTGTACTGTCGATTCCGGTTGACATCTTAAACCAAGCAGCCGAAGCCAATATTATTAGTCCTCCACACACGAGCCCCCTTGGTGCAGCGGACCATAACTTCGTTCAGAAAAGTGCTCGTACTCTCGTTTCGGCTAATAGTCCATGCATAGTTACCGGCAATGAAGTAAGCCAATATCGGGCTCGCAAAGAAGCAGCAACCCTGGCGGAAGTGATGGGTTGCCCTGTCTATAGTGAACCAAATCCAACCGGGGTCAACTTTCCCAACAGACATCCACAGTTTGCCGGGGTGCTCTCGACTGAAATCACTAAAGCGCGTGAAAGTCTCCGTGGTCACGACTTAGTTTTAGCCCTAGGTATGCAATGCCGCTTACCAGAAACATCAGACCAGGCCTCACTAATTTCGCCACGCACCTCGGTATTACAAATCAATGTCGATCCCACACTGTCAGGCAAAACTCTCCCGTGCATAGCCGCTGCCACTGCTGATATAGCTGAATCACTATCGCGCTTGCGAGCAGAAATTCAGCTAATCGCCGATGCCAAGTGGCTTAATGTCGTAAGGAAGCGAGCCCAAGACAATATTCAATATATTTCTTCAGAACGGCAGAAACTAGAAGAAAATCTTGTCTATCCCAAAGAAAACGATCCAATTTCACTCTTCTGGCTGCTGCGCAGTCTCGATGGCGCTCGCAGCAGTGGCTCAATTGTTGTAACTGACATAGTCGGAACCGTGGCCGATCCTGCTGTGGTAATGAGCCTAGAAGGCAGTTCGTCCTACTTCGCTTCTAATTCAGGAGTGGACGGCTATGCAATTGGCGCTGCTCTCGGTACACAGTGGGCTTCTCCTGAAAGCACGATAGTCTGCATAACATCAGATCAATCATTTTTACAGGCCACCCAGGCCTTGTGGACGGCGGCCCACTACGTGCTAAATACAAAAGTGATCGTTATAAACAATGGCGGCTCAGACAGCCTTAACCTCCACCTTGGAAACGCCGACCATCAATTTCCACTCGACGGCCCCGAGATAGAATTCACGCAGCTAGCCAAGGCCATGACCATTCAAGCGTTAAAAGCAGAAACTATGGGACAACTAGAACACGCACTAGGCATGATGTTCGACAGCACCGGGCCCTTCTTAATTGATGTTCGAATACGCTAGTTCAAGAAGCCATTCTTAACTTTAGTTCAACTTAAAGTTGCAAAAGATTTCAAAGCATATCAAAAGCTTAGGCAATTTGGTATTTGAGGGCGTTTCTGCGTAGCGGTTGATAGACTGTTCTACGTACATAAAGAACTACGTACTTCCACAGGTTTTCCAATAGGATATTCGCACAGTGAAAACACTAGCTGCAGATAGCAAAGAAAAACTGGAGCAGGGACGAGTCGTCAACGACTTCTCCATCCAGGTTGCAACAGTAAATGGCTCAGGTAGCCAATCTTCTAATAGCGTATTGATGCGCTCCATCTTCCAGATGGGTATACCGGTTAGCGGGAAGAACCTCTTCCCCTCTAATATCGCCGGTCTGCCAACCTGGTTTACCATCCGTGTCAATAAAAACGGCTATGTCGCCAGAAAATCAGACATTGAAATTCTAGTAGCGATGAACCCACAAACAGCCATCGATGACGTCAAAAGTCTTTCTACTGGTGCTGTCTGTATTTCACCGGTTGAACTAAAACTCGATGCTATTCGCAAAGACGTTGTGCACTACCAAGTGCCATTCACTGAATTAGCCGCAAAAGCCAGTGAAAACCTGAAACTGCGCAAACTGCTTATGAACATGCTCTACGTCGGTGTCGTCGCCGAACTTCTCAATATCGACCATGGTCAAATCGAAAACAGCATCAGCAAACAATTCGAAGGTAAAACAAAAGCCATCGACTTAAACTTGAATGCCGTCAAAATTGGTCGCGAGTGGGCTCGCGAAAATCTCAAGAAAGACGACCCATACTTCGTCGAACCAATGAACAAGACCCAAGGCAAAATCATCATCGATGGCAATGCAGCGTGTGCGCTAGGTTCACTCTTCGCTGGCGTGACTGTAGTGACTTGGTATCCAATCACTCCTTCATCAAGCCTATGCGAACAGTTAATTGATTATTTGAAGGAATATCGCATCGACAAAGAAACCGGCAAAGCTAGCTTTGCTGTCATTCAAGCCGAAGACGAGCTAGCTGCTATTGGTATGGCACTGGGCGCTGGTTGGGCTGGTGCCCGCTCGATGACCTCGACCTCAGGCCCTGGTATTTCGCTCATGGCTGAATTTGCTGGCTACGGCTACTTCACAGAGATACCGACTGTTGTCTTCGACGTTCAGCGTGTTGGTCCTTCAACAGGCATGCCGACTCGCACGTCGCAAGCCGATTTAATCAGTGCACACACACTCTCTCACGGCGACACCAAGCACATAGTGCTGCTTCCCGGTTCAATTATGGAATGCTATGAAATGGCTGGCGAAGCCTTTGACTTAGCTGAGAAATTCCAAACGCCAATCTTTGTTCTCACCGACCTCGATCTCGGCATGAACAACTGGATGAGCGATCCTTTCGAATATCCTACCAAACCAATCAACCGCGGCAAAGTAATGACCGCAGCTGACATTGACAAGGCTGGCATCTTCGAGCGCTACAGAGACGTCGATGGAGACGGTATTGCCTACCGCACATTACCTGGCACGGATCACGTGCAAGCAGCTTACTTCACCCGTGGCTCTGGTCACAACGAAAAGGCTGGCTACACTGAGAAACCAGAAGACTATGTAAACTTGATGGACAGACTAGAGAAGAAATTCCAGACTGCACGCAAGTTTGTGCCAGCACCAGTTGTAACCGTTGAGAAGAGTGCCAAGATTGGTATCATCGCCTACGGCTCTTCTGACTTTGCCGTTGTCGAAACAAGAGACCAACTCAAAGCAGCAAACATTCCAACTAGCTACCTGCGAGTTAGGGCGTTGCCATTCACCGATGAACTGCGCAAATTTGTCGAAAGCCACGACCAAGTGTACGTAGTAGAGCAGAATAGAGACGCGCAAATGCGCGATCTGATTCGCTTAGAGCTACCCGACCTAGCGATGAAAATTCGCTCAGTCAGACACTACGATGGTCTGCCAATCGATGCCAAATTTGTCACCGACGCAATTATGGAGCAGGAGAGATAATCAATGGTAACTTCAACACCTCCGACTAACAGAATTGGCCTCACTCTGGCCGATTACAAAGGCGCTCCATCTACACTCTGCGATGGTTGTGGTCACGATGCTATTACAGCTCAGATAATTAAAGCCTTTTACGAACTAGGCAAAGAACCACATATGGTGGCAAAATTGAGCGGCATCGGCTGCTCATCTAAGACACCAGCCTACTTCTTAAACCGCTCCCACGGATTCAACTCTGTACACGGCAGAATGCCATCGGTAGCAACTGGTGTCAGCGTAGCCAACCACACACTTTCGCTAATCGGCGTAAGTGGCGATGGCGACACCGCTTCAATCGGCCTTGGCCAATTCTGCCACCTTGTTCGTCGCAATGTTCCAATGATCTATATCGTTGAGAACAACGGTGTGTATGGTCTAACCAAAGGTCAATTCTCAGCTACAGCCGATCTTGGCTCAAAAGCCAAAAGCGGAGTTATGAATGAATTGCCACCAATCGACCTCTGCGGACTGGCTATTGAGCTTGGTTGCAGTTTCGTTGGCCGTTCATTTGCTGGCGACCCCAAACAACTAGTAGCACTTCTCAAAGCTGCTGGTTCACACAAAGGTACAGCAGTAATCGACGTCATCAGCCCTTGCGTTACCTTCAACAACCACGAAGGTTCAACCAAAGCTTACAAGTACGCCAAAGAAATGGAAACTCCATTGCATGAACTCGGTTATATTCCTTTCTTCGAACAAATCAGCGTTGACTACGAACCAGGCTCTATGCAAGAAGTAGAAATGCATGATGGCTCGAAAATTAGATTGAAGAAGACTGAGCGCAATTACGATCCGACCAATCAGACCCAGGCGATTATGACGATCAAAGAAGCTCATGACAAGAAAGAGTTTCTCACTGGCCTGCTCTATGTCAATGAAAACGTAGAAGACTTCACCACCATCATGAATGTTGGCGATGCACCTCTCGCTACATTGCCGCAAGAGATCACTAGACCAGCTAAGAGCGTTCTAGAAGAGATTATGGCTGGGCTGAAATAGGCGAGCAGACACCAATAGAACCGCAAAAGTATTAAGGGGCCGCTAGTGATAGCGGCCTCTTAATACTTAAAGTCTCTAGTGATTAAGAGAGGGATACTCTATGTTTTTTGCCGCCATGGCTTTTCTCCCTATGGGGTTTTCCACTCCACTCGGTGCGGTAGCAGCTGAGCGAATATTGTCTACCAGTAGAAAAAGAACAATGGCAATCTCGGCTCAAGTTAAAAGCTTTCCAGCGTAAGCTTTTGCTGAACTAGCAATATGATTTCCTATGCTATTCGTCATACTTATCATTACAGCTGTAGCAATTCAACTCTTGAGCCCAGACAAGCTAACACCAGATAAAGACTGTGCTCCGCACTGGAATTAGCCTCCGCATTGTCAAGAGGCGCCCGCTATATTGCTTGAGCGTAAAGCCATTTATTTACTTACCGGGTTTGCTAGCCTAACGCAAATGAGCCTTGCCTGTGGCCGTTTTGCGCCATTGCAAGAGAGCCTAAGATTCTATTGCAGTATTTGCCAATACCCCGACGACTATCTATCGTTTATAGTCATTGGAAGATGTCTTAAAACTGAATAAAACGAAAATTGCTTAGAGCGAGCTGACTAGAGAGATGACAAAGTCGTTATTTAATACGCAGCTAGTATCAAGCAGTTTTGGCTGGACAAATCTCACCAAAGCACGTCTTTTGTGCGAGACATCGGCCGTTCTCGACTGGGGCTTTGACATTTCAGGGACCAAGTTAGTTGGGCGCGTGCAGGATGGCAAAAAGTCGCCCTATAAAGTTGAGGTAGTATTTTCAGCACCAGATGAAACCGGAAAATCATGGTTAACAGCCAAGTGTTCCTGTTCGTCTGCCCGTGATTGTGTTCACGCTGCCGCTGTTGCCCTTAGGGCCGCCCAAGAAAACTGCGCTGACGATGGTGCTTTTACTTCTCCTCAGATTGATAGCGAAGGCTTGCGATTGCTTGATAAGAACCGAGAAAAATATCCTAAGTACGCTGCTTTTTGGCTCAATCGCCTTGATGCTGCATTACTTGATGCTGCGCTATCGTCAGCTGAAGTTTCTTCAGAAATTGAGAAAAAGTCTAGCGAAAATATCATTTATTGCTTAACTCTAAATGAAAGGTTGAACGGAGAACTGCAAATTGAACCGCGAATAGCGAAAAGACTTAAATCAGGGGAATTCGGAACCAGTCGGTCTTACAATTGGCTACAGTTAGCTACCAGCCAGGCAACCTTCGTCACTGAACCAGATCGGGTTATTGCTAGACTGTGGGCAACATGTTGCCACAGTGATTCATTAATTGCTCCCAGCCAAACGACGTACTCGCCTGCTGATGGTGCGGTTTTAGACCTACTTATAAAGCGCATATTAGCCACAGAAAGGGCCTATTTGGGTGAGCAGACTGAGCGGCCACTACTCTTAGGTCAACCTCTTCAGGGTTCAATAAGCTGGATAGTTCACGACGACTCAAGGCAGTCACCACAGGTAGTTCTTCATGATAAAAAGCATTGTAGCGTCATCAACTGCTCTAGTTTTTGGTACTACAACAGTCAAACTGAAGAGCTCGGAACGATAGTATTGCCGTACTCGCAAGAGATTTGTCAGCTGATCTTGAGCGCTCCGCGAATTGCAGCAAAGAACGCCACTGAGATTTATCAAATACTGAGTTCTAAACGGCTTGACTTACCGCTACCCCAGCTAGATATCGAAGAAGAGCTCTGTACTAAATCTCCGCAGATAAAGCTGACACTTCGTTTTGAGAATTTACAGTATAGCCGACTAGTTTCTGAAGGGGCAAAAGAAAAGTCGGTTAGAGGCGTGAACCTAGCAAGACTGCAATTTGATTATGGCTTTGATTCAAGCAAGCTAGCAGAGAGCTGGGAGAGCTATCGTTGGTCAGATGGTAAGCGCTTCGTGATAAGCAAGCGTGATCTTATTTTTGAGCAAAGTGCTAGAGATAGACTTGCTAACTTTGGGTTTAAACAACAACTTTCAGCCAAGGGCAGGCCTACAGAATCTAGCTGGATTGCAAAGGGCAATGACACTGAAACCTGGCTGTCGTTTATCAAGCAGAGTGTGCCTGCATTAGAAAAAGAAGGCTGGCAATTTGAATACGAAGACTCTTTTCAGTACAAAGTGATCGAATGCGATCAAGACTGGCTACTGGATGTTTCTGAGCCAGACAAATCTGGTTCTTCTAGCTTTTGGTTCTCACTCGATTTGGGAATTCTTGTTGAAGGCGTAAGGCTCTCGCTACTGCCAATTATTTCGCAGGCAATAAACTCAGCAAAACAAAATTTAGAACTTTCGTCGCTAGATAGCTTAAACTTTGGTGGCAAGTTTTACGCACATCTAGACGATGGCAGGCTCATTGCTCTTCCCTTTGAACGAGTAAGAAATCTAGTTGCCTGTTTAGCTGAGTTGTTAGATAAGACAAACCTAGAAAAAGACGGCCGTCTCAATGTATCACTCTCACAATTATCGTCTATCAAAAGCGCTGGTCACTCAGATGCCTACCACTGGAAGCCTGAAAGTGCCACCCTTAACCTGGTCGAGCAGATTAGTCAGTTTGATAGAAAACGCGAGCTAGAAGAGCCAGAGGGCCTCAATACTAGCTTGCGAACATATCAGAAAGAAGGCCTGGCATGGCTAGACTTTATTTCGTCGTTTAATTTTGGGGGAATACTTGCTGATGACATGGGCCTAGGCAAAACTGTTCAGATCTTGGCCCATATCGCGAGAGAAAAACAATTAGGCAGGCTGCAATATTCGTGCCTGGTGATTTGTCCAACCAGTGTCATGCCCAATTGGCAAGCAGAAATTCGGCGTCTGGCACCATCTTTGTCAGTTATCGCTCTGCACGGCTCGAGTCGAAGTGAATTGCTTAGAATCGCTCAGTGTGTTGATATAGTTTTAACTACTTATCCGATACTGACTCGCGATATTGATTCGCTCTCTGAACGCAAGTGGCACTGTATTGTTCTTGACGAGGCGCAAGCAATCAAGAACGACTCAACTCAGGCAGCCCAAGCTGTTTTGAGACTAGAATGCAACCACAGAATTAGTTTGACAGGTACACCAATCGAGAATCACATTGGTGAATTGTGGTCACAATTTAATTTCCTTATGCCTGGTCTACTAGGTAAAAAAGCTACTTTTGACAGAGTTTTTCGAAGTCCAATAGAGAAAGACAATGATAAAGAGCGCATGCAACTCCTTCTGACGCGCATTCAACCATTTTTAATAAGGCGCACCAAGACGCAGGTGGCAAAAGATCTTCCAGCTAAAACTGAAATGATCAAGTACATAGAAGTTGAAGGGAAGCAGCGTGATCTTTATGAAACCGTTCGCCTATCGATGCACGAGCAGGTTCTAGAAGAAATTAAGGCTAAAGGCATTGCCTCTTGTGGTTTAGTGATTCTCGATGCGCTTATGAAGTTAAGGCAAACTTGCTGTCATACGAACTTAGTTAAGCTGGATGCGGCGAGCAATGTGAACGAGAGCGCCAAGCTCAAGTTTCTAATGGAAATGCTAGGAGATCTAGTCGAAGAGAAGCGGCAAGTTCTCATCTTCTCTCAGTTCACGGGTATGCTCGATCTAATCGCTGCCGAGTTGTCAACTCAAGCAATAGAGTTTGTGCAACTAAGAGGTTCAACAAAGGACAGAGTTACTCCGGTTGAACGCTTTCAGCGAGGTGAGGTGCCCGTATTTCTCATCAGCTTGAAGGCTGGGGGAACAGGTCTTAATCTCACAGCTGCTGATACAGTCATTCATTTCGACCCCTGGTGGAATCCTGCAGTCGAAGATCAAGCGACAGATAGAGCCTACCGTATTGGTCAGGATAAACCAGTATTTGTCTATCGACTAATTGCCGAAGGCACCATTGAAGAGCGCATGCTCGAATTGCAAAGTGAAAAGAGAGCCATCGCCAATAGTATTTTGGCGGATGAAGACATGCAACTAAACTCAGCCCTGAAATTTGATGAGGATACCTTGGCCAAGCTATTTGCACCACTAAAGTGAAATAGCCAAATATTTAAATCGTCAGTGCAACTTGCTAAAATTAAAATTCAAACAATTCGTGAAAATGAGTGGAATCAACTGTATGGACAAGTCTAGGGAACAGCCCATGCAAGAACAGCGAGTTAGTAGCCGTCGCTCGCTAGCCCGAGGTGAACTAAGCGAGCTGGATACCCTGTCGCAATTGCTGGGTCTAGACAACTATTTTGACGGAGACGTCACCCTCATTGGCAGCGACCCGATTTTACGCAGTCCGCACCATCTCTCAGAAGCCACAGCTTATGCCCTCACGGCAGAAGCCATGGCCGCAGCTTCAATTGCAAGGCAGCAGGGGGGAAAGACCAATTCCCTGACTGTCAATGTCATTGATGCTATTCATTTTTTGCACTCTTCACACTTTCTCTGGCAATCCGGCTACGCCATGACAGTTGGAGCCGAGTACATTCCCACCAATGGCATTTTCCAGTGCCTTGATGGCCAGTACATCATGATTGAGTCTGGGCCGCCCTACATAAAGCTTGAGCGCGGCTATCTCAATTTCTTTGACTGCGGCAATAACCGCGACTCAATAGCTCGTAGTATCGCCAGACACGAGGGGGAAGAGCTACAAGAAGCTCTTTCGAAAGCGGGTCTCCCAGCCTGTCTTGCCTATACAAGAGACGAATGGCGCGCCCATCCACAAGGGCAAGAACTACTCAAAGTACCTGTGGTTGAAATAGAAAAGATAGCAGAAGGAAAGCCAATACCATTTACTAGGAAGAGCGGCAATGGTCCCTTGGTTGATATGAAGGTTTTGGACTTTACTCATGTGCTGGCCGGCCCTCGCAGCTCTAGGACTCTGGCTAATTATGGCGCTCAGGTACTGCACATAAGCTCGCCTTATCACGGTGACACTCTGCCACAAAACCTGCTGGTCAATCCTGGTAAACACTTAGCTTACCTCGATCTCGATCAACTTGAGAATCTAAAACAGATGCGTTCATTGGCAGCTAGCGCTGATGTTTTTACAACATCGTATCGCCCGGCGGTGAACCGAAAATTTGATCTAATGCCAGAGAACCTGCTCAAAGAGCATAAAGGCCTGATTTACCTAAGTATCAATGCCTACGGTCATAGCGGCCCCTGGCAGGATCGTCCGGGCTTTGATCAAAACGCCCAAGTCGCAACTGGCTTTGCGCGTTCTGAAGGGGCATTAAAAATGGATGTACCTCAATTTTCACCAGTATTTTATCTAAACGATTTTCTTACTGCTTATCTGGCGGCATCAGGAGTTATGAGTGCAATGTTGCGACGTGCCACCGAGGGTGGTAGCTACCATGTCAAAGTTTCACTGGCAAGAAGTGCCATGTGGGTGCAAGACTTCGGCAGTATTGCTCGAAGCGACTATGAAAATGAGCGAGAGAAAGACGACTATCCTAGTAAGCTAGTTGATGTAGCCTCGCCCTATGGCATCATTACTGAGCTAGCGCCAGCAGTACAGTTTGAGCACTCGCCACAGGTTGACATCTTGCCGGTGCGCCCCTTCGGTGCAGACAAACCCATCTGGTGGCGTTAACTTAATTGGCTGTTGCTCTAATTAGCAATGATTTTAGTGCTGGCAACTCTATCTTTGCTTGCCATCTTGTCTTTTATAACAACAACACGTTTGCATTGGCCAATACTAGTTGATATGCGTTTTTTTTCGTGAAAGAGACCAAGAGAAAACTTACTGAGTTTATTGACAGAACCGTTGTCACTATCAACTAGCTCAAGACCATCGCCAGGCCGATCACTAGTGGCCAAATTAGCAATGAGCTTATAAGGTATGGTATGTCCAATAATGCCGTAATCTAAAGCAGTAAAGTCAATCCATTCGAATTTCAGCATTGACTCAGGCCTAAGATCAACTTTTGGATTCTCACTGGTTCCGGCAATTATGTTATTGGCATGATCGAGCATGCGACTAAAAGCTGACAAAGTAAATACCGAAGTAAGCATACCGTCAGCAGCCTGGCCTAATCTGGTATAGCCGCCATAAAGAAACTGGGAAAGAGGCAGAGCGTGATCGCGGTGAGAGAAGAGAATGCGAACTCTCGGTGGGTTGAGGCCTTTGGCTAAATCAGAATGCTTATTTTCTTCGGTGACGCGTGCATATCGCGACATGTAATGCACAAAAGTCTCAGCATCAAAATCAGCATCAACCAAAAAAATCTGATCAAACAAGTGCTTACCTCTCAGCACTGGAGCAGATCGAATTGCCAATCTATTACCCATACTGTGGGCTAACAAATTGAATCTGATACCAGAAGCTTTGACCTCGGCCAATTGATCAACTAGTTGATCAAAATGCTCCTGACTCCATTCATTGTTGCCGGCATCTACATCATATTGACCGGCCTTACCTTTCGATGGCCAATCGTAGACAATCACGGGCTTTTCTAGATTATAGGCCAAGAGAGCAGCAGACTCTGCCGCCTGAGCAAAGGTAGTATTGTAGCCATGTACGATGATAAAGAATTCGCTGTGCCCAGTGTTGGCAGCAACATCTTTTATTGCTTGGCCGAAGTCTCTGTATGCACTACTAGTTCCAGAGCCAGCTAGAACCTTGGTAATCAACTTCGTACGAGACTTTGCTGGCAGCCAACCCAGTTTTCTTTGAATATCAGTCAAAGCCCTGCTATTTGAATTAGCAAGGGTATATTGGGCTATTCCGCAGTTAACGTGATAAATAGAATTACCGTCTTCAATTTTCCGCTGAGCGGCGTAGCCTGTTCCCTTAACAGAAGCCGCTCTGTCAGTCATATAAAGCACCGGAATCGTGACCCGTGCGCAGCTGGCGTCGGTAATATCGGAACTAGAATCTGCGGCCACAACAGGAGCGATAGCCAGGAAGAATATGAATAAAAAGGCGCAAGCAAATCTCATAGAAATCTCGTACAAGAAGCAAAACGAAGTAGTCATGAGTATAGCATCGGCTACAAGTGCAACATATGGGTAAATTTTCACCTGGCAACTGAAGATTATTCTTTGTTGGAACGCAGAGTGAAATAAACGGCCAGACAAAACAGTAAAAGCACTGCGGCCATTGTGAGCTTAGTAAAGAACCAGAAGAAGTCCATAATTGGTACTGGGGTAAAAATCCCCAAAACACTAAGAAGCAGCGGTAAAACCACAAATGTGGCTGGCCCACCAAGCAGACATACCGTCCAAACCCATTTCTTCAGTAAGAAATCATCAGGAATTTCGGCCAATTCACTCAGTTTCGCTTTATCACCTTGAAGCTTTAAGGCTTCCTGGCGACGAATTAAAAGCATGAGCTTCATTCTGTATTGAGATAAATCTGCTAGTTCTTTCACTAAAATGGCAATTTCGACTAGATCTCGGCTGAATCAACAAGTGCACATCATATATTAATTGAACCAAGTCTTTAGATTGCCGCACCCTTGTCAAGAGATCCATTCAGGGTTTTCAGTTTTTTTGGGGTTTTACAATCGACTTGAGGTGGAACAAATTAAGCAGGACATCTAAGAGAAAGATGCATAAAGCAGGCGTTAAATCGCTCTAAACACCTGTAGGCAGGGAAAATGGTCACACCATCAAGAGTACTAAAAGCATATTACGCCATCACCTTTCTCGTAGGGTTAGCCTTGACTGTTCCGCTGGCCTATTATGTCACCACCGACGATGTCGGATATCGTGGTGCCGCACTTGTCATACTTAGTGTCAATGTATTGTTTGTTATGCTACTACCCCTGGTGCTTGACTGGGCTGAAAGGCGCTACTACAAGGCGCGCTTCTTAGCTATGGAAGAGGTAGCAAAAGACAATCCAGAGCTAGCCCTGATACTTTCCTCGCAATGCGAAAAGCTTGCCTTGCCCGGACTTCGCCTGGCTGTGGTTGATGATAGTGTCGACGAAATATTTAGCTACGGCCTGTGGCGCAATAATCCTCGCTTAATCGTCTCAACCCAAGTTTTAGATGCTCACGCCCAGAAAAACCTTGCGCCCAGCATAGAAGCTGAACTGACGCGCTTTGCCAGTCAAGACAACACCTTGATTTTCTTACTGTTTGCTGGTTTTCAGGTGATGATTCAGAATATCATCGTCTACTTATTGCAAAGTCACATCATTAATCTTTAACCTAGATTTCTGTTTTGGACTCAGACAGCACTTCAGCTTGAAAGACTTCAAGACGACTGCTGCGCTTCCAGGCGCTCTGATCGAGCCCAGCCTTTAACGATAGCTGAGCCATGGTTTCTTCTATGGTCCAACCATACTCACTTGCTACTTTGGGAAGAAAGACAGACTGTCTTTGCCCTAAATGCAAAATAATCCCATCGAAGCCAAGTCTAATTTTACTAGCCGAGTCTATCGCTTGTGGATGAGTGAGCACACTAATTTCAATTTCAAGTTTATCTAGCTCACCTTCGCTAACTGGTTCAAAACGCGGGTCGCGGGAACAAGCCGCCACAGTGTTTGCAATAACAGCTTGATAGAGTGGCTGCACTGGCAAAATGTGACCAATACATCCGCGCAAAAGTTTATGCTCATTAGATTCAACACTGGGGTGACGATAGAGTGTAACAAATACGCCATGAGGACATAAAAGTTTTGCAGATAAATCGCTGCGCCACTTAGTACTAGACTTAGTACTAGAATTAGTACCAATAGGCAAATCAGAAATTTTAGGCACACGCCCAGTTTTGACATAAAACTCAAGAGTAGCCCGGGCGAGCTTTAGTAAAATATTCTTCTCTTCATCAGTCAACTCAGCCACAATACTGGAGTGCCTTAGCGCTGCAGTCTGGCTCCAGCTCTGCTTGCAGGTGAAGGCGATAGCCATATATGAAACCGAGTTTTCGTCACTATCAGATAAATCTAGAGCTTGGTCACGCGAAGTGCGATAGTCGAGCAAATTACCGACAGAACCAGCGGGGAGAAGGGCAAGCAGAGTGGCTAAGGCATAGACACCACAAATAGTGTCATCTGTGCGGTGATAAAAAGAGAGAAAGCCCTCCAAATCGGGCCTCTGCAAATAGCTAAAAGCTTCCATGTCAAGTTCTTTCAAACGCTCAGTCATATCGGCAGGAAATGGCGTATAGCCATAACGTGGACCAATGTGCGTAAAATCAGAACTAACAACAATTAAGTCGCCGTCAGTCAAATGACACGAAAGTCTGTCAGCCAATGCTCTCAACTCTAACTCTTGATCAGTCTGGCCAACTAGCACAGGGACTATTTTCACATCACCCAATAATTTGCGGATGAAAGCTAATTGCAGCTCAAGTGAGTGTTCAATAAGATGAGTATCAGCACGTTCTTCGTAGAGCGAATCTTGCATAAGATCGCGCACCACATCTATATCTATAGCCAGATCACCAAAGGCAGTGGCAAAATTCTTACAAGGACTTAGAGCAGCACCAAAGAAGCCCTGATAGTGACTTGGCCCTAAAAGGAAAACTCGCTTGATACCACACTGAGAAGCCGCCAAATAACTAGCAGCAGCCGTTGCACCAGAATAACTGTAGCCGGCATGAGGCGCCACAATCGCTAAAACTTGCTCTTGCCCTGGTATCTCTCTCGATACCTTAACTTTGACACTGTCAATAAACTTGTCAATTTGAGCAGCTAAGCGTGTGGGGTCAGCGTCATACCAACTGCCAGCATACTTAAGGGGCCTGCGCGTTTGTTTAGTCGAGCCAAATCCAAACATAATTTTCTACTATTTGCTGTAAACTGGATCAAGCCTAACACTGCCACCAGAACTAGAGTCACCATGTGGATCTGACTTAGAATTAAAGGTTATAACCACTGTAGCTTTCGGCATACCAGTAGGTAGGGCTTCAAGGGGCTTAGCCTTATCAAAAGCAGCTTGTGCACTGGCCTCAGCTTCTACACTCTTGGGTGAGCTCGTCACCTGCAGACTTTCAACGGTGCCATCAGCCACAACCACAGCAGATAGAGTGACATGATTGCTTCCATCAGGGTAGTTCCACTGAGAGAGAATACGATTCCAGAGACGTGCACTATAAGCCTGACCGTCAGCAGCGTCGGTTGAAGGTGCCTGTCTAATAAGTTTTTTAGTACTATTTTTAGCCTGTGTTGGAGCCGCTTCAGCAGCTAGCAGAGGCGCAAAAACAATCAAGCTAGCAAGCAGACAATTTAGATTTGTCATTTTCATTACTCTTTCTCCTTGAATATTCCAAACGAAGAAGTATAGCCATGCAAAAAAGTAGAGTCTCCCACCGGTCCGATTTCACCATTACAAAAGAAGCCACCTATAGCAATATCGCCAAAGAAATCACGAAAACAATCACTATCATGACAGGAGCGGCCATATAAGTGTTGGCCTCGGCCAAGGCATGAAAATAGCAAAGCACCACTGGCCATTGAACCTGAATTTTCAATGTAGCGCTTTAGCATTGCTCTCAAATCATCTCGCGAAGTAGCGGCATCTCGCAGGTGAAACTGAACAGTACGCTCAGAGCGCAGCACTTCACCGACAAGAAGGGCACCGCTCATCGGTTCAATACCAAAAATGTTACGCACTAAGAAATCACCATCAACAAATTTCTCTTGAAATTCATTCATGGCCACGCCAAGGAAAATGGCATCTCTAGCTAATTTTTGCTCACCATGTGATAAGCGCTCGATAGCCTCTCGCAGAACATTAACAGCAGGCTTACCATCCAGCTCATAAAGGAGATTGCGGTCACATTTAGTGACGCGACTAGGTTTACCAATGGCCCGACAGCCCTGAGCCACAACTGAATCTACTTGAATATTGCCAGAAAGGGCCACGCCAACCAAGCCTGAGCGATAAACCTTATCATCACAAATAAGCCGATTCTCACCAGCTTTGTGCCCGCCTGAGGCCAGCCCACCAATCTTCACCAATCGGGGAAAAGCATAATCAAGGCCTTGAACAAAAGAATCGATCTTAAAACTAAATGGGTCACAGAGCAAAACAAATGCTGGCTGCTCGGAGCTCTCTATTTGCATCAATTTCTCCCAGCTATCTGGGGCATCATCGAGATCTGGCAAAGAATCGTTAGTGATATGAAAGGTTTTAACACTGACTCCCGGCAAAATCGCTCCTGTCAATGAAATCGCAGACTGCTGCTCGACCTCTTGTCCGCCGCCAATTATGCCACCAGCACTGCAGCCGAGGAGGGCAGCTGGAGCTAAACGCGCTTTTAGTGCAGCCGTTATTCCTTCAAAATATTTTTTGTAGTCAGGCGATATGAAGGCAAATAATAAATCAGGCTTACCACCTAGCTGGCCAGTCAGCTCCTCGGCGAGAGACTCTACGGCCTTGCCCCAATTTAGCTCAGGGGAATTGGGCTTCCCCTCCATACACTCTAGAACTGAGGCCCACTTCATCTACGACTCCATTTATTAGCACAAAAAGCATGTAATTTTACTAGCAAGCGGGCACAACTATGTAGCTTAATACATTGCTGGAGAAAAGGTGGAAGGCGAAGACAAGAACCGCGAAGACAAGAACAACGAAGTTAAGGCCGACCAGCCCAAGCAAAAAGCAGAACATAAAGCCGATAAGGGCCCCTGGTGGAAAGTAATGTGCTTAACCGGGGTTGACTACTTTTCAACACTGGGTTATCAACCTGGTATCGCCTATATCGCTGCAGGGCTGCTCTCACCAATTGCCACTGCAATTTTGGTCTTACTAACCCTGTTTGGCGCCTTGCCGGTCTATTACAAGGTTGCTACATACTCACCGAACGGTCAGGGCAGCCTGGCAATGCTAGAAGAGCTTCTAGAGAGCTGGCGGGGCAAGACTCTGGTGCTAGTCCTTCTGGGCTTCGCTGCTACTGATTTCATCATTACCATTACACTATCAGCAGCTGATGCAGCCGCCCACATTGCAGCAAATCCAATACTGAGTAAAATTTTGCCTTTCGGTCAGATTGGTCTAACAATTTTGCTGATACTTCTCCTCGGCGCCATTTTCATCAAGGGCTTTGGCGAAGCAATTGGCTTATCTGTTGTATTAGTCTCAGTCTACTTAGTGCTCAACTTTGCCACAGTTGTGGCTGCTGGTATTGAATTGAGCCACAGCCTCGATCATTTTTCAAAATGGAGCGAGCAGTTGGTTATTGACCACCACTCAATCTGGAACATGCTTGGACTCTCAATGGTGCTTTTTCCTAAACTGGCCCTGGGACTTTCTGGTTTCGAAACTGGTGTGGCCGTTATGCCACTGGTTCAAGGTACTAATGAGAAGGGTGAAGAAGAACTCAACTATCGCATTAGCAACACAAAAAAGCTGTTGCTATCATCAGCATTAATTATGAGTGTCTTTCTCATAGCTAGCTCCTTTGCCACAACACTGCTCATTCCCAGCGCTGAATTTCAAGAAGGTGGTGCTGCCAACGGCAGAGCACTTTCATTTTTATGCCATCAGTTATTGGGCCCAGTGGTTGGCACAGTCTATGATCTCAGCAGTATCTCAATTCTTTGGTTTGCTGGCGCCTCAGCCATGGCGGGTCTGCTAAATTTGGTGCCGCGTTACTTACCGCGTTATGGCATGGCTCCTGATTGGGCCAGTGCTAAAAACCCCTTAGTAATTTTCCTTACAGCCGTTGCCTTAGCTGTCACCATTATTTTCCGCGCCAATGTCGACGCCCAAGCTGGCGCCTATGCCACTGGGGTTTTAGTATTAATTACATCGGCAGCTCTGGCGGTTACTCTCAAAGTCTGGGCATCTGCTGCGGTTGCCCGTTTCGCCTACGCACTAATAACTCTAATTTTCTTATACACCACTGTATTGAACATCAATGAACGACCTGACGGTCTGCACATTGCTACATTCTTCATTGCTGCCATTTTGCTTACTTCTATTATTTCTCGCGCCCTGCGCTCTACCGAACTGCGCATTAGAGAAGTAGTATTCGACGAGGCTGCAAAGCAATTTATCAAGGATGACCCAGACCAAGAAATCAGACTAGTAGCTCATAGACCGGGTGGAGATCTAGAAAAAGCTGAGCAAGAAGCCATGACGACACACAATCTCCACAACGAATATCTAATCTTTGTCGAAGTAACCGTGAGTGATGCTTCTCAATTTAGGCTAAAACAGGTAGTGGTAAGGGGTCAACAAGTAGGGCGTTTTCGCGTCCTAAAATGTACCAGCCCAGCCATTCCTAATGCTATTGCAGCATTACTCTTGCATGTGCGTGACGAGACAAAGAGACAAGCCCATATTTATATGGGTTGGACAGAAGGCAATCCTATACTGTACGTAATTAGGTTTATCTTCTTGGGAGATGGCGAAACTGCAGCAGTGACTAGAGAAATCCTGAGAGAGGCGGAACCTGAACCAAAGAAACGCCCCAAAGTGCACGTTGGCTAGAATACTAACTTAGCTTTGGTCCGGAGCAGTCATGCGTGTGGGATCTAGCAAGATAGTCAACTCTTCTTCACTTAGTTTAGTCTTCTTTCGAGCCACCTCTCTCACAGTCTGACCACTGGTGTATGCCTCATGGGCAATGGCTGCGGCCATATCGTAGCCTACGGCAGGCACCAGAGCCGTGCAGAGTGCCAAGCCGCGCTCAACCAATTTTGGTCCGTTATCTGTAGCAGTCAAGCCATCAATACATTTACCAGTAAAGTTAGAAACTGCAGCCGCCAAAAGTTCTATTGATTGAATAAGATTGTACGCAGCTACTGGCATCATTACATTTAATTCAAAATTTCCAGAAGCTCCAGCAACAGCAATTGTGGCATCGTTTCCGATTACTTGGGCCGAAACCATAATTAGCGATTCGGCTATAACTGGATTCACCTTGGCTGGCATAATCGAAGAGCCTGGCTGCACCTCAGGCAAAGCAATTTCAGCGAAACCAGCCCTAGGGCCGCAGCCTAGCCAACGAATATCATTTGCCAATTTGATCAAACTAACAGCAATAGTCTTGAGCACTCCGGAAGCATCGACTATCTCATCGAGAGTTCCTTGAGCTTGAAAATGGTTAGTGGTCTCACGCAACGTCAATCCTAGGAATCCTAGGCGCTCAGAAATTCGCACTAAGACTTTCCTGGCAAAATCTTGCCTGGTATTAATACCGGTACCAACTGCCGTGCCCCCAAGTGCCACTTCTGACAAACGTCCTTGAGCATATTCCAAACGCAGTAAAGCACGTTCTACTTGTCCGGCATAACCTTCAAATTCTTGGCCCAATCGTATCGGAGTAGCATCTTGCAGATGGGTTCTACCAGTTTTAATAATTGGCATAAATTCTAGCGACTTCAAACGCAAGCTGCTCTCTAGTTTCAATAGAGCTGGTTTAAGCCTTTCGTTAATGGCAATCAAAGCAGCAATATGAATTGCGGTCGGTATGGCATCATTAGAAGACATACCATGGTTAACATGATCATTTGGATGGACTAAATTACGATCACCACGCTTACCACCAAGAATCTCGATTGCTCTATTGGCAATTACTTCGTTGGCGTTCATGTTAGTAGAAGTACCAGAGCCGGTCTGAAAAATATCGACAACAAAATCGTGATCAAGTCGTCCATCCACGACTTCTTCGCAGGCAGAAATTATGGCATCGGCCACTTTGCCATCAACGTCGCCAAACTCTTGATTTACCTCAGCAGCACAAAGCTTGATTAGACCAAGGGCACGAATAAAGCAGCGCTGAAATCTCAAATCAGAAATAGGGAAATTGAGCACGGCCCGCTGCGTACTGGCACCATAATAAGCACCGGCAGGAACATCCATAGAGCCCATAGAATCGCGCTCGACTCTAGTCGTAGTCATAATCTTGTCGAACCTTCGTTTTTAACATTGCAATTATAGTGACTTGGCAGTGGTATCTAAATTAACTTAAAAGCTTACGTTAAAAGCCTAAGTTACCAGCATGCTTAAAAATTGTGCATAGTTTTAACAGGCAGAGCAGCCGAGATCTTAAAGTCTAAGTATGAGTACTCTAAAGACGATTGTATTAATGGGCATCCTTACCGCCTTGATCGTAGCGGTCGGTGGCCTCATAGGCGGGCAAGACGGGCTAATTATGGCCTTCTTGTTCGCCTTGGCTACGAATGTCTTCAGTTACTGGTTTTCCGCCCCTATGGCCCTGGCAATGTCACGCGCCCAGCCCATAAGCGAGGCAGAGGCACCGGAACTTTATGCCATTGTCGGGCGCCTGGCAGACCAGGCGAAAATTCCCATGCCCACTGTTTATCTCATTGACGACGACTCTCCGAATGCTTTTGCAACGGGGAGAGACCCAGACCACTCAGCAATTGCAGTAACAAGGGGAATCACGCAGCTGCTCACTGAAGTAGAGCTAGAGGCAGTGTTAGCTCATGAGCTAGGCCATGTCAAAAACAGAGACATTTTAATTTCGACTATCGCTGCAGTGCTAGCTGGCGTAGTGACGACGATCGCCCATTACGGCATGTATTTTGGCACTAGTTATGGCCCCGGCAGTGAGGGCAATCGCTCGCCTAACCCTATTTTTGTCTTGCTGATGATCATACTGGCGCCAATTGCAGCCAGTTTAATAAACCTTGGCATTTCGCGTTCTAGAGAATTCGAAGCTGATGCCACCGGTGCCCGCCTCTGTGGCAAACCGCTAGCTCTAGCGTCGGCCCTGGCCAAAATCGAAAAACTCAGCCAATTTAGACCAATGACCGCAGCCAACCCCGCCCTATCTTCTCTTTACATTGCTCAACCCAACCAAGCAGGCTGGCTTATGAACCTGTTTTCTACCCACCCACCAATGCTCGAACGCATTATTAGGCTGCAAGAAATGCATGAAAGAAGTGCGCGCTAAAGACCGCCCAAGAATTAGTCAAAAGAAAATGGACTAAGACAACAAACGCTTTAAGACTTTGCCCGTAGAGTTTTTCGGTATAGACTCGACGAATTCAATCAACCGCGGCACCTTATAATCGGCCATATGTTTTGCGCAGAAGGCCTTAACGTCACTATCGCTTACACTACCAGCTTCTCTTAAGACAACAAAAGCTTTGACGCGCTCGCCCATATACTGATCTGGAACACCAATAACGGCAACATCTAACACCTCTGGCATACGCAAGATAGTAGCCTCTACTTCTCGTGGATAAATATTCATGCCCCCACGAATGATTAGCTCTTTGCTGCGACCCACGACAAAAACGTAGCCATGCTCATCGATATAGCCCAAGTCACCGGTATGCAACCAACCATCTTTGATATTATCGGCAGTGGCAGTAGGATTATTGAGATAGCCTTTCATGATGTTGGCACCACGAATGCAAAGCTCACCAACTTCCAACGAATGTGAGTACATATCATTGACAAACACTGCTACTTCTAGACCCGGCATAGCTGGACCAACAGAGCCATACTTGCGTAAACTGCTAGGATTAAAGGTAGCAATAACAGAACATTCAGTCAAAGCCCAACCTTCTAACACAGGCACATCTAGTTGCTGCTCGAGCCTTTTCATTAGCTCAACGGGCATGGCCGAACCACCGACAAGCCCCAAGCGCAATGATGGAAGAGAGCGCGGTGTGCGCTCCAATTCAAGAGATAAAAACTGAAACATAGTAGGCACAGCCGGCAATACAGTAATTTGCTCTGCTTCTATCAAATTAGCAAGTGCTGCAGCTTCAAAATGCTCAAGCAAGACCATGGTGGCACCTTGTTTAATAGTGCCCAGTAAGACCACAATTAAGCCATACAAATGACACAGTGGCAAAACTGCAGCTAACCTGTCTTCACTGCAAACGTCTAAGCGATGAGGATAAGTATTGACTGCAGTGAGCAAATTCAAGAAGGTCAGCATTGCCCCTTTAGGCTTGCCGGTAGTGCCGGAAGTATAAACAATTAAAGCCAACTCTTCGCTTGTATCAAGTGTGTCGGCAGCAGATGAAATTAGTGAGACCAAGGCAGCGGCTGACTGAACAGAGAATGCCATTAGCTCTTCTAGATGCAGTAACCAACAGCTCATACCTTGATCAAACTTTTGATTGCTCAGTTCAACCACTGAAAAGGCAGACGTATTCAAACTATCGTTATTATTACCAGAAGCAGCGTCGCCCCCAAGCAGAAACAACTTCCGCAGTGACAGTTGACTAAGGGTACTTTGTACCTCTTTGCTATTGCTATTCTCGCTATCGAGAAAACGGCTGTGGGTGATTAACGCCGCTGACTGTGAGTCAGACAAAACATGACCAATCTCTTCAGCTTTAAGCAAAGGATTAATTGGCACAACAGTTGCGCCAATTGCAGTGATGGCAAAAAAAGCAGCGAGAAAATCAGAGTGATTTGGGAAGTACAATCCAACTTTGTCACCACGACCAATACCATGCTCTGCTAGTATTTGCGCCAAATATAGAGAACGCGCTAGAACCTGAGAGTACGAGTAGTCAAGCTGATTGTGGCGTAAAACTTTTTTCTGCTTAGACTTTAAGGCAGCCTCAAGCAAAAGGTCGAACAAGCCACCGCCAACGATTGGCAATTTAGGGCACAAATCAATTTCCTGCACGATGTTGTTCTGCACCGTGTTATCGCGCTTTCGCACAGACACCTGCTGTTGCTCTTGCATTTTAAGTTGAACCACTTCTGCCATTTACATAGTTTAGGACATGACTGACCCGGAAGAGCCCTCACAGCACAGGCAGAGAATAAGTCCTTTTTAATGTTGGCAGTCAAAACCTAGGGCTCGTGAATCAACGAGAAGTCTACAGCAACAGCGCCCGCGCCCTCTTTCACCACTATTACCATATTCGACTCTCGCAAAGCAGCTGAAGCCGAACGCCACAGCCGGCGACCTCTGCTACTACTGTTGCTGACGAGATCGCTGAAAGGCTTATCCCCTTGCTGGTGTTTCAATAGCGAGCCACTGGCAGACTTCTCAATCGACATTTTTGTCCGACTAGGCAATTTACGTTTGGCTGACAATCTCGAATTCGTCTTCGATAAATAGCCTGGCACATAGGCAGTAAGCCTAGAGGGATAGTTCAAGAGCAGCTTAGGGTCGATCTTTTCCCGACTGAGCAAGAGTCCAACATTCTCTACGCCAGGAGTCTCATCAAACTGTAAGGCACTTTCAGTCGGAACAATACAATCTCGACCTCGTTTGACAAAATTATTCTTGCCGGTAGCAGCTAATGGAAAGAGAATAGACTTAGTGCCCTTACTGCCTTGGCGCATGACTATGTAGACATAGGCATCATCATTCGCAAAAACATGGAAGCGAATCTGATCACCGCTGCGAAACTTGCTCTTATTGTTGGTCTTATAGAGATGCCCTGCGCGGTTTAGCTCAATAAAATAAGCGACACCCAAATTCTGCTTAGTCTCAGGATTTACAAGCTGGCGCAAATAAGCACTGCGAGCCGAAACAGGCCGAGATCTATAGTTTGAGTATGACTTTACCGGCGCCAAAGCAAAAGCTGCTAGGCAATTAAGTGACCAGTTGGCCGCAAGCAGTAGGCACAAAAGCTTGCTTAACTTGAGCATTGTCGACCTATTTCAGAATTTTATTGATGCTACTGGCGATATTACTTTCGCTGGTAATACCAATCGAATAGCTTGCTACTTCGCCATCGGGGTTAAGGAACACCATGGTTGGAATAGGACTGACGTCGTACTGGTCCATCAATGGCTGAGAATTAGGATCATCGACATCCACGCGCATAAAAGTGACTCTCTCGTTATAAGTGGTCTTAACCTTTGCCAGCGCACTATCTAATTGTTTGCACGGCTGACACCAATCAGCATAGAAATCGATAACAGTGGGCATTGCCGCACCACCTAAACCTCTTGTCCGACCAAGACCAAGCATGGCCGCAATCATTCGAGTTTGCGGTCCAGTCTTAGGTTTAATCATCTGACTGGGCATGCTCATCAAGGCCAAATTGGCTTTCTGAGCACTCGGAGAGCCATGGCCTAAGCGCACAGCTAAGCGAAAGTGCTCACGGGCCTTGAGGTTATTCTTGCTCTTGAGATAAGCCTTCCCCAACAATAGATGAACATCGGCGTTCTTAGGATTAGCTGCTAATTTTGCTTCTAGATCCTTTACTGCTGGCTCACTAGGTCTATTGCTCTTCACAACAGTAGTTTTAGCAACACTATTCTTAGCAACAGTCTTGGCAGACACTGGATTTTGACTAGCTGCCGGTAAGCTTTGGGCAGGAGAACTTGCGCCGGTCAGAACCAGTGCAAAAAACAAGCCGACCTTAAACCTTAGGTTATTGTCTTTAACAGAAATCATGCTTACCTACTTTATTTGATTTGCACTACTTGCACTAATGTGGTTATCAATCCAACCAGCAACTTTGGTTATCACTTCATCATCAAACTGGTTTTCTTCAAAAATTAGGTGCTCAGCATTGGGAATTAACACAATCTCACGGTCGGGCGTCGAGAGCTTATTATATAGCTCAACGGTACCTTCAGGCTTGACCAGCTTATCCTCGCAACCCTGCACAATCAGCACTGGCTTGCTAGTAATCAGTTTTGCACTTTTGTGATTTTGATTCATAAACATCTGAAATTGCATCAGCTCCTTTGGCGAAAGATTCATTCGAGCCACAGGATCTTTACTCCAAGCTTCACGTAGTTCGGGTTTCTGCGTTGCCTGCTCAATTACAGATTCACCAACATTGAATGGCTTATCCTTGTTTTTCAAATACTTAATAGCTACCTTCCAACTACTTCGGCCTTGCTTAAAGCGATCCCCAGCCGGAACAGAAGAAATTAGTCCATCAATCAATTCGGGATACATGGCAGTGACGCGCAGAGCAATGGCGCCCCCCATCGACTCACCAAGGAGGAAAATAGGCTTGTCTGGATTAGCTCGGCGAATAGCGATTAGGCTGCGGCGAACATCACTTAGGCAACCATCAAAATCACAGGTTTTATGACCCTTTGATGCCATGAAATCGCCAAAACCACGAACATCAATGGCATAAGTAGCTATTCCAAGCGCCTGCATGCGCTTGCCGAAAGCCTCATAAGTATCTTTATGCAAGCCCAGGCCATGAATGCAAAGCAAGACAGCTCGGGTTGGCACATTAGCATCGCTCCAGACGATACAAGGAGCATTGGCCCGCTTAATTCCCTTAGCTTTATCAGCAGCGGCATACTCAGCTCTGCGGTCTTTTTTTATAAAATTCGTAGCTGAGCCGCCAGATTCAATAGCAGCTGCACTCACCAACGAGGTTAAGAAAACAGCAAACGCTGCCATAAGATAAACGAATAGGCTCATGGGAAGTGATTTTCGCACAAAATCCGAGACAAACTAGCGTAAACAAACTTGTATATACTGCCGACCAAAGCTTAGAAGAAAGTCAACTTAGAGTCTCTTAATAACGTAAAAGCACAAAAATAGAAGACACTTAGCAGTGGAAAGCCTTTGCCTGTCCATTTCTTCCCTATATTCTCGACATATACGTTCAGCCCTTACCCCACAGAGAAGCATTCTGCACTCGGCTATTGACCACCCTGTATTCTCCGAACCCGAGTCAGCCGCACTGCGCCTGGCAGCAATTGAGCGTGACCATATAAAGAGTGCCCACGACTGGAAAGCTATTGTCCTAATCGCCTGTTTTGTCTTTACATCGACCCTTGCTGACCGCATCATCGCCGTAAATTTAGGCGCTACCACCGTTTTTCTCGGCCCCGGGGGTGAGAATCTCGGCCTCGGCGCTGCCTTTATTTTCTTTCCACTAGTAGTATTTGCTTTACCCCTCAGCCTTGCTGCCTCGTCGTTTTTCTCAAAAAAACGCTTGCATTGGCTTAACTTAACTATCTTCGCGCGGGCGCTAATTCCCCTGACATCGACATTAGCAGTAGCCAAAGATTTTTTTGCTGGCTCGCAGCCTGCTGTCGGAATAACACTGTCGACAATATTTCTAGTAGGGCAGCTAACCCTCGCGGCCACCCTGGTTCAACTAAGAACATCCGCGTCAAGACCATTGCCCTATTTGAGTTTTATAATCGCTGCCTTCTTTGCTGGTCAATGGGCGGCATTCTACCTAGCACCGCAGGTGATATCACAACCAATTAGCGATTTTAGTTTCGCCCTGTTATCGCTATACCTCATAGCTCTTGGCACATCTTATTATGGATGGAAGAGCCTTGCGACATTCAAAGAAAGAGAAGATTCTGTTAGGCAAGTAATTGCCTCAGTAGAGCATCATTTTCCTACTCAGGCATCAGACTTGCGGCCATGGCAATTAGCTAGATTTTTGGCAGCAACAGTTGCCCTTTACTTGCCGTTATTTGCCCCAATGTTTGTCAGCGTGCTATTTGCAATCGAATGCAATCAAGCTGGTACTTTTATGATCAGCAACCTCAGTGCCTCACTGAGCTTGGCCTGTGCCGGTGGTGCAGTACTCTCGATTTTCCTCAGCCGTCTCGCCCGCAAACGGGTGATACTGCAGGTTGTCACCTTGGCCTCCTTGGTCCTCTATTTACTTGGAGCATGGTCGCACACTTGGTTTATTTGCTATGCCACCCTCACAGCCATGGCGACTATCGCCGGTTTGATTTTACCTGACTGGTACCATCACCTGCTAACCCACCTATCAGCCAAGCAGCTCCCGCACTTCCTAGCAGCAAAAGATACTATTTTAGTTCTAGTCTACGCTCTTTGCAGTATCCCCATAGAACAAAATTTAGCGGTGGTATCAGGCCTCTATTTTCTAAAAGAATTAAACCTGTTAGGTGCAGGACTTACAGCTGTAGCAATTTTGCTCGCACCTGTTGTTCTCAGACTTAGCAAATAATGAACAAGAACAACATAGTATTTATATTGGTGCGACCAAATTTCCTCGGCAATATTGGCTCAACTGCCAGAGTAATGAAAAATTTTGGTTTTTCGCAACTACGCCTAGTCAACCCACCGCGCAACTACCTCGACGCCGAAGCGCGAAAAATGGCAGTAGATGCTTTCGATGTACTTAAAGGTGCAAGAGTAGAAAATTCTCTTTCTAACGCCCTAAGAGATGTAAATTTAGCCTTCTCGACCTCAGCCTGTCAGCACAGAACAGAAGAGCCAGAGTCGCTCGGATTACTCGTGGAAAAAATTCATCAACAGGACTTAACCAGTGAGAATAAAGTAGCTTTTGTCTTTGGTGACGAACGCGACGGCTTGACAAAAGAAGAAATCGCCCGCTGCCATGAACTTATTCTGGTTCCAACCGAACCAACATTTGCCAGCCTAAATTTAGCTCAAGCACTGGGGATAGTGGCATACGAGCTCAGTCGCCATGCTGGTTTGCTGAGCTGCAAGAGTACTGGCTCAGAGCTATTGCCATGCGGAGCTGAAGAAGACGAACTGATGCAGCTCACCAGCGAGCTAATGGACAAAGCCAACTTCTCCCGTCGCTACAACCGTGACCTCGTTGCCCTTCAGCTGCGCAACGCCCTGCAAAAGATGCGACTAAACAAAAGAGAGTTTGATCTCCTGCGCGGTTTTCTCTTACGCCTAAATGACAAACTAAACAAGATTGAGAATTGAGAAATATCGGATATCTATACAAACATGGCTGAAATAAAAATGCTTTGGCGAAAGCTACTTGCAACCCAGCCAAATTTTGGCAGAAATAACTTTCAAATATGAGTTATTATCTTCTTCGCAGTTACTAGATAGTACGAAATAGTCAAGGTAATTAAGGAAGTAGGATATTGATGCGTCTTCGCAATGACCAGGCTCGACAAACGTCCCCAGCATTAGTTTGCCTTTTAGCCGCGGCCTTAGGCCTTCCACTTGGCTTGACTGGCTGCAGCGAACCTACTTCCTCAACCACATCAGGTAGCACTAACAGTGATGGGAGAGATGGAGGCAAAGCTGACCCGACTGCTCAAACCAAAAACAGCGAAGACATGTTCGTCACTGCAGCAGAAGAAAAGCGTTTTGTTACCGACTCACCAGATACTAAGGTTGCTTTCCCTGAAGCCGAATTTGTAAAAGGGCGCAAGCTCATAGATCAATTAAATGTAGCCGAAGCAGAAAAAGTTTTGATGAGCAAACTCGACGACGCCGTCAAATCGGCAGCCGGAGAAACTAAGCTTGGACAATACTGCGCTCGAATTAGTACGGCGTTGCACATGGAAGGCAAAGAAAAAGAATCTTTGAAATATGCCATTTTGGCCGGACACATTTTCTATAAACAGCCAGCAGAAAAAAGACCGCTGCCACGTTGGTTCTTCAACGTGCACTTACACCAAGGTCTTGGTTACAAAAAATTGCGCATGTTCCCAGAGGCAGAAAAACAGCTGCGAAAGGCAATCAACTTTGCCTCTAGTGCTCCTGCCGGACAAGTAGATTGGAATTGGCACCGCTTGTGTCTTATTGAACTGATTGATACGCTAGCACATGAGAAGAAGACTAACGAAGCTAAAGTCGTCAAAGGCGAATTGAAAGCTCTCGAGGATAGCCACCGCTAGTCAAAAAAGTAAATCTTGTGCAAATAGTGCAGATTCAGTGTAGATTTTGGCTAATAAACAACTTAAACCTGTTCGTAAGCAGTCAATTCTAAACGAGCTTCTTAGCCGCGAAGAGTGGGCGCGCATCAGAAAGCCAATTATTTCGGCTTTCCTAATATTGCATTGCACTCTGAACTATTGCTACCTCTTTAATAATCATCCATATATAAACAACGTCAATCACTTCTTCTTTGGCTACTATGCTTTTATGGGTTTAGAGCAAGCCTGGAACGTCTTTTCACCAGCTCCTCGCGCTACCAATCCGCACCTAACTGCTGTAATTACCTATCAGGACGGCTCAAGCAAACTGTGGACCTTTCCTCGCATGGAGAGGCTAGATTTTTTCACAAAGATTCCCAAAGAACGCTATCGCAAATTCTTTGATGACAATGCCGCCTGGAATATCCCGGTGGTCTGGCCAGATATTGCTCATTATGTTGCCCGCATAAGCTACGCAGACAAAGACAATCCACCAATTCTGGTATCACTAATTCGCTTTTCCTCTACGATTCTGCCCATGGAAGAAGGCCTGCACAAACCTAACTTGCCGCAATCTGAATCAAAGGTGCTGGGCGTCTATCCCATAACAGCCCAAGACCTGGCCGGGGTAAAGCACAAATGAGCATAGCGACAATTTTGCAAGCCTGGGATAGGTTCTGGTTCGCTGAAGTTTCACCACTATCGGTGGCAGTCTATAGAATTTTGCTTGGCTTTCTCTGCGCTGCTTTTGTCTTATTACTAATACCGGATCTCTTTGTCTGGTTTGGTTCCCAGGGCATGTGCTCCAATCAAGCAGTAGCTGACTGGAACAACGGCCATGCTGTATTTCTCAATTTCTTTTCGTTCTTCCCAGACAATGATCAGTTTGTTGTCGTCTTTCACTGTCTGTTCTTTTTAGCCGCAGTGGCCTTGATGCTAGGTTTTCACGCTAGGGCAGCGGCAACAATTTGCTATCTTTGCCTAACTAGCTATTACCACCGCAATCCGTTTATTTTTAACGCTGGTGACACTTACATGCGTGTCTCAATGTTTTGGCTAATATTTTCCGCATCGGGCAACGCTCTAGCCCTCGTAGGCAGACGGCAGCGTAGTAACCCAGAGGGGAATTTTAATAACTACAAGAAGGTAAGCATTTGGCCGCTAAGACTGCTGCAAATTCAATTGGCCACTGTCTACTGGCATACTTTTTTCTGCAAAATAGTGGGCGGCCCCTGGATAGACGGCAGTGCTGTTTTTACAGCTTCACGCATTGAAGATTTGCAGAGGTTGCCTCTGCCCTATGTCTTTGAACATGCCTGGACAATCAATTTTTTGACTTGGTCAACCCTTGGTATTGAAGGTGCTCTCTTTACTCTTATCTGGATCAAAGAGTTCCGCTACTGGGTGATTGCCCTAGCTGTAATTTTCCATCTAACAATTGAATATCACATGAATATTCCTTTGTTCGAATGGCTCATGATCGTAAGCTACGTGCTATTCATAGAACCAGAGCACTTGGCCTTCGCCCTAACTTGGCTGCGCCAAAAATTTAGCAAGCAAAAAGCTGTATCGCAAGCCTAAACTCCATGTTTATCCTTAAGATCACTAAGCAGCTCAGTTAAATTAGCTTGAGTTAGAGCCTCTAGGTGTCTATATTTAGCGCCATCAACATCGTTCAAGTGCAGGCGGCTTTGAGCTGAGCATTTGCGAAATAGAGACTCTGCCAAAGCAAAATGTTTTTTTCGCTCAGCATCTTCTTTTGAAGAATTGGCCCAAATATAGTGCAGCACGGCCTGTTCATTGAGAAGGATTAGCTTGAGATACCGTGCTTGGCTGTTTCCTTTGAACTTGTCTAAGTCACTGTTTTGAGCCAAAAGCTTGGCAATTTTCTCATAGCGCTCTTGGGCAAAGGGATAGAGGCCGGATTCACGAAAACTAAGGGCAGCCAACTTATTGAGCACTACTCTTTCTGCTAAAACGTCTTGGTCGTCGCCAATTTTGCTACTCTCCAAACGAGCGTCAGCTTCATCAACAATGTAGCGAGCACCATTGTAGTCACCGGCCGAAAAAAGCACTTTAGCCAGAGCAATACGAGCTTCAACAATGTCATGGTCAGGAGCAGCCATTTCTTCTAGAATGCGAATCTTATCTCTAAGATCACGCTCCTCTTTCTTGACAGTCTCCTCAAGCACAATTTTTCCAGCCCAGCTTGAGCGCCAAGAATAGATGTAAAGCATAGCGAAGCACCACGCTACCAGCGTTATTGATATCAGCCAATAAAAAACAGTAACTTTTCGAATCTTGGTCTTCAAAATACGTCTCGCTCAACTGCTTACAATTATATATTCACGCTAGATACACTTACATATCAAGCTCAATCAAATCTGACATTTAGCTTGAATCAGGAGCCCAAAAGGCTTTTGCGAAAGTGCTAAAATCGCTGCCATGAAGTTTAATGGAGAAAGTTAATGGCTCTGTCAAAAGCTGTGTCAATTGCAGCATCAGCTCTGGCCCTGTCAGTCATCTGGTCTTTCACTATGGGCCAAGCATGGGCAGCAGAAGAAACAGTAACGGCTGGCAAAGACGCAGAGTCTGAAGGCAGCGAACCAGCAGTAAAAGCTGTCAACGAAAAAATATTGCCATTAATCAATGATGCATATAAAGAAATAGGCAGCGGCGAAGCAGCCAAAGCCGTAAAGACCTTAGTTAAGGCCTTAAATATTGACCCTAACTCAATTACGGCAAGACGCTATTTGGCATTTGCCTTGGTACAGTCAAAATCGTACGTTCCTGCTCTTACTCAAATGCAAAAGTTGAGCAAAATTACCCCTATGAATGCCTTCGACTGGTACGTCTTTGGTGAGGCATATGCTGGCGCAGGAGCGGTAGACCACTCCTTGAGCTGTTATGAACAAGCACTGGCGATAACTCCCGCCTATCACGCCGCCCGCGGTGGTTCGGTCAAAGCCTTAGTGAGAAAAGGATTGTTTGCTCAAGCCCTTCAACAAGCTGACAAAGGCGTTCCATACGCCACAGACCAAGTTGTAAAGAAATACTACGCATCACTTCGTCAAGGTGTGCTTGACGCTGAAACCTATCAAAAAGAGTCGGCACGTTTTGGCTCGAGCCAAGGAGTTAGCCAAGAGATGATGGACGAACAGGCAAGCAAGCCTGTTTTAATTAATCCAAGTATGAGCGAAGGAGATAACTAACTTTTCAGGCAGCAGGAAACACTTGACATTTATGCGTAAAAGCCAATTTATGAGCTTCTCCAACAGTTGACAGGCGTTTTTTTGACGTGCTAAGTTAGAGGTAAGGTTAACATAGGTTAACTCCGCTTAACCTACCCCGAGCATCTCTCAGGGGTGATTTATTGGCTTACCACGGGCAGAGATAAATAAGTATCCTGGCAAATCTGAGCAACAGCTAACGGACGGTAGATTTATATGGCCAAATTTGTGACCAATAGAAAAAGAAGAAAGAGCACTGGAGCAATGGCTGCAGAGTATGTCGCTACCATGTACGTATTGTTTCTCTTCATTTTCTTCCCAGTATTAAATCTGGGAACTTGCGGCATGAGAGCCTTCTTCTTATGGTTTGCCTGCAATCAGGCCACGATGTTAGCTGCTAAAGCTAAGACCTTCAACACATTGGTCTATGTGCCCGAGCCTTCAGGAACACCCTACCCTGGGGCATACGCTACCGCCAGAGCACGGGCAGCACAGATACGAAGCATGTTCCCTGGTGTAGATTGGACCACAAACGCTACCAATCCTGAAGTTCGGATTATAAGATCTGTCATTCCTGGCTCAGGTGCTCCAGCAGTAGCTGATGTCATCGGACCAGCCACGCTCGGTCTGGGCAATATCCCCAACGTTGACGAATATGTCTGTACCATCAGAGTTACTATCAATGGTCAAGTCACCCCACTCATACCTGTTCCATGGTTTAACATTCAGGGTCTATCTAGTCCTATGTTCATGACCGTCAGTTCAGAAGCCCAATTTGAAAATCCACCCGGACTGCAGTTCTAGAAGGCAAAACAGTTAAATAGAGGTTGTAAACATAATGAACGAACGTAGGATACGAAATCAAAAGGGGGCGGCGGTAACCGGGCTTGTAATCGCACTCTTCTTGTTTATCATGTTGGCTGGATTCTTCGCTTTCGACTCAAGCCGCCTACAGATGGCCCAGAGAGAACTTACTGCCACATGCGACGCATCGGCTCTGGCCGGTACAGCCATGCTCACCTCCCTCGATATATCTAATGACGATGCCACAGCCACTAAGCTAGGTATAGCTCAGGCTCAAGCCTGTGCCTACGCCCGCAACATGTTCCAAGCCGGCAACATGCTGGGTAAACCACTCAGTGCAGCCAATGTGGTCAGCCCTTATAGTGCAGTCTCTACCATCGGCGACCCTGGTGATTGCAATGTAATGATTTCGCTTGCTGACCCGCAACAACAGTTCCTCGGGGTTTCTCCTACATTCCCTGACCGTCTCAACGGCCGCGCTATCATGTGCTATGCCGGTTATACATACAACCCAGTATTTCTTGGTGTCATTGGTGTCGGCAAGGTACTACTTCAAGCCAACTCTGGCGGTGGTCTTCCTCAAGTAGACGCCGTTCTTGTTTTCGACTACTCCGGTTCAATGGATGATGCTACAAGCGTTACCTTTATAAGAAGAACCTGGGATTCTACAGTAGCATCGGCTGGCGGAGCATCTGCCGGTCAAATTGACTACAGCAACCCTGGCATGGGCATAGCTGATGGCAGCAGCGGTGCTGCTCAAGGGCCCGGTCATGGTGTTGTTCATTACATAGAAGTGCCACCACCAGGCACCTCACACCGTATGTCTGACTACCTGATGCACGATTACGTTGCCTCACCAAATGGTTTCCAGCTCAACGTACTCCCGCCCCAAAGCTTGCCAGTAGCCGATAACATCTACTCTATGGCAGCTAATAAGTATGTCTTTGATGCCAATTTGCGCGTTAACAGTTTGCCCTACTACTCTGCTATTCCAAAAGTGGGTGTACCGGCAGCTAAATTCCCCAAAGACTACGGTACCCCTCCAGGGAACTGCACTCTGGCCTATCCCTTCGGCTACGGTCGACTCTATGATGAGATGTCTCCGATGGCCTTCGCTCCTGCAGCTTCGGTCAACGCTGCATACAACCCTAACGCCCCTTACGCGGGTTCACTAATCCCAGCAGAACACCCTCGCACTACCGCAACATCATTCCGCTACCCAGCCTATGTAAATACAGGAGCCGACAGTCACATATTCACTGACCTGGTAGTCAACATTGCTAATCCAGGTGGATGGCCCTACGCTCAACCACTCAACGGTCCAGATAACTTTGTTGGATTCACATTCACCTTCCCCGGCCAAGAGCCAGACGTAGCTCTAGCTGGACAGACCTTTGACTTCACCAACATTGGTGTTTTGACCGAAGCGGCTAGAGGTAACCTCGACCTCGCCACTTACTTCAACGATGCCCTACTAGACAGAGGTTCGGTTTACAGCACTACCAGCGGCACTATAGCCAGCAAGCAGCCTACTCTCATGACCAGCGGTAGCTGCCGGGCCAACTTCCAGAAAGCCTATCAAAGATTGGCCATGCTCTACTCTCAGCCAATCGCTACAGCGATTGACGGAGCTTATGGTGGTTTCTTCCAAAAGATCAATACGTTGACAGACTGCCGCTTCGGTTTCGTTGGTTTCTCCAACTCAGCCCAATCACTAGCTAACTCATCAGGTCCTAATTTCACTTCGCAAGGGTCAGCCCACCAAACAGCTGCAGACCAACCCAACAGCTTCTTTGTTTCAGCTCAGTACAACGGCCGAACTATAGGACATAGGTACCGAGGCACTAACTTCACGACGCCAGAGTACACCCAGGCCATAGCAGGAGGAGCAGGAACGGGCTTTAGGCAACCGAGGCGGGCTCTGGCTAAGTCAGAAACCCAAGACACTTCATATAAAGGAGTGGTCGGTGGTCTTCAAAGTTCAACCCTGAACGCTTTCTGCAATCCGTGGTCTGCTCTAGCTAACGTATCGGCAGCAAACGGATTAGAAAACGGCACTCCACTGAGTGACACTGCCACAGCCGAGGCTCTGACCACAGCTCGTGCCATGTTCCATAATGGTTCTAGCTACGACATTGCCACACTGTCCAATAACCGACCAGCTGCTAAGCACGCCATTGTCTTCTTCACAGATGGTGTACCAAACACGGCAGACGCCGGACCAACTCTGACTCAAGCTCAGGGATGTAAGGGCGAAGGCATAGCTGTGTTCACCATCGGACTCGACGTGACCAACAACCCAGTTCTGCAAGGTTCACAGGTAACCTTCCTCGGTAACCTACCAACCGGCCTAGCTGGTGCCTCCGGTAACGGCGGCAAGTTCTTCCCTTGCGCCAATGCCAGTACAGTCAGAGACTCGTTCTCCGCTGTTGCTCGGCGCCTAACACAAGGTCAAAGATAAGTTCGACCAATCTACGTAGTCTAAAAACGAAAACCGGTCTGAAAACAGGCCGGTTTTCGTTTTTAGTTTCACCCTCACTTCACGCAGCGTCGGTATGTTAGTAGATGTATACGTGTAACCATCCTTTTCAGGAGGCGGTTCGGTGGTTAATAAACCAAAATCGGTACCTTCAAGTCGTAAGTTGCTCCGAGAGCGGCTTAAGGGTATCACTGCGATCGAGCTAGCCGCAGTAGTTTCAATTTTAATTGTTATCTGCGCAATGGCTCTCAACATTACCGTTCTAGTCTTCGCGGCTGACATGTGCGACAGAGCATGTAAAGATTGCGCGAGGGCTGCCGGTCAACAAGGTACGGTAGGTCAAGCGGTTTCTGCTATGCAAGCAGCCCTTGTTACTCACCCTTATGACGGCACGGTGATTCAATCTCTCAATGCAGAATTGATTACATATGAAGACTATGGCGCTGGCAACGGCGCAGGTCAGACTACTACTACCGGTACCAATGGTCCTATTGGTACCACTTCAACTACGAGTGCGACCACAGGTGGCGCAATTCCACCACCTGGTGCCGGTGGAGCAGGTTCATCACCTGGTCCATTTGCCAGCGTTAGAACTACTCTAATAGCTCGCATACCAGCACCTATGGTGTTCTTCAGTCTCGATATGGGTAGTGAAGCCTCAGCTCAACAGGGCGTGGCACACGGCCTAATTCGTTTCCAGAGTTTATACACCTATCCAATCACTAACACCGCTGGTCCAGTTTCGATCGGTGCTCCCGGTGGCCCAGCTGGCCCTGGTGGCCCTGGTGGTCCT
>JAUYRX010000001.1:0-84436 GCA_030696635.1 Candidatus Melainabacteria bacterium
TGCGGCCTCAATCAAGGACGCAGCGCTACTGCATGCGTTGTCATCTGAGCAGTACTATTCGCAGTGTCGTTTTGGCCGCTGAAATCATTCTGCTATGCCCTGAAACTCCGCTGCCTGGCTGCCTAATGTGGGCAGGTAAGTTTTCAAAGTTTATACTATATGATACCGTGTCATACCCCAAAATTATTTTACGAGCGGAAATAAAGAGAGAGCTGAGGGTCACAGCTCTCTGTTGAGTCAAATTGTGATTCTTTGCCAATGGGCTAGTCAGCTGACAGCGCCACTTATAAACAAACTTACCTAAGACTGGAGCTTGAAACGGATGAGCATAAGGCGCGATACGAACTCTTGCTCAGTTAGCACGGTCATTCTCGGGTCAGCTTTTCGCGTGCTGTTCACGAGCAGTTAGTCCTCAACCGCCTTCGCCAGCTGGATACTCAGTTTTTGAAGTTGATCTAGTCTAAGGAATAGTCAGGAACAATTAAACGATCACCTACAAGATTTATGTACAGTTCAGCGCCCTCGGAATGAACATGGGCTGCGACTCTTTTATCTGGTTTTAAAACCGCAACGTGTAAGCGAAAGTCGGCGGTTCCCGACAGAACACTGTGTCCGATTCCTACAGCTGGGTCAAAGGTAATGTGAAAGCCGGGCTGACACTAATTCAAAGAAAAAAAAGCAGAAGCTGCCACCACAGGCGGTGCCAACACCTTCTACTCTGCGAAATGAACTCTTCTAACTTGAGCGAAATTCGACGAAGAATCTAGCTAGCAAGAACAATTAGGCGAGAACTCTCAATCTAGTTAGGTCCATCAGGCGGAACAATAGCTCGGTCCGGTTTAGTATTCGGACCTAAACAACTGCCGAGGTCGCTTTTAACAACCACTGGAGACAGAGCAAGAAAATAGCCAGCATAGCCAGCGGGTTGTCCTTCAAAAGCCTCTTCAATGAGGTCATTACGAAGCCACGGAATTGTTTCCGGTATCACCAGAGTTTCTATAGTTTTCATAGTTACTCCAATTTTCCAAACAATTTGACAGCATCTAAATCTTCATTGAGGTGAAGTCAAACACAGTATTGACACCAAGATGTGCCTAAGAATATCTGTGAATATTGAGATAGTTAGGAATTATGCCTTTTTGACTTGCGCCTTAATGAAAAGAGGTAGATGTTTATGCTTAATTCCTACCAGTTAGAGAAAACTCATTACAAGCGACTCGGAAGCCCTCGGTTACAAGCAACGGGCTACGTGGGTAGAACCGAGTGAAAGCTCTAGCTCACCCTTTCTAAATTTGAACACGTTCAGAGAGGATAAAAATTAGTCGGCACAGACCAATGAGAAATGCAAAATCTACCCAACTCTTACTAATGAAGCTCGCGCAAATCTTTGAAATTACTCAGGCTTAGTAAAAGTTTGCACCAGCAACTTGTATAAAAACTGATACCAAAACAGTTAACAACATTTACAAAAAGGCACTCAACTTTACCTAAAGTGGTTTGGATATGGAAATGAAACATAGAAGCAGTTAAAGTGCTGGAAGATTGACCCAGGAGCAGAGAGATAGACAAGACAGATGAAAGTGCTTGTAGCAATCGACAATAAACCAAGTTCACAAGCAACAATAGATGCGCTCGTCAAAATGAATTGGTACGAAGGCACTGAGATTGCTTTAGTTACTGTTTTCCCCTCAAGCTTAGAATTAGAAAACACAGTAATTTTTAAAAATGATCAAAGGCAAAAGACAGAAAAAACTATTTACCACGAAGAAATGGAAGACTTAGCTTGCGAGCTACGTAACTTACTGAAGCATTGCACAGTGTCATTTTTTGCTCGACATGGTGATCCTAAAACAGTGATCATGGAACTGGCCAAACAGTCCAATGCCGACCTAGTTGTTCTTGGATCGAACTGTAAAAGTACGCTAGAGCGCCTTTTAATTGGAAGTGTTTCGCAAGAAGTTCTCAACACGGCACCGTGCCCAGTGATTGTGGCCAAGGCGCCGTGCTCCTTTGCGCAAGACGAATCACCTTCATTCAAAAACATTCTTTTACCAATTGACAATTCCGTGTTTTCGGTTGCAGCCGTTCGCTGGCTCTCTAACTTTAGGTGGCCTAACGATACGAAATTAATTGTATTAGCTGTTGTTGAAGAAGCTACTGATTTAGAACAAGTGCACCACAGCCTGAACAATCGTGCTCAGGAGCTCTCAAAACATTTTAGAAGCGGCAATATTTTGACCGAAATTGTCAGGGGAGAACCGCAACAAACAATAATCGAAGTGGCTAAGAGCTATTCTACAGATTTAATTGTAATGGGCTCTCACGGCCACGCTGGCTTCAAGAAATTAATTTTGGGTAGCGTCAGCCAATCAGTTGCTCATAACGCACCTTGTGCAGTGGCAATTGTTCGCGGTATTGCTGGCAGCGATAAATCATTTAAGCACACAGGAGCATTCGACAAAGTAGCCTCGGCAGGAGAACTCAGCTTTGCTGGCAGTAATAGCGGATCAGGCAGCAGTGTTTCATCGGTGCATTCGATGCCAGCTGGGTTTTAATTGCGCAAGGTCCACTGAGAAGGTCTCTATCCTAGCAGCAACAGAGACGGCTACTCTCATGAGAATAGTACGGTAGCACCGCTCTCGCAGGCAGTCATCAAAAGACAAGAAAGTACGAAAGAAGAACTAGCAAAGACCGCTGTGCTCCAATTCCCTAGTAAATCCAACCACATCTAATCATCGGTACATTTTGACGGATCGGAATCAAGGCAAAATAATATTACAGGGCCATGCTGCTTTCCTAATAAGCTGCAGCTCTGCAGGCTAGTTATTGCTTTTGCAATAACATAATGAAACTGCTGGCATTCTGTTCTTCTGTTAGGGTGCCAGTTTTCTGGTCGAAAAATTCTATGGCAGCGACCTTTAACTTGTTCTGTTCTATTTGTTCGAAAATCTCTTCACGAGGGAAATATCTGGCATAACCAACTTGTTCTATGCCTTTACGCCGATAAAAATACTCACCCATTTCAAATCCGCGAGCGCCAAGACTTTCGTCTCTGTAGATTTGACTAATTTGACTGCCCCAGCCGTCTAGTTCATTCATATTGAAGAAGTCAATCATAACTAAGCCATTATGCGTCAAAGACATCGAAATATTGCGAAAGAACTTTCCTAGTTCATCAGAACTACTTAGGTTTTCGGTGCAGTCTAAAGCCATAACGAGGTCAAAGCCAATAATCTGTTGCTTGATATTTAGATCTTGGAAGAAGCCGGGCATGATATCAAAACCCTTTAGAGCAGCCTTAATACACATTCTCATTGAAGCATCGTTGACTATAAGGTTACAGATTGAGCTTTTAAAATGAGTTTGTACTATTTCTTCGCGCGTCCCAGAGCCCGCACCAATAGAAAGAATATTCAGCGGTTTGATTTTTGCACAACTGCTAACGACCTGCATTACACATTCGTCCATCATGCTCATGTAACTTGTATATTGTGTAGCGCCAAGAGCGATAGTTTCGCTACTGCTGCAGAGCTCGTCGTAGTAGTCTACAACCATTTGCTTGAGTTCAGCATCGCTTGGCCGTTGCAGCGGGAATGGTTCAAGGCTGTAGACCGGCGCAACTGACAGCTCAGCGGCATTGCAACTTGCAGCGTGTCCGTGCTCATGAGGTTCAAAACACTCAATCGTATTAGAATCGACTGATAGTGGGAACTCGCCGAACGATGAAATATCTGAATTTTGGGACTGCATGGCCTGCTCCTCTCAAGATAAACTCAGCTTAAGCGAAGCGCTGTGACAATTACATAGCGCCAATCTCGGACAGTGGCGATTTAAGCTCCAAGGAGTTCAAGAAACCTAAACGCACATGCTAAACAGGTAACAATCTACTATCTGCCAGGAAATGGAATTGACACAAAGCTGACGCTATAAATTTCTTGTCATTCCCACCTTACCTTGGATTTTCGAAATGCCTCTCGACAGCCCACAATTCAAACATTCAGCAAATTTGCCTAGCGAGGGTGGTATCAACGAAGCACTTAGCTCGGAATCCACACTTTCACCTGACCATACTTCCTCAAAACGACTGCTTCAAGACACATTGAGCGATTCACCGCAAGTTAAATCGCAAACTCAGTCACAGCTAGTAGAACAACCAAAACTTTTGGTAGAAGGAATTGTCTCAGGATTAGCTCTCAACCCTATAAACGGCCTTACCCAATTTGCAAATAAATCTGTTGGTACAGATTTCAAAGCCATTCAGTTGGGTAATCAAACTAAAATCGACTCTTCTATTTCAGGCAATGTCGGAAAGATGATCGGCACTAGTGTTACTTTCATTGCTCTGGCTCTTGCGGCCAAGCGGGCTGTCCCACTCGGCTCTAAAATTCTCGGCTCGGCAGCCCTCTCTGAGACGGTTGCCTTTGGCACGGCTGGTGCAATTCAGGGAGGGCTACTGACCCCTACGCAGAAAAATCTTGGCGGTTCTTCATTCTTTCTTGCTCGCGGTGGCGAAGCACTTCTAGGCAGCGGTTCTGCCGTACTTGGTGCACAAGGCACGCGGGTAGCAAAACTATTTCAACATTCAGCTCCATCGCTTGGATTGACCGGTTCACGGTTGTTATCTTTAGGTGTTGAAACCGGGTTAAATGGTGCCCTTGGTGCAGGAAGCGCGCAGGCCTACTCATACATGCAAACCGGTAAATTTGCTACTACTCAAGAAGTAGCAACGTCTGCCATGCTCTCGGCTGGTATAGGTCTAGGCGCTTCCGCTCTAAGCTTTCGTAGAGCTGCTAGCATCAGTCAGGCTTCATCGGAAAGTTCAATACCAGGCATGAGAAGCCACGACCCAATTCAGCCAGGCACTGACTTAAGCAATTCAGACATCGAGCCAAACACTATCATGCAATACTCGATGGAAGTGAAGGCGGTTGGAAAAGATAGAGAACTTACAATAGATGGTGAAGACTTTAATTTAAAAGACAAAAAAAATGGTGTTTGGCGCTATGGAACTTTTAAGAATGGTGATTGTTTCTACACTGAACGAGGAAGCACTGAATCAATAGTAAAAGTTGGCGTTAATGCCAAAGATATGCCCGAATCACAAAGACTCCAGGCAGCATTGATACCGGAGCTGTATAACGATCCTGTATTGAAAAAGACAATTAAAGGGTTTAAGACAATTGACCCGATGGACTCCGAATCATGGTTCAAATCAAAAAGCAGATCCTTCACCTTGTACTCCACTACCCCTGCCGACGCCCTTACGGCCGCACAAAGAATTGATCAGCTCCTTACTTCCAAGGGTTTTACCTCGCTTATACATGACGCTCACAACGATTCAAACTTGCCTTTATCCCGCAGGGTTTTTGCGATTAGAGAAAGTTTCATTCCTGGCAAAACTGAAGCAGGGAAAGAGGCAGTATTAATCGGAGCCAACCTAGAGACGGCAATAATAAAACAATATGGTTTGCGGCCAGGGCAAAGCCTCTCTGCAAGACAACTAAGAGCAATGGAAAGAAAATTTGGTGTTAGAGGTGAAACAATAGCCTACGACAAATTTGGCAATCTTGTTCTAGAAAAGACAGCAGGAACAGATATGCTCTCAGTGCCCGGTTCTTTAACTGCTGGAGTTAAGAAGCCCGGTAATTTGACTGACAGAGCAGCACTGGAAAGTATCGCCAATGGATTTGGTGTTGATTTGATTGCGGATCTCCCCAGTCAAGGCAGCTACGAGATTGCAGGCGAAGCTTTCGACACGCAAACTGTTTGGACAAATGGTAGACCCTCTCGATTAACCCTCATCGACAGCTTCAGTGATATCATTGCCCAAGCGAACCTAGAAAAATCTGGGGAAAAATCTGGAGATTGGCTCATTAGATACTTTCATGGAGATGTTTCAGCTAAATGGTCAGGAGCCTTTTTGTTTGGGGAAGACGGAAAGATCTCAAGTTATCCAGCTAAAAACGAACAAGTCTCAGAAGCCTTTGATGCTTTATATCGCGCTCTTGGGGGCAAGTAAGTAAGTAAGTAAGCAGCGCCGTGCGAACTGAGAGAATATGCGTCCTATAGCCATTGAGAAAATGAAAGAGCTGCCAACGTAGATGTCGGCAGCTCTTCCTTTTTTCTAACTGATGCAACTTTCTCAAACGAATTTCAAAAGTTAGTCAACGGTCTATTCGACTAGTCATGGTCATTATCGGGCGAAACAGGTTGCCGAGGATTATCTAAGGAGTTAGATTGTCAATTTCAGATGCAAGCTCTTCCGGTGTCTTGTTTAGGATTGTAGAGCCACCTTCAGCTCCCTCTTTACCCAAGGCTTCAGCACCCTCTTTACCTAAGGCTTCAGCACCCTCCTTACCTAAGGCTTCAGCTCCCTCTTTACCCAAGGCTTCGGCTCCCTCTCTACCCAAGGCTTCGGCTCCCTCTCTACCCAACAGTTCGGCTCCCTCTTGGCCTGCAACCTGAGCCGCCTTAGTGAAGAGATTCTTCTTAATTTGCCAACCTCCAAATACTGCGCCAGCAGTTAGAAGGGTAGCTATTCCAGCAGTCTCAAGAGGATGCTCCTTAGCGAGATCAAGGCCTTTTGCCAACATGTTCTTATCAGCGGGATCAGAATCATCAGGTGACTGACTTACGCTTGTCGAGCTAACTTCTGTCTGAATCTTGGCTGGATCCAAATAACCGTTGGTGAGGTACTTACGTTGGAACTCAGCATCATCCCACTTGTCTATTAGAGTCGACTTTATCTGAGAACCAAGGTCCTCGTCAAAGGTAGGCGCAGCGATCAACGCCTCTAGGTCTTTCTTGCCCACAAGTTTGTCAGTCTGCTCCTCTGACTTGCCTGAACCAGCAAGGTCAGCTTGCTCAAAGACAGATGAAGCATCAGCTACCGGCTTGGCAAGCAATTCCTGAATAGAGCTAGCCTCTGCATTTTGAGTAGCCGCTGGTGGAACCAATGGATTTGTCTCTGTTGGTGGAACCGCTGCGCCGTCTGGCAAAGGTTGGATGGTTCCATCTGTTGGTGGCACTACTGCTGTGCCATCTGTTGGTGGCACTACTGCTGTGCCATCTGTCGGTGGAACTGCTGTGCCATCTGGCAAAGGTTGGATGGTTCCATCTGTTGGTGGCACTACTGCTGTGCCGTCTGTCGGTGGAACGGCTGTGCCATCTGGCAAAGGTTGGATGGTTCCATCTGTTGGTGGCACTACTGCTGTGCCATCTGTTGGTGGCACTACTGCTGTGCCATCTGCTGGTGGCACTACTGCTGTGCCATCTGCTGGTGGCACTACTGCTGTGCCATCTGCTGGTGGCACTACTGCTGTGCCATCTGTCGGTGGAACTGCTGTGCCATCTGTCGGTGGAACTGCTGTGCCATCTGGCAAAGGTTGGATGGTTCCATCTGTTGGTGGCACTACTGCTGTGCCATCTGTTGGTGGCACTACTGCTGTGCCGTCTGTCGGTGGTACGGATGATTTACCATCTGTCGGAGGCACTACCGCCTTACCATCGCCTCTTGCAGGCTCTACAGTAAAGTACTGCTTATTCTTTTGAACATAATCCGACTTAATACTTTTCAAAACAGCCAAGTATTGATCACGCTGAATTTTATCCTGCACATCCTTCGTTAGCGAATCGTCAAGCAACTGTATGCCATAAGTCTTCTCTTGTTGATCTAGCTTAGCTTTGATCTGTTGCTCGGTCGGATTGCTCGGTGCAAAAGATTCTTGCTCATCGGTCTGACGCAAGGCAGCAATTTTGACAGCAGGAAGCAGACCGTTCTCTTCTAATTTTTTTGAAACTGTTTCAACAAATGCCTTTGTTTTAGTCTTATCACCATTATTTTCACTTTCGTACTTAACGACGTCAGCGCGCAGTTGATTGTATGCGGCACTGGCATCACCTTCAACTTTATTATGCCTGAACTGCCCGCTGGCATTCTCAACTGCTTTATCAGCGGTTGCTGGGCTGTTGCCCTCTGCAATTGGTTTGAAATACTTGCCTGGTGCTTCGCTCATTATTTTTACTCCGTAAGATTTGGTCTTTGAATAAAACTAGCTTTCAGCTAACTTTAGTAAATGTATTGGTTTCAGAAAATCAAAGGTCGAGAACTTAAATCAGTTAGCAGACAAAACGAAGACTTAAACGACGCAGTCCATATTTAGTTTTTAGCATCGCTCGTGTGACGATTCCATACCGTAAATAGAGCAGCGATACCAATTAAGTGGCGGTCTTCAATCTGCAATATATTGAAAACTTTGCGTCAAAAACATAAACATATTGAGCATTGCCAAAGCAGCTCCACACGGCGTTGTTGGCCGATACCAAGCCAGCCCAAATAATGAATTGATTCAATCAAAACAAACAAAAAACAATTTCAAATCAACGACATTTTACGGTCACATTCGCCGATTACGACATTCTCATCAAGGCCGGATCACTTCGTAGTATTCCCACCCTAAGTGATAAAGAAGACAAATCGCCAACAGCAATTAATTAGGGAGCAACGTATACATGAGGCAAGAAATACATTTCGCTGCTCACTGGAATTCACAGAAAGAAAAGAAAAAATAACTTGTTTGTTCCTATTACATCTGCGCAGAAAGGTGCAGCAAAGTAACACAAAAACCTGAACCAACTATGTTGAAACTGAACCCTAGATACCAATGGGATCGCAAATTGCGCTTTAACTTAATTACTATTATTTCCAAGACCCACAGTCGTATTGGGCTATCTAGCGGCCCAATCTATAATGTGCTGATATACTTGATCATCAAACTTGTCAGCACCATAACCGGCAAGACTATCAAAAAGATAGTCTTGCGATTCAGTGTTACGAGACACAGACTTAAGAATCTTATTGATAGCTTCAATTTGCTTTGCTGGTGTATCTATTTCGGCAATCATATCGGTGATCAAATCAGCATAGATCGGGTGACCAGTCTCAACAAATACCTTAGTTAAAGTACCATCTTTAAACTTTGCTCTAGCGATTTCCAATGCCTTTTCTTCATCGCGTGAATATAAACAGGCGAAGGCGTCCGCAGAATGAGGCCCATCTTTTTTAGCCAGATATTCAAGAATAGAATCTGGAGTCCTGCCAGACTTATATGCGCTGCCAGCAGCGGCAAAGAGTTCGCCTAAATCAGACGCATCGCGCGTTTTCATAGTGAGTAATTTGGCACCGCCCTCAGTACCAAATAATTTAGGATAAATCCTTAGAGCGAGGTTACGCTCTTCCCAAGAATCAGAACCTGTGATGACTTTCTCAAGCTGCTCCTTTGCTCCAGGAGTTAGCTCTTTCTGGGCCCAGAGGCTTCGGGCCATAAGTTCTTCATAACGCGGAGCCTTATGACCATTCTTCACACCTGATTCTAGAGCCTCCTCTAGGGCTTTAGCGTGAATCAGCTCTTTGATGGCACTGATTGTTCCTTTTGCGGGCAGTACTAGCTTGTTTCTAAAGACATCATCAGAGTCAGCAAGGTAAGCTTCACCTATGTGTACAGCCCAATTTTCGCGATTGGTAAAACCAGCATAATCGCGGAGTAATAGAGGCTGAAAGAGATGACTATTCTCTAGATCAATGGCATAATCATAAACACGTCTATATGCACTTTGATTTTCATGAAGATGACTCCATTCATGCCGTATATTCGGTTGCCTCTGATTTTCTATCGTGTTGCTTAACTCCGGATAGAAGGTTAATACACCAGCATCACTGTTTGCTGCTGCTTCCGAAACGAAAGGTATTCCACCGTTCTGCTCAAACCAATCAACGGTATGCCAGGGATCGGCATAGCTCCCTCGATTTTCAATAAACATTTGTCGAATGTGTTCACCACCGTCAGGAAGATCACGCAAATCTGATGCCAGTAAACTCGGGGTAAGTCTTTGATAATGCAGCTCTGGCATTTGCATAGCACTGCTGGCGCTTGGCACTGTCGTTGATTGCTCCAGTGACGGGCTAGAATCTAAAACAGGAGTAGTTTGAGTCTTGATCGCCTTCAAATTAGACTCAATAGTACGTATGTCTACGGATTCTTCTAGCGGAACATAGACTCTAGTCTGCCCTTTATCAAGCGGGACTTCATGGTAGAGGCGAGCCTCTTGAGTCAAAGCCTTATGCCAGTAGGACGACCAATCGGAGATACCGTCATCTGCAAATTTTTTCTTTAGTTCAAGCGGCGACAATTCGGCATATTCTGGCTTAACTACCATTTTCTGAACCACAGCTATCTTTTCATCACCGCTAAGCTTGATGCTACCATCCCTGGTAATTACTTCAGTTGGCTCTCCTCTTTTTAGTATGACCATATAAAGGTCATCACGAGACAAACCAGAAACATCTATGCTTCCGTCTTTAGCATTCGGTGAAAAAGTTAGATCTATTTTTTCTCCTGTCTCTTTGAGTCCGCTCGCGGCAGAACCATTCCAGTTGTTCTTAGCTTTAGAGAAGCTAGCTCCCAATACTTTTAGGCCAGCAGTAAAAACTACACCAGCGCCAGCACCGCTAAGGGCACCGCCAATAGTGCGATTGCCAATTTCACTCAGATTTTCACCAACCGATTTATCTGAATTCCAGGCCCCAGTTACAGAGACCAGTTCACTTCCTGAACCTGCCAAGGAGCCAGTAGCCGCGTTTAGCCCCAACTCAGTAAGCAAAGCGGTTGCCTTAGTTGGTTTCGACGTTCTAACAGCCTGCACAAGAGCTCTTTCAATCAGATTTTCGCTGCCCTCGGTGGCCACTTCTACAGCTAACGACTTAACTGCTTCCTCCGATATTTGAGCCTTCCCTTGCGAGATAGCCTCTCGATATAGCGAGCTTAGACCTTTCTCTAAAGCTTGTTCACCACCTTCTTTAAGCAAATACTTGGGCTTAACCAAAAGATTCTCACTCAGAAGAGACACGAATTCTTTGCTAGTAGCGGATGCCGCACCATCACCTATCTTGAATGCAGCGGCTAGTTGTTGCGGGCCAAGCAATGCTACAGCAGAGTTAACAAAGCCTCCCGCACCATCGGCTGCTACTCTTTGATAGTTACCCAAATCATAACCTTCGCCCAAAAGAAGCTTGTTACCACCTACTTTGGTCGCCGCACCAGCCGCACCGACAGCTCCAAAGAGCAAGGGTGTGGTAGCACCAGCCGTACCAACCGCTACTGCCAGCGAACCTACTACAATAGCGCCGTCGGTGACTGTGCTGGCTATTTCTTCTTTTTGCTTCTGCCAACTCGTTAGACTCTCTTGAGCTGCTGTGAAGAGCCTCTGCTGCTCTTCGACTGGCAAATCTTCGAACTTAGCACTAGCCGTTTCATTGGCTTTGCGGAAGTTATCCAGACTTTGGGCGGCTGAATAGCGGTCACCAAAATCGACACTGCCAAGTAGCCCAGACTCACTTTTGCGACGGTCTTCTGCCAGTCTCTCTATTTGCTCAGCACGATTCTGCTTGTCTGCTGTCAACATCGCCGCAGTCTCTGGCCGCCCTTCTTCTGGCAATTTACCAAGAATATCGCTGAGATTGTCTTTGTACTGTTTGGCATAGGCATTGCTCAAAGCATTGCGTTCATCAGACTTGACTTGACCAAGGCTAGCTCTAACCTCTGCAATTTCAACTGCATTTAAAGTTTGTTCTGAAATTGCCGCCGCCCTCAGTTGATTGAGCGCAGTAAATTCGCCCTTTGCTGCAATTTCTTGCACCAACTGTCTCTCTTCTGGTCTGTTAAACCTGGCAAAAACTTCTCTCTGTATGTTCTTCTCAGCTTCTGTTGGCGCAGCATTATTCAAGATGGCGGCTTTTTCCTGCGCACTCAAGTTCGACAACACCTTGTAAGCATCAATGTCTCTTTCTGTATACCTCAGCTTTTCGCCAATCTCTACCCGACCATTTTCTTCAAAAAGGCTCTTGGCCAATGGCTTGTAAATAGTGTCAAAATTGCTACCACCATTTTCGTCATAATAAACTTCACCTGAGCGGTAAACAGCCTGACTTAACTCCTTTTCTAGAGCGCTTCTCACTTCTTTCTCTTGTGCAGTTTTTGGCTCTTTCAAACTGCTTAACAGCGATGGCTCTGACTTGATATACGATTCAATATTATCAATAGATTTAGCTAAGTTATCGCCGTTCAATCCACCAAGCTTAACTTGTTCTAGCGGCGTTAGCTTTGCTTCTTTGCCTTCTATTATCTCACCAAGCAGGCGGCGAGCAATTCTGCCGCCATCTGTGCCTGGACCAAAAGTCTCAGTCAACTGATTGTCTATCTGACTGCGATAGCTTGGCTCATTTTTATAATGAGCCCGCTCGCTCTGATTCATCTCTAGAACATCAACAATGGCTCGGCTTTGTTCTCTGGCGCCAGCTTCAGCACCCAGGTCTTGCCACGTCTCTAATGTAGTGCGGCCAGCGGTCTTAGAACTCTCGAAGCTGTCAGCTTGCAACTTGCGATCAACAATGGTACTGACCCGCTCAAGCTCTTCTTGAGATAGAAAGGTTTTCAAACTAGTATTCAAATCACGGCGAAAGTTCGGTTCTATTTTTAGCCTATTAAAATCTTGAGCCGATAGCTCACGATCAACAAGCTCATATACCTTGTTCTTGTCATGTCCAGCACCAATACCAATGAAACCGTCCGAGTGTGTTTGAGCAAGCTTTGAGATTAAGTTATTGTCGCCGTACAAAGCCTGAGCCTCTAGAGCACTGGCTTCTCGAGGATTGAAGCTACTCTTTAAAGCTTGATTAAATTTCGCGTAAGCCTCTATCGATTCAAGCTCTTGAGCCGATTGACCACGGATTTGATTGACTGAACCCTTGTCTACACTGGCTAAATCATGACCACGTCGCAATATCTCTCTCTGCTCACTACCCATGTTTTTTACGGCCTGCACCACACCGTCTTTGTCTGTGCCGAATAATCCTTGGTTAAAATCAATCAGAGTGGCGACTTGGGTTTCTCCATGTTTAGCTAGATCTTGAGCTATTTTAAGGTCTTTGCCGGTAAAAGACTTCGAGAGAAATTTGACGGCGGGGTCAGAGTCAATATATGTTTCATTATTAAAGAGCTTTCTTGCCTCTGGACTATTGCCCAGACCCTCTCTCAGCATGTCTATGTCTTTTGCCTGAAGCGCTAGTTGTGCCAAGGTTAAATTGAAGCCTGGTTCTTTAGCCCTAACATCGCTGCCCTTTAGTAAAATGCGAATAGCCTCTTTATCTTCTTCTCGCAGCCCTGGTGTCGAAAGAAGCATCTCCTCTAAGGGCTGGCCATGCTTCGAGAGCGACTCTTTTTCGGCTTCACTTACATCCTTGCTACTCATAACAGAGAGCTGCTCTCTCAACTCACGACGACCAGCAACGAGATCTTTTTCTATGCCAGCAGCGTTTTCTTTGGCTACTAAACTAACTGGATTGGGAATGAGAAAGAAATCAGTGACCTGTTTGACAGGCTTAAAATCAGCATCTTTCTTGGCTGCTTCTTTTAACCTCTGAGTAGCAGTTTCCAATCTAATCATGGCACTTTCAGGAGCCTCTACTGTCGCTTTGAGACGAGCACTGTCGTTTTTCGACAACCTAGCATCAATGTCTGAGGCAAGATTGCCTGGATGTTCTTTATCACGGGCATATGCTGCATTCAGCCGCTGCATTGTCTCTTTATCGCGGGGCAAACTGCTCAATGTCCGCTCGGCTTTAGCTGCATCTCCACCACGCAGGTCAATCATCCATTTGTCTACATGAAGGTCTTCTCTCAACTGCTTGGCAGTAGCTTGAATGACATCATCGGAAACTTTTTCTTTGGTGTTCAATGGCGGGCTTGGTAAAGGCGCTGGCTTAAAAGAAGAAGAAGAAGAAGAAGAAGAAGAAGAAGAAGACTTATAGAGAGTGCTAGCATCAACTGCCAATGTCTTAGGCTCAGATGCATGTTTTTGTTTGCCCTCGGCCTGCTTCTTTTGTTCAACCAGAGCCTCAGCATGAAGCTTGGCGGCCGTCGCTTGCTTCGCTACCTGCGCTTCTTTTGCAGCTTCTTCTGACTTATTTGCCGCTTCTGTCGATTCGGCATTGCTGTGCTTTGCTATTGATGTATCTTTAACTTTTGCCATTCTAAGCACCTAAGCCTAATCAATCGCCTAGGGCGATCGATACAAAGAAACTGGGGGAGATGTTCAAGTTTTAAGACTCAATGTCGCCAGACTCTGGCAAAGAAAAGCGACACCGATGTCAAGAGGCAGTATGCGAAATCAATTGTGTCAGAAAAATATACGACTATCTTCGGTCTTCCTGTCAAAAAGTACGCCGCAGCCAGTGGTACAAACAGCTTGGATGACGCACAAGAAGCCTCTGAAAATCATCCAGCTTGATTCGTCCGTTTGATGCAGACAGATCTGGCTTCGATTGATCTTCCGCCCAATGTACTTTTCTGGGTGCGCAAACACGCAAGAGTACTAAAAGCTATTTATGACGCAGCCACTGACAATAGAGACATCTTTAGCGAGCGACAGATATGTATTTGTCACAAAGTTTGTTCCATGATGTAAACGCTATAGGGTTTGCATAGTTGCACCCCAGCGGTACGACTTGATGCAGGGAGCCTTGTATGAGCGATAATTTTGATGCGCCTTCAGTTACTAAAATTCTGATTAGCAAAGTTAAAGTAGCGATAGACAAAAATTCAGTAAGAGATCGCCTAGACGTAGAATTGACACTAGGACTAATGAGCGAAAGCCAACGGAAGGAAGTGGCAAGTGAAATGGAAAAGAAATTTTCCTGGCGTTTAGGCACCAATCCATACGTTTCTGTTATTCGGGGCAGTCAAGGAAATGTCGTGGCAATACATTTCTACCCTGGATGGCTAGACATAGACAACTACGGACAAAAACTTCTGATCGCCACCTATTCGATGAGCCTCTGAAGTTAGAAGAGGCAAGAATTTCCTATACCATTGAGAGAGAGCGAATCCAATTGCGACGGATATAAATTTGAACCAATAGGAAGCTGATGCAAATATGCACGACCAAAGAGAAGGGCTATTGTCGCCTTAGGATTAGAAGGGAAATAAAAATGGAGGTAACTTGCCGTTATGTTTCCGTGGTGATAGACCGCCTCGCCTCTCCTATTATCAAACTTTGCACGAGCATGCTCTGCTGCTTCTAACTCAGTGCTAAGCTCTGAATAATGAAAAGTATGGCCTCTAATTTCGCCTTGCTCGCCTTCCAGGTACTGATGACCAAGAGCTGATAGCCGCTTGCGCATTATGCCTTTACCGGGCATCAAGCCCGCCATAGAAAACTCAGCTCCAACAAGATTAGAAAGTGAATCAAGAAGATAGAGCATGCCACCACATTCAGCATATATACGACCGCCATTTTCAATATGATCATTCAAGGCCGAGACTACTCTCCTACTGTTCGAGAGCCAATCTAAGTAGAGCTCTGGATAACCGCCAGGTAAGTAAACACAATCGCACGACTCAAAGCGTTCATCTTCTAAAGGAGAAAAGAAACTAAGAGTAGCGCCCATCTCTTCTAGCAGTTGCAAATTTGCTGGATAAATAAAAGAAAAGGCTTTATCCCGAGCTACTGCTATTTTCTTGCCAAGCAAAAGTGGTTCGCATCGCTCTAAAGCAGCTGGATAAAAGACAGTCGCAGGCGGTAGCTGGGACAGCCAGGTTGATGCGATTACCTCACAGGCGGTATTAAGCTGATGCTCAAGGTCATCTAATTCAGATGCTTGCACTAGACCAAGATGGCGGCTAGGTAAAGTAAAAGAATCTTGCCTGCGCAGCGAACCAAGAAAAGCTGGCCGACTAGAAAAGCTCTCACCTTCACGGACCTCTCTCTCATAAAGCATAGCTTTTTCGATTATAGAAGCATGTTTATCGCTAGCCACCTTATTAGCCAGAATGCCATAGAAATTCAAACTCGGCCTGAAACCCTCTAAACCTTTAGCCAGTGCAGCTGTTGTTTCACCCATTCCAGAAGCATCAATCACGGCGACAATAGGCAAATTAAAGCACTCTGCTAGGTCGGCAGTAGAGGGCGTGCCATCAAACAAGCCCATGACACCCTCAATCAATATCAGGTCAAAATTACAAGCTGCATCGAAAAGCTGGGCTCGACAACGCTCTTCTCCCACCATCCACAAGTCGAGCTGATCGACTACATTACCGGAAGCAATCTGCAACATCATTGGATCAAGAAAATCTGGACCAACCTTGAATACTTTTACCCGCAGCCCCCTTTTGGCGTGATAGCGAGCCAATGCAGCAGTAAGCATTGTCTTTCCTTGGTTTGAGGCCGGTGCAGTAATTAGCAATGCAGGACAGGTCTTTTGCATCATGAAATTAAGATCTCCGTGGCCAGTGCTCACTATCTCTAAAATTCGATACCGCGTTGTGCTTTTATGCCTTGTTCTTTGTATGGATGTTTAATGGGTTTCATCTCCGAAACGAGATCGGCGCATTCAATCAGTTCGTCTGGCGCATGGCGCCCTGTAACTACTACGTGCAAATCTTTGGGTCTGTTATTGAGCGTCTTTAAGACATCATCGAGATCTAAATATTTGTATTTGAGTACAACATTAAGTTCATCGAGAATTATCATTTGATACTGACCTTCGGCAATCATTACTTCGGCCAAGTGCCAGCCCTTGCTTGCTGTAGCTTTATCACGCTCTAAATCTTGTGTATTCCAGGTATAGCCTTCTCCTATGGTATGGAAATCACAGTTAGTATGAGCACCAAGAAACTCACGCTCAGCTGTAGCAATTGCTCCTTTGATAAACTGCACCACCCCTAGCTTAAGACCGTGACCAAGTACTCTCAAACCCATACCAAAGGCGGCCGTGGTTTTTCCCTTACCTGTGCCGGTGTTGACTATTAAGAGACCCTTTTCACTAGTGGCTTTGGCTAATTTGCCCTCGAAAACCTGCTTATGCTTCTGAGCCTGTCGCTTATGCACTTCAGCATCTAGACTAGTAATTTCTTCACTCTTCATTTTTTTGCCTTCAATAATTTGGCCTCTAAAACCAAGGGCTATCTGTATATTTACTCAATAAAGCAACTGTTGCCGACCGCTCTAGCTCGTAGCCAATAAAGACTAATTGACTTTGATTTCGAGGAGCAAGTTCTGGTGCAGATTCAGGTGCATGGTCGTGAGAATGACTATGGGAATGACCGTGAGAATGGCTATGTGACATAGCCAGTTCAAGCTCTCGTTCTTTGACCGTGCTAATGATTTTCTCTCTGACGCCTTGGATAAGCACATGCTCTGAGAATCCTTGACAGTGAACAAAACCTTTCACTCTAAACAAAGGTAACCGACTGGCAATAAGGGCTAGGGCCTCTTCTACTATTCGACGGTTTTGTGGTAGATGGCTAGTCAGACAAAAAGACATCCAACTAGGATCTTGCTCATGCAAATGCTCATGGGTATTGAGACCGTGTTGATGTGCACCCAAGCCAGTGTGAGAATGCCCGTCGGTATCGACTAGTGAATGGCTATGAACACTACTGAGTGAGCTAACCCCAGGCACATGCTCCAGAGCCCGAAACTCATTTAGATGCAGACCAAGACAAAGGCGACTATCAAGTTTGGCCTGCCAAGCAGGCTCAATGAAGCGCACTTGCGGTGCCAAACTACGGACCTTTCCTTCTGCTTGCTCTAGGGTTTGAGCACTAAGACCCTCAATTTTATTTAAAACCACCACATCTGATGCCAATACCTGACTCCTGAATACATCAGTGAGAGCTTCATTAGAACCAGAGTCTTTAACAAAAAGAGGAGTATCTAGCAGGGCTAAAGTGGCGTCTAGGGCGAAGTGTTTAACTAGTTCTTCATGATTAAGAGCTTCAATCACAGCAGTTGGAACTGCTAAACCCGAAGTCTCAATTAAAACGTGATCAAAACGGTTCTTGCTTGAGGCAATTTCAAGCATAGTTTGCAAAAAGTCATCACCTTCATAGGCGATCAGGCCGCCTCCTAGCTTGAAAATCTGTGATCCGCTAGCTTCTAGCTTAAAAGCACGTTGCACCAATATGTCGTCAACAGAAACAATACCAAATTCATTGACAACAACAGCAAAGTTTATATCTGGTTCTGACAAAATCAAATTAGACAACAATGTTGTCTTGCCGGCTCCAAGAAAGCCTGTAAAAACAGTAACTGGTAACTTGCCCTGCATTCTAAACTCCTAATTGCGAAAGTGATGAGATTATGTCTTGGCCAAAGGTAGTGCTCGAGTACTTTAAACTGGTTTTACTAGAGAACTCTGCTACGCCCGGTCGTTTAATCACAACCAAAGGAATACCAAGAGCTTGAGCGGCTTTTAGTTTCGCTTCGGCACCACCAGCAGTACCTGAGTCTTTACTGATTACGCAATCAATTTGCCAATTGCGCCATAGAGCCTCGTTAAATACCTGGCTGAATGGCCCCTGCATGGCACAAATACGATCAGGTGGAATGCCTAAGTTGACTGCTCGCGCCATCATTTCAAAATCTGGTATGAGACGCAAAAACCATTGGCAATTTTCTGCTCCTGCAGCCTGCAGATAAGTCTCAATTTCTTTAGAGCCTGTAGCAAGAAAAATTCTTTTTCCCAGGTTAATCGCCTTTACCGCAGCTTCTTCAGCAGTATCGCAAAGAATCACATCTTTCTCGTGCAGTTTACATTCTCGCTCAAGACGCACATAAGGTATGCACAGCTGTTCAGAAAGCACTCTTAGTTGACTTGAAATTTTATCAGCGTATGGGTGGGTAGCATCTACGATAGCTCGGCAAGAACTGTTCTTCATCAGTTCTTTTCTTTGCTCTACACCAAGTCGACCGCTGACAAAATGGGCTCCAGCTAGAGAAGCTTTACCAACGACAGCGCCATACTCGCCAGCTACCGAAACCACAATGCGCCTGCCCGATTCGGCTATCTGGCGCGCGGCTTCATTACCATCACTAGTGCCGGAGAACACCCAAACGGCGTGCTTCGGTGGCGCCTCTAGCTCTTGCTCAACTGCTCCTGGCCAACTCCCATAGCCACGTGGGGTAAATATCCAATCTCGTTTCTTCTGGGTGAAGCGATTACCGATGATAATCGTAGTTAGCATGTCAAATTTTTGTTTCTTCAGCTGCGCCAGTGAAGTTATATAGCTCTTCTGACCTGGGCGATAAGCGTTCTTAACCACGCCACAAAGAGTCTCACCGCTCTTGCCGCTCAGCAGAATATCTAGAATTCTATATACACCATCCTGCCGGCGCTCACTTTGAACGTTATAGAGAACACAACACAGATCAGCAGATGCAATCGCACGAGCTCTCTCTTCTATCCACTGGAATGGGCAAAGCAGGTCAGACAAACTCAGTGTAGCAAAGTCATGGGATAGAGGTGAACCCAAAATAGAAGCACAAGAATTGGCCGCCGTGACTCCTGGCAATACTTTGACTGCGAAGGTATCATGTTCTTTCATTATTTCAAAGACTAAAGCGGCCATGGCATAAATTCCAATGTCACCACTCGAAACCAATGAAACCGTTCGTCCCTCCCTTGCAGCCGAAACCGCCGCTTCCGCTCGCTCCCGCTCTTGGGTTAGAGGGGTTGTCAAAACTTCTTTGCCAGCAATGTAGAACATAATCCAAGTGAGATAGAGTTCGTATGAAACAATCAAATTACTCTGACGAAGAGCCAATTGAGCGGCCTCAGTAAGATGTTCTGAGTAACCAGGACCGACCGATACCAAATTAAGACAACCGCTCACGTGATTATCCTCCTTGCGTCTTCAACAGCTGCTACAGCTACACCATTAAGAGAAACCTTAGGTACTATCAATTTTCCTCGAGGACTGGCCATAAGAGCACATGGCTCACATACTCCATCAAGGCCAACAGTGTTTAAGACATGGCTAGATGGAATTGTGCACCATTGTCTAGGCTGCAAATCTTCTTGTCTAAAGATACGCAGCGGAATATCATGAGCTCGACTAAAAGCTAGAAGCCCTGGCTCAGAAGCCTTCATGTCAATAGTGGCAATTTCTCTGACATCGCTCAAGCTGCGACCTGGCAGTGCATGGGCCACCGCAGCAGAAACGGCAGAGGCTGATACTCCCCGCCGACAACCAACCCCAAGCACCAGAGGCTTAAGACTCTCGCTGGCGGTAGTTACTACTGGCACGGCACCAAGCTTAGAGCTAACAAGGTAGGCAAGTTCATTGCCCCCACCCTCATGGCCACCAATCAGACTGACGGCAAAAGCCCCTCCCTCGTCGAGTACGACAACACAGGGGTCTGTGCTCTTGTCGTGCAATAAACCATCCAGATAGCGAACGGCAATACCCGTGGTACCGACAAAAATCCAAGATTGAAAGGAGCTATAGCACTGGCTAAAGAGCCAACGGGGTGAGGCTTGAACTAGCCAAGGGCAAAACAACCTCGCACCAAGACTTTCGGCCAACTCTTGAGCCATCGATTCTGCTTCTTTTCTAACAACCCAGATAGCAATTGTCATTGATCAGTTTCCTGAATATTCTCTTGGCTAACTGCTTCACTCAGGTCAATTAGGTTATCTTTTCGCTGCCGAGCCTTACGAAATTTATGGGTGTAATTCTTGGAATAGAGACTAGATGCCACGTCTAAATCAATGGCCAAAACCGCACCTACAATGAGCATGGTAGTTAGCGTCCAATCATTGATATGTATTTCAGTAAGCAGTTTTTCTAACGTGCTTCTATGCTCTCGTCTGTCGGGCCAAGTTGAGCGGTAAACAAGTGCAACCGGAGTGAACGGTGGATAATGAAGCAGCAATTCCTGTACTATTTTATTGAGATGCGGACCAGAAAGAAAAATACATAGAGTGGATTTATGGGCAGCAAGCAAGGCCACTGATTCTAGCGCCGGAACAGCTGTGGCCCTGCCGCTAACTCTTGTTAGAATAATAGTTTGAGAGACGTTGGGCTTAGTTAATTCACTGCCAAGTTCTGCGGCCGCGGCAGTAAATGATGATACACCCGGTACTATCTCCCAACTTATATCCGCCTGATTGAGTCGATTTATCTGCTCTGAAATAGCACCGTAAATGGCAGGGTCGCCAGAATGAACTCGAGCCACGTCTACGTCTCTCGCCTTAGCGTCACTGTAGTGCTCCATTTGCTGGTCTAAGTCAAGCCCAGCAGTATTAACTAACACGGCCTTAGGGTGGCAATGCTCAAGAATTTCTTCCGGCACAAGCGAACCGGCATAGAGCACAACATCGGAAGCAGCTAAATAGCGGGCACCACGAACAGTAATCAAGTCTTTGGCGCCAGGGCCAGCACCAATGAAATAAACTTTCATACGTACTCCTTTGTGTAACTAGCAGATGGTTCGATAAGCCAGGCCTGATCAGGAGGGTGCTTACGAATTAACATGGTGGCAAGATAGCCACTTTGCTCCGCTTCTATTGCAGTCAGACTAGATAAAGTTTCGCTGATCTCACCGGGCAAGCCCAATCTGCTGCCAAAGACACAATTGTCGGCAATTTGCATTTCCTCAATAGTGTTCAAAACCATGGGGAGCCGTCTGCCAATTTTCATCAATACGACAATGTCGTGACTCTCAATTTCTTGGCGCAACTCTTCTGCACTTTCGGGGCAAGGTAGAATCAAAAGTCTTTCTTTGCCTTGACCAAGAGGCCAATTAAATTTAGCAGCTAGGGCTGTATACGATGTAACACCAGGAAAAGTCGTCACCTCAAGCTCTGGCAAAAGTTCTTTAAGAGCCATTACTGTATAGCTATAGGTTGAATAAGTAAGAGAATCACCAATAGTTAGATATGCAACATTAAGCCCACTGTTTAGAGCGGCAGATATTCGCTTAGCCATACTAAAATAGTTTTCACGAGCAGTTATTCGCTCGTCTTCCATACCATATTCAACAATTTCAAAGCACTCCTCTTTTATGCCGAGACCAGCTACGCAGTTTTTAGCAACGCTAAACAAAGCACTTTTTGCTTTTGGGCAGAGAATAACCGGACAGCTCTTCAGGGCCTGCACCGCCAGAAGTGGCAAGAGCCCTTTCTCTCCGGGACCGACACCGACGCCAAAGAACTTACCACAAACGCTCATTGTTCCACCCCCAGCATCTTGCCGCTCATGTTAAATAAACGCACTTGTAGTTTTTTTACTCGACTTAAACGAGTGGCCGCCCTGGTCGCAATGGCATCTTCCACAGCCCCCCAGAGGCGCTGAGAGTTAGCTTGACTTATACCAGCGTGCTCGATGATAGCCTCTACTGTATTGGCAGATCTCATTGACTGCACTATGTCTGAGGCAAAACCAATTTTTTCAGCAACGTCGGCTACAGCATTAGTAGCCATGGCACTCTTACTAGAATGCGTATCCCAGACATCATCTAATATCTTGGCCAGCTTACCTGGGTGACCGAGCAACCAGAGTTCGTCAAGTTCTTCATCTATCTCATCTAAATACGCCACTGTATAATCTAGAGCAAAGCCAATGAAATTTGATATGTGCACTAGCTTCTTTCCGGTGATACCAAGCTTTTCTTTGGCAAAATTTAGGCCGATATTGCCCGGTAAGAAAGCAGCTTTACCAAGCTCGGCCAGAGCCACTCTAATATAAACCTCAATCGATGCCTGATAAGCGGCCAGAGACATCGGTTCCACGATACCCGTGGTACCAAGAATTGAAATACCGCCCAATATTCCTAAACGCGGATTAAACGTACGTTTCGTTATCTTCTCACCATCGACGCAGCCAATTTCGACGTCAAATCCAAACTTAAAATCATCAAACTCGTCATTCCTCGATAAGTCACTATTAAGTTCGTCCTCTATGCTCTGGCGTATCATTTCCCGAGGAACCGGATTTATAGCGGGTTCACCAATCGCCACTCGCAAACCAGGCTCGGTGGCAGTGCCAACACCAGGCCCAGCAAAGAAGAGCAATTGATTCACTGTGTTTCTGCGCACCACCGCAAATATTATGGCACCATCGGTTTGATCAGGGTCATCTCCGGCATACTTAATCACAGAAGCCTTAATGGCACCATCATCCAAACGCTCAATGGCAGCAATCGGCACCGGTAAATAGGACACTTGGTCTGGCAAACCCACGTCAACAGTTTCAAGAACTTCGTGACAGAGAAGGAAATGGATAGCAGCTTTGACAGCAGCTGCAGCACAGCTACCAGTAGTGCGTCCACGCCGAAGGCCGTTTAGAGCTCTCAATTCTAAGTCGTAGAGCCTAAGACCATTCATGCTGTCACACTCACTTGCCGAGTACATTCAATTAACATGGCGTTAATCACAGCTGCGGCCCAGGGCGAACCACCACTGGTACCAAAATTAGTAATGCGTGGAACCTGAAGGCATTTGCTCAATTTCTCCTTTGAAGCTGCCGTGCCGACAAAACCCACTGGTAAGCCAATTAGCAGCTGGGGACGCCAGTGTTGCTCTTCGATTAGTCTTACCGCCTCAACAACTGCTGTAGGGGCATCCCCGATGGCAACCACGACATCATTGCCAAATTTTTCAAAGGCGAGCCGAATACCGGCTGCTGAGCGAGTAATTCCACACTCCCGGGCCAGCAGATATGCTTCATCCTCGTGCACACCACACCAAGTAGTTATGGCAAGCGATTTGAGCAAAGCTCGCTTAAGGCCACTCTCAACCATACTTACGTCGCAGACTATGCGGCGGCAGCGCAACAAGGCTCTCACTCCCATCTCCGCAGCTCCAGGAGAGAAGAACAAGGTCTCTGGCACAGCAAAGTCACCAGATGTATGCACCAATCGCATGGCAATTGCTTTTGTCAGTCCTTCATAGCCAGACCAGTCTCTGCCACTGTTAATAATTGCCATGCTTTCTGCCTCAATCGGATGAGGCTGATATGGCTCAATAGCCTCACCTGAACTGGGCATCTCTGATTTGATGTGATTGGACTTTTGCGCTTCACCCAGCTGTCTTTCAAAGCCAACGATCTGCACTCGATACTTGCACAAGGAGCAATCCATTGTAGCTCGCCCTTCGGCACCTTCAATGGCCCTCTCAGCAAACACACGAGCAACATAGGGATGCACTCCCATGTAATGACTGGTTAATACTTCAAGCTCTGGATGCCTTTCCTGAAGAACCTGAGCAGCGGCTCTGACACGCTTAACCAAGACACCATTGAAGAGCAAAAAAGGTAAAACGATAATTCGCTTATGCCCCAACTTAGCAGCAGCCTTCAAACCAGCGGCAACAAGCGGCTTGGCTGTGCCTGAGTAACAGACAAAAGATGTGCCAAAGCCCATACCTTCCTCAAGCATGCGACAAAGTTTAGAAATTTCAGAATTGGCATCAGAGTCAGACGTGCCGCGACCAACCACGACCAAGCAAGTATCAGCCCGCCGGGCCATATTAGGCGAAGCACTCTCTGCTTGAATAATTCTCTCTCGGGCCAGCTCAAGCAAAAGAGGATGCAGATCCATAATCGCACCATAGGCAATCTCAATCTGCGAAAACTCTTGCCTGAGGCTATTAAGCTCGGCTGGCATATCGTTTTTTGCGTGACCGGCAGCAAAAAGTAAAGCTGGCACTACTACCACTTTGCGAGCGCCGGCATCGATGCTAGCGCGCACAGCCTCAGCGATGCTTGGTTTGCTAAATTCTAAATAGCCGTAATGCAAGAGGCGCCCATTTAACTCAAAGCGCAAAAGCTCCACCATTTCCTCGAATTCTTGCACTCCATCGGGGTCACGACTGCCATGACCAGCGAGAACAACGCTGTATGCACCGGCTTGATTTATCTTAGAATGATCAAACTCAGAACGATTCATCGCCCATGTTCTCCACCACTAGCAACCGGACTTAGGCGATCAAAAGAATCAGTAAAAATTTGGCTAGGAAAAGGCTTTTCTGCCCTTATGAGAATAATACTCATATCGGAAAACTGACTAGTCAAACTCTTTGAACTGAGACTATAGGCTAAATCAAGGGCGTCACCTTTGCCAGCAGAAGTACCCAAACGGCCGAGCGTGCCAGTCCAAGCAGCTTCTCGCATGGTGAGATTCTCCCAAACTTCAACTTGCAGCTCTGGATTTGCGCCTTCAATTACTAAGTAGTGCGCTATCTCTTCTGGCATAAAATCATATGGCCGCGGAATGACAATGGCATTGCGCTCAAGCCTCAGGCTGTGCCTGAGATGCTCTTTAAATGGCTCTAGATCGCCGCGGCGATGAAAAGTAACGAAACTAGTCTCGTCAAAACAAACTTTTGCACGACTGGCAAGAATCTGTGCCGAAGATATACCGGGCATGGTTTCTACTTCGTGACCACAGGCCCGTTCGACCCGCTCCAAGTACTGAAATCCACTAAAATGAATGTCTCCCATAAAGGCCACAACGCACTTCCGGCCCTGATGATGCAAGGCTGCAACCTCTAGTAACTTCTCGGTTTGATTGCGATAAGTCATGGCAATTATCTCGGCTTCTGCTGCAATAATTGGGCTGACTATATTTAATACGGCATCAAAACCAGCGATTACGTCTGCTGATTGAATGGCAAGAAGTGCCTGTTGCGTGATAAAGCTCAAGTCACCAGGACCAACACCAACACAAATTATCATTTAGCTCTACCCCTATCAGCCTAACTCAAAAGACGGATGCGCAGGAATCACAGAATTTACCTTAGCCACCACCTCAGCACTTACTTCTTGTTCTAAAATTGCCTCGCGGTAATCGACCGGAAGCAATTCCACTGACTGCTCAAGAAGTTTTTCACCAATTGCAACCACAGCACCGATAATCACTATTGCCGGTGCCACTAGACCTTCAGCTTTAATCACCTCAGCAAGATTACCCAGTGTAGTTATCACACTTTGCTGGCTGGGAAGGCTGCCGTTAGCCACTGCCGCAGCCGGTGTAGAGGCTGGCATTCCACACTCTTGCAATGTTCTACAAATGTCTTTTATACGAGTCATTCCCATGTAAATTATCAAAGTTGATTGGCTGGCAACTAGCGCTCGCCATCTAGGTAGCTCAGCTGAATGACAGGTGTGACCGGTAACAAAAGTCGCACTTTGAGCCAAACCCCTATGAGTAACGGGAATGCCCAAGGCAGCAGGCGCAGCTATACCAGCTGTGATACCACTAATTGTTTCAAAAACAATCTGATTCTTGAAAAGCATCAAGAGCTCTTCACCACCCCTTCCGAAGACAAAAGGATCTCCTCCTTTAAGCCGCCCGACGATTTTGCCCCGCTTGAGTTTATCCAGAAATAGCTCTTCTATTTGCTCTTGCGGCACAGAGTGTCGTCCAGCTTTCTTTCCAACAGAAATTATTTCGCTATCAGGTCGAGCAAATTGCAAAATTTGATGATTTACAAGCTCATCAACAAGCAGTACATCACAGGCAGCAATAGCAGAAATAGCCTTGATTGTAAGATAATCAAGGTCACCAGGACCGGTACCAATTAAATAAGCCCGCGTTCGAGGCGAGCGAGAATGGCGAGCCCTTATTCGCTCTGCTATCAGCGCTAGACTGTTAACTAAATGTTCCGCCATCAGCTGCGCCGCCCACGAAGACATCTTTTCACAACAAAAGATAGGCTTTCTGCGGATAAATTGCTCATGTTCACATACTCACCATTGAGCTTATCTGCTAATTCCTTGGCTCGTCCAATGCGGATATAGCCACTCTCAGTATCAATCACAATAGTAGCCAGTTTCTGCTCCCTGAGTTTTCCAGCATGCTCCAGAGTCTCCTGCCAGGCATCCCCGCCCTCAACCAATGAAACATTAGCCTTACCGTCTGACAAAAGAACAAGAAGCGGCTCACCGTCTCTTTCTTTGAGCGCGGCGACAACAGTGGAGACTAGACGGAGAGCACTGGGTAGAGGTGTGCGGCCACCGGTTTCCATTGCCACAATGAGATCTTCAGCCCGCTCACTGCACTGAGTGGGCGGCAGCAGCAATTTGGCCTGTCGTCCAGCAAAGGCAATAACAGCGACCTGATCTCTTTTTTGATAGGCATTAGCAATCAATTCTTTGATTGCACCCTTAACTAATTCAATGCGACTGCGCGCGGCCATTGAACCAGAGCAGTCAACAGCAAACAAAACGAGATTGGCACTGCGAGTTTGCCGTTGCCGCTGGTGCAAATCTTGTCTTGATATTTGCAGCTTGCCACCGGTGCGCACTAGTGAATGCTTAAGAGTAGAGTTTACGGCTAGATTACTTGGCGACTCGTCAGCTTTGTCTCTAAGCAAACGACCGTGTCGACCAGACGCTGCTTGGGCCCGATGACCAGCTAAACTCGAGTGCGAGATTTGCCGGTCTTCAGTGGCAACACTAAGTTGGTGGGCTAAAGGGGCCACCGCAAAAGTCTTTGTCGGCATAGAACTACTATTGTCGCCATCACTTTCATCGGCTAGATCATGAGCGAAATCCTGCTGTAATCTCTGCTCTTGTTTCAGGTCTGGTTTCTGTTCTGAATCCTGTGATTGCTCTCTATACTCTTCTGTCTGATGCTTTTCCTTTGGCTGCTCCTCTCTCTGCTGCTCCTCTCTCTGCTGTTCTTCGAGGGCCGAAGCTTGGTTCAATAAATCTTCTAACTTACTTTCGTCAACACCACAACGCTCTCCAGACTTTGCTCGCTTTCTATGGGGCAAAACCAAGCGGGCAGCACTACTCAAATCTGACACAGAAACATGCTCTCTTTCATCAAGACAAGCAATTGTTCTAGCAACCTGGCCCATAACTATATCGGCCCTTAAGCTAGCAATTCCCATTTCAGCACAAATCGTGCTAATACAGAGCAACATCGAATCCGATAGTGTTACCTTGCCCATCAGCTCTCTAGCCTTAAGAATACGACGGCGCCACTGAGATTGAGTTGCTTCGTATTCTTGGCAGAACCGCTCGGGGTCTTGCTCAAACGACATACGACGACGTACTACTTGGGCGCGAATAGAAGGGTCGCTAGGAGCCTTGACGTCGACCATGAGTCCAAAACGATCTAATAACTGCGGCCGCAGTTCTCCCTCCTCAGGGTTCATGGTACCAATTAAAGTCACTTTGGCCGGATGGGAAATTGAAAAGCCTTCTCTCTCAATGACATTAACGCCCATGGCCGCTGCATCAAGTAATAAATCAACGAGATGGTCAGCTAACAAATTCACTTCATCAATGTAAAGAATTCCTCTATGACTGGCTGCTAGCAGTCCAGGCTGAAATGCTTTCTCACTTTTCGCTAACATCTTGTCTAGATCAAGTGTGCCAATCAAGCGCTCTTCTGTTACACCCAAAGGTAAGTTAACAAACGGTACTGGAGCCGGAGAAATTATTCGTTCAAGGTTCTGACAAACATCGCAAACGGCTGCAGGAACTAGTGCCTCGCAGTTATAACGACAACCCGCTTGCCTGGTAATCAACGGCATTACTTCCGCTAAGGCACGGGCAGCGGTACTCTTAGCACTGCCCTTATCGCCTCGTATCAATACTCCACCAATACCAGGAGTGACGGCACAAATAGTCAATGCCAAAATTAGATCATCTTGACCGACGATAGCAGATAACGGATAAAGTGATCTCATTAAGTTTGCCCCGCATTGCTATGCTCATCTGCGCTCTCAAGCCGTTCTTCAAGTCTTCCTTCCAGAGCAGACTCACTTTCAAGGAAAGTAGTCTTGAGCTGACTCAGTGTTTCTTCTTTCGGCTGAGACCATAGTCCTCGTTGAGCGGCCTCAAGTAATCTTTCGGCAATTGAACGAAGGGCCCAAGGATTGCTCTTCTCCATGAACTCCCGAACACTAGAGTTAAATACGTACTCTTGAGCTACTTGTTCATACATCCAATCGTCCATAACCTGAGCAGTGGCGTCGTAACCAAATAGATAATCGACAGTTGAAGCCAACTCTAAGGCTCCTTTATAGCCGTGCTGAGTAATTGCATTTAGCCATTTTGGGTTGACCACTCTGGTGCGAAATACTCGATAAGCTTCTTCCTTAAGATCTCGCACCTTGCTGGCACTTGGATTGCTACTATCGCCAAAGTATTGCTTAGGGTTACGTCCAGTCAAACTGCGAATAGTAGCGATCATGCCGCCATGAAACTGCAGGTAGTCGTCACTATCAAAAATATCATGCTCGCGATTATCTTGATTATGTATAGCTATTTCAACAGAGGCAAGACCCATAGCGAAGTCTTCACGCGCTAAAACACCTGCTGCTTCCTTCGTATAGGCAAAACCGCCCCAATTGAGATAGGTGGTAGCAAAATCACTATCATCGCTCCAATTCCTCTCCTGAATCAGGCCAAGAATACCCGCGCCGTAGCTACCAGGCTTAGAGCCGAAGATGCGATAGCAGGCTCTTTCTTGAGCCTCATCGGCGGACAGCCCAGCATTTAGCAATTGACTCTGAGTGCCAAGAAAATGCTTGCGCACATAATTCATATCAGAAGCTTCATCGAGAGCTATAACAAGTCTTACGGCCTCGTCAACCAAATAAATTAGATGACTAAAAGCATCGCGAAAGAAACCACTAATTCTTGTTATGACATTAATACGAGGTCGCTTTAGCTCACTTAGAGGAATCACCTTAAGTCCTATTATTCTGCGACTTTCAGCTTGCCACTGCGGCTCTACACCCATTAGATAGAGAATCTGAGCAATGTCATCACCACCGGTGCGCATTGCACTGGTGCCCCAAGCGCTAATGCTGACGCTCTCAGGATAGCAGCCATTCTCTTTGCTATATCTTGACAGAACCTGCTCAGCCAATTGTTTGCCCACAAGCCAAGAAGAATGAGTAGGCAAACTGCGAGGATCTACTGAGTAGAAATTGCGACCGGTGGGCAGCACGTGAGCCATACCACGAGTTGGTGCACCGCTTGGACCAGGCGGCACAAAACCACCAGACAAAGCCTTAATGATGGTTTCAATCTCTTCACTAGTCGCCCTTAAATTGGGTACTAGTTTGTCTGCAACAAAAATCAAAACACGTTCAATATGAGTGGTCGAGTCTGAGCTTTGTGGGCACAACTCTTGCGCAATCACGAGCGGTACAGATTGCCTTGAGAAGTCATTCTTTGCCAACTGGGCAAGAATTTGCCAAGCCAATCTGTTGATTTCTTCAATAAAATCGCTGGCTGTAACAAGAGATCTATTGCACCTAAGCTCCAATTTAGTTAGCGGCTCTTTAAGTTTTCTTCCTGGTTGGCTGAGCAGATCATCGAGGTCGGCTCCGAAATAAGCTGCTAAAGATGAGGGCAACGAAGGAGCCTCAAGATTAGAAAGACGAGTCAGGGCGAAGAGCATATCGGTCAAGGCGTTATCTTCTGGCGCTTGACCAAGAATGTGAAGACCGCCTCTAATTTCCGCTGCACCAAGTTCACATAAATAGCCGTCAATTTCTTGGATCAGATGAGAGACCTTTACGGCATCCATAGAGGCAAGGCCAGTGGGCACGCCAGTAGCATTCAATTCGAGCTGTTCATGAACATGTTCATGTTCATGTTCGTGTTCGTGTTCGTGTTCATGATCGTGCTCGCTCAACTCATGGCCGATCAAAGCCTCTAGATCATGATCCAGGCTAGCCTTTTGCACTAGCTCCCAAATCTGTTTTTGCAGCAGTGGCAGCTTTGAAGGATCAAGCAATTCTACTTGATAGTATTCATCTACCAACTGTACTAGCTGCGAAAGCACACCGTAACTATCCGCAGTGGTCATAGGAGGCGTGAGATGATCGACAATAACCGCATGACTGCGGCGTTTTGCTTGAGAACCTTCACCAGGATCATTAATGATGAATGGATAAATCAGAGGCATATCACCGAACAATGCATCAGGAAAGCACTCCTGCGATAGACCAACGCCCTTACCTGGCAGCCACTCTAAGGTGCCGTGCTTGCCAACATGAATCACAGCATCGGCCTTGAACTGTTCGTTAATCCACTGATAGACAGCGGCATAATGGTGTGTTGGTGGCAAATCTGGTTTGTGATAAATAGCATTGGGATCCATGCCATAACCTCTTGGAGGCTGCAATAGAATCACAGCATTTCCTAGACTAAGGCCAGCTACGAGAAAATTTTTCTGGCGATCGAGGTAGGCTATTCCAGGCGGCTCGCCCCATTGCTTCGACATGGCCTCCTGTAGGCTGCCGGGAAGAGTCTGGAAAAATTGAGAGTATTGGCTAGAGCTAATCTTGCCCATACACTGAAGAGCCTGCTGCTCACTCAAGAATGTTTCATCATAAGAGCAAAGAAGAAGCAGAGCATGGATAAGTTCATCTCCGCTTTCTGGTAAATCGTTGATGACATAACCACGTTTTCTCAACTCTTGCAGCAAAATCAACAAAGATGCCGGAGCATCTAAACCAACAGCATTACCAACCTGTGAAGCTTTTGAACTAGAATTAGTGAGAACGAAAGCAATTCTCTTCTCTCTATTTGCCAGCCTCTTCAGCCTCAAGGTACGAGCAACCAAGCTGGCTAAACGCTCAATACGATTTGGTACGGTCTCATAAAGAGCAGCATCAGGGTTGCCGTCAATTGAAGCTTCAGCGCTGCGAAAACAAATAGGATAGGTAATGATTCGTCCGTCAAATTCTGGCAAGACAACATTCATAGCTGTATCAAGGGGACTCAATCCTCGACTTGAGTCTTGCCATTGCTGAAAAGTCATGGTGCTCGTCATTGCCTGAAAAACAGGCACAGCAAATTGATCGTCCTCGGCAAAGCTCAAAGATGAATCATTTGAATTAATAGACTGATTGGCATCAGCGATAGAAAATGACGTAGTATTAATTATGGCATCGCAGCTGATACCACAATGACGCAACATGGCAAAAGCTACAGGCAAACCGCTAGTTTGATCAAGCGAGCGCAGTGAGGCCGTGTAAACGGCGATAACTCCGATATTACGATCTTCGAGGGCGCCGATCAACTCATCAATAAAATTGGTGTTACCGCTGAGCCAGTGTGCCCTATAGAAAATAACTCCGACAATGCTAGAGTAAGTTCTAACTCTTTGTTCTGACATACGAAAGTCAAGACTGCTCGACTCTCGCTGGTAATAGCCGTGGCTGGGCAACTCTTGTGGTTCCAAATAGCCATAATGTGTCCCCAATAGTTGATCGGAGAGAAAGAGAAGATTTTGCACCAGATTGAGCTGCCCACCTCCCGCAAAATAGCGGCGGCAAGTTTCTAATGTTTCACTATCGACAGAAGAAAGACAAGCTAAATCGACATTGGGCTCACCAGTACCGCTGATCACAATAAGAGAGCATTGCGCTCGTTTGCACAAGTCAACAATTTCATGTAGAGCCGGAATACTACCCGAATCACCCAGCACGCGCATTATAACGATGCGGGCAGTTTGCAGATGAGTGCGCAGAGCCTCAAGAAAAGTAAGGTCATTCTCACGGCCTTGGAGGTCAACACCAACAAGTGAGTGAAAATCGTCAGGTAGAGAATCTTTGATGCGGGTGAGCGTCAAAAGATCGCTGTGAGCGTGACTGAGAAGGAGTATCACTGAGTCTTTTATGATCATTTAGTTCAAATAAACTTTGACGCAGAGCAATTATATACATGGCACCACCAAGCAAAACCAAGATTACTTTTCTGTTCACTTGCGAAAAGCAGGTCGCGCGAACTGAGCTAACAATAGATCAAGAGCTAAATGCTCTTCCATGACATCTGCAACCAAGTCAATATTTTTCAACTTTAGGCTGATAAAGTCAGACTGAAGAGCTCCATTAAGACCGGCCCATGAAAGCAAAGAAGTTAAAGCAGCTGGTTGATCAAAAACTCCATGTATATAGGTACCGGCTATTTGTCCGTCAGCAGAAATTGCCCCGTCATGGCGGTCTTCAAGAATGGCAAAAGGATTCTGCAAAGCAGAACCAGATGACCTACCAATATGAATCTCGTAGCCATTGAAGCTGGTGCCGTCTAGAGTTAGAATTCCAGAGACACGCTTGAGCTGCTTTTCCTCGAACATTTTTGTTTCCATATCAAGTAAACCGAGACATGGTGTTTCGCTAAAGGCACTCTCTATGCCATCGGGATCGAACAATGTCTCTCCAAGCATTTGAAAGCCACCACAGATTCCTAGCAATTTGCCACCGTAGCGCAAGTGCTGCAATATCTCCCGATCAAAACCATTATTCTTTAGCCAGTCTAAATCGCGACTAACACTTCGTGAACCGGGAAGTATGATCAAATCAAATCCTTTTAGACTTTCGCCGTCGCTTATAAATGAAAAATCTACCTGAGGATGCAAACTTAGAGCATCGAAGTCTGTAGAATTACTAATTTTGGGAAATCTCGGTACTGCAATTCTGATGCTCTGCCCAGCTACGCTAGCTCTGCTTGCTACAGTTGAGAGACTATCCTCGGCTTCTATGTATAGGCCCTCTATCATTGGTAGAACACCTAGAACCTTCTTGCCTGTATGAGCCTCAAGCCAATCAATACCAGGTTGCAAAATACTGACATCGCCCCGAAACTTATTAATGATGATGCCGATCACACGCTGACGCTCAGACTGACTCAAGAGCGACAATGTACCGACAATTTGGGCAAAGACTCCACCCCTATCAATATCAGCCACCAGAATCACCGGTGCGTCAACCTCACTAGCCTCGGCAAAGCCCATATTTGCTATATCGCCTTGGCGTAAATTTATCTCGGCGGGGCTGCCGGCACCTTCTATCACTATGCAATCATATAGAGACTGAAGCCGAACATATGAATCAATGACGCGACCTAACACCTCCGGTTTATACTGATGAAATTGCTTGGCGTTCATTGTCATGGCGGGCTTGCCCTGAACAATTACTTGCGCCCCAACGTCAGTTATTGGTTTAAGTAATAACGGATTCATATCTGAGTGTGGTGTCAGGCCACAAGCCAATGCCTGGGTAGCTTGGGCCCGACCAATTTCACCCCCATCTTCAGTTACAGCACTGTTAAGCGACATATTCTGGGGCTTAAATGGCGCAACACTATAACCGCGGCGCTTTAGTATTCGACAGAGGCCAAGAGCAACAAGACTCTTTCCGGCATTAGAGCTGGTACCTTGTATCATTATAGTATTTGTTTTCATAAAAGGATTTTGGCACGATTATGGCTCTTGTAGCATTGCGCTTAGTGAAAATGCCTCTGGCTGTTCTAGTCGATGACATCCTTGGTGAACCAGCAATCTTCCATCCACTGGCTGGCTTTGGACAGCTTGCCCAGCTTAGCGAAAATTTCTTTCATACTGGCTATTCGCCTGGCTATCGCAAGGAACTAACAAATCTATTTGGCACTCTAGCTCTGACAATAATTGTGGCGCCACCAATTATCTTAGCGAACAGTTTAGTCAAGATGCCCTTAGCGGGGCCGCTGCTTGACTTAGCTTTGCTATATCTCTCTATTGCACCACGCAGCTTGAGGAAGCATGCAGAAGATGTTTACAAGGCCATGAGGCAAGGTGATATGGAACTGGCTCGCAAAATGGTGGCCCGAATCGTTAGTCGCGACACCGCCGCCCTCAGCCAGCGTGATTTAGCAGCAGCCACTGTTGAATCAGTTCTCGAAAATGGTAATGACGCTGTATTTGCTGCGCTCTTCTGGTATTACATTGGTGGTGGCCCGGCCGCTCTTTGCTATCGACTAATTAACACACTTGATGCCATGTGGGGATACAAGAACGAGCGCTATCAGGATTTTGGATGGGCTGCTGCCCGCTTAGATGACCTTCTGAATTTCTTACCGGCAAGATTGACAGCCCTCTCTTTTGCAATAATGGGAGACAGCGATACCGCTCTATATTGCTGGCGCAAGCAGGGTCATCACTGGTACAGCCCCAATGCCGGCCCAGTAATGGCTGCTGGAGCTGGTGCATTGCAACTCAAGCTGGGGGGAGACGCCATATACGGTGGCAAAATTAAGTCGAGGCCAAGCCTCGGCCTAGGCAAAGAAGTCGAGGCCGAAGATATACCACGGGCGGTTAAACTTATTGAAAACTCATTGCAATTGTGGAGCATCATTTCAATTGTTGGTGTCATTTGGAAAATGACAAGCAAAAGCCTCTTTCAGCGCCGAGGCAAATCGCTCCCTTTCGTCTCTAAGCGGTGAGGTTATTCGCAGTCCGCCGCCTTTGACACCATGGCCCTCTGCCAAAACTCGCACCAATATGTCATGGCCTTGTAAAGACTTAGCGATCACTGCTGCTAAGTCTGTCTGAATAAACCGATAATGCACCGGCACAGGCGTAACAACATGCCCTAATGAAGGTTCAAATAGCGATAGAAGTAATTGCTCGAGCCAAATAGCATCATCTACAAGAGTCTGTCGCATAGTACTAGACCATTCTTCTTGCCGTAGTGCGCTTACAGCCGCCGCCACATCTAGAGCAGAAAGAGGCCAGGTATCTTGCTGGCCGGATAACGAACTGAGCATATTTGTATTTCTACTCCAAGCCACTCCAGCTCTAGCGCCAGCAATACCATAAAACTTAGACGGTGATTGAAGCACAACTACATTTTCTAAGTCGCAACCAATCATTGATACCGGCTTTCTATCCAAGATGAAATCAAGATATGATTCGTCAACGATTAACATAGTTTGAGGAAAGTGCTGACATAGATCAGTCAATTGCGCTCGAGAAAAAATAGTTCCAAGAGGATTATTAGGATTGGAAATTACTACCCAGTCTGCTTTAGGCATGCAAGCAGAAAGACTATCGAAGGAAGAAACATCGTCAGTAGAACTCTCGCTCGACCTGACAGCAGAGGGAAATGCTCGAAGAAAATCGGTGTAAGCCGGCAGCGGAACAAGCACCCTCTGATTTTCAGCAAGACGGCCTATAGACCATATAAATTCGGTAGTTCCTCGACCAGCAACAAGCTCGCTTGGCAAAACATCTAAATGATATGAATGAGCTGCCACCAATTTCTCTGCAGCTTCGTAGGGATGAATACGAATTTCTTCTCTAGTAATTGCCTGTAGAGTATCCATCACTGCCTGCGGAGGACCATAACGGTTAACGCACGTACTTAAATCAATGTACTGAGCTGAGGGAAGATGGCGTCGATCACCACCCTGTTTACCAAGTTTATCGTCTAGTATCAATTTGAAACCTTTCTCTAATTATTCAACAATATAGACTAGTATTTCGACTTGGAAATTAAACACATCTGCAAGGAAATCTGCTTCATTGGATGAACTGGCTAAACGTAACTTGATACTGCTCGGTGTCGGCAAACTAGCACTATGTGTAGCAAAGCAGGCTAGATCTTTCCAACTAAATCAGAAAAGTATTTGCCCGGCTATCTGGGGCACCACCCGCAATAAAGAACGAATGTCTTTCCTCTCTAAACAGAAAATCGAGCCCTTGCTCATCAGTGAACTTGTCAAAAACTTCTCAGTTTTCGAAAAGCTCGCAAAAGATGCTGATATTCTCGTTTCCTTACCTCCAGATCACTTATTAGAAACACTCCTAGCAAACTATTGCACTCAAGCTCGCAAACTCGTGTATGTCTCGTCCACAAGCGTTTATGGGCCGCTGAGTGGCGTGATCAATGATTCGACAGCCATTTCGCTAGATACAGACCTATCAATCAAACGGCTTACATCAGAAGCCATCTGGAAATCAGTCGGCGCTATCGTACTTCGCTCCCCGGCTATTTACGGCCCAGATCGGGGTCTTCATTTGACGCTAAAAGAAGGTACTTATCAGAAGCCACCCAACTCTCAAAATTTTGTCTCCCGAATTCATCAAACTGACTTAGCAAATATTATTCTACTTAGCTTTGAAAAGCTGCAACGCTCGGAGACCTTTGTCATTGGAGATAAAGAACCGGCCAGGCATGAAGATGTGGTTAGTTGGCTCTGCCAGAAAATGAATATAGAGCAGAAAGCTTCTAGTAACTTAGTACCGACTAGCACAAGGCTGAGAGGAGACCGGCAAATTGACGCTAGCCGGATACTGCAAAGACTAGACTATCAACTGCTTTATCCAAATTTTAGAGATGGTTATAGCGAGATTCTATAATTAGCTTTTGCACTGAGCCTGGCTGTATATGGAGCTGTCACAATTGAAGTCGTAATCTATTTCTATAGAAAGTCTTTTAAGCCAATCCGGGCAAAAGGGCGAAACTCCATAGGAAAGAAAACATGCCTGAGTTTTCACAGATTAGAGAGAACGACAGTGTCCTTACCATCAAGCCTCAGCTTGTACACGAGCTATCTGCAGAAATTCTAGCCAACTGGAGCTTACTTGATAGAAACAACAATGGTGGCATCGAGAAATCTGACATTGATAGCGCCATAATAGACAAGCGTGTCACCGGCAAGCTCTCAATTGCCGTAGCAGCTCTGGAACAAGTACCGACTATATCTTGGTTAGCGGCTGACGAAAAACCTGGAATTAGCAAGGCGGATATTCAAGCACTTAAGAATTCGAGCAGCCAAGAGACAATTAACTTACCAGCTGTGACTATCATACAAGAGCGATCAAAACTTTTCGACCAAAACGGTGATGGCAGCATCGACAGGTCAGAGTTTGATACGGTGAGAAAAAAATATCTAGATAGCGGCAGTGCATTGGCACTCGCCTCCCTTGAATTCTCTAGTATTGCAGGCAGGGATGAAAAGCTATCTCAGACGGAACTGACTGCCGCTGTTCCATCTTCACTGTCTGTGCTAGAAGAGGTCAATAAGGAAGCGAAAAAAGCCGAGCAAAGACTTTCAACATCAAGCTCTTACCTCTTCGGTCAGAAAGGCACCGCCGAGCCATCGTATCAAGACATAAAGCAAGGAACGGCCTTCGATTGTTATTTATTGGCAGGGATGGCTTCACTAGCGGCACAAAACCCTCAAAGCATTAAGAACATGATTAAAGAGACCGGTCAAAACGCTTTCGCAGTATCATTTCGAGAACTCAAAGGCCGAGAAATTAGTGTGGCCAAACCAAGCGATACAGAGAAAGCCATGTATGCAGATACAAGCAAAGGTCAATGGCCACTAATTGTCGAACTTGCCTATGGCAAACTTAGAGGCGAACGAAACGGCAGTCAGTCAATTGCTCCTGGCGAAAACATCGATTTTGGTCAGGGCGTTGTAGCTGCGCGCTTACTGAGCGGTGAAAAGGCATTTGATACGCCGCTCAAGAATCGCAGCAAAGAAGATTTAAGTGCAGAACTCTCATTCTCGACCAGCCACAAGCTACCAGTAATTTTGAGCACAGCAAACCCGCCTCGCGACAGCGGGCTACGCGGGTTCCATGCGTATGCAGTCTTAGGATTCGATTCAAAAACTAATACTGTCAAAGTTATGGACCCATACCGAAATCTCGTCATTCCCCAGCGAGATAATGCTGACGGTCAAGAAGACGGCATCTTCGAAATGACAGTCGAAGAACTTAAGAAGAACTTTGCACTGATAACAACCTATGATCAAAACAAATAGTATGCTTTACATAGATTATGCTCAATGGAAAACTATTGAAAGCACTGCCCCACATGAGCGCAGTGCTTTCAATTTTCGTTTTAACTCGAGCTAGACTGCAACAAACTCTTTGGTCGCCTTATCATCGCCGAGGAAAGTTTGAGCCTCTTTGCTGAGCTTATCTAAACCCAATTTCTCGACAAAGAATTTTGTTTCTAGACATGGTACTCCCCAGAACCAGACCTTTAAGGTATATTTTCCAGTTTCGTACTTGGCTCTTTCCAAGTTAATTGTATGAAACTCGCGGTCTGTATACTTTGCCGCCAATTTCTTCTGCACTGGGTCGTATTGCATTGTGCACATTGGAGAGTGATCAATTACTTTGCCATCTTTTTCAACAACCCAACGAATGACACTACATTGATTTGGCATAGTCAGAGTAACAGGAAATCCCTCGTCGTTTTTTAACTTGAGAGCAATAATAGTTGAGTGATACTGCGCTCCAGGGATTGGCAGCAGAATCTGATCTAACATAATCTGCAAATAAGGCACAACATGAGCAGCGCCCTTAACACTCGGCAGCGGGCTGTGAGCTAAAAGACTCTCAAGACGTTCAATTTCAGGTTTGATTGGTGTACTTGGATTAGCCATTTGATCTATCCTCCTAAGGATTTACACGAGCAACTAAGAAGCGCATGATCAGCGCATCTTGGTTGAATCTGAGATTTAAGTGATTCCTGTGCGAAGGAGTATAGCGAGCAAACTACTTCAAGATTCATATTGACGACTCAATTAATATTAGTAACGCTCAATGGTGCCTAGAGAAGACATCTGTCGCAGCTGAGAGCGGACAAAAGCCACAAACATTAAGCGCACATAGTATTTAAGAAACTGGCTATGCGAACTAGCGTCATACACGCCAGCCCCGCCAATTCAATGGCATAAGACCTTACCTTACGCCAGCAGCACTATGGGCAGAGCACATTAATTCAGAGGGAAAGGCGTAGCTGTAAGGGCACTTCCCTTGCACTGTTAACAAGAGGCTTGCTAGTTTAGGGAGTAATTTATTTTTCAAAAAAGCAATGGAGCGTCTGCCTTAAATTCCCACCAAGCGGCTAAAAAAGCATTCCTCGACTCTCTTCGGAGAACAGATGCTAAACCGCCTGCAGACCACCTTGCCAATTTTCAACAGGGGCTGTAGCTCAAAGATCTGAGCACTGCCGATAACGGCTGCGGTTGCGGGTTCAAATCCTGTCAGCCCCCTATGCGACTAATCGCATAATTTCCACTCAATTTTTTTCTGAGGAACAAAACAAATGAAAACCAAAACTAATCCGTTAAGTCTGCTACGTGGTTCAAGACGCTTGGTCAATCGAAGTGATTTAGAAATGATCGTCGAAAAATTAGAAGACTTGGGTTACGACTTCTCAAACTCTGAAATCCTAGGAGACGGAGGAGAAGCAGTAGCCCTTTCAGTATCGTTCGAGGGCGAAGAGCGAGTACTCAAGATCGTTGATCCGCTCCTTCACGGATGGCATCCAGATTGGGGTCATCGGCCATTCGACGCCATGATCATTAATGTGGAAGAAGAGGAAGTCAACGAACTTGATTCTGGCGGCTTTTGGTTCATACAAGAACTTGCCGAGTCAATACAAAGAGCTGAAGATGTACCAGAAGAACTCTGGGAAGGGTTCTATGCCGATTTCAACATGCTCGCAGAAGACCTGTTTCTCGATGATACTGAGTTATTAAAACAGCTTGGTTTAGTCGAGCGAGATGGAGAGCAAAAGATAGTCTTGGTTGACTATTGCGCTTTATCATCACAAGACATGAATCTCGATCTGCACAATTGGTCCTCATAGTAAATCATTTAAATACAAACAGATTAACTATTAGGACCAACAGAAGGCGACTAAATCGACCTTTACCCCGCCTTCTACCTTCTGCCCAAAATAAACTAGCGTTGGTGAATCTATGACACTTAAAGTACTTCTGCTCGAAGATCTGCTCGACGCTGGAGCCGACATCAAGTCTGCAATTGAGTCAACGGGCGACTATCAACTGATCTGGGGATTAGGCGCTAGTGATGCTGATGCACGCACAATTGAACTAATTGCTCCAGACCAATCTGAAAATCAATACCACCAGCTGAGCGACTTCGATATAGCCTTCGTCGACCACGAACTCTATGGCCACTTCACAGGCGCTGAACTTGTGGAATTATTGAGAGCTGCTGGAGTTGTCACTGTCGGTATCAGTGCAAAAGCTAATCTCAACGGCGATATGTTACACGCTGGTGCGAACATGACCATACCAAAACACAACCTAGCGCAAGCAATCCGTTACGGTGAAATTGATATCGTCGAAGTGGTTGAAACCTTTTGCGACTCTGTCGGAATAGGTGAGGACCTAAGTTGGCTATAGTCTTTTCGTTGACATAGAAGCTTGACTAAAACTTGCATTCTTGAACTGTAGCTCAACGGTAGAGCGCTTCCCAAAAGGAAGAGGGTGCAGGTTCGATTCCTGTCAGTTCTATTAGTCGCAGCCAGAACAATCTCCTGGGGCTTAGGCCCTGTTCTGACTCCTTTTCGGAGTAATCGCCGCGATAAGACTCTTGCACCAAAGCAAGGGCATTTTCAAAGGAGAAAATCATGACTAAATTCATCAAATTTCCCGTTCTTGATGCAGCAGCAGAAGTCAATACCTCACTAAATGCCGATTGGCTCTGGGTAAATCAGCCCGGTGAAGGCCTGAAAGTCTACCGACTTGATGGAGAAATGTACCATCGCCAGCTTGTGATTCCCACAATTGTCGATGGAATTACGGCGGCCTTTCGGCATGATCAGTTTCGTGGCACGAGCGAAATAGCAATAGTTGGGGAGGACAAAGTTTATCGCTTTGGCCTAACCACTGGCGAACGTCTTGCCGACGTTAACATTGTTGCTGCAACTGCGGTTGCCTATAGCAGTGATGGAGAAAAACTGATCATCGGAAATTCAGCAGGGTGCATAGCTGTTCTCGATCTATATTCGCAGCAACTAAATACTCAAAAGCCCCTCACTGCGGCAGTTAGCAAAATCATGCCAAGCACTTTCGGCGACTCACTGTCGCTTACAGTGACCACCGATGATAACAATCTGTGGATCTTGATCGAAGATGGGTCTCGATTAATTGTCGAAAGCTCCACTTTACCTGAAGACTACTTGCCGATAGTGCTTATGGCGAATAGCCGGGTAGCGCCAGTTATGGCGTTAGCCAACAGCACGGGACTGCTCTATGTAACGAACTTTGCCCAAGGGGTGAGTGAGGGGCTTGAGTTTAACGACCCTATCGTCGACCTGACAGTTGCGCCCAACGGCGTTGAATTGGTCTGCTGTTTCAATGATTCGATTGAGATAGTGCACCTTGACTGTCTGGACCAGGGGGACTTTTCTGAACTCTTGCTTCAGCCATACAGCCGACGCATTTTCGCGGCACGTTACCACAACGATGAGCTGCGAATAGTCTACGAATGATCCTTCAAACTAAATCGACTTAAATAGACTTGAGAGCCACTGCCAGAAATGGTTGGTGGCCTCATGCTTTTCTTTTTCATTTTTGTCCAACCGCAATCGACCAGTCTACTAGTATCTTGAGAAGAAAAGGTCACTATGCTAGCAATCGACAGGAGCGCATCCTGTCGACCTAATTCAATATGCTTGCGCTAGCCGTCGCATCGTCATTGCCACGTCTAAGACAAATCACAATGTTGCGATATCTCCAAATCAAATGGTTGCTGGCATCGCTCGATTCAATAATGCTTTACAAAGCCTGATCTAGCCATCTTTCATCAGCGAATGTGAGTGTTCACAATCAATACACTCACTATTTCTTCCGGTAGATACTCCAGAGCCACAAAGCACCCGAGATCCTCGCATTCAAATAATTTTCACCTTCTTTCTGGTGCCTATCGCTTGGCTCTGATAGTGCCTTACAGATTCAACCACAATCATCTAAAAAACATATGACGACTACACTAACCAAAGGCGGCAACGCCCAAATTCAAACAGAGGCAATTGTTGTAAGTGCATTTCACCGTGGTGCCAATACCGACCTCTCCGCTATCTTGCTCAATAAGTCTGGCAAAGTTCGCAACGAAACAGACTTTGTTTTCTATGGCCAACCGAACTGCCCGGATGGTTCTGTTAAGTGCGCTGAAAAGACCCGACTTGGTGACAAATATAGCCATTGTATGAACGTAGATTTGAGCAAGGTTGCAGACGACGTAGAACGCATTCTACTCACCCTTACCATTGATCCAGACACAGTGGCAACCTTTTCAGCAGTTAAAAGTCTTCAGATTTCTCTCTGCAATAACTCTGGCCGCGAGCTAGTAAACTTCTCCGCTGAAGGTAGTAGCGAAAACGCCTTCATCATTGCCGAATTATATCGTCGCAACTGCTCATGGAAGGTGCGTCACGTTGCCCAAGGATACAATGGTGGCCTTGCTGCAATCGCTACTGAATTCGGCATTACAATTGCTGATGAAGAAGTAGTAGACTCAGAGCAAACAAGAACTGTGGCCACTGTAGCAAAAATTAGCTTGACGAAGAGCGAACAAGTCACAGCCGAACTAGAGCGCAAAGGCTCAAGACTGATCAATTTGCAAAAGGCTGCTGCTATTTCCCTGACCAAGCATAAAGTAGATGGCATAACTGCTCGAGTAATTATGGTGCTTGATGCATCTGGCTCTACTCGCGTTATGTGGCCTGAAATAATGCAGGGTATTGTCGACCGCCTCGCCACCTTAGCCCTCAACCTTGACGACAATGGCGAACTAGAACTTTGGGTCTATGCTTCTGGCTATCGCCAGATGGCGACGGTCAACCTATCAAATTTAGACGGCTATATTGCTTCACTTCAGCGAGGTGGTGATGGCTCTGGAAATACGCCTAAGCCAAAGAAAGGCATACTCGGAGGTCTCTTCAACGGCGGCATTGTTCCTGGTTTAGGTTACGACAACAACGAGCCACCTGTAATGCAAGCCATTCTAGATCAATGCAAAAAGACTGATACCGTACCCACTCTCATTCTCTTTGTCACCGATGGCGGTATCAACAAAGGCAAAGATATCGAACGACTGCTGAAAGAAGCTTCTTACTATCCAATCTTCTGGCAATTCGCCGGGCTTGGTGGCAGCGGCTACGATGTGCTGCAACGCTTGAATCAAATGCAAGGACGTTACTTTGATAATGCTGGCTTCTTTGCCGTTGATGACTACCGAACAATTGCAGATGATGAACTTTACAGTCGCCTAGTAAAGGAGTTTCCGATCTGGCTGAATGAGGCAAAAGCGAAAGGCATGCTTAATTAGAGGAGCGCCCCCACTATATTCCGAGAAAAAAACTTTGATACTACTGACTCATATAACCGTCAGTAGTATCTATTTTTTCATTAGTGCTCAACTAAAAGTTCTAGTGTCCTAGGTTGATTTGGCTTGACTTAGGTATCAAATAACCCATGAATTGATGGCTCGACAAACACAAACAAGCCCGCTTCAATAGCGGACGAATTTCATCGGGTCTTCCTGTCTGGCTAAGAAAATCAGCAAAGTTTAGAGAGACTATACCAACTTCTGCACTATCAATGCCGTGTGCAATCTCTGCATCTTTCAATGCTTGCATATAACATTGTTCTGCTAGTCTGTAATTCCCTTGAGAAAACGCAAACTGGGCAAACGTCAATGTTGACTCATATTCAGGCTGTGCTTCAGTCTTCATATATAAGATGATAAGTAGATTATGTGTACAAGTGGTGAACCGGTTTAAGTCGTGCAAAAATCGTCATTTGAGAAAACTAAGCCTTGGTATTCTTCGGAAAAAGCTAACCGAAAAATAAATGTTTCTCTTACCTTTGCATGATATGGGTAGAGAACAACATGAAGCCCAGCCTTATCTCTGCTGAAATCTACAGCAAGATTCACGAACGTTCGCTCTCCATGAAAATGAACAATACCATAGAACCACTGACTGCCACCGTCAGTATTAAAGTATATGACTCGACCGTCGAAATCTAAAATATTGTCGATAGTAAAATGATCGGATACTGGAGGGATAATCCCTTGGCTAGATACTTTGTAAACCCGCCCATTAGCTTCGTGACCACGATAAACAGGCTGATGTTGAATTGGCTGCATCATTTACTAAACTCCCAAAGATGAATGGTGAACTGGTTCGTTCAAATCAAAGTATTTATTCTTCATACTTGAACGAAATTCAGCCGAAATTTTGCAGAGGCCAGACTTACCATCGCAGTCACCAGCTTTACTTTCGGGGTTAGAGGAATGAGCCGGCGTGCTACTAGAAGCAAAATTATTGTCGACCAATAGTGGTGCTGAGCAATTAGACAACGAACTAATCTGACTTCCTTGATCGGCTCCAGAATCGCTCATAATACTCACTCCAATTGAAATGCTGTGCGAACCCGGTACCGGTATGAAATAGATACAAGCTCGACTTCCCCCTTCAACTTTATTAGCTTAATAGAAACTTTGTGACAGAACCATACCTGCTAGATACGAAGGGCATCAACCACTTCACGCAAACTGCGCGACGACTGAATTCAGTCATAAGCTTGCTGTAATCAAGTTCCAGAAGCAAACCGAAAAGATTTGGCTCCAAACTACTGGCAATCGGGCCTTGCTCTCAGGCATGATTAAGATGTTTTGTCTCTTTCATTAACGTCAAGGAAAGTCTTCTCTCCCAATAGTCACTTGACTCAACCAAGCGCTTAATTCTTCTCAAGCTGAGTCAATAAAGCACCCTCAATGAAAGTGCCTAAAACTGTCCATTATTTTATCGTACAAAATTATGACCTCAATCGGATTTGACCAAATGGTCGCGGTGGTGAACGGGTTACTAATCGATCAAGAACTTCTACGGTTGTATGAAGCAGGTGACCGTATCTCTCGAGCTCAAACCAAACATGATGTTGCCCACGCCCAAGCAGTGATGTTTGCGGCTCAATGCATTCAAGATGAAGTTTCGAGACTGTTACCGGGGAAACTCTCAATGGAATCTCGTGCAGTAGTTATTCCGGCTGGTGCATTCTTTCACGACATCGGACGCGCTGTAGATGTAGATAATCACGCACAAGCGGGGATGAAAATAGCGTACGACTATTTAACACAAAGAAACTTCCCCCAAGAACTAGCTGCAAAAATCGCAGCGGTCGTCTCATGCCATCGTTCAGAAGACCTAAACAAAACTCCCCTCGAATCATTAAAGCTGTTTCCTGAATTGGCAATTGTTGTAATCGCTGACAAGTGCGTTGGCGATGAAGACCGCGTCAGGTTCTGGCGTGCACTCACACTCTCTATATTGAGTCGAGTAGGGTTGGCCAAGCTAAGTTTGTGGCGTAATTCGGAGCATGACCGTGTCAACTTCGCCATCAAAGATTCTCAAATTTTGGTCGATGGAGACGATCATCCAAGCAGCGAAAACGCTGGCGCGATCATTCTCAAATTGAAGATGGATACTTCAGTAGCTAGTGGAGAAAATTTGCTCAATCTATACAGCCGTCGGTTTCAAGCTTGCGATTGGGCAGCAAAGTCAATGGGTTTCGCCTTCAGGGTAGAAGTGAACGGTTCGCGCTACTTCTTTGACCAGCAATCATCTAAGTGGTCACTAAAAGAAACCTTCGCCATCACCTTACCTTAACTACCAAGTCGTCGAGGGCTGACAGAGGCGAGAAAAACAATAAACCAATTTTGAGTTCTCGCCACTGGTCTTCCTCTATCCAAATATTCTGTGTGTTGAGTGACTTTAGTTGCCTATGTAACTCCAGTTCTTCATTCTGTAGATCGCTATGAATCGAATACTCCAATTGGGCTCTATCATCGGAGTCTTAACCCTGACACTTACTCTTACTTCTGGCCAGTCTGACAGGCAAAAAGAAAAAGGAACAACGAATACTGCTCACACCAGTATTACCAAAGCTAATGACAAAGTTTCGATTCCATACCCGACCAAAAGCTCTATTAAAGCTGGACAAAAAGTTCAGGCCATTACCAGCCCGGCTCAGACAATCAAAGCAGCAGACATAGAGCTTTTACTCAAGAGTTACGGCACTCGTGGCTCACTCTTGCAACGCACGGTCGGTCACGCCGAAGGAACGAGAAATGTCGATGGCAAAATCGGCTGGGCCTATTGGGGGCACCAAGATCCCATGTGCGTTTACATCACATGTAGAAGCAAAATTACCAATCTAGGTTCTTTCTCATATCAACAAGCCAGTGACAAACCAATAGTGCGCACGCCTCTTCAAGCTGACCTGATTCAACAGCAAGTGCTTCGCTTACAAGCTCTAGAACTGCTCTATCAAGCTCAGCGGGTAGGACTTCAACTAAATGTCTTTCAACTCCTGGCAGGCGTAGATTTAGCCAATCAAAGCCCAACTGCGGCATGTGTTATACAACCTAACAAATCCCTTCTGAATAAACTTGCCGCAGGAATTAGTGTTGACCTAAATACAAAGAAAGCACTGGCGCATGCTACTACCCAGAACCACTGCCGCTGGGGATACATCGACCGCCTCAAGCAGTCGATAAAACGAAAGGAGCTGGAGGGTTTTGATGCTGTTGTTGAAGCTCGCGCTTGGTCATTTTTCGATGTCAATCCATATTCACGCCGTTATAATAAGTGGAACGCCAGTGGATTGGGCCATAATCCGACTACTATCTACCACGACCAACGTCGCAGAACAAAGGCTGTGGCTGATGGCTTGCGTTATCAGTTGGAGAATCCTAAAGAATTCTCCAATAGTAAAGAGTAAAGACTCAGGCTGTGTCAAGAATGCAATAATTCTTTCAAGCACGGCCTACGAAATTTTGCTGAACACATCTTGGCTGAACATTTCTTGGCTGAATATTCTACCGAACAAAGAGCGGGAACTGAGAGTAATTACTCTCAGCTCCCACTATTTTTCTCGAAATTATTAATCGACCGGTCTACTGCTAAAATTAAGACTCAACACAGCAACAAAAACACAATGGTAAGATTTTTCCAGTCATGCTTTGGATTTTTTGTCTTGATCAATGCTCCTACAATTACAGTTGCTCTATTTTGTTCACTCATAGTGATTGCGCAGGCTAACGCCGCATCAAATGAGCAAAGGAGCCAAAAAGTTCTGAGTGAAAACTTAGCTGTGGCAATGACCACTCATAACCACAAAGAAATCGATCGAATTAAAGGGGCTATTGTTTCTCGCTTAGATGCTTCTCCTACCACAGAATCACCAGAGCACTATGAAGCATTTCAAAATGACCAAGAGTTTCTACAGCAGTTTTATTCGCAAACCAGGCAAAAGCAGAAAGAGACACTTGAACAGCTATCTAGAAGGTTTATTCAGTTTTGCAGAGAAAGATCGTGGTGGATTACAGAGCGAAAACTTGCGGCAAAAGATATACCTCAGCCATTAAGAGCTGTCGCCTCAATGATTCGAGGTATGTTGGCTATCGCTAGGACTTATCCGGATTGTCGCAATGAGGCGGCTATGATTGCCCGATCTGGAGGCGACTATCTGCTATCTTGCAGCAGTGAAGCGGGTTTTGCCGGGGCCCCCTTCCCCTACTGGCGAGGTAGGCACGGTCGCCTTGGTGAACTCTCCGAAAAATTGTCACTCAAACTAGAAAAAACACAGTCTCTCAATAAGTGCCTAGTCAATGGCTGGTTAGTGGTACCGTCGCTTCCTTGTGAATATTATTTCGACACTGGTTCAGTAGGCGAAGCCTTACTAGAACTATATGAAGCTACTGGCGACAGCCGCTATTTAAAATGGGTGGAGATCGCATCCAGTTGGGCTAAGGCAAAACCAATTTCACCCAACTACAACTACAATTCTTTCATTGCCACCATGGACGCCAAGTTGTTCATTGTTACTGGCGACATCGGCTATCTAAAGCAGGCGGTAGAAAGAACGACCTGCGGGGTTATTGCTGGCGAGATAGAAACTGGGCCATATGCTGGTCACTTTATCGATCCTCACAATGAGCGGATTGTCTATCGAAAAATCATTACTCATGGCTTGATTGTTGTGTCCACAGCCTTGGCCAAAGACAAATCAGGCGCAATAACTCAGTCAGAGAAAGAAAGAATCTATCGGGCTACCGCGCTAGCAACAGCCGCCCTCATCGAGCAAATGAAAGTTCGAGGATACAGTAATTCATTAATTGAAATCTTCAGGGATATCAAAACGGCGCGTCAAGCCGGAGCGCCTTTGCCAGAGCCCTCGGCTCAAACACTAGCATTACATGAAGGCCACTGTTTGAGACTAATTGTTTCAGGTCGAGGAATCTCACAACCAGAGTTAGGTCTCTTGTTGGAAGAGTTAGCGCAATCAATTAAGTAAGCGGAACTTACCCGTTGCTAGCAGCGCTAGTTTCCATATCGCCTGTATGCAGGATAAAGAGCTAGAAATCGATTTGGTTGCTAACGAAGCAATCTGTCAGTCTCAAAGAATATCTAGTTAACTCAATTCATAAAGCAAACCAAACACCTTAATCAACCACCACGATAATTTCAACCATTTCATTCAACACCACTGGTGTTTAACTCTAACTCGCAAAAAAGAGAGGAAACAATCATGATTACCAATGTAATTGCTCGCAGCCGCGAGTATCTGACTGAAAACTTACCCACATTAACCAGCCAAAGCAATCACTATTTCATCAGTGTTATCGATCCTTTAGCTGAGCCACTCTTCAAAGATGAACATAGCGGGGCAGTAACAGTACGTTTCGACGATGTCTCTCCCGAGATGTTCGACAGCACAGAGCACTTTGCTCAAATATGCGCGCAGATGGAAGAGTACGGGCGCCCGTATCAGATCTTCAGCGAAATGATGGCAAACCAAATCATCGATTTCGTGGACAACCTCCAATCTAGCCTCACCGAGATCGTTCTCTATGTGCACTGCACCCTCGGTGTCAGTCGCAGTGGTGCCATCGCTACTTTCGTAGCCGAGATATGCGGTCTAGATGGCAATGCGTTTACGACCATGAACCCCCAAATTCACCCAAACCAACTGGTGCTAGAACGTCTACGGACGGCTAACAAACAGGCTTTTCGCAGAGAGTCCTGAAACTTTGTCTTTCATCACAAAAGGCAATAGGTACGTGCAGAATTGGTTGCCTTCCTGTGTAAAACGCTTGTGGCCGGATTGGTCAACGGTCTTAACACTGACACCAGTGAGAAAGCCTCAGTCGAGACAGCGGCCTAGCCCCAAATATGTCGTCTCTTCTCTCGGTAACTGAGCGGCCAGCAAGCAATCGATTTTGATGCTGGTCGCTTCTCTTACTTCTCCTGCTCTCTTTTCTTTGACTCCGTTGATTACTTTCATTTAGCTCAACTCTATACCCAGAATAGACCTGGGTGTAAGGCATTTCTGACAAAAAATCACCATTCAACTATACGACCTCGTAGTAAGAGATGCACAAAAATAGCCTGGGTTTGCGAAATATTGGATCCCGCCATATTTGCGAAAGAGAAAAAGGTTAGCTCAGCCAATTCACCAATAGGCAGAATACCAGACATGCAATTGAAAACCCTGTTCGTCATTTTTGATAATCTACGAAAATTTAGGAATAACGGATCAACAAATGCTCAGAGAGAAACGAACAAGAATGGCTGCCTCAGTCGACAGCCCTTCTCAATGAATACAGTAGGCACCAAGGCCTAGTCTTTTAGATAGGCGACCTGCAAGTCATCTTCGTAAACCGCGCCTTCGCGATAGGGAATTTGAACGACCTCGAAACTACCTTTAGCGTAAATTGCGGCAGCGAGACCTTCTATGTGTATCATCGAACCAAGATACAAATCGCGTCCCTTGGGGGTGAAGTAAAACAAGTACTCGCCATCAGGCAAATCAGGATAAGACAAATGCCAATCTTCAGAGTCGTCGATTGCTTGTTCATAATCTTCGACTGTAAGACCCGATTGTTCACAGGCAGATGCCAATGAATTCTGATCATAGGTAATTCCGCTATAAGCTCCTTGGGCTGGACGTCCAGCGATATGGATTTCATAGCGAAAAAGCATGGTCGCCACTTGGTTGCTACTCGAATTTTTATCTAACATATAGACCATTATGCTAAGGTAATTCCTGTTCCGACTTACTCGAACAAGTCGTCTTCTAGAGCCAATAGTTCTGAATCAAAAGTTGCTTGACGATTTTTTTTGCCAGTAGCAAATTCAACTCTGATTATTTGGTTTGGTCGAATTGAGCTAGGAACAATGATCTCCATCAAACCGAAGTCATAAGAAGTAGCAGTATCATTTTCCATCTGAACTGCAGCCTCGTACTGCTCAGGAGTTAGAGGAACTGCATTGTAACGACCAAGCTCAAAGGTCAGTGCTTCAGCCTCTCGTGCTGTCACTAATCGGCTGGCGCCCAGAGCAGTATGACTCCAGTCTTTGGAGTAATAGACTTCCTGACCGTCCTCAATCTCAAAGATAATCGCTCCCAAACGCACCCGGCGATCATTGGTTAGGCGACGCTTCCAGTTCCGCGTCACTGTGTGACTGAAGTTGAGCAGTGGGGAGGCGAATACGCCGTGCAACCGACCTGCCTTACGCTGCATTGGTATACCATTATTGAGGCAGTCTTGAATCTGAGAGATTTTGCGGTAGTGAACTAGTTTCATGAATTCTATATTTAGAGAGAGTTATTAGAATTGTTCTGCAAGGCTATTTCTGCGGCAAACAGTTGGCTCGTCAACTGCTTCTTGCCAATTTTGGTATCAACCTCTATGGGGTCGCCGACAACAACTTTGCAGCCGTAGACGACCTTACCGCAGAATGCGCGAGTGATGCCGATCTTAGCCAGAGCTCGCTGCCAGAGACGAGCCTGTTCCGGCAATCTGTCGTAGGTTATGTAGACCGGCAATAAAGCTAAATTTTTGCCGGTCACTTGACTGAGTCTTTGAGCGATGACCGCAGCGCCAGTATTCCAGTCTTCAGGCAAGAGAACATTGGAGTCCACCAATTTTCCCTGAGGAAAAATGACGAAGCTAGACTTATACTCTCGCCGCAAAACATCAACTACAGGGGCAATCACTGCTACCTGGAGGCGAAGATTGTGGGTGTTAACCGGAATAACTCCCAACCAAGCCATCCAAAAAGCCCGTCGACCAGTGAGCTGATCTATGGCGGCAAGGAAGCGCCAACGACGAGCGCCAATTATATAGCCCATGACCATAGCATCATGTTCAACCTGATGGTTGGGGCAAATAATCAGCCTTGTCTGACTGGAGTAAATTTTCTCAGCGCCGACAATTTTTAGGTCGCCCAGAAAAAACCAGGCAGCCATGCGCGTTACAAAGAAAAGCAATATTCGAGACGAACGGGGCACATAAGGGGTGACGTAACCACTTTGGCTGCTAACTTTCTCCGCCTCAGCCAGCCAAAAATTGAGGCGAGAGCGACCGTAAAAAAGCAGCGTACCTAAAGCGACAAAAGCTTCAGGCAGCAAAGCGATACTGCCAATGGCAGTGTATGAGATGCTCATAGGGATAACCTTAAAGACTAAGGTGAAAGTGCGAGTTTATTTTCTAGTGACCGGAATGTTCTATGGCCGTGGCTTTAAAGCGCTGCACTTCAACTTTGCCGGTGGAGCCAAACAAGAATAAAGTTACGTTGTGCTGTTCAAGCGTGCGGCTTACAGAGATGACATCTAATGGATTAGTAATATAAAGTGCCCTGAGGCCGAGCAAAACAGGGACCCAGAGAGTGCCGGTATAGCCAAGGAAATGCGCAAAGGTCACTGCACCGATTATCGTTTCATCCTCAACAGCGCCAGAGGAAAGAAGGCGAGGTGGGTATTGCTGCAAAGTAGCTTGAACATTCGACAAAATGCTGCGATGGCTCAGTTCAACACCCTTTGGTTTGCCGGTCGAGCCTGATGTGTAAAGCACTGCGGCAATGTCACTCAAATCAGCAGAAAGACCAGCAAACTCATATTCAAATCTTGAGATAACTGGGTTAGCGAGCAAACTCTGCACCCGCAGCCGCACAGTAGAATCTTCCCAAGAGCGCATTCGACGCATATCGAGCAATTCAGCTAACAATTCAAGGTTTACTTGCTCAAGGAAAGAGCTACAGGTCACCACTTGTTCAATGCCGGCATTGGCGATTGTGCAATTGACTATCTCATTGGCGGTGCCATAGTTGAAATTGACGACTACCTTGCCAATTATAGTGAGGGCAAGATTAGCCGTGACGGCCAAGATTGATGGAGGAAGCAAAATTGCCACTCGGTCATTTGCCTTTAGTCTTGGCTGCATTACTATGGCGAAAGTAAGCACGCGGTCGAGTAATTGCCGGTAAGTAAGCGTACCGCTTTCATCAGAAACAGCCGATTTGTCTATATTTCTGAGCGCCTTCTTGAGAAAGGCTGTAGCAAGATTCGGCCGCTCTGGACTGAAGTCAAATAGCGGCATGAGGGCAGGTTGGGTACAGCCTAGAGACTCATCCACAAAAGCAGGTGAAGACGAGTTAAAAACTTGAGTCATGATTCTAAGGGATGTATTAACGAAATGAATGGACGAAATAAGTAGACGACATGAACGGCAACAGCCCAAAATTCAGCACTAAAAATGCTGAGTGAATTAGCCAAAATAGTAAATTAGCTATTGTCTTATGTAATTTCCTGGGCGAAATTGAGTGAATGAGAATATTTCCTCATACTGTCAGAACACTAGTGAGAAAAGCAATTGGCTTCGCCGGCAATAAAATGCTTATGATTTACTCTGCCTGTCAAAAGACAGATCGCAAGTTGCGCTAGCCTGTCAGACGACCCACGTTCTGCCGGCCCTTCCAAGTTACTAAAATCAGGCAAAGGCTTATATTTGCCTAAATTACGCATTGAAACCTGCGCTAGCAATTAAAAACAGCCTAAAACTAAACACTGAAATTTTCTTATGCCTCTGCGCGCCATTGAATTCGAGGTAAAACCTCAGCCGCATTGTTATTAAAATTAGGCACGACCACAAAGTAGATAAAGCTAGGATATCCAGAACCTTTCAGTCAAGGTAGAGACATATTCACTCAATTCAACCCATGCCATGAGAAATTTCACTTCAACAAAGCCAACACGCTTCTATTTTCAGCAGCATAGCTTCCCAACTTGGGTACTAGATGTTGCCACGAATTGTTTGAAAATCAAACTGCCTTTTTACTACAACCGGTGATTACAATGTCTAAGTATCGAATGAAATTCAATTTTGCATCCAGTGACAACCCTGTTCTTGTCGTTATCGACATGCAACCGAATCACACTTCAGACCTGCTTTTGCTAAAAGTCATCAAGCGTGAAATCACCCAGGCCGTTGCCAACCAGCTACCTGTTGTATTGGTGCAATACCTTCAATGCGGCGAAATCTATTCAGAATTACTTGACGCTGCTCAACTTGAACCTGGCAGTCAGCTGCGTTTTATCATAGGCAAGTCTAATGATAATGGTGCCGCTGAAGTTCTCGGAAGCTGCCGTAAAAACGCACTTGACCTAACGCATATAAAAATCTGCGGGGTAAACACAAATGCTTGCGTCGAAGAAACGACACTAGCACTAGCCAAGCAGCTACCAAATAGTCTAATTGAAGTACTCGGCTACGCCTGCCGCAACAAGAATTCAACAAATGATTTCAAGCCCTTCAGGCAACGAAATATTGTTATCACCGAACGCAACACCTTCGCTCAAGATCTGGCAGCCTAGTGCTTAGCGATTACTTTCACCGCTAGCGAGAGGTGCACCAATAGCATTTCTCACTTAAAGCTCATTCTCAGCAAGCTTGCTGTAACAACTAGCTAGCCAAGAGTGATTCTAGCCATCGCACTGCGCTAAGTAGAAACAATCCAACCATGAACACAAACAAACCTCAATAGAAAAGCCGGTGCAGCAAAACAATCTGACCTAGACAAAAAGTTAAGCCCCATTGTCGAAATTTGAATTTGATTTAGTCGCGAGACTAATTTTGCTTACTCGGTTTTTCAAAAGTGGTTTGTATGTCAAATGGATGGAGAGTCCACTTAAGCACAAATAAATCAGGTAATCATGGCTACTCTATTAGGTGTAGACGTATCAACGTATCAAGGCCGAATCGACTGGCGCAAAGCAAAACAAGCTGGAATCAAATTTGCCTTCATCAAGGCCACTGAAGGTTCCACAATCATAGACAATCGCTTAGTTGAAAACCGGCGCAATGCGCGGGCCAATGGTATCCCTTGCGGTTACTACCACTTCTTCCGCCCCCGCTCATCAGTGAAAGGTCAAATAAACAACTTCGTCAAAGCTATAGGACAACTCTACCCAGGCGACCTTCCCCCAGTAATTGATATCGAAGTACCAGACCAGTGGCAAGAATTTACAGTCGCCCAACGGATTGTTCTTATCAAAACCTTTATCGATGGTGTCAAGTCGGCTCTGGGTGTAGATCCAATTATCTATTGCAGTGCTTACTTTCCAGATGATGTACTGGGCAATGCAAAAGTACTTGCGAACTACCCACTCTGGGTGGCTCACTACACCAGTGCTCCAAGCCCGCGTGTTCCTGCACCATGGCAGTTTTGGACATTTTGGCAATACACAGACAATGGCCGGATAGCTGGTATTGCTGGACCAGTTGATCTCAACCGCTTTAACGGCTCACTTGAACAGTTAGCAAAGTTTCAGAAGCCCGGCCAGTTTCCGCCTAAAAATATAGTGCAACGGACTATTGGAGCGGTCACAGGACGACTGTCAGGAAACTGAGCTAAACTTGACCCATAAGTCTAACTAAGCCAACTTAGAGACTCTAGAGCCACCTCTGGTTTGATAATTTCAGCAGCTTGGAACCTTATTATCAGCGAGTATGCTGTCTACGAGGTTCCTTTTTTTGATTACTTTTTAGCAGACCGGTCTACTAACTGCGAGGAAGAAAAAAATGAGGGAGACCCTCATTTTGCAGTGCTTAGCTCTCCTTCATCACCGGTCTGCAATGGTGCCGAGTTCTAAGGTTACTGCGGGGTTGGCTTGAATAAATCAACAGACTGCTCCAAGGCCAACGTGTGTGTTCCAGTGACTGGATCAAACGCAACGAACCGAGCAATAGGGATGTAGACATTCTTACCATGTCCATCACCAGGGATGCGAATGTAGAACGTTAGCTTGTTGTCGGCGCCATCTTCTCGTACACCACAGTGTTCACCACGGTCACGACCGAAGATCTACTGAGAGAAGAGCAATAACTCTGCTTCTCCAAGCTCCACCTTCTTAAGCCAATAGTTATACTTGTCGCGCACCATTACTGCGTCACCGGTCTGCGGGTTATCTAGCAATTCATCTATGTTTGCAGATACTGCCCAAGCATAATGAATAACCAAAGGTGGTAGCAGAAAGTGCTTGTTTTGCTCATGCTCAACCCATTCTAAAATCACTGCCTTCGCTTCACTAAATTTCTCATGAGGAAAAATGAAGATTGGAGAAGACTCCGATTCTATACTCTCGATGAGGAGCGAGAGTATAAAGATGCCGACAGCGTCGGGGGTGGTGAGAAGCGGTAGTAATTCATCAGTTAGAATGGCCGCTACTGACAGATGACAATCGGCTTGAGGAGCTGATTGACGTATGAGCTGGAACAATTTGTTGTCTAGGATGACTTTATTCATTTTGTATTTTTTAGTGTCTACATTTAGACGGTGCTTATTGGATTGTTTACTCTTAAAAGTGAGCGTGCGCACAGCTCCACTAATTACCCTAGCCGCCGATCAAAGCGGAAAGCAATCGTGAGAACTGCCATGCTTCAAACACTCGACAGCAGACAAAACTAGCGCCTAGGGCACTAGAGTTGAGGCTACTGAATTGGCAATTAGGTTTGATTCTAAGTAAGTACCGTGGTTTAAATGATTGATTGAATTTGCTCAAAACTTAACAGTCTCAAGGTGAATGAATCAATAATACTTACGATCAAAAACTGCTTAAACACGATTGCAATAGCTAGCGCACCGTAAAAAGCCCCCAATAAGCTATTGAGTCAGCGAAGCAATTCACTTATAAGTATTTATATAGCTCTTCTGCTGCCATCGACCAAGCAAAAATTACGCACTGTCGCTGGTCGTATGGATTTGTCACAAAGCAAAGGCTATCTTTAGACTCTACAAACCTTGAGCCTACATCCAGCCAGAAGCCCCCCGTGCCCCCACCACAGCGGCTCTAATTTACCAGTTCAAATCGAGAGCAAAGTTAAGCCAAAAGAGTAGTTGACTCTTGGGCCACTGCTCATGCCGAATAAATCCAGGAGTAGCTTTAATGGCTTTCGAAAGCACCAATTCTCAAAATGATCACAAACAAAGCGAAGCAGCTCCAGACAGGATTCGCAATCAAAATGAAGAACTGAACTCAATAAGTTTGCTCTCCACCGGCGCCAGAATTACTCCAGAAAAAATTCTGCCAATCGGCTTTCCCACTATCGATATTGGTTACGTAGATGACCGCACCAGAGACTCTCTGCAAAATGCTAGAACTGATAGCGCTCTTGTGGCCCAAATACCTTTCTTGCCAATTGGCCCACTGACTCCACGCCTAGTCATAGACAGAGATGTCGCCAATGTTCGTCGAGTCTTCTCTTGGGGCAAAGATAGACTAGACGAGACCTTAACTAGTCTCAATCGCGTTAGTAGCGAAGATGCAGCAAAAGTACTTTCCAACCACAATCTCAAAAATAGCTTTGTTAGCCATGCAGAACTGCAACTACAAACAAACGGCGTAATCAGGGTGGGGGTAATTGACGATGGCTCAGTTTCTCACTCCAAAAATGTCATCGCTAGAATCTACGCCTCAATGCCAGAGCACTTAAAACAGCATGTCGAGGTCGTTCTTTACGACACGACTCAGGGCAGAGGCCAACCCGGGTTCAACAAAGACGAAACACGAGAAAGAGCCTTTCTGGCAGCGAGCAATGACGCTGTGAATAAAGACATAGTTGCTCTCAGCGTAAGTGGTGGTCTCGAACCAATTGACTTACAGAAACTAGCCCGTAGCATTGGCGCTTCTGACTTGAACGCTAACAACAGAAATCAAGCATTCTCGGCTGCCCTAGAACATTTTAGCTACGATCCGCGCATTCGCAGAGAAATGCTAGCTGTTAAAGAAGCAGCCAGCTCGATTCCTGTACTTACTCCAATCTTAAACGACGGCAATACATCGGCCGCTGCTCTAGCAGGAAACGTCATTGTCACATCACTTCGAGGCGACACCCGCGCTACCCGATCTAGTTTGCCTGACTACTACCTCAACCCCCTACCAGGAAATACATTTTCATCGCAAGGTCCGCCACGAATGATTGGAGCAATGCTCGGGCTCGTCAGACTTCAGCGCTAGAAGGTGTCGGAATCTCCACTTACTACTTTAACTATGAGGCCAAATGATATGGCGACATTTAATCACTCTGAAAAAAACGGTCTCGAGGGAGACTTTAAAGGCAATCACAGTAACAACGAAACATCAGAGAAAATGCTCGACGAAGTATTTGCTCACATGAAGACCGCCAAAACCCCGGTCGAGGTTTCCCAAGTTCTCGCACTACAATCACAACTAAGTTCTAAGACCAATTCCGAAACAGCAATCAAAATGACCGAAACTGAGACTGTTAAGTCTCTCAGCCAGGGAGTTCGCGATTCAGGAAAATTTATCCAGGGTGGTAGTGCCACTGTTCAGAATGAACTGATTAGCTCGGCCAAAGAAACCTTAAAGCATAATTCCGATGAGATGTGGATGGCGAAGAAAGACAACGGACTTCTCACCTCGCCCACAAGCCGCCCACCGGCCACACTAGATGTGTCATCATCATATGCGGCAGTAGTGACAAGGCCATACGAAGAACGCTTAATCAAGGCATTGACGACCGGAACTGACAGTAAGTTCACATTAAGCGAAGAACAGAGAAGCAATCTGTCGCAAAAAGATCTCGCTTTGATAGTGAGGAAAATCACACCAGATACAGCAACAGCAGTATTAGTATTAGCCAACTTTACTAAGAATATGACGGCCCGAGAGCGCTATCTCAATGGAGAGACGCTTCCGGATGGATCTTCAGCTGGCATCGGCCAAGAGCAAATTAAGGACCACAAGCTGAAAGACGCATACTCAGATGCCAATGTCATTGCCATAGGCAAACAAGTACAAAACATTGATGGCACCAAAGGCGATACCGCAACCAGCAATCATCTAAAACACCCTAATTCATTTAGTTCAGGTAACACTTACCACTATTATGGGGCTATGACTGCAACATATTTCTTAGGTAGTAACTTGGGCGGTACCGCTGTAGATATGCAGACAGCCAAAGTTAAAGCTGAAATGAAAAATACACAGGATAGTTCTGCAAAACAAGCATTAGAAGTAAAGTCTCTGGCGAACAGCGCCGGAGCAGATGCAGGCAAAATACTCAGAGCTAATGAATCTGGGATGTTTCAAGGCATTAACAAAGAAATTCAAGACACCCTCAAATCTACTGATTTATTACCAACTTATCTCCAGTCAAAATTTGATGATATTTTCAACCAGTCTGAGAGAAAAGATCATAGACCACCACCTCGCAATGGTCCGCCGCCTCAAGGCCCCAACGAGAAACAACCTCCGCCTCTAGACGGTCAACCAAAACCCTAGCAAGCTAGCCGTTGCCTTGATAATTTTAAATAGACCGGTCTACTACAAAACTAAACAAAAAAAAAGAGGGTAAAACCCTCATACTCGTGTGACCTTCAGTCTCTTCCTTCATCTACAGGAGAAGTGGAAACTAATAGAGAAATAAAGTCGAGAACTTTAAGAGCTAACGGATAGCAGAGGGGACCAGCCAGTAATACCTGAGAGTTTGCGGAGCCGGGGTAGCTCAACAAATGGGACTGACAGGAATCGAACCTGCAACTACTTCCTTTTGGGAAGTGCTCTACCGTTGAGCTACAGCCCCGGCTCTTTCGAGCCGATGAGATGGACCTATTAATCAGCAACGAGCAGTAGGCGATTCAAACTACTGCGCCACGCGGCTGATCTTTTTCACGTTTACAGAAGGAAAGGCACCATTATTGATTTCAGTGCTAACTAAGACGGTGTCGCCTTCCTTAAGGACACTCAAAACAGGAAAGTACGCAGCCCGTTCAAAAATATCGCGGGTCTTCTCGGCCTTACCTTGGTCAGTAAACTGAACAAAGCACGCAGTGTCGCTTGAGTAATACTGGTTTTGTCCAACTACAAAGCAACTAACTCGATCGACGACCGCCTTTTGGGTAACAATTGTTCCAGCCAAGGCTGGCGCAGGCGCAATGAGCCACAAAAAGCAAACCGATAAGCAAATGAAAAATGCGATGCAGAACGAAATTGAAATCTCTTTGAAACGCTCAACCATAGGGTCTCTCTACTTTGTGTTGATTCTACTAACTGGTCACAGTTGCAGCTACTATCTGTGTAACTGCAACTCAAGTCACTCGAAAAGCTCTACCAATGAATGACGATGTTGAAACCCTCCACTATATAACTATCAAATTGCCCCTCTTCGCGGCTCCAATACTCAAGCGTGGGCGAAAACTCAGCGCAACTATCCCAGACGACTTTAGCAACTGGTCCAAGAGCATTTGGCGAAAGCAACTTAATCCGCCCTTGAGGAGCGGTATAGTCTGTTCCGCCAGTCAATGACATGACGATAGCAAAGGTCTTACCAGCCTTTGCTTGCAAGCTAGCACGACCTTCCAGCTGTGAAAGAATATGCGCAGCTTTGTCGTTTACGGCAGTTTGAGTTTCGGCGATGATCTGGGTTAATTCATCTGCAAGACAGCGATCATTGAGTTCTTTTACCCGCGCAAGTAAGTCGGTAGAGTCAGTCCAGTGCAAGACAATGTTGAATCCTTCCACTGTATAAGAATCACGTTGGTCGCCCTCTTCGCGACTCCAATACTCCAGAGTCGGAGTAAACACAGATAGAGACTGCCAAACCATTGCAGCAATGCCGCGAAGAGCAGAGCTATCAATCTGTCGAACGGACTTGCCAGCAGCTTTACCAGACTGACTCTCAATATCGCTACCCAATCGCAGGCTCATGGCTAAAGCATAAGTACGACCGGCAGCGACCTCGATCTTAATTTGCTGCAGCGCGCGCTTCACAATTGCTTTTGCACTGGCCTCGGTCTGAGCTTGAGCAGCAAGCACAGCCCGTGCAGTGATAGCGCGTAAATCACCGGTAGAAAACGAAAAACTATTTCTCACCATTAATTGCCTCATACTATTGAATAAACAAGCCAAATCAATCCATCTAAAATCACGAAAGCAAACTAACCAGTAATCTGACGGAAAAGGTGAACGCTGTCGGCATTCAAACCGAATTCGCTTAATTCAGCACCGGCTTCCTCAAGCTCAAGTGCCAAGTCTTGATCAGCGTGTAAACGATCTGCAGTTGGCACACCACTCAATTTATTGCGGTGACAGACGTAGCACCCAGAATGACCACAATCAAATGGTTTACGTTTGCGGAAGCGACCAAGAGGTAATGACTTGAGCGAAAGGAATGGAGCGCGTACCAGTTCACTTTCATGTAAATCTTGACGCGCTGCCATAAGCTTCTGCTCTTCATGCCATCTTTTCATGAAATTTACCCGTAATTGAATTAGTGTTTTGGTTGATGAAAGAAAAATCAGTGCTCAAGAACTGAGCACCGAATCAAATTTTTCAATGCGATTTGGCGGGCTTATAGTCGAACTTTAAACTCGCGTTTGAGAAACGCTTGGAACTATCTATTTTTCAAGCACTTCTTTGAACACGGTGAGACCTTCAAATGTCTCAGGAATGAGAGCAACATCAGTACCCGGGCTATAGTAAACACTTAGAGCGAATCGACCGTTAGAATCGAACCGAATGCTCTTGCGGGTATAACGTTGCCCCTTAGCTTCGAGGTAGGTAACGAGCCGGGCTTGGATTGCTTTTGCCTCTTGGAAGGTTACTGGAGGAACGCTAGTCGAGATTTCGTTAGTGATTACCTTAGTCATAACTTCACCTAGTTGAAATGAACTGTTATCGCGAGCCTCGATTCAGCAAGCACTTGAAAGATCGGCTAGTCACGCACACAACATCAAGTTGATGCCGAGCGAGATGATTGATGGCGGTCTAGCTAGTCTTGAAGTATCTGAAGGCTCGAAAAAATGTGATTGAGATATACTGACAAGCTAACCTTCCAGACAATACAAAATCAAGCCAGGGCGAAATGCTCAGGCATCCAGAAGGAGGGCGAGGAGAATGAGAACTACAGGTAAAGCAAGAACATCGATAAGCAAGCCTGCACTTTAACGCTATCTAACTTGGGCAAAACCAGCCGCCTCTGCTCGCGCGAACAAACAAAATTTCACGCGATGCAGTTCAGTCTGAAACATACTCGATTTACCGCTAGCTAGCTCCGCTACATATGGCTCAAGATGGCAAGGGAATCGGCGAATACTCAGGTAAGGAAATGAATACAGGTTTCCAGCACAAGATCAGTGGTCAGACGGTGACAATCAGCGCCCTTGGCAAAATGCTTGAACCGGCCACCTAGCATTTGTCAAAGTAGCTCTAACATTCACTACTCCTTGCAGCCTCAAAGTTTTTCAAAAAATCCCAAATCACATCAGCTCCCAACAACTAATCAATTTCGTTCTGTCTTTCAAGAACTCTATTGAGATCTAGCTATTTATTGCCCTCTGGCAGATAGCAAGAGATAGCTACAAATCGAAAACCACAACCAAAACAATTCACAAACAAGAAACAATCATGCTAGTCAAAACACCACTCAACACGGCCATCGAGACCATCACTAGTACAGTGACTCTACCCACAAAATATAGTCAATTTGACAAAGCTCAAACCTGTATCACAGAGCTTCAATCTTGGTTTACCCAAGCCCTGAGCCTAAATGAACAGTTAAATGCTGCACAACGACCTGACATTGAGGCAACGCTCAACTCGCGCAGCGTCAATCGCGGATCGGTAAAACCATCAGTACCTCAATTCGTTGACTGCAAAGATGAACTTTTACAGTTCGAGATTCTGCGATTGAACTTCTGTCAGGCCAAGCAAAACTTCTATGCAGCACACCGTGAGCTATACGTTATTTTGAAAGCACTGTTCTCTGATTACAATGAAGGCGCTTTCAACTTTAAACAAGACCAGTTAGGTTTTGACAATGAAAACCAGGCCATTGCTGCCCGTGTCAATATTGTCTTACTAGCAAAGGTTTACCGTGCTTGCGGTCAACTCGCCGGGCATTTAAATGACCTACCAGCCTATCCTGCATCCCTAACCCTAGAGACTCTTGATGCTCGAGTCCGCTTTGACTCAGGCATAGTTTAGGGTTTAAAACCTTCACCAAGACTGTTGTCATTTAAGTAAGAAGCGGGGCTTGGCCCCCTTCTTACCCCGTTTGCTGCAGCAGAAAGAAGTCATTCGAAAAAGAAAACACTAATTCAGTTGAGAAACCACCATGATTTATCTATCCATCGCTCTAGCCATACTCTCATTCGGAGGCCTGGTAACTGTTGCTGGTACCATTTGGTTTATGTCCCAGTTTGTCAACGCTATCAACGACCCCACATCCATAGAGCTTATGGCCTTAGGCTATTCTGAGGAACAAGAGAAACTGGCCGCTGAAATCATGCATCTAGAGCAAGAACTTGAGATTCTTTCTGAACTCCCGGGAGCTGAATACTCTATCGAAGACATGAAAGACTTAATTGAAGCAAAACGAAATGAGTTACGGCAACTTTGCCGAGACTAGTTCTAAAGCCTCCTGCTCAGCAAGTCAGCCAAGATCCTTTTCTGCATGAGTTTCTTGGTGATATCTGGGACTTGGGCAGCCGTAACATGTTCGCTCAGCAAAATTGGCCACCCCAGTGCAATTTTTGGCAATCTAGCGGGCAGCATTCAGTTCATTGATGCACACAAACCTTTGCCGACAAAAAATCATCTCTAAATCAAAACTCATGTCTAAATCAAAAGTCATGCCTACTTCAATTAACATGTCTAATTCAGTCTCAGACAGTCCAGTTCTCATTTTCGGCTCTGGCAAAGTGGGTGCCGCGCTGCTGGAACTGCTGCCAGCAGCACTGGCAACAACCACTAAACAAGAAAAAGCCGCGGCCAACAGCCGCTTGATTCGGCTCAATGCCCTTGACGCCGAAGCACTAAAGCAAAAGATAGTCACTCTCAAACCAAAGGCTGTCGTAATGGCAATGGCTCCAGGCGAGCGGATGACAGCCGAAGCTTATCAAAGCTTCTTTCTCACCATTACAAGCAACCTCGTCGCCGCACTCAGTGGTGCTGAACACCTCGTTTATCTTGGCAGTGGTGCTCTCTATGGCAACCACAATGGTGCGGTGGTAAATGAAGACTCGCAAGTGCTGGCAACATTCAATCGCGGCGTAACACAGGCGCTGGTGCAGGCAAAAGCAATGAGCTACAAGAAAACTACCCTGCTGCGTCTTGGCGCACTCTACGACCCTGAAAACAGCGCCCTGGGATTTGCCAGTTACTCTGGCTCCTTTGGCGGAGAAGCCGGGCGAATCGTCAACTTCACCCACATTGAAGATGTAGCCCGGGCTGTGGTCTTTGCCATCGAGCAATCAGAACAAATGTTAGGGGTCTACAATCTCGCCAACCTCGGTATCAAGGCCGAAACCCTGATGCCTCTTGCTTCTCAATGGACAGGTGAAATATCAGATTGGACAGAGTCAAATTTTGTCCTTTCTTGCGACCGTATCTTCGCCAAGGGATTCAGCCTAAAGCACACTGACTTGTGTTAGATCAGGATTCCACAACCAGCTATTGATGCTTAAACTCAAAAAGGGCTCCTAGCTCTTTTTTCTTTTCCAAGTACTAGTAGACCGGTCGGTTAATTTGCACATAGAAGAAGAAGAAGAAGAAGAAAAAAAAAGAGACTTCCAACTCAGCCCGTCAAAAGAATCGTCCCGAACTCGAAAAACAAAACTATTAGTAAGAGGGCTCACTATCAAGAAACTGGCGGCGCCACTCTTTGGCATAACCAGCAAAGCCGTGTTTTTTATACTCTCTCAAAGCGGCCACCTGCCCTTCGCTGGCTGCGATATCGCCGGTATTGAGCTTCACACCAAGAACTTGTCCGACCACATAGCGACCTAACTCATTGACAAAGCCTTTACCAGTTCCTTCATTTAACTCATGTGCATAAATCGCAGCCGAGGCAGCTTCTGCTGATAGATTTGCCATAGGCACATGATAGCCGTCACGAAAGCCGACCTTTAGTAAAGCATGACCGACATCCCAAGGATTAATACTATCCCTCACCGCGCTCCTGGAGCCGTCTGTAGAAGTGCCGTAATCTGTATCGCGACGTTTCATAATATTGTCCCAAAGAAAAACTTTTTCTCTCTCAGTCAAATCTGTCATGCGCGATATTCTGGTCAGAGTCTCGCCGAATTCGTTGAAATCATAGACACCCTTGCCGTTCGCGAAGCTTTTCGGTGCATATTCATCAATAATTTTCGTACCACGCTGCTCTATTTGTTTTCTTCTCCAGGGCTCTATACCTTCGGCTGAATTAAAAGGAATTTGTACTATGGGCTTATCTTCAAATTTATGCTCTATGCCATTATGCCGAGCGATAACGAAGTCTCTAGTCTTTCCAGTGTCATTATCACGGTAGCGCTCACGAACAGTAAGACCGCCGCTCTTGAGTTCACCGACGAGAGTGAGATTAGCGTCTTGTGCCTTAGCCAAAAGAGTAAAATCGTGTCCTGCCGGCTTCACCTCCACATTTAACTCCGACAATAAAAATTGATCATTGCTCCCCTGTGCCCGACGCCCTAGCTCAATGGGCTCTTTTCTCTCCGAGACTAGCCTCAAAAGAGACAATGGTTCTGCACCATCAGTGGCCTGCGTATAAACTTCTGTGCGCCGACTTTGCTCATGGCCTTCGGAAAAAAAAACTCATAGCTAATTCATCCTCGCAATATAAATAAATCTGGTCGCTAAAGATCGAAAACAACCATGAGAGCTGCATTTTAAAAGATAGTCTAGGGGGGCGGTAATAGTAAGGGTTATCAAAAACCATACGGCTTCTTCTGTGACATTTCCATACCAAATTGACAGCACTTGCTTCCTTCAGGAGAACGATCTCATAAGAGAATGCTTAGAGAAGCAACATAATAGCTTTATGGATTTGTCACGCACTGAGGGCTAAGTTGAGTACGTGCAAGGCGGTTACGGTAAGCACAATCTGGCAATGGACGCTCAGGAATGACTAACAAACGCATGAAAAATCAAGTAAGTTCGTTCAATAAGATCACTGCAGCAGTTGAAGAAACTACAGAAAACAAAGCAATCACCAAGCAAGAATACTTCGGAGTGCCTGAAAGAAACCTAGAGACACACAGCAATAGTGATCCTGTGACCAGTTGGGTCAACCTAGACCTGTCGGTCACTAACAAAACAGAAGGAGAGCACAACTTGCTACTCACTAAAACAGTTGAAATCGCAAAGATTCCGTTTGATTCAGATCAAGACATACAACCATGGCGGCAACAGCAGATAGAACAGCGAGCGGACGAACTAATAGAAAACTATGCAACGAGCGACAATCTAATAATCAAGGGTACCTATAGTTTCTACAGCTTTGGCGAAACTCTAAAACTCATAGCGAACATGAAAGACCTGACAGAACAGGAGAAAGCGTTGCTCTGGGACAATATAATGAGTAGGAGAGATAAAGACTACACCGCAACTACTGAAGGGATAAACCAAGAATTTGGTACTGATTCGATAACATTCGAATTGAACCGTGCTTTACTGCGCAACGGCTTTCACGACATCTATCATACGCAGCTCGCCAATCTTTCTCCTGAAGCAGCATCAAGAAGAATCTTCATCCAAGAACTGAACAAAAGCAATAGCATGGAATTAGCAAATCTTCTCAGTGATAATGAAGAGAAGATCCATCGTGAAGCAAAAATTCACCGCAACAATATAAAAGCTAGCGAAGGTCAAGTGGCCGCCTTAAGAGAATACAAGATGCACGGCTTCGCTGGTTACGCAAAAGAATGGTGCCACCACTTTTTGCCATCTGCTCCTCTTGAGTAAGTAAGCAAAATAACCTTCGAGCAATCATTTAACAAAACACTAATTGAAATCATAGAAGCGGCACTGAGTGGCAAAATTTGCTAACGTTATGACCAGAGAAGGAACTGCTTTTGGGCAAGCGGTTCCTTCCCTTTTATTTACGATAATTGCAGCACAGCGAGCCAAGATGTAAAGTAAAACTTTACACAAGTGAAGCCACTACAAGTAGTGCGCCAAATGGCAATAACGTTGCCAGCACAGCGATTGGCAACTAGCAAGCATTTAATCAGTGCGGAAAATATAAATCATAAACGTCATATACTAGCTCCGCTAGCGCTCAAGAAGCACTAATCCGATGCATGATATTCTTTCATCTAGAAAGACACATCATGAATGATCGACAGCGAACTCTATCGACGCTACCTATTCTACTCGCGCTTTGCTTCTTGTCTCTGGTCCTTCAGACCTATTGCCTGATTGATGAACCATGCTATTTGCCATCAGTAACATCTCTAACTTACGGTTCAATGACAGCCGTGTGCATTGCCTCAAGGTATCACTACCAATTGAGCGCCTTAGAATTTTCGCTATTATCAGCAGCGCCGCTAATAGTTTTAGCCAACTTCGGAGTGCTTATTACAATCGCCAGCATCTTCCTTGGCAGCACACTGAATTGAATTAGGCAATTAAGATCATTCCAGTAGCCAAGCCTTACTAGCCACTTTTAGGGAGCACAAGCCGTATAGAGTTGTCACGCAGAATTCACTAGGATGAATAGACTTTTAGAAATAAACCATTCGATTGGCAAGCCAAATCGAACTAATCCTAGATCTGCTCAAAGTTCTTGAGCGGGAGAGAGTCTTCCTTTATGAACAGCACCGCTGAAAACACAAAATCCATTATTGAGACCAACCGGCTCTCAATACCAGCCGAACGTTATACATACAAATTACAGCTCCTGCAAACCTCGATTATCGCTGGACACTGCTATGGCAATTGGCAAGGAGTTTTAGTGATAACCGATCGCCTAAAACAACTAGGGGATCTCGACAGTCATAGCCGCTTACTGAGAGCAGAAGCGCTTATAAGAACAGGGGATGACGAACAAGGCATCGCCGAACTTATCGAACTTACGAATGAGGATCCATGGTGCGCAGCAAGCCACAACCTCTTAGGCGAAACTCGTCTCATGGCACGAAAATACAAAGAAGCAGTGCGCTCATATACAACTGCAATATCTATCAAACCAATTAGCAGCATAGTTCCCGATGAGCCGCTTAGCTACACTGGCAGAGCAATTGCTTTAACGCTCTTGGGTCGACACTCACCAGCAGCAGCCGATGTCAACTTAAGAGACATGCTCTGCGAACTGAGAAAAGCAAGAATTGAATTCTGGAGTGGAAGATATAAAGAGTGCTCACAGACCATAAAAGATCTTCCTCAACGCATAAAGGATTTGCCAGCAGCACAATATCTCAAACTAAGAAATACAATGGCGGAAGGAAACTACAAACAAGCTCTGCAAGAGTTTCCAAAACTCCGTTTCAACAGTCGAGGTGGGCTTCCTCTCCTCTGGATGAGAGCTCTCTGTAACTATAGAAATGGAAACATAGAATGCTGTTTGACAGATCTAACTAAAATACTCAACTCTGGCGAAAGCATTGTTCTTTTAGAGCTCAATCCGATTGTTCAAAAGGTTCAGATCGTAGATCTAAGCCAAGTTTTGAAGCTTAGAGCGAAGTGCGAAAAACACTTAAAAAATTTCTCCGCAGCATTAGAAGACTTGGAAAAAGCTATCTATCAAAATCCAGACGCCGCGACCCACCGCTCAAGGGCCGAAGTACTCTACAAACTCGGTCTAGCAGAACGGGCTTTAACCGACCTAGACATTGCGGAAAAGAACCTACCGGCCGATACCAAATCGCAACAGTTAAGAATGCTCTGCCTAACTAGAATTGGCAGAAAGGATGATGCTGCAAAAATAGCGAAATCAATTCTAGCGATAGAGCCAGGAAACACAATCGCTACTCAGACGCTGAAGGTGCTTAACAACTCTGTATCTATCCCGATTATCGGCAGGCCTCATCCAATGAGTAATCTCTCTGCAGACTCATACATGGGTCAATGAACATGAGCGAAATTAGAATTACCGAAACACCAATAATTAATGCAGGTCTGAATGTTATCGGCGATCCGTCGCCACTAATGCCTAATAGCATTGATAAACGAAGAAACAAAAGGAAAAGCCCAAAAACTGAAAATGAACTTTGCCGGCTACAGCATTCAGAGCAACTTGAAGCCGAGGTAGCTGAAAGACTGGCAAAAATTGTCACAGATCTGGAAATGAGAAGGCTTCTAAGCCCTAGCAACCAGGAAGCAGTGCTAGCTGATGCAATGACAGCCTTAGAAGCGTTCATCAGAAATAATGAAATCTCGAAAGAGTAGCATAGCTTAACAAGCTCAATGGCGAGATATCGCCTTAGCAGCAGCAAAGAGGAGTTTCAAAGAAAAATCATAGTCGCTTCTTGTCTACATTGGGCATAATGCTTAGGCTAAGCAGCGGTTACTCGACAAATGGACCCCAAAGACCCTCGGCGCATTTCTCGCACGTTTGAATCACCTGGCCTATTTAACCCAGATGATCAAAAGAGCACGCGGTTGAGTTCTGGTAAGGGCCTGCCAAATTCTCTTGCAAAACCCTATATATCAGACGACAAACTCAAACCTGGCGATATCGTTGGCGACAACTATGTCATCATCGAACTGCTCGGAGTTGGCGGCATGGGCTATGTCTACAAAGTACGCCACCTTATACTCGAAAAAATCTACGCCATGAAGACTATTAGCAGCGAACAGGTCTCCGAAATGGCTTGGCGCAGGCTGCAAGTGGAAGCCCAAGCAATTGCTCGCATTAATCATCCCAATATCGTCGGCATTCATAACTTAGGGATTCATCAAGGGACTCAGCAAGGAAGCCAGCCCGGTTCTGAGCAAGTAAAAATTCCATTCTATGTGATGGACTATCTCAAGGGAAAAAACCTGGCGGAGATACTAAAACGCAAAAAGCGCCTAACCTTAGAAGAGAGCCTACCCATCTTCATTGAAACATGCAACGGCCTAGGCTACGCCCACAAAAAAGGTATTGTGCATCGCGATATAAAACCAGGCAACATAGTCATTCTTGATGAAATGGACATAAGCGGTGCCAGAGTGAAGCTTGTCGACTTTGGCATAGCTAAATTAGCAGGCACTATCGACCCTGACAATCAAAAACTAACAACCATTGGAGAAGTCTTTGGCAGCCCGCTATACATGAGCCCAGAGCAATGCGAAGGCAACCGAATCGACGCCCGCTCGGACATCTATTCACTCGGCTGCACTTTCTTTGAAACCTTAACTGGTGAGGTGCCATTTCATGGTGAGAACCAAGTGGCAACAATGCTCATGCATAGCCAAGCCGAGCCGCGCACACTGGCAGAAGTAAGTGGCTTAGATTTTCCTGAATCAATTGAACACTTGGTAGCAACCATGCTGGAGAAAGCTCCTATGAATCGTTATCCCAATCTAGAGCGGATTGGCGATGACCTAGAAAAGATTCAACGTGGAGAGGAAATTAGCACGTCACCATACATAAACAACATCAGTCTCGACCGCTTCGGAGAGGCAAATAGTGAGAGCGTCATAGATGAAGACGAAGAAATACAAATAGTCAAACCAACACAAAGAAAGCTACAAACATTTGCTCTTGCCGGAGCATTTTTAGTGCTTGGAGCTATTGCAGTGTTTGCATATAGCCTAGTACTCAAATCATCGAGAACGACGCCTGTAGATGCGGCCACTGTTCCAGGGACTGCAGCTGCAGTCGAAAAGGCAATAGCTCGATCATCAAACTTAGCCACGTCGATCACTCAAGAAGAACCCCATCCGAACTTTTACTCAACTACTTTCAATGGTGACAAATCTATTGTCTTTAACTTCCCGGCAGATCAATCACTTGGAAAAATCGGAAATTTGCATCTCAAGATGCGAAAAGAGGCGAAGGGACAGACTATCCTAAAAGTTAACGGGAAAATTTGCCTGCTGGCAAATGACTATCTTTGCGCCCATCCCAGCTTAATTGACTTATTCAGACCCGACGATTTGTGGTCGTTTTCCATCCCCTTAACCTATGGGCAAGCTATCGACACTAGGGCAATCATGCCTCATGTAGCAAGGCTGACGGGCCTTGGAGATCTCAATCTAAAAGCAAACAAAGCTGACAACTCAATAATTCCCTACCTAGAAAAGCTACAAAAACTTCAATCTCTAAATGTTAGCACCACTGATATTACTGGCGATGCCCTAGCAAAGTATAGCGGCTTAAGAAATCTCCAATTTCTAGACTTCGGCTACAACAAAGGGGTACCAGCATTGCTCTTAGGTCTCAAGAGCTCAAACAAACTTCAAACCCTCAATATACCAGGCCCGGACTTTATGCTCACCATCGAACACGCCAAGCTAATCGCCCAATGCAAGAACCTACGAATTCTAGACGTCGAAGCCAGCGGGCTAACAGACGAGTCTTTTATGTTATTGAGCGAGCTGCCAAAATTGATCGAAATAAACGTTAGAGATTGTGCTGTGACGGCTGAAACAATCAAGAAAGTGAAAGCCGCACGCAAGGGTAAGCCAATCAAAATTTTAACGAACAGCATCCGAAACCCAAATGCTTTCGGCGGAGAATCACCAGAAGTGTGGATCAAGTGATGAAAAGGGCAGTGATACTTACAATCAGTGCAACAGTGTTTTGTCAATCACTTCTGGCGGCAACAATTGACGAATCCGGCATAGTTCTTCAGCAAAGCTCAGTCAGTCTTGGCAAACAAATAATTGTTGAAGTGGCAGACGACTGGTTTCAGGTAAAGGTGCCAACACAAGGCTACTGTGTCATTAGCAAAGCTCCAGATTGGAAGACATACTTCTATAGACCAGACAAAAAGATTTGCAAAATGATGACTTACGGCGAAGTTTCAAAGAAATCATCTCTAGCCGGTGCCATTGGTGCCATGTCTTACACCACTGAATTCAAGCTGCCTTCAACGCACACCGAGATACGCAGAAGAGGCTTTGTCTTCTTGCAGTACAAGCTGCCCGGAACACGTAACGAACCAATCTTTCTCAACGAGCAACTGAAGCGCGAAGGAGTAATAGTTGAACACTTCACCCTGTCGACTCTGAAGACCAAACTACCCAAAGAAGGTGCTCTAATTATTAGTCGAATATTTAGCGTACCAGCTACCCCAGGCCTTCCCTATAGCCTAATAGGCTTGCGCAGCGACCGCAAATACAATGCCACTTTAGCCACTGATGCAGTTAAATCTGTGCGGCTTAAGAAACCTGATTTCGCCGCTATCGCCAAATACAAAAGAGCAACAAAACTAGAGCAAATTCTCTATGCTCAGTCACCATCTGACATGTATGTTGATCTAATTCACTAATAGTCCTAATTCAATAGAAAACCAGGGTGTCAAACAATTGAGGAGAACTCGGATGCAATACTGGCACCAATCAATGATTGCAAACGAAACTGAGAGCAGACATCTAGCCTCGGAACCGCACAGGCGTGTTGAAGTTATGAGGATAGAAACAAAATCGACCTCTGCCTTGTTCGACAAATATCATGGCGAATTGCTGATTGTAGTCTGGTCTGGCAATGCCACTTTACACACGGCATCAGGGGCTCAACTCTTGCAAGCTGGGGATCAATGTCTACTGTCTAACGCTGAAGCATTTTAAATCGAGCCCGAAGTCAATGGCAATGCCATTGTTGTGCAATTGGTTTGGTCTCCTGGTTTGAGCCAATGTGACAAGTGTGAAGGAATTTAGTGTCACCTTAACCTCAAAGCTGATACAAAGATTCTTGTTCAGATAGCGATCAATTGTTTTGTTCAAGGAATCCCAATGTTTAATGGCAGCCATGAGTATGCCGCCAAAGACCGCTTGAAAGACGGCACAGCAGTAATCGTCAGAGCCATCAAGGCCAGCGATAAAGATTTGCTGCAGCAACTAATGAAAGACGTTAGCGCCGAGTCGCGTTACTTCCGTTTCTTCTGCGCCAAGAAATTGCTTACCAGCCAAGAACTCAAATATTTTACAGAAATAGATTTTGACAGCCATATTGGCCTGATCGTCAGCCTGTGCGACGATAGAGAAACTCCAATTGCTGTTGGCCGCTACATTACTCAAACTGAAGACGAAGGCACCGGCGGTGCCGAGCTAGCCCTGCTAGTAGGCGAAGATTATCAACGCCAAGGCCTCGGAAACATACTGCTCGACAATCTAGCGCAAATAGCCATCACCAAGGGTGTTTCTGAGTTTGTCTGTTACATCATGCCAGAAAATAGCAAAATGCTCAGCTTTCTCCGCCATTCGAAATATCCAGTAAATCGGCTAAAGCGCTCATCTTCGGTTATTAGTATGACTGTTGATTTAAGTAGTGAACATAAGTCGGCGTAAGCGAACTAACCTGTCGCGAACGGAGCATCTTTCACCCAAAGGATGCTTCTGCCCTATACTAGGCTAGACATACTGCGGGGTTTCGCTCTTGGCAGAGAACTTTTTCATAGTAGTTGCTTCAGCACTCACTCTTTCCATCGGTCAGCCGTACCTGCACGCAGCTAGAGCGGCTAGCAATGTTAAAAGCCAACCGAAAAGCCCTGTGACGGAAGCAGCACGGCCGCACAACAACGATGCTGCCAATAAGTCACACGATAGAGCTAGTGCAGCAGATGAAATGTATGCGCCGCTTCGGATAACCGAACAGCAAAATACAGCTCTGCAAGTAGAGTATCTACCGCCTCTCACTGGCAACGCTGGCAATCAGATTCTTTTATCAATAGGCGGGGTAAAGCTGCGCGGCAAAACTCTATCTCAAGTCTATGCCATGCTCAAAGGACAGCTGGGCGATACTATCGATGTAGAAGTGGTCGGAGACAATCGCCTTGTCCAGGCCCGGAGGATTCTGTTTGCTAAAGACTACCAGAGCGCTCCAGAAGGATTTAGCGCCAATAGCCTTCGCTCTGACTTAGTAAGCCTGGGAGACTTGAGCACTTATAGATCAAACATATTGGAGGGCACAGCCGCCCCTTACGATTTAATGGCGCGGCAAAGATGCCTAGTTGCTTTAGATGATGGCAAAAATCTCCCAGCAGAACCCGCACCCCTAGCCAATCAGATGTTATTAGACAGCCTCATTCTGAGTCAATCTATGGGCGACTTGAGCACCGCAGACCAGCTACTTGCCCTCCTTCTCAAAAATACTCAATCACAAAAAATACTGCAAAAGGAATGCGCTAGAAATCTGCAATTGGCAGTTAAAAACCTGGTAGCTACAGACAAGGCTGATAATGCGCTTGCCCTCTGCCAAGTAGCCACTGCATCAGCAGAGGCTAGTGAACCCTTTCGAGCCGAAAAAATTCACGTACTGAGAGCCTTAAGCGAAATCAAAACTACAGCCGGTCAAGCGGCTGCTGATACCTATGCCAACAAACTAGCTGCGGAGCTAGAAGCAAGGCCAATCGACTACTATGGGAATCTCGTTTGGCTCTGCAATTACTTCATTGAGAGAGGGCAAAAAGAGCGAGCCACCAAGTTATACAATCACGCTGCAAAAGAGATACAGAGCCGCCGGCTTAATTCTTCCATACCAACACCAAGTTATTTAGGTCTGACCAGTAAGCAAGGTCTGGCAAATTTGTTGTATAACAAGGCTTGGCTTTGCGCAGACACCGGCGACATGGTCCAGGCTCAAGCTGATCTCAAAGCACTATCTGATTTCTATAACCGCTGCTTTACTGATAAAGAACGAGCGATACTAAATGAGGTGCCAATTTATTTTCCTACGCCTGAACAAGTGCTTCAGGCACGGTCGGCACTAGACCAAGGAGTCAAGTTAGCAAAACCTCCGGCAACAGAGACCGAACCTACATATCACCACCACAACAACCTTGACGCTTCCGCTCAAGCGGGGTTGCAAAAACTAGCAACGATACACAAAGCCCTCGCTAGCAATAATAGATCTCTCGCTGAAGCTGGCGCATCTAGCTTGCTAACCTTGTACGCACAACAGATGCCTCAACCACACGAACGCTACTACGACCTGACACGGCTAAATATATTTTGTGCCAGCCTTGGTTTGGCAAGGGCATTTAGCGACAAGGGCTGGTATCAGTCATCAGACGATTTATTGAATAAATTGCAATCAATCGTCTCGCAAAAGCCACTCTCATTGAATTGGCGCGAGGTCGCTTGCGCTATGCTCAGGGCGGAAATGGTCGTAAATGCCAGTCGCACACAAAGAGAAGTCGAAGGAAAGTTCGACGCTCTAGAAGAGCGTTATCACTCCACCGCTATCCGCGATGCTGATGACAGCGAGCCCGTCGAGTCAGTCAGGCGAGAGGATAGCTGGCGTATAAGGCTTCGACTGCTAGCAATGGCCTACTATCATGCTGGCGATGTTAAAAGAGCAAAGATATTCATTGATAGGGCCTTAATGCCCAATCTTCCCAGTCGACTAAAGGCCGATGATACAGCTCTTTTGGAAGCTGACAACAAGCCAGAGGAGCGCTTTGCTCTATTAATGAACGCAGCCTGTATCTCCGCTAAACTCGGAGACTATCCTAGTGCTAGCAAACTTGCCGCCCTTGCGAAAGTAGAAAATATCAAGCTTGATGACCGCTCAACAGCTTCCATACTTGAATACGCTAAGCTATGTCAGGCAACAGGGAAGGCAGAGGAAGCAATTGCCTGGCTGAGACTCAATCGCACGCCGGTGATGGCAATGCCATTTGCTTCTCTGAGAGAGTCTATCATCGAGCACAACAAGTCGCCTCAGCGTGATGATAATGGTGCAAGAATAGATGAGATGCTGGCAAGCCTAATAGCAGCTAAAGGCGACTATAAACAGGCCTACCAGATCGTATGCGAGTCTACAGCTAAGAGCAACATCAACACCCCCCATAGCGCCTGTGTACTCGCTGGAGATTTAGCGGCAAGGCTAGGAGATTATGCTGCTGCCGCTGCCTATTTCGAAGGTGCAAGCTGGCACTCGCCGGAAGTTCCGACAGGAGCGGATACGACTACGAAATTCAAACAAAAAGCTGTAGATATGGCCGAAAAAGCAGGCAATTACGACAGGAAGGCGTTGGTAAAGCTGTACTGCGACCTAGCACAAAGGCAGGCCGGCCAGAGTACAGAGCGCACCTACAAACTATATCAAAAAGCTGTGGGCATTACACCAGAAAGCGACCCAGATAAAGCCCGCCTAGTAAGCCTCATGAGCAATTACGCTGGATACCTCAACCCAAAGAAAGAAAAGCAAACTCCGCCTAACGATGACGAGAAGGCCGCATTGGTCAAGACTGCTGCGGCCAATCTGCGAAAAGCAGCAGAGCTGGCGGAGCAAAGCGCTCAGCCTGACGCCTACTGGTTTTGGATGGAAGTTGCCGCCAGTGCAGCTCAGGCTGGCCAAATCGAACAAGCTGTGACCGATGCGAAACACGGCATAGGGCTGTACGGGCAAAAGTCTAACCCTCTATCTTTCGGCCGAGGGGAACTCATGACCGCCTCTGGACTTGCCTATATACTGACAAAGGCCGGTGCCGCTGAGACAGTAGAGAGCCTTCATCGAGAGGCAGTTAACCGGGTGAAAGTAGTAAAAGGAGAGAACTCAGTCGCGGCGCAATGGCAGCTTGCTCAGTTTTTTGAATACTATGTTCAAAACAATAAGCAAGACAAAGCGCTGGCAATTCTCGACGAAATACTAAGCACTGACTTAACTCAAGGCCCCTATCAGCTACCGAATCATACGCGGTCACACTGCGGCTTCGGCACCATGCAGATCAACACCAGCGAGCAAGTGGCAGACCAAATTCGCGCCGTTGCCCAATCGTCGATTAAAGACACCGACAATACTTTTGCTCTAACAGTGCTATCTAAACTATTAGAGGCCCAGAACAAGCAACTGAAAGCAGACGATAGGCGTATTGGTATTACATTGAGTGCTATTGCCAAAGCATATTATCGAGTCAAGGCATACGATAAAGCACTTTCAAACTACGAAAAAGCGCTAACGATACTTTTTAAATACGAGCCAGAACAGTATGTATACAGTCAGTTTTATCAGGAATACCCTGCGGTGCTCAAGGCACTCGGCAAGCAGTCAGTTTTAGATGAAATTGAAAAGAGAAAGGCTGACAAGGCCAAAAAGGAGATTGAAGAAAAAGACAAAGAGTTACTGCTAGCACAGGAACTGCTAAAACGGCTGGAAAGCGAGAAAATAGGAATCAATGCCTATGTAATAAAGGAACGCTCTCTAAGTCTGAAATTGCAGCAAGAACTAAGCGCTAATCTAGATAAGTACAATCGTTTGGCAAAATCGACTAGCAACAAACCTGAACTCTTAAATACAATCAAAGCACTCGAAGAGTTTGGCGATCGTCACAAAATTATGTTATTGCAGACTAAATTTATGGCTGCGCGAATTGAAATCGAAGACATCCTCAAGCAGAGAGATGAAGATCAAAAGCGTGAGAACTACACCATTCTAGTAGATAGATTTATCCGCCTTAAGGACATACCGACAGCCAAAACGTGGTTGGCAAAGCTCGGTAAGCTCGACGAAAACAGTACAGAAGACGACAAATATCTCAGCTGGCTTGAATACAGCATCAAATGCGGTGACCAGAACTATCCCACACAAAGATCGCTCAAGATTGAGCAAAACCTCATAAATGCGCCAGTCGTTGAGCAACATGACTACCATACAAGTATGCTTCGGCGGCTGCAAGAAATTTACAGAACTGTGGGCACGACTAAGAGCGTCACACAGCTGGAGCATCACGCAGCAACGATGGAAGCTCGTATTGCCCTGATGGAAAGGACGATTGCTGAAGCTCAGGCTAAGGCGGTGGAAGCTCGTCAGGAATACATGAGTTTGACACCACTTGAGCGTGCTAATAGAGATCTAGAGAAAACGAAACAAGACTTCAACAATAGCAACTGGCTTGAATTTGCAAATGACAGGGGACTACCCTTTAGCCATAGCAATAGCTTGACAGAGGCTGATCGTGGACAGTTTATGCTGCGTTGTCTGGCAGTAGCCAACGATTTGGTCAAAGCTCACAAGAGTGATGCCGCTGCAGTATTTCTGGCTGCCTGTCACGGGCCGATACTCGCAGCTGATAGGCAAGAGATTGTATCTACACTTGAAGAGATCATAGCTGTTTCTATGCAACTTAGAGATCGGCGAACTACAAGTAACTGCATTAATAGACTAGGTGCAATCACTCGCACGAGCAGGTGTACCCAGGCAGAAATTGACGCGTCGGATGCCAGGGAAAAGGCTTTTCATGCACTAACACATGAGTCGTTAATCAATGATGCAACCCTCGCCAGCGAGGCTCAAGTGCGCGAGTTGGCTAAAGGCTATAGAATCAACCGCTGTATCTTTGCCTGGCAGCTTCTACGTATCAACGATAAGAATAACTATTGCCTCGATAACAAGTCCGAGAAGATTGCAGCTAAAGTGACGATCGAGGAATATGGAATCGACAGACAGCCACTTCTTTTAGAAGAAGACACGCATGAAACTGCTTCGGGAACAACAGAGAGCAGCTTAACCATGGCACCGTTTAAACCGGCACTTTCAGCCCCAGCAAGCGCCAAGCCCCTAGACCAGCGTGAACTGGTTTGCTTGCCACCCGGTGAGTACGTGACCAACAAACTAGTTTTCGGCAACATCGCATTCCTTACCCCTGGCAGAACACGTATTTTTATCAACGGAGATAGCCTCGTCGATGGCCCGGTAGTGAGGCAAACACAAGGTGGTCTAGTCAATTCACAATCGATTCGCGAAGCAAAAGGCGAGAAAAACACTTTGGAGATTTGGTACAACGGTGAAGGCACTATCAGACTCGATGATCGTTTTAACTTTAGTGGTCTTATCTACGCACCATTTGCCAGAGTGGAGTTGTGCGGACCAACCTCTGGACAATTCAACGGCGCAATTGTAGCCAGAGACGTGGTTGTGAGTGGCAATGTAACTATCAAATATGATCAGGCCTATGAGTACCTAAACGGACAGTAGGAATGATCAGATATCATTGAATCGTGCCCAATTCCAAACTCAAACTGAAATCAGGAGACTTTCATAGAAGCTTCAGCTCGTTCAAGCAAATGAAGTGAAACAATTTCTGCGGCTTCGAAATTTTGCGCAAGCCTGGCGTCATCGGCAATCTTATGGAGCCTTTCTTCCTCAAGCGCAGATAAGCATTCTGGAGAAAGCGACTGAAGGTGCAGCCGTTTCTTCGCTCGTTCGCAGGCAAACGATGAATTGCTGGTAAATGCAACCATCACCCCCATAAGCGCAAGTAGAACGGATGAGAAAGCAATGAAAACGCAAAAAACGCCGTTGAGTAGTTCAAGATAACCAGGCAGAGTGCCAAAAGTCAGCAATGTGGCTTGGGTAAGGGGAACGACCCAAAGAGCTAGAAGGATGAAAGCCAGACACGAGAATACAAATCTCGTTGGACTGCGAGGACCAACAGCAGAGATAAATTGTCCCTTTCTCGACCGCAAGACTTGCACTAAGGCGAAGAGAGGAACTACATCTAAAATCGAAACAGCTACAGCCCACATCAATGGCGGCAGTTTGCCAAATACAGGGCAATGGAATGAATCTTCGAGTAAAATCGTATAGTTTATGCTAGAAAGCAAAACCGCAGCTTGAACATTGGCGAGAATAAGACCATAGAGATAGATATCCAGGCGTCTAATCACAAAGACAATGCGGCCATCATCGGCACTCTGCTGCTCACACCCTGCTGCAGGTATTGAAAGCTCTGCTGGCTTTAGAACCCAGTATCGTTTTTTAATTGAGTAGACCACGATCAGTATTGCCATAACCATAGTAGGAATCATGATAGCATTGGTAGTAGCATCAAAGAAGTTGAAATCGTGCAGGTTGTAGAAGGTATTCATCGCTACTCGCTCGGCCCTGTGGCAAGTCTTATCTACTGAGATCTGTATCTTACGGTGGTCAACAACTCTATCCCAAATTTCGGTGCGGGGTAAAGGGGAGTTCCCCATTTGCAAGGCTCATTATCGAGTATAGACTGGCACTATGAACACCAAGCGTATCCTAGCCCAAGTTATCGGCTTCGCAGCAATTATTGCTTCGATTGCGACCTGTCAGGCAGCTTATGCTGAAAGCGTTGGACCATGCGCTGGTCAGACCAATATTGCCGCTTCATACAAGCTAAACAAACTAGGTCATCGTGAATACGACCGCCGGAATTACATTGGTGCAGCTACCTATTATTCAAAAGCAATAGAATTGAACCCAAGGCTAACTCTCGCTTATGCCTGTCGTTCGGATTGCTACCACAAGATAGGAGACTGCGCCAGAGCCCACGCCGACTACAACAAAGCTTTAGAGCTTGAGCCTAATGACTCCTTTGTGCTGGGCGGTCGAGCGGAAGAGAAGCTCGACTTGCATTACACACAGGGAGCTATAGCTGACTTCGACGCAGCCATAAATATGGGTCCAACTTATTTCTTCCTATATTCAGGCAGAGCTAAGCTGAGACTTGAAAACAACGACTATACTGGCGCCATTGACGACTGCAACAAAGGCCTTCAAAAATGCCCAATAGCATCAGATCTTTATTGGTGCAGAGGAAAAGCATTCGAAGCGCTAGGCAAATTAGAAGAAGCTCGCCGCGACTACAGCAAAGCCATTGAACTTCACCCGACTTATCTCAGAGGTTACGAGAGGCGGGCACTGATCGAGTTTAAAATGGGTAATTTGGCTGGAGGCATTTGCGACTACGTCCACGCGCGTCCAGACTGCCTGTTACTATTACCAACAGCTCTGCTATTGGTGTTTGCTCTAGAAATACCCGAATTCATCCCGACAATAATCGAAGTGAAATCGTGTTGGCGTTAGCTACTCACAGGATTAAGTTCATCTTGAACAGCCTGGACAAAAATATAATCGCTACTTACCAGAAATACCGGTTCCTGGTAGCAATATTTGGCGCGCTATCATGCATCAGCATTAGTGCCCCGACGACCCTTGCTAATGAAACTACAACCTACCCAAATCCAATCACTGGAGTCGAGCGCGGGAAAATCAGGGAGGCGAAATTGACATGGAAGAAACTCCAACCATTTGTGCATAATTTTGTCGGCATGAATCGAGAACAAGTCGCTGCAAGCATTGGAAAGCCCAAATTCGTATCATCTAGCCACAGCGACGACGATACTGAAGGTTATGAGGTTGAAAATGATGAAGTACTTCAACTTCTCTACCGTAGAGGACGCATAGCAAGTTATGAATTTGTCCTATCCAAAGATGCTCAGCGATTCAACCTGCATACAGACAATAGTGGACCGCACTACGAACCCTCAATTAGACCAGAAGGAGCCTCCGAGCTAGAACTCAAACGACAAAAAATCTTCGAGTCTAACATGCCCAACCTTATGGGAGTGAGCAAAGCTCAAGTGAATAAGCTATTTGGCCAGAGTCGAATGAGCCCTAGATTTAATTCGAGCTTAGAGTTTGATTGCAAAACCGGTATATTGTCATTTACCTTTGAGCAAAACAAAGCGATAAAGTTTGGCTTCCGCACCTACGATATAGAACAAATAATCACCCCACCACCTCCGACCATAGAAGCGGTAAATTAGCCAGCAATTATTGGTGCACACGCAGAGTCAGCCCAGGAGCCTTTTGCCGCGAGTTTGGATTACCGTATATTTGACAATTAAACTCAGCCTCTAATGGTGCAGGCAGCTCTTTGGGAATTGCTCTAAAGGGCTGAGCGTGCTTTACCGCGTTTAGAGCAGCTTCATCAGAAAATTTGTCCCCAGAACTCACGGATAGCCCAAGATTGGATACTTCACCCTTGCGATTCAAAGAAAATCGCACCACCGGGTGCCTACCGTCTTTAGGCGGATACCAGCATCGTTTTATCCTGTGACTGATACCTCGCCCATAGCCGCGAAGAACTTCACCATCTCCGGCACTTTGCACTGGTCTGGCATCGGTTGAACTAACCTCCAACTCACAACTCATATTCGCCTTCTCACCTTCAGCGCCACAGCAGGGAAGTTGGCAGAAATTGATACAGCAAAGAGCCATTAGTACGACCACAAAAATTACAGAATTCCTCGCTGGTTGAAGTATAACAATCCACCCCTGATCTCAAGCAACATCGCACCAAACATTCTGACATCACAAGGGACACAGTACTTCAGGATATTACCTAGATCTATCCGAGCCAAGTATTAAATTACTGCAGCTGGTCTTGCTACAAGAAAGCTGTGAACCCGAGCATACTAAAGCGGGTATAACTCCTAAACTGAGTTTTGTAACGCAGAAAAATACGAAGGGCAAAATGAGCAAGAAGCAAAAACGAGATCCCAAAACCTTGATGTTGACGGCTCTCGCCGATCACTTTGGCAAGATCTCCCCAACAGAGCTAATTACGGCAACCCGTCAGTTTCCAATTACAGCTAGAGTAGACCTGCAACGCGCAATAGACCATATTTTTGCTGAGAAATTTGAGGCTAAACCTTTCGGCGCTCATCGTTCCTACGGCTTCTCGGCTCTTAGTTTTTCAGACTGCATGACTGACGGCAGCGATCCTGTGCTTATTGGACCATTGCAATACGACGAAGTCGACATTGGTGATGAACACCCGGCGCGCTGCATGAAGCAGGTACTCTGGACCTGTCGAGACGGCAAAACACTCTTCTCTGTGATTCTAGCAATGCCTGAACGGCACACCGAAGACGGCATATCACTCACTATTGCAGTACCGCCAGGTGAAGAAGGCCTAGCACTATCGAGAAAGTTCCTCCATGAGCTAGAGCAGTTGGTTAATCGCAATAGTTCTTTCCGAGGCAAGGTAATCTCACTCGAGAGAGCTTCACGCTATTCAGGCAAGTCTGGCTCTGTACGAGTGCACAAGCTGAGACAAGTGGTGCGCGAAGATGTGATTCTACCGCCCAAGACTCTGCAACTTCTTGAGCGCAACGTCACCGAGTTCATTCAGTTTCGCGCCAAGCTTCGTGAGCTAGGAATGCCCGTGAAAAAAGGTCTGCTCTTCTACGGACCACCAGGAACAGGAAAGACACATACCATCCACTATTTAGCCAGTCAACTGCCAGACCACACTACTTTGCTGATAACAGCCAATCAGGTTGGACTTCTGGAAGAATATTGCGCTCTGGCTAGATTTTTGCAACCAGCAATGCTCGTCATCGAAGACGCTGATCTCATTGCTAGAAATCGCAATGATATGAATAGCCCTTGCGAAGAAAGCTTGCTCAATCAGCTTTTAAACGAAATGGATGGACTAAGAGAAGATGCCGAGATTTTGTTTGTTCTCACAACCAATAGACCAGAACAGCTTGAAACAGCACTATCGTCGCGGCCTGGACGGATAGATCAATCTATTGAGTTCCCATTGCCAGATGACGAGGGAAGACGAAAACTAGTAAAACTCTATGGTCGCGGTTTGAGTATCAAAGAAAAACTCTCCGACTTAATCGTAAAGAAAACTGAGCATGCCAGTCCGGCATTTATAAAAGAACTTATGCGGCGCTCGGCGCAACATGTCCTTCAGGCCGGTGGCAAGGACGTTTTGCAAGAAGAGCACGTTACCCTAGCTCTAGAAGATATGCTCTTCAGTGGCGGTAGCCTCAACCTCAAGCTTCTTGGTGGCGCCATGACTACTGCCTTGGAATGAGGCTGGCCATTACTTTTCGATAGGAGGTTTCTTCTCGCACCGCTGATCCGTTACAGACGCTAGGGGAATATGCGTACCGCTAACACCTCTTTGAGGTCTCTCAAACAAGTGCAGAACTTCATGCGGGTTTCCTGCTATTTTCTCACTACTTCCGATCACAAGATTGCCGTAAAAGTCAGCCATACTGCTGTCACTCCGCTTACGACTATATTGGTTAGTCTTTTGAAGCAGACTACTCCAACCACAGGAACCGACATCTTCCAGTAGCTTCGACGCAGCAGGTCCGTCTTGTGCCTTCACAGCAGCATACAGCTCAGCAGCTTTTCCGTCCGATACTTCAAAATACTTTGCCATTGGATCTCCTAAGAAGACTGGTAAGGCTCAGGCTTCACTCTACGGTGTCAACAGTGGCAAATTAGTGGCATGAACTGCGGGAAATACGGTCTAGCGAGTAATCAGGACCTATTCATAGAAGCTTCTGCTCGCTCGAGCAAATGCAATGAAACAATTTCAGCAGGGTCAACATTTTGCGCAAGCCTGGCATCATCGGCAATCTGATGCAGCCGCTCTTCAGAAAGGGCTGCTAGAGACTCAGGCGAGAGCGACTGTAGGTGGATACATTGATTTGCTCTTGCACTGGCGAAAGTTGAACCAAATCTAGATTTTCTAGTAAACGCGACAATCATACCCATAATCGCAAGAGGGAAAGTCGAAAAACCAATAATCAGACTTCCTCGATTCAAAGATGAATTGAAATACTCTTGCGCCCGCCCGGAGACTCATGCAGGAGTCACGTTCAATTTCGTATTTCTCCCATCGTTGGCCATGGAATGGTCACAATTAAGTCTCTAACTTGAGAGCAATCCCACTGCGCTGAAGGAATCTCTCTCGATGGAATCCAGACTCAAGTCTATCTATTGCTTTGTTCTAGCCTCTACCATCCTGATATCACTTGGGTCTAGGCAAGTTGCCTCTGCCCAGTCAACGGGGCGGGCCATAGCCTATAATCAACCGCTGTCAAGTTATTCAGTCAATTACAATAATGAAGTAAGAGTTCGCGCGCAGAGTTCATATCAATCGAGCCAGTTCATTTTTGCTCGTACCTTATATCAGCAAATCTGCACTTCTCAAGAAGCCAATGCCAAT
>JAUYRX010000033.1:0-9934 GCA_030696635.1 Candidatus Melainabacteria bacterium
TGTGGTGCGGATAATCTCAATTAAATCGCTCCAGTCTCAATCAATTTGTATCCGTCTCAATCAATGTGCGCCCAGTCTCAATTAAAGTGCACCAGCCATCACTTATAGTCTCAATCAATTTGCGCCAGAAATCGCGGATGATCTCAATCCCAGGCTCCGATGATCTCAATCCGCTACGCCTACTAAGCAAACCGCAACCTCCAATGGGAAGTTGCGGCCCTGGTCCTAAACGGCCAAGTCAAAGCAATATTATTTGAGGAGAGAAGAGAGAGGCCTTTTGCCGCTCAATCACTGTCAATCAGATATTGATAGCCGCTCCGCGTATCCAAAATCTCAAAATCAAGATTTAAGGTGTCACACAGATGTCGAAGATCACACAACAATTCAAATATCCCAGTCGCCGGGCACTTCTGACAATCTGACCGGCTTGCACGATCGTAGTATCCAGCCGCTAGACCGCGCGTTGGTGTTCCACGCAATGCAGCCAAGGCTCTAGCTATCCTTCTCTTATTCACCGATTTCATAGTCTCTTGTCCTCCCATTAACAGCTCGCAGACGTTCTCGGTGCAGCGCACCCCATGCGGCAATGCCGGTAAAACCCGCTCTAGGGTCCCAAAGTCCTGTCTGCGTTCTGATGCCGCTTGTATAAGCGGCAGCAGCGCGCACCCGCAGGGCTCGGACATGGACTTTGGGGTGCGGGTTTAGGCTTGAAGCCGGGCATGGGAAGGCAGCTAGCAGCGATCGCTAGCCAGCTTCTCCTTCCGCAAGCCACAGAACTGCTCATAGAAAACTAGGAAAACCACACAAGCAGACCAGCTGAAAAGCAGAGAGAAGAAGAGAGGCAGAGTTACTGCCTCTCTCTTTTAAGTTAGCCATTCACTGCAGCGAGCCTTTTGCGTTTGACCGGTTTCTCCTCAGCTACTGTCTCACTGACAGGAATCGGCCGTGCACCACAGAGATGGAAGCTCGTTAGCTTGATTACCGGTTTCGACATCTTTACCAGAACACCATCTTCTTCTTTCGTGAATTGGTTGATGGCGAGTCTTCCAGTTATTGCAACTTCTCGGCCTTTTGTGACATTCTCCATGACAAGGTCGCCCAGCTTGTTCCATGCATCAACGTCGATCCACATAGTTTTCTTTTCGTTGTTAGTAGAGAACTCCTTGACCGCTACTGAGAATTTGACCACTTTGTCGTCGGCTACAGAGCGCTCAATTGGGTTTTGTCCGACGTGTCCGACGATGGTGATTTGGTTGTTCATTTGAAAGCACCTCCAGTGCTGTGTTTAAGTGCAATCACAGAGGCACGGCTTTGCCGTGGTGCATGGACGCATGCGAAGCTAGCGCCTTGAAAGGGTCTGCCATTGCGCTACTGCAAAGTTGTGCAACTCTCGCACTTCATTAACACCGCACGGAGAGACACATGAACACCTATTCCATTTGAATACGGCGCGCAAAAAACCACCGAGCACCAGCCGGTGATACGGTCAAAGCAAATAAGCTGTCAAAAGCACAGCTACACAAAGCAAACAAAACTAACAAAAGAGAAGTCGATGCAAACGGACAAGGCAAACTTTGATATTAGAGAAATCGATAAGGCGATAGTGCAATCAAAGAAAAAAGACCAGTGCCAATTCACATTCGAAGAACATATCGAAAGTAGAAATTCAAAACCGGATATATGCAACAAGCTTCAATCAACGCACAGCAAAACCCGCCAAAGAAACTAGCAAAGGAAGCAACAAACGAAATTTAGACCTGCAGTCAATAGCAACAAAGGGAGCAGTAACTACTCCCTCGCCACTCTCTATGGCAGACAAAAGCTACATATCTGACAAGGACGGGCCAAAGCAGCATTGCTCTGAAGCTTGTACACACCAGTCACTGCTGGGCAAGTAGTGAGTACTTTGTCTCGAATCGGCTCAACATGATGACCACCACGGTGAACAGGGAAGTGCACCACTTCTCCAAAACCAACCGACTGCTTCAACGACACAAGAACCTCAGGCAACAGGTCTTTGTCTTGCATCAATGCTAGTTTCCAGACGCCAACCGGTGTATTGCACTTAGCTAATATCGCCTGTGAAAAGTTCTCCGAGTCCACCGATAGCCAGCCCTGGCAATTAGGCAAAGCAGCTAACTCAGTTAGTGCCATCAGCATATCTAACTCAACAAAGCTCCTGGAATAGAACCAAAAAGCACAATCGACATATTTTCGAACCACTAAAACCCAGGCCAGCACATATTCTACAGAAAAGAAATCCCCAATATCATTTAGCCTTAACGTGAATGGGATTATTGTCCGCCTGCCCGTTATCCTGGCAGTGAGCCAGTCTCGTGGCCTCGCCTGTTCGACCAACATCGAAAGATTCTCTGCCAATAACTCAGGGCCACCCTCTGCTAGAAGGAACTCTACTGTTCGCAGATTACGAGCTCGTTTTTCTTTCTGGCCCTTAGACTGATATCTAATGCCATTGCCATAACAGACAGCTTTACATATTTTGGTGGCATTAATACAGGTCTCAGTCCTAGGCAAACTAAATGCCCAACCAACTTTACTATTATTCGTTAGGGCCAATCCATACCCCAAGTCATTGTCATGATTTTCCATCGGTCCTCCTCATTGCTTGAGAGCAAGCGCTACTGAGGAGAACCAACCGGCGAGGCTCGACAGGGCAAGCCTTGAGAAAGGAGACCAGCAAAAATACCGCCGCTTGCGCTGTGGTGGCGCCGCGACGGTAAAATTAGGAAGCAGCGCAGAATGTCAAAAGAAATAGCAAGACCGAAAAACAAGCACCATAGGCAGTGCCGACCTTAAGGCAACAAGCTCAAAGACGCTACTTGCTAGCAAAATCGCAACCAGCTCTTAACTGATTTACTTGGACTTTTTGTCGACCGCTACTGCAAAGTCCTTGCCCGCTTTGAAGCGAGCGACTCTCTTTGCCGGGATATCCAACGGCTCATTTGTCTTCGGATTACGCCCAGTGCGAGCGCTTCTCTGACTAGCATCAAAGGTTCCAAAACCAACTAATGTCACCTTCTCTCCACGCGCCACTTCTCTCACAACAGTGTCCATGAAGGCATTAACCACCATCTCAGCCTCTTTCTTGGTGGTACCAACTTCGTGCGCTAAGACGTCAACCAAATCTGCTTTGTTCATACCCAACCTCGATTTCGGGACTTAGGAGCCTCTTTCACCATAGCAGAAGTCAATGGATCTGGAGGCCCAGAACTACTACACTATGTCAGTTAAACAAAATCCCTTATCAGCAGAAACACATCCAAAAGGAGGATTTTGTATATACGAAATGCGCCCAATCGGGCACCATCGTGTATGCAAATAAAAGCTTTGGAACTAAGTTTCCAAAGAAGTCGTTCTCTCTACTTCCTAGATTTATCTAAAATCTTCTTGACTGGCGCCAAATCAGCTTCATCCTTTGGCGCCAAATAGTGCAAATGATAAAACATGCCGTACTTATTGTCATCCCGCATCTTGATATAAATCTCGGCCACCTCTTCTGGTGCCTTGCCAAGCCGAAGATGACTTCTTAAGCAGACAACGGTTAGCGGCATGTAAGCCAGATCCATAAAATCATCAGGCCAAGAAGGCGTAGCCATACACTCCTCATATTGAAGCGACCAATTAAAAAGGTCTATAACCTGCTGGTAGTGACCCTTGTCAAAAAGTTGTTCCACTATTGATTGAGCGGAATAAAGCTCAGGCAAATGGTACCTAGCATCCTTGTAGTCTAGCGTGTCATCACCATATGCTCTGGTGATGACCTTCTTGGCCATTTCAAACAACTCTATGGCACCAGTTTCTGGGACCTCAGTTTTGGCCATGCCATCAAGATAAGTCCACAGGCTTTGGTCGTAGACAACCCTTTCCATGAGAATATCAACAAGCTTTACAGGCGGAACGGCTAGCAAGATCTCTTTGAGCACTTCGAGTCGCTCCTTGTAACTTGTACCGACCATGGTCAACTCTCTCACTAAAACAGGCCCGCTAACTCTGTGGCACCAGTATAAACTACACAGCTATTCTTCTTGCCTAATCCCTCAGCGACCTCAAAAGCAAAAAGCGAAAAACAAGAAGGGGAGACAATCTCCCCTTAACCTAGGTTATTCAATTGTTGGCAATCTAGCGAAATGCCGCTAGACTCTCTCTGAGCTTGCGCTTACCATAGTGTATTCTTGACCGCACGGTTCCTCCCGAAACGCCTGTCAATGCAGCAATCTGGTTATAAGGAACTCCTTCGACATACAGATACATCGTTTGCTTCTGATGTGCTTCTAACCCAGCGAACTCCCGCACTATCGCTTCCTTGAAATCGAACTCCAGAACATCTCTGACAGGATTTGGAACAGAAGAGAGCCTGCAATCAGTATCTTCTTTGCCAGCACTACTTGCCTGATCCGATGATACGAACTCACCTTCTCTGCAGATTCCTTCAACGCGTCGATACTGACGGCGATAGAAATCTACAACTACATTGCGCGCCACCACTTTCAACCAACTCCTGTAGCGGACCCGCACCCTGCGACCTATGATTTTGATGCAGACCTCTTGAGCCAAATCTTCTAATTCAGGCATCACTACTCCCATAGAAGACAGGATCTGCTTAATCCGCACCGTTACGGCTTTCCAGTCAGCCTCCGCTCCGAATTCAATGCTGCGGTCAATCTGATTTTTCATCGCTGTATTCATAGCTTTATTCCTCACTCTGTTCATGCAGCTCATTGCTGCGCGGCAGAAGAGGTGATTCGCGGCTCCGGTCAGTCAAGCCATTGCCGTCGCCCAAGGCGGCTTGACGGCCGGTGGGGCTGCGAATCAAGAATCGGAAAGCAGCAGAGCCACGAACCTAAAACACCGTTGACCACGGCCAAGCCCAGCCATAAACTAGCTTGTCCTTGATTTTCACAAGATTAATCATTGATTTTTAATTGATATTCGCTGTATAATGGCGGTAGTACAAATAGGTGGACTAGATGAATCACTACCGCGCAATGGCCTTGAACCCGGACACCAACTTAGAGAATGAGCTTCATCAAGGACAGCAAATGTTTGAACTTGAGATGCAGTCCGCCAATTCCATTGAGCAACTTAGCCAGGAAGTCACCAAAGGCACAGTAGACATAGTAGTTCTTTATGAAACGCCGGAATTGGCCGGAATGGACCTTTTGCACGCTGTCCGAAAGTTTCAACCGAGCATACCGGCAATCCTTTTGGTTTCGCCGGCATCCGGTGCCTGGTCACAGACAGTAAACGACCCACGGACTGAATTAGTCTCTAGTCCGGCACGTGCGATGGAACTCCAACATCGAATAGCAAAACTACTTACTCAAGTGGATCGCGCCGCTAAGGCTGTTCCTGCCGGGCAATCTCTGACTAATGCCGTTGCTGAGCTTCGCAATCCCAGAAGCGGCAAACTTGATGCCTCTATGATCGCTGACGAATTCGGCATAGCACTTGCTGATGTTGCCCGAGGTATTGGTAAAAAATTGCAGACTATCCACCAAACCCCTGACTCAGACGGCTTGCAAAAGCTTCTCTACCCATATGAGAGGATTGCCTCAGCCGTCAAGTATACGACCGGCTCATTGCAACCAGCTTTGAAAATCTGGCTCAACGCGCACAATCCAACCATGCCAAACACGCTACCAGTTGAGTTGATCAAAAAAGGGCACGCCGCTCAACTTGCTGATCTTTGGGATGACACCTTGCTGGGGCATCCTGATTAATGCATCGAGGCAAGCAACTGACAATAGCACTAAATGCGGTGCCCAGAACCAGAGTAAGTGGGGTTTTCTATCGCTCGATTGCGGAAGTAGCAATGCATAGCCTCTCGCCGCCGCAACCACTTTTCAGCCTAGGAGCACGAAAGACTGGACAGCGGTTCACTCCCAAAAACGGACCGGCATCGCTATATCTATCGGCAAACTTCGAAACATCTTATATCGAAACTCATGGTACAGCCACTTCTATTGCCGCAAGCGGTTTTGCCTTCACTCCACCTCCGACTGTGATCGTTGCCATATCAGTCGATGTTGAGCATGTCTTGGATTTGACAGAGCCTACAGTAAGAGACACTCTGGGAACAGATGAGGCAGAGTTAGCCGGACCGTGGTTTGAACAAATGCTCACAGGTGATCTAGTGCCAACGCATGTACTGGCACGGGCTGCTCATCTATCCAATCGGTTTGATGGTCTGAAATTCAATTCGGTACAGAAGCCAGGCGCTGTCAATCTTCTAGTCTGGCCTAAAAAGTTGAAACCACCTTATTTCGTTGAGGTTAATGATCCTAGCCGTAGGTTGTATCAGCGCATACCAAAGTGAAGGCGCAATTAAGCTCAGAAAACCCTTATACTGCGCAGCTGGGGCGGCGGGCGGGTGACCAGCGCGAGCCTTTGCTCGCGCCATATGAGAATAAGTGGTGATCCTTTTCCTTATCGCGTTTGGCGTAAAATCTTGTCTTGCTACTACTGATTTATCAAATCAGAGAGTTGGAATTACAGTCAGCGACATTTGAACGCCCAAAAATTCAGGTCTGAAGACTCTTGCGCAGTATGCATTTCAAGCCTCGGAATTTGGGGTCGAAACAGAATGCTTATTATCTGACGCTCGGCACAACGCGAAAATCCGGTATCACAAATGGTGCAAATTCGTTTCATTATCAAATCACATTTCCCGAAAGTCCTCACGATGAACGCGTCCGTTAACAAGATAAATTAACAACCTTCCAGTGAGGGGAAAGTTAGGTTGAAGTCCTAATTTCCTAAGGTCTAGATGACTGCTTCGCTTGGGTTTTCGGACCTGAATAGTTAGGTGTTCGAATTTTGATTCGAGCGGCAATTTTATGGGTGTCAGATTTGATAGCGATGTTGATGTCTTCGTATTTAGGTTGTTTGCTGCAATACTTAAATACAAAGATATAAGGATTGGACGGGAGATAACTAAATACTAATGTGTGTTATCTCGTTAGTGGTTGAGGGCAAAGTCAATTTAAGGCACATTTGCTTCAAAGGTTCCCTAGATTCTGCTTATTTCTAGCGCCTCAATTTCAATGCACCTTGGCGTCCCGTATTACCTAGTAGTGTCATTCTTTTTGGGTTCGCTCTGGTGCAAGGATAAAAACTGATCTTATTTTGGTTCTGACTGTGTTCAGTTAGGGCTTGAAAATAGTTATCGTGAGAACAACCCACTTGAGGTGCTTATCGCCTGATGTTAAATGTCTTTTGCTTTCGATTAATTGAGAAGTTCTGGAAAGGAACTGAAACGGCCGTAGGAATGGCGAAGTGGGCTTTCTTCTTGGGGGTTCTAACGCTCTCTCTTGTCTATGCTCTGCCGAGCTGTGCGGTCAATCCACCGGTGATTACGCCATCGACTGGTGTGTACTCCACTGTGCAACCGACAGTGACCATCACCGGGGATGCCGGGGCAACTTATTATTTTACGACGGACGGAAGCCCCGCCACCACAACTAGTACCGTATACAGTGCACCATTTAGTATCGGGGATACTGCAACTATAAGGTCTGTAGCTTTTCTCAGTGGTGTTACGAGTGCAGAAACCATTGCCAATATTCAGTCTGACGAGAACACTCTGGGTGTCCCGAGGACAGGTTTGAAGCTTTGGGTTAGGAGTGACTTCAGTCCAATTCTAAGCGGGTCAAACATCACCCAACTTAACGATCTTTCGGGTAGTGCACCTGCCAACAATGGCACTCAAGCGACGGGTTCGAAGCAGGCCACTCTTGTTTCATCGGCTATCAATGGCTATCCCTCAGCCTCTTTCAATGGCTCATCAAGAAACTACGTGTTGGCAAATCAACTAACTGACCTAACAACAGGCTTTTCAATTTTCGCTCTGATCAAGCCTGTTGGTACCGCGACCAAAACATTTGTAGCTTTTTCAAACGCTGGGCCTTCGAACTTGGTTAGTTTGGAAACTGTCAACACCCAGGTTCGGCTCAATGCGTACAATGGGACCACCGCTAGCAATGTCATCACACCAACTAGCAGCATCACTGTTGGTAAGTTTCAACTAGTTGACGCGGTTCACAATGGTGCTGCATCGGCAAGTATTTCAGTCAATGGCGAAAGCAAGATATCTGGCACCGTGCAGAATTTAGTAAATATCGCTAGAACGCAGAATATTCTAGGTGCAAATAACACAGTAACTACCTACTGGAATGGTGAACTAGCAGAGCTTCTTGTATATAGCCGCGCAGTTACCGAAACCGAGAGAAAAAATATTCAGGCCTATCTCTTCAATCGCTATCAACTCACCACTGCCACGGCCACTGCTGCGCCTGTATTTAGCGTGGGCACAAGTACGCTTTTACAACCGACAGAAGTGGCAATAGCAGTGCCTTATAACGGAACGGGCTTCATAACTTTGGATGGAACAACGCCGACGACAAGTTCGCTGGTTTACTCAAAGCCGGTGCGAATAAATTACACACAGACTCTGAAATGCTTGGTTGTGGCCAACGGTGTCAGCAGTACGGTGACAACGGCAACTTATACACTCGATGCCACGAAGTGGCCTGCACCAAATGCTGCTGACCTAAGGCCCCTTCAGATTAATCTACAGCTTCCAACCAGCGCTATTCCGCAGTAAAAGTATCCTCGATGACGGTCAGAGAGAATCAATAGAATGAATTACGGACTTAACATGCATCACCGACTTGCTTCTAAAAGCTCAAAATTTGTCGTTCGGCTTCTTGCCATCGGCCTGACTCTTCTGATGGTATCGACGACAACTCCGCTTGCTGCATTGGCAATGCCAGAGATACCGCATCATCCAGATACACCGGCGCCACCGCCTGAAAATGTTCAAGTGAAAACTGGGCCACGTTCAGTAACTATCGTCAAACCGGAGCTCAGGTTCTCAGCTACTCCAACAGATCTTGAACTAACGACTGCGCGAGTATTTCAAGAACCGCTTGTGCCAATGTCGACCGGTGCTGTCTCTGGTGAGAACTTGGCTCTAGCAGCAGCCATCAAAGCATTCAAAAATGCAGCTGTTCCAGCTGTTGGCAAGGATAAACAGGATCTAGCACCGTTTGAGAAATTTCTCGCTGATTATCCAAGCTCCCGTTGGGTTCCGTCCGTTCAAGTAAATCTAGCCGAGATCAAGTTTAAGTCTGGCTACCTTTCAGAAGCACTATCGCTATTTCAAGCAGCCTGGGAAGGGGCAAAAGGTGAAACTGATAGAGACAAAGCAGTAGTTGCAGACCAAGCAATTTCTAGCCTTTTAATAATAGATGCGCGGGTTGGCAGGAAAGACGAGCTGAGAAAGTATCTAGCTTTAGTTAAAGAACGAGCCTTCTTCGGCTCGGCTGAGCAGAAAGTTAGGGGAGCCAAGGAAGGTCTTTGGAGTATGGAAAGTGCACCAGGGCGTTCCTTCAAGTGTGGCCCGTATGCTCTCAATAGTATCTTGAATATCTCAAAGACTAGTCATGAAATGAATCCGATTCTAGAGAAGGCACAGTCAACAGATAAAGGCACCAACTTAGCTCAAGTGAAAGATTGGTCTAACCAGGTCGGTTTGAAATATCAAGCAGCCAAACGCTCTAAGGGAGCTGCTTTCGTCTTTCCATGCGTGATGCATTGGAGTGTAAACCACTTCGCCGCTATCGTTGGGCTTGACAATGACTTGTATCATATTAAAGACCCAACCTTTGATACTGATGGACAGCTGTGGGTAACAGCAAAAGCTCTAGAACAAGAGACTGATGGTTACTTCTTAGTACCAACCAGCAAGCCTTTGCCGCCAGGCTGGAGCCCCGTATCAGACGAAGAAGCAAAAACAGTTTTCGGTAAGGGCACAGCTAGTGGTAGGAATCAGAACGACACCACTCCTGATGCACCAGAGAATGATCCTCCCTGCGGAGGAGGAGGTGGTGGCACAGGGATGGCCAGTGCCAAC
>JAUYRX010000042.1:0-241735 GCA_030696635.1 Candidatus Melainabacteria bacterium
CGGTTCCACTTTTCTCACTGCGGAGCCAAAGCGATATCGGTTCCACTTTTCTCACTGCGGAGCCAAAGCGATATCGGTTCCACTTTTCTCACTGCGGAGCCAAAGCGATATCGGTTCCACTTTTCTCCCTGCGGAGCCAAAGCGATATCGGTTCCACTTTTCTCACTGCGGAGCCAAAGCGATATCGGTTCCACTTTTCTCGCCCCAGCAAGAAACCTAGTCACAGCCATGAGCGCAGGCAAGTGAACACTCAATATCAACCTCCATAATTTCTCCTTATTTCCTTCATTGGTTTTCCATGAGCGTTTTTTAGTATGGGAATGAGAAGTGCGATTGCAAACAGCACCAACGAACGATGGAAAAAATGAAATGAACGAAAAACACTACAAAAAGAGAGCAATCCTACTAGCGGCATTATTGACTTCAACCTCTTCTTACCAAATTGGTTTCGGTCAAGCCGCACCGTCCTATGCACTTTCCAGCACAGAACAGCAGACCCTGACTCAATGGAAGCAATCAGCCCCCAATACGGCTCTTGGAACTTTACTACTGCAACTTCTAAACGACTGCGACCGCAAACTCGCACTCAATTCTCAAGACTCTAACTCTAGGTACAAGCGCGGCTATTTTTACGGAGTAATCGGCTGCACCGATTCGGCCATTGCCGACCTAACCAAAACCATTGATACCGTGCCCAGTCACAGCAGGGCACTCACAGAACGCGGTCTCTGCTATATGGATCAAAAACAATACACTCTTGCACTCTACGATCTCAACCGCGCAGTACAAATCCATCCACAATCAGGCAACGCTCTCATGGCACGCGCCAGGCTATGGTTGGCAACAGGAAAGCCTCTGCTAGCTATAAACGACTTGCGCTACTGCCAAAGCCCAGAAGTAAAATTCGCGGCAGAGCTACCAGGAGAACTTTCAGCTAATCAATACAATGCGCTGTCATATTACCTGGGAGCGAGCTACGAAGCTCTAGACCGACCAGAGCAAGCGATCAACTACTACAAAGAGTGCCTGAAGACAGCTCAGACAGGAACAGTCGGCTATCTTCACCGCTACGCCGAGCAGCCAATCGACACCAAGTGGCGCATTGCCAACCTAGAACGCGCGACCGGAGGTCTCTGAAATGGACAATTCCAATTCGATCAAGAAAGACACCAAAAAATATACAGCGCAAAACACAGAGAAAAATACACAGGAAAACACACAGAGAAACACACAGGAAGACCTAATGCCCCTAAACTGTGCACGCCTTAAACAGCTGGCAGTAAGCGAAACTGGATTCATTTTTGATCCTCAGAGTGGACAAAGTTTTACGGTCAACCAAACAGGCCATCTAGTTATCGAAATGCTCAAGCGCAGCGAAAGCCCTCAAGCAGCAGCTCAAGAGCTCGCCTTGCGTTGCCAAAAGCCATACGAGTTAACGCTTTGCTCAGTCGAAGCATTCATGATGCAACTGGCTCGCTATCTATAACTCGCTATCTATAACACGCTAGCAATAACTAGCAAAATCAAAGCCATTTTGTAAGCCGCCAAAATCGACGATCACCGCTGCTCAGTGGAGAACAATAACTAATGGAAACAAGTCAACTAAAAAGAGATTGGCGACATTGGACAATCGCTGTTACCGGCGTCAACGCCCATGCCGAAAATCCAGGGCCAGGCATGGCCGTGGCGCGCTGCCTAATTGAACATCCCGAATTTAAGGGACGCGTCATTGGCCTTGCCTACGACGCTTTAGATGCGGGATTATACGCTCGCCAATACTTCACAGCCAGCTACCTGCTGCCTTATCCCTCGAGCGGCGACGAGGTGCTGATGGAGCGCCTTATGGGAATTCACGACTCCGAGCAAATAGATGCCATTATTCCGTGCCTAGACTCTGAGCTGCCCAACTTCATTCGGCTGAGAGGAGAGCTTGCCCAAAATGGCATCAAAATGCTTATACCAAGCCGTGACCAATTTACCTTGCGCGCCAAAGATCACCTTGTGGAGCTCTGCCAATCTGCAGACATTCCAGTTCCTAGAACCAAGGTGCTGACTGACCCATCCTTTTTCGACCGTGTAGCCAGCGCAGGACACAGCGAAGACGGCTGGCGATATCCTTTAGTGCTAAAAGGTATTTTCTATGATGCCACCATGGTCAATAATTCGGTAGAAGCAAAATCAGTTTTCTGCAAACTGATCACGAAATGGGGCTATCCCTGCCTCGTGCAGGAATTGATCAAGGGAGACGAACTCAATCTTGCCGGCCTTGGTGACGGAGCAGGTAATCTGGTAGGCCATGTCACCATGCGCAAGCGAGCCATTACAGAGAAAGGCAAGGCTTGGGCGGGAGTGACTATTATTGATGAAGCCATGCTAGAAACAGCTCAGCGACTTGTCAAAGCGCTCTCTTGGCGCGGACCGCTTGAGGTTGAAGCAATTAGAGGCGAAGACGGTCGCATCTTTCTAATTGAAATCAATCCACGCTTTCCATCGTGGATTTACCTAAGTCAGGCCGTCAATCGCAATCTTCCCATTGCCGTCCTCAAGCTTCTAGACAAGCGCACTGACCTTGGGCTCGCAGCCCCAACATCAGGATACTTCTTCATCCGCCACGCTCAAGAGCTAGTGCTCGACCTGTCGGAATTTGAATCAGTTTTGGTCAACGGTCGCAGCGGTCCTGTGCAAAATGCTGAACTAAGGGCCATCAAGGAAAAATCGGCATAGCAAGTCAGGCTAGGAAGTCAGGCTAGGAAATCATCCTAAAAACTTGGGCTAGCGCTTTCGCCACCGCATGCATACACAGATCCATCTAACTGCCTTCTGGAGATTCTAATGCCTAGCAACAATTCAAACAGTATGGTTTGGGAACCGCCACTGATTCAGCCTCACCGCATTGGCGAAATCAACAAATTTGGCCGTGCCCGCCCCAAAGAAAAACGTGTAAATCATGTATTTGATGTTGACATCGAACAACTAAAAGCCCTGTACGGCTCACCCCTATTCGTCACTAGCGAAAGCCGTTTGCGACAAAATGTGCGCCAATTAACGAGAGCATTCGAAGTACGCTACGGCAATGTAAGCCACGGCTGGTCTTACAAAACAAACTATATCAGTGCCGTTTGCAACATCATGCATCAAGAGGGCTCTCTGGCAGAAGTAGTCTCAGCATTTGAATATGAGAAAGCTAGACAGTTAGGAGTTCCCGGAGACAAAATTATCTTCAACGGCCCGAACAAAGCCAGAAGAATTCTAGAGCGCGCCATCGCTGACGGTGCACAGATAAACATCGACCATCTTGACGAACTACACCTAATTGAGTCTGTCGCTAGTGCCCAAGGGCGCGTCGCCTCAGTAGGCCTGCGGCTCAATTTCGATACCGGTTTCAGCGAGCCCTGGAGTCGTTTTGGTTTCAATATTGAAACAGGCCAAGCACACCAAGCCGCCAAAGAAGTGGTGCTAAGCGAACACCTAAGATTGAAAGGCCTACACAGCCACATTGGTACATTTATTCTTGAGCCTCGCGCTTACAGCGAACAAGTAAAAATTATGTGTAAGTTTATGCGCGATCTAGAGGGGAGAGAGGAAGTCTGCATCGATACAATCGACCTAGGTGGCGGTCTGCCATCGCACAATGCCTTGCAAGGGATCTACCTCCCACCAGATCAAGTGGTGCCATCAATTGGTGAGTATGCAGAAGCAATCTGCAATACCCTTGTGGAAGAAACCATGTACCGCACTCGCACCAACAGACCAATGCCTAAACTAATAATTGAGAGCGGCAGAGCAGTAGTGGATGATGCCCAAGTCTTGCTCACTTCGGTAGTCGGGAGGAAACGCTTACCAGATGGCAGGCAAGCGGCCATTCTCGACGCTGGTACAAATTTACTTTTTACAGCCTATTGGTACAACCACAAAGTGGAATTGGCAGCCCCGTGCCGGGGTTTGCCAGAAGAAACCGTGCTCTATGGGCCACTGTGCATGAACATCGACGTAGTGAGAAATTCTATCCAGCTGCCCCCCTTGCAAGTTGGTGACACTATGGTGATTAGCCCCACTGGAGCATACAACAACACTCAGTGGATGCAATTTATAGAATATCGCCCTAACGTCGTGCTTGTGCATGAGGGCGGCGAAGTTTCAGTTATCCGCGAAGCCGAGAATCTAGAAGTAATGACGTCACAAGACCGACTACCAGAGCACCTCGCCTTGCCCTTTCTTTAAGGAACCACTACCATGCTAAAAGCATTTGCCAAAGTTTTCAGCGGCTACGGCTCGTTTTTCGGACTGCACCATCCACTCTCTCGCTTTCTTCTGTTTGCCTGCACAATGCTCCACCCCGCTACAGGCTTAAGCGGCCTTGAATGCGCCGCTCTAGTTGTCGTGACCAGAAAGATGCTGTCATTTCCGGCAGGCGGTGAAATCGAAATAGTCAACGGCCTGCTCTTCGGCATGCTCATTGGCTCGCTCTACCAACCTAGCCTGGCATCAATTACTGTGCTCGCCTTAGGCGCAGTGCTAATAGTATTAGCCACAGTTTGTCTCAGCGACACACTAGGTAAAGCCTGGCGGCTACCAGTGCTCGGCCTACCCTATGTCTTGACCAGTTACTTAATGCTGCCGATTGCCTCACACCTGGGCATGACATCATTTTTAGCACCATCTTTAGCAACATCTTTAGCAACACATGCAGCACCACATGCGGCACTATCAACATCACCTTTTGCAATATCTCCCTTTACAATTCAAGCATTAGGACAATCGCATCTCTTTAGCAATCTGGAATTTAGACTAGATTGGCCCTCCTGGCTAGTAGCTCCAGCAGGTGAAAGTGCATTAAATCTGTTTGCCCCGCTGGGCTCGCTCTATTTCAATGGCACCCCGCTGGGTGGTTTGATAGTCTTTGTTGCCTTCGCCATTTCTTCTCGCTACCTTGCCATGCTAGCTCTGGCAGCCAGCATCACCTGCACCGTATTTTTACAGCAATACTACACACCCATCTATCCCAGCATACTAGCAGTCAGTTCCCTTCCGCTATTAATAGCGCAGATGAATGGTGTACTGACTGCTGGAATAATTGGTGGCCTCTATACTGTGCCATCTATTCGCAGCATTTTAGTTGCTATCAGTTCAGGACTTCTGGCCTGCTTAATCACAGTATTCTTGGAAAATACATTCTGGAGCAATTCGTTTCCACCACTGGCGCTACCATTTGTGCTTTCCACATACATAGTCCTAATTGGCCTCAGCAGCAGACGTGGCGGTCCCTGGCTGAGGTTCTGGCTAATTACGCCAGCACTACCGGAGCAAAGCCTCGAGCGTCTCACAATTGCCAGAGCCCGGGGCCTTGACTTGCACAGCGTTGCTCTGCGCAGCCCGGTTTCAGGAAGTTGGAAAATCTACCAAGGAGTAGACGGCGCCTACACCCACAAAAATCAGTGGCGCTACGCCCTTGACCTAATACAAACAGAAAACCATCGCAGCTATAAAGAAAGCGGAACACTCTTGAGCGACTACTTTTCTTATGGCAAAGCTGTGCTCTCACCTGGGTGGGGCACTGTAGTGAGCCTAGTGAACAGCTGCCCTGACAATCAACCAGGCGAAGTTGACTTGGTCAACAATTGGGGAAACTACATTCTTATGCAGCTCGACGACGGCCCCTATGTCATGCTCGCCCATCTACAGCGCGGTAGTGTTAGAGTAGCCGCCCATTCCAGAGTAGCGCCGGGGCAACTTCTTGCCCTCTGCGGCAATTCCGGGCGCTCGCCACAGCCCCACTTACATATTCATGTACAAACGCAACCAGAAATTGGTAGCCCAACAGTGCCTTTTCATTTCTGCCACGTGCTTGTCACAACTCAAGACGGCAGCACCACCTACCAGCTTAATGCGAGCCCGAAAGAGAATGAGACAATTAAGGCTCCGGCCCGCAATGCCGCACTAGCCAGAGCATTAAACCTGAACGTGGGTCGCCGTTTTGAGTATTCAGTGAGTCAAGATGATCGCAATTACAAGAGCCGTTACAATTACAAGCTTGGTACTAAGTCCGAGAATGATACTAAATCCGAGAATGACACTAAGCTAGATCTAAAAGCAATCAGCCTGTCACGCGAAAAGCTAACAGTAGCTCTCGATTTAAATGGCCAATTCTCGCTAGAAACTGGCCCCGACTGTCAGGCAAAAACCAGTTTCACAGCCAGCGAGGACCTGATCGCCTTCTTTGGCCGAAACAACAAAGCCAGTCAGTTTCTCGATACATTCGTCTTAGCAGTTGGACTCACTCCTCTAGCAGAAGGCAATTTGCAATGGCAAGACAAAGTTCCGGTACGCTTGTTGCCATTTCCGTGGGCGGTCAAACTGCTCTGGGCCATGCTGCATCCCTTCAGCCCCTGCCTAAACAGCGAATATATACGCACGTGGAACTCAAAAGAAATGATTTGGATCCAAACAGCAAATTACAACCTGCAAGTTTTTAACTTCAACTACTCTTACCGAACAGAGGCACGGATTTCAGAGCTAAGCGGCCTGCTTTCAATCGAATCGTTCGATCACAAGGGGCAAAGACTCTTAAAAGCGACGCTTGATGGGGTTGGTATAAGGGAAGATAATGGCATTCCCGAAATTAGTTTTGAAGCGAGCAGAAGCATTAGTTAGCAATTTAATTACGTGGCTGAAAGTGCAATCTTAAGAGAAATTGACAGAGAGACAGGGAACAGAGAGGCAAAGAGTGGTCTCGCATCCAAAGCCAGCGACACCGGACAGTTCAAAGATAGCAGCTACAGACGGCCTCAGTAAGAGTAGCAGTCAGCGGCTACTATTCATTTGCGGCTGCGCCATCATATGCGGTGGCACAGCGTTCTTCAGCACACAGAGCATTCAAATAGTATTCAAAAGTCTTTACGAGGGATTTGATGGTAATAGTTTTGCACAAAAGACCTCCGACAGAACCCTTGCACCATCTTACATCGAGCAAGCAATTTGGCTAAGCTCATCCCTTTCATTTGCTGCCCTGTTATGCTTAGGATACGGCCTGCAACGGCAAAGCGAATCAAGAACAAAAGTCTTGACCAAGCTTCTTTTGAGCCTCAAAGATCGGAGCCAGTTGGCCTCTGTCGGCACAGACGCTGTCAATTGCAAAAGTCCTGACAACAAAGACAAAAGCTTCAGTGGCATGGACGGTAGTGACAAAGCTCTGGCCGAGGCCTTCAACAGTCTAGCCACAAGCTTAAGAGACTTAGACAGCGGTCACAGACAGTGGGTAGCTGATACATCTCACGAGCTGCGAACACCAATAGCGGTGCTGCGGGCTCAGGTAGAAGCATTCCAAGATGGCGTCCATGAAATCACACCTCGCAATCTAGAAGTGCTGCACAGCGAGATAATGGCACTAAGCAAACTGGTTGACGACCTGCATTGGCTAGCAAAATACGATGTTGGACAAATTCGCTCACAAGCTTCAGCTCTCGACATCAACCAAACTTTGCAAGATGTTTTAGAATCATTCGAAGAAAGGCGCCAAGCCAAAGAAATAGCCCTAGATAATCAAGTACCAAACGAAGAAAAATTGATTATTGATGGAGACTCAAGCCGTATCAGACAAGTAATCACCAACTTAGTAGAAAACTCTCTGCGCTACACAAACAAAGGCGGCACCATTAGAATAAGCCACAGCAGAAGCGGCAAAACATTGAAACTGTTCTTTGAAGACACCGAACCCGGTGTGCCTGATGAGCTGCTACCAAAATTGTTTGATCGTTTCTTCAGAGTCGAATCATCGCGCAGCCGCACCATGGGCGGCTCTGGCCTAGGGCTCGCCATCTGCCTAAACAATATGCAAATGCTCGGCGGCACAATTGAGGCCAGTCACTCAGCCATGGGTGGCTTAAAAATAGAGTTGAGCTTACCTGCCGGTTCCGAAACCATTGCCCAAGGCAGCAAGACCAATCTCAAAGCCATCGAAGTTAAAATCGACGGTAAAATCGACGGTAAAGAGGAAGGGGTCTGATGAGCGATAAATCCTTCCACATTCTAATCGTCGAAGACGAAATCAAAATCGCCGAAATTCTCAGTGATTACTTGTCGCAAGCCGGTTTTTCCGTCAGCCACAAAGATAGCGGAGATGGCGTCGTGGCAGTCGTTAAGAACACTCCACCAGATCTGATTTTGCTCGATGTTATGCTGCCGGGAATGGACGGCCTAGAAATTTGCAAAGAAATACGCAAATTTTCAGCCGTGCCAATCATTATGATTAGCGCGCGCGTAGAAGAGCTAGACCGGCTACTCGGGCTAGAATTAGGGGCCGACGACTATATCTGCAAACCGTTTAGTCCGCGTGAAGTTGTGGCAAGAGTAAAAATTGTCTACCGCAGACAACGGCCGCCTCAAGTTGAAGAGCCACAAGCCAAGCTATTCTCAGTAGATGACGAACAAGGCCGCATTACCTTTAAAAACATACCGATAGACTTAACTCGCACCGAATTTCGCTTGCTCAGCTTGCTGATTAGTCGCCCTGGCCGCATTTTTACCCGCGATCAACTACTTGATTTTTGCGCGCAATTAGACCAACAAGCCACAGATAGAGTGATAGACAGTCACATCAAAAATCTGCGCAAGAAGCTAGCCCGCATTGCCCCTGAGTTAGAGGTAATTCACGCGGTTTATGGCGTAGGTTATCGCTTTGAAATATCAGAAAAAGAGAATACCAAGAGCCAATTCTGATTACCCAGGTGTTTCAAAGACACCGAAAACCTCAAAGCCCTCTGTTGTCAAATGCTTAAATCGCAACTTGAAAACTCCAATTCCACGACCTTGGAAAGCCTCGACTATATATAATCCGGCTAATCCAGTGAGAAGCACTGACCACTGACAGTAAAGCTTCAGTGAAAGCAAATGACCGATGAGAGCCAAATAGAGGGTCCGAAATCAATGAAGACACTGATTAAGAATGGTCGCGTTATCACGGCAGTTGATGACTACCACGCCGACGTTCTAGTCGAAGACGAACGAATCGTCCTTATCGGTGAATCTCTAGCCCACCTTGAGCCCACTGTAGACAAAATAATTGACGCCAAAGACCGCTATGTCATCCCTGGCGGCATCGACGCCCACACTCATATGGACATGCCCTTCGGTGGCACAACCTCTGCCGATGACTTTGAAACCGGCACCTACGCCGCAGCTCATGGCGGAACCACCACAATAATCGATTTTGCCATCCAAGCTAAAGGACAATCACTTTACACCGCACTCGACACTTGGCACGAGAAGGCGGCCGGCAAAGCCGCCATCGACTATGGCTTCCACATGATCACAACTGACTTACCTCGTGAGCGCATCGGCGAAATGAAGAAGCTGATTCACGAAGAAGGGGTCACAAGCTTTAAGATGTTTATGGCCTATCCCGGAGTACTTTTGGTTGACGATGCCACAATCTTTAGAGGCATGAGTGCCGCTGGCGAAGAAGGCGGCCTAATCTGCATGCATGCTGAAAACGGCATAGTGATCGACGAAATTGTTCGCTACGCCTTAGAAAAGGGCCACACGGCGCCAAAATACCATGCCTTGACGAGACCAACCCAAGCCGAAGCTGAAGGCGTCAATCGCGCTATCAGACTAGCCGAAATGGCTGGCTCTCCTGTCTACATAGTTCACCTGAGCTGTCACGACGCCCTCAAGCGCGTCAAAGAAGCACGGGATGAAGGCATCCCAGCCTTCGCTGAGACCTGCCCACAATATCTCTTTCTCGACTACACAGCCTACGAAAAAGCGGGCTTTGAAGGCGCTAAATATGTGATGACACCTGCTCTTCGAGAAAAATGGAACCAAGATGAACTTTGGACTGGCCTGCGTATGAATGACCTACAGGTAGTTTCCACTGATCATTGCCCATTCTGCTTCAAAGACCAGAAACAACTGGGCAAAGATGACTTCAGCAAAATTCCCAACGGAGGACCCGGCGTTGAGCATAGGATGAACCTAATTTTCAATGGCGGAGTAGTGGGCAATCGCATTAGTTTGAATAGATTTGTTGAGATCACGTCCACAGCGGCGGCAAAGATCTTTGGTCTTTTCCCGAGAAAGGGTACTATTGCGGTTGGTTCAGATGCTGACATCGTCATTTTTGACCCAAACAAAAAAGTGACCATTAGCGCCGAAACCCATCATATGCGGGTAGACTACAGCTGTTATGAAGGTATGGAAGTTCAAGGAGTGGCCGAAACAGTACTTTCACGGGGCAAAGTCGTGATCGAAAACTGCAAGTATGTCGGCCGTAAGGGTGACGGCAAATTCCAAAAGCGCTCACGGGTGCAGCATCACGTCAAAGAGTCAGCATATGCAAAGTTGAATCACTAATCGGCAAAATTTGCATACATAGGCGCAGCAAGCTTGATAGAATCTAAGACCATAGACGCAAATTTCTATGAACAATGGGGACAAGACACTGGAAACTAAGACTGGGCAACTAAGCAAGACTAGGACGGACGACATGGGTTACGCCAAAGAATTCACGAAGATGGTGACCGAAGAGAGAAACTCTCGCACCAATGATCTAGACATTCTCGATACAAAAGATTTGGTCAATCGTGTGCAAAAGGAAGACTTTGAAGTTGCTCAGGCAGTCGAAAAGGTCAATCCTGAAATTGCAGTGGCAGTTGATTTGATTGTCGACAAGATCAAATCTGGAGGCCGCTTAATCTACTTCGGAGCCGGAACCAGTGGACGCCTAGGCGTGCTCGATGCCACAGAATGTCATCCGACCTTCGGCGTTGACCGCCAGATGGTTCAAGCTTGTATTGCCGGCGGCAAAGAAGCAATGTTCGTCTCTTTTGAAAACGCTGAAGACTCAAGAGAACTAGGCGAACAAGACGCCATCAATATCAAAATCACAGCCAAAGACGCGGTAGTTGGCATTACCGCTAGCGGCCGGACACCCTACGTCATAGCTGCTCTAGAAATGGCCAAAAAAGAGGGCGCAGCTACAATCGGTATCGTCAACAACTTTGAATCTCCACTAAATAAAGTTTGCGATGTGGTTATAGCCCCAGTAGTCGGCCCCGAAGCTCTCACCGGCTCAACTAGAATGAAAGCAGGGACAGCCCAGAAGATGGTGCTCAACTTACTGTCAACTTGCACCATGGTAAGACTAGGCAAAGTCTACGAGAATCTGATGGTTGACCTTAAACCAACCAACGAAAAATTAAGAGAGCGCGCTGTATCGATTATTGCTCTTATTTGTGACGTGCAAAGACCAATTGCAGAAGGTGCTTTGGTGGCCTCTAACGGTCAGGCAAAAACTGCAATCTTGATGCTCAAGCGCAAAATTGGCAGAGTACAAGCCGAAGAGCTAATCTCAAAATCGGGCAGCTCTTTAAGAAAATCGCTTGTAGCCGAAGTAGAACACTCTTAACTATCGCAAATACTCTTGCTGCGCTTGCCTATGCGCAAGAACAGCCTACGTAAGACTTTAGACTGGTCCAGCATTTGCTCTTGAAGTGGATGCTGGCCATTCACTATGTAGTTGCTACAGGCCTGGCCAAGACTCTGGTAAGACAGTGCTTCGTGTTCTAGAGGAGTAATAGAAAACTTCTCGTTTGCACAAAAATCAAAACCACTTGTCTGCTCCTCGGCAAACTGAGAGTCGACCAAGCAATGGCGAAGCATGCTCACGGCCGCACGTGGATCAAGCCACACGACTCCACTGGCCACTAGGTGAATGACCTTGGCTAGCTGTTCTCCATCAACATTTTTGTGGCAAAAACCATCAGCACCAGCCGCGAGAGCATCGAAAATTGCACCGTCACTGGTATGACTCGTGATAATCAGTATGCGGCACTCCGGTTGAACAGCCTTTATCAGCGCTGTAGCTTCTACGCCATCCATTACTGGAAGACCAATGTCCATAAGGACTACTTGGGGTTTAATCTCTTGCGCTTTGCGCACTGCAGTAAAACCATCGGCAGCAAAATCACAACAATCAAGACTAGAAAATTGTTGTAAGGTTAGAACCTGACCCACTCTAACTATTTCATTGTCTTCTACTAGTAATATTTTGATGGCGGCCTTAGACACAACGATGTCCTCAAAATTATCAAAGTCATCGTCAACGCTCTCCTCACATCTGGCAGCGCTGGACTAATTCGATTTCAAGCTAACACCCAGCATAATAAGTTCAAGGTCTTGGCAAATTATTGGCTACCTAGACAGTAAGTAAAAACAGCACAATACAAACCGAAGGAGCCTTCAGCAGAAGGCTCCTTCGGTTTGTCTCGCTTAGCTCTATCTATAAGTTCTGCTTCTAGATATTGAACACAAAGGCACAGTCTCGACAATAACTAAACTGAGGCACTAGCGGTTTCAGTTTTAGCAGCTTCTGCTTTGTGTGCAGTTAAAGCCTCTTGCAGCTTAGTCTCATCTGACTTAGACAAGTTTGTCTTTAGAACCTTTCCACCAGTACCTTGTAGGTCTTCTAAGACTTTGTCTGTAGTCATCTGCCGAATCAAAACACAAAGAGCTGAGGTACCAGGCTGAATTGTCTTGCCGAGTTCAATCATAAAATCATCTTTGATACCCAAATCTTCCAGAGCGCCAGTAATCATGCCGGTAGCTGCCCCCAGGGCCATGCCGAACATTGGCACGAGGAACAAGCAACCAATCAAAGTGCCCCAGAAGCCGCCCTCCAGGGCGCCAGCCGCAGTAGTATTGACGATCTGATGCAGTTTGACTTTGCCTTTCAAATCACGCACCACCACTACAGCATCTTCCAAATCAACAAGGTACTCTCTCTCAAGCCTTGCCAACTTCACTCTCATCTCTTGAGCTTTGTACATGTCGTCGTAGCCGATTATTACTAGCGTTTCCATATTTACTTCATCTCCTTACTTAATCGTACTTGCCTGCATATGAATCTTTTTAGGCCTGAAAGCCAATAAAACTAGGTCAAAATCTATCGTTGCGATAGATTTTGGATGCATGCCTTGTCTTATCACGACCAAACAAAGTGTGCATTAGATTGAGTGGAAGAGTTGATTAAGAATTAGCATTAGCCGGCAAAGTAATCTGCCGACTAATGCTGCAGGCGAGCGGCACTTGACTCAGCAGTTCTCATGATGGCATCACAGCGCTCTTCTGCTTCTTTTGTGATTGCGTCTTTTTCTTCAGGCCGAAGGTCAATATAGCGCGTGCCATCAGGTAGCCGATACCACTGATTGCCAGTCATGCGCCCATTGGCGATTTTCTCTTTCGCCTCAGCTCGAATGGCCTTGCACTCATCATGAGCACGCTTCAGAATCGCCTCAGCGCGAGCTAGATCAGCATCTATTATGGCTTGACTAGCCGCTGCTTTGACGTCTGGTTTACCTTCAGAGTTAGAACCTGACTTAGCATTTATCTTAGCATCGGGGTTCGCGGGGTTCTCAGTAGCGCCAAGAACTGTCGAGTCTTGAGAAGTGGCAGAATCTAAAGCACCTGGGGCCGCTCCCGTAAGCTTCAATAGTGCGTACTGACAATACCTAGTAGTGGTCGCATTGGGCTTATACTTCAAGCAAGCCTCATACTCTCTAACGGCCTTGGCAGATTGACTTGACAGCAAATATGTATTGGCTAAATAGTAGTGCGCAAGCCAATTTTCAGGAAAGACCTTAATAGCTTTCTCAAAACTAGCTCGGGCCTGCGCATAATCCTTAGACTTGTAAAACTGACACCCCTGCTCAAAATCAGCCGCTTGAGCTGACAATGTCCATCCCGAAATAGCAGCAAGTGCTGCAAAAGCTCCTGAAATAGCAATATTCTTGTTGAACATTTGAACCCTGCATAAAATTCAGGCTTAGCTCCTTCTATCTTACGAAAAAAAATGCACTTTAGTGGCTCAAATTGCTATCTGGCTGAAAGATCATGTTCCAGTAAATAATCTTGAAATTCTCTATACCAGGCGAGAATTCCGCCGCTTAAGTTGAGCACTTCACCATAGCCCTTACTGCGCAGCAAGCGCACGGCACGACGGCTGCGCACACCAGAGCGGCAATAAACAACCACTGGCAGCCGTGATGAAACCTCTCTATATCGGGTCTCTAGTTCGTCCACAGCGATGAGCTTACTAGAACGAAACCGCATTGCTCTATTTTCTTGCAACGTTCTCACATCAAGCAATTGCAGTTGTTCTTCTGAGTCAAGCCTCTGCCGCAGTTGAGCAGGAGAGATTGAAGAAGACATGCTAGATAACGCGCTAACAGGGGTGTTTTGGCAAGCTTCAGCCAAGGGAGTACTAGACGAATTATCTTGATTAGTCTCAGAATCATTTTCAGGAATAATCAGCTCAGAAGTAGAGCAGAAAAGACTACAGCTCGCCGTCAGCTTAAGAACACGAAAATCAAGAGCCAGAGCATCATAAAGCAAAAGTCGACCAGCCAAACTCTCACCAATTCCCAGTATAAGCTTTAGCACTTCTGTCGCCTGCAGGCTACCAATTACCCCTGCCAAAACTCCGACCACACCAGCTTCTGCGCAGTTATCTATTACAGCATTTTCTTCAGGGAAGAGACAGCGATAGCAAGGCCCCCCAGGTTGACAAAAGACACTGACTTGGCCTTCAAAGCGATAAATGGAGCCATAAACAAAAGGACGGCCCAACAATAGACAGGCATCATTGATAGCGTAACGAGTAGCAAAATTGTCGCTACAGTCGACCACTAAATCGTAGCCAGATATGAGGGCCTCAGCACTGACCGCGCTCAAGCGCTCATGATGAGTGAGCACGTTAATATTGTCGTTGCCTAAAGTTAGCCGACGAGCGCCAGCAAGAACTTTATCCTCGCCTAATTCAGTCTGACCAAATAATATTTGTCGATGCAAATTTGACAGCTCAACCACATCAGCATCGACAAGGCCAATCGTTCCGACCCCTGCCGCAGCAAGATAAGTAGCCACCGGCGAGCCCAGCCCACCAACTCCTACAACCAAAACACGCGCAGCTTTCAGAGCCCGTTGGCCAGCCTCACCAATTTCGGCAAGAATAATTTGACGGCTATATCGTTCAAGCTCTGAGGCGTTGAGCATAATATCCCTAGAGCACCCGATGCCTACAATCAGCACAAAAAACTCTTAAGCCGTTGGCTCGAAAAAATCGAATCTCGTTCCATTGGCGCGAATAACTTAGATACATGCGGTCGTCGGCAATGCCACGGTAAGCAATATGAACTATGCCCTTGCAACAAACTAAGTCTTCTTCTGGGCTGCTATCTTCAGCCTCGCCGCTAACTTGCGCTTGAGGAGTACCTAGCTTTTTCTTTCGAGCCAAGGCCCGAGCTCCGGCAACAAAATCTCGCAAAGCTTTCTTATCATCAGTCATCCCCAAATTCTAACTGATCTCAGCTACTCTCGGGCCTCAGCGGCAGAAGAATGACAAAGGTTGAACCCTTGCCGACAACAGATTCAACTTCAACAGTGCCATGATGACGCGCCACAATCTCACGAACTATGGCCAGGCCCAAACCAGTGCCGCCGGGGTTGCCGCTTTCTCTCGTACGTGACTTGTCGGCGCGGTAAAAGCGTTCGAAAATTCTCGGCAAATCAGCAGGATCAATGCCGCCACCGCTATCTTGAATGCGAATCTCTAGCCTTTCGCCCCCCATACTGCGCACATTTATGTTAATGAAACCATTAGCTGGTGTGTACTTCACAGCGTTGGTGAGGATGTTGAGCAATGCTCTTTGCAATTGATTAGCATTGCCAACCAGAACTAAATCTTGCCCTCCGCTCTCCAAAGTAATCTGGGTAGAAATAGCCAATTCTTTCTTATCGGCCTGTGGTCTGATTTGATCAACGGCATCGCTAATAACCTGCGAAATATTGACCTCACTCTGCCAATTAGTTTCACTTCCGCTATCAAGCTTTGAAATGTCGAGCAAGTCTTGAATCAAGTTTGTCTGCCTATCGACCAGCCTCTCCAATGACCCAAGAAACTGCTCCCGCAGCTTAGGATCTTCAGCGGCTCCGGCCTGCAATGCTTCTACCACAGAGCCAATTGCCATAGTTGGTGTCTTTAATTCGTGCGACGCATTAGAAATAAACTCTTGCCTTACTCTCTCTTGCTCACGCAAACGGCCAATCATCTGGTTAAACGACAAACACAACTCACCTATTTCATCTCGACGGCGCACAGGCAGGAAGGCAGAAAAGTCACCAGAAATAGAAATCTGCTTCGCCAGCGCACTCATTTCACGAACAGGTCGATTGACTCGGCGAGCCAGCCAAAGACTAATCAGAACTGTCACCACACCGGTTGCTAGAATAATTTCAAGAAAGACGAAAAGATCTTTTTTCAATCTTCTCTCAATTTCAGTCAAGGGCACACCAACTCGAATTACCCCTGTGGTTGTGCCAGAAGAACGCACCGGGCAAGCTACATACATCCAGTTTTTCAAGCTTTCAGGATCACTTCGCGTTGTCTTAGAAATAACACCAGCCAACGCTTCGTTGATCTCTTGCTCTTTCGATAAATTCTCCACAGGTCCAGGTTCTGACGAGTCAGCCAAGAGGCGTCCATCTTTATCAACCACGACAATAGCAACACCAAGCCTGGTGGCACGACGATCAACGGCTGATTGAATACGCTTACGGGCCTTAGGTGAATCAAGCTCAAGATCGTTGTCAATTTCTAGACCGAGGTTAACGGCTTCAACCTCAAGAGTATTCTGCAAATCAGTCAACGACTCTTTGCGAATCGCCACCAGGGCCCAAAAGCTTACCGCCGCTAGGGCGATGGTAATCACCAATAGGTAAGTTATGAGCAGTTGGTTGGCCAGACTGCGGAATAACCACCTATATAAGATGCGGTCAAGAAGGTTCAAAATTGTCCCCAGAATCTCAAAGAAAATAAAATTGGGCAGCCTTTGCCTCTAAGTGTAAAGTCTAACCTCGTTTTTACAAGAGCCCATAACAATCGTGAGAAGCTGAATTTGCCTAAGGTTAACGGTCTTACATAGGGTCTTTTGCCGGCTCTTGACTTGGTGATGATGGGCTAGGCATTCTGGCAATATGTGGGAAACTACTTCACAGTCACTATAATCTTTTTGATGGCTTACCAGCTGCAAAAATCTATTTAGTGCTCTGATACAGAGGAGGTCCTGTTTAGAAATGTCCGTTGCAAACGTTACCGATTCCACCTTCGAACAGGAAGTGTTGAAAGCTGATATTCCAGTTCTCGTAGACTTCTGGGCTCCTTGGTGTGGACCATGCAAGGCCGTAGCCCCTGTAGTTGAGGACCTTTCTAAGGAGTACGAAGGAAGACTCAAAGTAGTCAAACTGAATACAGACGAAAACCCCAAAACCGCCCATGCATACAAGATTCGTGGCATTCCCAGCCTTTTCCTGTTCAAAGCTGGACAGGTATGTGAAGAGGTAGTTGGCGCAGTGCCAAAATCTACACTTGCCAAGGCGATCGAACAGCATGTTTAACCGAACATGCCTAGGCCAACGCACATAGACCACACCGTATAGAGCAGTGGGCACGACTAGAGCCCATTCTTTCGGTTTTTTGAACATACATCAGCCGGAGATAGTCGGCGGATTTGAAAGGAGAAGCTAATGGAATTTTACTCATGGAGTCGCCGCAGCAAAGCTAGCGTAGCTCTTTCAGCAGCGCTATTGCTCGGAATCGGCCTGGTTGGCACAACCACCGAGGCTTCCGCTCATCAGCACAGACGTCACCATAGACATCATCATCACTACAGTCATGATGCAGCCAATGTTGCCATGAAAACCCCTGAGTGCTCAACCACAGTTACTGCCCTAAAGAAAGCTGGCGCTGTTGGCTTGCTTCGCATTCACGGACCAATCACTGTTTTTGCTCCATCTAATGCTGGCTGGGCAAAAATGACCAAAGAAAACCGTGAAGGTCTGATGAATGACCCTAAGCGCCTGGCCGAAGTACTTAAGTACCACGTAGTCAAAGGCAAATACTCTGCCGCTGACTTGGCTGACAAACGCTCACTAAAGACCGTTCAAGGTGAGTCTTTGATGATTGACAACAAGTCTGGCACCGTAGTGGTTGACGGCTGTATCGTCACCACAGCTGACGTAGCTTGCGACAATGGTGTTATTCACATCATTGATGCTGTGGCTATCCCAGAACGCGGTAAGTGATCTTTAGGCGGTAGCCGAAGACCAGAATAATAGGACAGGGTGGGCATTGCTCACCCTGTTTTGCTTTGGCAAAATTTCAAGAATGGCCAAGAAGGGCAAGATCAGGGTAATCACTTATTGTGATTCCGTAATGGGAATGTGTAAAACTTCTAAGGCTATGCCAATATATATGTATTGCGCCCTAGTAGCCAAACTAGGAAATTTGAGGATGGAGATGAAAGAAGCAGTTATAGGTTTTGTCATTGCCCTTCTGGTGAGCTGCACTCTGGCCGGCTTCGACAATCCGCTTTCGCCGACTGGCTGGACCTTCGCCAACGCACCCGTAGCCGATACGGTCACTGACGTCAACGCTGGTACCTTTCAAGGCGAGGTGCTCGATTCGCAGCTACCAGTACTGGTCGAGTTCTACCGGCCAACCGACCCCCATTGCCTAACAATGACCCCAATCGTCAATAAGCTGGCCACAGACTCGCAAGGTTATGTTCGGGTAGTAAAAGTCGATGTAGACACAAACCAAACCCTAACTGAGCGCTACGATGTAGAAGGAGTACCTGGGTACGTTCTATTCAAAGAAGGCAAAGCAATCAACGGTATCAAAGGCGAAATGACCCAGCCTGAGCTAACCAAGTGGGTCAAGCAAGAATTAGATATGCCAACGGATTAATAATTATGGTCAAGTACGCAGTCGCTTTTTTTGTGGCGATGATTCTATCTTCTAGCTTCGTCAACTACAAGTTTCCACCGGGCCGAATGCCTGCTGGAGTAGCTGATGTGATCAGCTCGAGCCTTGGAGTTTGGAAGCGCAGAGAAGGCCTGATACCTGAAGTAAAAATCGTCGATTCATATCGCAAACTACGATATATCGGTGACGTCAACAACAAAAATGAGAACAGAGATGCTGATGCGCCTGGCATGGGCAACAATTAGGAGAAGCGGAGAATCATGAAAACCTGGGCTCGTTGGACACTGCTTATACTCTGGACTGTCGGACTAATCCTCACGGCCCAGTACTGGAACCCGTTTGCATCACTACCGGCCTTCCTCAAATACTCAGTAATAACCCTCGTGGTGGCCGTGCTTTACGGCGCCTTCTTTATCATCATTCAGTTCTACATCATGCTCTCGGTGATCTTCCCGCTTCCGCCCAGAGCTGACAGCAAAGCACCAAAAAGCATTGGCAAGCGCTGGTTTAAGTGGCTCTATAAAGAATCGTCTATAAGCCCTAATGCCCCAAAGACTCTGGAAGAAATGACTGGCAACGATAAGGCCAAGCAAGAAATTCGCGAAGTCATCGACATCATCCAAAAAGCAAAGCACTACGAAGACTCTGGCGCCCAAGTGCCAAAAGGAATGCTCTTTGTTGGACCGCCTGGTGTTGGCAAAACACTGTTTGCCAGAGCCATTGCTAACGAAGCCGGTGTGCCATTCTATGTCATTGACGGTGGTGGCGTTGCTGGTATCTTCATGGGTCTTGGTGTGCTCAAGTTAAAGACATTGTTCCGCAAATTGAAAGCTCACGACCGCGCCATATTGTTCATCGACGAAATTGAGTCAATGGGTTCGAAGCGCTCGCAAGACCAGGGATTTGGCGGCATCGCCGACATGAACATGACACTTAATTGTCTGCTTACCGAAATGGACGGCTTCTCTGGTTCAAAAATCATGGTTATTGGTGCCACCAATAATGATGCCATGCTCGACCCAGCCCTAATGCGCGCTGGCCGTATGGATAGGCGCATCTACTTCCAGATGCCCACACCAGAAGAAAGATCGGGTCTGTTCAAATATTATTTAGCCAAAGTTGCCTGCGATGAAAACATTGACTATGACCAAGTGACGATGCTTACGGCCAACTATTCACCGGCAGAAATAGCCAACGTAGTTAACGAAGCCGCTCTAATTTCACGCCGCCCCGGCAACCCCAACAAAGTCACCACAGACATGATTCTGCAGGCTCTAGATAGAGTCTCTGTCGGCCTTGAGCGGTCGTTAACTAACTCAGGTGTTGAACTAGTTAATCATGACCCATCAATAAGGTTCGCTGACGTCATCGGCATCGACGACATCAAACAAGAGTTAGTTGAAGTTGTCGATTTTCTCAAGCGTGGCGATGAGCTGCGCAAAATCGGTGCAAAAATACCAAAAGGCGTCTTGCTTGTCGGCCCGCCTGGCGTAGGTAAGTCGATGCTAGCAAAAGCCATTGCTAACGAAGCAGGGGTGCCGTTTTATGGGTTGTCGGCAAGTCATTTAAATAATTTTGGCATGGGCGCTCAGCGTATCAAAGCACTTTACACCCAAGCCCGACAGAGCCCGGCTGCTATTGTTTTCATCGATGAAATTGACGCCATCAATGCCAGCCCCTTTGGCGGACCAGAGCCTACGGGAGCAGGTCGGACAGGTTCTCTCAATCAGCTTCTAGTGGAATTAGATGGCCTCGGTCGCAGCAATGTGATCACCATCGGCGCTACCAACATGCAAGATGATTTTGACCCTGCCTTTTACCGCTCTGGTCGTTTTGACCGCAAAGTCTTCATTGGTGTACCCGATGCAGAATCAAGAAGTTTGATCTTCGAAAAGTACCTCAAACAGATAAGCCTGGCATCATTACCAGACCTGAAGAAGTTAGGCAAACTATCCTTCAACTTTTCTGGTGCTGACATTGCCGCCACTTGCAACGAAGCCGCAATTTTGGCTGTGCGCAAGGGCAAGAGTCAGGTAACCGAGGAAGAACTAGAAGAAGCAATTGACAAGGTAATGATTACAGCTGGTCACAAACTCAACGTGGCCGGGATGAATCTCTCTCGGGTGCCAGATCTTGACGTCAAGCTCGATGATCTTAAAGGTGTAGAAGAAGCCAAAGCTGAAGCGGCTGAAGTTATCGCTATGCTCAAGAATATGAAGCTAGTGGAAAAATTTGGCCTCAAACCCAGCAAAGGGATTTTGCTAGTTGGCCCGCCTGGTACTGGCAAAACCATGCTAGCAAAAGCCATCGCCAATGAAGCCGGAATCGCTTTTTACTCGCTCTCTGGTGGAGACTTCCAATCGATGTGGGCCGGAGTTGGCTCTAATCGAGTCAAAGCAGTCTACGAACGAGCAAGGCGCAGCGGCAAACCGGCTATTGTATTCATTGACGAGATCGATGCAATCGGCGGCAAACGAGGAGAAGACTTGGGCGGTGGCGCCATTCAAGACGCCAACAAGACACTAAACTCGCTACTTGTTGAAATGGATGGCTTTGGCAAGACAAACATTCTCACTATAGGCGCTACAAATAGCATGCACATGCTTGACAGCGCCCTGTTGCGACCAGGCCGGTTTGATAGACACATTGATGTGCCACTACCGAATCTCGAAGGCCGTGAGGCAATTTTGAAAAAGTACTTAGAGAAATTCAAAGTCTCTCCAAACGTTCAAATCATGGAAATTGCTCGCATGACTTTCTTGCAAGCCGGAGCAGACTTAGCCAATATGGTTAACGAAGCTGGCCTCATGGCAATACGCGAAGGTCGTGTTGAAATTACTCATTCTGATATGGTTCGAGCTATTCAGAGAGTGAGCTTCGGCATGAGCCGCAGTCAGCACATTGGTGTAAAAGAGTTGTTCGAGACTGCCTATCACGAGGCCGGTCACACAATTGTTTCTTACTTCCGCAACAGAAAAGAACGCATTCAAGTAGTGACAATTGTTCCTACCGGTCGCGCTCTTGGATATATGTGGTCGGTTGAGAAAGAAGACCGCTTTGTCTCAGGACAGAACAAGCAGGACTATCTTGTTGACATTGAAGTATCACTGGGCGGCTATGTGGCTGAATCACTGTATATGGACACCACCACCAGTGGTGTATCACAAGACTTAATCAATGTTGGCAATACCGCTCGTCGTATGATTAAGAACTGGGGTATGGGCTCGTTCCCTTACAACACCTTGCATGCTCACGGTGATGCTAGGGGCCACGGTCAGTATGATGGTTGGGGAGTTGCTTCACCAGAAACTGAGCGTGAAATAGAGCTAGAAATTAAAAAGACGGTGGACGACTGCCTGCAAAATGTCCGCAACTTGCTCAAAGAAAAGCGTAAAGAACTAGATCAAATTGCCCACGCCCTTGTAGAAAAGGAAACTCTCTTCTACAAAGACTTAGTCAACATTCTTGAGCCAGGCAAGAGCGAAGCTGACATCAACAAAGAAATCGATACTCTGTCTGAAAGAAAACTGGTCGGTACTCCTCCTATTGTCAATCTAGAATTCCTCCCCGGACTGACGCACGTTGGTCAAGGTGGGGCCCCGAACAACGCTGAAAACAACAAGGTGACTGATCTAGTTCAAAACGAGAACAAAGATCCAGAAAACTTCAGACCAGAAAACTAGAGAGAAACAAATTGTCGGCAAAACTAAGTAGACAAATTGCAAGAAAGGCAGCCCTAGTGGCTGTCTTTCTTCTTAGCCAAACTGCAATATACACACCACAAGCAACTCTAGCCAAAGACTTCTCACTTACCGACATCGCCAATCATCCAGCAAATCCATTCAAAGTTACTTCTGCTGCACCCTACCCATCTCTGACAAAACGCTTTACTAACGACACCACGAGCAAAGCAGACTGGGTAGGTGGAGACGGCGCCTACAGCATTCCACTGGGCCCTAAACGCACCCTATGGCTCTTTGGTGACAGTTTTATTGGTCAAATAAGGAACAACAAACGCTCGAACTGCTCAATGGTGCACAATGCCGTGGCAATTGAAGACACTAGTCAGGGCAGCCCAGGAAAATTCACTTATTACTCGGGTAAGAAACCAATAAATCCAAAGCCAGAGAACACGGGCTTTTTCAACTGCCTAGACAAAGGTGATTACTATTGGCCGGCAGACGGCTTTCTTAGTAAGGGCAAGCTCCATATTTTCATGCATGTTGTACGCACCGACTACAAGCTACCGGCGCCATTTCAGTTTGAACTGAGAACAGATCATCTCGTGACGGTAGACAACCCCCTAGATGCCCCAGACAAATGGCGCTATCAAATCAAAGCACTGAACACTAGCGCCAAGCGTACATTGTACGGAGTGGCATGCCGAGCCGATAATAAGCATATTTACTTCTTCTGCTCGAACGGCGCAGTTGCCCTTGACCTCTTTAAGCATCCCACTGTCGTGGCTCGCCTTTCCCTAACAAAAGCAGTGCCCTTTAGCCTAAACAAACTTGAGTGGTGGTCGCAAAAATGGGAGCCCACCTACGAACTACCAGAAACTCTATTTGACGATGGCGCTTCAGAAATGACAGTAACGAAAATTCCCGGGCTGACTGGTTATTTTGCTTTCTACATTCCGCCAGACAAAAAAGCAATCTTTATGCGCCACGCCACTGAGATGCAAGGCCCCTGGAGCGATAGAGCGCTAGTCTACCAGTTTTCAACTGGTTCACCAGATTTGCTCTATTACAGCGCCAAAGCCCATCCCCAATATTTAACCGATGCGGCCAAAAACAAAGGCGAAATTATTTTGACCTACTGCACCAATAGCAGCAATTTTGCCAAACTAACTAGTAATGCCAAACTCTACGTTCCTCAAGCCCTAAAAATATCGCTGTCAAATTCTACTTCTCGTAAATAGCTCTCAGTGAGTTCTTATCGCGCTCAGACAAAATGGCGGCATAAGGCGGATGGGCTAAGGGAAACATAATATCGTGCGGATTGCTAGAATGATTGAGTCCGAGAGCGTGGCCAACTTCATGCAAGACGCAGGCCTCAAGCTTAACTAAGTTGTAGCGCTCATCCCAGAATATTTCGATGCGTGACCATTTAACGATGTCGTCGCTACTATCATCCCACTGAAGAGCGGTCTCACCGGCCTTCTCGCCGAGGCCGCTGCGCTTTGAGCCCCGCATTACTCGCACAAGCTTGCAAACGATATCGGCAGACTTTTGATCTGAGACAATCTTAAATGTAGTTTTGCCTCCAGAAGCAATCTGCCACCGTTCAAACGCACGAACGACGTCTTGATGAAAAGGCTCCTTCAATTCTTTCAATTCAGGATCTGACCAAATTGCTATCCGCAACGGGAAAGCTGACTTCTTCCAGCCGTGTTTATCAGCGAAATCGTTAGCGAAGACATACTGAGGTGAATTGGCATCGCCCAGCGAATGATAATAACTCAAGCGCTGCATAGCTAATTGCACTCTATATTGATCAATCTCGGCCACGGGCTGACGGCTAAGAATTTGCTTGTACACCAAAATGGCATCAGCAAACTTACCTGTATGTTCGTACACTTCGGCCATACCAAAGCGGCCCGCATTACTTTTAGGATTGAGCAAAGTACAAGCCAAAAAACTCTCTTCAGCCTTACGAAAGCGACCAGCGTCCATCATTGCTCGACCCAATTTAAAATGCGCAGTAAAGTTGTGGGGCTCTTGCCGCACAGCTTGCTCTAATTTTTCAACAATCTCAGATGTAGAATTCTCCATCTGAGTCTTCGCTTGAGGGCCTCCCTGCGCGGGAAGCGAAAAACTAAGCGAAAGCACAGCTATTGCTATGGCAATTGACTGCAAACTAAAATTTGAAATTTGTCGAAGCATATTTCATATCTTAGCCGCAGCCAACAAAAAAGGGCGACTATCGATAGATGTAAAAAAGGAGCGCTGGGCGCCCCTTTTAATTTCTCACCAATGACTTGTGATTAGCGTTCCAAACTCTATCTGCGACTACGTAATGCTAGGCGCTTCAAAAGATTCAAGTGGATTGCCTTCAAGTAGACGCTTGTCACGTGCTGCTTTCTGCTTGGCCTGATACTCTGCGTCAGCTTTCGCATCCGCAGAAACAGCTGTTACAGCAAAGTCTTCACCAGGGGCGGCAACGTCACTACCTGCCACCACGGGGGGCGCTACAGTATCATTCGAAGCTTTGAGCTGGGGTTTAGTGCCGGCAGCTGGTTCCTTAAGTGGCTCTTGAAGTGGCGCTGTAGCTGGTTCTTCAAGGGCTTTAGCGTTGGGAACAACTGTAGAGTCAGCTGGAGTACCAGTTTTGACCGGATTTCCGCCACCATCAAGAACAGGAGCGCCACTGCTATCTTTCAGTGTGTCAGCAGCTGGCGCTGGTTTAACATCACCTTCGCCACTGCGCTTGCCGTCGAAAAGTTCTGGGGTAGCAGCTGGGCCAGGAGCGACATCGGTCTTAGCACCTTGGTCTGTTTCAGCCGCAGCCGGTGGAGCAATATCACCGCCCCCACTACGCTTGTCGTCAAACAAAGCAGGGTCGCCGTTATCTGCAGGTTTAGCAGCAGCAGCCTTCTTCATTTCTTCGACTTTAGCGTCGAATTGCTTCAGTATGTCTTCTGTGCGAGCCTTGACCGCTTCATCAGTCATGACACGCACTTGGTCACCGGGATGAAGCATTTTGGTAGGGTCAAGACGACCTTCCCAACCATTCCCCTTAGCCACATGATCAGACAGAGCAACAACTAAACTTTCGTTAGCATGGCTACCATCTTTCTCTTGGCGAAGAACATCACGAGCGATTCTATCCCAACCTTGACCAGGGCGCACAGTGTAGATGGCCCGAGCCTGGAAGTGCTCAGAAGCACTTTTAGCTAACTCTTCTCTGGCCTTAACTAGATCGCCATCGAGCTTGATCTCGGGAATTACCAACTCAGGAATTGGTTTAGGAGCTTCAAATGGCTTCGCAGCTGGTGCTACGTCGCGGCTGGCGGGCCTCTCTTGGCGCTCTGCCGGAGCAGCGGCGGCATCGACACGGGCAGACTCTCTCAGTGTACGAGTAGTTGGTCTACCATCATCTTTAACCGCAGGACCTGCAGGATCATTTCGGTCGGTAAGGACGCTAGGATCGGTGATTGCAACAGCACCATCAGTTGACTCGGCCGCAACCGACCGATCGGCTGGGCGAGCAACAGGTCGAGTTACAGGTCTTTCATCAGCTGGATAGTCAACCCCTTGATCATCAGCAGCAACCGCCCTCACTCCATTTCTATCTCGCGGTTGAGCAGAAGCAACTTGGCGACCGGAATCACCGCGGGCATGAGCCGCGTACATCTGGTCAAGATTAGTGCCTTGCAGTTCAGCCATACGCTTCAAATTAAGATACTGATGTGTTTGTTTGTCCGTGTCACCATGACCACGGTTACTCTCAAACTCTCCGCGCAGAGAGACACCAAGAGGCTTATCCCACTGGGTATCTAAAAGTTTGGCAGCATCTAAATTACGCTGTGTGTATCCTAAATCTCCACGAGCCTGCCCTTGGTCAAAGTTTTCTATAAACTTGCGCACGTCACGCCGTGAAATGTCACCATCAGGATTGACACCACGTTGGATGTCTAACACTGCACCTAGTGAAGTTCGTGGGTCACCGTTATTACTCATCAAAGCGTCAATGACAAAGCCCTTCTGGTCAGATTGGCGCTGGGCCAATTCTTGAGCTTCAGTCAGCTGAACGTCGCGACGCCCGGGCTGTCTATCTTGAGGAGCGGCATCCTGCAACTGCTCCTCGGCCGATACTGCTCTCACAGCATTGCCATCACGAGAAGACTGTCCAGAAGCAACTCTTCTTCCAGTATTCATATCAGGGTTAACATTAGCCGCATACAATTGATCAACTGTAGTGCCCTGCAATTCAGCCATGCGCTTAAGATTGATACGGTCATGAGTTACCATATCGGGCTGACCGCCATGACCACCGCCATTGTGGCGCTCGAACTGACCGCGAAGCGAGACTCCAAGAGAATCATTCCACTGCGAGTCTAATAGTTTGGCAGCGTCTAAGTTGGCTTGTGTATAGCCAAGATCTCCACGGGCTTTACCCACTTCAAAGTTGTCTACAAACTTACGAATATCACGGCGAGAAATCTCGCCATCAGGATTTACCCCTCTCTGAACATCAAGAACGGCAGCTAGTGAAGTACGAGGATCACCATCATTTTTCATCAAGGCGTTAACTACATTATTTTTCTGGTCAAGTTGACGCTGGGCTAACTCTTGCCTCTGAGCGGCTTCGTGACTTTCAGTAATTGGCTTTTCACGAGCCTCTACTAGCTTTTTAAAGTTCTTTTGCGAGAAGGCGTCATCAGCATCTCTGCTACCAATTAGCGGCTGAATGCTATCAGACTTATTGAGAGCCTCATATTGATTCTGCAAGCGGTGCATCATCGCCTTCTCAAAGCCCGACACAGCCGTGGGATTGCGAGGGTTCATCTCTTGCTGATCTACTTTTCCGTCGCCTGAAGTATCGAAGCGACCCATATTGTCACGACTCCAGCGCAGCATATGGTCATCGATTTTCCCGGTTTTCTCAAGACCTGCAGCCACCTTCCGTCCCAGTTCATCGAACTTGGCCGGGTCATTAGCATACTTTTTTTGATCTTGAGCAAGCTCAGTCATCAATGCTTTATAAGCATGTTCTCCACCTTGGGAGAAATCGCTGCCAGCTTTTACTGCCTTTTCAACATCTTTGTTGAATGTATCATCGCCTTTTTGGGCCATTTGAATGATCCTCAGAATCTCAGTAACTGATAAAGGATGGACTTAATATGTTCGCGGGGGGGGTATCAACTTATTTATTCCCAGCATTTAGGGGTTTAGAACCGCCCTAGCGGAGACTTTCATACGTTGACAACACTAGTTTGACAGGCCATGGGCTTTGCGTCATTGGGAAAAATACGTAGTTAAGCGCTGAAATTTATTAAAATGGAGAGATGGAAGACCAAAATTCGCAATCTAATCTTTTGACTGAACTAGAACCTTATCAACCGAGCGACGAACGCGATGGTTGGGAAAGGGCCGTTTTTCTTTCTACCTCTATGGCTGCCCTATCTTCAAATATTTTGGCTTCCTACGTGCGCTACTGCCTAGATGGGGCCAAAGCCGATTCGGTGAACGAGCCATTTGCGGTGATCGATGCTGACTACACCCGCACCACCAAAGAAATTCTTACTCTCGGGCTCTGGCTCATGATTTGCGAAGAATGCGGCCCTAAGGTTCCTGAGTGGTTCCAGAGCTACTTATATACTGCTTTTCAGGTAGCCGACGAGCTTTGTCGAGAACCTACAGTTACTGCCATTTTTGAGACCTATCCCATGGACAACGGCCCTATTGCCGTAGCCCAGACCCTTTCTATGATTGTTTGCCATAGGCTTGGCCTGGGGGCAACTAAAGCTGAAGCAGCGCTAGCGCTGGGAGACTATATTCTCAATTGCCGAGAGCGGCGAGAAGATTTGCTCAAATTCTCTCTCACCGAGTCGATTATGGCTCTTGATGCCTGGGTAGCAGACATGAAGCCCCAATCTATTTAGTTAGGGATTAAAAGCAAACAAGAAGGTCGTAACGAAGTTAAACCCGGCGTGGCCAATTATTGTGGTGGTCGTATTAGTGAAGCGCTTGACGATGCCCATGCAGCAAGACCAAAGTGAGACCTGCAAAATAAGCATTGGCGCATTAGCAAATTGAGCATGAAGGATGCCATGCAGAAATGCTGCGGGCAAAATACCAATGACAGGCTGTAGCGCCCCTCTGATAAGGGTTTCTTCGCCGATTCCAGCACAAATAGCAGTGGCCATTGCCAGAAACACCGAAGCACCAAAGCCGGCGGCGCCGCCAACAGCAGACCCGGTAGAGAAAGTATTAGCGTTATAAGCCGAGATTTTGGTAGCCATATCACCAGATTGGTGTGTATATAAAGCCCAGACTAAGTCATAGACAAAACTAAAAACCACTAAACTGAGCCCAATGCCAACCTGCACACCAGTAGGCTTCACCCAGGCCATACGGGCGAACATTTCCTTCCATTTACGGGTAATCAATATGCCTGTGCCGCAGATAGAGACAACTACCAGGCCGACAAAGTTGTACCAAAAGAGTTGGTCTTGAGGCACTGGAACCATCGGAATTGGTATTTGAGGAAACTGAAAACCGCTGGATAGATTGGTATTAGCCATGTACAAGCCAAACGTGGCGATGTAGCAAAAAGCCCCGACCATATGAGGAACAGACTGAGGCTGGAAAACTTGAACATTGACCATGGCCGCCATCATTGTCATTTTGCGCCGTAGCGGGCCAGTAATGAAACGCAGTGAGACGATGCCATCTAATAGAGTGAGAAGACGTGACAAGACCTTTCTAGCTGGCAAAAATAGCAGAAGCAAACAAGCTACGCCCATGGCGCCACTGACCTGGTAGCCCCACGGGGCAGAGCCGGTGAAGCTGCCGCCGATATATGCCAAGCCAGCAGAGAAGAAGAAACAACCAATGAAGATGCGCAGTAGCCATTCTAGCCACTTCCTGTTTCTGGCCCCATGAGCCATTAGACCGAGAATTGAACACATGAAGATTGTGATTACGTCAGACAACTCCACACCCTCTTGAAAGTCAAATAATCTGGCTGCACTTTATTAACCGCTACTTACCACTTTTAACCTCTTCTCATATTTCCAAGACATGATAGTATATTGTCAAGGTCCGAAAGTGTGGGTATCTTCTATCATAGGGGTAAATATCCGAATAAGCCTGCAATCTGGGTACATCATATTGAAGGATGAAGGTTACTGGCTGGAATTACAAAATCTAATTTTTTGAGCAGCTTTCCTAAAGCTGTGGTCCAATAAGTAAAAGAAACAAGTGCAATAACGACTTGTAAACCTGTTTTAAAGTTCGCCTGTTTTGAAGTTCGCCTGTTTTGAAGTTCGGAGGAATAAACACTTAAGATGAAGAAGCGTCTACTATCAGCGGCTGTTCTGGCCACCACTCTAGGATTCGGACTTTTAACTACGGCCAGCTTTGCTAATGGCCCGCTCATGATTGGCCCTGCACCAGTACCTGTAACCCCAGGCGTGCATGCAGTCGTCAACACAGTACCTGTGCAAACCAAAGTGCTTAGCACTTACAGACAGGTAAGAGCGTTCTGGCTATCACGCGCTCTAGTTAGATAATAACCAAGCGCTAAGCTCTGCTCCTGTAGGCAAGTTCAAACCCTTAGAAAGTCGCTCCTCGGAGCGGCTTTCTTGCTTTAGCTGGCAGCACAACTAGGGATAATCGTGTCGAATATTGCCTGATAATTCAATCGAACCCACTTGGGCGTGGCTGCAAGCCAAGCCAGCTGGGGCTGCCAGCCATTGCCCCTCTAGCAAAAGACTGCGCCGCCGCAAGACAGCTTCAGCCAAATCATAGCGACCAGAGCCTTGATAGACACTCGCCAACATAAATAGCGGTACAGCAAGGTCAAAACAATCTCCTTGCATGCTCGCTCGCAGTTTCAGAGATTTAGTCAGTACAGACTTGGCGGCGTCCCAATTTTTTTCATCAATCAAAAGCTGCCCATAGGCGTTGAGCAAAACACTCTGGTTGAGCGCGTCAACTTTACCAACGCGAAAGTGATCGAGAGCAGAGCGGCAAGCTTGAAGTGCTTCTTTTCTCAGACCTAAAGCACTGTAAGAGAGGGCTAAGTTAGAAAGTATTTTACCCCGCGTATTAGCGGTAAGACCTTCTGGAAGGCCTGTAAGCGCGCGCTTATAAGCCTCAATCGCTTCACTATGCTTTCGCTGACAGTGCAGAGTGACACCAAGAAAATTAAAGAGATCTGCAAGCCTGGCAGAATCGACTTGAAGTTCAGGCGAACTATCAATGACCAGCCGGAAATTTTGCTCAGCCTCGGCATAGCGGTGTGCTGCCAGGGCTGCTGCGGCCAACTTAATGAGCTCTTCACTTTCGTCCTCAGGAATGGTTAAAGCCGGCGCGAAAGAAGAAGAAGAAGAAGAAGAAGAAGAAAGAGAACATGAAGCAGGTAAGCAAACGCCAACTAACGAAAACGATACCGCGATAAGTATGACTATTAACTTACTCATCCTGGTCTGTAGTGATTTGGCAACAACGACATGCAAACATAAAGACCAAACTCAGCAAAACGCCAGGGCACCAATAGCGATACCATGTTAATTTTAAAAGGTTGCACCTATCGCCAGTCTTGCCGAAAAATAACATATAGCGCAACGCAAAATGTGCAAATTTCGTGTAACCAGAAATTCTTCCAGGCTTACACCAAACTTGCCCGCCAAGCACATTCTTGAGTTAAGATAGTAATCGTTTCCCTGCTGGTAAACAAAACCATGTCTCGTATTCTGGTTGTTGAAGATGAAGCCGGACTTTCTGGAGCAATCCAGGAATGGCTTCAGGATGAATGCTACGTGGTCACTGTCGAGAGCGATGGCCAAGAGGCATTAAAGAAATTAAACAGCGGAACCTATGAACTAGCACTATTAGACTGGATGCTTCCCAGCCTCAGTGGTCTAGAAATCTGCCAAAGCTTCAGAGCTGCAGGCGGCAGTACGCCGATACTCATGATCACGGCAAAAAGCACGCTCTCAGCCAAAGAAGAGGGTCTAGACAGTGGCGCTGACGACTATTTGACGAAACCGTTTAGCATGCGTGAATTGTCGGCCCGAGTTAGGGCGCTGTTACGAAGGCCGAAAACTAGACCAGAAATGGTCATTGAAGCAGGTGGCATACGCCTCGACAGAAAGTCTCTTCGGGTGACAAAAGGAGACCTGCCAATCAAGCTCCTACCAAAGGAGTTTATCCTTCTTGAGGTACTTATGCGTCACGGTGGGGTTGTGCTCAGCACAGAAGATTTAATCGATCACGTCTGGGGCAGCCATTCAGAGATAGCACCAGATACAGTGCGCTCCCACGTCAAATCTTTGAGAAAGAAAATCGACGCACCCAAATCAGCATCAATCATCAAAACAATTCATGGCATGGGCTACATGATTGAGGCCGACTGAATATGTTCAAGAATTTTCGTCGTCAAATTGCCATCTGGTTCGTTGCCCTCTCCTCAGTCGTTTACCTAGCCCTATCGCTCGCAGGTGGTGCCTACTTTTACAATAGTTTATCGAACGCCATGGACCATGAGCTCAAAGTGGTCGGCTCACAAATTGGTCACGCCATTGACCTAAGTGGCACTAAGCCTACCTTTCGCGACTGGTTGAGAGTGGTCGAAACCGAACCAGCTCGCTCGGTAATGGCCATGCAACTTTTCGATGACAGCGGCAAACTATTAGAGCACTACGGCCCTACTGGAATACCAAAGTTATTAACCAATACGAGAGAAGCCAGCGCCGGCAGCGAGAGTTATCGCATTCGCATCTCTAAACTTACTCACAAAGGTTCTATTGTTGGCTATCTCCAACTACAGCTTTCCACGGCAAAGCGCGCTGAATTTACCAAAGAATTTCTATTGACAATGGCCTATATGGGGCCTTTTGTCTTACTAGGGTTTGGCCTCTGTGGCTACTTTGTCTCTGGCATAGCGGCTAAGCCAATTGAAATATTGGTCAGTACCCTACAGCGGCTTGTGGCCGATGCCGGCCATGAACTAAATACCCCGGCGAGCATTGTTCAGGCGCGAGCGCAGTCGCTAGAGCGAAAGTTATCGAAGCATGGCCACTACGAAAATGACCTAAAGATAATTGCCAACTCGGCTGAGCGCATGGGATATATTGTCAAAAACTTGATGGTCCTGGCAGAACTAGACAGTATAGGCAATGCAATAAACAGAAAAAGAGAGCACATAAAGAACAAAGCCAAAACCGGTTTGCAAGAGCAGATCGCCAACGCAGTGAGTGAGTTCAGTGAACGTTTTGCAGACAAAAATATCAAGATTGAAGTCGGCACGCTCGAAGATGCCGTAGCAATTACCGACCGCGAATCACTGCAATGCATATTGGCAAATTTGCTAGAAAACGCACTGAAATACACCGAACCTGGTGGCAGGGTAACGATCAGCTGTCAACTCTCAGAAACCGAGGCTCAAATCAAAGTTAGCGACAGCGGCATTGGCATTCCAGCTGAAGACCTGTCAAAAATTTACGACCGCTTCTACCGAGTTGACAAATCACGAAGCCGCTCATCTGGTGGAGTAGGGCTGGGCCTGTCGATCGTAAAGGCCATAGCCGAACGCGATGGCGGAGCGGTCGCAGTTAACAGTATCCTAGGTGAAGGTAGTGAGTTTATCGTCACTTTACCAATCGACAAAGCAGCAGTCGTTGCACAAAACTTGCACACAAGATTTTGACAGCTTTAATACACTAAATTCACAGCCTGTTAGTGCTCTGCATCATTGGGTCCCAATGCTCCGTCGAGCCGGTGAAAGTAGTGAGATTAAAGACAACCAGCGGGTTTCTAAGTGCTCTTGCCTTAATATTTTCATTACTAATTGCGTTACCGAAACAAGCCTTAGCCGAGAGCAGCCTAAAACTCAGGCCAGAGATTCAACTAAACGAAACTTCTCTCACACTCGTCGGTGCTGTGCAACTAGCCGAGAGCAAATATCCGCAAATTCTCAAGCAACAAGCAGAGTTGCGTGCAGCAAAACGCAACGTCACCCTGCAAAAAGTTAGAGAATACAATCCATCTGCTCTTCTTTCATATCAACAAGTAGACGCCACTCACAACCGCCTCACTCAAACTTTATTTGGCTCAGCTGTTCTACCAACAACTCCAGGTCCAGGTCCAGACAGTGTCAGGTTCGGCGCTGATGCTTTTAGTGCAGCTGGCTTCATCATCGACTGGGCTCCACTTGACTTTGGCCTGCACAAAGCACGCATAGGCTACTCAAAAGCCGAAATGCAATTAGCCTCTGCACACTATGACCTTACTGTCCTCGATGTAACGGTGCAAGCGGCCGCAAGCTTCCTTGAGGCCTTAATTATGAAAGAGCAAGTTAGTGTCGCCATTGCCAATGTGCAACGCTTTGCTGACTTCAGCAAAGTCGTTCATGCTCAAGTTGATGCCGGCCTGAAAGCTGGAGCTGATGCCTCATTAGCAGACTCACAATTAGCCAACGCCAAAAACGACTTAATACGCGCACGACTAAATTATGAGCTAGCACTTGCCGAGCTAGCATTCAAAGTGGGTGTCGGCGGCAATAGCATTGAGATCAATCCTGGTGGCATTAGTAATTTAACGCAACCTGATGACCCGCAAAGAGACTCGCCAAACTTTAGCAATCACCCTCTCACCCTCGCCAAGCAATCGATAGTGAACCTACGGCTAGCTAACCGCAAAGTCTTAGAAAAAGAGTACTATCCAAGATTTCGCTGGCTAGGTGGAGTCAACTTAAGAGGCACCACTTTTAAGACAAACAGAGGAGATGTCTCGGCTCCGGGAATCAGCGGGCTGTTTCCTACCGTTCCAAACTGGAATGTTGGCATGGTTATTGATTTTCCCTTCTTTGAAATTATTCGAATTCAAGCGGAAAAGAAAGTAGTTAACGAACAGATAAACTCCGCCCAACAGGGCTACGCCCTTGCTGTGCAACAGCTTAAGACCGAGGATGTCCAGGCTAGAGCAAGAGTAAGAGCTTCTCTTGAACTAGCAGCCAACATGCCCATTCAAGTGCAAGCAGCAACTCAAGCAGCGCAGCAAGCTCAGGCGCGCTACCAGGCGGGGTTAGCGACAGTGGCTCAAGTGGCAGAAGCCAATCAAATACTGGCTGATTCTAGAGTCAAAGAAGCAGTAACTAATGTCGGGGTGTGGAAAGCCCTGCTGGCAAATGCTGCTGTTCACGGCAATCTGCGACCTTTTCTGGGAGCCGCCGAGCAGGCGACGCGCAATTCTCGCACAGGTAATCAGTAAATGTGGTTGATAAAACTGGCCATGGGCCGACCGATCACAATTATGGTCTTTGTCATCACAGCCCTTTTTGCAGCGTTCCTTGCTGTAAAAGGAATGAAGATTGACATTTTTCCCAACTTAAATATGCCGGTTATTTATGTCGTTCAACCGTACGGTGGCATGGACCCGGCACAGTTTGAAGCCTTTGTAGTGGCGCACTATGAAAATCACTTTCTGTACGTCTCTGGCGTCGATCATATCGAGTCAAAGGCCATTCAAAACACAGCGGTAATGAAAATTGTCTTCAAAGCAGATACAGACATGGCAGAAGCGATGTCCAACATCGTTGCCCAGGTAGAACGGTCACGGGCAAAAATGCCTCCGGGCACGGTTACACCATTCATACTGCGCTTCGATGCCGGTAACGTCCCGGTTGGATATGTGGTGCTATCTAGTAAAAGTAAGTCTGTAGGCCAAATAGAAGCAATCGCCGACGAACGGGTGCGACCAATAATATCAACCATTCCGGGCGCCACGACCACTCACCCATTCGGTGGCAACGTTCGCACTATTGTAATTACGGTCAATCCACAAAGACTGAGAGCGCTGCGCTTGAGTTCAGAAGATATCGTCAACGCAGTAACAACTGGCAATATGATTACTCCATCTGGCCTAGTGAAGTCCGGAAATACACAGCGCATTGCCAATCTAAATTCTACTGTCCTTGATATTCATGAGCTCGAAAAAATCCCCTTACGCCTGGGCCCCGGAGCCAGCTTGACCTTAGGTGACGTAGCCACAGTGGTAGACGATATGGATATCGCCACAGGATACGCACTAGTTGATGGTAGACGAACTGTCTTCATGACTATATCAAAACTCGCCGACGCCTCCACTCTAGATGTGGTTCAACGAGTAAAGGCCGCTTTGCCACAAATGCGAGCAGTGATTCCGCAAGATATCATTGTCAGTTTTGATTTCGACCAAAGTATTTATGTTACAGAAGCAATCAGTGGCCTGGTCTATGAAAGTTTGATTGGCGCCCTCTTGACCGGAGGTGTGGTCTTACTCTTCTTGCAAGATCTTCGCAGTGCTCTCATAGTAGTCGCCACAATACCCATAGCGCTTGCCCTGGCAGTAGTCGGCCTTGGTGGTAGCGGTCAAACAATTAACATTATGACCCTAGGAGGCCTTTCTCTAGCCGTCGGAGTCTTAGTAGATGAAGCAACCGTAGCCATAGAAAACATTCACACCCACCTTGATCGCGGGGCGCCCCTATACAAAGGCATAAGTGATGCTTGTCGTGAAGTAATAACGCCGCAACTACTAGCAGTGCTGTCTGTACTTGCTGTATTTCTTCCATCATTCTTCATGGAGGGCACGACCAAAGCACTGTTCGTACCCTTATCGCTTTCTGTTGGCTTTGCTATGACCGCCTCGTATGTACTATCAAACACACTCGTGCCAGTATTATGCGGCTGGCTTTTACACACAAGCACTGGCGAAAAGCACAAAGTTAACAAGATTGCCGCTCTTCTGCTCAAATTACGCCGCCAATATGCCCACAATTTAGTTAAGATTCTTCGACTGCGAGTGCCTCTAATAGTGACTTATATAGTTGCCACACCGGCTCTCCTGCTCTGGCTTGGGCCAATGCTAAAGACAGAAGTGTTTCCCACTGGCAATCCATCAAGCTTTCAAATTAGACTTATTGGTCCAGTCGGTACACGAATTGAGCTCACAGAGAAATACACAAAAAAAGTACTAGATATCATCTCGAGAGAAGCTGGCCCTGACAACGTCGAAATCTCAATTTGCTATGTCGGCACACAACCACCAAACTTTGCCCTAAGCAATGTCTATATCTGGACAAGCGGCCCTCAAGAAGCTCTTATGCTCGTAGCATTGAAGCATGACGCAAAGATTCGCCTGAATGATCTAAAAGAACGTTTGCGCAAAGAAGTTGCCAATGAACTTCCTCAAGTATCGCTCTCCTTTGAATCGGGTGACATAGTCAACAAAATCATGAACCTCGGGGCACCAACGCCTATTCAAGTTGATATTACCGGCTCTAACCTTAGTCAAGACGAAGCCTATGCGCGCAAAATTCTAGAGCAGTTAAGGCAAGTCTCTACTATCAGAGACGCCGTCATTGTCCAGCCCCTAGAGTATCCAACCATCGATGTCACAATTGACAGAACCCGAGCTGGTCAACTGGGTCTTACCGCAGCCGACGTCAGCAAAGCCTTAGTACCAGCGGTATATTCAAGTAGATTTCTCAAGCAGATCTGGTGGCGAGACCCACATCATGGCCACTCATATCAGATTCAGGTGCAATACCCGGCAGCCAATATGGAATCAATTAGAGACGTAGAAATGATACCGGTACGAACAGGCGACGCCGAAAGCCCAAGAGTCGGCGAGGTTGCCGACGTTAACTTTGGCAAGATGGTCGGCGAATATGATCGCTACAATCTGCGCCGTATGTTGAGCATAACGGCCAACATTGCTAGCGATGATCTGGGCAGTGCGGCAAGAGAAGTGGACAAGGCAATTGTTCGAGCCGGAACACCACCACGAGGCCTCAACGTTAATGTTCGTGGACAAGTACCAATATTGAGAAGCACAATGTCTGGCCTAGCCAATGGCTTAGGCCTAGCCGTAGTGGCCATTCTTCTTATGCTTGTTGCCTACTTCCAGCGGGTCAAACTGGCACTAGTTGTAATGTCGGTCATTCCAGCGATTTTGCTTGGTGTTGCTATTAGTATCAAGCTAGCGAATGTCACTCTCAATGTACAATCGTTTATGGGAACAATTATGGCAGTAGGTATTGGTATCGCCAATGCCATCTTGATTGTGTCATTTTCAGAATCGCGCAGAATTGCAGGCCAGCCAGCGGGCTCGGCAGCAGTGCGTGGTGCAGCCAGTCGACTCAGGCCAGTGCTAATGACAAGTATCGCTATGATTGCAGGCATGCTACCAATGGCACTTGGCCTAGCAGAAGGTGGAGAGCGCACAGCACCGCTCGGGGTGGCAGTTATAGGCGGCCTCTCATTCTCACTCTTCGCTGTACTCTTTATTCTGCCTGCTATTTTCGCCATGGTGCAAAGCGGTTCTTCTCGGACTGTTCCCAGCATGCTCTTTGACTCAGAGCAATCACAAAAAGGAACGTTGTAATGGCTAGAAAACCTGTTCTAATGAAAACAGTGCTTTTGACACTGCCCCTAAGCATCTGTTTGACTAGCTGTGCCCAACAAGAAAACAACCATGCAAACAGTACCGAGAGCAAACAAGAAGAGCAAAACCACAATCAAAATACAGCAGTGGTGCCAACCGTCAAAGTGCACTCAGCCAATCTACAGCGCACAGTGAAAATTCCTTCTGAGCTAACTGCTTTTCGTGAAGTAGCAATACATCCGAAGGTACACGGGTTCATCAAGCATGTGTACGTTGATAGAGGCTCAGCAGTAAAACAAGGACAAATTTTAATTGAGATAGTCGCCCCAGAACTTGAAGCAAACTATCAAGAGAGCCTGGCAAAGCTAGAGACAGTCAGCTCGGCGCTGGTTCAAGCACAATCAAATGTAGCTAATTTCAAAGCTCAAAAAGACGAGGCTGAAGCTAAAGTTGAGGCAGAAGAAGCGAATTACAAGCGAATTCAGTATGCCGCCCAGACGGCCGGAGCCATTGCGCCGGTAGATTTAGAAGCAGCAGAAAAGACTCTCCAAGGCTCAAGAGCTCATGTTCGAGCGGCAGAACAAGCAGTAATTGGAGCGCAGTCAGAATTAGAATCACAAAAGGGTCGAATTAGATCTGCTAAGCAAGCTCTTATCTCCGTGGGCGAAATGAGAGCTTACCTAACAGTGCGCGCTCCATTTAACGGCACTATCACTGAGCGAAATGTCCACGAAGGCAGCTTAGTAAGCTCTTCAGCCAACAGCACAGCCCTATTGAAGATCCAAGAAACGTCGAAACTACGCCTAATTGTGCCTGTACCAGAAGAGGATATTGCTGGCATCAAGAAAGGCGCAGAAATGAAATTCACAGTACCAGCATTTCTTGGCAAAACCTTTAATGGATATATTGCCCGCATCAGCCACGGCCTTGATCGCAAGACCAGAACTATGGTGATTGAACTAGATGTTAACAATCCGAGGCAAGAACTTGAGCCTGGAATGTACGCCGAAGTAGTCTGGGAAATGCGACGCCCTTATCAAACACTTTTTGTACCAGCATCAGCGATCGTAAGCAAAGAAGACAAAACCTATGTCATTAGGGTGAAAAACTCTACAGCAGAAATGCTACCTGTCAGCCGGGGTCAAGCCATGGGCCAAGAAGTTGAGGTTGTAGGAAATCTGGTGAGCGGGGATGAAGTAGTTCTCGATGCTCGCGACGACATCAAGACAGGGGCAAAAATTAACTGCAAGCTACAAGCAATAAATGCAAGAAAGCACAGCGAACACGACGAGTGAAATTCTATTAATTATTTGCCAATGCGAATTACAATTTCGTCTGGCCCAGCCAAATTTAGGCGCTCACGAGCCAGTCTTTCAATACCGGTCGATGATCGATAGCTCGATAGCCCGTCGCGCAGTTCTTTGTTGATTTCTTCTGCCTGCCTGCGTCCATCTTTTAAGGCATTAGACTGCTGATGAAGATAAACCTGGCGCTGGCAGCTACCAACTATCGAGCGGCCAGCTTGATAGATTGCTACTGAGGTAGTCAACAGAATCACTAGCTGGCGGCCAAGTTGTCCTGAAATCGCAAAGCGCGATAGAAAGCCCGGCTTACCCAGCGGCGTATGCGAAGGCTTGATGGACGACTGGCTAGCAGGCGTAGCAACTGCTCTAAGGCTAGGCTTGGTATCGTTCACGTTCTAGATTACTTCCGCCGTAGTTTGTTTCTGTTTTGCCGTTGGCAAGGCGTCAACTTTGAACCCCTTTAAAATTTCGTCGATTTGGCTCTTGAAGTCAACCATTAATGAATCAATTAATTGTTCAGATCTACCCTCACCAGATACACGAATGACTGGCTCAGTTCCACTGGGGCGAATCAAAAGCCAATTATCTGGGTCGTGATAAAGCTTCAAACCATCCGCCCTGTCGACTTTATACAATCGTTCACCCACTAAAGTCGCAATCGGATGCTCGGCCAAATAAGCCAGCAATTGTTGCTGTGTCTGCTTAGTTAAATGCAGATCACCACGGCGCTGGAAAAACTTGACGCCAATCTCGTTTTCTAAATCTTGCCAAATTTGCGCCAAGGGCTTCTTCTCATAAGCTAGCATTTCAATCACCAGCAAATTAGCAAGAATGCCGTCTTTCTCCGGTATGTGCCCCTTAATCGAGACCCCACCAGATTCTTCGCCACCAATCAAAACATCTTCGGTGCGCATCTTCTCGCCAATATATTTGAAGCCCACTGGCGTTTCAATCAAAGACAACTTATAGTGAGCTGCCACATGATTAAGCATATGACTGGTGGCAACTGTGCGCACAATGGCACCACTCATACCATGATTTTTCACAAGGTGTCTGGTCAGTAAACAAAGCAATTGATTTGGCGAAAAGAAAGTGCCCTGTCCATCAATGATGGCAAAGCGATCAGCGTCACCATCGGTGGCTATACCGATATCAAAGTTACCGGCTTTAATTTTGGCTACAAGTTCAGTTAAATAAGGTGGAGTAGGTTCTGGCATCCCACCGCCGAACAGTGGGTCACGGAAATCGTGTAGCGCCTCGAGTTCGATGCCCGCTTCGAGCAAAATTTTGTCAATATAGCCGCGACTCGTGCTATAAAGCGCATCAAAAGCTACTCTTAGACCAGAAGCCGAAATCATCTTAAGATCTACAAGCTTCTTCACCGCCTCCATATATGGTGCACTAGCATCAAACAATTGCAGACTATCGCTTGAGCGAGCTATATGCGCAGGGCAGTGCTTGAGGTTGTCTACAATTTTGGCAGTGATGTCGTTGGTAGCCGGGCCAGCATAAGGCGGAATGTACTTAACACCGCAATATTCAGGAGGATTATGACTAGCTGTAAACTGCAGGGCACCACAGGTGGATTCGGCTTGAGTAGCCCAGGCAATACAAGGGGTGGGAATATCGCGACTGGCAACTTTGACATTAAGACCCATGGCCATTAATACTCTGGCCGCACGCTCGGCAAATTGATCAGCCATAAAACGAGTATCAAAGCCAATTAAGACAGGAGTATCCTTATTGGCAGTGCCATCAATATAAGTCTCAGTAAGATAATGGCCAATGGCGTAGCTAACTTTTTCGACATTGGCGAAAGTGAACTTGTCTGCAATTATTGCCCGCCAACCATCGGTGCCAAATTTTATATCGCTGGTTGCCGTCATTGTTTCCTCAAGTCACTAAATATAAAAAATGTCGCCCGTTAAATAGCAGCAAGATAATTGAAAACATACTCACGTAAAGCTTCCCAAGCTGTTCCGGCCTGCCTTTTACCACGATGAGCGGCGGGCACCGGCTTGCTACCAGGAGGCAGAACATTTTTAGGCTTGAGCTGTTCTAGCTCACTATCAGAACTAAAATCAATGATTGAGCCATCTCTGCCATAAAAGCGGTAGGTGCCTGAGTCTTCGGCTCGACTGAAGTCAGATTCGACGAAGTTGCTGGCCTCGGCAGTGGCAGCCGACGTTGCTGCAGAACTTGCATAGGTATCTCTACGTTGGCGTGATCCACCGCCATGATTTAGAGCCTCTGATTCTAGGCCTTGAACCTTGCGAAACCGTGTGGTCATGCGAAATCCGTCGGAGCAAAAGAGAGCAGTCATTGCAATCCAATCACCATTGGCGTCGGGCAAGAGTCTGCGTTCCGTGTGCACAGAACGAATCAAATCGATGCTCCAGAACTGTCCATCTTCGCGAGCAATACTGACACAACCGCGTGCATCTACCTGCATTGACTCGCCTTGGGCTTTTACCCGACCGCGACCATCGCGCACTAGCACACCCGGACCATCGACCTCACCCTGCGAATGCACTACACCACTGGCGTCGTGACGAACAAAAGAACAGAGATGGCCCTTAGCGTCGTAGCCAAGTACGACGCAGACACCCCGGTCAGAGACTATTTCTTGCACACGACCAATGTCGTCTTTGACAACTTTGGCACCACTAGGAAAAGTTTCAACGCTGCCGCGACCACTACCATTATCTTTGATTTCAACCCGCGGCCGCATTTTAATAGCAGCCGTAATAGCAGATGAATCACTACTATTCTTTAGCGAGCGACTATTGCGAATACCACGTAAAAATGCACCGGGTCCGCCAGCACCGTGCTGGCCAGCCAGGTCTCGGCGCCCCCGCTCAAAGTGAAGACTATCATCGTCAGCTTCAAAGTCTGTCTTCGGCCAATAACCCTCTAGAGCAGTTTCTTCTAGGCCATCGATATCTTCTTGGTCTGAAAATTTTCCTGAATTGAGCCAAGCCTCAAGCATTTGGGCGCCTGTAGAACTAGAGCCAACCGCTGCTAGCGAAGAATGATCAAGTAACTGCCTTTCACCCTGCGAAGCATTCTTGGACAAATAATTCAAAAGCCGGCCATATTTTTGATTTTCGCCGGCAAAAAGATCTTTATTTGCGCCGCTGCCCTGTTGCTCTATGGGCCGATAGAACATTGTGCCGCCATCTACAGGCGAAGCAAAGCGCGCTTTACCTTGTGCTCTAACTGTATGGCGGGGGTGATTGTTCTCTAGCATGGTCGTTAGCACGCATTTAAATGGGCATGAAACAGGCATGAATCAGGCGTAAAAATCTGGCCAGCCCTCAAGCGCCTGCAATTGTAGCATTTTCGGCACAAATCAAGGGGTAAAATACGCAAGCTGCAAAGATGTTACAAACACTAGGCAAAGCTGAAGTCACCAAGCCAGACCCAAGCAAACCTACTTATCGTAACGCGGCACCTGGGTATCTAACCAACCCCGCACCTGCAAAGACTCAGCCATGCGGATCCCCGACATGCGTTCGTCGTACATGGCCACACAGAACTGACCAATGTCGATTTTTCCTTGACTGAGCAGAAATTCAGCAAGGTGCAACGACTTCATTTCATTTTCATTGACGTAACCCGCACTGAGAACCAAGTCAGACACTGGCACTTCAGGGAAGCTTCGCATTTGATTAGTCAAGGCCTGAACTTCAGCAGAGCCAATTATTTGAGCAGCCTTAAGCAGTTCAATTAACATCGGCAATGGCTGTTGCACGATCGGTTGAGTGGTCACCATCATTGGCTGCGGTGGACGCTCTTCAGTCAGCTCCATGAGCTCAAACGTGCCATCATCTGGGATGTGCTTCTTATCAACTAGCTGGGCGCGACCAACGATCAAATCATGGCTCAAGCGCAAACGCGGCTTACGCAGAATAAAACCAGCATCAAGAATACGGTAGTACTCAAGCCTTTGCTCTTTCGGGGCGCACTCACGCAAGAACTTTTTGGCCACCCTAAAGTAAGCCGCCACAACCACGGAAGGAGTAACGTCGCGGTCGATGCCGAGCAAAGTGTATAAATCTCGCGGCAGCTCAGTCTGATTAGGCCTTAAGTCAGGCACCAAATCAGGGAAAAGTTGATAAAGCTCGCTACAAGACTTAACTTGTCCCTTGAAATCGTTTTCCGCCCAACTCGTACGCAAGGCTGAGCAGAGAATCTGGCTCTCTAACTCAATACGATTGGCGCCGCCTGCATCAGCCATCCTAAGCCCTAACCTTTAGTTTCAGTTCTTCTCAACTTCGAAAGTAAGTTCTGTATGACCGACTCTAACTTTATCGCCGGCAGAAAGTACTTGTCTTTTGACTACAGGATGTCCATTGAGCAAAGTACCATTGGTAGAACCAAGATCTTCAATCCAGAAATCGCTCTCTTCAAAAGTTATCCAGGCATGATGCCTAGATGTAAATGTGTCATCAGGAATGACTACCTGATTAGAAGGATCACGGCCAATCTTCACCTTGGCAGTACGCAAGGTGTATTTTTGGCCAGTCTTAACGACAACGATCACAACAGATTGGCCCATTGGCTCTTCAGGAGGCTTGGCATCACTCTGCTTGAGATAATCTAGCTGCAAACTCTTCAAGTCAAGGTCTGTGACCGTGGCGCAATAGACGCAGCGAGTCCCCACTGGCGTAGGACGCCCGCAGCTGGGACATGGCTCTGTATTATCTGGCATGCGGCTCCTAATTTCGCTCTGAAAGCGCTTGGCTACTCAATCAAAATCGCTTTCACTAACACTCGATTATTATACGCACCCACTTTCACATAGAACATATGGATTCATGGAAGCTTTGAATCAGGGTTTACTTGACTTGCCCAGCTTACTCAAGCAAATAACAAGGCAACTTTCTAAAAGGCTGCAACCATGGGCAATTATGCCCAATCAAGTCGACACAGGGCTAAAACTCTTTACAGCATCGAAACAAAAAATCAATTTAAAATTCTATCGGAATGCTAAGCGCTAGCAGCCTGGGCAACATCGGTATCGTCTTTTTGACCATCCTCAACATCAGCCTTGCGGGTGCGGAAGCAATAGGTGCAATAGACAGGCTTGTAGCCTTTGGGCTGGAAAGGTACGCGAGTGGGTGAGCCACATTCGGCACAAGCGACTTCGGCCGTGCGACCAGGGTCATCGCCATTGCGCTGAACGCGCATCAAGATTCGACAGTTAGGACATCGCTTCGGTTCATTAACCAAACCCTTAGCGCTGAAGAACTCTTGTTCTCCAGCAGAGAAAACAAAAGCCTTGTTGCAGTCCCGACAATTAATGTCCTTGTCTTGGAAAACCATAGCGTGCCACCTGTGATATAGGGGTTTCCTTAGCAGAGCCTCAAACGACGCACTGGATATCCAGCGCACGACCCGAAAGGGGTCAATATAGCCATGCTATCACGACTAACCAAACAAGGGATATCACAACAGCCCAATCTGTGGGAATCACCATAGAAATATGGCAATCCCCCTTAGTTACCAAATTGAATAAAACCAAGACAAGAAGCCGCAAAGCTAACGTTGGCGAGAGTATGCGCTGACCGAAAGAGGCACGGGCTCTCCGCTATAGAATGCAGCAGCAGCAACCATGACGGCATTATCAGTGCAAAGAGCAGGCGCGGGGCGGTAAAACTCAATATCAGCAAGGCTCTCAAAGCGCTTACGCAGGTCGCTATTGGCGGCAACACCACCAGCCAAAACCACCCTAGAAACCCCATTAGCGCGAGCTGCAGCAATAGTTTTACGGAATAGCACTCGGTTAACAGCATCCTGAAAAGAAGCAGCAAGGTCGTCTACGGGTAAATCAACCCCATTAAGGTTTTCCACAGTACGCAGCACTGCTGTTTTCAAACCACTAAAGCTGAAATCGCTGCCCGAAACCACCCCTTCAGGGAAACGGAAAGCCCTGGGGTTCCCCCTAGCAGCAGCCTTGTCAACAGCGGGGCCACCGGGATAACCCAAGCCCAAAAGACGAGCCACCTTGTCATAGGCCTCCCCCGAAGCATCATCTAAGGTTTGCCCCAATATGGTTGCCTTGCGGTATGACTCAAAATACATGATCTGGGTGTGCCCACCGCTAACCACGAGAGCAACAAAAGGAGGTTCTAAATTAGTGTCTATATAGTTGGCACAGACATGGGCAAAAATATGGTCAACCGATAAAAGGGGCACATCGTACGACCAAGCTAAAGCTTTGGCACAAGACAAACCAACCAGCAAAGTGCCGATTAGACCAGGTCCAGTAGTGCAGGCAATGCCGGCTAAACTGCTTGGATCAATTGCCGCTTCGGCCAAAACGTCGGCAACTAAGTCGTTTATGACCTCTAGATGTCGCCGCGCAGCAACCTCCGGCACTACGCCACCAAACTTGCGGTGCACCTCTATTTGCGAGATCAAGCGCTGGGCAACTACCCTACGCCCATCCTCAACGATTGCCACTGCTGTTTCGTCACAGCTTGATTCCAGACCAAGAAAAAGCATAGGTCTCCTGTTGCTCAGCTATTTTGCCCTATTGACAAGGGGGCGGCCTGCGCTTAGTATCTTTCTATCTCAAAGCCCGATTTATTGCTCGCCTTTGCGGGCATATCTTAAATGAAGTAAATTGGGTAAATGGGCCATCCGATTGAATTCGATGCCAATCAAAATTCATCCGCAGGCCTATCTTCTTACCACAGCGCATTTATATAGAACCGTCGTTACCTTTGCAGGTGGCAATATGCCAAATATTTATAGTTTAATTTCACGGAAGGCCTCCGGTCTTGTTCTCGCTGCAATGAGCATTAGCTTGATCAGCACGCTGCCTGCATCAGCGCAAAGTTTCGACACCAGCCAAGTGGGCGGTGTCACTATGGGCGCCAATGGCCCCCAAGGTTTCCTTTCGATGCCTAATGTGCCGCAAGTGATAAATGTCCAGCCGGGCGGAGGCCCCGGTTTCGCCATAGTCGGTGGCAGTCAGGCTGAACGATCGATGGCGGCAACGGGTGCGCAATACCACGACAGCGGTACAACCTGGGCACAAGCATTTCGTGATGACGGTGATTACAGTAGCAATAAGACCAGTCGCAGCAACCCGGTTCAAGGCATGGGGTCAAACTTCGGCCTCAGTAGAACCGAAACAGGCTTGCTTTCGAACGGCTCAGTTGACAACTCGCAATTGCCTGTCAACAACAGACACTTCACCTTCGGCTTCGACAACCGCGGCGGGGGAACATACCAAGGCATTTACGGTGCCGACCGTGCTATCAATGGCCTTATCAATCGACTCGGTGGCGGTGTATTCACTTCCGGTTTCCAGAGCCTGCCGACGGTATCACAGGGATCTGTCGACATCAGTATCAATAACAACCACGGTCGCTAAACCATGACTAAAAGTAATTTTTCCAAATTAGCCAGCCAGTTTGCTCTCATCAGCCTCATTGCCTACATCGCTCCAGCGGCTCAGGCTCAAAGCTTTGACATGAGCGGGATGAATCTGACCAATGTCAATGGTGGCGGCAACGGTATGGAATCGATGGCAGCCAGCGGCAACTATGGCCGTCGTGGCTTCAAAACTGGTCAAGCTCCGGGTGAATCGAGACTTTACGGTCACGAAACCGGCTTCACCAAAAAAGGCCTAGGCTCTATGACTACTGGCCTCGGGCATCTCTGCCTACCTTATGCTGCATCTGCGGGGCTCTCGCCTGTGTTCGGTTATGGTCGCCAAGTAATAATGCCACCGACCTTCACCACACCATTAGATGATGCCATAACAACCATAGGCAGCAATGGCAGTTTTTCAGTGATTCCTTCTACGGGCCAAGTCTATTCACGAGTTGGCAACGTCAGAACCGGTATTGGTTTTGATGGCAATGGCAATGCCTCAGTCAGAATAGACAACGGCAATGGCGTTGGCACCACAATAAGCAACGGCCAAGTGAATGTCAACAGCGGCCTTTTAGGCGGTGTCGCCGGTGGCTCAGGCGGCAGCAACAGCGGCTTCTAATTGGCTCACTACTTGCCACCCTAAATCTAAATGCATCTCTTTTTAGCAGCTATTGCTGCTGAACCAGTTAGAATAATCCAAATATTCAACAGGTTCTAAAAGGAGAGGCACGTGCCCGAGGTTATTAGCCCAGAAGTTGTTTCAACCAACAACGCCCCGCAAGCCATCGGCCCCTACTCGCAAGCTATTAAACATAATGGCTTAGTTTTTGTGTCCGGCCAAATACCCCTTAATCCTGCCACTATGACATTGGTTGGAGGTAGCACTGGCGATCAAACTAAACAAGTGTTGCAAAATCTCAAGGCAATTCTTGAGGCCTCTGGCACAAACTTTGGCAATGTTTTGAAAACAACTGTATTTTTGCGTGACATGAACGATTTTGACGAGATGAATAAAGTCTACGGGGAATATTTCAGTAGTCACAAGCCGGCACGAGCAACCGTAGAAGTTGCTAGATTGCCAAAAGATGTGGCAGTTGAAATCGAACTGGTCGCTGCTTACTAACCTAGAAACATATTTACACTTGCTCAACTTAACACTACCCGAAATAGCGGCCATAGTTGCCACCACGATCGGTGCGGCCACAGATCTTAAAACTCGCAAAATCTATAACTGGTTGACTTTTCCATCGGCCTTTATCGGTATAGGATTAAACACCTATCTCGGCGGCCTTCAAGGTTTTATAGATGCAAGCTTAGGTTGGGCCCTGGCAACCCTCGTGATGATTTTCCCCAACCCTGGAAAGCGCATGCATTTCGGCGACGTCAAAATGATGGCTGCAGTTGGTGCTTTCTTAGGACCAATCAAATTTCTTATGGTAATGTTCTACTTCAGCTTGCTTTACGGCATAGTGGCTGTAACCTTTATGATCAAAGCCATTCCACCCGATCAATACAAGGCATTCTGGCTTGCTTTCACCTCTATGGGCGCTGGCGTTGATCTTTCTGCCACCGTAGATATGACCGATGTAAAAGCAGCTGGCAAACGCCTGATTCCGTTGGGACCAATCATCGCTATTGGTACAATATTAGGCATTCTACTGGCAAAACCGACCATGCACTTCATGGGCTTCAATTGGTACTAAGGAGAGTAATTCAATGGCTGACAGCTCCAAACTGCCAGATATACATATACCCGAAGACATTCGCTACAGTTGCCAGGGTTGCGGCCGCTGTTGCTCGGGCTGGTCAGTCGGACTGACAGAAGAAGACTACGATCGAGTCAAAAATACAGACTGGAAATCATTGCATCCGGAACTCGCAAAGAAAGAACTCTTCTTCCATCGCGAGAAAGAATTTGCCGAAGGTACCGCCGGCTATCCCCACTACACCGCCCCTAAAGATGATGGCAGCTGCCCATTTCTCATCGATAACCTTTGCTTCATTCACGGCCATCTAGGCGAAAACGAGAAACCGATTACGTGCAGAATCTTTCCTTACACCTTCGCTGAAACACCAACCGGCATCTATACCGGTGTTGTCTTCAATAGTATGGCCTCAGTGCGTGATATCGGCGACCCACTAACTGAACAAAGAGAGAAACTAGAAAATTATTTCAAGCTTGCTATACAGCACAAAAATGCTTCAATGCGGCCCGAAGCAAAAGCTGCACGAGAAAAGACAATGGCTGAAATCGCCGGCGGTGCAGCAGCCGTATATACCAACCCATTTGAAACAGTTTCACTGACCCCAGCCTGTCAGGTTAGCTGGGCTGAATACTTACTTATTGAAGCCCGCATGATTGATATTGTTCTAGAGCGCCTTCGCCAAGCCGACGAGCACCCCGAAGACTGCAGTATCTTGAAGACACTTTTGCAGTGCTCTGAGGTTCTCACACAAGGCCGCAAACTAAAACTAGCAAACGCAGACATGAACCAGATTAGCGCTTTCACGCCAGAGTTAAAACAACCAGCTGACATCACCCCTAGTGGCATAGAGCTAATGACACTGCGCATGCTTTTCTATCGCTTCTTTGTTTATCCGACGATACGAACCAGCGATACCAGACTTTGGCAAATGCAGAAAGACAAAGCCTTAAAAGGCGGCAATGCCATGGTCGTAGCAAAAATGTTCAAAGGCTATGCAGGTAGCGGAATTCAAACAATTTTCTTCGGCAAAACAAAGCTACCGATGCTGGGGGAGAGCAACTTAGACAAAGCACTAGTGGCAAAGTTTAAGAACCTTGACGTTGAGAGCAACAAACTTTTCCACCGCTGGATTTATCTCAAACTTTTCTCCAAATCATACTTCGGACCAGCAGCGGCAGGCTTTTCAGTACTATCCGGCTTCAATTGCTTAATTGCTGGCTTACTTTCCATTCTTCTGTTTAGCAAGGCCTCAGCCATGAACAAGAAGCAAGACGAAATCGTCATAGCAGATAATTATGAGGCCTTTTGGCGACTAGACCGCGAACTCTTGACTATCGGACAAATTCCTGAGCAAGAGAGCCGCATGTACAACGCCGGCCTCTCCGCACCGCGGCTATTCAACAAAGCAATATGGGCCTTAAGCTTGGCCTTTGGCGACAAACTCTAAAGGCAATTAATTAGCTTTGTTGGCCGTACTAGCTTCTGCCAAGATATCGTATGCCTTAAGGCGCAATTGCATGGCTTTGCCAATTTCAAGATCTATTGCTCGCGCTTCATTCGCAACAACTATATTGCTCGGACTAGTGGCTTGAATTTGCTCAGTCAGAACATCTAGATGGCGATTGATAGCAGTGATTGCTTGGCGCCATTGAGCGTAGACCTGATCAAACTGTTTTTGCTTACCTCTGACGATTTTCACTTCAGACAAATGCTCTTCTATGTCATGCACGTCATGCACCAGAAGCTGCACAAGAGGCTCCATCGTACCAACAAAAAACACCAACCAGGCCTTTCGCAAAGGCTGGTAATAACCTTCGGCCTGTAGTTTCTCATGGGGAATCACTAACGACTTAGACAATACTTTCGTCTCTCTCCGTTTTCTCGTGGCCTCAACATACAAATCAATTGCTTGCTGTTGCACTCGTTGCAAAGTGTAGCCAATGTCTTCAAGATTATCGAGCGGAAGGGCAAACTGTTTTTCCATCTGTTCATCAGAGAGAGTCTCGGCCTTAGTCTCTGGCTTTACCTCTAACTTTTCCGGCGCAACGGCCTGAGCAATGGCGCTATCAAGCTTCGCTTCTGTTGCCGAAGCTGGCAGAATAACTGCAGAACTAAGCACCGCAATACTTAGCACCGAAACACTTCTGCCTAACAACTTAGATAGCAATTTGTTGGTGTGCGATTGAGCTGACATGCTGATTATTCCTGATTATCTTAGGGCAATTTTCAATAACAAGAGCGATTCTAAAGTTGAAAAATCGATTCATCGAGTTGGGGCAACAGTTCTAAATTTCTAAATCTAGTCGAAGAAAGCAAAGCACCCTCTCTAAAGAGAATCCACTCAACCGGTAGCATACGACCGGGATCGACAAGTACACGCTGGGCAACAGAAGTACTAAAAGGGCCACTGTCTCTCAACTCTACGACAATAACGTTAGAAACTTCATCAATCTTGACCGGGGCGGCAGACACCGATACGCTAGCACCAGATTTAGCTTGCATCTGTAGCCAACGCACCAACGAGGCGAAGTCACAACCTGTCACCAGCAAACCATTGGGCAGACGCAAAAGACGAGAGCCTTTTTCAAGATTCATCTTCAAGCCAAATAATGCCGGGCCGCCCTTGGCGCAGATGCCACCATCAGCGCGCACAGCCACCGCCGCCCCTGTATTCATACCGCCGCTTAAGACATCAATTCGCAAAAGGCTCGGGGCCTTAAATGTAAATTGGGCAACAGTCTTACTGAGCTTACCTTTTTTCTGCATGGCCAAGTCAGCAGTGACTCGATACGCACCAACAGTAGTGACACGATGCAAAAGTTTATCAACAAACTCTGTGCCATTCTGCGCCACCTCTGCCGAAGGCTCGGCAGCGAAACGCTGGCCGCCTTCAGCAGAAGCCGGCAAAGTAGCAAAGCCAATGCTCAGATAAAGTGAGAAGCTGACAATTGCTCCCAGCACGGCGAAGCGCTTGCGACACCGATAGCTTTGGCCTCGGCCAGTATTCAAGCACTTGTTAGCTGCTGATTTCAAATTTATCCAATAGCTTTAATAGAGTAAGACCACCTAGTTTACACCGTACTCAACTCTAAAGTATGCCTGGCTCTATACTATTTATGGCAATCGAGCTAAGGTAGTTCGCTGTCATTCTGCCATTTCTCTCGCGCAATTATGGCCGCATCTTTGTCAGAATAAAGCACATGCCAGGCAGGCTGAGATGACAATTCACGCACTAGGGCAGTAGAAGTTGGCAGAAACACCCAAGATATTTTGTATTTATCGAGCAACGCTTCAGGCTTATTGCGATACAAGACCATGTCCCAATAGTCATTCATAATCGCTATGTTGTATAAAAAGTAGCGTGGATCGACAAAGACCCTAGGCGGATTAGCCATTTGCCACATCATCACCGCACCATAATGGGAATCATTTAGCATGTTTCCTTTTACTGAACCAGACTTATCGTTTTCTAGAAAGCTAATAGCTTCAAAAGGAGGATGAAAAGCCGCGCTACCCTGGGGAATGGTTGGTGGAATTATTTTGGCTGCCAGCAAATAGGCACCAAATCCACAAAAGATCGAGACTGAACACAACCACATAAAACCCAACGGTGCTATGACCGACTGACAATCTTTTCCCAACTGGGCAAGCTTACCGTCCCCTGATTTCAATAGCGGTGAAAAAGCAATAGCACAAGACATCAGTAAAGCCGCCAGTGGAAAGGTTCTTACTGCCAAAAAAGACATGGCAATTGCCGCTGGAGTCAGAAACAAGAAATATAGCTGTTCGCCTGAGGTGACCTTCTTGCGCAACGAGAAAAGAAAAACCACTACAGACAAAATTGCCAACAAAAACCACGGATAGTTCAGCACATTGTTGAGAACGGCAAACGACATCGGTCGAAGTTCATTGATAGTTTTATTGATTGGATCGCTGAGCATGAGGAAAGTGAAGGGCCATATTGAGAAGCTGTATGGATTGATCAATGTTGCCAACGCTCCAGCAAGAAGAGCAGCTACAGCTGTTCTAAAGCGACCATCAACCTTCTCTTTTTTTACTAAAGAATAGCTCCCTAGGCAGATTGCGAAAAAGCCAACAAGAATGAAATAGAAGATAAAGAGACAGTGCAAGTTGGTCCAAAGTACCTGCAGAAGAAAAGCGAAAGCAATAAAACGCCAATCAATTCGATTTCCCGCCGTATTTCCCGAGCCTCGCTTTGCAAGGCGCGCCAATAGCTCAAGCAGCACGGCCGTCATAAAGAAAGAGAACATCTCCGGTCTAACACTGGGATGCGACAAAGATGCCAGCGTGACTATGAAGACAAAAATTGAGCCAAGTACGATATTGCCACCAGCAAGCGCGAATAATCGCAGAGGGATGACGATAAAGGTAATTCCCTGAAGCACTGCCGTAAAAACAAGCAGGGCAATTGGGCCAGCAAGTGACTGCACGGCATAAAGAATGACCTCTGAAAGCCATTGATAGACAACATAGGCATTGCCATTGGGGAACGCAGCAGAGGTGTAGGAGAATGGATCGACTACTGGAATTTGCCCATGTTGCGCCATCCAGCGCCCCATGGCTAGTAGAAAACAGACATCCGGCTCACGCAATACAATGCCCGCGATAAAGCCTCCGTAAAGCACGCTAAGAAGCAGAGCTAAACCCAAGACAACCATTGCAATTAAGCGCATTTCTCACTACGACCGGTGTGTCACAACAGTTAATCTCCTCACATAGAGGAAAAGCCCATCAGAGCAGCATAGCCAATCATTCCAGCTACATATCAATTATTCAAGCATTCAAGCCTGCAACAATGGTTTACAAGCGCTGCAAAAAAAACAGCGCATCCAGCTCATATCGAGCTCAGCCAACACAGAAGCCTTTAGAGCTTCGAGGCCTTCCTTCAATATCCCCTCAAACGCAGTGATAGCCACCATTTTCACGGGAGCCGATGGCTCGAAACGGAAACAGGTAGTCACCACCAGTAGTATTGCTCCCGTGCAGGAGGACTCTACCACTACTTGACTAAGGTTAGAACCGTAAAATATACGCAGTGCAGCCGATCGGATATGCTCGCCAACGGCGGACTAAACAATCTAGCTATTTGCCAATGCAAACAAAAAATTCAGCGACCAGGAGACAAAGAACATGAGAGGCGTTACCTTAGAAACTCTGGCTCAAGCCCTAATGTCCACAGCCTACGACCGCAATGGTTTGATGCCTGTAGTGCACCCAGCAATTTCTAACCGCCTCAGTCAAGCTGAGCGCAGTCTCTTAGACGGCTCAGAAGAGCTGCTGCTAGCTAACAGCTGGATAGAAAAATCAAGCGATGATGTCTTAGTACTAACTGAATTGGGCCGGGCCGAAGTCGAACGCAGACGCCAAAGCGTCTAAGCCTTAAATCGAGACACAATAACAATCTGACTAACTTGTCTTCGGACAGCAGCTAAATTTACTATTTTACATAGTATCAAGTTTGAAAGAAAAATAGCGTAGCCCCAGGTTTCCCCGAGACTACGCTACCAAAGTTGAAACTAGGCCTTATTCAATTTCGACTTCCACCCGCGAGCCTGGCTTGCCAATCACCAAATCAGCGCTCTCAGTAACAACGTACGAGCCCGCTTCAGCGGTGACGAGCGAGCCGTCGTAGGCATCGACCTTTGAACCAGCGTAGGCAGTTACCGTAGAGCCGTAGTCGGCAATGACAATGGATCCTTCGCAAGCATCAACATGCGAGCCTTTCTCGGCCCAGACATAAGAGCCTTGGACGGCCACGACTCTGTCGCCAGCCTTGGCAATGACCGGGGAACCAGCCTGGGCAAGAATGCTTCCAGCAGCACCAGTAGCCGCATCGGGCGCCGCCAATGGCACACAATAGGCCGCGGGCAAGACCACAGTTGGCACCTTCGATGCTGTACCAGTGGGTTCAGTAGAGCTGCTCGGAGAGCAAGCTAAGAGGGGGCTCAGTGCAGCCAAGCCGAATGCGGCGATGACAACGGTTTTGAGCAGTTTCATTGAGTCTTTTTTCTATTTGGTGCGTCTCCGCCCATCGGAAACGCCTTTCTTGAATCTACGCCAGGGTCACACCCGCAGAATGCGAGAGAGAACACTGATGATTTTGCGGCGAATGCGTCCACTTTTGGCGGGCACAAGCAGGCGCTGAAGGTCTGCACTCGTTCCGGCAAAGCGATTCATATCGCAAGTGGCAGACGAGACGCCGTCAACCACTCCCAACTCACTATACTGCCAGAATGTCCAACCAGCCCAAGGGGCAGGCACCCGAGGTGCAGGACGATCGGTGTAGTGCGCCAGCCAAAGCTTGTAGTTTCCTAGCTCTGCAGCAGAAGCCAGTTCATCGCGGGCCATGGGGTTGTTGATATAAACCAATGGCTTAACGCCCAGCTTCTTCTCGACGGCAGTGAGCCAATCAAGAATCATCTGCACACGCGCTTTGACAGCGATGTCTTTCCAGTCCTCAGGCACTTCCACGTCGAGAACCGGAGGTAGATCACCCGGTTGCAACTTCGCCACGGTTCTGACGAAATTGTCGATCTGAGCAGTAAGCGAAGCTTTTGGCCGGAAGAAGTGATAGGCACCGCAAGGGATGCCCACAGACTTGGCGCCAGCTCGATTTATAGCGTAGCGTTTGTCGACAAAAGTCTCGCCTTCGGTCGCCTTCAAGAAGACAAACTGAACTCCGGCGGCTTTGACCTTGTTCCAGTCAATTGTGCCTTGGTGGTGGGAGACGTCAATGCCGAAAAGAGTGTTGACGTTCTGTGCGGTGGTCGCCTGAATCGGCCGAGTTCGGCAAGGAAGACAAACGGCACAGCCATCAGCCTCGTCTTCAAATCCGAGGTAATTATCTTGTCTCATGGTGATGTTCCTACTCTTCTCGATGTCATTTCTTTGGGGGAATGGTGGGCAACTGCCGGGTAAAGAAACGCTCGAAAAGTGGCAGCATTAGCGTCGTCAAAATTAGAACGACTGTGCCGTAGAGCGGTCTGTACCAGGGGAAAGTTAGGGCGAATGGACCACCCAAGGCGAAGATGAAGACTACGAAGGCCAGGGTTGATGCCATCCAGTGGAATGTCTTTGTCGGGCCAAAGCCGGGCGGGTCGGTCTTCATGTAAACGACGTAGAGGGGGGTGAGGACTGTGAGAAAGCCAAAAACACTCCACACCAACCAGAGCGGACTGCTGGTTTGGTCTCTGAGAATGCCGTCGATGGCTAGCCATGCAGCGACAATATCAGCGGGAATATATTTGATCAATTTTTCGAAGTAAGAGTCTGCATTCCTTGCATCAGACGGCACATCCTGCTTGACAAAGAATACTCTGAAGGGATTCCACATGATGGGTCTCCTGTGGTTAGCTTAGCTGCTGAAATTCAAGCGTTTGAAAGATGCAGCCAATACTTTGTTATCTCGAACAAAGACAAACAAAAACAATTCAGCCAAAAAGCATTCAACGACGACACAGATACTGTGTATGTTGGCTAGAGGTAGAAGTTATGTGTTTTTACTGTTTGCTTGATTCGAGTGTTTATAGAGAAGAAAAGAATTACATGCATTTCTAGCAACTTAGGGCTGCGTAAAACAGCCAAAAATCATGAACTAGAATTTTTTCTAGCTAAGCTTTCAATTATTTCGCTGTCAAGTGTTGGCGCTAACTCGAATTATCTCAAAATCTGAAAGAAGCCGAAGCAAAACATAGACCCTTGTTATCACTGCAAAGAACCGCTCAAATGAGACTTCATACAGCAGCGCCAGTGGTGAACAGACGTTGTAAGGATGAGGTACCGAGGAGGGTTTCCAAGCTGTCTTAGCTCTCGCAAACGTAAGCATGAGCTAAAGGAAGAAGAAGACGCCCCGAAAGATATGCATTCATTTACTGACCAGCGCCTCCTTGGCGCTGCATTCTTTGCTGGCGACGCTGCTCTCTAAAAGCCTGAACAGCAGCTTTTTCATTTGAATCGAGCTGTCCATCTCCATTAGTATCGAAGCGAGCCATCATCTTTTGCCTTCTAGCGGCTTTATCAGCTGGGTTTGACGTCTTTCCTCCACGCTTACCGCCAGAGGCTCCTCTGCCGGCTCCTGCACCGCCGCCTTTACCACCTCGATGCTGACCACGCATTGCCTTAGCGGCAGCGCGCTCGGTATCGTCAATCATGCCATCGCCATTAGTGTCAAGACGAGCCATCATCTGCTTACGTTTTTGTGGATTGGCTTGCCCCTGCTGTCCTTTGCGCCCTTTGCGCCTATGTCCTTTGCCTTGGCCACCACCAGCGTTGCCGCCCAAGCCAGAGGCTGAAGTAGCAGAAGTAGACTCAAGCCCTGGAGGCGGAAGTGACCCAGGGGTTTCCAGTTGAGGCGCGGCACTTGGCGCATAGTCATTATTAGCTTGTGCCTGTGCCACACCCACACCATGAGCAGCCACAGTAGTTATAAGCAAGCTAAGGGCAAGTAGTGTCTTTCGAAATTTCATTCTCATTCTCCATTACCCTTGAACAAAGGGGTTGCCTGTAAATTGATACCCTGGAAAAATAGTTGCCATCTGCTTAGTGGAAAGACCCAAACGACTGCTCACCACAGAGCTAATTACGGCTCTAAAATCAGTCGAGGTAGGCAAATCACGGGCTTCATTGAGTTGATTGTCAGCCAAGCCGCCAAAACGGCCATAGACTTTGCCCCCAGGTACCGCCCCACCCATCAGCCACATGGCATTGCCATGACCATGATCGGTTCCACCATTGCCGTTTTCTCTGGCCGTTCGGCCAAATTCAGACATGACCACGATTGTGGTGTTTTGATAAACAGCACCAAGACCGCGAACCAGATCGTCTAAGCCAGAGGCCAAGGGTTGCAAAAGATTAGCCAACTGTCCTTGCTCAGCCCCTTCTCGTACATGGGTATCCCAGCCACCAAAGTCAATAAAGGCCACTTGCACTGTAGGGTCTTTAGTGAAAAGAGTAGCCAATTGCTTACCAAATTCGGGGGTTGATTTCGGCGTCAAAGCCCCACGATTGGCCACTATCTGCTCTTTTGTCATGGCCTCCATCGACTCTTTAGGTTCAGCGGCAGCCTCAGTCATAATCGAGTCAACCTTATTGCGAGCTGATCGTCCAGAAGCAAAGGCTTTCGACATATCATCGTTACGCCCTGCATACATTGCGGCAAAAACACCGGGCACATCACCAGCTGATTGACCCTGCAATCGCCGCCCGATTCGCTTACCGGCAGCACCCCCGCCTCTACCTTTACCATTGCCGCCGGACTTTTCAATGGTAGCAACAGTAGTTGGCCCAGCAAAAATGCGCGGAAGAACAGGCCCGATGCTGATTGCTTGCAAAGCAGAGTTCTTCGAGGGCAACTGGCCCACCAAGCGATTCATCCAACCGGTACTAGTAGATTTCACACCAGGCACACCCGACTCCATATAATCTTGTGCATCAAAATGGCTGCGAGTTTTATCTGGCGAACCGCAAGCATGAACGAAGGCCAGGGAATGGTTGGCCCAAAGAGGGCTAAGTGGAGCAAGAGACGGGTGCATACCCCAGTAACCATCTAGGTCAAGCAGCCCAGAGGAACGCGACATACCAATTGTTGGCCTAATCTGCTTGTAGCGATTATCACCGTAGGGCGCTATGACATTTAGACCATCGACACCGCCACGCAAAAGAACAACGATTAGCTTCTGTGCGCCAAAGTCTTCATTGCCATTCTTGTAGGCCCAACCTTGCTGACCAAGTAGAGGGAAAGCCAACGGTGAGAGCAGTGCTGCTTTAAGAAAATCTCGACGATTCATTTTGTTTTCCTCAAGTTATTGTCAATCAATAATTCATAAACTCAGGGCTACCAATCAATGCAGCCACCCGCTGTCCTGGCGGAGCTTTGTCAATCGCCTGCCTGGTTTGAGGCGATAGCTTGCCACCATTAACAGTGCCAAGAACCGTCTGATAGTCGCTGGTGCTATCAGAACCAGCCAAGCGCAAGGCAAAATCCATTCGCTTTAGCAAGCCGCCGGGGTTCAACCATGCTTCTTTGGTATTTTTATATCCATCAGGTGTTAAACAAGCATAAAGCGGCTGCCCCTGAGTCTTAAGAAAAGCAGCCAACTGTTTAGGTTGACGAACGGTAGCTCCAGTCGCTCTCAAAGATGAAACTAAATAGTGAAAAGGGCTCTTGAACTTACTATTCTGATATTGACTGTCCCAAAATTCTTGACTAGCAAACAAAGTATTGAGGACACTCTTGATGTTGCCACCCGATTGCAGGTAGCTGCTCGATAATTTATCGACCAGTGCATCCGGCGGATTATCATCAACAAAATACTGAGCCAGCTTGAAACTCAGGTGATGAGCTGTAGAGTTATGACGAGCCAGCATATCGAGCACTTGTTCAATTTCATTAGGCCCACTGCCCTTGATTGTTTGACCCAGTACCACTTTGTCACCGAAGTCATGGCGTCGCTCATCAAAAGAAGCCCAGTAAGCACCACCGCCAGAGTTTTTACGACCGCCAGGCAGCCCCCAACCGGTAAGCACTCGGGCCAACTCCATCACATCCTTTTGTGAGTAACCACCGTCAACTCCCAGGGTGTGCAGTTCAAGAAGTTCCCGGGCATAGTTTTCATTGAGGCCGTTCTTCTTATTTTTAGGATTGGCAGATTGAAAACCCGCTTTAGTATTCTGGGCATTATCAAGATAAAACATCATGGCCGGATGGTGCATGGTAGCGCCCAACAAATCACGAAAATTGCCAAACAAATAGGGACGGATGGCCTGCTCTTCGTAAGGGCCAATTAGGACCCTATCAATACCCTTGCCAATTGAAATATTGAAATGATTGAACCAAAAATCAGCCATTAACTCGTTAAGCTGCCTAGGGCTTTCTACGGCCCTGATGATCTTGGTTTCAATTACGCCCGACTCAATCTCGTTGCGAAGTTTGCCGTCGCCGTTTGCAGTTTTTGCCCGCCTCTTGCCAAATTCTTGTATAGCAGCACCGCCGTTTCCGGCGGCAAGCCTAGCGCCCTTAGCCGCCCCTTGCCCGCCCCCCTGCTTATTCTTTAGGGCCTTACGCTCTTTCCTCTCCGCCTGAAACTGCTGCATAAGTTGACTGGAAGGCACATTTCTAACAGCGGCAGAGCGCTCAAGCTGAGCGATAACCTTGGGCGACTCAGCAATGCTAGTCGGATTTAACTGGGCCTGAATAAAGCCCTGTATACCAAGACTGCGCACTTTCTCGAAATCACCAGGGCGAGGGCCATAGGTTAGGCGATTGAGCACGCGGGTAATCTGGTCGCTCTCACTAGTCTCAGCGGCATTGGCCGCCAGAGCAAAAGGCCAGGATACCGCCTCTGTTTGTGCGCCAGGAGAAAACAACAACAAAGCCGGTAAAACCATGCTAGAGACGACACTAATGGCAGCAATAGCAGTAAGCGAGGGGAAAAACTTCATCGAAACCTCAAAGCAGCAAAAAAACCTGATTGACTACTAATACGCTAGCTCTTTCAAAAAAGTTCAATTGCAAAAATTATTTTTTTAAAGACGAAGCTTTATTCGCTATGCCCTTTGGTCCCAGGCTCAACCGTGACAACCCCGTCACCCTTGGGCCCGCTCTTATTGCCCATGACCTTGTCGCGCATAGCGCCCACAGTGAGGTAAATTACAGGCACGATATAAAGGCTCAAGACAGTAGAGAAAATCATACCGCCGCACACGGCTGTACCCAGTGAATGCCTACTAGCTGCTCCAGCCCCCGTGGCAAAGACAAGAGGCAGAATGCCAGAGACAAAGGCTAACGAGGTCATTAGAATAGGCCTGAAGCGGGTTTCACAGGCTCCTTTAACCGCTTCTTCAGGGCTCAAACCAGACAACTTCAAGTGATTGGCAAACTCAACAATGAGAATGGCGTTTTTACTAGCGAGACCAACCAGCATAACTAATCCGATTTGGCAGAAAACATCATTGTCTAAGTGGCGCAAATATTGAGCAAGCAGCGCACCCATCATAGCTAGTGGCACTGACAACAAAATAATGACTGGGTCAACGAAGCTTTCATACTGAGCAGCTAGTACCAAGAAAACCACAATGATGCCGAGCACAAACAAAATAGTTCCCTGGGGGCCGCTTTCTTTCTCTTCTAGTGAAATACCTGACCACTCATAACTCATGCCCTGAGGCAAGACGCGCTTGGCCAAGTTCTCCATAGCTTCAATGGCTTGCCCTGAGCTGACACCGGGTGCAGGAGATCCGTTCACTTCAGCCGAGCGGAAAAGATTATAGTGATTGATAGTTTGAGCAGTGGTAGTACGCTCAATTTTGACGAGATTACTCATGCGCACCATTTGTCCGGTCTGCGAACGCACATAAAACTCATCGATATTGCGTGGATTAGCCCTAAAGAGAGCATCAGCCTGGACATACACTCGGTAAATGCGATTGCCCAAATCAAAATCGTTGACGTACTGCGAGCCGAGAAATATCTGCAGAGTGCTGAAAATATCGCCAATCAAGATATTGAGGGCCCGGGCCTTATCACGCAAAACCTCAGCAATGAGCTGGGGGCTACTAGCAGTAAATGTAGAGAAGACGCCCCGCAGCTGCTTCTCTTGATTGCCCTGCATCATAACTTGCATGGTAGTTTGAGCTAAACGACTAATATCAGTGCCATACAGGTCTTGCAGCTCAAAGGCAAAGCCACCAAAATTGCCTAAACCCTGGATAGCAGGGGGGTTAACGGGGATAACCATGGCCTCGGTAATGGCGCCAAAGGGCCCACGCAGACGATTGATAATGCCACTAAGACTGTGCTCTTCACCATGCCGGTCATGCCAAGGTTTAAGGCTACAAAAAACAATGCCATTGTTGGGGTTTGTGCCAGAAAAGCTAAAACCAGCAATGCCAAAAGATGAGACAATCTCAGGACAATTGTCTAGCTCTTTCTCCAACTTTTTCAAGACATTCAACGTGTAATTGACTGAAACGCCCTCTGGCGCCTGCAGAATCACAATGAAATAGCCAACGTCTTCATCAGGTATAAACGCCGTCGGTACTTCTTTTGAAAGCCAGTAAGTGCCACCAATCATCAGGGCAAAAACAATCAGCACGAGGGGCTTGACTTTGAGAACCAGAGCCAAAGTCGACGTATAAAGATTTCGTGTCGAGTCAATCACCCAGTTGATTGGCCTAAAGAATTTACCCCCTCCATGCTCTCCTTCTTTAAGCCATAACGCAGACAGGGCTGGAGTTAGAGTGAGGGCGTTAAAAGTAGAAATAGCTACCGAAATCGCAATGGTCAAAGCAAACTGTTTATAGAGTTGCCCGGTGGTACCAGGGAAGAAAGCCACAGGCACAAACACGGCCCCGAGCACGAGTGATATCGCTATAACAGCCCCTGTCACTTCGGCCATGGCTGCCGAGGCAGCCTGCCTGGCGGGCATGTGCTTCTCGTTAATAAATCGAGTGATATTTTCAATTACAACAATGGCGTCATCAACCACCAATCCTGTGGCCAGAGTGATACCAAATAAGGTGAGGGTATTAATAGAAAAATCTAGTACTTTCATCACAGCAAAAGTACCAATTAGCGAAACTGGAATGGTAATAACCGGAATAAGAGTCGAGCGCCAATTCTGTAAGAAGACAAAGATAACTAGAACTACCAACCCAATTGCCTGAGCCAAAGTAATCAAAACTTCTTTAATTGACTCACGCACCGACAAGGTAGTATCAAAAGCAAACTCATGCTTCATGCCCGGCGGAAAACGCTTGGCCAAGCGCTCCATCTCAGCGCGCACGCCGCTCGCTATCTCTAAAGCATTAGAACCGGGCCGCTGGAATACACCTATACCGACCGCTTCTTTGCCTCTAAAACGCACGACATTGCCATAATCTTCAGCCCCAAGTTCAGCTCGGCCAACATCTTTGAGGCGCACTAACTGACCATCTGAGCCATTGCGAATGATTATATTCTCGAACTCATCGGCATTTTTGAGCCGACCTTGAGCCCTAATGCTCATTTGAAAAAGCTGACCAGGCGGCAAAGGGGCCTGGCCAATTTGCCCAGCAGCCACTTGAACGTTCTGCTCAGCTATAGCAGCAACTACGTCTTGAGGAGTGACCCCTTTATTGACCAGCTTTGCCGGGTCTAACCAGATACGCATAGAGTACTTGCGTTCGCCGAAAATGCGAACATCACCTACACCTTTGACACGCTTGAGCGCATCCTTGATATAGACATCGGCATAGTTACTGAGAAACTGACTTGAGTAGCGGTCATCCGGAGTAAGAATGCCGATAGCCAAAACAAACGAATTTGAAACTTTAGCGACAGTAACACCTGTGCGCTTAACTTCTTCTGGCAAACGTCCTTGAGCAGAAGAGATTCGGCTTTGCACATCAACAGCAGCAAGGTCGACGTCGCGTCCTAGGTCGAAATTGATATTGATTGTCGAGGTGCCGTCATTGCCACTGGTAGAAGTAATGTACTTAATGCTTTGAGCACCGTTAATAGCTTGCTCAAGGGGAGTGGTAACGGCCGACTCTACAACCTCAGCCGAAGCACCAGTATAGGTAGAAGTGACTGAAACTTTTGGTGGTGAAATGTCAGGATATTCGGCCAAAGGCAGAGTAGGGATACTGACCGCACCAGCCAAAATAATTATCAGTGCACAAACAGTGGCAAAGATTGGCCGACGAATGAAAAAATCAACAAACATTACTTACCTGCAGCCAGGGCAGCCCCTTCATAGAGATTCTGCACATTAGAAACCACAATCTGCTCTGAGCCATTTAAGCCACTTTGCACAACATAATTGTTATCGTAAATATCGCCCAGCTGCACAGGTCGTTGCTTAGCCACATAGAAACCGCTGCTGCCTTTTTCTTCAACGGCCACAAAAACAAAATCTTGACCACTGATATGGGTGACCGAATTGGTTGGCACCATCAAACGTTTCTTTGTTTCCCAGACAATTTTAGTGGTCACTTGTTGATTCGATCGCAGCTTCTCAGCAGCATTGTCAAACAAAGCCTTAACCAACACCGACTGGTTGCGATCATCTACCTGAGGGGAGATAAAGAAGATAGAACAGTCGCCCAAAGATTTGCCCTCACTGTCGATCATGTTCATCGACATGCCCTTCCGCAAGCGCGAGGCCTGCTCAGCGGGCACATAAACATAGACTTCTAATGGGCGGCTTTGATCTATTGTAGTGAGGTCACTGGAAGGCTCTACATACTGTCCGAGCTTGACTGGAATGTCACCAACAACTCCTGCAAACGGTGACAATACCTGGTGATAAGCAAGCTGCAAACGTTCTTGCCTAGTCTGCGAGGCACTCTGCTGCAATAGTCGGCCCGACTTATTAATGACAGCATCTTGTGCGCGAATCTGAGCATCGATCGAATTTAAATCAGCCTCTGCCGCCTTTAGTTGATTGGAATATTGATCAACACTTTCTTGAGCGACTGCACCCTCTTTACTCAAATCGGAATAACGCTTATGTTGGCTGCGGGCAAATTCTAAATTAGCAACTTTGGCGGTGCGATCAGCTTTAAGCGAACGCAATTTTTCTTCAGCGCTGGTCTTCTCAGCTTTGTTAGATTCAAGAGAGGCCAACTGTGTGTTGAGAGCTTCTTGCTCTTTAGCTGGATCGACTTCAAGCAAGATAGAGCCAGACTTAACTATATCGCCGGAGCGCACATAAATCTGAGTAAGATAGCCTGATACTCGCGGTCTGATTGTCACTGATTTGCGGCACTTCAAAGTGCCCACATAAGTCGATGTTTCACTTATCGGTTTACTTAGAACCAAGGCAATCTTCACTGGTGTAGCCCGGGGTGGTGCCGCCCCCTGAGAGGCTTCACGACCGCAACCTGCAAGCGTCAGTGGCAACAAAGCAAAAACAATTGTTGAGGCTAAATAGGCAGAATATTGCAAAAATTGAGAAGTTTGAATTCTCACTTTGGGTTTCCTTTGAAACGAACGCTCAAATGAGCCATGTCTAGTTTAGTTTATATCTACTGAATAGCTAACCAAATGGAAAGGTTATGTTATGAAAATTTCCACACCCCAGACAGATGGCCAAACAGCTAAACTAAAGTAGCAACGAAACCTTACTATGGTAAGAAATTTTACCACAGTAAGCTACCCCTCTATGTTGAGCTGTAAATTTCTACCGATTGGGAGATTCAAAGTGTCTGGTCTGCGCGAAAAGAAAAAAGCCAGTACAAAAGAAAGCTTGCTCAATGCAGCCGAAAAATTATTTCGCGAGCGCGGCTACGGGGAAACCACTGTCGACCAAATAGCAGACCTAGCGCAAGTTTCAAAAGTAACTTTCTACGTTTATTTCAAAGCCAAAGAAGACTTGCTCACAGGCCTGCATAATCGTGTACTTGAAAGCGCCTTAGAGCGCATCAACCAACCGGAGCACAGAAATGCGGGTGCCATAGCCACTCTCAAAATTTTGGCCAGCGATTTAGGACGCTGGACAGAAGAGAACAGCGAACTCTTTAAAGTGCTTCTCACGCAAAAGACCCTACCGCTAAACGCTTGCTCTCAAGCCGATGGCGAGAGCGAGTGCCCAGCAGTACAAGTCATGATTGATATTTTAGAACGCGGCATTCATTCAGGAGAACTTAGAGCTGACATTGATGCCAAACGAATTGGTCGTTATCTTGCTCTAATGAGCTTTAGTGAAAAGATGACTTGGTTGCAGCTAGGCTGTGCCGACTCACTTGTAGCCCGCCTAGAGACTTGCGTTGACATCCTTGTTAGTGGCATCAAAAAGAAATAAATTTGGAATAGTCGCAATCTTTCGTAGGACTCCTCAAGCCCTTAACCAGAGCTTAACCCTGCGGCCCCATGCTGATATTGTCCACTACTTGATCACTAAAAACGACAGTATCAATAGGTTTCAAACATGAGCGCTGCCACCGGAATCCTTTTCTTCGACATGCTAGTACGCCCATTTTTCAAAGTGGCAATGAAATTTCCACTGATCGGATTTCTCATTCTCTTTGCCATCTACGGCGTCATTGCTTATGTTGCACTAAGAAGTGCTTACCTAGCTGAGAATACTTAGTTGGCGAAAAATGCTAAGGGTATCTGGGTGGCTCTTCAGGCAGCGTAGATTTTAAATGCGCATATTAGTTTCGAGCTATCCGACATAGCGTTATATCTTTTGACGTCAAGTTCCTTGAAAGACAATTCTCTTACATTGCCGTGCCGCGCTCCAACGACGACACTGGAAGGCCACACATATTTATCCAGCTGAAGCTTCAATTTTTGATAGGCAGGATCATTCTCCGACTTTATGTCATGCAGGTCTTGCTCGACAGTGGCGAAAGACTGCCAAAATTCACTGGACGTGGACGATGCCTTTTTATTTTCAGCATCTATGATTGCATCCAACGTAAAGGCCCAGCCCATAACCAAAGTAAATGGAGTGACCGATGTGCAAATTGCAAATACTGGGACTGCTATTAGCCATGAGTATCTGGGAGGAGGTCGTTTCTTAGTGGCCCAGAGCGCACGAAGGCAGAGAACAGTTATTGTCGCGCACCCTAAGCCAACAAAAGGCGCCAGGAAAATCGAAAAAACAATTGGGAGTATAAAATCCATGGCATCTCCAAGCCTCTGGCTTAGGAATAACCCAATTCACTTAGGCCAACCAGCTCACTGCAAACACACCGTTGAAAGCGGTTTGCCGCCTAGAATTCAATTAGCTTACTGACTACGTTTGGTCAGCTTCCATTCTATCCAGTCGCTCTCCACCGTTCACGTATACTTGCTAATATTGAGAACACCCTGCTTTGAGCGGGAATTAGATAACAAAGGCCATGCGAAAAATCACAATTATCCTTTGCCTTTTTCTGTTAACCGCTTGCAGCAGTAATAGTAGCGCTATAAAACCTTCAGCAGCGGCTCAACAAGCTCGACACCAGGCTAACATTGGAGAATGGCAACAAGCCATCGAAAGCTATAGTAAAGCATTAACAACAGCTCCAAAAGACGCCCTTTGCCTGGCACGAAGAGGCTACGCCTATGCCCGTATAGGAAATTACACACAGGCTTTTGCTGATTTCGCTAGCGCCATTAAAAGTGATCCAAATTGTCCTTATGCTTATTCTGGGCGCAGCCGTGTCTATGGCTGGCTAGGTCTGGCCCAACTAGCGAAGCAAGATGCAAGAAAGGCATTAGAGCTTTCACAAAGCATACCGACAGAACCAGATCTGCTTCTTGAGCACGCAGGCTTATTACAGACAGTCGAGAAAAGCCAAGAAGCTGGTGACGAATACAAACAAGTCTTGGAGTTGAATCCGAAAGACAAGGAAGTTAGCACTCTTCTCAATGCCGCTTACGCCTTCAATGGCTTGCACCAAGCAAAAGATAATGTTTCCTGCCTCAATCAAGCCATAAAACTGTCTCCCAACTGCATTTTTCTCCACCTTATGCGCGGTGGGGCATACTGGGATCTAAACCAATGGGACTTAGCCATTTCTGACTTTGACTTCTATATAACTCATAACAAGAAAAACCCTCTGGCTTATTGCGCCCGAGGTAGCTGCCACTATTACCAGGGCCAATATGAAAAGGCAATAGCAGACTACGATCAAGCCTTTAAATTGACACCTAATTACGCTACTGCTTTCTATTGGCGCGGGCTCGCCTACCACTACTTGAGCGAACACCAAAAAGCTATTAGCGATTTCACAAGTGCTATCAGCCTAGAATCGACTTACCCAGATGCCTACAGGGAAAGGGCTGATAACTACTGTCACCAAAAAGAATGGGCAAAGGCACTCAAAGATACACAGCAAGCACTTTTGTTAAATCCGAAATATGCGAAAGCCTACTGCACTCAAGCGTGGGCACATCGAGAACTCGGACAATTAGCAGAAGAATTTGAAGATCACAATAAAGCGGTTGCTTTAGCGCCAAACGACTCTACTGTTTACTATGGCCGAGGCATGTGCTACCGAGCCCAAAAGCAATACAAAAAAGCCATCGCCGACCTCACCGAGGCGATAAAATATGACCCGCAGAACGCCATCAGCTTTTGCGCTAGAGGCTCAGCTCTAGTGAGCGATCACCAATATGAGCGAGCGATTGCCGATTGTACCCAGTCTCTAAAACTAAATTCAAAACGCACGCACCCACACTTGAGCCGGGGCATCGCTTACTTAAGACTCGGCAAATACAAACTTGCCCTACAAGATTTAGACGAAGCAATTAGACAAGTACCAGATTACGGAGAAGCTTACTATGAGCGCAGCTTGACCTACAATTCGCTCGGCAAAAACGGCTTATCTAAAGCGGACCTGCAAAAAGCAAAAAAATACGGCTATCAGTCACCAGAAGCAATGAGATAAATAAGCTTACACATGAGCAATTCATCAGATCACCATCCACAATCATTCTCGATAGGTCACTCCGGCGCGAGCCGAGGTCGCAGCTTTAGTATAAGGTGCGGCCTCAACCTTATTGTCGCTCTCACTGCTGCCGGCTATTTCGCACTAGCACCAGCACTTGCCAATCAATCGAAGAAAGGCACTGCCCAAGCCGATTTGATCATCAAAAACGCCAAGATATACACCAGTGCTCAGCCGCTCTGGCAAAGTGCCATAGCAATTGACAATGGTCGCATTGTACAAATTGGCAGCGACGAAGAGACACTAAAACTAGCCGGTCCAGAAACCAAAATATTTGACGCCAACTCGAAGCTGATTATGCCTGGTTTTCACGACAGCCACGTACACCTTGCCGAAGGTGGCGCTGAGCTATTGCAGTGCCGCTTGAACGCAGCAAAGAGCCGAGCCGATGTACTGGCTTTATTGCAAAAATGGCGCGCCGAAAAGCACGCTATAAGGCACACTGACAAATGGCTCTTAGCCGCTGGTCTACCGCTGCCTGCCGTAATGAAAGAACCACTTGACTGTCACATTTTAGACCAAGTATCTAGCAGCCAACCAATTCTTGTTTATTCTGAAGACGGCCATTCAGCCTGGCTGAACAGCAAAGCTATGCAAATCGCCAAGATCACAAGCAGCTCTAAGACCACCTGTGGTGGCATCATCGAACTAGATAGCAAAGGAGAAGCAACCGGCTGCCTGCGAGAAGGAGCATTAGCTTTAGTACAAAAAGTGCTGCCGGTTTTGTCACTAAAAGAACGAAGTGCCGCTCTAGCTAAGGCCATTGCCCTAGCCAATTCATTTGGTATCACTTCGGCTCAAGAGGCCCACGCCAACCATGAAGTCGTCACCGCTTACTATGACTTAGCCAAACGCAAGCAGCTCAATCTCAAAGTAGTAGCAGCTCTACACACCGGCACAATGACGCCAGTTGCGTATAAGCAGCTTGAAACAGCCGCAAAGAAATATTCACAATACAATAGACTAAGTGCTCATAGCGCCAAAATTTTTGCCGACGGCGTAATAGAATCACATACGGCTGCCTTACTAGAGCCCTACAGCGACCAACAGGCCACCAAGCAAAATCAGGCCCTCAATTTCCCCGCTGGCCAATTAGCGACCATGGTCAAAGAGCTGGCCAGTAGGGGTTTTCAAATACACATTCATGCCATTGGCGATCATGCTGTTAGAGCCTCACTTGATGCTTTTGAAGCCTTGCCAAGAGAAGGCGATTTACGCCACCAAATTGCCCACTTGCAACTGGTGGCGCCCGAAGATCTCAACCGCTTCGCCGCCCTCAACGTAACAGCTAACTGTCAAGCAGCCTGGGCCTTCCAGGACACTTATATCAAAGACCTAACCGCACCACTATTAGGCGCAGAACGCATGGCCCGGGTTTATCCATTCAATAGCCTAAAGCAAGCTGGTGCCAGGCTGGCTGCAGGCTCAGACTGGACAGTGTCGACCCTTAACCCCCTTGATGCAATGCAGACGGCAGTGACCAGGCAAGCCCCCAAGCCAAGCGCGGCAGACCAGGAACCACCATTAAACGCCAAAGAAGCGCTAGGCTTAAACGACATCGCCAAGGCTTACACCACTGGCGGTGCCTACGTAAATCACTCAGAGCAGCAAACCGGCAGCCTCGAAATTGGCAAATGTGCTGACTTAGTAATGCTCGACAAAAATATCTTCGACCTGCCCTCAAGTGAAATCGCCAGCGCCAAAGTGCTGCTAACATTATTAGACGGAAAGGCTGTCTACAAAGAAAACACTCTTTCTTTTTGAAGTGTTAAAGCCATAATCAAATTCTTCCTGGCTGGGAATAATAGGCGGGGGGAACAATTTATCTTGGAAAACAGTGAACGCCATAAAACCGTGGTCGCTGGTCAAACCGCTGGCCCGGTAAGCGGTCAGTCGACCAGAGCCCAGCCTGCTAACCAGCCGGGAAGAGGACAATATTCTCCTGGCCAAGTACTGGGCGGCACTTACAAGATTATTGATTTTCTTGGCCAAGGCGGAATGGGCTTTGTTTACCGGGTTGAGCACCTACTACTGGCCAAAGAGCTTGCTCTAAAAGTATTGCGAAGCGATCAAGTGTCAGAGGTAATTTGGCGGCGGTTTCAGACAGAAGCCCAAGCCATAGCAAGGCTAGACCATGCCAATATAGTCAAAATTTATGATATGGGCCAGACTGAAGATGGCGTGCCCTACTACGCGATGGACCTTTTGGTAGGTGAATCACTGGCCGATTACCTCGACCAAAACGATTGCCTTGCAGTCGAGCAGGCCTTACCACTGTTCCGTCAGATTTGTGCTGGTCTAGCCTACGCGCATGATCGCGGTATTATTCATCGCGACATTAAACCACCCAATATCATGCTGCTTCAAGGCTCCCAATTAGCAGTCAAAATTGTCGACTTCGGTATTGCCAAACTCAATATCGATGGCCAGCCGGGCCAAGGGCTAACTCGGCCCGGTGAAGTCTTCGGCAGCCCACTATACATGAGCCCTGAGCAATGCTTAGGCTTACCAATCGACCACCGTACTGATATTTATTCAACAGGCATTACATTCTTCGAAGCTCTTACGGGCAGGGCACCTTTTATCGGTCGCAGTGCTGTTGAAACCACGGCCATGCATCAATCAGATCCTCCACCATTGCTAAAAGACATTGGTGAAATCGATTACCCCAAAGAACTGGAGCGCATCGTAGCAAAAATGCTGGCCAAAGCCCCAGAGCAACGTTATCAATCATTGGCAGATACGGCCAAAGACCTCTTGCTGTTAGAGCGCTCGCTTGGTCGACTAGCCTATAGCCCTTCTTCTAGCCCTTACTCTAGCCAGCCAGATAGCCAGTCTGCTAGCAAAAGTGAGGCTAACTTGAGATTGAATGAAACACTAGACAGAGAAGACTTAGAAGAAGAAGTCGAGCAGAGCTTGACTGAAAGAATTAAGAGCTCGGCAAAGCCATTAGCAGCAGTACTGCTAACGCTCGTCGTAACAGCTCTGATTGCCCACCAAATTCTCGCCTCTCCTCCTAAGCAAGCCAAACGGCTTGCCAGCCCAGAAGCGACAAACAAGACGGCGACAACCGAGACGGCAACAACCGAGACGGCAACCCACAAAGTACAAACCGCTACGCAAAACCTTAGCACCAGCGACGCTTCAGCACGGCCGACTGAAGCCATTGAGTCAGAAGACGACGTTTACATAAGACAGCAGGCAAAGAAACTAGACCCAATGTTCGCACCAGAAATCGGCCCAAACAAACCACCTTTTAGTAAGGTGATAGGCAGCGGCCCTACCGCAATAAGGCGCTTTTCTATGCCAGAGGAATTTAGCCTAGGAACGATCAAATACGGCTTGCACGCTGCCAAACAGCACAACGCACAAGGCACATTTGAACTACCAGAAAGTGAAGTACGAGAATTTCACCCTAATCAGCCCGCAGTAACACACAGCATGATATTAAGACGCTTTCGTGACGGTGATTTTCAAATATTTAACTGCGAAAAAATCCAGGGTGCCCACGACGACTTAATTGAGAATATCAGCCACATCAACTCAATCACCAGCCTGCAAATGAATGGAAACGACTTTACTAATGCCTCAATTAAATACATCGAAAAACTAACAAAACTAAAAAATCTTGGTGTTACTCAAACAGGAATTTCGGGTCAGGCCCTCGCAGAAAGCAATATTCCTAGCCGAATCCATCGTATAAACTTGAGCAATGAAGATGCTACAGCTCTTGTAAAAGCAATGCGCAATTCACAAAAAGCAACATATCTTTCTCTCGAAGCCAGCAATATTGGCGGCCCTGAGATTGAAATACTAAGCACTATGCCCCAACTAACAAGATTAGAAATAGGCTGCAACAAGTTGAAGGATAACGACCTCAAGCCCCTGGCGAAGCTGAAGAAGCTGCAAATTTTAGAACTAACCGGATGCCGTCAACTCACAGCCGGTATCATTCCTACCATGATTCAATTGCCAAAATTGCAACGTCTAAAGCTCAGTCTCAATAACTGGAGTCCAAGAGAGAAAAAACTCCTTTACCAAGCCCTGCCACCTGGTAGGGTGCAAGATAGCGACAACCGAGATGCGTTCAAAAGAAAATTTGAGTAAGAACTAGCCACAGAGAAGTCTTATAGAGAAAAATAGACGTAGAATAAGAGCAGTCGGCGGGAATGGTAGTAAATTGCAAAACCAGTTTCAGAGACCCAAAACCAGTATCACTATCAAAGAAGGTGACACCTTCGCTGGCTCTTATCGCATCATCTCTCAAATTGGTCACGGTGGAATGGGTGCTGTTTACCGCGTTCACCATGCCTTTCTCAATCGAGAATTTGCTCTTAAGACCATTCCTCCAGACGAAGTGACAAAAGAAAGTTGGGCTCGCTTTCAAATGGAAGCCAAGTCTGTAGCAAAGCTAGAGCACAAAAACATGGTCAAGATCTATGATCTTGGCATTGCTGAAGGCAAGTTTCCGTACTATGTCATGGATCTTCTCGAAGGAGAGTCGCTGGCAGAATTACTAAAACGTCAAGCCACTCTCGCACTGCCAGAAGCCTTAGAGATATTCTGCCAAATAGCCGACGGTCTTAATTTCGCTCATGAACGAGGTTTTGTGCATCGTGATATCAAGCCAGGCAATATCATGCTCACCTTTGACAAAGGTGCTACCAAGCCCACTGTAAAAATTCTCGATTTCGGCATCGCCAAACTGGCTACCCCCACAGGTCAAGACTGTGCGGCCACAACCAACACTGGCGCCATTTTTGGCAGTCCGCTATACATGAGCCCCGAGCAATGCCGTGGAGCCGAAGTTGACCCCCGTTCCGATATCTATTCGATTGGTTGTGCCCTCTATGAAACCCTCACTGGCGCCCCCCCATTCATGGGCGACAGTGCCCTGATTACTATGGTCAAACACCAAAAAGAAATTCCCTTAAAGCTACGCGAAGCCTCCTTGGGCAAAGATTTTCCCGAAGGTATTGAAATAATAGTCTCGCGTCTCTTGGCCAAAGAGAAAGCTGACCGCTATCAATCATTAACAGATTTGCACAACGATCTTCTCGCGGTCAAAAGCGGTAAGCCACTCACCACTCAATATTTCAACACCAAGCGTGTACAAGAAGCCTACGACGAAGACGAAGACTATGAAGATGACGAGGAAGAGGACGAAGAAAATCAGTCATCAGGCATGCCGAAAATTGTAATTGTCGCTATCATCATCGCCACCTTTTTGCTTTTGGCAGCCACCATCTTGCTAATTTACGTGCTCACCACCGGTCAGGGGCTTGGCGGCTAGAGACCGCAATTTATATGGAAAACAAAAATAATTTCAAAGGTGTCTTTCTTGCCGCTGGGGCCGCAGCACTGTTTGGCATGAGCACACCGCTAGCCAAACTTCTAGAGCAAGAAATCGCACCAGTGATGCTCGCCAGCCTTTTTTATCTTGGATTCGGCATTGGCTTTGCTTTGCTCTCGGCAGTCTCAGCCGCAAGCAAAAAACATAGCAAAGTCTTGCTTTTGAGCCTCAGCGACCTACCCTCGCTAGTGGTTGTAGTCACCGCTGGCGGTATTATTGCCCCAGTCTGCTTAATGCTTGGACTAAGCTACAGCACTGCAGCATCAGCATCTTTATTGCTTAATCTAGAGGCCGTATTAACTGCACTAATTGCCTGGATCTATTTTCACGAGAACTGTGACCGAAAAATTATTACTGGAATGATCGCTATCACCGCTGGTGGTGCAGTACTCAGCTTTAACGGGGGTCTTCCATCTAATTCATTAGGCTCACTCTTAATTACCGTTGCTTGCCTAGGCTGGGCTATCGACAACAATTTCACTCGGAAAATCGCTGCCGCCGACGCCAAGCAAATAGCAACGGTCAAAGGCTTGGTTGCTGGTCTAGTCAACCTAGTTATTGCACTTGCTCTGGGTCAAAAGCTCCCAAACGCAGGAGCTATCAGCGCAGCACTTTTGCTTGGCTTCGTGGGCTATGGCCTCAGCCTCGTGTTCTATGTCATGGCCTTACGCGATCTCGGCAACGCCCGCACCAGTGCCTACTTCGCTACCGCTCCGTTTATTGGCGCCCTGCTTTCTCTTATCGTCTTTCACGAAGCAATTACCATTCAACTAGTGCTGGCTGCCGTCCTTATGGGCGCAGGTGTCTACTTGCACATCAGCGAGCAGCATGAACACACACACAGCCACGAAGAATTGGAACACGAACACGAGCATCTACACGATCTTCATCACAACCACGAACACGCCAGCGGAGCAGAACCAACTCACAGAAAAGACGGTAGCGAACTACCACATACCCACAAACATCGACACAAAGCCTTGAAGCATAGCCATGTGCACTATCCTGACATGCACCATCGCCACGAGCACTGAATCTATCTGCCAGACCTAGTATGGCGATCACCCAAAAGGGTGAGACGCAGGCGCAGGTTACGTGGAATAATAAAGAAGTCACCTAGAATCACGCAGGGCTTCAGTAGTCATTATGATACAAATAGTCACCTACCAAGTGCTAGGCGAAGTACTGCCCTAATGCCTGAACCAAAGCCAATAACTATCCTGATCGCAGAAGATCAAGCAATAACACGCTTCGGGCTAAAGTGCTCATTAGAGACCTACCCCGACCTGAAGGTGATAGCTGAATGCGGCGATGGCGCCAGTGCAATACTGCAAGCCCTAGCAGTCAAGCCCGATATGATTTTGATGGATATTGGTCTGCCAACAATCGACGGCATAAGGGCATCAAAAGAAATCAAAGATGTGCTCCCCAGCACCCATATCATTATGTTTACTGCTAGCGATGCCCAAGAGCACATCTGCGAAGCACTTGAAGCTGGCGCTGACGGTTACTGTCTAAAGACCGTCGCTGGAGAGCACCTCTACGCAGCCATCAAGGCGGTAACATCAGGTGCGACTTGGCTAGATCCGGGTATTGCCCATAAGCTACTGAAGATGCAAGACAACCGCACTAGCGCCAAGCAAACTAGCGCACTTCCCATTACCTTATCGAATCATTCATCTCTTTCAGAAGAACAAATAGCAATTTTAAAAATGCTGAGTTCTGGCTCTAGCCTAGAAACAATTGCTAAACAGACAAGAGCATCACTAGAAAATGTCGGTGATTTGGTGCAAGGAACACTCGATCTCTTATTAAAGGCCTCCAAGCAAGAATCAACCGACAATAACGAAGCACTCACGACGTTCTACAAAGGAAGTGGACCAGACAAGCTCGGAATAAGAAGCTATCAAGACGGTAGAACTCCCATCGGCGACCGCTACGAAATTGACGGAATCCTTGGTCGGGGGGGCATGGGCATTGTCTACAAAGGCAAACACGTGCTTATGAACCGCCCTGTCGCAATTAAGATGCTGCACCCAGAACATACAGCAGACAACAATGTTGTAGCCAGATTTCAAAGTGAAGCTCAGACATTAAGTCAACTGTCTCACCCTAATCTAGTCTCCGTTTTCGACTTTGGTATCACCAACAAAAATGAACCATACATGATTATGGACTTTCACTCTGGGCAAAGCCTTGAGGATTATCTAGTGGCCCAAGGCCCCCTTGGCAGCGAAATTGGTTTAGCGATCTTCAAACAAGTACTAAGCGGTTTAAGCATCGTACACAAAGCCGGCATTGTGCATAGAGACATTAAACCAAGTAATATTATCGTTTCAGCAGATCGAATTCCAAAAGTAAAAATCGTAGATTTTGGCATAGCCAAAAATCCAAGCACTGAAAAAGAACGCTTAAAAATAACAAATACCGGAGAAGTGGTTGGCACACCGCGATACATGAGCCCTGAACAATGCACGGGCAAAGAACTAGATGCCAGAAGCGACATCTACGCTCTGGGCTGCGTCATGTACGAATGCTTCACCGGAAAGGCGACATTTGACGGCGACAGCTTTTACGATATGGTCCGCCTTCACTTAAATGAAACACCATCCAGTTTGCCTTTCTTTCAGCCCGGCATCAATCTCCCCAAAGAATTAGTAGAAGTGATATTTAGGGCACTCAAAAAAAACCCAGAAGATCGTTATCAAAGTGCTGAAGAAATGCTTGAAGCCTTAAATAAAGTACCAGAAAACGTCGCAAACTCAGGGGTCACAGACTGAATTTAAGAACGCTCTAAAACTTATTGACAGCAGGTTCATGGACAACTTTCAGGAAAAACTACAAGCGCTTACCAATGGACCTATCTGGACACTTTTAAGCCAGATTGAAGACCCGCAAGCTAAAGTTGAAGCCCAGCAGGCCATCAATCAACTAATCACATTGGCCCAAGACGAACATAATCAGAACCTCCAATACCGCAGAGATCAGTCTTCCTCCAACGATATTGCCAATCATCAGCAATTGATCGCTGAATTGATTAAGGCGAGAGATCAAGCCCAAGCAGTATCTAAAATGAAGTCAGAATTTGTTGCTAACATGAGCCATGAAATTCGCACACCGATGAATGGGATTCTCGGCATGGTCGAAATATTGTTGCGCACAGAACTTAGCACCTCAGCGCGCGAATATACGGTTCTACTCAAAGAAGCAGGGAAATCGCTGCTAAGCATCCTAAACGATATTCTTGATTTTTCAAAGATTGAAGCAGGACGTCTTGAAATTTTAAATTGCGAATTCGACCCCGTAAGCCTAGTCGAAGGAATTGGTGAGATTCTCTCGCCCCAGGCCGATAGCAAAAGTATTTTGCTCTCTACATTTATCGATCCGCGCATACCATCGCTAGTAACCGGTGATCCACTGAGACTCAGACAAATTCTTTTCAACCTCAGCGGCAATGCCCTTAAATTCACCAATCATGGCAGCGTCACTATTCGAGCTGACCTTGTCAGCCATAGTGAAGACAAGGTCGCTATCCAATTCACCGTAATTGATACAGGCATTGGCATTCCTGAATCAAGTCTTGACAGGCTGTTTGAGCCATTCATGCAAGTCGATGGATCAACTAGCCGCAAGTATGGTGGTACCGGCCTAGGTCTAAGCATCTGCAAACGCTTAGTTGAAATGCTTGGTGGCAATATAAACGTCGCAAGCACTGTCAATATCGGTTCAACCTTCAGCTTCACCATCAGCTTGCAGACCACCAAGAGCTGCGCTATGACTCCAATCACCGAAAGTTTTCAAACGGAAGAAGCTCAATCTACAGTAATAATTCTAGATGACGACGCCCAACTTAAAAACTGCATTGCCAAATACTGCGAACGCTTCGGACATAAAGCCGAAACCTGCGACACCATATCTGAAGCAATTATTTGTTTCGACAAAGCTAGAGAAAGCAAGGGCGCAATTACGTTAATAATTGACGGTGCACGCCACAGTCAGCTTGCTCTCGATTTATTTGAACGTGAATTTTACGGACAAGACAATCAACCGAAGAGCATAATTTTACTGACGACCAAAGATCTTAGAGTTGAAACCGAAGCGCTTTTGCCCAAAGGTCTAGCCAAGACTCTAACCCGGCCGGTAAGGCGCAACGCTTTGAAATACTATCTAAACGTCACAAATCCGCACGAGTCAAACGAAGAAGGCCCCCTGAACAAAAGTTCGCAAGACAATAATCGATTGAAAACGCGAAAACTCAAAGCACTCGTAGCAGACGATAATAAACTCAACCAACAAGTGGCTAAGATTCTGCTGCAAGGCCTAAACCTCGATGTAGAAGTAGTAGAAAACGGTATGGAGGCCGTTGCTACCTTCGAAAGCAGCCTTTTTGATATTGTCTTTCTCGATTGTCAGATGCCCGAGTTGGATGGCTATGCCGCGGCTAGAATTATCAAAAAGCTGCAAGAACAAAGAGGTACACAAGTTCCCGTAGTTGCCATGACGGCCAACGCCTTAGAGGGAAGCCGAGAAGACTGCCTGGCAGCAGGCATGGATGATTACATAGCAAAACCAATTGAGCCAGCAGAACTAGAAAAAATACTGCGTGCTTGGTCAAAAGACCTAGAAAAAATCATCACCCTGACTCAGCGCCAAACTTCAGGTCAGATTGCAATGCAAGCGACAAAGCCTGTGATTGAAATTGACCTTCTTGCCTCAAGGTTTAGTGAGAAAAACTACAAACAGCTACTGACTATGTTTGCCGAGACCGCAATAGGCGAAGTAACCACACTACAAGAGCATCTCGGCAAAGAAGACTATGGTGCTGTTCGCTCAGCCGCCCATTCATTCAAGGGGGCTTGCGGCACAATATGCGCCCCTAGAATGGCTAGCACACTACAAGAACTAGAAGCCGCTGCTATCAGGGGAGACACAGGCCAATGCGAAGCTCTAATCGCTCTATTAGAAGCAGAGGTGAACAAGGCACTAGACGAGACGAAAGGTCATTTGCACGAGAATTAACCTAAAACACCGCGAACCGGCCTCCAGGCGGAGCTTAACTCCAAAATGACATGCCATCTTGGAGTTAAGCTCGAACATCATCTACAATGTATATCCAATTAGAGTAAAGCAAATCAGGTAGAGCAATTCCGGCAGACTAGAAGCCAACAAAAGGCAAAAGACACCTTGATCTTCGGTAACTTTGAAAAAACTAAAAGGCCACTCTGCATTATGGCTGTGGCGCTTTCCATAGGACTTTCAGGAAGTGGGGCACTGGCACAAGAGAGCCTCAAGCAGGCCATCTCCCTTTACAACAAAAACGACTTTGCTTCTTGCACAAGCTTGCTTTCAAAAGATATAAACGGCTCTCTAAGAAACAATGCCAGCGCCCACTATTATCTAGCCTCAGCCTGCCTCAGACTGGGTCAAAATAACGCCGCCGCCGAGCACTATCTAGCCACAAGTAGACTGGCACCAGGCACCGTATACGATGAATATAGTAGAAAAGCCTTACAATCAATAATGGCAAGAGCAAGTAATGTGCCGGCCGCCATCAAGGAACAATATCAGCGACAGAGTTCTCAGGGCCAAGCACAGGCTGCCACTAGCAGCGGTGCCAGCTCCAATTCTGGTTCTAGCGCAGAGTTTAGCGAGATCAGCGATCCCACCCTGCAACCAGCTAGCCTCAAAGATGTAGACGCCACCTTCATCACCGTCCAACGCCGCACCGCCGACACCGATACAACGCTGATTCAAGTTTGCCGAGCCCTAAAATCGGTGCCCAAAGAAATAGTGGAAGACTTAAAGGGCGGCGGCATTAGCGTGCTGGTGACACCGACAGTGCTGGAAGCAATGCCCGGCTCAGCCATGGAAAAACCACGAGGCTACGATCACGGCGGCGGTTACACAAACGCTGGAGCCCTGTTTCACTCTCCACACATAGTAATTGGCGAAAGAGTCTCCTATCTATCGAGTGTACCGGAGCCAAACAGAAGAGTTGCCAGCAGCATGCTGCATGAAATGGGCCACGCCTATGACCATGTAAAAGGCAATCTCTCGCAAAAAGGCAAATTCAAAGAATGCTACCAAGAAGACTTTTCCCATATCACCAACACTCAGCGCACCAAGCATTCTTACTACACCCAAGAAAATGGCGCCGGCGCCAGCGAACTATTTGCCGAGCTGTTTAGCTACGGTATCTATAAATCACAAATAAGAAGCGAGCAAGGCGCAGCCGACCTTCAGGTGACCTTTCCCCGCTGCACAAAATACATAGCCGACTTAATTAGAAGCAACCGCTAACTTTCTGCAAATAAACCCACTAATAATTGAAAAAGCTACGTAATAAAGTGGTCAAAACGGAAAAAAGAATAACAAAAATGATGAAACTATCGCTTCACTTAGCACTCTCAGGCCTTCTTGCACTATCTTCTGCTACAGCAGCATTTGCCGAAGCACCGATCTTTTCGCAATACTCCTATGTCCAGGCAAAGCAAAAGGCTGAACAAGATCACAAACTACTACTAATTGACTTCACCGCATCTTGGTGTCCTCCCTGTAAGAGAATGGAATCTTCCACATGGCCTGACGAGGCGCTGCAAGCCTGGGTCAAAGAAAACGCCATTGCCATTCAGATTGATGTAGACGAAGACAAGAAGACCACCTCAGCCCTAAAAGTCAGCGCCATGCCTACCCTTGTCCTATTCTCGACAGACGGAAGCACCACTGAAGTGGGCCGCCAGGTCGGCTTGATCAGCCCAGCAGAACTGCTGCGATGGCTGAAAGAGGCAAAGAGCGGAAAAACTGGCGAAGAGCTTGAGAAAGCGCAAGCCGCTTCTGATGACAACGCCACCTGGGAGCGCATTTCGGCAGCACGCCAATTGATGATGTCGCAAAAGTATGCCGAAGCCCTTGAAGAGTACTTATGGCTCTGGAATAACCTCAAAAATGATGATGCTCATACAACGTTTGGCGAGCTGCGCCTGAAGATGGTACCAGTAGAAATAAAGCAACTTTGTGCATCATATCCAGCAGGCAAAACTAAAATGGGCGAGCTGCGAGATGCCGCTGAAAAAGCCGACAATAGAGCAGATTGGATCATCTTAAATGGCATACTCGATGACAATGGTCGCACATTAACCTGGTTCGACAATGCAAAAAGCGATCCAAAGAAGCTTGAGACCATCAGCAAAAACAGCGCACTACTTGAGCCCGTTTTATTCTCTAACTGCCGGTGGGCTGACGCGGCAAAATATCTCTATCCGCAACCACTAGCGAAAATTGCCGAATATCACAAGCGCGCTGAAGATATGAAAAAGCCGCGTCCCGACACAGAAGTCTCCAAAGATTTTGACCCGTTTCCTAGCATGATTCTTTTGGTTTATGGTGCTTACATTGGTGCAAATAAAGAAGCTGAAGCCCAGAAGATTGCCGATGAATGCTTACGCTTAGACGACACCCCAGCAATGCATACTGCTTTAGAAAATATGGCAAAGAGTATGCGTGCAGCACGGGGCAAATGAACCCTTGGCAGCATTTCCCGACTAAGAATGGAAACGTTTCAATATCCTCTCTATTCAATCCCTCGAAATCGAAGAGAGTTGCTGACACAACTTAAAAATATCAGAATTCACAGTAGCAGCTACAACCCACCCCCGAGGCCGCCGCAGTTATTGATCATAAAAGAGCCAATCAGGTGCACAATCATTGGTGCAAGAACAACGATACCACCAGCTTTGGCGTAAACAGGCCACGTTCTTAATTTCCGTCCTCTGACAAAGGCTATTGCCACCACAATTGAAATCAGTAGTGCTATCGCTGTCAGCAGTCGCGAAATGTCACGAGCACAATCGTAACCATAATCAGCCAGCTGACCCACTTCATTTGATTGACCATAGCGAGGATCAACTGGAGCACCAACCAGACCACCAACGAAAGCAGCTGGGTGACCGACAGAGTCGTTGCTGGCGCCTGGATTAAGCCTATTGTTCTTGTAGTCTTTGGCATAATCCAGCACCACTGCGCCGGTCGCTGGTGTAACCAGCCGATAATTGCTGGCCAAAACCTGGGCCTCATGCTGCTGACCACGTGCAAGAAGCCTTGTCACCTCATCTTTAGCCCAGAGAGCACTTACTTGAGCTGACACTTGGCGATCATCAACCACAGGACAGTGCGGCTTGTCTAATGCAATTGTTCGCTCAATAGCTAGTTGATTTGTGTTCTTTGTTCCCTTCTCCCAAATAGGCAGAAGCGCTTTCAAGCTTCTTGCCGAAGCCTCAGTGCCAACAGTTTCGTAGGTAATCAGACCAGAGGCATCCTCCATCCGCAAAGCGGATAGCAGCGCATTGGAACCAGATTCAATTTGCAAATCGTACAGACAAACGCGATGAACCAAATCTAGCACCGCCGAATCCGCCAGCTTTGGCTCAATTGGTTGCGGTCCATGAATCCAGAGCACCGCAGTGTTAGGCTGTTCTGCCGCAGTCTCAATGGCTTCTCTCAAGGCGGTCCAATTGTCTTGGCCGCCCTCGAAAGCATCAGCATTGATAACAATCTGAGTGGGCTTGCCAGCGAATGCAATAATCGGCTTAAGACGCTCTGGAATATTTGCCACAGCCTCTTTTATCTGCGCGGTATGATCTTTCAGTGAAGCCGATGAGTCGATAAGCACAAAGAGACGCTTAGGAGCAGGGGTGACGATCTCTTTTAAGCGCTCAACAATAAATCGGGGCTTGCGCGAGTACCAATCAAGGGTGGCAGTTTCAGTGAACGGCGTGCTTCTCTGCACAACAAAAGCAGCGGCACCAGCAATGAGGTCATTATTTTTGATTATGCCTTCGAGACTATAACCCGCTGCTTTCTTCTTGAGCACAAGGCCAGAAACACTTGGTTTTGGCGCAACTAAAGAGGTGATATTGACCCGGTGGCGCTTCGTTTGAATGAAATTACTGGCTAACATCTGCGGCAATTTCATTGAACAGACTTTGCCATCGGTGGTTTCAAGAGGCAACTTAAAACCAATTCTAATCTTCGACTCGCCTCCGCTGGCCGGCACGGGGAAACACTGCACGAGAAGGCGATCTGGTGCCGACATTGTCACCAATAGTTCGTCTCTCTGATTCTCTGCTACAGCTTGACAGGCTTGCTGAACTTTGGCAGTAGAAGCAAAGACGCCCTCACGCGGCTCTCCGTCAACCCACAAAGTCACCCGCGACACCACCGCTTGCTTCGGAATTGCTATCTCACAGCGGGCTTCTTGCGGCGAAGCAGAAGAGTTGTGGAATGTCAGTGTCCAATCAAGCGAGCTCGACAGCATAGCAGCATCAAGATTCCCCAAAATTTGCGACTTGGCTAAAGAAAGCCCCGCTATTTTGGCACCAACAAGTACATTTATTGGTTCTTGCCCTAATTCCTGGGTCTTTTTTGCCTTAGGTTCAGAGTCGAAATATGACTTTCCACTGACCTTAAAATATAACTCTCTATCGCTCTCTGTACCCGAGTCTAGGCCGCGACTGGGAATGAGAAGTTCGGCCAAGGCGAAGCCACCCAGCGGATATTTTGAAGGGCGCAAATCTTCATCTGTTGCTACGGCGCGCAGGGCCGAAATGGCCTTTCCCTGTTCTTCAAGTGGCGCTACTCGAACGTCATTTACTCTAGCCTGAACAAAAAGAGCACGTGCCATCGGTGTAAAAACAAAGAGAAACGACAAAAGCACACCCAATACCGAAAAGGTCGTGGTTACTCGGCGAATGTTCGCTTCAGTTTTGTGCCAGAGATCAAGACCGAGGCAAAGTGATGCAAACAGCAAAAATGGCGAGGTGCAAAGCAACAGCATCCAACCAAATTTGCAGGCCGGATTGGTGTGCAAAAAAAAGACGGAGGTAAACCAGATGGCTGACCAAGCAGCCGAAAGCCCCAAAGCAAAACCATTCATCAGCCCGATTAAACGTGGTCTGACTAAGTATCTCTTGCGCACCGCAGACCAAACAACAAAGTTGAAGAAAGGCACAACGAGCAGCAGTGCCAATTTTGCTAGCTCCTCCCCAAAATTCGGTTGCTTCACTGTGGAAAGAGCGAAAACACCGTAAGCGAGAAGACTGAGCCCTGGCAATATTGCACCCAAGGTAATGACAAAAACACCCTCAAGCGGAGCTGCGAATATTCGATGCTCTTTATTTGATCGAAAGAGAAATCGCTCTGCCACAATGTGGAAGACAACGGCCAGAGCTGTCATCACAGCCAGTGATAGGCAAAACACTATTGGTGTCTTGCTAAAACAAACAGACGTAGCCACTAGCACGATGGCGATTGACAGATAGAGCGATGGTTCTTTGAAAATGGGCCGAGTGCCACCATCAAAGCCATTTATTCGCGAGGCCGCAAAGTCTGGGTCCACCAAACTTGGATCGTCCAGCAGAGCACTCTCCTCAACTTCAGGGCCCGAAGCCTGGTCTTTAACTTGGTCTTTAGCCGACTCGTTAGCAAGATCCGGCACGGGTTGTTCTATGGTGTTCATGGCAAATACCTCGGCAAAGAAAAGAAAGAACGGCAGAAAAATACTGCCGCAGCAAAAGATGCGAATCAAATTGAATAAGACAGCGTAAAGCTGCTCATCGAGATCTGCACTGGTGGCAGATGAGCGAGAACCGGCAAATTTCGTTAAGGCATTATCATACTCCCCGAAAGCCTTTGCAATAGTGCATTTTGGCTACGGGGAGGGAGTTCCCCCATTAAACGGGTTTTGCAGCTACCTAGACCTATAATCTCGATCAAAGCCAGTTTCAATAGATAAAACTTTTGTTTCTGGATGCTCTTTCACCCAAGCAGCCCAAGAAGTTGCTACCACGGGCAATGCTTTGAGCTGAGTACCTTGCAGGGATTGCACACACACCAGAGGCCGCCCACTACGTGCTGACCAGAGCGAATGGGTCTGCTCATCAGCCACTAAATGCTCACCACTATAGAGAAAGGCAGTCCCACTAAACTTACAATTTAAGCCACCTACAGAACTCTCATAGGCCACCATAGATTTGTTCTGTTCATCATAGAAAGCCGTTACAAGCAAGTCACCAAGCTCAACTTCCACGACGTTGTGCCAAACAATTATACGCAAAGGAAAAGCAAGGGCTGCACCACTCTTATCAACGATACCAAACACCGAATCACTGGGTACTAGGTAGCTCGCTTGAGAGGCGCTGAGCAAAGGCGGATGGCTTAACCGAGCAGCATAATACTTGGGGCCTGCCCAATAAATTTCTTGAGGAGGCACACAACTGACCTTACCTTTAGCGAAATGGTGCACAAGCCTGGGGTCAAGGCGATGATAAAGCAACGCCTTAAAAGCTAGATACGATGCCGATTCAGCTTTGGTTGGTACAATCTTCTTCTGAGCGATCCAACCTTCCCAACCAACTAGGTCATCAGCAAATTTCTGGTCTGTATGCCGCTCAAGAAGCGCAATCAGTCTTTCTCTAACTTCAACGTTATCGCTGCTAGTCAAAGCCTCGACAACCTTGGCAGCATCCAGCGGCTGCCAATCTTGCGCTAGCAAAAGCGCCGAATTTCTTTGTACTTTTGCGTCGCCATACATGAGGTCTAGAATAGCCAGATTATGGCTATCCAAATGAGCATTCAACCACTTCGCCACAGGAACAGCTGCAGCGACACCAAGGCGCATGTCCTCAATGCGCTGCATTGCTTCTAGGTGATGCAGGCTGTCACGTTCAGCTTGATTGCGCCGCCACCCCAGAGCAGACACCATAATAACGAAGGCCACAATCATCAATGAAACTTCCCAGCGAGCAGGTTTCTTCATTGGCGTTACAAAAGCCCGAATGAATCAGGGAGAGCCGCCAACAAATCATCAACCACAGTCATCTTGAGTATCACCCGTGGTATCTCATCCAAATATTCCTCCACGTGCATTTGCTTAGACTCTTCTTCAATAATAAGGTGACCCTGCTGCCAGCTTTCTTTATCAGGCCACTGGGCATAGGCAATCCAGACACCCTCTTCGGTAGAATGCAGCCTGGCCCCAAGTGAGCCATACTCTTGCACCATGTTTTCAGTGACTGTACGCCATGCCGCGCGAAAAGGCTCTTCTAGACCAGGCTTCACTTTAAGCTCATAGAGCACACAAAACATTGTTTTCCTCAATCAGAATGGGGTAATAATTTTAACGCTTTACCGTTGATAAACCTCTAGGGGCAGGTTATCTGGGTCACGGAAGAAAGTAAACTGCTTGCCAGTAATTTCATCAACACGAATATCCTCAGCCTCTACACCCCGACCACGCAAATAGCTCAACACAGCCAATACATCTTCGACTTCAAAGGCAAGGTGGCGCAGACCACAAGCCTCAGGATTACTAACTCGAGCCGGTGGGTCGGGAAAGGAAAATAATTCTATTTGATTGAGCCCTACGCGCAAATCAAGCTTGTAGGAACCACGCCCCTGGCGATAGGTTTCTTCTATGACTTCAAAACCCAGTATTTCAGTATAGAAACGCTTCGACTTGGCATAGTCAGAGCAGATTATGGCAACATGGTGAATTTTACTAGCCCCAAACACAAAGAACCCTCGTCTCTACACTGCCAAATTATCTGATAAGCTTTGCCAACTAATTTTTGTTTATTGGTAAGACCAGAGTCACTATTATGCCATTGCCGAAAATAAGAAAGACTGTGGGGATTATAACGACCATTGCCCTTTCAAGCGGCCTGACCGCTACTGACATGTGGCTTCAGCCGTCTAGGCTGGAAGCAGTGGCCGCAAAGGGGGGTGCGATGAATTCGAGAAACGAAGTAAATTCGCAAAAGGAACTTTCTGGCCGAGACAACCAAGCGCTGAATTTTGCCACCCTATTAAGCAAAGGTCAATTTGTCCAGGCCCACAAAATGATGGACGCGGACATGCAAGCCGCGCTGACTCTCAATCATTTAACGCTGACCTGGCAAAACTTGAGTGCACAACTCGGAGAGTTCAAGGGCTTACAGCCAAGTGAATCGGAATCTATTGGTGCTGTCAAGAAAACTATTGTGGCGGCCGAGTTTGAACGGGCTACAGTCGACCTGCAAATCGCCAGCAAAGACGGCAAAATTAGTGGCTTTTTTATCAAGCCTCATCAGCTCAAATCAACTGAGCCTGCCTATGCAAACAAAGAAACATTTCAAGAAATCCCAGTTAAAATCGGGTCTGGAACCAGACCTAATACTAATACTAGTTCTAATACAAGTTCTAATACTTACCAATTAGACGGCACACTCTCTCTTCCTAACGGCCCAGGACCATACCCAGCGGTTGTTTTAGTGCACGGCTCTGGCCCTTGCGACAGCGACGAGACCATTGGGGCCGTAAAAGTTTTTCGCGACATCGCCTGGGGTCTTGCTTCTAAAGAAATTGCCGTGCTGCGCTACGATAAACGCACCCACCAACACGGCCAAGCAATGGTGGCGGCAGGGCTAATCGACAAGATTACAGTAAAAGAAGAAACCATAGACGATGCACTGCTGGCAGTGTCACTTCTCGCTAACGACAAACGCATTGAAAAGAATCATATATTCATTTTGGGTCACAGTTTAGGAGCTATGGTCATTCCTCGGCTAGCACAAGCTGATGATACGGCCGCGGGCTTTATCATTATGGCTGGGCCTACTAGGCCGCTTGAAGACATGCTATTAGAGCAAACTGAGTATTTGCTTTCCACCTCAGATATTTCTACATCAGACATTTCTACATCAGGCAAAGATGGCAAAAAGCCAATCAGTGCTGCTGGACAAAAAGAACTAGCAAACCTAAGAGAAAAAATAAAAGCGGCAAAAGATCCAAACTTAAGCCTGAACACCCCTTCAACAAAATTGCCCCTTGGCCTACCAGCCTCATATTGGCTTGATTTACGCGACTATAAACCAGCCGAAGCGGCCAAAGAGATCAAGAAACCAATTTTAGTTTTACAGGGTGGTAAAGACTATCAAATTACTATGGTTGATTTTCAAAACTGGTGGAATGCTCTCAACGAAAATGGCAATACTACATTTAAGGTCTATAACGGCCTCAATCACGGTTTTGTCAAAGCGGGTAATTTCTCTACGGCCAGTGATTATGCCCAGCCCCAGAATGTCTCAGTCGAAGTAATAAACGACATCAGCAAGTGGATTAAGAGCCAAGACTAGAAAAAATGCCCACCTAGAAAAAATAGCACTTCGTACTTGCCTTTACTGCTTTTCCCAAAAGGGAAGATTTTTTCGAAAAAATCTTCCCTTTTGGATTTTGATAAATTAGAAGACCGATCACAAAAACGCTAAGCGGCCAAAGGCAAGCGAATAAAGAACTTAGAACCAATACCCAATTCACTCTCACACCAGAGCGAGCCCTTATGCGCTTCCACCACTTGCTTGCAGACAAACAGGCCAAGGCCTGAGCCTATGGGCTGACTGGAACCAGTTCGGGCGCGCCAATAGCGCTGAAAAATATAGGCTATATCTTCTTTGGCCATGCCAATGCCAGAATCTTGAACGCAAATCAAAGCCTCTTCAGCCGTACACGTAAGAGAAATTTCGACTTTCTTCTGCTCAGTAGAATATTTAATAGCATTAGACAATAGGTTTTCAACTACCCGCACTAAGCAATCGAAGTTGCCATTAACGAAACAAGGCTGACAGTAATCTTCGACAATGTCAGTTTCAGCACCGAGGGCAGCCGGTCTGGAATTAGTTACAGCAGTGCCGATCAGGCCAACCAATTCTGTTCTATCGGTAATGATCGCACCCGACGGTTCACTAAATTGATAGCCAATCAAAATAGACTTAATTCGCTCAAGTAAGTTTTTGTGTGAATCTATTAAAAGCTCCAAGGTATCAGAAAACTGCGGTAGAGACTGTCCAAAGCGACCAGCATGAATAAATTCGAGCATACGCAAGGCGCCTCCAACGGGCAACCTTAAATCGTGGGCGAGGGCGGCCACAAAGTCGTCGCGCTCTTTTTGCAGCGCATCGGCTTTGGCCTTAACTAGGTGGAGGCTAGCTCTAGTCAAATCCAGAATTTGCGAACGCAAATACTCAGCCATTGTAATTTGTGAATCAGTCCAGGGTAATGAATGCTCTTTCACTTCCTCGCGCCATAGTGCAAACGAACGCCGAGGCTGCAGCATCATCTCACCAGGCCCAGTTGCACCGCTAGAAGAAGAAGAAGAAGAATCAATGAAAGCATTTTTCAGTGGATTACCGGCCCAAGTCACTGATTGTATTTTTCTATCACGCAGTAAAAGCAACCATTGATCGTCAACCAGGCCAGTACGAATTGCGAGCAATCCAGCGAAGTCACCGCCAAGATTGAACGAACTATCAATCTGTTCATTCTCTACACTCAAATGATCACTCGAAAAGGTATTGAGCTTCTGCCCCGAAAGCGCGGCCGCGCAGGCAAGCAACAGACTCTCGCTAGGCGTGGTGCCGAAGCTAACTAGCTCTGACTTTGTCACCAAGGCCGCTCCGATACAATCGAACTGTTCAATGAGCTTTTCACCATGCGACTGAAAACCAATTTTTACATCACCATTTGCAGCAGCAATAGACTCAAGTAAGGCAAAAAAGGCAGGCAGACAAAATTTTTCTACTTCTCCTTTTTCAGTTGCAATTGCTTCTAATATACTCAAGGAAACTATGGTTCCAAAGATTTCACACACAGACCGAGTTTTCAAAGACAAATATTTAGGGCTGTAGTGGTGACAAGCAATCAGACCCCAAAGCTCACCCTTAACTTTAAGCGAAATAGTAAGAGTGGCATGCACTCCCATATTTTGCAGATACTCTACATGCATTGGCGAAACGCTGCGCAGCACGCAGTCAGACATATCGAGAGCTTTGCTTGTGGCGGGATTGACGAGCGGCTCAAGTGCCACAGAATTATAAGCAACATCGGCAATCATGCGAGTAATATTGCGCTTGTAAAGCTCTCGGGCCTGGGACGGAATATCAGAGGCCGGATAATGCAAACCGAGATATGACTCACGCTGAACTCGCAGAGACTCAGCCAAGACTTCGCCATGCCAGTCTTGGTCAAACTTATAAACCATGACCCGATCAAAGCCAGTGAGATTCTCAATTTCTTTGACACAGACATTAAGCACCTCAGGCAAAGACTGAACGGCTTGCAGTGACGACAAAGCAGATTGCAGGTTGGCCGAAAGAGTTAGAGCATTTGACATTCCAGAAATCAAATCTTGCTGATCAAAGTCTGGTTCAAACTCTAGAATTAAAAAATCACTCTCTCGATGCGCCAAACAAGAGACAGCAAAAGGCTCACCGCCTTCGCGACGCAGACTTAAGGGCAACGGCACCAAAGGCTTATGATACTCAATGTCGAGAAAAGCTTCGAGCACAGGCAACATTTCGGCAGCCAAAATTGTATCAACCGTTTTGCCAAGATATTCAGCAAGAGAGAGACCTAAAGCAGTCTCAAAGTTTTTGCTTAGTTGAAGAATTTTCAAATCAGGTAGTGTCACCACTGCCATAAAACCATGGGGTTGGATAGCACCCGGTGTAGCAATCGCCTCGCGAGCACAATTATCTAGAGTAACTAAAAAATCTTGCTCTCTCTTATCGGCAGTATTGGCAATACCGCCTTTTGCATAAGGCATAACAGTTCAGCACTCTCCAGACAACTACTAAAATCGTTACCATGACAGGGATGCCTGAAATTACTTAAACCCGAAATTACTGACGCACGACGTTACTTAAATCCTGATTGACTACTTCAATTCGAGGGTCAATTGCACGGAGTTGGCATCTTCACTTTCTCTTTCACAATCGAGGTTAGACAGTGACAAGCCCAGCAGGCGTGCATTTTTCCCTACGACTTCAGTTGTGTCCAAAAGTTCCATAGCTATCTTTACTATTGGCGTAAAGTCTTCAACATCAATAGACTCGGCAAATGTTCTACTGCGAGTCACTTGTTGATAGTCTCCATACTTAACTTTTAATGTCAAGGTGCGACCGCTAGTTTCGCTTTTCTTAACTCGTCGTTTAAGAGTTGCGGCAATCTCTTCGATAGCTGTAAGAAAGGAATGGCGATCGCTTAAGTCATGAGCAAAACTTTCTTCAGCACCAATTGATTTGCGAATACGATTGGGCACAACCGGCCTATCATCACAACCTCGAGCGATATTGAAATAGAAGTGACCAACCTTGCCAAATTTACGCACAAGGTCAACTTCTGACCAAGTCTTCAAATCGGCACCATTAAAAACCCCAGCCTGCCTCATTTTTTCGGCTGTCACTTGACCAATGCCATAAAATTTTTCGATGGGCAATTTTTCAACAAAAGCCACGGCTTGATCTGGTGGAATCAAATGCAAGCCATCCGGTTTATTCACAGCTGAAGCGGTTTTCGCCAAAAATTTATTGATCGATACTCCTGCCGATGCCGTCAAATTTAATTCATCACGAATCGATTTTTTAATTTCGCGCGCTATTAATGTGGCCGAAGGCATTTCTCTTTTATTCGTCGTCACATCAAGATAAGCTTCATCAAGAGAAAGTGGCTCAACCAGGTCAGTATAGCGATAGAAGATCTCACGAATCTGCTCAGAGACATGACGATAGACTTCGAATCTAGGTTTAGCGAAAATCAGTTGCGGACATCTTTGAATAGCAGTACGAGCAGGCATGGCTGAAAATATGCCAAACTTTCTCGCCTCATAACTGGCTGCCGCCACCACTCCGCGTTGATCAGGAGACCCGCCTACAACCAATGGTTTGCCGCGATACTCAGGATTATCTCGCTGTTCGACTGAAGCAAAAAATGCATCCATATCGATATGAATGATTTTTCTTATACTAGTCATAATTTGTTCTAGTCATATTTAGTGAAGCGGGGCGAACATTTCAGATGGAATACGTTGACGATCGTGATCAAATTCTATCGCAGCGCGAGGGAATGCTAGGTGAAGCTGTGCAGTGCTTTGAGCATCTCTGAAACTAGGGCTTAGTTTTAACCACTTTAAGGGAATTCCCTTGAGAGCCAAGACTCCTCCAAGAGTAACGCCAGTACTAGACAGATCAAGTCGCCTCAAATGCTTCATACCAACGAGTTTTTTCAAGCCGATATCGGTAAGAGTACGATTATTAGGAATGATCAGACCAAATAATTTAGGCAACTGAGCTAACTCCGCCAGCGCGCTATCAGTCAGATGCACTCGACTTAAGTTGAGCCAGCGTAATTCTTTAAACTTTGAAATTTCGCGAAACGCCCTCGCCCCAAGAGCAAGATTGTCTAAATGCAAATTCTTCAAGTTTGCGGCATTCAAACAACCGAAGGTGTTTCCTCTAACTAGAGTGTTCGACAAGCGAAGATATTCTAGATTACGAAGCCTAGACAGCTGTACCAATCCAACATCGGTAATATCTGTATCTTCCAACTCCAGACGTCTAAGACCTGTGAGATGACTGACAATAGTGAGGTCTTTATCAGTAATTGAAGTGTTATTGAGCACTAGGCAAGCTAGAGCATTGGGCGGAAATGAACTAAGTAAGTTGATGCGCTCGCTAATACAATCATTGCTCAATAACATTATTGATTGACCAGCTAGTATTTTGACAGAACCCCTCGCTGCAGCTAAAGGCGTGCCGGTTGACGATTGGGCGTCGCCTGTCCAATCTGGCTTGAGCAAAATTAGACGACCGACAGATAGCTTTTGAGGAAACTGCAGATTCAAATTGCTAGTAGGTTGAGCAGCTGATTTAGAGGCAGCAGTTGAGCATAAAACAACCATCAGGCAAGCAATCTGCTGAAATTTCACTGGCTGCCTCTTCTTCTCGCTAACTGTAACCAGGGTCAATCAAAAAAATCTTGGCAACTATTAAGGGGGCAATCATCTTCGCCGGCAAATTTAAGTCAAAGTGGCGAACGTCTAGTATTAATCTAATTTTGGCCCTATGAAACGCTGTTTTTTTCAGTACCAAATCAATTCGACATATAGCCACATGAAATTATTCAGGTACCATAATAGTCAAAAGCGGACCGCAATCCAAAACTTACAGGCGACATGGCAAAAATATTGCTGGTAGAAGACGATATTGAACTGGCTGAAAGGTTGGAAGACTGGTTTACGCTGGAAAATCATACCCTTGAAGTGGTCAATTCGGGCGAAGACGCCATACAGATGCTGGAAAGCTTCGAATTTGACGTAATTGTGCTCGACTGGGGCCTACCGGGTGTGACAGGAGTCGATGTCTGCCGCCATTACCGCAAGAGTGGTGGGCAGTCGCCGATAATGTTTTTAACGGGCAAGGGCGATATTTCAAGCAGAGAAGAAGGATTAGACTCAGGCGGGGACGACTACCTGGTCAAGCCGTTCGACGTCAGAGAACTTTCTGCTCGAGTTAGAAGCCTTTTGCGCCGGCCTAAAGGCATCTTGCCTACCCAGCTTAAAATTCAGGGCGTTGCTTTAGAGCTTGAAAACCGCACAGTCATAGTAGGCGACCAAAGTGTGCACTTAATGCCAAAGCAGTGCTCACTGCTTGAATACTTAATGCGTCACCCCAACCGCCCTTTTGGCGCCAAGGCTCTGCTTGATGCAGTCTGGCCATCTGAAAGTGAAGCTTCCGAAGATACTGTGCGCACCTGTATGAAGACTTTAAGAAGACAGCTGGCAACGGTTGGCAAAGAAGAGCTGATTAAAACAGTACTCGGTTCTGGCTACTTAATCGAAGATAAGTAGCACTAGCCCTAAAAGTAGCACTAGAACTAAATATCGCTCCAGCGAATTGAAGCCACTGCCTTTTCAAACAATGGCAGATATTGTTCCAACAGGGCTTGAGTGGGCGCCTGTAAGACTATTTCTTCAATAGAACAGGGTTGACTGCCTGGGGCGCTATCGAAAAGCAAACCATGATAATAGCTAGCGGTGGGATGCCCTTCAAACTCTTCAACCGGCACACTCGTGCCATGAAAAATTCCGGTCAAAGCTAATACCTTGCGCTTGTTGACCATGGCCACAGCGATCTTTTGCATAAAAAATAAGGGGCCGCTCAAACCTGGCGGTTCATGGTTGAGTAACTGATTATCTGCAGCCGGGCCAAGGGCCTCACTTAGATTCTTCAAGATGCTGGCAATCGGCCTGGTATTAGTGTCTTTACTCTGCTCAAAAAGTGTGCCCGGTGATTGTGTCAAAAGTACGCGAAAAGCGTCACCTGCGGTTTTGTAAGGCGGTTTACCGCGATAGTAAAGAATGATCTGAGCACCAGAATCAGTATCTTTGAATTTGCGAGGATGATAACTGAGTCGCCAATTATTGCCTTTGCCACCAAATTCTTGTTCACCCTGAACGAATTCCGGCGGCAAGAGCATCTCTTTGATCACGCCAATTTTCTTGAGCAACATTGGGGGGCCTTACTCTCTTAAAATCTACTGGGGCTCTGGTTCATAAAACTCTTTTCCCTGAGCTTTTGCGGCCTGCATTTTTTGCGCCCAAGCTGCGCGAGCCACAGCTTTATCGCGATCTTCTGTTTGTTTCTTCAGGGCATCACGTTGCTTTTCTTCTTCCGTTCTTTTCTGTTCCTCGAGCTTCTTCTGCTCTTCTTGCAATTTTTGCTCGCGCAAGCGCTGATTCCACTGCTCGTCGCTTTCGTTGGGGTTGCGACCTGAACCAGGCTTGATTTCGGTGCGGTCGGTAGGACGATCTGGGTGAACAGGGTCGATCGGACCATCGGTCGGACGTGGACGATCGCTTGGAACAGTTGATCCGTAAGGATTAGTAGCTTTAGCAACAACAGCGGCATCAACGGCACCAACATCAAAGTTTGAGGCCCAGTTATTATCGAGTTTGAACTTGCCATTTTCTAAGGCAGTAATGTTCATGGCATGGAGACCATGACCGCTTTGTCCACCACCAGGAAGGTAAGGGGCATCAACCAATATCTGGGCGGACTGCCCTGTTCGATTTTGGAAATCAGTTAACTTCGTGCGCAATTCGTTGGTATCAGCAAAACTCGTTACTCTCATACCTTCAGGATAGTTACCGCCTTTCGGAGGCACACCATCACCAACTACAGTAGAGCTAGCGAACATAGCCCCCGGCTCTCCGCCCATGGCCATGCTCAAGTGTGCACTTTGCCAAATATCGACTCCAGGTGAGTTGGTAACAAAGTCGTAAGAGCCTTTGCTATTTTTCGCCATCAAAGCTTCATTAGTACTAGTTTGGCCTGGCTTTGCCCCAAGTTGATCAGCGTGGGCAGCCATGTAGACATAGCTAGCTTTATCAAGGCCTTGAGCTGAACTCGGCTTACCTTCTCGCTCTGAGCGCAAATCAGCCACTGTCTGACCAGCTAGAGCATCGTAAACATGACCGGCCATACTGCGTTTGCCTTGGTCACCGTGATAGCCAGCATTAAACTCTTTCGAAGACTCGGCGTCCGGGGCAAAGCTGCGCGAATCGACATTGACAGTGCGGGTAGTGCCGTCTTTCTGTACGACCTCAGCTGAGCCTTTATTTACCACTGAAGCAATCTGTTCAGAGACTGCAGCTGGATCACCAGCTTCTAAGCGCTGTTTTTGGTTAGACTGAAGCACACAGGTCATGTGATCGCCTTGATTGACGAACTTCTCAGGGTTAGCTTGGCGAGCCGCCATGTCTTTGACAAGGTTGGCACGATCGCGGTCGGTCAAGTGATCTGTTTGGCCGTTCTCAAGCTTACCGTCAGGGCGCTTACCAGTTTTATCGAGAACATCGCTCATGGCCTTGTTCATGCGATTGAGCTGCTCTTCTGGTGTGCCTTCTAACTTGCCACCATCAGCGGCTTTCTGTAAGCGGTCAGCTGTTTGGCGAGCAAACTCCTCAGCCTGCTTAGGAGATAAATTGGCTCTCTCCAAAGTCTTCTTATAGGCTTCGGTTGCCGTTTCTAAGCCGCTGCTTGGATCACTTTTATCGCTGCCATCTTTGGGTTTAGCTGTAGCATCAGTAGATTTGGTACCATCGGAGCCATTAGAGTTTGCCCCATTTTTGTCGCCAGACTTCCAGTAGGCCGTCATAGTAACGTCTGAAGCTGGCGGTGTAGTGCCCATAGAGCCATCTTTAATCGGGCTCTCCACGCCAGCACCAGCAGCTGGGGTCTTCTTATCTAGTAGAGCTACGGCTTCGGCACTAGCATGACTACCGTCACCACCGTCTTTACCTGGTGTAACTTTATCAACTGGCCGTGCTGCTTCGTCTGCTTTAGTATCGTTCGCCACTCTTAATCACTCTACTTAACTTCTGATACAGGCTGCATAACTTCATCATAGAACAAACAGGTTCTCTATTGTGGGGGAAAACCCCCACCCTGTCTGTTGGGCAACGGACATTTCAGCGGGATATTCAGTAATGTAGTTCTACCGACGTGAAAAAGCCGTGAAAAATCACAATTCAAAACCCTGAACTAGCGCTCAAAGAAGAAGTAGGTGAAGAAGAAGCGGCTTTGCAAAAAAGTTCTAAAGTCTCACCATAGTAGCGGTCGGTTTGGCCCAGATAAACCATGCCCAGTCGCTCTGCCACCTTGCGCGAAGCCAAATTAGCGCTATCAACAACAGCAAAAATCTTGGGCAAGGCCAGGCTATCTAGACCATAAGATAGGGCCGCGGCGCCAGCTTCACTCGCATACCCAGCCCCCCAAGCCGAGCGCCGCAGATGCCAGCCGACTTCCCAATCGCCTGTTGGCTCAAATTTTTCATCAGGCAAGCGTTTGAGCAAAACAGTGCCGACTAAGGCATGATCATCTTTGCGAAGCAAAGCCATGATGCCTCGGCCACCCTCGCAAGCGGCATAACGAACCAACCTTTGCTCAGTGTCGGCAATAGAACTGTCGGCAGAACTCCCAGAATCTTTCCCAGAATCTTTCCCCGCACCCAAGAAACGAGTTACCTCTTCATCTCCGTAGAGCAAGAATGCCTCGGGGGCGTCTTGCTGCGGTACGAAGCTTCTTGCGTACAGCCGAGAAGATTGAAAGATAATACTTGCAGACATTCTCTAACTATAAAACAAAACCCGGATCATAAACTAGGGCGAACTAGGCACAGGTGTAACCACAGGTTTAGCACCCTTTTGCCATTCAACCGTATAGTCACCTTTGTTTTGAGTATCGATGGTAGATGTCGCCCCAGAGCCCTTGGTGTAGCTTGTACTACCGTCATAACCATAAGACTGACCAGAGGCTGTGTTAATGTCTTTGCCACTATTGCGAGTACCAGTACCGGTCTGAGCGTTGTAGACATTGTTACTATAACCTGAGGCTGAAGCACCGTTGGGTCCTTGACTAGAGAATTTACTGGCACGAGCGCCACCAACACCTTTTTTGAAAGCCCCGGCATTAGCGCCCTGGAAAGTGCCACCATTAGGGCCAGCAAAGCTACCAGCACGAAAACCAGCAGCACCGCTGCCATAGCGAACGGCTCTAGCACCAGCACTGCTGCCATATTGACCTTGCCGAGCCCATCCGCCAGCAGCACCGTTAGCGCCCCGAGCAAAGCCGCGGCGAGCATCTGCCTCGGCAGTAGAAGCACCTGCTAATGCCACAACGACCATGGCAATACCTGCCACCTTCATCACTCTTTTCATGGTTAAACCTCTAATTCAGTCTACAAAAACAACTACGGAGCAAAAACAAAAAAGTTTCACTCCGACTTTCACGAACATTTCATGGCTGTGGTCTTAAGCTGCAGGAATCCTGTTGATAGAAAGAGGACTTTACCAAATGGCGAAAATAGAGAGCTTGCTGCTAGCAATTGAAAACTGTGACGGCAAATCAGTGCGCGACTTCATGATTACCTTTCCTTTTGAAACTCAGCTTAGTATCGCTCGCCGGCTGCAAACGCTCAATTCGCGCAGACGCTCTCAAAAAGATACTGATCACAGCACACTGCCACCTACTATTTATGCTCAGTTTGAAATGGTAGAAAGCAGCGGCTGCACCCAAGAAAGACTAACTGTAAGAGTCGTGCAAGGCGGGAGAGTCAAAGATATTTATAGTATTCAAAAGAACAACAAGACTGGTCGCTTGCTTGTGCGTTTTCAGTTTATCGGTTCGCCGCTGCGAGCACATGGCACCTTGACTCTATCTAAAGTAGAGATACACCAAAGTGACAACTCAACTTGTCAGTCCGACAATTTCAATTTTGCTCAAAACCAGGCCTATATCGCCGCTTACAATCCAGGCCCAGACGGCTTCAGCGCCCCAGCACCGCTTAATATGGTCGGCTAAAAATTCAGCTTACATCAACAGTAAGCACATCGCCCACCTGGGTTGAGCTAGAAGCAATCACTCCTGCCGGCAACTCCAGACATTGCTTGGCCTGGCCAAACACCCGTGACATTTTTCCTGGAGCAATGTTCTCAACCAAGCCGACCACTTTATTTTGGTCGTCGAGAAAGACGCAATCAATTGGATATTTCATACCAAACATATGAATACTGTTGCAGGGGGCGATGAGAAGACCCTCACCAGCAGGCAAAGACGTTGTTCCTAATAGGCCTTTCAATCTGCTCAAAAAGGTTTTGGCCACACGGACATTATCTGCCACCACTGTATCTCGGGCAGCATTAACAAATCGCAGAGAGGATGTTTTTCTTAGACCAACAGCCACTTTCGACTTTACTTCAAGCCAGACATGATTGGGCCGATAGCGTTAAGAATGGTTACTACGGCTGGTCCAAGCATCGGACAGAGAATCAAAGGCATTACGAAAACCATGATTACGGGAACCATCTTAACTGGCACCTTACCGGCTTCTTCTTCTTTCTTACGCTTCAATCTGTCTCTCAAAGCTGCTGCTTGTTGGCGCAATGGATAAGACATATCAGCACCTTTTGCTTCAGCAGCAATAAGGGCAGATGCCATGTTGATCAGTTCGTCTACACCGCATCTCTCACCCATTTCGCGCATTGCGTAAGGTACAGATTTAGCGAACACCTTAACGTCTGAAATCAACTGTTGCATTTCAGTACTGAGAATTGGACAAGACAAAACAACTTCTTTTGATACTTTGTCGATGGCAAGCATCATACCAAGACCGGCTTGGGCGCAAACAATGAGCAAGTCGATGATGACAGGCAATTCTTTCAAAATCTGATCTTGGCGTTTTTTCACTCGGCTGCCGAGGAAGAAGTTAGGCATAATCCAAGTGGGTATTGCACCAATCAAGCCACCAAGCAACATGATCGGATTAGTGATAGCAGAGAAGAAAGTCATCACTAGTACTGAACCGGTAAGGAGCACCTTGATTCCAATGAAAATAGCCATGTGCTGAGGAGTACGGTAATTAGCCATGTTGAGCAAAATCACAGTACGTTTGTCTGCTAGAGCTGGCATCAACGATAGGGCGAACTGACCAACGAACTCAGCCAATTTCAAAATTACTGAATCTTTTGGCTTTTCAGCTGAAGTGTCTTCTGTCTGTTTGCGCGGGCGAATGCGCACACCATAGTTGTCTACCTGCATACCGAATACCGGCCGGAGTACCAGCAAGCAGCTCGCTACTACACAGCTAAAAACTAGTATCGCTAAAACAGGCATTGGCATGATGAACACTATCCCTTAAGAAGAAAACCAATGGAGAACAATCTGAGAAAGATCCTTAGACCTCAAAGGTCACCATTTTCTGGAGAATCCAGAAGCCGAACAACTCCCAACAGACCAAACCTACCATTACCAGTCTAGCAACAGGGTGGTTCAAAAAGGGTGTCATGTATGCGGGTGTCAAGAAGTAAGTACCAACTGTGATTAAGTAAGGCAAGCATCCAATGAAAGTAGCTGTGGCTTTACCTTGCGAAGTAAGAGCATTCAGGAAGTCGCGCAGTTTGAATCTTTCACGAATGGCATCGGCAATAGTAGCAACAACGTCAGCCAAGTTACCGCCCACGTCTTGAGAGATAAAGATGGCCTGGGTGAGAAGCTTAAAGTCGGGGGCCTTAATCCGGAAAGACATCTCAAGCATAACGTCGCGGAATGGTTTACCAAGCTGCAACGAAATCAGACCGCGCTTAAACTCACTTTTAATCGGGTCAACACCAGTATCTGAGATAACTTTAAAAACTTCCATAACAGGAGAACCGGCTCTCAGAGCCGATACCATTGTTTCTAAAATCTGAGGCAACTGCTCTGTCATACGAGCTTGTCTTTTCTTTGCGGCCTCCCCAAGATAGTAGACGAAACCAGCAGCTCCAACTGGCAGACCAACAAAGAATCCAACTGGTGAGAGTTCTGCCATTCCACCAAAAATAAAGCCGAGGGCAAAAAGAACACCAGTACCGATGGCAGTACAGATCCAATAAGTTCTCATTTTGTCGTACTCGGCCTCTTTACCAGCTAAGGCCAAAAGCCTTGCCAAATAATCGGCGCGTTGAGTAACGAAAATATTCTCTGGATCAGCTCTATCATTGAGCTTCTCGGCCATGCGACGGGAGTGCTTAGCCAGCCTGGAAAGCTGGTCAACACTGTCGCGGCGGAGAAGGACCATCAATAGAAGGCCAACCACCAAAATTGAGACGAATAATACTGGGCCATTCATGATTTCAAATCTCTATAGTTAGCGGGGGAATTCAAAATTTTAAAGACTTCCCATTTTTCAATGAGAGTAGCCTTTCCTATTACTTCGATTTACCTGAGCCACTCGAGCTTGAATGGAACAGCTTCTTGTTCCAACTGCTCCAAGAACTTCGGAGGTAGACCAGAACCCATGTGACGACATTTAAAGAAGCCTCTGGCATCGCGGCCTTCCCGCTCAAGGACGAACATACTCGAAATGGCGATGGTATCACCTTCCATACCAGTGATCTCAGCGATTTCGGTTACCCGTCTTGTACCGTCTTCTAGACGGCTGATCTGAACAATCAGCTGAATAGCAGAAGCGATTAGTTCGCGGGCAGCTTTCTGCGGCATTTCCATACCGCACATCAGAATCATGTTCTCAAGACGCTTGGTGCAGTCTCTAGGATTGTTCGAGTGAATTGTGGTCATAGATCCGGAGTGACCGGTGTTCATGGCCTGCAACATGTCGAACGCTTCTTCTCCCCGACATTCTCCAAGAATGATTCGGTCAGGGCGCATACGCAGACAGTTAATAACTAACATACGCTGTGTGATCTGGCCTCGACCTTCTGTGTTTGGCGGACGAGTTTCCATGCGCACCCAGTGCTCGTGTTGCAAGCGCAATTCAGCCGCGTCTTCAATCGTGATGATGCGTTCGCGGGGGTTAATGTGCGCAGACAGAGCGTTGAGCAGAGTAGTTTTACCAGAACCTGTACCACCGGAGATGATCAAGTTAATACGGCCTTTTACGCAAGCCTTAAGAACTTCAGCCATCTGCACACTCATCGAGCCTTTCTCGCACAATTGGCCGAGAGACATGATGGATGTACCGAAGCATCGGATTGTGATCGTTGGACCGTCAATCGAAACTGGTGGAATCGTGGCGTTTACCCGTGAACCATTCGGAAGACGGGCGTCAACCATTGGTGAGTTTTCGTCAAGTCTTCTGCCTAATGGCTGAATGATTTTGTCGATAGTCTGACGCAAATGTCGGTCGTTTTCGAAAACAACTGTAGTTTTCTCTAGGCGACCGTGACGTTCTACGTAAATCGAAGCGATGCCGTTGACGCAGATGTCGCCTACGCTGGGGTCGCGAAGGAGAGGTCCGAGTGGTCCGAAACCAAATACTTCATCGAGTACGTTCTGAAGCAGAATACCCTTCTCCATCATGGTTAGAGGAGCAGGGTCTGAGTTTACGATTTCTCTAATACGGGCTCTAACTTGAGCCTGCGTATCTTCTGAAATGTTAGTCAAACGTGATGTGTCTAATTCTCTACGCAGTTGATCGATAATGAACTTTTCACGCTCACGAATCAATTGCTGGTTAGCCGAGAACTTACCACCGATGTCAGTCGGGCCAGCATCTCCGCCGCCGCCACCACCGTGACCGCCGCTGCCGTACTCGTCTTTAGCATCAATTCTGTCAATATCGCCGCGAGATGGGCCTTCACTTGCGGGCAGGTTACCACCACCAGGTCTAGCCTGAGACATACCGGTATTCGGTGGTGCACCACCTGGTCTAGCCATGCCACTCTGACCAGGAGCAGGACCTGAACCAGGTCTTGCGCCAACACCAGTGCCCTGTGCTCCACCTTGAATACCCGTATTCTGCTGCTGAGCAGGCACCACTTCTGATGCCTGCCGCTGCCGAACTAACTGTCCCATTAGTGAAGATGTGGGTCGTGCCGGTAGATTTTGATCCTTTCTTTCGTCACCCATTTAGAAGCCCACCTTATAAAGCCTGCGAGTATTTATTTTTTCTTGCCGAAGATCGCTGGTAGCTTGAATCCTGCTTTCTCGCCTTCGTTCTTTTGAGTCAACAACAGTTGCTCACCACCAGCCAGCCTTCTGGCCAGTGAATCGAGGGCTTTACCGAGTGGAGTGTGACCAGGAGCGATCTGACCCTGGTTGTTAACCCACTTAGCAGTTTTGGAATCGTTTGGAATCTCATGGAAAACAGGATAGTTAAGGTTGGCACGACATTCGCTAAGAACGTCTTGGGGCAACCATTCAGATCTGTTAACTGTGAGGAGTAGTTTCTCTTGGTTGTAGTGAGCCTTGAACGTATCGAGGCACTTGCGAGCATTCAAGATGGCAGCCCAGTTGTACTCAGTGATAACCAGTACGTGGTCAGCCAAGTCGAGAGTCGCGATAGCGCGTTCATCGAGCAAGTTTTTGGGCAGGTCTACAACTGTGAAACGGAATTCTTGTTTCGAGGTATAGAGAATTTCCTGCACCTGCGCAGCATAAATGTCACCAATATCTTCAAGTTCTGGTGGTGCTGCGAGGATGCTCAGCTTATCGTCATACCTTGTCATAAGGTTACGCAGATAAGTGGCGTCAAAATTTGTGTGTGAGAAGTCAATAGTACTCAAGCTGAACGATGGCTCAAGGTTGAGGTAGTGCGAAACCATACCAAACTGCAAGTCGAGGTCGACGATGCATGTCTCACCGTACTTACCAAGATAACCAGCCAGGTTGGTACAAATTGTGGTGGCACCAATACCACCAGTAGGACTAAAAATACCGATAACTTTACCGGCAGCAGTCGAAACAGATTCAGATTGATGTTTCAACTGAATTGACTGAACGGCAGCAGGCAAATCTGTGCGCCAACGTTCAGCATCTAAGAAGTCGGAGGCCCCGAGTCGATACGCAGTACGAATCAACTCAGGGTCTGGAACTTCATAACTCACGAAGAAGTAAAGTTGCGGGAAAGTTTCCCGCAACTCTGCTAACAACGATAGTCCACGCACAGGGGCAGGACTGAGCTCAATCCACACCAATTTTGGGTGCAAACTGCCGATTTGTTCGCGCGCCATACTTCCAGAGACGGTACTGACCAAAGCCAACGATGGTTGACTGTGAATCAGATCTTCTATGGTCTGGCGTTTGTCCAAACCTGCATCACATACGAGCAGTGTGGTCAGTTTCATAGCTTCAGCTTTCTCCCCTTATGCCGACAGCCCTAACTAGGTTTTACCCAATAGCTTAGCTTTACTCACTTTGTACGTTTACTGTATATCCACCGAAATTAGGACTTTGGTACAGACAGCACATCTTTTTTGCTGCCAGACCAGATCTCAATTTCATGTAGCGGTGGAGGCGGTGGAGCCGCATTCATCATCATGCCACCAGGACCACCCATAGGCATAGGACCTGCATCAGGAGCTCCTGGCAGTGGGGGTGGAGGCAGAGCGGATGGCGGTGGCAAGGATGAAATATCGCTCTTCGGAGCAGCAGGCTTAACGAAGAGTGATGTGACATCAACAGTTGCAACCGGTTGGTGATCTTTGTCGTTTCTCAAGGTCAAATAGAGCTTGGAAGCGGTGATCGATCTGATCAGCTTGTTAGCATCTTCAGGTGACAGAGATACAGTGACTGAGCTAGCTGGTACAGCGGCTGTGCCGCCTGGAGCTTTCTGGTACATCTGACCTACTGCAATTACTTCGACGTCGGAGAGGATTGGAGCTACTTTAGTATCACCACCACCACCAACCATAGCGATTACATCGACGTGGCTTTCTGGGGTGACGAAACCAGCAACACCAGAGTTACTGTCAACAGCGAAGGTGACAGCTCTCATACCTTCTTTTAGTCTAGCTTCGAAACCAAGCGAGATACCTTGTGGTGCAAGGTCATGCTGGGAAACGATTTGTCCTTGCTGGATGCCGTACTTGGCAACGCGGCCAGCAGCGAGTGAAGCAGAGGTAAGGGCGTCTTGCGGGATTTTGGCCTGCTCGATTTCCTTTTCTTCTAGAGCTTCAACTGGAATGGTAGAACCTTCAGAGATATCTTTGATGGCATATACCACTTTGCCCTTCGCGCTCATTTTCGCGATCAGGTCTGACTCTTTTGCTTTCAGCGCTTCCTCATGAGCAGTCTGGTTGCTAGTTACCATCATAGTAATAAGCACGGCCAAACCGATAATGAGAACCAACATCAACGCTGGAGGCATTCGAGATAACTGTAGAAATAAACTTCGTAATGGGTTCATTACGGATCCCCCTATTCTTTCTGGTGAGAAAGATTAACCACTTACTATTAACGCACATCAGCCAAACAAGGACAACGCCTGCCCTTGCCCGCACCCAAAAATTTTGTACCCTTGGTAGCGGCTATTTAACCTAGGAAGTTTACACGCTGTCCTAGTGCTTGATTTCCTGATAGGGCGCCAGACCGAGCAAGTATCAAGTTTTGTATTATCCTGACATCAATTGAAAACCCTGAATTGATAATCAAGCGCAACTACTGATAATGAGCGGATCGACATAGTAATTTTACAAACTATTAATATGCTCTTGTGAAGACACACGCAGCAATGCCGAATATAGAAGCGGCCAATAATGCCGGTTTTGAAAGTTCGCAGAGCAAAGCATTTGATTAAGACGCAGTAGATGCAGAGGCAGACAGATTTTCGAGCTGACTTACAACAGAGCTGAAAGCCTTAGACATAGCATTACTAAGACTTCCATTATAAAAACCAAAAGCCAAGGCAACCAATATTGCAACGAACGAAAGAATAGCTCCGTACTCAGTAATCCCCTGAGCTTCTTCGTTAACGATGAACTCACAAGCTCCATCTCGGAACCTTCTCATTCTTGAAACTGACACAGCTTTGCCCTCTTGCGCATAGGCCAGAAACCAATTAGCGAACTTCGCCATTCACGGAACTCGACAAAATAATGGTAAGTTCAGAAAATGCTCCGACCGCAACCTTTCTTGGACAATGGCTGAACCAGCGACTGTGCGTGTCGAGCATTAAGTCAAAAAAACATGGTGGCAGAGCAAAATGACCTGCCACCATGTTTACAACCTACTGAAACTAACGACCTAGACAGAAACCTGCTGCGGTCAATCGAATCACTACGACGCGGTAGATGCAGCAGCTGACAAGTTGTTGAGCTGTGATACTACAGCACTGAATGCTTTAGAAATCGCAGCGGTCAACGCACCTTGGGTGATTGAGAACACAAGTGCTACGAGAATGGCTACGAATGCCAAGATGGCGCCATATTCTGTAATACCTTGTCCGGACTCGTCGCTAATAAATCTGTTAATTGTTTCGCTCATGTGTACCTCCTGGGACGGATTCGAGTAAACCATATTACACGCAACATTGGAACCTTTAAAGGTTGGTTGCGCAAAATATCGACTCGGAATACGTAAGACTGATTGACTTTAGTAACTCTAAAAGAAAAAAAAGAAAAAACTTATTCGATAGCATTACCTCTCAGAAACACACCCTAGCCTTTGAAACATTCCCTGGCGCTCCATCAATCTAACATCCGACCAAGACGAAGATTTGCGCCGAAATCACTAGTACAGTACGGTTAAGTACAGAAACTGGAAACTTCACAGAACCCAGCTCTTCGATCTTACCTTGACATCACCAAGCTGCCTAGTGCCTCTGCTCGAAATTTCTGTTAGCCGCAATACATTTTCTAAAAAAACCGCGCGAAGCTCGCGCCCTTGGGCCCCAAGATGTTAAGTTTTTCTTCGCATTTGAGTTGTCGCATCTTTTCGCCCCCCCTTACTCGGTCCAATCCAGACGTACAATGAAATAGGCAGGCATACTCAAAGGGGCCCTTCCTTGGCATCAAATCAAATTACAAATGCTCGCATTGAGGCGCACCGAAAAGCTCTCAACTTCCTAAGCACTCATCAAAAACCTGCTGGCTGGTTTCCTTATAAAGAAGCAGGTCAGCCTTCCATGGAAGCCACAGCCTGGTCAGCCTTAGCCTTGCGCCAAGATGCGGCTGTGGCAAAAGCAGCTGCGCTTTTTCTCGCCAAAAACCAGAACAAGGACGGCGGTTGGTCGACTGAACCAGGAGCCGGACGTTCTGACTGGAATTCAGGACCAACAATGCTTTGCCTGCGTCTGCTGTCTGCTGAACACGAGGACATCGCTCAAGACCCCAGTGTAAAAAAAGCGATCAAATTAGGTCTCGCCCGTTTATTAGACAGTCGCGTAGAGTTCTACCAGCCCATTGCCCGCCTACTGCTACTGATGTCACAAGGTCCTAAGTCGCTAGCCTATGGCCGAGGCTGGCCCTGGGACCCAGACTGCTTTCACTGGGTAGAACCCACGGCCTACAACCTTCTCGCCCTTAAGTTCCCAAACTTGCCCCAAGATGAACTCTATAGACGCATTGTCAGCTTTGCCAATCAATTTTTATTAGAGCATTCATGCCAGGATGGTGGCTGGAATCACGGCAACAACATCACTTTAGAACAGTACTTACCACCCTACCGACTGACCACGGCAGAAGCGCTATTGGCCTTACAAGATAAACAAGAACATACCGCAGTCAAAAGCTCTTTAAAATATTTGAAAAGCCTCTCACAGCAAGATACCTCCAGTGTGTCACTAGCTGTTTCAGCACTGGCCCTGATTGCCTATCAGCAGTCAGCCCAACAAGAAATAAAGTTCCTTTTGAGTAGACAGGGAGGCGACGGTAGCTTTACCGCGGCAATCACCACAACTGCACTTGCCGCCCTGGCTCTGCAAGCAGACGAAGATAGCAGCATGCATGTTTTATCAACAACAGTCAAAGGATCTAAATAACGCCAATGAGCAATGACGACCCAAGTAACGATCTCAATCGCCGTGATTTTCTCAAAGCGGCAGCAAGCGTTGCTGCTGCTGGCACCCTAACAAACGCCTTAGAAGGATGCAGTCAGTCAGATCCGAATCAACCAAGTCCGATTCATGTAACAGACGAGCAAAGAGCTTGGCGTAAAAAAGGCCGCTCACAAGTAGGAATTATTGCCTGTGATTCTTATGAGGAAGACATTTTCGAAACCATAAGACCACAGCTAGTGTCGTTGCATTTACCTGACTTCAAAAATAAAACTGTCGTCCTTAAGCCCAACATGGTGGAATACCGCGAGGGCAAACCTGTGACGACTAACCCGGCAGTACTGATTGCTGCGATCAAGCTAGCCTGGCATCTTGGTGCCAAGGCCGTGACTGTTGCCGAAGGGCCAGGACACATGCGCGATACTGAATATCTATTAGACGTCACCGGTCTAGGCAAAGCTTGCAAAGTTATGGACGTACCCTTTGTCGATCTTAATATTGATGATTTAGTAGAGTTAGACAATCAGCACGGATTCACAAAGCTAGAAAAATTCTATCTGCCTAAAACCATCGCCCTGGCCGACGCTGTAGTTAGCGTACCCAAACTAAAAACGCACCACTGGGTAGGCATAACATGCTCTATGAAAAACCTATTTGGAACTGTGCCTGGGCGTAAATATGGTTGGCCCAAAAATCTCTTACACGTGCGTGGTATTCCTAATTCTATAATTGACCTGCAACACTTGGTGAAGCCGGCTCTTGGTTTTGTTGATGCCATAGTTACCATGGAAGGAGACGGGCCAATTAACGGTGAGGCAAAAAAATTGGGCTACATTGTTCTAGGCCAAGACTTAGCTGCAATCGATGCGACCTGCGCTCGCATGATGAAGCTCAAGCCAACAGACTATAAGTACCTGCGCATGGCTGGTGAAGTAGTCGGCAACATCGAAGAAACAGACATAGATGTGGTTGGCCCGATAATAGGCACCATTGCCCAGAGCTATGAGATGCCCATCACTTTTGGCAAAAATAAAGACCTGCTAAAAGAAGCAGGAAGCCAAGGCAGCTAGCGCCCGGTCAGGGCAGAAAAGACGTTTGAAATAACTACTTTGGGCTCAACAACAAAAGTTGGCGCCTTAGCATTGACCGATTTATGCTGCATCAATTGACCATTGCGAATCTTATTTGTAAGACTGATGTCTACTTCTTTTACACCGTCTTCAGTGGAAAAAACATAATTGATGATTGCGTACATCTCGTTGTCGGTGGAAGCTTTCTTAAAGCGACCATTAACAGGAAAGTCATGCCAGACAGCTGAAGAGTCTTTCCATCTTACGGTAACCGTTTCCGGTTTGTCAGAACCGATAGCAAACATATGAAAAGACCAGGGCATACGGTCAAAGCTAGATTGAAGCTGAACAGGACGTCCGCTCCAGAAGAAACATCTCAACGGCACGGCAAAGATAACAAGCAAGTAAAGAGTAGCTAGCATGGTGCTGTAGCGCCGATCTGGCACGACATTACTCGGCACCGTTGTTTTAGCTGGCAGATATGCCAGCCAGCCCACCCACATCACAGCAGCAAAAAGTAACAGTACAGGCTCAATCACAACACAAACGGCTGTGTGAAAAAGAATGCCGGTAACTATTGCCCACTTGCGCCATCTATCCGAAAACAAAGCAAAGGCGATAGCCAATTCCCAGAAAGCAACGAGCCAGGAAGAGACACACCAAAAGGTCATGGGCAGCTGGGTCAGACAACTATAAAATGGTTTCTCCATGCCTACATCAAACCCTATAGACCAGAGACTGTCTCCAGACATCCAGGCTGGGTTTATGATCTTATTGACAGCCGACAAGAAATAGCAGCTGAAAATACTAATCTGAATCATTCTGCGCGTAGGACTATAGCTAGAGCTATCCAGTAATAACGCGAAAAGAAAGCTCGCTTCTAGCATGATGTAATGCGGACTAGAGGCGATCAAGTCTCGTGGTGCATAGTATACAAACGTACAGAAAATCAGGGCCACGAGCCACTTCTTTTTGAGACCCACAAGTAGCGCTAGACCGGCCAAACAGGCGCAAACGAAAACTATGTTTGTCAGCACTTCAGGAGGGGCGGGCGGTTCAAGAAACATTCCACCGATGCGCCAAGCGGGCACATTAATTGGGCCGGGGCCGCCCCTCTGCCAAGTCCAGATGATTGCCAGCATAGGAATTGCCAGAACACCGGTAAGTCGGCGAATCAAATCAGTTTTACCAGGCGAAAGATAGAGCCAGTTGAGATAACTCTGCACAACTTTCAAATCTTTCACAGCCTTCAAATCCACAGAGCTACTCCTTATTTACCTATTTTGGCAGATAAAAATCTTGCATATGCCCCTCAGAAGGTAGCTCTTGAATCACTTGATAATTATCTTTGATGGCACGAATGACAGACGGATCCCAATAGTAATATGGTTTCAACAAACAGCCGTCACGAGAGTTAATGACAATGGCACCGTACTTTTTCTGACGAATTCGTTCTTTGATTTCAGCAGTATGTTTTTCGAATTGACCGGGTATTGCCTTCCATTTTTGCAAGAAACAAGCTGGGTCCACAAACTCTGACACCGCCTCAAGATCAATGGCGATCGAGCAATCCTCAGTCAAAATCAAATCGTGGTTAAAGCGTGAGTTCCGCATCAGATCACGCCCAACAATCATGGGCTCGATAGAATGACTAAGTCGCTCACTAAGATTGCCTATTACATAAATCGAAATAGCCAGAGTAAGGAAAATAATAGCCAGGTAGCGACGCTTTACATAATCGACAGAAACAGCCACCAACCAGGCTGTTGGCCAAGCCAATATGATAATTTCATCAACCTTGGCAAACTCAACTCCAAGGGCGTAAAAAACAAGCACACCCGACAGAGTAAAGAGTGTTGCTGCTAACACCATGGCAGAAAGTTGATGACGATATGGTCCATCACGCCGTCCCCTTTCCCTGAAATAACCTATCACTGCCACCACCAGAGCAATGGGAGCAAGCAAGAGTAAAAGGCAGTCTGAACCTAACCAAGTAACATGCGTGCAATAGGCATCCCAAAGAAAAGGCGAACCTTGAGCAAACGACATATGCGCCAAGAAACCACCAGCAGTGGCACTGTTAATAAGCCAAGCTGCAGCTATGGCGAGAAAGGCACTGAGGCCCATAAACAAAATCGAAAGTCGCCACTGCCGACCAAAAATGAGCGCAGCTGCCACGGCTGGCACTACTAAAATAAAGGCCTGCTTGGTGAAAGCCGCCATCACACAAAGCGTGGCCACTACAATTAAGCGAGGCAAGCGAAATATATTATCGTCTTTGGGCTTGCGCGCCAAAGCTAGATACTGTTGACTGGCCATAATCATGAACATCAATCCCAGCATATCCACTCTTCCGCGAGCAGAGTAGGCCCAAACCGTATAAAACGATAGCAAGGTCAAAAGACCAATAGCACGAGCCAAACGAGAGCAACCGCTAAGCGTAAAAACTCGATAAGAGATAACCAAAGCAGTGATCAAGCAAATCATGCTTACCATACGCATCGGATAAAAAACGGGGCCAACAAGTTTAAAAATCCAACCAATCAACGAAAAATAAACCGGTGGATAAGCCGTGCAATACCAGGGATGGTGAACCAAACGGCTAAAATCATAAGCATTTCTGTTTTCAGCCAATGCCAGAGAGGCCCACATTGAGGCACCTTCATCGGTTAATGCATACGGAGCCAAGAGCGACAGCGACCAGCCCTGGTAATACAGATAAGCCAGGGCAAAGAAGATAGCGACAACTACAGGCCAAAGCAGTAGGTTGTCTATTCGGCGATTTGAGGCAATTGCCACAGGTCTTTAGCTTCCTTTGGTTTAACAATCTACAATGTTAGCTGTCGAGCTAAGTTTAAACTATTACGATAGGCCTGTTAGCATGTGGGTGCAGGTTACACAGACTAAAATGAATCCCCCTAAACTAACCATATTACTTAGCTTAGCCGCGCTCTGGTCCACCAGCTTCAATTTGCTCGTAAATGCAGCCGAGCAAAATAGCCATTTCTATCGGCCAGAAATCAAGGCAACCCTGAAAAATGGCAAAGTTCTGCTCTTTCCTCCTGAACTCAGGCTTGGTACTTTACAATACCCTGGCCCTAAAGGTAGGCGGGGGAAAAGTGTCATTGCTAGCGGCCGAGTTGAATTACCCAAGCAGGCAGAAGTAACTCTCATACCCTCAAGCTATCTGCTGCAAAATCCAGCCTTAATCAATTGCTTTGACGGCGCCATATCTGGTATCGAGATAAAAAATGAAGAAGGCAAGCAATTGCTGCAGAAGTTAGTTGCGAAAGACAGCATCAAGAGCCTTCGGCTCAGCGATATTAATCTAGATCAAAAACTGCTTCTAATCATCAATAGTTTGGGCAAACTGCAAACTTTGCAATTTGAGCGTACTAAAACCAACACTGCCATTATTGCGGCCACTCCACTCAAGTGCCTACCTCAGCTTGAGTGGCTGGCTTTGGATGCCAATACCACAGTACTACTCAAACAAATTGGCAAATCGACTTTTTTGCGGAAGCTTGAAATTAGCAATGCCTATTTGACACCAAGCGATTTCGTCGTCCTGAAAAGCCTTCCAGCCTTACGTTTTCTCAGCATTCAACAATGCCATTATGCAGATGCGGCTGTGGAGTATTTTCCTCAAATGAAGAATTTGAGAATTCTTTGGCTAGGAAAACGACGATGGAGCAAGCAATCGATCTTGCCACTAAAGCGAATGAAGATGCTAGAAGAATTACATGTCCGTATGTTTGATCAAGATCTACCACTCTTGGTCGAACTACACGAAGCTCTACCGGAAGCAGAGGTCAACTAAAGAACATTCAAGCTGACCGTTTGCGCGATTCGCGCAAAAGCTCTACCAGCGGAATTGTAAAAGCCACAGGCAGGTCAATACCTGGCACCTTCGTAGAGACTTCCATGACAATTTGCTTGGTCTGATCACGCATCAGTACAGCATTGCCATTTATGGGCACGGTAAGCTTGCCAAGAAAGGTCTTGAATCGCAGCGAAAAACCTTCGTTAAAGCTACACCGCAGCCCATTTTTCTCTTGATCAAACAGCGCCTGAAAATGAACATGGTCTGCAATACACACAGATTCGAGCTCAACAAAAGGTGCAACACTTTGTTTGAACGGAAGCACCTTCTCTTTCTTAAGACGCATATCTACTTCAATTTCAGCCGGTGGTCGAGGTGTGACATTGAAAGACTCTACTTCGCTGAAATCTCTTGCTAAATCATTGACCAATTCTACGGCTGACTGCAGGCCCGATTTACCCTGCTGCGCTATCTTGCTGAGCGACTGCCAGGCGCCGCCGAAAGCAATTTGAGCAGCAGTCCGATGCTCGGGGCCAAACATGTCTTGCAGCTTGCGCTCCATTTCAGAGTAGAGCAATCTGCTCATTTTCGCCGCTTCATTCTCTTGGCTGCTAGTCATCCCTTGTCACTATCCTATTTTTTAGCTTCTAAAGCGCTATCCATAAAGAATCATAACTGAAATTGCAGCAATTGCTTAGAGTCACGGCGAGCGGCTTGGTTCTGAAGGAAAAAGCTTCGGCACTATTTTGTCGCGCAAGCGCAGCATGGGCAGTTCGACCAATCGACTCATGATCGTGCCAAAGATTACGCTAAAGGTAACAAACAAAATCATTTCGCAAAGCCAACTTAAGGATGTCGGCAAACCACTAAGCAGCGGATACAAAGCCAGTGCCGGAAAGAATCCAAACTCAATGTGCCAAAGATAGATGCCGTAAGAATAGAAGCCGATCATGGCGATGCCCCGAGCTATTGGGCCGAACAAAAGCTTCCCCCAAATACCATCAGTCTCGGTCGTACTTATCAGCGCCAGAAGAATTGCGCCAAAGCCAATATAGGTGAGAGTCAAACCAATCGTCAGGACATACCAGTCAAGCAAGTTGAGAAAGCTAATGACGCCGACAACGACAGCGCCAACGCAAAATAGCATACGGCGACGTCGATTAATTGCCACCGCAAAGTTCGGGCTAAACTTAAGCAAGTAAGCAAGAAGAACCCCAAAGAACAAAGAATCCATGCGCAAGTGCGAATAGCTATGGGCGCCCTTAAGATCTAAGAAACGCCCAACTAAGCAGAAAATCGCAATAGAAGCAGCAACAACTGGCACAAGCCTCATCTGCTTTAACCGAAGAAGAACTAGGAGAACGGCCGGCAGAAAGAGATAGAAATGCTCTTCTACAGCCAAACTCCATGTCTGCACTCGACAGCTAGCAACATAGTTTTGCAGATGCATCCAGTTCCAAATTAAGTTCTTTTCGGATACAGGATCAAGAGTTAGGCCCGTTGACAGAAATAGCATTAAGACGATGTAGCCAGGCCAAATCTTAAATGCCCGTTTGACAAGAAATCGAGCAACATTGAGACTTCCTTCGGCTTTAATCTCTGCGAACAGACCACTGCCGATTAAAAATCCAGAAAGGACAAAGAACAGATCGACACCCATCCAGCCGCAGTTATACCAGTACCAAGACAAGCCACTTAACAGTCCAGCTTGACTGCTCTGAATAGGCGGGTGGCGCCCAATCACAATTAGAATTGCTAACCCCCGGAGCAAGTCAATTTGATGATTGCGTTTCTTTGCGGCTTCGATCATTGATTCTCATGACTATTCTTTGGCTGGTTTCACTTGTATGATCTATCGACGTGCAAAATTCATAATAAGGCTTGCCATCAAAATGTCCAACATACCCGACATAGACGCTTGGGCTAAAAGCTAGTGCAAAAGTTTTTTCAATCGCTTGGCAAAGCCCTGGTCAATTGCCTGGTTGCTGTTTTGGTTTGCAGCATGATTGCGGCATTTGGTTATATATCAGTGCGTAATGTAGTGGCTGAAAGTAACGGAGATTTTGGCATGTTTTGGCAAGTCGGTCACAAATTTGTGATTGACGATATTGCTCCTATTTATGCTGCAGCACCCAAAGCAACCGCCGAATCGCCTTTAGATCCATATTTAGTATATTTCTGGTATCCGCCTCATTTAGCAGTTATGTGCATGCCCTTGGGCCTTCTGCCCCTTAAAACATCTATGGCCGTTTTCATAGCCGTACAAGTATTGGCACTGCTCTTTGCTTCCTTCCTTTTTTCAACTAGCCTAGTTGCAACGAGGCAGTCAGCTAGAAAATCAATGTTAACAACTATGATTGCCGCAACTACATTTCTGCCCCTAGGGATGTCTATTTCACTTGGGCAACCCGGCGTGCTCATTGCTTTTCTACCAATGACAGCAGCCTATGTCGCCCTACTAAAACAGCGCTATCTATTGGCCGGGCTAATTCTTGGTGCCTTGGTACTTAAGCCCCAGTTTTTACTTCCTCTAGCCCTTTTGGCCATTGCCTGCCTACTAGCTGCATTCAAAGGGCGGCAACAAGGAAATAGCTTTCTTACCGCAAAGGAACTTTCTAAATTAGCTATGGGCTTTTTGCTCACCGCATTTGTTTTTGTCGGAATTGGCCTTTCATCATTTGGCCTAGAGGGCTATTTTCTCTGGATGCAACGACTAAAGACAAGTGTCGATTTTGTATATGCTCATACAGGCTTTACCGGATACCAAGAGCCCTATGAGCTGATTGCGTCTCTTTCTATGGCCGTGGCCTTTCAATGCCAGACCATACCGACTGCCATCGTCAAGAGTATTACCAGCGCTTTCTTGTTTAGCGCAGGCTTGATTGAAATATTTTTGCTCTACCGCATCGCCAGAAGCTCTCTGTCGAAACGCACCAAGATAGATTTGACGTTGATGACCGCCCTATTGAGCTTGCCCGTTATCTCGCCTTATTTTCGGCTATACGACCTAGGCTTGGTAGTCTTGGCCGGCTGGATAATATTCTTGTGCCCAACAATTGGTGACAAAAAAGTGCACTCTGTTGCCAAGCTACTAACCATTGTTTTCTGGCTGTTTGTTGATTTTCGCTGCTTGCTCATTCCCCAAGAAATGACTTTGCATCTCACTTGGATAAATGCCATTTTCGTTGGCGGAGTAACAATCTATTCGTTGTCCGTCGCGCTCTTGCTGCAACCGCGAGAACCAAAGAAAAGCCAACTAGAATAAAACTAGAACAAATAATAATAATAGACATCACTGCCAGGCACTTGCTTCCAGCCATTTAGATCAGTTGGAGCTTGATAATTCTTGAATGGCAGCTGCAACTGTAGGTTGAACAAGCGGCGAAATAGCATGAGGTTTTGAGCAAATAGTGAATCTTCCAAGTCTGGAACGCGCGAGTATACAACAGCGCGGGCTCCGGCTCGGCGAACAATATCTAAGACCTCCCGCCTTTGCTCTGGGGTCTGCTGCCAGAACAATTCTTCTTGCCAAATACTAGCGACTATTCTCAGTCTTTCTGGTTCAGCGAACTGCGAATTGCGGTGAATTCTGCAGCCAAGAATTGCCACTTCATCACCGTATTTGATACCACCACTCTTTAAAGCAGCCGCAACGTTATACCAAAGGTGTTGTCGTTCTTTAAAACACTCTGAAAGATCGTACAAGAACCTACTAGAAAAGGCGATGGCGAGACAAAGGCATGTAGTCAGCACAACAACTCGCTGCAGTAGTTTTACAAATTTTTCTCTTGGCACCCTAATAGTAATAAGAATGCCTAATATTGCCAGCGGAAATGCGGCAATGAAGTAACGGTTAACATACGTAGTCATATATAAATTACTAACAAGTGCATACTGCGCACAGAGTGCAAATGGTGGCAATAAGACCGGTGCAGCTCGCCAGAGAGATCTTAAAGGAAGAGGCCAGGAGCGCGTTCTGATTGCAATAGCAGCAACTATTAAAAAAGGAATATAGAGAAATGTCTGTATGTAATAAATTGAATTGAGGAATATCACCCTAACCAAATCGGAGATTCGCACATGGGCAATTGCGCCTTGAGTCCAGTAGGCGATATCGTAAAGGAAAGGACAAGTGCCGGGCATTTCGTGGCCAAACTCACGCACTAGCGGCTCGCGATGCAGAATAGGCGGTGCATGAATGAGACCTTCAGCAGCGACAGGGTCACGGTCTTCAACGAGATTAATGTAGACAAACTTAGCACTTTCGCCTATCGAGAAATGTCCAGCCTTAGTAGACATGGTCAGAACCCAAGGGGCGGCAACAAAAGCGAAACAAACGGCGGCTAAGAAAAGGCAAACAATCCTTCGCCTCACAATCAAGATAGACATCAAAAGCAAATACAATGCTGTCAGGCTAAACATTACAGCCTTGGCCAAATAGCCGAAACCACAGCTTAGCCCAAACAAGCAAGCAACAAGCTTTGTTGGCTTAACGAGCAATTTTAAGAACAGTCCACTAGAAAGAAAGAGCAGTGCCGCAGCTAACATATCGGGAGTATCTTGATAGACCCCACCAAACGCTAGTGAAAATAGAAACAGCAAGGCGTATCCACAAAACAATAGTGTGCTCTTGCCAATCACCGCTCTCTCTATATCTTCAGCTACAATCACCTTGCTGTAATAGGCGTACAATTGAACGAAGAAAAAATCAAAGCTAAAAAACGTAGCGAGCAAAATAACCAGGTTGACTAGTTTAAACTGAAAAAATTGCCAGTACGGCGGAACCGGAAACAACTTCAAGAACATGGCGGCAACTATAGGATAAAGCGGGCTCCAGTAAAGTGAAACAGTTTTGGCAAGCTCGCCATGGGCAAAATAATAAGCCATATCAAAATACTGCTGCGAGTCGGCAAAGAACAACTCATAGCGAGAATTCCAGGCTTGCATGGCCCCCCAGGCTAAGGCGACGAAATAAACAATAAATCGGTACAAAAAGACTTTGTCGCCCAATTCCTTTCCTCAAAATGAAGTCCAATCTGTCCTGGCTATGCCATTATATCTGCACGGTAAAAGCTATAAGCAAATCAAAGCAGATAGAACCAGAACTTGGTGCCAGCCACCTGCTGCCAACCACGCGGGTATTGCTTAGGAGGATTGTCCCCATTGGCATAGGTCAACAATTTGATATGGCGCTGACGCAACACATCATAGAGCCTCTTTCTCTCGGCCTCAGTAATCTGCCAGAAAGCACCGTCATCAATAATGTCAGCAACGATACGAAACTGCCCCATCTGAGCCCAACCAACCGAACGCAACAAGTCCATATTGGCAAGCTGATCACCGGGGGTGATACCGACCTCAGTTAGCCTCTTCAAAATCAAACAGTTCTCATTGACGGCGCTAGTTTTAAGAGCCTCGATTGTATCGCCAAGCTCTAAGGCAAAGCGCACGCCCATGCCAAGCAACGAGACAATGCTTGAAATAAGCAAAACTTTCCTCACCCTACCGCTGTCTGGCAGACTAATAGAGCCCATCAAACCCAAAAACCAGAGCACAAAGAAACCTGGAAAATAACGCTCTGAATAAAGGGTACAGCAATTGATGCCAATGCTATAGAGGGTTAAACCAGCCAATGATGGCAAAAACAGAGGCAAGCGCCAAGCCATCGATTTTAAGGTAATGGCGCGGCTGCGACAACCAAACAAAAGCACAAGCCAGCCTAGGAAGAGCCAACCAAAGAAAAGCCTTACCAACAGAGATGTCGAGAGCAGTGTAGCAACGATTTGTCTGACCCCGTCAAAATAGATTTTGATACCATCAAACCAGTAGGCCGGATCATAGTGCGTGGCGAAGGTGGCATGAATGGGTTCGGCAAAGTAAAAAACTTGTGGATGATCAAAAATTACTTGGCTTGGATGAGTAAATTTCATCGGCAGTTGGTCGGCATTGCGCAGGGCTAGCGCATGTCTAAACGGTGCATTACGCAAGACCAAGAGGGCGTAGTTGTACTGCATAGTGGTGCTGAACAATAACCTATGATTCTTGATTGATATAGCAGCAATATAAGGTGATGCAACTAAAATAAAGGCTGCCACCACACTTAGTATTGTCTTCAGTTTAGAAAGCTTCGGTTGTGGCGCCAAAGCAAGGATAAACAGATAAACGAATGCAAGTGGAAACATCACGGCTTTGCAGAGATAACCAATCCCCAAAGAAAAGCCAAGTAAAAATGGCTTCAAGCCATCAGAATGGCCTCGCCAAAAAGCCAGAGTAAGGGCGGTGGCGGCATAGAGAAAACCACTCATCAGAAGGTCAGGAGTGTCTTTACGCACAGCCCCAACCGACAACGACATGAATATAAACACGATATAAGACCACAGCTCTAGCTGACCGCTGTTAACCTTCAAAAGGGGCCGCCCACCTGTGGCTAGGTCTTCGCTGTACCAAGCCTTTACTTGATCGAGAAGCAATTCAAAAGCAAATATGACAAAGAGAAAAGAAGCAAAATTTATAACTTTGAGAACAACAAATTTTTCACAAACAGGCGGATGAAAAACAATCAGAGATAGAGCTATGAGCCAGCTATAGAGCGGGCTCCAGTATGAGCTTAAGGCATTGGCAAAATCGCCACGCAGGTATTTATCCGCAATATCTAAATAAGACCAAGCATCCTCCATGTAGACCACATATCGATAGGCCCAGGCCTGCAGCAAGCCCAACGTTATGGCGCTAAGGCGCAATATCATTCTCGCTTTGCTATGTTTGGTCGAAAGAATCATCTAGGATTTGCGCGTTTACTGTAAGCGAGAAAATTAGAAGGAAAGCCCAAAAGCTTATAAGTTGTCACCTTAACCGCCGCTTCTTGAGGAAAGAGGCTTTTCAGGGCTTTCTCATCGAGTAGATTGAGGTTCTCTGTCTTAGCATAAAATTCATGGCCCAAAAGGCGCAATAGGGCTTGATGTTTTGACTGGGGCAGCCAATGAATCAAGGGCAGCATAGTGTGAAATTCGAAGGGGTACCAGCGGTTAGGCGTTGTAACGAACACCTGATCAGCCACTCGCAGCAATTCAGAGACAAAGAGGCGCTGCTCTTCTCTTGAACCAACATGCTCAACAACGGCAAAACTAACTACTATGTCGAACGACTTATCAGCAAACGGAAGCTGGCGCCCGTCGCAGCGAACAAATTTGACCCCAGGATAGTTTTTTTCGACAATAGAGGCGTCTTCTATGCTGGTGGCTGTAAGCATTTCTTTGTGGGGATACAAGGCTTCAAAGAAATTGGACTCGAGAAACTCCGATGGTGAAACCCCAACATCAAGCACTCTTGTACTGCGATCTGGGCTAAAAGTGTCCATGAATACTTGAAACATCTTTTTGCGAGCCCGAAAACTAATTTGCCCTGCCAAATCCATCAAGCGGTTGCGCTTGGCATAGTAAGGCAATGGTTCGGAGCCAGATAGCTGATCTTGCGAATTTTTTGTCATGACATTGTGAACTCCGCTGCCTCGGTTTGCGCCTGTCTGTAGATTTGTTCGGCAATTTCAAACGCGGCTATGGCATCATGCAATGAAGCATTCTTACTTGTGCGCGCAGCAATGTCTTGCAAGAACGATTCGAACTCAAGAGCAAAAGAGTGATCGGCCTGAGGAAACTGCCAAATAGTTGTTTCTGGGGGTCCCATTGCTTCACTCATTTTATAAAGGGCAAGCTGCTCTTGACCGTAACTACCACCCAAGCCATCTATCTGTAGTTTTCCAGTGCGGCCCATGATTTCGAAATTGAACAAATTCTTCCATTCGGTCCAACTGGTATGCAGCCAAGCTACTTGATTTATATCAGTTTTGAGAAGCATGAAGGCGTTGTCTTCAACGGCTACAGGCCAGAAGCAAGTTGGCACAGCTCCAGTCACCGACGTGAATTCTTTGTGCAAGAACCAGCGCGCGAGATCAATTAAATGGAAGCCTTGATCTATCAACTCACCACCGCCTGAGATTTCGGCATTCATGCGCCATTCTTTGTCATAACCAACTCTGCCACCATGGCCATAGCGAGCTCGAATAAACATGATCTCGCCCACAGTCCCTGCCTCTAGCAGAGCAAAGGCCTTTTGCATTGCAGGATGAAAGCGATGATTGAAGCCGACGCGAACCACTATATTATTCGCCTCAGCCAGCCTCAATACCTCTCGTAGTTGCACGGAACTGATTCCGGCTGGCTTTTCCACCAGAACGTGTTTGCCATTTTGAACACAAGCTAAAGTTAAAGCGGCCAATTGATCAGGGGTGGTCGAAATCAGAACCACCTCAACATCAGCATGGTTGACCACCTCCTGCCAGTTGCTAGTAGCAACAGCTCCAGGATGGTCGGCCACCAGCCGTCTGGCCTTCTCTAGCGCTGTGTCAGCTGCTATACAAAGACGGTGTTTACCTAGCACTGCGGCCCTCTTGTTACCGAGCAGACCGCAGCCTATTATGCCGATATTCTTAGGTACTTCTAGGTGTACTTCTAGGTGTACTTCTAGATGTGATTCCAATTCTACTGCCAATCTTGACCTCGATCTGCTGGAGTAATGCGACGCAAAGTATAAATATCGCTGTTGACAAGCCGCTTCTCATGAAGCGACAATTTCTGCCAGGGATCCCAGGCCGCGCTAATTAGCTTACCTGTTATTGCCGAAGCTGTGTCTGATGCTAGAAAAACGCACAAAGCAGCAGCTTGCTCAAGAGAGTTGCCACCTTGGTCTTTCTGCAGGCAAGCATCCGCGAAAGCCTTGGAGCCGGCCATAGCGCTGCCAGCCTGCAATACTTGCTCAAGCATCTCAGTGTTAAGCGCTCCTGGTGCCAAGGCATTAACCGTTATATCAAACTCTTTCAATTCTTCTGCCAACGTCTCAGTGAAGCGCACCAGAGCCGCTTTGCTTGAGGCGTAGGCAGCAAAACAGGGCCTCGGGGCGGTAGCTCCTCCACCCGACAGATTGATAATTCTGCCAGCGCGCTGCGCTTTAAGATGAGGAATAGCCGCCCGACATAAAAGCACCGGCCCACCTAAATTAATCTGCACTGTGCGCAACCACTCTTGCCAATCTACAAGTTCAGTCGGGCCAATCGGACCAAGAATGGCGGCATTATTGACGATGATATCCAGTTGGCCGAATTGTTGTATAGCGCCGGCAACTAATGCCTTAACTTCGCTCTCACTGGCGACATCGGCCTTCAACGCCTTGATCTGGGCTGAGGTCTGGCATCCGGCTTGCAGTTCTGCGGCAGCCTCTCTCAGCTTCTTCTCGTCTCGGCCGCAGATGGTGACATTGCAACCGTTAGCCAAAAAGGCCTGGGCAATAGCTTTTCCTAAGCCCCGACTAGCTCCTGTAATTATTGCGCTGCGTTCTTTTAGAAGCAAGGACCGTACCTTTTGAACTTTAAGTGAAGACAGCTACCATAAGGTAAGCTGCCGAAATTGTCACCTCTCCGCTCGAGCAATTGGATACTCAGAAATGCGATATTTTTTGTCCACGATGCGAGCCAGTGCTGCCCATGGCAACCATTTCTCAGTCAAGCTCATATCTTTGAAGCTCAGTGCTTTTAAGACCTTGTAGCGAATAAGCTCTTCCAGACCAGGAAGAAAATATCCGTCCTCAACTTGAAATCCACATTTCTTAAGGGCGTAGGCCATTGTTCTGGGCTGAAACAGACTGATATGTATCTCTGGAGCAAAGTAAGGCCAGTTGAGAATATTTTTTTCAAATGGTTGACTGTTACCTGTTGTGTAAAAGAATAATCCGCCAGGCTTGAGCAAACTTCTGATGCGTTGCAGTTCACTAATGGGGTCTAAACAATGCTCAAGTACTTCTATTGCAGTAATGACATCAAAGCATTGTCGATAACTTGCCAAAGACTCTTCTTGCACTATCCGCATTCCCGCGGCCTGAGCCCGCTCGACTGCCCAGCCTTGATCAAAGCCGTACATTTTTATGTCGTAATTCTGCTCACCGTACCTTAACAGACCACCGGTGCCGCAGCCGTAGTCGAGCCAATTTTTGCCCTCTAGATTCTTGAGAAAATGGCTAATGATAGTAACAATTCCTTGCCATTCGTAATTGCGAACAGTGGTCTGATGATGATCGAATTCGTAGATATAATCAATCGATTGGTCAGCTCCACGCCCTTGATAGTAGTTGCGGTCGTACACAAGCGCATAGTCAGTCTCAGGGTTGTCGACATAGTAAAAGCCACAAGTCTGGCAATGCGATAAGGAGAAAGCTCTCTTTATCACTTGGCCCGTTTTATCGCCAACTTTATTGGTTGCGCTTTGGCAAATGGGGCAGATTGCATTCCCCCTCGGTGTTCTTGAGCTTGTCAGTGGTTCCTGCCTGATTTGTCATTGGTCGAACTGATTAAGTGGAATATTAGTGTACGTGTGAATAGATTACTTGGCAAAACTTGACGAAACTTGGCAGAAAACCTTACAGGGGCACGGCTGAAAAGATAAGATAGCGAAATAGTTGTGGGAAAAACCAATGAACTTCACCGAAGAATTTCTAAAATGCTGCAGCACTGTAATTAACCAGCTTGACATGAAGCAGATTGATAAAGTAGCTGAACTTGTTCGTAGCGTTCGAGACCGAGGAGGGCGTCTTTTTGTAATTGGTTCCGGTGGCGGAGCCGGGCACGCCTCTCATGCAGTTTGTGACTTCAGAAAACTCTGCAACCTAGAAGCCTATGCACCTTATGACAATGTTTCAGAACTAACTGCGCGGGTCAACGATGAAGGCTGGGAGACCACTCTTTCAAACTGGCTCAAAACCAGTCGCATCAGTGAGAAAGATGGATTGTTTGTGTTTTCTGTGGGCGGGGGCAGTGTTGTTAATGAAGTCAGTATGAATCTTGTCAATGCTATCAAGCTAGCTGAAAGTGTCAATGCCACCGTTGTTGGCATAGCTGGCAAGGACGGCGGCTTCCTCGGTGAAAAGGCACAGGCCTACATTCGCGTACCGAATCCCCAGGGCGAGTTTGTCACCCCCATCACCGAGGGCTTCCAGGCCGTGCTCTGGCATCTTCTCGTGAGCCATCCCCAGCTACAGATGAACCAGGCAAAATGGGAATCTCTCTCGGCAAAGTAGTGCTCAGCAGAGCAAATTTGAATTTCTGCTAATATTGTTCAAAATTTGGGTATGAAAGTTACTAGTTAGGCAATTTTTGACCCATTACATTACTAGTGATTCTATGAAAAAATTTGACTTAGAGACTCTGCATCTGCAAATACCCAGGCTTCTCCGTATCAAAATTTTTGCCGATGGTGCTGACAAAGCGGCAATGCTGGCTCGCAGTCACGACACCTGGCTGGCTGGCTTTACAACAAATCCAACACTAATGAAAAAGTCTGGGGTCACAGACTACGAACAGTTTGCTCGAGATGTTTTGAGTGTTATCAAAGACAAACCCATTTCTTTCGAAGTCTTTTCCGATGAACTTGACGAAATGGCTGAACAGGCTCGCACTATCGCCTCCTGGGGCGACAATGTGGTAGTGAAGATTCCCGTTACCAACACCCGCGGCCAGTCAACCAGCTCTATAATTCAACAACTTTCCGCAGAAGGGATTTGCTTGAATGTCACGGCCATAACCACCTTTGATCAGGTTCAGGCAGTAGCGCCGCTCTTGTCTCCTGCGGCGGCTGGAATTATTTCAGTCTTTGCCGGCAGAATCGCTGATTCTGGTAGGGAGCCAGTTCCTGTTATGAAAAAATGCGTAGCATACTTAGCTCAATATCCTCACGTTGAATTACTGTGGGCCAGTCCTCGCGAGCTACTAAATTTAGTGCAAGCCGAAGAAGTTGGTTGTCACATCATCACCATGACAGAAGATTTGCTCAAGAAGATGCCTCTGCTTGGTGGGGATCTTGACCAAGTATCTTTAGACACAGTCAAAATGTTTTTCAATGACGCGCAAGCGGTTGGATACCAGGTCAATAAAGCTGAGCCTGTTTCTAGCTGAGATTTCTAGCTAACATTAGCTAAGTATCTTGGGTTTCAGAGTCAAACCAATGCAGAGATTACAGTGGATTAGCGGAACAACGAGGGGAAAGAATTCTTGATTCTGAATCTCGAAGTGCTGTTTCACAACGTGCAAAATCTCAGCCGGTAAATTGATATGCTCTCTTTCTATAAACCAGCTATAGGGCTGTTTGTAGCGTTTTTCGAACAGGCGCTGAGATGAAATTATTCGGGCAAACTGATAAGCTAAGCCACCCTCACAGGGAATCACCACCGAGAATTGACCATCTTTGTTGCAGAGACGGTGTATTTCGCTAATCGCCTTTGGCAAGTCCGGAAGGTGCTCCAGCACATGTATGGCGATAATGCGATCGAAATGACCATCAGGAAAATCTAGACGCTTCTGGCAATCACCAACGACGACATTAATATCAGGGCTTCTTTCTCTCAGCTTAGCCGCCATATTGTCTCGCAGTTCTATGGCGGTGTAATTACTTCGCTGATCTGGGTTCAGTTTTTCTTGTTGCAAATGCTCGCCCAAGCCAGCGCCAATTTCTAGAGTGCGCAAAAATTGACTGGGAGCGTGCCTGACTGAATACCCGTGATTGAATTGCTCGATAAGACGAAATGAAGTGTTCTGGGCGAGCCGTTCATGCCAAAACTGCATAAAATCGTCGCTAATATGTTGCTGCTCGACCGTCAGTTCAGGAAAACTTTTGGGCCAAGTATATGTGCCGAGGACCCGCTTCAATTTATACCTCACCAATTGCCCTTGTCGATTATTGTACCCATTCATTCATATTTATGTTGTGGTTCTTGCGATTCAGACAGCGCAACAACGCTACTGCTGGTGGTATTAAACGGGTTAGCATGAAGATACTTAAAATCAGCCACCAGCCATGTTAAGGGGTCCTTCCAAAATGTTACTTTCTTACCTTCGGCAAACGAGCGCGAGTTGTAGTTAATTGGAATCTCAATCGGTGTGTATCCTTTTTTTACCAACTTAATCAACAGTTCGTGATCGAAGTCAAAGCGATTACACTCAAAGTAAAGGTTATAGAGACATTCTCTCCGCAAGACCTTGAACATAGTAAAAGGATCTGAGAGAGACTGTGCATAAAGCAGATTGATGAGCATCCTAAAAAATATGTGTCCGACATTGAGGACTGCTGCCAGCGATTCTTGACCGGCAAACTTGCGAATCTTCCAGTCGCCACTATGCCTGGTTCCTAGTACAAAGCACTGACGATAGGCCAATAGCGGCTGAACCAGAGCATCATAGTCATCTATGTCATATTCGAGATCGGCATCTTGAATCAGGATAATTTCGCCTGTTGCATGCTTAAAGCCCTCACGCACAGCGTGACCCTTTCCCCGAGGGCGATCTTCAAAAATCGCCTTAATTTGAGGATCTTGAGCAACCTGCTCGCGCACGGCTTCACGACTGCCATCGGTAGAATTGCTCTCAACAATAATGATTTCGATTTCGTCGATACCTTCTACTTGTTTCTTTTGCACAAGAGAAAGCACTTTGGAGAAAGTTTCCTTTTCGTTGTAGACAGGCATAACGACAGAAAGTATGCGCTTCTGCTTCAGGCTACTCATTGCTTTTGCGTGAATGACTGGACGGAACTGTGAGGTGGTTCCGTCAGAGGTCAAGGCAATCTCTCCGAAGCCATGTTTTTCGAGGAGCAACTGCAATGTTGGTCTAGAAAAAGCAAAATTGAGCTCAGCCTGCCAGTTACGATTGTTGTTCAAACCAGCAGGAGGCAGGTGTCTATGAAAACGAGTGCCAATGATAAGAAGCGGGGCACCAGGCTTTAGTCTGGTACGGACTTTTTCTATCACCAAATTGGGCGATGTAGTTGTGTCTATGACAGAGCAAAGCACAACGCTGTTGACCAATGTACTGGCAGAATCAGCAAGAAAAGCGGCTGCGCTTTGCTGGCTGAACTCTATACCAAGGCCGGTCAGTTCCTTAGTCAGCTGCTGTTCACTCTGGTTCGAGACAATCAGAACATTTGACTTAACATCCGCTTTCTTGAGCAAATCGCCAGCCAGTGAGGCTTCCAAATTCTTCGCTTTTTGCAATCTCGGCGCCTCAGGGGCCGTTACCTCTCCAGAAGTAAGCGACTGAGGATGCCTGCTCGACAGGCCACAACCGTTGCACCTATGTATTGCTGCATCTTTATAGTGATACTGATAGCTAGTTTCTGGCCAATCACAAACTGGACAAGTAAATTCCTCAATCAAATTTTTCTGTTTTCCTCTTGCGCTCAGCGATTGTGCTTATACTCCACCAGCCAGCCAGAATGATCACACCCAAGACCGCTAGGCCTATGCCTATGAGTAGAGACATTGGCTTATATCTGAATGTCACCAAATGGTTTCCAGCTGGAACCAATACACCACGGAATAAATAGTTAGCGTGGATAATTTTTGCTTCCTGGCCATCGATAAAGGCCTGCCAGCCAGGATAGAAAATGTCATTTAGAACCAAAAGCCCCGGGTGTTTTGCCTGCACTTCTATATCGACAATCTCGCCTTTATACTTGGTTATTCTCTGTGGTTCTACATCTTTCTGCGCCACTGAGAATCTACTCAGGCTCAGCAGCTCCTTATCACCAAGGTCGGCCCGTTCAAGCACAGCTTTGCTAAAGGGGTCAAATTCAAGATTTGTCAGCTTCGCTAGAACGGCGCTTTCATTCGCTGCAGTCTCGACTTGGTAATAGAGAGCGGCTCTAGGTAGTATTTTAGATAAAGCAAATATGTTGACTTCTTTGCCGTAGACGAGCGGCGCTTCGCAGCCAGCTTTCGTCGAAACTTCAAGAGGTAGGGCGCTCTTATGGTCAACATTTCGCACTATGATCCGAGTCGAGGTGAGCTGCCAAAGCCGCAATATTTGCAGGGCACGCTCAGTATTAATAAAGGGATCAACAACTGGCTCATAGCCGTAAAGCTCCTCAGTTAAGTCAGCCGGAATGAAATTGCCCACAGGCATCCAGCAGCCAGGCGCCAATGAAACCGGTTTGTTGCCGTAAGCGAAGGCTCGGTAGAAGGGCATAAGTCTTCTGGGGTAAAGAGCATTGTAGGCCCGTGAATCATACAACCCAAAGGCACTAGCCCAATTGCCTATCAGTATCAAGTCTTGAGCAAAGAGACGTTCATATCTCTGATTGCAGTCCATCTGCTGCAGGAAAGTAATGAATGGCGCACCAGCATAGGGATTGTTATCCCGCTTGGGAGTTGAATCACGAAAAAGACTTGGTCCTGAAAAATTTAGCAATAGCTCTACAGCTGCCATTGCAAAGATAAATAGACAGGTTTGCTTTGCGTTCCTTCGCTGTGAGATGGCCAAAGATGCCAGCGAAAAGAACAGCCCCATTACCACAATCGAAATGGCCATAATCAGGTAACAGTAGAACTGAGCTTCTTGCCTCTGAAGCGGAATAGAAGTGAGAGCCAGCAATATGTAAACCACAAAGACTGACAAACCCACGACACGAATCGTCTTCAACTTCAAGGTACTATCGCTAAGCCAGGTCAAGCCGATCGCTGCAAGAGTTGCAATAAGGAAAGCCACTATTGGCTCTGTATACTTCCAGTACAGAATCATGCTGAAAAGCGGCAATGCACCAAACCACTGCAAAGCAGGACAACCGAATTTTTTAGCTAGCAGAAGAACCACAGACGATGCGCAAAACACTGAGAGTAGTTGCTTGACTCTAAAGTTTTGATTCGTCACCACTGTTGATTTGTTCAACAAAGTTATCACGGCATGCACCGTCGCCAGTACCGCCAGCGAGAAGACAGTGATTCCCCAGAAACCAGTGTAGCCCTGATAGGGACTTTGAACTGTTGAGTATCTTAGTATTGGAGACAAAAAATATGGCGACAAATAAGTAATAAGATTTGCCGAAGCAAAAGGGAAAACTTCTTGTCCAGCTGGAATGAAATCACCGGTTCTGACATGAGAATTGAATGACTCACGTAAGAATTCGACAAATGGGAGCAAGAGAGGGGCCGCGTATAGCCCTGCCAGAAGATTGGCACTGATATACGATGAAACAATTCTGACGCGTGATTCTTTTGAAGATTGGGAAGATTCAGAATCACTCCCTGCGGTGAAGAGTCTAAAAAGGAAATAGAGCCCTGCCCCGCATACCGCTAGCAGACTGAGTTCGGGGATGCCGCATATGGTCACCATCGCGGCGGTAAAAAGCGACAGCAGCGCCACACTCTTTACCCCTGGCTCCCTGAATAACTTCTCTACTGCATAGAACAAGCCAGGAATCAGAGCGCAGGAGGAAAGCTCAGACATGCCAATGTAGAGCATGAAGTAGCCGTTGAGCATGTAAGCAAGAGCGCCAAATGAACTGAACAATGGTGGCAAAAACTGGCGCAAAAACACGAATGTAAGAAAGCCCGCGCACAGCATGTAAGTGAAAATATAACGCAGCACCGTTTCTGGTGACGGTTCAGGGAACCCCGCTATCCAGGCCAAGGGATTCACCACCTGCATGACAATATTGGCCCAGAGAGGACTGCCCATTGCTAGATATGGATTCCAGAGCAGGCCATCACCCCGCAAAAGCGAATCGTGTATCACTTTGTAAGTGGGCTCGACGAGCCATGCAGTAGCAAACATTTCGATGCTTCTGAACATCGGTGGTGTGCCGTTGGGTAGAATGCAACATATCAAGCTGGAAGCCATGAGAATGCTTCTATCGCCCCAGATATACTTGAAGAACAAAATGTTAAGAGTCACAACTAAGAGCAAGCCACACCAGATTGCTTCTTTGGTTCTACTGGAAAAATTGTTAAATAAATGATGCAAAGCAGTTGTAATTCGAAATTGTCTTCGGGGCGCACAGAGGGAAATTAAAACTTGATTTAATTTATTGAAAATAATACCGTATACAGAGTGAGGATGACTAGTGGTCCGTTTCAAGATTTGCCCATCAGTGGCCAGTTTTCGAATCTTGACACTTTTCGGAACAGTTGCCGTCAAGAATCAAAAGAGGAGCCATTAGTTATGAAAGCATTTGTAACTGGAGCGGCTGGCTTTGTCGGCAGCACATTGGTCGATCGCCTTCTAGCCGCTGGCAACAGTGTAGTTGGATTCGACAATTTCTCCACAGGACAGCGGCCATTCCTCGCTGAAGCAATGCTTTCTGAGCGTTTCTCGCTGACGGTTGGCGATATTAGCTCTCCACAGCAGTTAGTTCAATCAATGCAGGGCTGCGACATTGTTTTTCATTTGGCGGCCAATGCTGATGTTAGGTTCGGCTTGCAACACCCAAAGCGCGATCTCGAAATAAATACAATCGGCACTTTTAATGTGCTTGAAGCAATGCGGCATTGCGGTATCAAAAAAATCGCCTTCTCTTCAACAGGCTCTGTATATGGTGAGACTTCCCTGGTGCCCACACCAGAAGATGCACCATTCCCGGTGCAGACTTCGCTTTACGGCGCCTCAAAAGTGGCCGGCGAATCTCTGATACAAGCATATGCAGCCGGCTTCCAGTATCAGGCTTGGATATTCCGATTCGTTGGAGTTTTAGGTGAGCGCTATACCCATGGTCACGTGGTAGATTTCTGTCGCCAGCTTTTTGCTGACTCCAAGAATCTAAATGTTCTCGGCAATGGTCACCAGCAAAAGTCATACATTTACGTACAAGACTGTATTGATGCCATTTTCTGCGCCATTGAGTCGGGCACAGCAGCTGTGAATATCTACAATCTGGGCGTAGATAATTTTTGCACGGTGCGTGATTGTGTTGGCTGGATATGCGAAGAGTTAGCTGTCAGTCCAGCTATCACTTTTGGCACAGAAGATCGCGGATGGATTGGCGACAATCCAGTGATCTTTTTAGATACCACAAAAATTCGGGCTTTAGGCTGGTCTTCTTCTTTGTCTATCAAAGAAGCCATAAAGCTTACGGCTCGTTATGTGAACAACAATCGAGAAGTTGTTCTTGGTAGTGACGAAAACAAGTCTAAAATTTGTGAGCAAAAAGCATGATTATAGTGCGGAGTCCACTGCGATTGCCCCTTGGTGGCGGTGGAACAGATCTACGTTCCTACTACAGCAAGCACGGCGGCTTCTTAGTGACGGCCGCCATTGACAAATATGTTTACGTGACGCTGCACGAGACCTTTGCTCAAGAATTGATCATCAAATATTCGCAAATGGAACGAGTTCAATCGTTCACAGAAGTGCGTCATCCGATTATTCGCGAAGCCCTAAGACTGCTCGACTTTTCTGACGTCAACCTGGAAATAACAAGCATGGCCGACATTCCTGCAGGCACCGGACTTGGCTCTTCCGGCAGCTTCACAACGGCGCTCTTAAAGGGATTGCACGCATACAAGCAACACATTATCCACCCCAGAGAATTAGCGCAGCAAGCCTGCGAAATTGAAATCGATATCCTGGGCGAACCCATTGGCAAACAAGATCAGTTTATTTCGGCATACGGTGGCCTGACCTGCTTTACTTTCAATGCCGATGAGACAGTAGACAGCTGCCCGCTGGGAATTCATGCCGAAGTTTTGCACAGCCTAGAAGATAATCTCTGTCTTTTCTTTACAGGCTACTCGCGTTCAGCTTCGGAGATTTTAAAAGACCAGGATGATAAGAGCAAAGTCGCCGATTCTGCCATGATTGATAATCTTCATACCATTAAAGAGCTTGGCTTCAGAGTTCGCACAGCCTTAGAAGCGGGGAACATCAACGAATTCGGCAACATTATGCATGAGCACTGGCAAATTAAACGGAAACGATCCAGCTCAATGAGCAACAGCGTAATTGACAACTGGTACGAGCTTGGTATCAAAAATGGTGCCGTAGGCGGCAAGTTGATTGGTGCCGGTGGCGGTGGCTTCTTGCTCTTCCTTTGTCAGGACAAAGAGAAGCTCCGTTCAACTATGAAAGGTGTCGGCTTGAAAGAAGTGCGGTTTAGATTTGATTTTGAAGGCACAAAAAGGATCGTTTAATTGAGCATGACACCGCTGTTGCCTCCAGTCTTTATTTTGTCAGGCGGCTTGGGGACGCGTCTTGGTTCTCTAGCTTCAACGATTCCAAAAGCTATGGTAAAAGCCGCGGGAGAACCATTTATCGCTCATCAATTGCGTTTGCTGAAACTGCGTGGAGTAAATCATGTTGTCCTTTGCACCGGTCACCTTGGCGAGCAGATAGAAAATTTCGTTCAGTCTGGAGCAGAATTTGGCTTGACTGTTGATTACAGCCATGATGGTGGCCTAAGACTAGGCACTGGTGGTTCTATTAAGGCTGCATTGAAGGCATTTCCGACGATATCTACATTTGCAGTGACCTACGGGGATTCTTACCTAGACATAGACCTATACACAGCTCATGAGACTTTTTGCTCTTCTGAAAAAGAAGCCCTGATGACGGTTTTTCACAATTGCAATCGCTTCGGTGCAAGCAATGTAAGATTCGCTGACGGGCAGGTACTTCACTACGAGAAAGGCGCTAGCAATCTCGAATACATCGATTATGGCTTCTCATTCTTGAGAAGAGAATCATTTGATTTACTAAGCAGCGAGGTTTTTGATTTGAGTCTTCTCTGGCAGTCTTTGATAACCCGCAATCAACTCGCAGGTTATCAGGTAGATCAGCGATTTTTTGAGATTGGAACAGCCGAAGGCCTAGCCGAGACTGAAGCAGTAATCTTGGCGAAATCAAAGAGCGGTGGCCAATGAACGCTTCTAAAATCTGGCTGCATGAAGAGCCTTAACCAGAATCGATTATGGTAATTATTTCCTCTAGACTGTCGACAACAAAGTCTGGCTGACAACCCGATAGTTGATTGTGTGCTTGACGCAGGTAAATAGTCCGAATGCCTGCGGCAGAACCCGCTAATATGTCTTTGACACTATCACCGACGAAAACAGCTCTGGCACGGTCAATGGCGTATTTTTGCACCAAGTAATTGAGCATTCCCGGTTTAGGTTTGCGACATAGGCACTGATCGTGATTGTCATGCAGACAATAGACAACCTCTTTAAACTTAAATCTCGCTTGAAGCGATTCAGTCATTTCAGCCAAAGCTGCCTGAGTAAGCAGCCCCCTGCTGACATCTGGCTGATTGGAAACTACAAAAAAGCTGCTATCGAAGGTACTAATTTTGTTGAAAGCCGAAACAAAATCTTGGCGCAGTCGAAACTCGTCAAGAGAGCGCGGGCTCGAGACCAAGCCTTCCCGCAGAACGACTTCATTTATGACACCATCTCGATCAAAAAAAACTGCATCCACTCTGGTTACCCAACGTAATTTGCTGTCGAACAGAGTATCAATGACTGCCGACCGATTTTACATTCTATATCACCAGATTAGCATCACCAGCCTCGCTGTCTACACTGAATTCACAAGAACTCAAATTATCAGCTTGTTTTCCGTCCTTTGCATCAGACGCTCTGGCGCGCAATAGCTATAATAGACAAATGCACGCACTGAAACCCTATTGGCTAGCAACATTCAGCATTTTCGGGTTGTTACTTGTCCGTGTATTAGCACTGCCTAGCAATATTATCAATCCTGATTGCTCGATGTTTCTCCAAACTGGTCAGCTAGTGATAGCCGGAGCCCGCCCCTACATCGACTTTATCGAATTAAATCCGCCTCTTGTCTTTTACATCAATGCCATTCCGGCTTTCTTGGTCAAGCTATCAGGCCTACCAGCAGACACAAGCCTCTACATTTTCACTTTAGTGCTCTTTGCTTGTTCTTTGCTGCTTTGCTGGAACTTACTAAAAGACGGCACTTCAGATGCAGTCAAATTCGGACCAGTACTATTGGCCTTTTGCCTAGGCAACCTGCTCTGCTACGAGTGGGTACAATTCGGCCAAAGACAACAATTGCTAGCCAATGCCTTACTACCATTCTTTGTCTGTCGCTACTTAAGATGGCAAGGCGTAGGAACAAAGATAGACACCACTACAGCAGCCATAAGTGGTCTCTACTGCGGCACCATGACTGGCCTGCTGCCTCAATATGCCACCATTATTGTCTGCCTAGAATTGTTTTATATCTTACGCCAGCGCCGGTTGAGACCCCTAATATCAGCAGAAACCATTGCCTTTGTTGGCAGTGTCCTTGCCTATGGCTTGTTTGTCTATTCTCAAGAAGCCATACGAGTAGAATTTCTCGGTCGTTGGATGCCCATGGTAAGCCAGGGCTACGGCCTCTATAACTGGCCTTGGCCCATGCAAATATTGCAGCTCACCGCAAGTGGTATCTTGCCAATTTCTGCAATCGCCTTGCTCATCACTTTGAAGATGAAACCATGGAAGCAACAGTATTATGGCTTGCTACCAAACATCGGCGTCTTTTGTCTAGGCAGTGCCTTGGTTCTATTGTTGCAAGGTAAAAGCATTCTCAATCAAACCATTCCGCTTATGTATGGCAGCCTCATGCTTTGCTGCGCTATGCCTCTGGCAAATAACTTCAAGCGCACACTACTAACAGCGTTGATTAGTCTGCTCTGCTTTATGCTACCGGTGTGGGCTCTACCCGGCGTTATTTCGCAAAATCAGACATGGCAAATTATGACCACCAAAATTGCAGCAACACTACAAAAAGAAAGCAGCAGTCAAGATCGAGTCAGTATGCTCACCCTCTCATTACCAGACTCGTATCCAGCCCTGGCCGCTGCTAAACGTGAAAGCGGCAGCCGTTATTTCTTTGTTTTTCCCTTGCTCATGACCACCTACCTCGCCAAAAAACACGCTGGCACAAAAGAGGCAGAAAAATGGCAAGTCGAAGGACAAAAATTCGTTTCTGACTTAGATACAGACTTGCACAACAACAAGCCACGCATTATTCTGATTCAAGAAAATATTGTTCCTATGGCCGACATATCAGTACGGCAGTACTTAGAAAAGACACATTTTTGGCAGACCTTAGAGCAAAACTATGAATATGCCTACCAGCTCAAAGCCGGCCCCAGCGACCTTTCGCTCTGGAAGCGCCGCATCAAACCGAAGCCCTAACTCTTAGAACTTATTGCCTCAACATGACGACCTTGCAGCAAGTAGGGCATGATACTGTCACGCTGGAATTGCTCGCGGAAGCGCCAGAAGAAAGCATCTTGGAAGTAATGAATGTTAGACATGGCAATACTACAGCCGAGCATCAGCTTGAAGTAAAAGTCGCCCGGCGAAAAATCAAGGCGGACAGCGTGGGTGAGCAAATAAATACCAAGAGAACCAACACAAAGAATGGTCATTAGCATTTGAGCATTAATGGGAATATCAAATTTTCTGTTCTGATCTTGATACTTATGACGAATGAGAATCAGATTGAGACCGATATACTGGCACCAGTGCATTGTTCCAGGAATGAGAAAGGCGGTTTCAACCCGCTGCCCAGGAAAAATGAAGGGGACAAAATAGAGTACTGAACTGACCCAAAAAAGAAAGGCCGGCACATTAACACTGGCACCGGTATTAACTTGCTTCAAAATATTGTTCAAATAGCGACCAATATCGTACAAAGCCAGAAGACCCAAACCAGCAAAGACCGCAAGAGCCCACTGACTTTCGCTCCCAGCAAATAACTGGCGATAGAAGAAAACCGAAACAAAAAATATTGAAGGAGTCCAGAGACTGCGAGATAGCAAATCTCTATTGGGCATGGCTTCGTTGGCATTCTTATTGTGATACAGCAGCACAATGCCAAGATTCTGCTGTACAAAATGCTGCACGCCCCACAAAGTGGTAATCGCCAAACAAAGCCATGGGGCTGTTACAGCTAAAAATATGGTGACAATACCAACTGCAATCGGTGCCAAATAGTACAAGGCCAGACGACCTCGATCTTGACTCCAGTACTGATTATTCTTCTTGTCAAAATAGAAAAACCAAGTTGGCCCTTGGTGCATGGGCCCAATGCCAAAAGCATTGACAATAAATAGGAAGAGTAGGCTAGGAAACACTACACCAGGCAATTGCAGGCAAATACTGGCAGCAATGGCCAACAATAGAGGGGCAAAGAACCAAAGCAAGTCGAACTCTCGACTTGCCATCCAAGGAAAGCAGAACTTATCACTTTTAACTGCTTGGGAAGAGGAAGTCATAGGCTCCTTAACAAGACCATAAAGCACCTCATGATCTATACCCATGTTAAACCATGGTATAAAAATTGAAGAACAAAGATTGCAGAGATAAGTGACGATTGAGCCAGAGTTCAAATCAAGAAGACCCAAAAGGACAACAGGCTACCAAAAAATTCGGTTGGCCTTTTTGGCTGATGCTAAGTGCAGTTATAGGTTTTAGCGTCATTCGCACGTTACCTTGGATTCCTCGAGTAATCACTGTCTCCGAAGACGACTCTTGGGATCTAATGCTCAATCTTTTTGCTAAACGCGGCGCCATGAGCGGCGTCGACTATATTTTTACCTTTGGTCCCCTGGGCTTCATTTACAACAAGACCTACTTTCCTGACACCTACGCCCTCAAACTATTACTACAGGGCTCACTTTGTGCGTTGACCACCCTCGTCATGGTGCGCCAAGGTCGACAATTGTTCAGCCGCTGGCCCCACCTATTGGCCTGGATCTTTTGCCTTGTGTCTCTTTACGGCTTCTTTGGCGACGTCTTCTTTCTGGCCATACCTGTACTCCTCGTCAACCAATACTTCTTACTTGACGACCCCAAAACTATTTACAAGTTCAAGGCCTCAACCGACACACTTTTGCTGGTTGCTTTACTGGCCCTAACCGCCTTGGTTAAATTTACATTTTTTGTGGCTGCCACTTGGGTCATTGCCTTTATTGCTCTAAACGAGCTGCTCAAAAAGAAATTGCCGATTCTGCTCTTTCTCTTTATCCTAGTATTTTTGGCTGGCTGGACTCTTAGCGGCCAAGCGCTTGCCAATCTGCCGACCTACATCAGCACCTCGCTGGCAGTGGCCGCCGGACATAGCGAAGCCATGTCATGGTCTGATACAAACTGGCAAATACCAATTGTGGCCACCATTGCTTCCACGGGCTTGCTTCTAATAAGTTTTGCCTATCTAGCAAAAAAAAGAATGGGCAAATCCTTCCCTGTGGCTCTTTTAGCTGAAAGCGGGCTTTTTTTTTGACCTTCAAGGCTGCCTATGTGCGCCAAACCATCGACCATCAAGTAATTGCCCCTTCGGTTTTTGGCTTTGCCGCACTAGCGCTGGCACCACTTTTCATAAGCGAGAAGAAACCAATTAAGGCTATAGCAATGATTTCATTAGCTAGCATGCTCTTCCTCGCCATACCTGCCAACATGCCAATGCCAGGTATCCCGCCTTTACTAATCTATCCCACCATGCTCTTCGGCAATCTTTACGAAACGGCCATACGCTTGCCCCAATGCGCCCTTGTACTGACAGGCCAATCAAAGAGTGCAGAAGACTATCAGAAGCGCATGGAAACAATCAAAGACAGGAACCAGCTGCCTGCCCTGCCTGGCACTGTAGACCTATTACCGGTGCACCTCAATGTCGTCATTGCCAATCACTATAATTACCAGCCCAGACCAGTTATACAAAGCTATCTTGCATACAAAGAATCACTGATAGAAATCAACCAAGACTTCTGGGCGAAAGACAAAGCAGCTGATTACCTGGTCTTACAAAAGATGGAAGACACTTACGGCTACTATCCAGCGCTACACGACGGACCCTCATGGATAGAACTTCTAAGCCGTTATGAACCGACTTGGTGCCAGCCTAGCGGACTAATTGTCAAAAAGCGTTCGCAGCCCCTAAACATCAAACTAAAGGCACTAGCAAGCATCGAATCAAAATTAGGTGAGCCCGTCAAGATTGCCGCAGCTGACAAAGACAAGATAATTTTCGCCAAGATCAACCTAAAAATCACGCCTCTCGGCTCTCTGCAAAAGTTATTCTTCCGGATCTATCCTCCGGCCATTGCCGTGCACTTGAAAAACGGCCAGACAAAGAGTTATGTCGCCCCCACCGACAACCTCAAAGCCGGCTTTATACTCTCTCCATTTGTCAGCACCCCTGAAGAGATCAAAACTCTCTATTCAGATTTTATTTCAACATCTGGAGCCGAGCACAACAGCAACGATGTACTTGAACTGACCATTGGCGAAAGAAAAAATGACTTCCCATGGCATATACTATCGGACCACTACACCATCGAATTGTTTTCATTGGAAAATCAGAATTGACTCACGAAACACTACATGTTGACCTTTTTGTGGTCTTACTCATGGTGACAGCCACTGTTGCCATGTCAGTCAAATGGATAAAACTGCCTTATTCAATCGCCCTTGTCATTGTCGGTTTACTAATTGGTGTCTGCCATCTTTTGCCACCAGTAGAACTTACACCTGATCTCATCTTGCTGATTTTCTTGCCAGCTGTTTTATTTGAGGCGTCTTGGAATATTCCCCTGCGCGAGTTAAAGGAAGGCTGGCTACCTATCACTGTTCTCGCAACACTGGGGGTAGTAGTCAACACGGTTGTGGTGGCCTATGGTATGAACTATTTTGCAGGAGTGGCTCTCGGCCCAGCCTTTCTCTTTGGCGCCATGATTGCCGCCACTGACCCAATTTCAGTACTCGCTCTTTTTCGCAAGCTGGGCATAAACAGTAGCTTGACCATGATGCTAGAGGGCGAAAGCTTGGCCAACGATGGCACAGCTGTAGTGCTATTCAAACTGGTACTAGCAATAGTGCTGAGTGGCGCTTCTTTCTCTGCCGCATCAACGGTGGGTAACTTCATACTAGTGGTGGTCGGTGGGGCAGCAATAGGTGCCGCAATTGGCTACGCAGCTTCACGTATCACCAGCTTATTTGACGATCATCTTTTAGAAATCACACTTACCACTATCGTTGCCTATGGTTCATATATTTTGGCTGAGCAATTGCACGTATCGGCAGTACTAAGTGTGGTGGCAGCAGGTGTAGTAATCGGCAACTATGGCAGCCGCACTTCAATGTCAGTAGAAACTCGCATGGCAGTAAACTCATTTTGGGAATACACGGCGTTTCTCGTCAACTCACTGATATTTTTACTGATTGGCCTACAAGTAAAATACAACCTACTCTGCAAATATTCGCTGCAAATAGGCGTAGGCATAGCAGTAGTAATTGTCGCGCGTATGATCGTTGTCTATGGCATGACACCTTTTCTTAGGCAACACAATGACAAAATTCCGTGGAAATGGCGCCACTTGCTCTTCTGGGGCGCACTGCGGGGCTCAATTTGCATGGCCCTAGCTTTGAGCTTACCAGAGTCACTGCCAGCCAAAGAGATGATTACAATCACTACCTTTGGCGTTGTTCTCTTCACCCTGTTAATACCAGGTCTAACCATCGAGCCGCTAGTTAAACTACTGGGCATGAATTTGGTAGATCCAGTCAAAGAGCAGTACCGAGAATTAAAAGCGCGCCTAATCGCCAAGAAACGGGCTGCCAATTTCTTGGCCGAACAATTCAAGACTGGTACGGTATCAGCGGCTTGCTTCGAACTACTTAACGCTGACTTACATGAGCAAAAGGAAGCACTGAACATACAAATAGAAAATTTGCACATTGAAGATGCATCAGTGAAAGAACTAGAAATAGAAGAAATAAGACACCGCTTAGCCGAGCTAGAAAAGGACTGCTTAAAGGAACTAACAAAAGAAGGTTTCATTAGCGAAGAGGGCCGCCATCGCATACAGTTAAATCAGCAAGAAGTAAAAGAGCAGCTGCCTGAGCATTGAGATCGAGTCTTTAATTGAGGGCATGACGTTGAAGTTGTTTTTCTGCAATCTCGGTTTAATAGCCTGCTTGACTGCTTCGTTACTCTGCACCCAGACCCTGCCAAGCCAAGCTTTACCAGGCGCAGAAAAGAAGGCTGTGCAGACGGCAAGCTGCTACAACCAAGGGGTACAAGCCTATCAACAAGGCCGCTACAAAGAAGCCGTTCGCTTTATGTACGATGCCATTATTAAGGAGAAAGCTGGACCCAATGCTTGGCTGTACATGGCCAATGCCCAATATGCTTCAGGCAATAAGCAGCAAGCAATAGACACCTACCGACGCATCAAGAGTGGCTTTGCTGGAACACAGCAAGCGCAAACCGCAGCCCAATATCTGCAAAGATTTGGCGATACAACAAAAGAGACAAGCGATATAAACAAACGAGACTCTAGCAGCGATGCATCAGCTAACACGGCCAATGCCGAGCCGCCACTGCCGCCAGCAAAAGTACTAAAAGAGCTGCGCGCCCGCATTACAATTACTAAGCCAGTAATTGGCCACGACCCAGTTAGCGCCAGAACTATTGCAGCGGTCAATCGCTGTTTTGACAAGATACCGCCCAAAGTACAGGCCATCTTGCTCAAACACAATATAAAATTCGTGATCACGCCGACAATGATTGATAAATATCCAGAAGGCGCCTATCAGACAGTGGCTGGCTACGAAGGGGGAACGAGCAAGAGCTGCCCGGGACTTTTTGACGGAGACACAATTGTATTAGCTCAAAGCACTGTCAACGAAGACACTAACAATGTAGAAAGAGCAGCCAGCGCAGACGATCTTGAGGCCACCTTTCTCCACGAAACTGGCCACGCACTAGATGCCTGTCTCAACTCATATTCATGCACAAAAGAGTACCGCCACAACTATTACTTAGACATCGCCCACGTGCCTGATAACGTGGCACAAAAAATTAGTTATTATCTGCAAAAGTCTGATGCTGGCCAAGTTGAAAGTTGTGCCGAATTGACTTCTATTTTACTTGGCAATGAGCAAGGCCATGTCGCCGAGCTAACCACATATTTTCCCAACACCCTCAAATACATAAAGCAAAAGCTTGGACTTTGATATACCAGGGTTTTGCTTGTGGCAAATTCAGGTAGAATCATTATTATGAAAGTTAGCCCCAAGCTTGAAGAAGTTCGTTCGTTCTGGCCTGCGCAGACTATGGGCGACGGCATTGACGTTGCTCGGCTTTTAAGCGAAGTGCAAGAGTTTGCCCTAAAAACGTTTGACCGACTTGACAGCGATGGCAACGGCTTCATTTCAATGCAAGAACTTGAAGAAGCGAAAGCCAAGTTCAAGCTCTCCGGACGCGAGCTGAGCTATGTACGCTTTCTCTGTGCTAACGTCAAAAAAATCAGTGCCGCCCATGACGACCACGACGGCCAGCCGCCTATTGGTATTTCTCGCAACGACATCATGGTTGGTATTTCGAGATTGGACTTAATCAAGTTTTTCGGTGGCATGGGCAAGAAGTAAAACTGATTTAGGGCAAGAAACTCCTGCTATTTGACAGTGACCTTAGGCAAAGCAGCAGCAAACATAGCTCTATTGCAGGGCAATACTTGCAATACTTTTAAACTCTTAAACTGTTTAAGAACAGGCACAGATCGCTTGTCTAAGCCACAATCAACAACGCTTAAGGTGTGTAGTCTATTGAGCTTACTCAAAAGCCTGAGCTGACTGAGACTAACTTTGTTATAACTCAAGTTTAGATACTGCAGCGTAGACAACTCTGAAAGAGCCTTAAAATCTTGCGGTTGCAATTTACTACGCTGCAAATTCACATACTCAAGGCGCTTAGCCGACTTAAGCTTAGTGAGAATAGCGGTGCAATTTTCTCCACCAGCGAGCTGGAAATCACGCAGATGGTTCCAACAATTAGCACGCGCCAGCATGGCACCGTCTAAGGTGCAGTTATTGCCGTCAAACTTACTGATCTGAGTAAACTTACTAAGCGACGGAATACACTTGGCTGTGAGGCCATGGGTATCATAAATTTGCAATTCATCAACAGCCGGAATGGCTGTGCAAGCCTCAAGAGCACCGTCACTGTCAGAGCCATCGACTAAACGCACAGCCGCTACGTCACCTTTGCCAAACCGCAGTACATAACCAGGATGCCGAGCCACAAGTCGAGAGGGCAAATACATCAACCATTCACTCTCAGCAAATTCTACGGTGCCCTTAGCTTTGACAGTTCTCTCTTTCTTTGTTTTCCAATCATATGAGTAGATACTGCCAATCAAGCAGTCTGTCGGGAAGTTAAAGATTCGGCCACGGCTGTTACCAGCTTTACTGTCAAAATAAGCACTGCTGTCGACCAATGATGAAGTCGGCTCAAGGTCTTCATCTGCATCAAATTTGACTTTTGCCAATTTAGGCTTAGCCGCAACCAAGACTCGCCGAGGGGGAGGCTTCGGTTTAGAATTGGCAGCCTGAAAGTTCTGCCAGACGAAAAAACCACAGGCCGCAGAGGCAAGCAAAATTGTGCCAGCGCCCAACCCGAGCAAAAGCTTCTTCACCTTTAGCACTTGCTCTCTCGATGCCTTTGTGTCAGTACTATTACGGGCACGGTGATCGGCTTCGATATTGGCCGCCTCCTCACTAAGAGATATGCCGTTGCGCATCAAAGCACTGCGTACCAAAGCCTTGCCCTCCTCAGCAAGTGACGGAGTGATGCCCGAATCTATCGTAAAATCTGCACTTTCTGGGGGCTTCTGCAGAGGCTTAAACCCAGGTGCTTGAGCAGCAGTGCTAACAGTTCGGCTAGGCGGAATTAAATTCGGATTTAGAGCTGGCGCCACCACAGTGCTGCGGGTATGCTGCAGATAAATATTGCCGCTACCGTCAACCACAGGTGCGTTGTAGCAATAGAATGGCTCATCACCTTGTAAAACTGCAATTAGGTCACTACAAAGATTCTCCATAGTCTGGTAGCGCATGTCTGGGTCTTTAGCCATCATCCTCTCTAAAACAGCTTGCACGGCATCGGGAAAATTTCCACCTTCAACCACTTCGTTCAAAACAGGAGTGGGGGCAGACTGATGCATATGCTTAATTTCAACGGCACTCTTAGCGACAAAGGGCGGCTCACCTGTAAGAGTCTCAAAAAATGTCACACCCAAAGAGTAAATATCGCTGCGAGCATCAACAGTGCGGCCAAGGCACTGCTCAGGGCTCATATAATAGGGGCTACCTAAATTTTCTTCGTCATGACCTAGGTGGTTTCCGTCAATTTCAGCATCGAAAGTAAGCTTAACAATGCCAAAGTCGACAATCTTAATGGTTGAACCAGTGGCATCAGGCTGATCTAGTAAAACAATATTGGCCGGCTTAACATCGCGGTGAATAATACCTTTGCTATGGGCATAGCCAAAGCCGCTGGCAGCCTGCAGAAAAATGTACAAGACGGTATTGACAGGCGGTGGATCATAATCACGCAAGCGCTCCATCAAATTGCAACCGCGCAAAAAATCCATTACATAAAACGGGCGCTCAAAGCCATCGGGGGTTTTATGCAACCCAAAATTGTGCAAACCGACAATATTGGGATGAAACATTTTGGCAATTGCCTGGGCCTCGATTTGAAAGCGCACCCAAGCAACCTCAGTGATTTGCTCAGTGCTCAAAGTCTTCAGGGCATACTCTTTAGGCAGTCGGACATGGTGGGCGTGATAGACATAACCCATCGCTCCGCGACCAATGTAGTCGACAATCTGGTAACTGTTACCAACAATGTCACCGATATTAAACTCAGCACCGGGTGGCAGCGGTCTAGGCTGTGAGGGCGGCTGTAAAACTAACTCGTCGGGTAATGGTTCGTTCACTGTCTCTGGCAGCTTTAAGTCGCGATTATCAGCCTCCGGGTCTTGAGAAAGCTGGCTAGCATCAGCTTTATATACCAAGCACACAGCTAACGTAATCAGCAAGCTAGCAACTAAGAAATTATCTATACGAGATTTTGAAGAAGCGAAGATCACGGGCAATAACGGGTAGAATATGGTCTAAATTTCAACTTGCCTATCCAGAACACACGGTCAAAAGAAAAAACCATGTACAACACACAGGGCAAAACTTTCTTTGAATTAGCCACTGACCGAAATTTTTGGTTGCATCTCAACCCGCAGCTGCACATTACAGAAAAGGGCTCACAACCGAACATTGCCAAATATAAGCTTAGCCCCGAACTAGGGCAGCTAAGCAAAGAAAACATGCAGCACGAAGGCTACTTTAAAATCGAGAATGCCGTTGCGCAAACAGACCTCAGGTCGATGGTGCAAGCCGTAGAGAAAATCCGTGATGAGCAATGGCCAGTCACCTTCTCTTTCGTGTACGACGAATACTGGATGAAATTTCAAGAATTGTCATCTGTACTGAGCGTAATTCTCGGCCCAGACTACAAAATGATGCCCACACTGTACACCTTCTGCGTTGAGCCCGGCGGCGCTGGCGCGGGATTTCTCCCTCACCGCGATCGCTCCCGCCGCAAGCTTTTGCGCCACGACGGTGAGACTGTGGCCATGAACATCTGGATCTCGCTCACCGATGCGAGTCCCGACACCGGCTGCATTTACATCCTACCCGTGCAATATGACCCCAACTTTCCCAACAACCTCACTACCTACGGCGTCACTAACTATCAAGACATCCGCGCCCTTCCAACCAAAGCAGGTGACATACTAGCCTGGAATGAAGGGGTATATCACTGGGGCGGTCGCAGCAGCAAACACGGTACCTACTCAAGAATCAGCATTGCTGCAAGCTTTCAAAGGGGCGACAGCGCCTCACTCGAGACGCCCCTGTTGCCCCCACAGCGGCTGCCCACCTTAAAGCAGCGCCTCTCCCTAATCGCCGCGCAACTCTTGCGCTACCAGGCCCAGGCGGCCATATCACCAGCAGTAAGGCAACTAGCTGTAGACCTGCAGGCTTTAGACGAAAGATTAGTCGTCAACGACGACGGTGGCCCCTTTATATATGACGAAGCCGGGGAAAAAATACTAAAGCGCAGGTAGTGACAGTAGTACTAAACAAGAAGGGGCTATCAATGACCGAGAGCAGAGAAAGACCGGCCCAGATCAAAGTCAGTCGTCGCATATTCATTGCCGGTGGCCTCTGGGCAGCGGGTTCCATTTTTGTCGGCAGCATTGACCCAGAAAAGGTATTAGCAGCCAGCAAGAAACCAAACTTTGACATAGAAGCCTTGCGCCAAGTCGTTAAATGCGACATTTCGCTACCCAGTGATAAAGATTTCAAAGACAAAGTTTATGGTGGCCTGTGGAACAGATATTATGCTAATCGCGCTCCACAAGTGGCCGTACATGTAAAAACAGATGCTGATGTCATTGCTGCTGTCAAATTTGCCAAAGCTAATAACATGAAAGTAGCCGTGCGCGGCGGTGGTCACAACTGGTGCTCTCCTTCATTGCGCAATGGTGGCATGATGATCGACCTCACGGCCATGAACAAAGTGATATCGATTGACCCTGTAAAGAAAATCTGTGTATCAGAGCCGATCATTAGCAATCGCGAAATTCAGCAGAAACTCAAACCATATGGCTTAGCTTTCCCATCTGGTCATTGCCCCCAAGTAAAACTAAGTGGCTATCTGCTTAGCGGCGGCATGTCGTGGAATCAAGGAGTCTGGGGTCACGGGGTTGAGAGCGTTGAAAAAATCGAGATGGTCACCGCCGATGGTGAACTAATTACAGCCGACAAAGACCACAACCAAGACTACTTTTGGGCCGCACGTGGTGCTGGCCCCGGCCTCTTTGCCGTATGCTTGCGCTACCACCTCAAACTGTATGATATTCCCAAGGCCTTTACCTGTAGCGCCTATCATTACTCGATGGATGATTACAAAGAAGTGGCCGAGTGGATTAAAGATACAGCACCAAAGCTCGACCCTTGCGTTGAACTGTCACTATGGATGGTGGCAGCCCCACCTGAGCTAGCAGATAAAACTAAAGACCAAGGCGGAAAAGTCTGCATGGTAACTGGCACAGCTTTCACCGACAGTCAAGAGAAAGGCAAGGCCGCAATGGCTCTGCTAGACACTTGCCCAGTCATCAATAAGTGCTTGTCGAAATCAGTCAATCAGCCTTCTGACTTTGAAGGCTTGTTTGACGCCTCGGGCGCACTGTGGCCAGAAAACATGCGCAACCAAGTGGAAGCAATGTTCTCTAATAGTAATCCGGCAGACATTTTCGCAGCCACTGCTGAACATTTCAAAAAATGTCCATCTTCGGCCACTGTATTTATGTTCGCCGTTTTCACCGGGCCAAATGTGCCAGCTAAACCGCCTGCAGACACAGCCTTCTCTATGACAGGCAAACTTTATGGCGGCCCCTGGACTATGTGGAAAGACCAGTCAGAAGACAGCGCCAATTTAAAATGGCACAAAGAAATGCTTACCTTAATTAAACCATTCACTGTCGGCCACTATGTGGCCGAATCAGACACTGTTGCCTACCCAGAGCACGCCGTGAATGCATATTCAAAAGCTAACTGGAAGCGTCTGGCTGAGCTGCGCAAGAAGTATGACCCCACTGGTGTCTTCTTCAACTTCACTGACGGATTATCGTAAGAGCTAATTGGTCTCAGTCGAACGAATTGCAATCGTCTCCAAGCCTGATACCATTGTTAGTCTTATGATGAAAAATACATTTTGCCATCTCCCCGGCATCACTGCCATCCGCGAGCAAAAATTGTGGGACTCTGGCTGCCATTCTTGGGACTCATTGCTCAAAACCGACTTTGCGCAAAAACGCAAAGGCTCAGGCTCGGTCTTATCTCACATAGAGCAATCACTAGAGCATATCGAAAAGGACAATCCATCATATTTCGCAGAGCAGCTCCCGTCTTCGCTGCACTGGCGTTTGTTTCCCGATTTTCGCCACTCGATAGCCTACCTAGACATTGAAACAACCGGCCTCGAGCGCAGTGACATAATCACAACCATTGCACTTTATGACGGCAAATCAATATTCCACTATGTGCAGGGTGAGAATCTCAACGATTTCAAGGCCGACATAAACAAGTACAAGCTCCTTGTCACATACAACGGAAAACCATTTGATGTACCGTTCATAGAACGCTATTTCAAAATCGAAGTGAACCAACCAAATATCGACTTGCGCTATATTTTGCACAGCCTTGGATACAAAGGCGGTCTGAAAGGCTGCGAGAAAAAGTTGGGCATCGACAGGAAAGACCTAGCCGAGATAGACGGCTACGCTGCCGTGTTGCTCTGGCGCGACTTTAAGAAAAACAAGAATCAAAAGGCTTTAGAGACTCTGCTTGCATACAACATTTTGGATGTTCTGAATCTTGAAACTTTGCTCGTGCTAGCTTACAACGAAAAAATTTCGTCCACCCCATTTAGCAGCAGTCACAAGCTGCCACTACCGTTGCATCCGAAGAACCCATTTGAACCCGACAAGAAAACTATAAATAGTATTCGCCGCCACTCATTCTGAGCTGCCGTTAATCTAGCTACCTCTTTATTCGCTTTTCCCCCAGTCAAAGCTTAAGAAAAATAGTGGCAAAAATTTTCTTTTTCATGACAGGCAAGGGTTTCGACCTTTCATTAGTATTTTTACCAGTGACGATGTAAAGAGATGCAACTAATATCGAATTGTCATCGGGCGAAGGCAAGAAATCGAAACAAGGAGATTGCTCTTGAAAGAAAAATCCTCCAGCACAAATGTGCCAGAAGCAAAACTCCGTCAACTAACGGAAGCTGCCGAAAACGGGCAGTATGGCGTCCTAACTAAATTTCTCAATAGCTTACCTAATGCAGTCGATCGCGTTGAAGTGCTGCAATCAATCGAAAGATTGAACCGCGAGAACCGCTACAAAACCGGCAAATTACCCCGCCTGGCATTTGTCAGCAATACATATAGTGATAGCGACTTTGTCGACATCGCACTAACGAAGAAAAGCTCCGATTGGTTATTCCAAGATGATGTTCTCTATCGCGAATCAATCATCTGGGACATCTGCGCCGTAGCAGAAATCACAAGCCAAGCAGATCGTCAAATCAATCCTGCAATCACTCACTCATTCCAGCAACAAATAGCACGCTCGGCATAGATCTCTGGCTGGCACCACACTACACACAAAAACAAACACGAACACGAAAACTCCCTGCGTCACCACCCACGCCACTACACCCACGTAATTAGCTATAATTGTCCTCATTAAGCCTCCCTGATTCAGGCAGCTTGGTGAGGACATCATGTTAGAAACGACATATCGAAGGAGTGCAATGAAGAAATTCTATTTACTGGCCCTGTGCACTTCAATCATTTTCTCAGCAACAAGTACAGCAGCTTCAGCGGCACCACCAGCTAAAATAGCCAAGAAGCCACCACCACCTGACTATTTCCCAGCCCGCTGGAAGTACTCGTGGAAATATCAGACCACCACAGCCGATGGCAAGAAAACAAACTTTTCAATGAAAGATATTCACGACGACAAACAAAGCGATGGCACCATTTGGCATCAACTACAGATTGAAACTTCACCCACTCAGAAATTTAGCGATTGGTACAGCAAAGGCAACGGTCTAGTGCTCGACCATCACCTCGAATATGAATCTAACGGTATGAAAGCTGATTACGTGCCGCCCAAGCAAACGCTGAAACACCCTCTAGAAAACGGCGACAGCTGGCAGTGGGCAGGCACTGGCATGATGAAAGTGGCATCAACAGAAAACTATTCAGTAAGTGGGCCCGAGGAAGTGATAGTTCCAGCCGGTAAATTCAACGCCATGAAAGTGGTCAGCGACGTCACTACTGCCGGAGCTAAAGCGACAAAAACCTACTGGTACGGCCCCAATGTCGGCCTAGTAAAATCTATCACCGAGAGCGGCCCAGTAAAATCGACAACAGAGTTAGTCTCTTACGACTTTCCCAAGCTGCTGCCCGGTGAATTAGAAGCGGAGATAAATAGGGCTCGATAGGGCTAGAAAAACCCAGATAGAACTAACTATTTATATGATGTGGTCTTAACTGTAGATTTTTTCGCAGTCGATGTTTTTGTGGTTGTTTTTGTAGTTGAAGCCGTTGAAAGATCAGCATTTAATTTAGTCACGGCTTTCTCTAGGCTATCCACTTCACTTTCAGGCCAGCCAGCGGCCTCTGCCGATGAGGTCTTGCGCACGAGCGAGTCGGCTATATTTCTAAAACCAGCGGCCTGCGAGCCATTGATCCAATCTTTAGCAACGGCTGTGCTAATTTGGGCATGGATGTTGTGCAGGCGTTCACGGAACTTGAACTTGACGCCTTTTTTGACATCAATAGTTTCGCTGCTGCTAGATCTGATTGAAGTATGCTCGATGCTGTCAGCTAAAGCTGGCAAGCAAGTAAACACTGGGGTCAACACCGAGACCCCGACTAGTTGGGCCACCATAAGGCTGACTAAATTTTTCATTTGTACCTTCGTTAGTTTAAGCGTTAATTTTGGATTTAAGTGAGTTAGCGTTGATACCCTCTAATACTTATATTCTCTTTGCAAGCCTTTAGCCCAAATCAGGGAAATTACGGCGCGGCCGAGCCAATATCTATCTTACTTTGGCTGACAAGGCGATCCAATTCTACGATAGTTCGATAGAGCCGCCCAATTTCGGCTCGCAGATCCAAAAGCATCGATGTCTTTCGGTCGAGAAGCGAGATACTACTGGGGCCGGATAGGCGACCGGTTCCAGTCAACAAATCAATCTCAGTTTTGAATTTAGCTGTCGCTGCAGGAGCTAAACCTCGTCTCTTCGTCCAGCTGGCAATCAGCTCCTGCCTCCTTGTTTTACCGTCGGTAGAATCAGGAGGCACACTGTTTAAATAATTCCAAACCGTTTTGTTATAGCCACTGCGTTGATCTGTTTTTCGCTCGAAGAGGGCCGCAAGCATATTTGGTGGATTCTCCGAAGAAGAAGGTTCAACAAAGCGACGACTCATATTAGCGGAAGGTATGAGAATAGCAGCTGCGCTTTGGGCAGAACGCAGCACATTAATCTGGTCTCTATACTCAGGATAGAAACTCAACCCCGACCTCACGGCAAGCAGGGTTCCAGTGGTAGCAAAAGTGGCAAAATTACTTAGCCTATCCCCCTTTTGTCGCCGACCAAGTAAGTAATCATGTTCTCTATCGGCAATGGCAATATCTCTGTCAATCGCAGCAGTCACTTCCATTACTTCTAGCACCACGTGGCGAATTATTTCACCAGCTCGCTGTCTCAGCTCAAGGAGCTTCAAGCGAGTCTCAGTGTCTTTTTCTGGCTTTTGCTGGATCTTTCCAAGCTCAGCTATCACTGAATCTAAACCAAGCTCACTTGCAAGGTCGCTAACTGTACCAGAATGTCGCCCCCCCGTAGAGGCAGCTATATCGCTAGCAATGCACGGGCAAAGAGCACTCAACAAAAGGCACAAGCCAGCCAGCAGAGCTGGGCCAAACCTCACTAAGTATGCACGAGAGCAACTATAGTGACTTTTCATAGCCAGCTTCAAGACCTCCGCCTTAGTTAGTTGAACCGCCTATGCCCGTTAGACCACCGATGCTTCTTTCTGCTCTAGCTCAAAACCAGCATTCTTCCATGCTGCGGTGCCACCAAGAACGTTCAACAACGGCTTAAAGCCAGCTCTCTCAAGAACACTTTTGGCTATCGATGAGCGGTAACCGCTGGCGCAAATTACAGCAATCTGACTGCCCGTAGGCACTTCTTTTAGCCGACCTGGCAACTCTGCAAGTGGCACATTGATTGCAGACGGTACGTGACCACCTTGATACTCACCAGTACGTCTAACATCCAATATTTGATATTGTTCGCCTGCATCCAACTCCTTTTTTAATTCATTCACGGTTATCACTAGCGACTCAACAACTTCGAAGCCACCATCACTCCAACCCAGCATGCCGTTTTCTTGATAGCCAATGACTGTCTCAATTCCTATGCGAGCGAGCCTGACAACTGCTTCGTCAATAGTGGCAGCATCGGTGGCCACTAAAATAATCGGCTTTCCGATCTCCAGCAGAGTACCTGCCCATGACGCAAACTGCCCACTGAGCCCAATATTCAAAGAGCCTTTAATGTGACCACCAGCGAACTCTACACCACTACGTATATCTAGAACCACAGCTCCATCTTGCATTGCCTTATTAACTTCAGCAGCTTTTAAGCTCTTTGGTCTTGCTAGGTCTTCTACGGGGAGGGCACCATGTCTATTGATTTCAACATCTTTGGGAAAATATGCCGGTACTTCTGGCAAATCAGCGGTCAACATAGTGATAAAGGTTTCCTTGGCCATTGGCTTAAGAGCATAGTTAGATTGCTTCTGTAAGCCAATAGTTGAAGACTTTTCATTCGACAAGTGCTTGCCGCAAAGGGAGCCAGCACCATGCGCTGGCAACACTTCGACATCGTCTGAAAGATTGAGCAGCTTGTCGTGCAGACTATCATACATAAGACCGGCCATTTCCCTTTCGGTATAGCCTTTTGAGCCAACTAGGTCAGGCCGACCAACATCACCGATAAACAGCGTGTCGCCTGAAAATAACTTAGCCGGTTCTTCGGTTGCTGTATCTTTTGCCAAAATACAAATACTTTCTGGGGTGTGACCAGGAGTCTCAAGAATAGAGAGGACCACAGTGCCAACCTTAAGCACATCACCATCGCTCACAGCTAAGTGAGGAAAAGTAGCACCAGCCTTAGCGCCAAACACAATCTCAGCTCCGCTCTTTTCCGCCAACTCTCTATGGCCGCTGACAAAATCTGCGTGTAGATGGGTCTCTATAATGTACTTAATAGACAGACCTTCTTTCTTTGCTTCCTCAATATACTGCTCGACGTCTCTTTGTGGGTCGATCACCACAGCTTCTCCTTGCGAACCAAGAAGATAAGAAGCATGAGCTAAGCACCCTAAATAGAATTGTTTTAAATACATCTCCAACCTCCAGTTTTCATCCAACTAACCAATCAATTGTTTTATAAACATCCAAGCCGAAAGAAGCAGCAATGCCAGAGCAAATCCGACTTTTAGCTTGCCTTGTTCGATATAGTGCGCAAAGTGTCCAGCTACCGGCGCAGATAGAATGGTGCCAATGCCAAACGGTAGAACCGAGCCCGTAAAGCTAATGTGCGAAGCATAAGCAGTAGCCCCCACTAAACTATTCATGCCGATTACCAATAGTGAAGTTCCGACTGCCTGCTTCATCGGCAAACCCAATACCAACATCAAGGCTGGCACAATAATGAAGCCACCTCCGACTCCAAGTAATCCAGTTAAGAGCCCCGCTCCCAAACCGGCAGCCAAGACAATAGACAACTGATGACTATTTTGTTGCCGGGAGGCCTCATTATTCTTGCCAGCCGTTAGCATCAAAATGCCAACCAGAGCCATGACTAATGCAAACATTATCAACTGAACTTGGTCGGGAATTCCGCCCGCAAGCACCCCACCAAGATAGCTACCAATTGCACCTGAAGCCCCAAATAGAAGAGCTATTCGCAGCGAAACACAATTTCGGCGCCAATGCGGCAAAACCGCAAAAAAGCTTGCTAGGCCAACAATAACAAGGCTTGTGCCAATAGCGGTTTTCGCCTGTAAACCAATCACATAAACCAATATCGGCACAGCTATAATGCTGCCGCCGCCGCCGAGCAGCCCGAGAAGAGTGCCAGTGAACAAGCCAAGAAAAACATCTAAGAACATAAGCCCCACTTCTACCTCAGCCTACGAGCAACAGCTGGTCGACTTGTCGGCTATCGACTTGATTGCGCCAAGTTAGTTCCAATCCTTCAATCAGTACTCGATGAACTATTTTTACAATATTACTATATCGTTAATTAGTTGAATGGTCAAATCCCCACTTGCCGAATTAACGATTTATTGTTACCTTGAGACTAATGGGGTCGCAGATGCCAAAGAAAAACACTCAACTAACAGAAACTACAAAGCCTCTTCCAAGAGAGGCTTTAGAAATTGTAGCCGCGCGATTTCGAGCAATGGGAGATGCAACGAGACTGGAGCTGCTGCAGTTATTAATGGAAGATGAAAAGTCCGTACAAGAGCTGTGCGGCCTCACCGGTATGAGCCAAGCAAACATCAGTAAGCACCTTAGCATTTTGGCCGACCAGGGTATTCTAAGTCGCCGCAAGCAAGGTCTATTTGTCTTTTATTCAGTGGCCGACACCAGCATTTATCAGCTCTGCGATCTAGTCTGCGGCGCACTATCAGAACGCTTCAGCAAAGTACAAAAACACTTTGAACACAAGACTTCTCTAACTTCATAGGCAAGTAAGGCACTAGCCAATCCAACCAAGTCTCGCCGCAACCAGCCCCAGCTGGAAGCGGACGATAACTGCCACAGCGACGCCAGTGATCAGTATGTAGGCAGGGAAGCCATAGCTAGCGAATGTCCAATCACTGATAGTCAGAAGAGTGATACCAGCACTGATGGCACTTGCTAGATAGGGCGCATAGTGCTCAGACTGCGGCTCTTTCCACGATTTAATCAATGTTGGCAGCCCAGCCAGGCCGTCGGCAAGAAGAGAGAAAGCTATAGCGACATCTCCGTGACCTGAAATCTTCCAGGCTAGAAGGGCAACAATAGAGAGAATTCCACAGGCCCAATCAAGCTTTGAAATTTGCCAATAAGATTGTTTGTTGAGAAAAGAAGCAACAAAAACTAACAGCGGGCCAAAGCCAATCATAAATGTCATCAACGATTGCAAGCCCACACCTTCTTGCAATTCAGCAAAGAAGGCAATCATGGGGATAATCATCCACAAAAGCCAAGTAACACGATTAGGCTTGGTCTCGCCCTTGAATGTCTTGTAGGCGTAGACAGCAGAGCCAACAATGTTAAAGAGACAGGCAAAAATAACAAAACGAGGGTCGAGCACGGGTTTCCAAAGACCTACAAAATTGGGCTTAAACTAAGAGATAATACTCAATGATTGCACGAAAACCGTCAACATAAACCCGCTAATAAAAACAATGACAAAGTACCTGGCTGCCCTGATTCTTCTAACGCTACTAGCTGTGCAGCTACCCGCAGGCCACGCGCAATTTAACTTTGGCAATGACAATTTGCGCCTGAAGGAATCAAAAGACGGCCAGCGCTTTGCCATATGGCTGATGCCTCGCCAAGTACTGGACGCGACCGTGACGATTACTGCCAATCTCGACAATATGCAGAGCACCCCGGCCCTACCCTGCACTTTTGACATAACCGAACAGAAATACCCAGCAACAAAGGCGATAGCCCTTGTCTACGGCCAGCCGCGGTCTACATCAGCACCTTACCACTATGACTGGAAATACAACTGGCGCATTGGCGTTCGCGGCGGCAGAGCCGATGGCACGGTCTATGCCCTACCATTTCAAAAGGGCACAAGTCACGTCGTCGCTCAAAGCTACGGTGGCACTTTCAGTCACTTTGCTGGCACCGAAAAAGAATTCGCAGTTGATTTCAAAATGCCAATAGGAACGACTGTTCGTGCGGCTAGAGCGGGGCGAGTGGTTGCTATAAAAATTGACTCAAACAGCGGAGGTGCCGACCAAAAGCAATTCGAATATGCCGGCAACTATGTCATGATTCGCCATTCTGACGGCACCTACGCGAGCTACCTGCACCTCAAACAAAACGGCTCGCTTGTTCGCCTCGGCCAGACTGTCGGCGCCGGAGACGCCATTGCTTTATCTGGCAACACTGGTTTGAGCCAAGGGCCACATCTACACTTTGAAGTATTCATACCAGTGGACGGCAAATCCATAAAGACGATTCCGGTGCGCTTTCAAACGGCAACCGGCGTGCTAGAGCGCCTCGTCAAAGGCTCTACTTATACCAATTAGACGCGAATGCAAACTCGTGGCCTGAAGCCTAGCTCTTCTTCTCTTCGTGATATTCCATTTCGGTATTAACATCCCAAATGTTAGTTTTGGTTTTGATACCGTCCACGATATTATCCACTGCCACCATAGCAGTAAGCATTGAGTGGTCTTGGTTGTTGTACTTGTGCATGCCGTTGCGGCCTACCAAGAAGAGATTCTCGAAAGTATCAATGTACTTGGTCAAATCGTCAAAGCGATCGTATGAGCCAAAGTAGCCTGGATAGGTCTTTGGCATACGAATCACCATCGAGTCCACCACGTCAGCTTTGTCGATGATACCAATTTTGTCTAACTCATCAGCACCAAGTTGTTTAAGTTTTTCGTCTGGCCAAGCCCAGATTTCATCAGTTTCATTGCAGAAATACTCGAGACCCAGCCACACTTTGGTAGGGTCGGCCACCATGTAGTTGCCCCAGTTGTTGTAAATCTGCAAGCGGCCGATCAGTACATCGTTTTCTTGCACATAAATCCAATTGTCGGCAATGAGCTTTTTGCCAGTTGGTGAATCTTCGTAGACCTTGAGCTTGTTGACGAGCATACCAACTTCAATAAAGTCGCGGTAGATAAGGCCTTCGGCAATCTCTTTTGCATCTGTTGGCACTGGCGCATCGAGCTTGGCCACAAGCTCTTTCACTGGAATAGTAGAGAAGAAATAATCGCCTTTTACTATCTCCGTTTCACCGGTAACACTATTCTTTATTTCAACAGCAGTAATTTGATTGCCTTCAGTGATGAAGCGCACGACTTCTGAATCTTTGCGAATCTCTCCGCCTTTAGCAAGCACTCGATCAGCCACTTCTTGCCACATTGAGCCAGTGCCCTTCTTAGGGTACATGAACTGTTCAACTAGTGAAGTCTCAGTTTGTTTCTGTCGCAAGTCTGTAACTGAGCCAAGCATTTTCTTAGCAGCGTGAGTGACAACCTTAACGATTGACAGCCCTTTAACCCGCTGAGCCCCCCAGTCGGCACTGATTTTAGAGCAAGCAATACCCCAAACTTTTTCAGTGTAATCTTTGAAAAAAGTGAGATAGAGTTCACGACCAAATCGGTTTGTGAAAAACTCTTCTAAGTTAGACTCTGGCTTGATTGGCATGGCCATTGCCTTCATATAACTAAGGCCAATGCGAATAGTGCGAGCCATACCTAGGTTAGTGAAAGTAACAAGCTTAAGGCTAATTGGATAGTCAAAGAACTTACGCAAGTAATAAATGCGCGTCTGCCGTTGCAGAGTGATCAAAACATTTTCTACATCATCTGGAGCTGGGCCATCGGGGCTCACAGGAATGGTTCGCTTCTGATTGTGGTAGCTAATTTCCACTTCCTGCCCAGGCAGCCCCTGAACGGGCATCATGGTCATCCACCAATCCATCACCCGATCTGACTTCGAGAAGAAACGGTGTGGTCCGATATCTAAGCGATTACCCTTATATTCGATTGTGCGGGACAGACCGCCAATCACGTCGCACTTTTCGATGATGATTGGTTTAACATCGCTACGTTGTAAAAGCTCATAGGCAGCAGTCAAACCAGCGGGACCAGCACCAACTATGATGGCAACTCGGGACATTGCGATGGAATCCTTTCAAGCAGAACCTAAGCGAAGAGAACATAACCAACATCGTAGTGGTTAGATGAAGATTACTACATTAAAAGGCCAATTATCTCTTGAAAGCCCAAGCGAAGCATCTAATCTTCATCTATTCGATTAGTTTCCAATAGCGCAAAGAATAATCATTGCTCCCGGTTAGGGCGTTCTCACCGCTGGGGGTAAAGGCTAGGCCGAACATGCCGTAGGCGTTTAAGGTGAAGGAACAGGTTTCAGTACCTCGCTCGACGTCCCAGACACGGAAGGTTTTATCAAGACTACCGCTGGCCACTTTGCTATCAGACTTAATAAAACGGGCATTACAGACCCAATCACCGTGGCCAATGAATTGCTTGAGCTCACTGCCGCTGCCGACATCCCAGGTTCTAATAGTGAGGTCACGACTAGCAGTTAAAAGCTTGCTGCCATCAGCCGAGAAGCCCACGACAGTGACGTCGCCTCTATGCCCGGTGAAGCGGCGAATAACCGAACCATCACGCACGCGCCAGAGTGTCACGACTTTGTCGCTGCCGCCGCTGGCAACTTGCTCGCCATCTGGGCTGAAGGCAACACAGCGTATGGTGCCCTGACCCTGGCAAAGTTGCAACTGGGTGCCATTGAGAACATCCCAGATGCGCACGGTACCGTCATAGCCGCATGATGCCGCCTTATTACCCGAGGGTGAATAGGTGCAGGCTAAGACAATATTACCGTGGCCTACGAGCTTCTTCAGCTGGGCGCCTGAATCGAGATCCCAGATGCGCACGGATGAATCACCACTGGCAGAGATTGCCGTGTTACTACTGGGCGAGAAGGCCACTGAGTTGACATTGTCTTCGTGGCCGTCAAATCGTTTGAGCTCTTTGCCTGCGCTCAAATCCCAGAGACGCACCGAGTCGTCGTCACTACCCGACAGAGCCCGGTTGCCATCAGCCGAAATGGCCAAGCCCTTAGTCCAGCTAATGTGGCCAGTCATCTTGAATAGCTCTTCGGCCTTCTTTACTATTCCCCCAGATTTAAGCTCACCGGCTATGCCGCGCACTGAGGCAATCTGTGTAGGGGCAGGTTCAGATGGACTAACGGCTTTGGCCGCTTCTCGAACATTCTGGCTAGGTTCGGAATTAGATTGTGATTTAGTTTCCGGCGATGTCTCAACCTTTGAGCCAGTGCGCGAAAGTGATTTAGCTTCTTCACTCTCTCCAATTTGGGCTTTACTTACTGGTTCAGACTTGGCTTGTTCAGACTGCGGCGGAATCTCGCCAGCCGTTTGTGAAGGATCGCCAGAAGCAGTCTCCGAACCCTTATCGCTTGAGCCTAGCGCCTCCAGGCGAGCGGCGATGGCATCAGCCTTAGAAGAGTTTCCCAAAGCCAGATAAACCTTGCGCAAAAGAGTCAAGCTGGTCTTCAGCTCCTCACTCTGAGTGGCAATTTTCTCAGCCTCCCTTACAGCATTCAACAGGCTTTGTTCGGCCTTCTCATAGTCATGTTCGTCAAAGAATTTGCTACCACTTTCGTTGAATGCTCGCCATATAATTTCTTCAGCTTGAGCCGGCAAGAAAGAATTAAAAGAGAGTGCCATCGCGGCCACGGCCAACAGCTTGCAAGAGAAACGCTTAGATGCTCGCATTGCCGAATTCAGTTGCTCTGTCACTTACGACTTGCTCCTTTGTGTCTACGTCCATAACTTGAATGAGCTGGTGTCTTGCCCTGGCCACCGCCAGTTTTACCAGTACCAAATTTACCACTATTAGAGGTACCGTCTTTGCTTTGACCGTCAACGGCATCAGGCAGCTCAATTGGCCCCAAACCAGGAGATGGAGCCGCAGGCTTTACACCAATAATTAAATCACTGCCGCGCCATTTACTGCGCATAACTGGCGTTTGCAACAAACCTCTATCGCGCAACACTTCGCGCTGCACTTCCGCCTCCATGTAGCTATAAGCATCGCCAAGCTTAGTCATAGAGCCATTTTTGCGAAAACCATCGATGAGATAGCGAGTAAAAACGCTGCCCTCATAACGCTGAGATTCCCACGAGCGCTGATCTGGTTTACTTGAAGAAATGACGAGCTGACCGGTGCCCTGCACAATCGGGTCGACATCGACATTGCCGGCCCTGACAATAGCTTTGCCGCTAGATGGTGCTGTTACTCCACTATGGCAAGCATCAAGCACAAGCATCACTCTGTCGCTATGAACCCGCGCTTTGATAATGCGGGCTAAGTCTTGCATGGCAATACCAGTGGCATAAAGATCTGATGGATCGGTATCGTGGGCCACCAAATAGTTAACACCACCGATATCTAAACTAGACGGACTACCATGAGTTGAAAAATAGATCACAACCAAGTCATCTTTCTCAGCCACCCGCGGCAACCATTTACTTCCCAGCAGTGAAAGAATATTAGCCCTGGTAGCAGCTTCGTTAGTGAGAACCTGCACATGATCAGGAGCAAAATTTCTTTCTTTGATCAAAAATTCGCTAAAGTCTTGAGCGTCTTTGGCAGCATAGCGAAGATTGATCTTTGGGTCTTTAAACCGGCCAGTGCCGATAATTAGAGCCCATTTATCGCGAATCGGTCGATTGATTTCTACTTGCGAATTATCTGCCGTCTCTGCGCTTGCCCCAGCAGAACTTGCACTAGCACTAATATCTGAACTGCCCGAGGCTGCCTTGCGCACAAGATCTTCTTGGCGGTCATATTTACGTTTTTGCTTATAAGCCTCTACTGCTTGCTCGGCACGCTTCGATATTTCAGTGGGCATGGCATGTTCGCTCCACCCATGAGCGGCACGCAGCATGCGAGTATCAGAAAAAATTGAGCCCGCTTCTTCAAGCTTTGAACCTAGCATAAATTGCTTGGCACACTGCTCAAGAGAAAACACTGCATACTTCTGATTGCCGTCACCTGACTGACTAAGCTTGGTCAAAGCTGTTCGGAATAGGGCTTCAGCCTCCACCAATGAATGCTTCTTCAAATAGATATGACCGAGAAGCAAAAGACTATTGGCGCCAGTAGTGCTAGCTGCCCTTGCACTAGAGCCGAGCCTACCCTGGTCAAGCTTAATTGACTGTCTTACTAGTTTTTCAGCCGAGCTAAAATCACCAACCGCTAAATCAAACAGAGCCAAGCGACTGTAGTTAGCAGCTTGCTCAATATTGCCACCAGTATTAGCTCCGGTTCCGCCCACGCTTCCGGCTCCAGACTCAATCTTTGCCGCTAGCTCTTTGCGCTTATTTTCCATTAGAGCAGGGTTGAGCTTGCTCGCCTCAGTCAGGTCATCAGCAGCGCCGCCGACATCTCCCAGCGAAAGCAAAGTCATGGCCCTCGAGTAAAGACCATCGGCATTTCTAGTAATTAGCAAGGCTTTGTCAAGATCGGCCTTGCTATCTTCATAGCTGCCTTGAGCCGCCTTTATGGTGGCACGATCAACTAAGGCGCCCTGAATTCGAGGACTAATCTTCAGAGCAGCATCAAGATGGCCGAGAGCGGCGGCACTATCGCCTTTAGCAAGCAGCACATGGCCCAGCCTAGATTGGGCCATGGCATTCTCTGGCAGCAAGCGCACGCCATTTTCTAAATCACTTAGGGCCTTCTCAAGGTCGGCAAGCTGATAATATGCCATGCCGCGATAGACGTAATCTAAGCCCTTCTTCTGCGAGCGAGCAAGATTTTTTGAGTAATATGCAATGGCTTGGTTAAACTGATCGGTAGCGCCCTTGGTATCACCTTTAAGCTTTAGAGCTTCGCCCCACTCATAGTGCACGTCAAACTCTTTGCTGCCCCCTTTCTTGAGAATATACTCGTAGTCAGCAATAGCATCGTTGTAAGCATTGAGTTGCAATTTGCACTCTGCTCTTTCTCGGCGAACAGGAAGGGAGCTCGCATTAAATTTCAAATACTGATCGAAGTCTTTGCTAGCTCCAGCAAAATCGCCATTCTCTTTCAACGCCTGCGCCCGCAGAAGCAGTGCCCGGCTATCTTTCGGGTCAAGGCGCAAGACTTCGCCATAGTCACGCACTGCTGCATCTTTATCACCAAGGCGAGCGAGAAGCTCACCTCGCTGTAGATAAATTTCAACTACATTAGGGTTGGCCTTGATTGCTTGCTCGTAGTCAGCCAGGGCGCCGTCATTGTCTTTCAGCTCGCTACGGGCCGCCGCCCGACTAAGGTAAGCTTCGTAGACCCCGGGGTGGTCCTTGAGAACTTTAGTAAAAGTGGCAACAGCGTTCTCATAGTCTTTTTTCTTTAAACTGCGCTGGCCCTTTTCTAGTAGCTTGGCATAAGGTGGCTCAGAGGCTAAGGCCGCTGGCAAGAGGGTCAGACCAGAGGCCGGAATCACCATCAAAGCCAAACCGAGAGCAAGGCTGCGAGACTGGCTGCGAGACAGGATGAGAGAAAGACCATGAGCACTAGGAACAATTTTCACTGTCATCTCCCTTGCCAAAAAGCCGCGGCTTTGCGAAACACTACTTTAACATCTATAGATAAACATTTTAGGAGGACGCCCTTTCAAGGAGGCCAAACACCCACAAACAGGCCCGATTAACTCTCTAAACAATCACCTGGCTAGTTGTTGGGCAAAATGGGCAGATATATATTTCAGGCTTACCAAGGACCAGTTTAATATGAAACCAGTACGCAACAAGGAGGCAAAGGCTGAGCAAGCCAAACTTGTGGTGGACGACATGTCTCTGGTTTCAGACCCCAGCACCGAAGCGACAGAAGACACATCAAAAGACTCAGTAGAAGAATCAGTAGAAGAATCAGTAGAAGAATCAAAAGGCGAAAAACCAGATCCCGACATCGGACGCATCATTGCCCAGCAATACCAGCTGCTTGAGCGCATTGGCGAAGGGGGGATGAGTACAGTTTATCGAGCCAAGCATCTAGCTCTAGACAAAGAAGCGCAAGAGAAAGAAGTAGCTGTGAAGTTACTAGTTCAACCACGGACAAAAGATGCAACAATTTTAAAACGCTTCAAGCAAGAAGCCGTTGCCATTAGCAAACTAGACCACAGCAACATTGTCAGACTGCGCGACTACGGTGTAGACAACGAAGGCGAACCCTACCTTGTGATGGATCTAGTTGACGGACAGTCGTTGGCTCAGCTTCTCGAGGCGAAACACAAGTTTTCACTACAAGACTCGTTCAGCATCATTAGCCAAACTCTATCGGCTTTGGCGCACGCACATTCGCAAGAAATAGTGCACCGCGATATCAAACCTAGCAACATAATGATTAGCTTTGACACTGCTGGTAAACCAATTGTGCAAGTCGTAGATTTTGGTATCGCCAAGCTAAATGTAGTCGACGACACTAGCGTCTTAACTCGCACTGGTGACATGTTCGGCAGCCCGCACTACATGAGCCCAGAACAATGCCTGGGCGACCAAGTTGACTGTCGCAGCGATCTCTACTCTTTAGGTTGCCTGCTCTACGAACTGCTAGAAGGTCATCCACCCTATCAGGCAGACAATCTGCTGCGCGTCTTACACATGCATATTTCAGACAAGCCTCCTAAGTTGAGCGAAAACCCCTCAGCCAAATTGCCTGCCAACCTGCTCGATGGCTTTGTCGCAAAAGCCATGGCCCGAGAGCAAGCTAATCGATACGCCAGTGCCGAAGCGATGCAGAGCGATATAAATATTTTATTGCACGGCAATAGCAGCAGTTTGTCTTTTAGAAAAGGCGAAATTGAAAAAAACATAAAGACACAAGAAAACTTCGCGCTGAATGCAAAGCTTACTACCTACATAGTGGCTGGCTTAGTTTCTGTCTTCACCTGCTGTGCGCTAATGCTCTCCTATCTCAATCAAGGACAAAACCCTCAAACTCAACTGCAATCGCTAGGTCGCATCGCCGCCACTCCAGCAAATCTTGTGCAAAAGCCCATTAGAGTCAACGATATCAGTTTTACCGATCACGTAAACAATCAGACCACGGGCACGACATTGCGCCACGACGGTCAAATTTTGCCGCCCCTGCACGCTATCATAGCGCCGGGCAGCCTAACTGGGACGAGACTTATCGCTCCCAATGTCAGCGATGAATTTTTATGGAGTGCCATCCCGGCAATCGCACCATCTTATCGAGACCGAGTGCAATTTCTCGACCAGGCAGTCAAAAATATTGAAGGCAAGCCCCTTGCTTCTGTTCTGCCTGATGAAATCATCTACTATGCCCGTCATCTGCAACAAAGCGGTGATATAAATCGTGCCCTCAATCTCTACGATCAGGTATTAGAGCACCCAAATCTAGATACAACAAAGCGGGCCGAAGTAAACAACTGGCGCGGTGACTGTTTCATGGATATGGGACTGCTAGCCCAAGCGGAACAGTGCTACAGAGAAGCGGCACCAATTCTTGCCAATTCAAAAGAACACAAAATTGATCGGGCCATACTAGACCTCAAGCAAGCGTACTGCATGGCTGGCCCGCACAATGGTTTGGTACTGCAGGTTCACAGCGCTCTCAGCAATTCTACAGCTGCCTTTCCTCAAGGCGGCAGCGGGAATGTGGCTAAGGCAAAGGAGCTGAAGGCAAAAGCCATCAAACAACTCTCAGAATTAGCAAAGGAGCAAGACACCAAAGCCAATTCAAGTACATCATTGCCGGCCCACTTAACAACAAAGCTGTATGCGGCACTCGGCTCAGCCTTGCTAGCCGACGGTCGATACGCAGAGGCGGTTAAAGCCTATGAAAAAGCTGACAACAATTTCGCTCAACAAACAAAGAGAAACAGCGCTTTCTTGCTTGACCATTACATACTGCGAGCCAATTTAGCCATGGCTCTGGCCAAGTCTGGGCAAGTCGACAAGGCAATCGACATAACTAATAACATAATCAAAATAATGAGTACTCAGGACAAACACCACACCCCATCGTCACTAGCAGGTGCCAGCCTCGCTCCAACTATTCGCAACGAAATCTTGCCCCGCTTACATTATTCACTTGCTTGCTTCTACGAACTCAAATTGAAAGCAAGCGGGAGCTCGCAAAAAGACTCAAACAGCTCGGCCAATACCGTGCTCAAGCAGCGAGTAATGTCTAACTTAAGCACGGCCTTAGCCCTAGCCGAACCGACCTACCATGACACTCAGTTCAAAGGGGTAATCTGGGAAAAGATAGCGCACTTCAACAAAGAGTTTGATCCATCTAACACGACCGCTCTAGAGCAAGCGAACAAAGAAATCAACGACATATTTACCGATCAACAGCTAGTAAAATCAATTAGGCCAATGGTCATATGTGAAGATGAAGAGGGCTTCTAGCACAAAGACGCCATGAAAAAAAATTCTCTGCACAAGCACGATAGATATAGTCGGCGGACATCACTTCCAGCTATTCTCGTGATATGCGCCTTAAGCAGTTGTCTAGAAAATGCTTTCGCCGGCAAGACATACAACATAGATAATGAGCCGAAACTAATTGCTCAAGGAAGTGTTGAAAAAAACATCAAAGACAAAGCCCTGCGGGAAATAGCCGAAACCACTAAACAGATCAAAGCGGGTCAATCTAATTGGAAGATTTACTATCGCCGAGCATCGGCACTAGATGCTTTAGTGCGTTACGAAGAGGCTCTTGAAGATTTAGAGAAGGCAATTAAATTAGACCCCAATCAGGTGGAACCTCTTCTACTTCACGCGAAGCTAAGTGAAAACACTTTAGATGACGAAGCGGCCGCCAAAGACTATACTGCCGCTATTAAGTTGTCGCCAGCGATGGCTCCTCACTTCATGGTGCTTCGCTGCCGCTGCTACGAATCTATGCTAAGGCCAGATTTAGCTCTAGCGGATGCCCTTGGTTATCTCAAGGGCCACCCAGAGCGCTACAATGCCAATCTTGCTCGCATCGTTGGCACCCTCTATCTAAAGTTAGGCAAAGGCAAAGAAGCAGTAGAGCATTTTTCCTATTGCCTAAAGAGCAATCCAATTATGAGTAGCGTACACGAAATGCGCGGCGATGCTTACATGCTTCTAAAGAAGTACAATGCCGCTGCGGCTGATTACAGCCTCGAAATCGCTCGCGCACCCAGCATAAAAACCAAACTATATGTTAAGCGTGCCGCCGCCTACCGCAAAGACGGGCAGCTAAAAAAAGCCGCAGAAGACGATGTTAAAATCAAATCGGTTAGTAACGAAGTATTTGATATTGCCCCCTTTCGCAATAAGCAATAAAGAGCAGCTAAAAGGAATTAGAAGTGCCCCAGAGAACAAACTGCAAAATTCGCCAAATGACCCGCCTAGAGCTCGATACCGTAGTTGGCTGGGCGGCGGAAGAAGGGTGGAATCCCGGCCACTTTGATGCCGATGTCTTTTGGCAAACTGACCCTGACGGCTTTTTTTCCTTAGAACTAAATGGCGAAATGATAGGCTCGGGCTCAGCCATTAGCTATGATGGTCAATTTGGCTTTATGGGATTTTTCATAGTTAAACCAGACCACCGCGGCAAAGGTATGGGCGGCCAGCTCTGGCTAGCTATGCGAGACACACTCAAAGAGCGCCTGAAGCCGGGCACCGCCATTGGTATCGATGGTGTCTTCAATATGCAACAATCTTATGCCAGAACTGGTTTTGTTTTTAGTCACCGTACCTTGCGCATGGAAGGTATCGCCGGAAATACATACGAAAAAACCCACGACAATGGCACAGGGATAAAACCGGTCGCAACTGAAGATATAGAATCAATAGTAGACGCAGACGCACACTGGTTCGGCTACAAGCGCCAGCGCTTTCTTAGCGCTTGGCTACAAATGAAAGATAGCCATAGTCTCGTCTACAAGACAGCATCCAAAATATTGGGGTACGGCACCATTCGTCCCTGTCAAAATGGTTTCAAAATCGGTCCACTGTTTGCGGCCAATGCAGAAATAGCCGACCAGCTCTTCCTGGCACTGACAGCCAAAGTCAGCGGTCAAGTGGTTTACTTGGACGTACCGGAGATTAATGACGAGGCTCTTTCCTTAGCAGCGAAACATAAGCTCAGCGAGAGTTTTGGCTGTGCCCGCATGTATTTAGGACCAGCTCCAGCACTTGATTACAAACAAATCTATGGTAGTACTTCATATGAACTCGGTTAGAGTTTTCTTTTGCATTCTGATGGTTGAAATTTAGACATACGAGAGATATGCTTACGGGCCTCGAAAGGTGACAAATTAGGAGAAGAAATGTCAGACAAAGTCAAGGCCATCCCAACTGGTATGCACACGGTAACTCCATACATGGTTCTCAGTGATGCTACTAAAGCAATTGAGTTCTACAAAGCAGCATTCGGTGCCGAACAAATTATGGTTCTGCACATGCCCGACGGCAAAAAAGTAATGCATGCCGAAATTAAAATTGGCGACTCAGTCATTATGATGGGCGAAGAATGTTCAGAGCGCGGCTGCGTCAGCCCTGAAACAGCAGGTAAAGTGACAGGTTCATTGATGCTCTATTGCGAAGATGTTGATGCAGCATTCGCCAAAGCACTGAAAGCCGGTTGCGCAGTGAAGATGCCTTTGATGAATATGTTCTGGGGCGATCGCTACGGTCAATTGTCCGATCCTTTTGGCCACATGTGGTCACTAGCTCAGCACGTTGAAGACGTAGCCGAAGCAGACATGCCCAAAAGAGCGGCCGAAGCCTTCAAGCAAATGGCTGCTGCAGGGAAGTAATTGACCCGCTAGGCCCTCTCCAGCTTACGCTCAATTTGTTTTTGTGCCATTTGTCTAGCCTTGGCGTGGCACTCGCGAATGCCAATAACATCAGGGTGATTGTGACCAAGCATTCTCTCGCTGATAGCGAGCGCCTGTTGATAGAGCATGGCCGCTTCAGAATACTTACCTTGGCGGTCACAAAGAAGTGCGAGGTTATTTGCAGCAAGAGCAACATCAGTATGTTCTTGCCCCAGCAGAGTCTCTGAAATCTGCAAAATCTGCTTACAGAGGGGCTCAGCTTTGTCAAATTTGCCGCGGCGCCAATAAACTTCGGCCAAGCCCTCTAAAGTGGTGCTCAAACGAGGATCGTCAAATCTGAAATCGCTACTTTCATCGAGGGCGCCCAACCACATGGCCTGGGCTTCTAGCACATTACCCAAAGCCAAGGCCCTAACACCACCAACCCTAAACTTCTCCCAATCAGATCCATAATTGGTGCGGCTCTCTAGCACCAAAGCTTCCATCTCTTTAGCCTCTTCCACTCGCGCCGTTTTTCTATAAACCTTGGCCAGCCACTCTGCCACATCAGCAACATAAGAGTGATATTGCCCTAGCGCTGCTTCTCGAATGGCTCGGGAACGCTTTAAATAAGGCTCAGCTAGGTCATAGCGCTTCTTAAAATAATACAGCCGTCCAAGATTCTTCAAGTCAGTAGAGACACTTAAATGAGCGCTGCCACAAATACTTTCTCTGATGCGCAAGGCCTCCACTAAAAGCGGCTCCATTTCGCTCAACTGTTCTTTGCGGCAATAAAGGTCGGCCAACTTTGTCAGGGCATCGGCCACAGCTACGCTATCACTACCTCCAGTCTGCTTGATCTGGCGAATCTGCTGCTGAGCTGCCACAATTGCCTTATCAATCGGCTCGAACTTAGTATGTGCATGAGCGGCCGCATCAGCATTGCTAGCTGAGTGAGTAACAGTACTGATTTCAGAATCAGTTGAAGCGGCAGTGGCAAATGCGTCTAGTACTCCACCGCCCTGAGGGAAGGACTGAGTGGGTTCAAACATTGGCGTCAGTGCAGGAATGCGATCAGTACTGACCTTCAGACTTTCCAAATTATCTTCTAAGGGTGCACCAAGCTTCTGATGAATACGATCAATTTGCTTGCCAACTTCAACAATTAACTTTTGGTCTGGCGCTGGTCGGGCTTGCTCAATACTAAGCGCCCTTAGCAAATTCGCCTCAGCATCATTAAGTCGGCCATCTTCCATAAAAGCTATGGCAAGTCTGATTAGAACTTTGGCGACCTGCCGACTGTCAGGGCCGTGCATATTCACCTGAAGCTTGAGAAATTGCTCCAGTTTATCAATCGATTCACTTTTCATGCGCAGCCAAATGATTCCCAACGCTACCAAAACACTCTATATTTGGTATATCACAAACTCAAAGGTCGGGGTGATAGAAATGGCAACACACTACAAAAGGTCAAAGCTTAAAAAGCTTGGCCTCGGGCATTTCCACGTTGCCTTACTCAAGGTCTATACTATGAACGGCAATAGCGCTGGGGCTGCCAGTGAGCGCAAAGCTCTTAACGAAATGGATTTAGACTATCAAGCAGCCAAAAATTTTGCTTCATAGATTCTTAGTCGCTCCCCAACCAATGCGGTAACAGTGCAAATGCCTCAAAACAGCGCTCCCCAAATTGGCCAGAGCATAGAAGCCCTAGATACTCCCTCAATTACAATCGATTTGCCTGCAATGGAAGACAATATCGCCAGGCTAATGGCTCGCATGGCCAGCAGCGGCAAACGGGTGCGGCCACATCTAAAAACTGTCAAATCACCACACCTTGCACAGAAATTACTAGATGCTGGAGCAGCTGGCTGCTGTGTTGCCAAAGTCAGTGAGGCCGAGGTGATGGCACAAGCTGGCATAACTGATTTACTAATCACAAGCGAAGTGATGGGAACAGTAAAAATAGGGCGATTACTAAATTTAGTGAGCCAATATCCCAATGTAAAAGTAGTAGCGGATAGCACAGAGGGAGCCCAGGCTCTGAATTCGGCAATCAGCGAAATGGCAGAGCCAATAAAGCTGCAAGTACTGATAGAACTAAACGTTGGTCAGAATCGCGCAGGAGTGACCCCTGGAGCAGAGGCCGCCAACTTGGCTAGATATGTTGCCAGTCTTAAGAATCTACGTTTGGTTGGCATACAAGGCTACGAAGGGCACTTACAGCAGCTAGCCAGCGATCAGCGGCAGCATCTATGCACAGAGGCCATGAACAAGCTTTGCGAGACAGTCAAGCTAATTAGAACAGCAGGCTTGCCTTTAGAAATAGTCACCACTGGCGGTACTGGCACATGCGAGATATGCGCCCAATTTGATGAAATAACCGAAGTGCAACCAGGTAGCTTTGTCTTTATGGATGTGGCCTACCGCAATGCTATCGGCCCGCTCTACGCCAACGCTCTATCGGTTATCGCGACTGTCATCAGTCGGCCGGTACCTGAACGCGCCATAATCGATGCGGGGCTCAAATCGCTCTCTAATGATATGGGCAACGCTGAACTAAAATACCATCCCACAGCCAGCTATCGCCCAGGCGGTGATGAACACGGCATCCTAACCTGTAGCGCCGACGATACAACTCTCGCCATTGGCGCTAGAGTAGAAATGATACCAAGCCATATCGACACCACCGTCAATTTGTTTGACACCTACTATGGCATCCGCAATGGCATCATCGAAGAAATCTGGCCCATCCTCGCCCGAGGCAAGGTGCAATAGCGAAGGATAAGGCCCGAGAAATAGTCTTCTTTCCCACTCGCCAACTCTAAATTAACGTGCTTTTGCAGACCGCGTTTCGCAGTGCGTGAGGTTGCGGACCTCATGTATTTTCGCCTATGGCTCTGCCGGAACCGGTTACATATTACCTGCTCAGCGGTCTTTTTTCACCATCTTGGAAAGCAACTAACTAGGCTAGCTAGGATCTGACCCCACTGGCCAATTCAGTCAGCGTTTTACTGGCGGCCGCAGCCACAAAGGTGTTGTCGTCTTCAGCTAAAGCACCAAGAATGGCATTCGGCACTTTGTGATTACCAGCAATAGCTAGGCGGACATCTTCATTGTCGTCTTTAGCCAGCCTCTCAAGCAAACTTATCGGCAACTTAGGATTTTCAGAGACACCCTGCCGCACGTCAGCATCGGCATCTTCAGCTAACTTCAGCAATAAATGCTCTGGCGTCTCTGGATTTTCAGCAACCCGAGCTCGTACCCGAGCGCTTTCATCGATAGCCAGCTTGGTCAAGATCGAAACAGAGGTATGGGGGTTTCCAGCCAGCACCAGGCGCACATGGGTCTCTTCTTGAGCAGGATGACGCTCACCACCAGCATGTTCAGCTTGCAGTTCACAAATAGCTCTCACCAATACCGAAAGTTTCGCGGAGGTAATTGGCTTAGCTAGATAATAGTTCATCTTAGTTTTAAGGGCTTCCATCACGTCTTCATCGCGTTGCGACACAGTCAGCAAAACCACGGGGATGCCCTTCAGATGCGCGTCGGCCTTAATTTCTTCAAGCACTTCATGACCATTCTTACGGGGCATATTCAAGTCGAGCAAAATTAGGTCAGGCAATCTCTGGGTTTGCGAATTCTTGGCCGCGTGCAAATAGTCCATGGCTTCTACACCATCGTTCACCACTGTTAATGCATACTTCAAATCAGAACGCTTCAATGCTTCCTGAGTCAGCCTTACATCTGATGGGGTATCTTCCACCAATAGAATATCGATATTATTGTCCATGGCTGCTCTCCTCGGGGGTCTTCTTGCTGCTGGTAGAGTGAACAGGAAAATACATCCCTGCCCTAATTCTGACTCCACCCATATTCTGCCGCCATGCAATGCGACGATTTTCTTACAAATGGCCAGGCCCATGCCTGTACCCTTGTATTTCGTCTTACCATGCAGACGGGCAAACATATCAAAAATACGATCGGCATATTTGCTATCTATGCCGATACCGTTGTCTCGCACAGAGAAAAGCCATTCATCGACAGTTCTCTCTGCTGTAATAAAAATTTGGGGGTCAACTTCACCGCGATACTTAATGGCGTTGCTGATTAAATTTTGGAATAGCTGTATTAGTTGCGAGCGGTCAACAGCCACTTCCGGCAAATTATCAACTTCAAGGGTAGCGTTATTCTCTTTAATTGAAGCATCAAGGTTCGCCAATACTTCTTCGATTACACCATCAACATCTGTGGACGGCGCCGAATGGGGGTCGTACTGCTGATTGGTTATACTCGAATGAGTCAACACCGATTGAATCAGCTGCTGCATGCGCTGGGTGCCATCAAGAATATACTCGATAAATTCTTCGCAGTCTTTGTTTAACTGGCCCTTAGTACTTTCCACCAATAAATTCACAAAGCCCTGCACTGCCCGCAGTGGCTCCTGCAAATCATGAGAAGCTATTTTTGCAAACTGTTTCAACTCTTCGTTTGAGCGCGTCAGCTCAGTTGTGCGCACCTGAACGCGGCGCTCTAGCTCTTCATTAAGCTGCCTGCGCTCAGTAATATCGCGACCAAAGGCACAATACATACAGCCATTGTCGACTTTGACTCTAAAAATCCCCATCTCAATGGGAAATTCATGGCCATCCCGGTGCAGACACATAAGCTCGCTGGTCATGCGCGAAAACTCGTCCTCCTCATCGGTCTTGAAGAATGTAGAGACTTCACGGGTATACTGACGGCGCAGATGCTGGGGAATAATCATTGAAAGCGGCCGACCAAGTGCCTCGTTGCGCTTCCAACCGAATGTTCGCTCTGCCTGGGCATTCCAATCGGTGATGCGCCAGTGAGAATCCATCGAGATAAATGCATCGTATGTATTCTCAACAATGATGCGCAAGCGCTTTTCACTGCGAATTAGAGCCAACTCTACATTGTTGCGCTCGATGGCATAGCCCAAGCAGCGATAAACAGAATCATCACTGGCCTGGCCCTTAACCAAATAATCTTGAGCGCCTTTTTTGAGCGCCATCATGGCCACACCTTGATCATCAATGCCAGTCAATACAACCGTTGGAATATCAGGTGCCGCAGCCCGAATGCGATAAAATGTATCAACACCAGAGCTATCTGGCAAAGACAGGTCGAGCAGAATGACGTCAATACCGGGCTCTTGCAGGGCCTCTAGGGCTTGACTTAAAGTTGAGACGCACAACACCGACACGTCCCGCAGTTCTAACTTACTGCGAGTGACTTCGGCTTGCACTAAACTATCTTCTACGAGCAGTACGCGCATTTCCTGAGACCTTCAGACACTATGTCTTTCAAAGCTTCTAACCTGATCTCTTCGCACTGGCAAATTCAGCAGAGTGCAAAAGAATGATTTTGGGTTGCCTGCGTAACTCTCTATACTTACCCATTAACCTAACCTGATTCCTTTATTAGCGCATAATTCACTTTGCAATCAGCAATGGTCGATATATGCTCTTTACGCAGACGTCACGATTTCTTGTTATCCTGCAATAAGTCAGGAGCTAGAAACAGCAAGAGCGAACAATAACAATTGAGAATGACAATGACCAAGACTAGAAGATTTGTAATTAGTTCCACTTTGGCAATAACGGCCCTGGTGCTGCAAGCGACCACCACGCCAATTAACGCCAAGACCGTACTGAACGGGGAAGTGTGCTCGGCTAATGTGCACAAACTGACCTCACAGATAACCTGGTACAAATCGCTAAGCAAAGCAGAGGCAGACGCTGAACGCGAGGGTAAACTGATTGTCTGGGTGCATATGCTGGGCAAGATAGACGGCAGTACCTGAAGTGCTGGCAATAGCCTGAGAGCCGTGTCGCTCTCTTCCGAACCAGTTTTCTCAATGCTAAAGAACGACTTTGTCGTTGGCTATACAAATATCGAAAACAAAAAATATGCTGGGGCATCGGGTAAGCATAAACCTGACGAGAACGCCGTAGATACTACCAACGGCGCCGGACCACACAATTTACAGATCTTCGTTCTAGCCCCTGACGGTACCATAATGACCTGCCTACCTGGCTACTGGAAGGCCGAAGACCTGGCAAAAGAGCTAACCTTAGCCAAACAGCTAGGCAAAGTTTGGCAAGATAGTAACCTTTCGCTGGAAGAAAAGAAAATGCAGTTCAGCCAACAGCAGCTCGACCATATTGCCAGCCACGATCAAGCCATGAGAAATCGCAGTCATCTGCAAGGTTTTGACTTACAGTACGAACTGAAAAACAGACCCAACTCAGACTTCTTCTACAGCGCCCGGGCGATTGATCCCTCCACCCTTAAAACTCCACAAAAAAACGTCAAAACCGTAGATATCGTTATGCATCAGCGCTTGGCTGCACATCCCTTCGAGCCTTACGAGCGCTTTGACGTCGCCAGTTATGCCGACTATGGCAAGCCCATCTACGACAAACACGAGCAATTTCTCGATGCTAACGGCAAAATTGCAGAGGGTTCAGATCTTGGCAGCGCGCCCATGATTGGCAATACTCCAAAAGCCCACCCCATTAAAACTCAAGCCAAACGCACCGGCAGCCGAGTGGCGAGAACTACAGTCAATCATGCTCTGCGATATGGAATAAGGGCAATTCTGCACTAAACAAAAATACTCAAGGCGCATACAGATAATGGAATATTGATTTATAAAACGTGACCGACTGGTCGGTTTTAAGCCAATGGCCACTGGGCACATTGTTACTAGTCAAAATTTCCTAAACTTAGGAGATAGGAGAGAACCTATATGCTGCTAAAAACAGGAAGAGCGGACCGCCCCGCCGTCAAATTTCAAACCTACAGACAAGGCGATGTGCTTGTGCAAAAAATCGACAAGCTGCCAGCCGAGGCCAGAGAAGTGGAGTGCGAAAAGCGCATCATTCTTCAGTATGGCGAAGTCACCGGCCACGCCCATGCCATTAGCACCGATACAGCTTCTTTCTTCACCGCCAAAGGTGAGCGCTACGTCGTCACCAAGGCGGGCGGTTGCAATCTAGTGCACGAAGAGCACGGAACCATCCAACTGCCCGAAGGCGTCTACCGCGTCGTGCAGCAAAGAGAATATGTACCGGAGGCTCCACCGCGAGATGTCATCGACTGACAGCGCTAACGGCTCGACTGATAGCGCTGACAAATCCGCAAACAAGATTCTCTGGCTGCCACCGGCGGACCAGCACCTTCTTGAAGATACTCTGACTAAGTGGAAAGAATACGGATTCTCCACCCAACCCACCGACCGTGCCGAGGCTGAGGCCGCGGCCATTGAGGCCTACAAAGCGGCGGGCTTAGAGCCGCCACGGCTGTTTATATGGCTGCAATCGCCCTGGGCGGGTAACACCGCCATGAAGCTCTTTTACAGCGATGTTGATTGGCCCGCCCAACTCAATACGGGCCAAGTAGACGTTTGGGACAAAGTCTGGCAGCAGGGCTTAAAAGCTGTCGGCGAAATGGTTGGGGCCGAAACCTGGCAGGCTGTCCGGCGCAATATTCGCCAGAATGCCACGCAAAAAATTATTGATAAACACGGAGTAGCTATCGAGAAACAAGTCAAAGATTTGTTTGCTGAAAATCTCGGTATCTATGTTTGGAAATACCTGCGCAAGATGTCTGGGGCAGCGGTCTACAAACAAATTCGCGCCACAGCTGAAGACAAAGTAAAAGCAGTGGTCGACAACAAACTTTCAGCTGAAGTAGCAGACCAGGTCTACCACGAATTAGTCAAACCCCTGCATCAACAAGTTTGGAGTTATGTCGCCGAGCCCCTGAGGCAGATGGTGCCATCAATGAGCGGCGTGCTTGCTGGACTACAGAAATGGGACGGTGGCTTTGGTCAACACGATAGCGGCTGGCTTGCCTACTATGATTTTGTCAGCCAGATTGGTGTAGAAGGCACTGAACCTCTCAACGGCCTCACCAAGCTCGCCCGCACAAGCGGCTGGTGGTGGCCCTTTGAAAACATTTGTATTTTGACAGAACGGCCACTTGAACTACACCGCGACAACCGCAGCCGACTTCATAACGAAACAGCAATGGCTATGAAGTTTCGCGATGGCTGGGGCATCTATGCCTGGCATGGAGTACTGGTGCCAGCCTATGTTGTGCTCTTGCCAGAGCCCCTCACTTTCGACCTAATCGAGTCTGAGCCAAACGCCGAAGTGCGACGGGTTTTAATTGAACGCTATGGCCTAGACAACTATCTGCGCGAAGGCAGAGTGATCAAAATCCACCAGGATCATTGCGGCATACTTTATCGCATGAACCTGGCTAGCGATGAGCCTATTCTTGTGGTACGGGTGCAAAATTCCACACCAGAACCAGACGGCACTATCAAAGAATACTTCTTACGCGTGCCACCGAATATGATGCGAGCCCGCCAGGCCGTAGCCTGGACATTTGGTCTGAGCGAAGAAGAGTACGCGCCGCTGGCAGAGACATGAAGATACTGCCTTCAATCACAGCTGGTCAAGCAATAATAATTTTGACCCTTGCCGGCTTCACGGTGAGCGCAATTTATTTAATCGAAAATGTTCATGTGCCGGGCGTATCAAAAGGTACATTTCAGGCTCTCTTAGTTGTCGGCAGCGCCCTTTGTATGGTTATTTTCTTACAACTTTTACCCGTTTCAGTTTCGTATTTTTTCAGGCAACGACATTTTAAGTTGGCCGGAATACTTGCCGATCTTAGTGCGACAATTGCCGCTACCCTGGACCCTCTTTCAGGTCAAGCAGCCCATGCATTTGCTTCGCAGGCCGAGATCGCCCGCGAGCTATTGCAGTTTTCAAAAGCTCGTCAACTTGGGGAGAAGGCCTTGGTTACAGCCAATGACTGGTCTCAGTTCGTAAATACTCCTTTGCCAAAAGACATTTCAGCATTGAACGAAAAACTAATCACCGCAAGCAGAGCACAGCAGAAAAAGAACTTCGCCGATATTGTCTCTATCTGTCACGAAAGCCTGGCTGAGACTCTCATTGAAATGGGTGAATACGATGGCGCCTACAACCATGCACGAAATGCTATAGCCCTCGCAGAGGAGGCCATCTTAAATGCCGAACCCAGCGATGTTGCCACAATAACTCGGTCGGCCTTGATTCTAGCTAGCTCTCTTACTTCAAAAGGCAGAGCGGAAATAATTCTAGGATCACTTGAGGATGCCCGTATCGATCTCGAGCGCGCCGTTAACTTACGAGAAAAACTGAATAGCCAGTTTCCAGAATTTGTCGCCCGAGCTTGCGCATATCTCGCCAGCACATATTCGATACAGGGTGAAAACCAGAAGGCAGCGGAAGCCATAAAGTCCGGCCTTAGCTTGATTGAAAGGTTGACCGGACCACAGCTTGAACTAACAAGAGCGAAACTTCTACAGCATGAAGGCGAATGCCTGATGAGGGAAGGCAATACAGAAGCTGCTAATGATTTACTGAACAAATGCCTTCAAGTACGCAAGCAATTGCTAGTGAAAGATCACCCCGAAATCCTTGCCGTACAGTTTGCAATTTCCAACTTGACCCGGTGAAGTAAGAAAAAGTATCACTCGACAAGATTCTTTTGACTTAGCAGAAAAATTGACGATAGAGAAGAAGCAGAAGAGCTGCGACTATCTAAAACTTGGGGAGGAATCTAGCCCCGGGAAACTCAGGGGGACCGCTCTTAGACATGCAAGGCAAGGTGGTGGGAGTACTGAGAACGGCCCGCATTGGTGAATGGGCTAACAAAGAGAGCCATGCAATTCCAGTCGAGACCTTGAGACAATTCTTGCCGGCTGCAGAAACCACTAGAGAACGAGAATATTCACTGGGCTCACTCTCTGGAGTTGGCCCCGGACTTCGTTCAGCCTTTGGTGATACGGTAAAACTAGATTAGATGCCACAACTCTATGGCCAGACACCAATACACCCATACGACCGTCACTGCTCCGTCTAAGCTTAGGCAAAGACTTCACCCCAACTAAACTGACCTCCACAAGTATCTACATAGACTTACTCTCTAGAACAATCAAAGCAATCCAGTAGAGAAAATTCACTGCTTAATCTTTGCGATGGCAGCAGCAGCAGCCGCTCTGACACTAGGATTGCTATCAGCAAGTAATTCGTTCAGTTTTGGTACAGCAGAGACTGCTTCTGAAGCTGCGCCAGCAATCGACCTAGCCGCAGCGATTCGAGCAGAATCTATTTCATCAGAGAGAAGCGCCGTGAGCGCTGGCACATCTTTAGCATTGCAGGGAATGCGCTCTAATCCATTGGCTGCCGCCTCACGCATGCCTTTATCGCCGTTCTTGATTGATTCGATTAACACCGGCACCGCCGCTGTCGCCTCCGCACCAAAATCACCAAGAGCACGGGCGGCAAGCTGTCGAACCACCGGCTCAGAATCGTTTTGCACTGCTTCGGTCAACGCCGGTACACAGAGTTCTGGCTTTCTTGCGATACCACCTAAGGCTGAAGCAGCGTAGGTTCTTTCATATCCGCCATCAGCACTACGCAAGAAGGCAATCAATGCCGGGATGGCCGGGGCGGCATCAGGGCCAATGTGACCGAGAGCGTTAGAAGCCTCGCCTTTCGCCCCAGCAAAATTATCACTGAGCAAAACCTGTGTCAGGCTGGGCACGGCATCTTTGGCTACAGGCCCCATCTCGCTCAGATGAAAGCCAGCGCTCTTGCGAGCCCATTGGTCTTCGCTCGACAGCTCCTTAATGGCAGCCTGCACATCAGCTTGTCGATACTGTTCCGCCTGGGCATTCTGGCAACAATAGCCATAGGCAAGAAGCAGTGACAGAGAAATGACAAACTGAGCGCCGAGCCTATAATTCATAAACCTTCGACTCCTAAAATGGCTTTCAATGACGGATTAACTATCTATTGATGAGAATTAGGAGCGCCGGAGCAACCAAGATACTTACCTGATCAAAAAACTAGTCTATTCCCACAACCTGCATTCCTTACAAAAAAGCCATCAGAAGAACAATGCTATGATTGATTGCTATTTGCGACAGTTGCAAGTCATTGCACCAGTTAATCTGAGAAGTTCTATAAACATGTTTAGTTTCTAAGCGAGCACCGTAATTGTGCCTAACAGTCAAGAAATTTATGTAAGCACTGACGTAGAAACAGATGGTCCAATCCCTGGCGTCAATTCAATGCTAAGTTTCGGTAGCGCAGCCTATCAGAAGGGAAAGATACTAGTTTCAACATTCTCTGCAAACCTTGATTTACTCGACGGGGCTGTTTCAGATGAAAAAACGATGCAATGGTGGCGCACGCAACCGGAAGCATGGGACGCGTGTCGACAGAATCTTGTCAGCCCAGAATTGGCTATGAAAAGCTATCTTGAATGGCTTAAGAATCTCCCAGGCAAAGCAGTTTTTGTTGGCTACCCGGTGGCGTTCGATTTTCTCTTCGTCTATTGGTACCTGATTAGGTTCACAGGAGAAAGTCCGTTTTCGCATTCAGCGTTAGACATAAAAACCTACGCTATGGCGTTGCTGAACAAACCATATAGAGAATCGACGAAACGAAACATGCCGAAAGAATGGTTTGACGAACTTCCTCATACCCACCTGGCTTTAGATGACGCAATCGAACAGGGTGCGCTGTTTTGCAATATGCTTTCCTGGCAAGAAAACAACAGCTAAGTTTCTCATGCACAACAACGCTTGCCATCCGAAAAGCAATTGTAGCAACTTATCTACATCGAGCAGAAGAACGGCGGATGGACATCACAACCCTGTCGAGTCGAGAATTCAACCAAGACTCAAGTAAAGCAAAAAAAGCTGCCAAGAAAGGCCCGGTGTTCATAACAGACAGGGGCAAACCAGCCCACGTACTGTTAACTATTGAAGACTACAGAAAGTTGACTGGAGAGACATTCAACATCATAGACCTGCTGGCAATGCCCGGTATCGACACTGTCGAATGTGAGCCGCCGAAATTGGGAGACAATGTCTTTCAGCCAGCAGATTTATCCTAATGTACTTGCTAGACACAAATGTAGTGTCAGAGTTGCGTAAAACCCAAAGTAGCAAAGCAAACAAACAAGTCTTAAGCTGGGCGAAGGCCACTCCACACTCGAATCTATTTCTATCAAGCATAACTGTGCTTGAACTTGAAATCGGCATTCTATTAGTCGAAAGAAAAGATATAGCTCAAGGAAGACTTCTAAGAACCTGGCTTGAAGATCACGTTTTGCCAGCGTTTGCCGACCGCATCCTATCGATAGATACAGTCGTTGCGCGCAAGTGCGCCAGGCTGAATGTCCCCAACCAGCGATCGGACAGAGACTCACTAATTGCAGCTACAGCAATAGTTCACGGCATGACCATCGTAACGCGCAACGTCAAAGATTTTGACTTCGACGAACTCAAAGTTATCAATCCGTGGTGCTAAGTATGCGACTCTTAGCTCATGTTGCACGTATTGACTCTTCGTTGGCGTTGTATTTAGCTTGAAATTACTTATACTGCAGCGAGCTTCTGTGACACATGCTTCGCAATTTTCTACAAAAGTAGATGATGTTGAAGACTTTGAGCTAAGTCACGACACTAACGCTTCCTTGATAGACAATTTCCAGATAACGAGGTCTACTAGAACCTGAAGCTTGCAGAGCATGGCAGGATATCCGCCCTAAACGAGACTAAACTAAACAGCCGACAGCTCTTTGCTTGCTTCATTCAAAAGCTCTATAGCAGCTGGGGGAAGAATGATTTTGGTCGAGGCAATCAAATCTTCAAGCTGATTGGTATTAGTAGCGCTGGCAATTGGCGCTGTAATACTCGGCCGAGCAATGAGCCAAGCCAGAGCAATGCGAGAGGGTTTGGAAGAATATTCTTTGGCCAACTGATCAAGAGCGGCCAATATGCGGAAGCCTCTTTCATTGAGATAAGTCTTCACCCCTTCTCCACGCGCACTCTGGGCCAAATCCTCTTCGGAGCGATATTTGCCAGAAAGAAAACCGCGAGCTAGAGAGAAATAAGAAATTACACCGATATTCTCTGTCACACACAACTCTTCTAGACCATTCTCGTAACCAGCTCGGGCATACAAATTGTACTCAGGCTGTAAGCACTGATAACGAGCGAAACTATTCTCTTCACTAACTTTAAGAGCTTCAGCAAGTCTTGCAGCCGAATAATTGGATGCTCCAATTGCTCCTACTTTTCCCGCTTTGATCAATTGATCAAAAGCTTCCAGAGTTTCTTCTAGGGGCACTTTATCATCGTCAACATGGGCTTGATACAAATCAATGTGGTCTGTTTGCAGGCGCTTCAGCGAGGCATCGACCGCTTTGTGAATGTGCGCTGCTGAGAGATTTTTCTTATCAGTGCTGCCATCAAAACCACATTTAGTAGCGAGCACAACCTTGTTGCGCTTACCGCAGCGCTTGAACCATTTACCAATAATAGATTCAGACTCTCCGCCAACGTTTCCTTCTTTCCAGGCCGAATAGACATCGGCAGTATCGACTAAATTGAGCCCGGCATCGACAAAGCCATCAAGCAATTCAAATGATGTTGGCTCATCAATGGTCCAACCAAAAACGTTGCCGCCAAAGGCTAAGGGAGCAACTTCTAGTTGCGTTCTACCAATCTTGCGTCTTTTCACTTCTGCCTGCATCTCTTGCCTCTGTTTATTTTGCTGCTTCTAATTACTGGAGCCTCTTACCTTCAGATTTTCAAAAATCACTAATCACGATACGCTCAGCGCCGCTGTAAATATTAAAGCGGCCATCGCGGGCAAATCCTATTAATGTCATGCCGCACTCTTGAGCCAGGCTGACAGCCAGGCTCGATGGCGCACCAACTGCCACCAAGATTGGAATACCAGCATGAGAGGCCTTCTGCACCAACTCAAAACTAGCGCGACCACTGACCATCAAAATGCTTTCATTCAAAGGCAGCTTGTCGTGCAAAAACTGCGAACCAATTACTTTATCTAGAGCATTGTGGCGACCGACATCTTCGCGCAAGGCCAGAAGCTCACCCTTGCTATTGAATAAAGCCGAAGCATGAATGCCGCCAGTAGAATCGAAAGAAGACTGGGCCTTGCGCATGGTGGCAGCAAGGCCGTCAATAGTAGAGGAGGAGACCACCGGCTGGCCAGGGTTTGTTTGATAGGAGCGTTTCACTTTCACAGCAGCAATTGATTTCTTGCCACAAACACCACAACTAGAAGCCACAAATGAATGACGTTCAAAAAGCTTGGCATCGAGTTCTACGCCGGCCTTAAGGGCGACAATTACGACATTGCACTTGTCGTTGATGATTTCAGCAATCTGCTCGGCCTGCAAGATTATTCCTTCAGTGAATAAAAATCCAGCAGCTAATTCTTTGTCTGCTCCCGGTGTGCGCATGGTGACAGCCACAGACTGGACTGCGTCATCGCAAGAATTAGAATCATCAGAACTAGCCTGAACAGAAACATGGATCTCTAAAGGTTCTTCAACCGCGAGTACATCCTCAAAATCGCGACATGCAGAAGTCTCAATACGCTTTGTGGCAACAATAACTGTCTCAACGGTCTCAGCTGACTCGCTGCAGTGGCTAGATTGCTTATTCACCTTAGTTTTCACTGGGCACCGCGGCTTTCACTTCTATAACAATCTGCTTCATCATTGGTTGATCACTCTGGGGGCTGTAATCACCCAGTGGGCACAAGACATTACATTCAGGCATATAGCCCGAGGCACAGCCGCGAGGAATGTTGTAGGCCACAGCGCGAAATCCATTCAAGCTTCGGGTCGAACCGTCTTTGCCAAAGCTTGTGATATCAATCAAATCAAACTCATTCAAGCCCCGCTCACTCATATCATCTTTATTCATAAGCAACAAAGTACGCAGATTTTTCACGCCGCGATAGCGATCGTTGTCTGAATATATAGTGGTATTAAACTGATCATGAGAGCGCATGGTGCCAAGCATGAGGCGCCCTGGTGGCAGCAAAGTATCGGGCAAAGTTGCCGCCGAGAAATTAGCGCGATTAGTCGGTGTATTGAAAGTCAGTTCGCGAGCTGGTTGCTTGATGCGGAAGCCCAAAGGCTCTCGCACACGCTTGTTGAAATCTTCAAAACCAACAATTGCTTCGCTCATTTTGTCGCGAATCAAATCATAATTGCCAATATATTTTTCCCATGGAGTCTTTGAGTTCTCCAGTGTAGCCCGGGCCATCCCGGCTATTATTGCCAGTTCTGAGCGCAAATGAGGCGAAGCTGGATCGCGCATGCCTTTCGATAAATGCACCATACTCATTGAGTCTTCTACAGTTACTTGCTGCGGGCCACCTGCCTGCATGTCCAATTCGGTGCGACCGAGACAAGGCAGAATGAGGGCGTCGCGGCCCACAACTAAGTGGCTGCGGTTGAGCTTCGTACTAACTTGCACCGTCAAATCACATTTGCGCAAGGCCGCAAATGTAAGATTGGTATCGGGAGTAGCAATGGCGAAATTGCCTCCCATTCCCATAAATACTTTCACATCGCCTTCATGCATGGCACGAATTGTGCGCACAGTGTCGTAGCCTTTGGCACGAGGCGAAGTGATACCACAAGCAGCGTCCATCTTAGCTAACCAGGCCTCGGAAGGCGAATGGTGAATGCCACAAGTGCGGTTGCCCTGCACATTGCTATGACCACGAATAGGGCAAGGCCCTGCACCAAGACGCCCAATATTGCCGCGAAGCAAGAGCACATTGACTATTTCGCGAATGGTATCAACACCATATTCTTGCTGGCTGATGCCCAAACACCAACTGATAATAGCCTTATTAGCCTTTCTATAGATATCTGCCGCCTGACAAATTTGTGCCCGAGTCAAAGCCGATTGCTTCTCAATATCTGCCCACGAAGTCGCTTCACATGCGGCTTTGTAATCATCAAAACCAGCTGTATATTTTTCAATAAACGCATTGTCAATGACGCTGGCGTCTTCTTTGGCTAACTCCAGCAAATATTTGGCGATGCCACGCATAATGGCAAAGTCGCCACCAATGCGCGGTTGCAAATTGAGAGTGCTGGTCTTAGTCTCTTTAAAAGTGAGCATGTCCAAAATTTCGTGGGGAGTAATAGCGGTGGTTGCCGCTACTTCAACGAGCGGGTTTATATGCACAATTTTCATATCATGCTCTTTCACCCCATCAGCCAGAGCACTGAGCATGCGCGGAGCGTTGGTGGCAGCATTAACGCCAATGACAAAAATGGCATCAGAATTTTGCCAATCAACTAAATCAACCGTTCCCTTACCGGTGCCCAGAGAAGCAGTCATGGCTCTACCGCTGGCTTCGTGACACATATTCGAGCAATCGGGCAAATTATTGGTGCCCAGTTCGCGAGCAAAAAGCTGATAGAGAAAAGTCGCTTCATTAGAAAGCCGACCGGAGGTATAGAAGCTCGCAGCATTAGGACTAGGCAAAGCTTTCAGATGTTTGGCAATGAGAGCAAAGGCGTCATCCCAGCTGATCGGTTCATATTTATCGCTGGCGCTGTTGTACTTCATCGGCTCAGTCAAGCGCCCTTCGTTCTCGAGAGCAAAATCACTCCATTCGAGCAATTCACTAACGGTGTGCTCAGCAAAAAACTGGCTGTCGGTGCGCTTAGCCGTCATCTCCCAGGTGACGTGCTTGATACCATTTTCACAAATATCCATGCGCAGACCCTTGCGATCATCAGGCCAGGCGCAACCAGGGCAGTCGAAGCCGCCATTCTCCTGGTTCATGGTGAAGATGGCGCGTACACCCTCCACAACTTGCTTTTGCTCGAGCAAAATGCGGCCAACGCTGGCAGCCGCGCCCCAGGCAGCGGCAGGGTGAGTGTAGTCTTTCTGCGAAAACTTAGCCCTCTTTATTTGGCCTTTGATTACGGGCTTTCCGTTCTCGTTCTTTGACATTTGATCCCCAAATTTTTTCTGACGCAAATTTGAATTGCCTTAATTCTATACTTGCCACTTTTGCCAAATTTTACCAAGGGAAAGTGTGCTGCAGTTAAGGAATCTCACAAAGATAGATAGCAAGAAGCTATGGCCGCCCCAGGCCAAGTAAAATTTTCACCGGACTAAGCAGCAAAATCGAAGCAGCAAAAACTAAGCATAAGGAAATCATGATGAAGCCCTGGCAGAATCTCTTGGCTCTGACTCTTAATTTAGTTCTACTGGGCCAAGTTCCGCTGGATCAACTGTCGCTGGGCCAAATTTTTCTAAGCCAGCCAGCCCTGGCAGCCACGGCAGAAAAAACTGCGGCCCCCAGCTCAAGCAAGACCATAGCTACTGTTGCCGAAGCCATAGAAATGGCCAAAGAGGCCATGCCTGAAATCAAATATGAGCTGGAAAAACAGCCCATGACCTCCTACCAGGGTGGTTCATCTCACGAAGCCACAGCCTTGAATTTCCCCATCTCAAAGGGGCTGGCCGGAGTCTCCATGTTCCTCAAGCCAGGTGGCCTACGTGAGCTCCACTGGCATGCCAATGCTGCCGAGTGGTCGTATGTGATAGCGGGCCACTGCCGCATCACTGTGATTGATCCAGAAGGCCGCTCAGAAGTGAAAGACTTTGGACCTGGCGATGTCTGGTACTTCCCCCGCGGCCATGGACATTCAATTCAGGGCCTGGGCAATGAAGAATGTCATTTCGTGCTTGTTTTCGATAGCGGTTATTTTTCCGAATTTGCCACCTTCAGCATGACTGACTGGTTAGCCCAAACTCCCAAAGAAGTGCTAGCCAAACAGTTCAACTTGCCAGTGGAAACTTTCAATAATTTCCCCAAAAAAGAAGTCTACATTGCCCAGGGCCCAGTGCCTGAAGCTCTGCCCACAGACCCACCTCCAGCCAGTGAAAATCCACCACCTTTGACCCACCGCTTCCGCCTTGGGGCCAAGGTACCAGAAGTCGTTCCTGGTGGAACATTCAACGTAGTGACGCAAAAAGACTTTCCTATCTCCGCCACCATGTCTGGTGCCATCCTAAAACTCAAACCTCTTGCCATTCGCGAAATGCACTGGCATCCCAACGCTGATGAGTGGCAGTATTACATCAAAGGTCGAGCACGCATGACTGTCTTTGGCAGCAAAGGCCGCAAGATTACTCGCGAATTTGGCCCCGGCGATGTTGGCTACGTGCCCATGGGTTACGGCCACTATATTGAGTCAGTGGGCACTGACGAGTGCGAAATCCTAGCTGTATTTAACACTGGTGACTATCAAGAAATCTCGCTTTCACAGTGGCTCGGTAGCAATTCCACCAATCTTTTGCAGACCAATCTCGGAGTCTCTAAAGAAGTAGTCAATGCTTTGCGCAAGAAGCAAGATCTCTTCAGTAATCCAGCTAGTCTCAAAGTGGGCGGCGCAAGCAAATAATCATGCCAGTAACCAGCTACAACGGAATCACCATGCCCGCCATCATGTATGGCACGGCCTGGAAAAAAGAAGCCACGGCCAAACTAGTAGAATCAGCCGTTGATGCTGGCTTTCGCAGCATCGACACAGCCAATCAATTGATTCACTACGATGAAGCCCTTGTGGGCGAGGCTTTGCTGGCCTTGAAGCAAAAAGGCATTGGCCGCGAAAGTCTATTTCTGCAAACCAAATTCACCTCAGTGAATGGCCAAGACGCCCGCACGCCCTACGACGCCAAGGCCAACCTCACCACCCAAGTGAACCAATCAATGGTTAGTTCGCTGAAACACCTGCACACTGACTATCTTGATTCATACGTTTTGCATGGCCCCTATTCAAGACAGGGTCTGACTCCCCAAGATTTAGAAGTGTGGGCGGCCATAGAAGAGCACTTCAACGAAGGCCGTACACGCATGATTGGTGTGAGCAATGTCAGCGCCGACCAGCTCGACGCCCTCTGCTCAGTAGCCGTAACCAAGCCTATGATCGTGCAGAACCGCTGCTATGCCATGCGAGGCTGGGACAGCGCCGTGCGCGAGATTTGCCGCAAAGAAGGCATTATTTACCAGGGTTTTTCACTGCTCACGGCTAATCCCCATGTGCTCGAAAGTGGCGCTGTACATGCCATGGCCCGTCGACTCAACACAGGTGTAGCGCAAATTGTCTTTCGCTTTGCTATGCAAATAGGCATGTTGCCTTTGACCGGAACCACCAACCAGCAGCACATGCGCGAAGACCTAACAGCGGAAAGTCTTTCACTGACAGCCGAAGAGATGCAAATCATAGAAAATATGGGTTAAAACCAGCCCGCGTTACCAAGCAGAACCTCTCGGGTTTGGCGGGACGGACGTTTTGGGCATAAGATGGCATGCCCATCCTCGATTCGCACAACTCCAATTCCGATAAAGATGCCGGCCATCCGCGGCAGACTTATCTTGATGCGGCCGTGCACTCGGCAATCGATCCCATTGCCCAGGAGATTTTCACTCCGGCCAAGGCCAAAGTTGTAGAAGACGAAGTTACCCACTACAGCAAAGCCTTTATTAAAACAGCTCCCCTCTTTATGAAAGGCAAACTGGCCCTAGGCGGCCTGGCCTTGACCTATGTGGCCGACCAGGCCAAAATCGGCGACACCTGGCAAAACCAGGCCACCGACGCCACCCTCGGTCTGGGCAAAGCGGCAGTGCTGAAAGGCAGTTTTGCCATGATGGAATCGAGCGCGCTTACACCAGCAAGAGCTGGCATTCAGCTCGGCATAGTCTCGCGCACAGCCGAGGCGGGCTTAACCAGAGAAAACTATTTAGATAAAGATGGCAAGTTCAATTTTACAGGCGGCCTGTCCACAACATTGAAAACAGCCCTCAACCCAGGTTCTCTAGCTGTTGACGCCCTCACATTCGGAGCAGCCGATGTGGTCTGGGGGCGCATGTACAGCACTAGTCGTGGCGCCATTCGTTTTGACACAGTTATGAACAAAACTTTCCAAGCCGGCGCCATGGGCACAGCCGCTGGCTCTGGCAACGAACTTGTAAGACAGTGGCAATCAGACGAGAAGCTCAATCTCTCCTTAATCATGGGTCGTGGCCTGGCCGACGGTTTAGTCGGTGCGGCGGCCGGTCGAGTTGGCGGCATGCAGTCAGCACGATACGATCGCCTCAGCCCCTTAGACTCTCCTACAGCCATGAGCGAGGCCAGACAGACACCATTTCAGTTAGGAAAAATTGGCGATGCTAATCAAATCGCCCTGCGAGACGGGGTCTTCACCCCAATCAAAGAAATAGGCGATCTACAAACCACCACATGGAAAGGCACTATCACTGCCCCCGATGGTCAAGTCAAGCCGGTTCTATTCAGGCCCGATACTGGTATTGAAGCATTCGCCTACCGCCAACAATCTGAGATTGCCGGATACGGCCTTGGAGCAAAAATCGATTTTGCCAATTCGCTGCCTGTAGCGGTGGCCCGCACTGTAGAAATCAACGGCAAGACCCATAGTGGCTATGTTCAAGAGATCACAGGTAAGAACTTGTTAGAAGTGGTCGATCCCCATGGCCCTCGAAAAATGTTCACGCCGCCATCAAAGAAAGTTCTGGAAGATTTCAGGCAGAACAAACCTTTATTTGAAGCCTATCAAGAAGCCTGGGCAAAGCGAATGATCATGGGCGAATGGGACAATCACATCCTCAATTTTGTCTCTGAAAAAACACCGGCAGGAACCACTGTCAAGAACATCGATCTTGGCGATGGTCTCAGACCAGCCACCACGCAAGCTGACCTAGTTCCGCGCCCCGGGCTGCGTCGCGGCTGGGAAAACCTCAATCAATATCTCTATAGAGAAGCAGCAAAATCACCGCTGTCCCAAGAAACTGTGGCAAAAGTGCAACAATTTGTAGATACCTATAACACCCCCGCTGGCAAAGTCGAGCTGCAAGGTCTTGGCTTAACTCCTCAACAAGTAGAAGGGGTAATGGGACGGGCCGATTGGTTTGCCAAGCATGGTCGTTTGCCCAAAAGTGAGGCAGAACCGACCACTTATCGCTTTGCTCAGAGTATTTATCAATATTTAAGAGGTCGCATGCCAATGACAAGCCGTGTAGACTTACATAGCCTGGGCGACGAATAGCCATAACGCTCAGGCAAATAGGCAGTACTTATGAGCGACAAGTTTACACCAACCGACCGCAACCGCGTCATGCGTATGCGCGACCAAGCTCACTATGATCGCGAGACTATCTACGCAATACTCGACTGCACTTTCCTTTGCCACATTGCTTTCGTGCACAAAGAACAACCCCTGGTCATTCCCACCTGCTATGGCCGCGACGGCGATACGCTCTATGTTCATGGTGCTGCCGCTAGCCGCATGATGAACAACATGGCTCAAGGCATGCCAATTTCACTAGCAGTAACACTATTAGACGGAGTGGTGCTGGCCCGCTCTTCTTTCAATCACTCAATCAACTACCGCTCAGTGATGGTCTTTGGCCAAGCAGTGCCAGTAACAGAGAAAGCAGCCAAACTCCACGCCCTCAAAGTAATTTCAGATCAAATCATGAAACAACGCTTTGAAGACACAAGAAAGCCAACCGGTGGAGAATTAGCCGCCACCTCAGTTTTAGCTATAAAAATAGACGAAGCCTCAGCAAAAATTCGCAAAGGACCTCCCGATGATGACGAAGGCGATCTCACTTTGCCTTACTGGGCTGGAGTGGTGCCACTGACGATGGTGGCGCATCCGGCCGTTAACGACCCTAGACTAGAAGCCAATCAACAACCGCCAGACTACGTCAATCAATACATAGAAAACTTCGAAACCCACGTCACTCCCACAGCAAAAAACAGGAAGAAAAAATGAGCCTCGCCGGAAAAGTTCTCTTCATTACTGGAGCCTCAAGAGGCATAGGCCTCGCCATAGCACTGCGAGCAGCCCGCGACGGCGCCTGCATTGCCATTGCCGCCAAAACCGTGGTGAAGCACCCCAAACTACCAGGCACAATTCATTCAGCCGCTCTTGAAATTGAAGCAGCCGGAGGTAAAGCCCTAGCGATTCAATGCGATGTGCGCGAAGAAGAGCAAGTCAAAGCAGCCATAGCCCAAACTGTTGAGCACTTCGGCGCCCTCGATATTCTCGTCAACAATGCCAGCGCCATCAATCTTACTGGCACGCTCGAAACCGAAATGAAGCGCTTTGATTTGATGAATCAAGTCAATGCCCGGGGCACTTTCTTGTGTTCCAAAGTTGCGATTCCTCATTTAGCCAACGCCAGCAATGGACACATTCTCAACCTATCGCCCCCGCTCAACATGGACAAACGCTGGTTTGCGCCACACGTAGCCTACACCATGGCTAAATATGGCATGAGCATGTGCACCCTGGGCATGGCTGAAGAACTAAAGGGCCAAATTGCCGTCAACTCACTCTGGCCCGAAACAGCCATAGCCACAGCCGCAGTGAAAAATTTGCTCGGTGGAGATGAAGCCCTCAAATGTTCCCGCACACCAAATATAGTGGCAGATGCCGCTCACTGGATTTTCACTCAGCCAGCCGAGCAGTGCAGCGGCAACTTCTTCATTGACACTGAAGTATTAGCTAAGGCCGGTGTTAGCGACTTAGAGCAGTATGCTGTCAGCCCCGGCAGTAAATTAATGAAAGACTTCTTCCTTTAGACTTTAGACCCGGGTTGTTCAAAGCAGTCTTATTATGGCTTCGATTTGGCGGCGATGAATACGCTGGTGAATTGCTGCCAGGCACATCCACTTATGCAAAGTCAGGGGGCCAAACCAGGGATGATTGAAAGTAGCAGTGGCCCACTGATCACCGCGCAGTGAGCGCACGGTCTTGAGAAAATCATCGCTATAAATTTTGAATTGTTCGATACAGACCGGCCCAGCCAAATCTCCTGGCGGCTTCACCGCCGCCACATCAGCTACACCAGGAGGCGTTTCGCCACGAGCAAGATGTTGCGCCACTATCTTGATTTGACTGCCGACAATAATTAAGTGCTCAAGTACCATTGCCGCCGACCAAAAGCGAGAGCTATCCTCAATGGCTGGCAGCCTTGGCACCAAAATGCGTTTATCTCGCAGTGGCACAGGTATAAGTGCCACTTCGCGCAACAACAGCTTTGATTCTTTCTCAAAAATTCTAATAGCGCTGTCAAAAGTAGTGATCTTGCAGAGCATGGGAAAAATCACGACCTTCTGCAAAAACATCTCAAAGAATGGCAGGCCAGCTCCTGGCGCACCTAGCTTTGGTATTTTGCTTAACTCGCCTTCTTGCACTTTGAAAGCATCCCTGAATCTAGCAAAAGCAACTATACAGGTTTGGCTTCAACTAGAACACACTCACTTTTCAACAACACAGCAAAGAATCTAGGGCAGACTTGTCCACTGCGACTGCTGGTCTTGTGAATATGGCTCAGTTACTTCGATAAAACAATCGGCTGCTGAAGTTGGACACTCCTCAATACACTTGCCGCAACCCTCGCAGACAGAAGCATCTACACAGTAACGACCAAGAATAGACTTGATTGCCTTAAGTGGGCATGCTAGTTCGCAGGCCGAGCAACCAATACAGATTTCTGGGTCGGTAACATGCTGCCTCATAGCTCTAGTGCAAGCTTTTTCAGTTCAAGGCTTACTTCCTTCTTCCACTCCTCTTTGATTTCCAAATTATCAGAGTGCTTCAAACCAAAGCGTTTGTGCCAATGATTGCGCAGCGAGTCAGTAGGACCAGCCGAAGTTTCGACCCGGGGGTACCAGTATTTGTAAGAAAGCTCGATTTGCTTCTTGTGAGACTCAGCCTTGCGCCGCAGGGCCAACAGGGCAAAATTGGCGTGGGCAGTTTCGAGGGGCAAGCAGCTACAAGCCAACTCTTTTAGTGGTGTGAATTTGGCGTCAGCAAACTCACCAAGCATTAGTCGCGCCATCACTCCAAGCAAATAAGTAAAGACGAGCATGTCTTCAAAGCCTTCTAAGGGGTAAAGAAGAGCATTGAGACGCTTGTCTGCTGACGAGCGCGAGAAGCCTAAAAAGGAATCTCTTAGCACCCGGGATTCAAAACAGTGGCTGCTGAGGTAGCGCTCAACATTGAAATTCAAGCCGCTAATGACCTCGTAGCTCTCCTTGGCCATGCTCAATTTTTGCGAGACCATAGTGCTCATATTGAGCCGGTCTTCAATTGTAGTGGCCTTATTTATAAAGGGCGCGAAGCCAGCAGCACCAGCCATTTGAGAATCGGCAAACTGCAAGAGAATGCCGGTGGCCAGCTCTTTAAAGCGGCCACCGGCTTCTTGCCAGCAACTAATGGTGCCACCATTCTCAATTTGCTCAAGCAGAAGTGTATCTTCAGCACTTAATTGTGCGCCTAGGCTTTGAGCTGTCATGGGCTATTTCCCGCCCTTGGTACCAGCAGCCGAAAGCGGCTTTGATTGAGCATAGCCCATGCGCATATCATAGTTAGGCTGTATGTCTTTAGGCATTTCCAAGCCAATTTCTCTCAGTCGTTTCTCCACTACTTCCATATACTCGTCTTGAATTTGCTGTGCCGTCTTGATTTTCAAACCATATTCAAAGTAGCGAGCAAAGTGCTCACTATCGTCAGCAGGACGTCCGGCAAAGCCAAGCCCAATTTGCATAAACTTCGCAACAGCAGCCTGCAATTGCTCACGGCCTTTTTCGCCATCAAGCTCTAGCACGCGCTTAGAAGCCCAAACGCCAAATGCTAAATGTCCTTTCTCTTCGGCCCAAATGCGCTCAGATACCTTAGCCCAGGGCAAATAGCTTGATTGTCGGTACTGCCCAAGGAATGCTACAGCAGCCGGTGTGACGGCAGTGGAAAACATAGCAACGTCGGCCCAACACTCAAACATTGGAGCCCAATTTTCTTTGCGAAAACCGTTGATTACTCGCACTTTCTTTGGATCTGGATTGTCGCGATTTTGTACTAAGTGCATCACTCGGGCGTTTACATCTATTCCTAGGGGCGCAAGAATTTCCCAGCAATACCAGCCATGGCCAATCTCTTCCATAAACTTTTTGCCAAGACGATAGGCTTCTTCCGGCCTAGTTGCGTATTTCATGTTTTCTTCTACGCGTTGTCCACCAGCAAATTCAGAGTCAGCCTGAAAGGATAAAAGGTCAATAAGGGCGGCCTTGTATTCATCTGGCAACTTATCGCCTGCGTCGTAGGTTTGCATTGTCAATATTCCCGCCCCTGTAAGGTGATGAAAAAGTGAATTATGCTGCAATGGTTTCAGGTATAAAGAGATTCTGCATCAGCCGGAGGAGCAATTGTCCTTCAGCCGAAAGGCTGATTTGCTAGAAAAGACTAATTAAGCCTAACCGTGCGACTATAATTGGCAATCTTTAGAGGCGTCATGGCTACCGAGCAAACTACTGTCAACAGGAGAGCGGCCTCAGCCAAAGCCGTGTGCGCTTGCCAGCAGGCAAGCAAGCTCTTGCCTTCCTATTGCCTGTCCTTCGGCTTTGGACCTTTCTGCCTCGTATCGGCCTCACTCTTATCTACCTTTTGCTTGGCAATAAGCCTTCCACCGGTCAAAGCGACCCCAAATGGCAAACCTCTGGTCAGTACTAGCTCCAAGCAAAAACCAGAAAGTTTTTACGTCTTGCACTTTCCAGCTAAAGGCAAAATTGGCCGAGTGGGAGAAGCCGAGATTGGCGCAGACTACAGCGACAAGCACACTCCGACAAAGAAATTTGCTGAGGCCAACGGCGCTGTTCGCCTAACCAAAGGAACTGGCATATGCTTTATAGCGACCGACTTCATGGGTCTAGAAAAGCCAGTCGACATAATTTGCACCCTGCCTGCTGAAGCTGTAACAAGCATCTCACTGAGCAACAATATTTTTGAAGAAAATGAAGTAGTAAAACTTCTTCGTTTCACAAACCTAAAGCGCTTAGAACTAACAGGTACAGAAGTTACCGATGAAACCATGGCGAAGCTAGCGCCTCTGCAACAACTGGTAACTTTGGTTGTTGACCGCACTCGCGTAAAAGGCCAGTTTTTAGCCAGTCTATCAGGCAAAAAGAATATTCGAAATTTACACCTTGGCCACAATGAGCTCAACAAGAAAATCCTTGATGACCTGAAAAAATTTCCTAATTTAGAACGACTGAGTCTCCCTTCAGCGCACCTACGCGACACTGATATGGCTGCTATAGCAGCCTGCCCAAAGCTTAAATATATAGATATCAGCGACAACAACGATTTAACTAATACTGGTATCGCGCAGCTGAAAACACTAAAGAATTTAGAACAAATAAAAATGCCTTTTACCGCGGCTAATGCCAAAGGCCTTTTAGCCCTCAAGGGAATCGCTCTTGTTCGCGTAAGAATGGAGCCGAAACAAGCTACAGGCAAAGATGTTATTAGTCTCAAGAAAACATTCCCAAAGCTAGAAATAGATTTTGAGAATATGAAGAAAGAACTCTTCAATGACTACCAAGAAGCCTTTGAATGAATCTGATTCAAAAAACTTGTATTTCAAGACAATTATTTCAGTAACTACAATGCCACCACACACGAGGAAAACAGTGAAAATACCGAAAAGTTTCAACCCGGCACTAGCGGCTACCCTGACACTAATAGCACTGATTGCAATCAAGCCAGCTCAGGCCGGTGATTTTGAAACAGGGTGCAAGCTTTACACTGCAAAAGACTACAAAGGGGCGAAGGCCAGCTTTGAAAAAGTGGTAAAGGCCTATCCGAACTTTGCCCTCGCCCACTACTACCTTGGCAACATTCTTATGAGCAGCGGCCAATCTGCTCAGGCGAAACAAGAGTATCAACTTTGTCTAGATGCTCATCCAGACGCCACCACCGCCGGATACTGCCAGACTATTCTGGGAAAATTAGGCAGCGCCAGAAGCGGCTCGTCAAGCTCTGCCACAACGGCCAGCTCAGCACCAGTGGCCGCAACTGCCAATACTGGTGGAGTCGACGACGTTCAATCGGGTGAAGCGGCAAAGCGCAAAAAACTGATCATGGACAAAGCCAATCAAGAAATTGCCGCGCTCAGTGCTGAATGCAAAGAGCGCATGGAAAAAGGCAATGGCAGCGGCGAAACCACACACAAATACATAAAGCCAGACGGTTCTGTAATTTACGATTTAGATCCCGAAACTAGGGCTGCCATCCAAAAAGAATACAATCAAAAAATTGATAAAATTCGCGAGATGGCTGAGTATCAGTGCAAATTCATTAAATAAGACCGCAAGAGTCTATTTAACTACTTTGGGGGCATCGAAGATATTTGGTACTCTCCGCAAATCAACATCAAGCGATAAGTGTTCCTTGGAAGAGACGCCGTTGGTGATCACGGTAATTGCCATGCCGTGCTGGGGGAAATGCATCTCTGGGACGATAAAAGTGAGATTAGTATGGCTGGCTGCTGTCACTTGGGCTTTATGTGGACCAACCATAACCACATTGTCTGCTAGATTCTTCGAGAACCCCCGTCCCAGAATCATCACCGGCTGCGAAGGGCTCTGAGCCGTGATATCGATCCAGTAAATGTTTGGCCTAGCCTTAATCTTAAAAGCGTTACTCTTGGCCGAGTCAACTGACACAACTAAGTCTTGATCTCCAGCAGGAATATAACCTGGGACCTTCATTTGCAATTGGTTCGCCCCAGCACTGACCACTTCTGCCGATTTGCCAGCCAGATAAACTTTTAGCGAATGCTTGTTGTCAGAGAAGTTTGTTCCCTGAATAATTAATATGTCATCTCGACCGTAAGGGTTTGGCTGAACAGAGGTCACGGTTGGCTTCTCCGATAGAAGCTTCCAAGCCAGCCGCGCCCCAGATGGTCCGAAGATTTCACTGGTCAAGACCGTATCTCCAGCGCCAATAAGTCCGTTCAAGCTGCGACTAAAGTTGCCCGCCTCATCAAAATCTTTGATTGTTGCAAATGGTTTTCCCGCCAATGAGATGCGCAAATCGGTCATCTTTGGCCGGCCATCAGCACCATTGGCGAAGGTCAACAACAACTGCTTTCTTTCTTGACCAGACTTTAGATGAATATGATCGCGATAGGTCTGCCAGACTCCAGCACGAGCAATATGTGGCCGCGATTCTTGCACTACGACTAAGCGATCATTAGCGTTGGCAGTATTCTTGGCAGTGCCAGCGTCACTGGCGGCAGCCCCGCTCATCACACTTGAGCCAATGGAGAGCGCCAAGACTAATCCCACAGGCAATATTAACTCACGGAAAAATCTTAGGCCTTGCGGAAGCAATCGTTTTTCCAAACCAAGCAAGTCAGATGTAACCATTTTCCCTCTCTAAAATCTCTTACTTCAATTTCTCGGCTCGTGCGAAAAGGCCTCTAGGTCAAGACATGGAGATCAAGTACCGGTAGCTTTGACACAAGCGAATGCTCAAGATCACCAAAGGCAATATGGGCAATAGCATCACTTACGGTATCATAATTATTTATTATGACTATTCCCAAATTTCCCAAGGTTGATTTTACCGAATCAGACATGTTGACAGCAATAACATAAATGTCTTTCTCTTCAAACTCAAAAAGAGCATCTTCTAGGGCGTAAGAACCAGACTGATCTGCAAATGGAACATTGGCAAAGTGAAGAATGATATATTTCGCCCCCGAAACCTCCTTTACCAGCCTTTCAAGTTGCTTTACTTCGCCAAAGAATAACGGTCCATGAAAGGAATAAACAAAGGTCTGGCGCTGCAGCTCCTCGGCAAGTGAGGCGACGACTGGATATGCTTCTAACAATCCAGGCAACGCCTGCACTTGCATTGATTCGAAATCGGCCATTTTCTTGGCAAACAGCAGTGAGGCTAAAGCTAAGCCAGCTATAACAGCCACAATCAGATCAACAAACACAGTGTGCACAAGTACTATCGCCATGACGATAACATCTTCCTTAGGCGCTTTGCGAATAGCTCGGAGGGCGCGATAATCGACTATCGAAATACCTACGCTTATCAGGATAGCGGCAAGGCATGACAGCGGAATTTTTTGAGCCAGCGGTCCGAGACCAAGCAATACGGCCAAGAGAATCAAGGCATGGGTAGCGCCAGATAGCCGTGTGGTGGCGCCGCTCTTAATATTTATGACACTACGCATAGTGGCACCAGCGCCGGGCAATCCCCCCAATAGCCCTGAGACAAAATTGCCGAGACCTTGACCCATAAGCTCTCTATTACTATCGTGCTGGGTTCTTGTCAGCCTATCAACCACCACTGAAGTCAAAAGAGAATCAATTGCCCCTAAAGCCGCCAGGGCAAATGCATTGGTTATCACCACATGCCATTGAGCCAAAGAGAACCATGGTATTCGCGGTACTGGAATAGTGGCGGGGATCTCAGCAATCGTGGGGAGACTTAAGTTGAGACCGACAGCCGCAGAGGTTCCCAGCAGCAGTGCCAAAAGAGCCGCTGGAATTTTTTTGCTTATATATGGAGCAGTATAAATAATGACTAGACAAAATAAACCCAAAGTCAAAGCAGCCATATTTCCTGATTGCATAATCTCTGGAGCCGACTGCAAAGTATCGAGCACCGAGCCATTGCCAGGCAATCCAAAAAGAGGACGCAACTGCAAAATTACAATGATGACTCCAATTCCACTCATGAAACCGGACACAACCGGATAGGGAATGTACTCAATTAACTGACCGGCTTTGAGCAACCCTAAGCCAGCCTGGCAAATTCCTGCCAATATAATCGCAGCGAAAATCATTTCTGGATGGCCTGAATTGGCAGCTACCATTGATGCCACCACTACAGTCATCGGACCGGTAGGTCCTGAAACTTGAGTCTTGGTGCCACCAAAAATTGCCGCAAAGAAACCACAGGCAATGGCACTATAAAGACCAGCGGCAGCACCGAGACCTGACGCCACCCCAAAGGCAAGAGCAATCGGCAAGGCAACGATTGCTGCTGTCAAACCACCGAGTATGTCACCCGAAATTTGTTTTAGTTTCATGCTGAATTATCTAGAGTGAGTTAAGAAAAGCAAGAAGATCTTCCTGTTCCTGCTTCGGTAACTTGGCGTAGGCCTGTTTAGATTGCTCAGCCTGGCCACCATGGCTCATGATGGCATCATGCACCACGCGGGTGCGGCCATCATGCAATAGAAACTTCTTGAAGCGCAAGCCCCAAAGCGGGGTAGTACGCCACTCTCCACCGCGAGCTCCTTCTTGAGGAATACCATCAGCTAAGTCGCGGCCCATCTGGTGTACAAGAAAATCAGAATAAGGATAGATTTTCTGATTAGATAGCCCATCCAGCTTTAGGTACTTAAGCTCGGGCAAGGGGCTGTCGGGGTCGACAACATAACCGTTAGGAGCAGTAGTCATAGAGGGCTGATGGCAAAATGCACAATTCAAACTATTAAAATGTTTCTCTCCCCGCTTCACTTCATCGGTAATCACACCGCGCTTAGGTGGGGCAAGCAGTGCCTGAAAGTAATTGAGCTTAACCAAAATATCGCCTTTGTCGTTCGGACCAGGCGGCAAGATCTGATAGGCCTCTTTAGGGAAAATGCCAAATGATTGCGAAGAATTTTCAGTAGCACTGAGGTAGGTAGTCAAGCCCAATTCAATGTTCATAGCACCGGTAGTGAAATTGAAGAGATTGACATTCTGATTCTTCCAGCCGAAGCGACCGACCCGAGGGGCTTCAGTGTAGCGATCAACTGCCGAAATTGGTCGACCAGCAATAGCAGGGTTTTCAATGTTCTCTCTGAGAGCGTTGGCGATTATGTCAGCGTCAGGAATGTTGTCAATTAAGCCATCACCAAACAATGGTGGCGAATGCCTGGGCGAAATTATGTCAGCATTCGGTGGAATCATGTCAGCTTCAATCTGAACATCAAAAGGCAGCAAGTCGGGATTCTCAGTAGTGATGGAGCGCCTCTGGAGACTAGGTCCACCTTTTTCAAGAAAGAAATCAACATCGCGCTTGCCCATCATTTCTACCACTTCACACATGGGCAGCTTTGCCTTAGGTGAAGTAGGAATGCGTCTAGCAAAATTGACAATGCTTGTACTGGAATTATCACGGCCTTCTCCGCCAACGGCATCAGAGGGTTGCCCATGGCATTCAAAACAACTTTGACCATTAAAGAGGGGTCCGAGACCTTCTTTGACTGTAAATTTCTTCTTGAAAAGCGTTTTCCCTTCATTAAAAGCAGCCAATTGCCTAGCACTCAAGCCGTCAATTGGTTGGCCGCGATTGTCAGTGGGATCATTTACCTTCTTGCCAGCTAACCCGGAGTTGCGATTCTCACCTAGATTAGCAAAGGTTGGCAGGGGCGCATCGCGATAGGTTGACCAAAGAAACTGCGCCAGAACTAATACGCAAACAACGACAACTAGCTGAACCAGCTTTCGCCGAAAGAATTTAAGAACCTTTGAATCACTGCCCATCTGACCGACTCCACCCTAACTAACAACTAATTTAACCGATTAGAAAATTTAGCGGTCAAATAGTTTCATACCCATATACGCGAAAGTAGCAGATCTACCTCTGCTCTCTCGGCGTTTGTTCTGACAATAGTAATGGTAAGTAGACTTATGTAAGCGAACACAATTGATTACCAGTTAATAAAGGCCGAATGCACAACAAAGCAAAAAATCGTTATTTTTCCTGCCACCGGCGCACCAGTGCCAGCTCGTTGGCAGAAAGTCCCCTTGCGCTTCTAGTAATGAGTGTTGTCATTCTTTTCATGATTTCTCTGTTTTCTCTACTGACGGGTTACGCCACATTGAACTTCGCCTCCCAAGCGGCAGCTCGCGAAGCTGGCTCATCGCAAACCCGCACGGCGGCAACTGCAGCCATGCAACGCGTCGCCAGTCAAATCATTGGTGGCCCCCTCGGTCAATTCGGAGGCATTTCCCCCAAAACGGCAGCAGGAATGACACTCCGCACGTTCCGCGTCTTAGACGGAGGAACCCCGGAACGATATGATGTGGCTGCTGGCAGCAACGTCGCGATTGACCAAACGCGCTATTCTTACACCTATGTGGTAGACGCACGCTACTCCATCACCCCGCTGCTCTTTCCTTTCGCTTTTCCAGTGCAATCACAGTCTACATGCGCGCTTGAACACCCTGAGGGCATCGCTAATTGATGGTTTAGGGGCAGCCGATCAAATCAACAGTAGATCAACGAGCCAGCATAGGTAGCAGTCACACAGGGGAGATGTCGAATGGTGGAGCGCAGAAAGAGAAACAGCGAAGGTCAGCAGTTGATAGAACTAGCGACTGGGCTGATCGTTCTAATTCCAATCTTCCTCATTATCATCGACCTAATAGTATTCTTCTTGGCCGCCACCCTTAACGACAATGCCTGCCGAGATGCAGCTCGAGCGGCTTCAGTCGTACAACCAATTGTGGCCGACGGCACTGGCCCCTTACCGGCCTCAAGCCCAATTAGACAGCGGGCCAACTCGGTGGTGACGAAGATGCAGCATCTAGACGGATACATAATAGGTCCGCGTCTTGTTCAAGTCAGTCTGTCCCCAGACTTTAAACGCCCCACCAATGCCCTGCTCGGAGGAAATTTCGAGGGCAGCGTGGAAGTAAGAACCCAAGTCGATTACAAATTACCGGCTTCGATTCCTGGTATCTTGCCAGTGCAGGTGCCCCTCACTTCACAGCAGTCATTTCCGCTTACCGCCGTTATGGCTCCTCAGATTGTTCCCTTATAGTTAGGTTCGGCATGACAGAAGAAAAACCAGAAGAAAAAGCAGAAGAAGTTACGAAAAGCGCATTAGATGAAGGCAAGCGTGTCTCAAACTGGAAAGCGTTCACCGAGTCTTGTGATTATGTTAGCAAAGCCAGCAGAGAGCCATCAATTCAGATTCGGGCTGGGGACAGAAACAGCGCCAATATACTCAAGGGAGCTATCCTTGGGGCCTTCCTCTTTCTAGCCTTACCATTTTTTGGACCAAAAGAACTAGCGCTCTGGTGCTACGCCTTTGCTGACTTACTCTTCTTTGCCGCGGCGGCCCTATTTGTTGTGAGCCGCTTTGGCATCTTGCGCGTTATGTCTATGAGACACGCTCTTGTTTGTTGGCAGCTCATGGTCGGTACAAGCTTGCTCTCAGTGGTGATCGCTTTCAACCTCGTTCTTATAGCCGTTCTCGTTCTCGCCGCACCCTATATTCTTCAGCTGACACAGCATTAGAAGTGACTACCCTGGCAAGAAGTTAATCTGAAACAGAGCTAAATAGATTAGATTAAGGTTGCAAAAATCGTCATTTGCAGCTATCATTAAATTCGTTTCACTTACTAGAAGTCTGGACAGCCACTTAGGCTAGCCACTTTCACCAACGCTTTGGGAGAGTTTTTCAATCATGAAGAGAACCCAATCGGGTAGCACGTTGATTTACGGCATTGCAGCATTTCTTGCTGTGGCTCTAATCTTCGGTTTCATTGCCCTCAATTATCAACAACTATTCGGCTATCACAAACAAGCACAAAATTCAGTCGACGCTGCCGCTATTGCCGTCGCAAAAGAAGTGCAGAAAGTGACAATTCTCGATCCGCGGATCGGAAGAGTCGGAGTTATTGACCAGTACGGTACTGCTGGCTTGGAACAGAGACCAATTCTCTCAATAAACACCGTTATGGCTACAGCCAGACTCGATGCTTTAGTCGCCCAGCAACTGAACAACACGACAATGCTAGCAGCCGCGACTCAAGATCTTGCTAACGCTAAGGCAGCAGCAAGAGATCTTGCCAGAGCAATCAATACCTACATGGCCGGCGGTTCGGCCCAAGACGCAGACGGCCGAACAATCAGCGGAGGCAATCTACTAAAAGCCGCTGCCGTTGCCTACAACGCCAACAACAGACGCTCTTCGTCTGGCTACAAAGACTTAACTCCAGCCGACTTCACTATTGAAGTTGGCGATTTGCGAACAGCTCTAGGTGCATCCGGCGTTACCAACACTCCATGCCCCAACCCTGAGAGTATGGACGGTCTCGCTGGCAATCAGGCTTATCTCGCTAGAGTTAATGGCATTCGCTACTACCGGGCTAAGGTTGACATCCCAACCCCAGTAGGACCAGTAATGCTCTCAAACTTGGCAGAGCAAGTGCGCCTTGTTGATAAAGGGCTTTTCGAAGGCCTATCGGCTAATGCTGCAGTAATCCCTGCAGTGGTGAAGATATCAGCACGTGAGCGCGCCAACGCCGTAGCTCCGCAGGCTGGCAATGGCCTTCCATCAGGCATCGTAAATTCTGTGGCTTGCGCCCAGATGGGAGGCCCCAGACTTGGTGCCACTTCAGGCCTTCTACGTATAGAGTTCCCACAGGGCATGCCCCCAGTCGGCAGTCCAGCACCGTTCACAGGCAATGCTGTCAGCCCGCTGACTATCATGAATGCATCGCAAGTCAACACTATCGCCCAAGGTGGTAGCAATGCCCCCTGGAGTGGTAGCGGTGGCTACTTTACCGCTAACGGCGGCGCCTTCCCTGGATCCGGCTCAATCACTCGTTCAAACTATATGGGCCGCAATGCTGACAATCCGAGTGTTTCGCTCACTTTGTTCGTATACGACTGGCTCAAGAACGAAGGTATCAAACCCAACATCGAATCAGTAGTTAGAGCAATGCGCAACCTCGATATGCGCAACACCCCTGTCGGTCAAACTGTTGCCATCTTACCTTCCGGCTACGGCTCAACCAGCAGGTATGGCAGCTCCAGCGGAATCGTCAGTTCATTTTTGGAACAGCCTGCTTTTGCTCAAAGACCTCCAGTTGGAGACTCTAACAATGTCTACGGTGCAATTTTCAACTTAGTTGACTCTAACACCGCTATGACCCCAGGAAGAGATCCTCGCTCTCTGGTTAACTTCAACAACTCCAACAGACAAGTCTTTGTTGATCAAGCATACACATTCAGAATGCAAGCCAGCGTACCTCAACAATTAGCGTGGGCAGCACAAAGCACAACCCTAGCCACCGGAATGGATAGGCAAGGGAACGCCACCACCACTGATGGCAACCCAGTGAAAGACCTGTACGATCTTGAAACCGAACTTCTTGAAACGAAGCGCGTTTCTCTCGCTACCGATGCTGCTGCTCAGAGAGTCCTGACCAAGTACCAGCCCTTATTGGCTCAAGCACATGCCCGTCTGACTGCAGCTCAGGCAGCCTTAACACGGGCCATGCAAAATGCCAATAACGACTCTAGCGACCCTCAAGTACAAACGGCCCAAGCTGAAGTTGACGCCGCCCAGGCGGAAGTTAACAAATACCAGGCAGTGGTCGACAGAGCTACTATTGCTGCAAACAACGGCAAGATGGGTGTACGAGTTACAGACACCATCGTCAATAACCTTCTATCCGTGACCGCCATGGGAACAAAGAAAAATAAAGCCGGCGACTTCATGCTCGCCCGCAGCATTCCTTTCTTCTCACCCAGAACAGCAGCAACCGACGCTGGCATTGAAGGTACGGCTGCCGTACCAACAGGCCAAGTCAGCAATGCTCGCGGTTCAAAGAATTGGGTAGATAGCGGTATGTATATTGTTGGCGGCACCGTCCCACCCAACATAAACATAGCTATGACTGATGTTAGTGGTGTCTTCCAACCGGTCTTCGCCCAAAGCGTAGTGCCCTCATCTCTAACTCGCAACTTCCGCATGATCGTTCGTGGCGATTCCACTGCCGGAGACGGCATGGTTCTGGTGAGCACGGCCAACAACGGCCCGAACGCTACAACTAACCCACAATCGATTTTGAGAGGGCAACTAAACTATCAGGCACTAAATGTCTATCAAGAGCCTCCTACCGCAAGTAATCCATGCACGATTAACTGGTCGGTAATGGCACGTAACAATGCCTACTCTACTCAGGCCGACTGTCGCAAACCGCCAAAATCAGGTGATCCTGAATCAGAAGGCAATGTGCTCGATTGCTCAAGAGCCCAAGGGCAAACCAACCCTGATGGTTCAGCAAGGGCTTGTGACTCAGAGGTTTCGCAATGGCAATTCACCTCGCCACTGCCAAACTGCCCACCACCACCAATCCCACCAGGCAATCCACCAGGTGAGTCACACTAAAAAATAGCTAGCAAAAAATAGGGAGTTGTCGACAGACAGCTCCCTATTTAGCGAACAAGCAAAAAAATTTGCAAGAACTGACAGGCTTATTTGGACACTCTGACATCGAGGTAACTTTGAAAACCTTCCTCTCCTTGCAAAACAGCCAGAGCAAAGAACTACCGGCAGAGTTTGCCAATCAAGATGTGCGATATTCAGAGGCGCTGGTTGAGCATTTTCTGCAAGAATTTACCAACAAAGGTGACGTGGTGCTTGATCCATTTATGGGCTTCGGCACTACCTTACTTGTTTCAGAGCGGCTAAAGCGCACTTGCTTTGGCGTTGAATTTGACCAGAAGCGCCATCAATACGTCCAGTCGATTCTTCAACATCCAGAGTTAGCTTTGCACGGAGACTCAACCGCCCTAGATAAATTACCTCTTCCGCAAATGATTGATTTCTCTATTACATCGCCACCTTACATGGGTAAGAGTCACACGGAAAACCCATTCACCGCTTACACAACCATGCTAGACACAGAGGGTGGCGGCTACAACAACTACCTCAAAGATCTAGCAAAAATTTACGGCAAAATTGCTGCCAAACTCAAGCCCAGTGGCCGCGCCGTCCTTGAAGTGTCAAACTTAAAGCACGAAGACGGAACTATCACCACACTAGCCTGGGATATAGCAGGTGCAGTTTCTCAAGTGCTACGCTTCGAGGGCGAAATTGTAATGGGCTGGCAAGACGATTGCGGCTACGGCTATGACCACAGTTACTGCTTGGTCTTTAGCAATTAGCAGCGGATCAGGTAAAATAGCCCTGCCCTTCATAGTGGTAGATTGATGACAAGCCAAAAAATTCGTCAAGAGTCAGTTGAGCGGGCCAGAACCATGGCTTCTAATTTTTATCTTGACCCAGCCCAGTACGACCTCAGCCTAGAGCAGATATTTGCTCGCTCTTGGCAGTTTATCGGCACCACCCAAACAGTATTTGGCACAAATAGCGAAAACAACAAAAGCAGCCAAGTGCCCGCTGGCACAATGGCACCAATAACCCTGCTTGAAGGCAGCCTCAATGAGCCACTCTTGCTCACCCAAGAAAATGAGAAACTAAATTGTCTCTCAAACGTTTGCACTCACCGCGGTAGCATCTTAATTGAGAAGATCTGCCAGCATAGCTCAATTCGCTGCCGCTATCACGGTCGCCGCTTTGCCGTCGATGGAACCTATCAATCAGCACCGGGCTTTGAAGGAGCACAAGATTTCCCCGCCGAATCAGATAACTTGCCCCACGCCGCCCTAGGTTCCTGGGGAAATTTATTGTTCGCTAGCATCAAGCCAGCCATTGAACTCGATCAACTTATTGGCGAAATGAAAGAGCGGCTAGCCTTCCTTCCTTTAGAAGAGTTCAAGTTTGCTCCGGAGTTATCTCGCGACTATTTCGTCAACGCCAATTGGGCTCTCTATGTTGAAAATTATCTAGAAGGATTACATGTACCATTTATTCATCCCTCACTAGTAAGCTTACTGGATACAAAGGCCTACCATACCGATCTTCATCCATATTGCAATGTACAAATTGGTGTAGCTTCTAAAGCAGAAGATGCCTTCGATTTGCCACCATCATCGCCAGATCACGGCCAACTAATTGCCGCTTTCTACTATTGGCTTTTCCCCAATATGATGTTCAATTTTTACCCTTGGGGCCTGTCAGTCAACATTGTTATGCCCCAGAGCCATAACACCACCAAGATTCGCTTTCTCACTTATGTTTGGCGCGAAGAACGCTTTGGCAATTACTCTACCAAAGACATCAATCAAACTGAAATAGAAGACGAAGAAGTTGTAGAACTTGTGCAAAAAGGCATTAGATCAAGGCTTTACGACACTGGTCGTTACTCACCCACCTGGGAAGCCGGCGTTTTTCAGTTCCATAACTTGATTCGCGATTTTATCAAGGGCTAGTCCGGCCAAGGCGCAACCAACTTGGTCTCGCCGGGCTTAATCGGTTTGACATGCTCAAGAATTTCATCATAGGCCGGATCATTGCAGGCATAGATAATTGTGGCCGAGCCAACGACATCAAGAGGTTCACCGGAGCCACAGGAGCCACCAGTGGCTCTCAATCTCAAGATCAGAGAGCCATCATCTTGCATAAAACAAGTACCGATTGATTCAAAGTCATTCTTGGCAGCACTTTGTTCTCTAGACATAACTTAAATCACCGCTGGCTAATTTTGCTTGATTCTATCGCATTTTTCTCTACCCATTGCAGCGCCCCTTGCCCAGCTTGCCGCCCCGTAGCGAAACAGCCAGTGAGAAGATAGCCACCAGTGGGCGCTTCCCAGTCGAGCATCTCCCCGCAGACAAAAACACCTGGTACAGCTTTAAGCATAAGATTCTGATCAAGCGAGCTAAAGCACACACCACCAGCAGTACTAATGGCTTCTGCTAGTGGCCTAGTGGCATGCACAGTTATAGGCAAAGCCTTTATGTATTTTGCCAGGGTAGAGGCATCGCCCATCTGCTCTCGGCTCAACACTTCATAGAGCAACGTTCTCTTCAAACCATTATTTCCAAGACAGCTTTGCAAATGACGCGACATAGATCGCGACCCCCTTGGGCGACTTAGATCGGCCAATATACGCTCGACACTGCGCGCAGGCAGAAGATCTAAAGTAAAAGTAGCATCGCCGTGTACGTTAAGATAATCACGCAAGCGCCGAGAAAAAGCATAAATCAAACTGCCTTCTACTCCGTATTCACTAATAAGTATCTCGCCTTGCCGACTTTCACTGTGGCCATGCAAATCAGCAAATGTAAGAGCTATCGACTTAAGGGGAGCGCCAGCAAATTTTTCACGCAGATGAGCACTCCAGCTCACATCAAAGCCGCAGTTTGCACTAAGCCAGGGCGCCATCTCAACCCCACGTTCTTGCAACCAGGGCGCCCAGTGGCCAGTGGAACCCAGCTGTGGCCAACTAGCACCGCCAAGAGCCAGAACAACGGCTTTAGGTCGTATGGAGAACTCATCTGTCTGACTGGCCAGGCGCAACAAGCCATCGCCATCGAAACCAATCCAGCGATGATTCAAATGAAACTGCACACCTGAGCTGCGCAGCCGATGAAGCCAAGCTCGCAAAAGTGGAGCAGCCTTCATTTCAGTAGGAAAAACCCGACCTGAGCTGCCAACAAAAGTCTCAATGCCCAGGCCATGGACCCAGTGGCACAGGTCGTCGGGGGAGAAGGCATCTAAATACAATTGCATTTGACTCTGCCTATCTCCGTAGCGAGAGCAAAAGTCAGTAAATGACTCGCTGTGAGTAATGTTCAAGCCGCCCAGTCCCGCTCGCAGGAACTTACGTCCGAGGGTTGGCATGGCCTCATAAACATCAACGCTAACGCCGGCAGCAATGAGAACCTCGGCTGCCATAAGGCCAGCCGGGCCACCACCAACAATCGCCACAGCCGAGCCCTTAACTTCCACGTCTCTTGTTTCGAATAAACTCGATCAGTTCTTTTGTAGCGTTTACAGGAGCGTCAGAACCGATACTTCCATGCCAGTCGTGCCCCTTAAAACCAGGAAGGGCAATACTCTTAATCTTTGCCCCAGATGGAGCATCCCACAAGATCTCGCGAACAGCTGGCGAAGAGTCTTCAACACCAGAGTTCATAGCCGGATCGATGCCGTTTCCCTTTAGATAGCGCTGCAATGTCTTCTCTTCTGAATCCATATGCAGACCGAACCATCTTCCATCAACCGGCGCAACAGAATCTCTCTCTGACTGAATTGACATAAAATTCATTCCGGCAGGTACTTTGGCTTCTTTTCCTGTTGTCCAGCCGCTGATATCGACTAAATTTGCTGGTCGATATTTTTCGGGCAACTCAGCAGCCGCTTTATGAGCGAAGCTAGCACCCTGCGAATAGCCAGTCAAAGTAATACGCTCTAAATCGATGTTGTAGTTTTTGTTCAATTGATCGAGTACGGCAGTTGTGTAACCAACGTCATCAGTCTTCGAAAACGGATACTGCCCGTTGTTGTAAGAGAGATCCTTTTGCGGATTACCATTCATATAAAGCACAAACATCCCGTTTCTATCAGCTTCTTTACTCAAACCAGTAAGTTCCTCTAGGCCAGCAGCACCAGCCTTAGTACCACCAGGCCCCGGCTTATCGCCCCAACCGTTATAAACAACTAGTACTGCAGCTGGTTTAGACGCATTGTAGTTTTCGGGAACATGCATGTAGATGCTGCGAGACGAACCATCGATTGAAACTGAAATTGGAACAGTACTGCCCTTCTCAACCTTAGCAGGATCAGGAAACTCTACTCTTGTACCTTTATCTTTTTGAGACTTATCAGCACTAGAGCTTTCCCCGCGCATAAAATGCCAGGTATCAGACGAGAGATCGGCTGCACTGGCCGCATCCGAGCCCTCCTCCCGGCCACGATCTGGCACAGTGTCTTGCTTGTGCTTATAAGAACTTGTAAATGTATCTCGGGGCATAGAAGTGACACCAGAAGCTAAAAAAAACCGTCCATAAAATTGTACCCGAAATAGACTTGGCTCAAGCGCCTCACCGGACCTAGGCCCGAGACCAAGAGCCGGGCATTACACCCCAAAATTGAGAGAGAGACAGTTTTACCTGTCTCCCCCACTTCCATCCCCCGATGAAATCTTTAGATTGCTGCACTCAATATCACCACAGTGGGCAGCTTTTGATTGATCAGCAATTCACATAACCATAATGCTGCCGCTAAATGACATTGACGTGACACTAAAAAAACAAGAAAAAACAAAGACTGCAATGCAGTTGTTATATTCGCCTCCTATATTGACATCACTGAGAGGCAGACACCTCAATTACTCCCCCGAACACTTCCTATTGGAGGAATCTCACATGTCACACGAGCAGCCAGACCCGGTAAAGAACGCTGAAACACTTTATCATCGCGCCCTGGCAGGCGGCCCTGAATCAGCCGTTCAAAACATGCGTAATGAATTTGAAGCCACCAAAGACGATGGCTCTTTCAAATCAATGGAGCAGCACGATAACTATTGGAAGAGTGTTGCTGGAGAATTGGAGCGCACCGGTCATCTACCGAACCTCACAGTGGCATTTATAAGAGATAACAAAAGCGCATTCGACCTAGACGGAAACGGCGTCGTCAGCAAGCATGAAGTCAACGACGTAATTAGCGACTCGCGTCAAAGCCAGGCCAACGGCCAAGGCATGACTTTTGAATCTTTATTTGCCGACAATCTCAGGAGCACTGTGCCATCTCCTAAAGGCAATAAAAGTTTCTACGATCAAGTAGCTCACACAGCGAAAGCATGGCAAGTTGATAGAGACGCTATAGAAGATGCTGACTTAAATAAATGGGACAGACAAAACAATCGCCAGGGTAAACGCGAACTGAAGCACGACATGACAGCTGATGCCTCTTCACCGCTATATGAGAACAATGGCGCTCTAATGCACGCCCTTGATGCTTCGCACAAAGAAAATGGACGCCTTAGCCGCAGCGACTATAAAGCCTTCTTACACGATTACAAAGAGCGTGCGGCTAGCGGCCAAGAAGACGAGGTCTACAACGAGCGCAATGCCCGCTTTGTCTACAGCCTACTGAAAGGTGATGAACCAACCATCAAAAACGGCCCATTCAGAGGCATCAATATCGATAAAGTTGATCGCAGAGCTGGCTACAGCCCCCAAGATGATTTCACCCCCCATAGAGATGTAGCCGCCGGCCCCTCTGTGTCAACAATGTCTGAGACCCAAATTAATTTCGAAGCAGAACAAAGACAAGAAGAAATCGACAAAAAAGACATTGAGAATGCCCCGAACAAAAAAGCAGATATCTGCGATAACGATCTCAAAAATCGCCTTGACGACATGGCCACACTGAGACCCAATGAGGGTTACAGCCACGTAGCCTGCCGTCTGCTCGGTATCAAAATTGACCATCACTATTCTGCTGATGAAACTCGCGAAATGAATCTACTCGCCAACCAACTGAAGAGCATCACCACTGGACACAACACCCATCGCCTGCATGTCGGCTTCATCATGCCTGTTTCAAACAACATTGAAAAGCTAGAGGCAATTAATCCATCATTCAAGGCCCGCATGGATCAACTACGCGCCCAAGACTAAGGCTCTAAGCGATAACCGACGCCCCGGATGGTCCTCACCATAGGATTATCCGGGTCAGTCTCTATCTTTTGGCGCAGACGCAAAATAGTGGTGCGCACTGTTTCGATGGAAGCATCAGAATCTGTTGGCCAAACCTTATTTAGCAACTCGTCGCCAGAAAACACTCGCTGGGGATGGCGCATGAATAGTTCTAACAACGAAAATTCTTTGGGATAGAGCTTTATTTCAGCACCGTTGAGATTGACTACGTGCTGCACTGGGTCAAGTTCTAAATCGCGCACTTTCAAGGCTTTGTAAGTAACTGGAGTTGGTCTGCGCAACAAGGCGCGCACTCGCGACAGTAATTCGCGGATGTCAAACGGCTTTGTCAGATAGTCGTCACCACCAGAGTCAAGACCGGTTATACGGTCAGGCACACTATTTCTCCCAGTCAAGAACAACACTGGGGTGGCGCCACCTTTGGCTCTGAACTCAGTAGTAAGGGCAATGCCGGTAGTGTCAGGCAACTGCCAGTCCATGACAATTAAATCGTAGTTGACCGAGTTCAAGTAGGCACGAGCATCGGCACCGTTGTGCACCATATCGACCATGTACTTCGCTTCAGTCAAAGCGTCTTTGACTACTTGAGCGATAGATTGATCATCTTCAACCACCAGAACCTTTGACAAGCCAGATACTCCAAAGCCAACAACAATTTGTGAACAGCACAACAAATTGATTATAGCGATTTGAGGCACTGTAACGTAATTGTCATTTTGCCAAACTACAGTCTGTATACGCGGACACCTAGCAAGACCAATTCCAGAAAGACCAATTCTAGAAAGACAAAATCTAGCAAGTCACAACAAAAAAAGACAACGGGTAGCACAGCAAATGTCAATGAAAGAATACTCCGAAGGAGCAGTAGCCTCGCTGTCAGCCATAGCAAACTGTATCGCTCCAGTGACTACTCCGCTAATAATTGAGCCCCAAGAACTTTCGCCCCAGGCCCGTCTAGACATGTACCTTTCGGTGGCAGCTAGGGCCAGCGACTTACATGTGATGGAAACGGCCTTAGGCATGGCCCTACGAACCATTCGCGCCATTCAGAACGCCGCCATTTCAAGCACAATGCCTACGGCCGCCAAGCTGAAGACATGCGAAACACCAATCCTCAATATCGTTCTTGAATTTGCCGGAAAAAGCCCTGAATGGCGGGCTCTAGTTGTGCAAATGATGATAGAAAATGTCAGCACCGGCTCCGGGCATTTAAGCATTAATCGAGCCAAACAAGTTTTAAAGGAAATAGCCAAGCGCGCCCCCTTCGATAACTTGGTGAGCGAATTAAATTTGTCATCACAGGCCAGGCGTATGGCAGCAATATACCTGCTGGGCTGGCTCAAACACGAAAAAGCAATAGAGCCGCTAGTGGAAGCTTTTGAGGTCACGAACGCGAAACAACAAGAAGCCATCCTGGAAATGCTCGAAGAGCACTACTGCCATAAATTGCCCTTCTACCTCAAATGGCGCTGCGTCAATCGGCAATCCCCAACACCGGCGCTGACAAAACTGATGCAATTGCTCCAATTTGAGGCATAGTGCTTCTAGCACGAAACACTAAGTCAGCAAAGCGCAAATTAGGCAAGCAGCAAATGGCAAAACAGAAAGCAGATAGCAAATGACAGCCCACATTCTGGTCGTTGAAGACGATGAAAAAATCGCCGAGGTCTTACAAGACTGCCTTACTGAGGCAAACTACGAGGTGGAGGTTGTTCACTCAGCCGAAGCTGGCAGTGCCATGCTGTCTATAAATAGCTACAATCTTTTGATTCTAGATTGGCAACTACCTAAGGCTTCTGGCCTAGACTTGTGCACAGAAGCGCGAGCCAAGGGTATCAACACACCAGTTCTGTTTCTCACAGGAATGGATTCAGTTGGCAATAAAATGGCCGGCCTTGATAGCGGCGCCGATGATTATTTAACAAAACCATTTGCCATACCAGAAGTGTTAGCGAGGGTTAGAGCACTACTTCGACGCCCGCAAACTCTACAATACAAGCCGCTCACAGTAAGAAATCTAGAACTCGATCAAAGAAACAAATCAGTCAGACTTAAGGATGAGGCAGTAAAACTGCATCCCCAAGAATTTACTGTACTGGAGCTATTAATGAGCAATCCCGGCCGTGTCTTTTCTGCCGAAGAATTACTCTCAAGGGCCTGGCCCACAGATTCAGACGCCACCAATGAAGCCGTGCGTACGGTGATTCTGCGCATTCGAAAAGTGGTTGATATCGACAGCGACAATCCGCTAATAACTACAATCAAAGGCTTTGGCTACAAGCTAGAACTCTGAGGCAAGTCTAGTCGACCACAGCCTTGAGGGCGAACCAGAAGGTAGCACCAGCGGCAGAGGCATCTCTCACACCAATTTCACCACCATGCTGCAAAATAATACGCCGACAAATAGAAAGCCCTAAACCAAAGCCACTAGAGCGGTCGCGACTGTTATCAGCCTGCCAGAAACGCTCGAAAATTTGCTCTTTCTTGTCACCAGGAACGCCCGGTCCTTGATCCACTAGCTCAAAGAGCACCATCGGCACAGCCTCTCTTACAACGCGGCACGACATAGACAGCAAGGCATTCTCAGGAGAAAACTTGATAGCGTTTGTCAGCAAGTTAAGAATCACTTCTAGTATATAGTGACTATCCGCGGCAATGACACAAGGCTCAGCTCTTAACTCTAGACGCAAAGATTTAGGCTCTAGCTGCGGACTAATCAAATCACCCGCTTGCCTAACTAGTGCGGCAAAATCAAGCGGCTCGATCTTCAACTCAAGGTTGGCACTCTCTATCCGTCCGATTTCGAGCAAGCGATTGATCATACCTAATAACAGCGCAGAGCTTGACCTAGCGATTTCTAGCTTTTTCACAGCCAACTCAGGCAAGGGGCCATATGTGCCAGCAACGGTCATCTGTAAAACACCACTTAAACTGGTAAGCGGGGTGCGCATGTCATGGCTGACCATATTGAAGAAGTCGCCTTTAGCCTGTTCTAAAATAAGGCGTTGGGTTTCGTCAACTACTGTGGTCAGATACTTAACAGTACCGGCCACATGATATTCAACCACCGATACATTTACGGGCACAACTTCGCCATCAGAACCGACTGCAAACAAGGGCTGGGGCTCACCTCTGTTAGCCTGCGCCCCTGCAACTAGTCGAGCAAAAAGCCCCTCTTTCTCGATTGCCTTCATGTGAAATATTTTGTCAATTTTAGCGTTTTCAAAATAACCGAGGTCAATACCGAAAAGATGCTCTGCCACCGCATTCAGTGACTCAACATTACCAAGCCGATCCGTGACAAATAGCGCAGCTGGAATTTTGTTAATTACCATAGCCAACTCATCACGTGATTCTTCGATGGTTGAAAGCATTACTTTCTCTTTCTCGCGAGCCAAATTAAGAGCAGCTGCCATCTGCCTAAATGTTTTATCGAGGGCACCAATCTCATCGGACGAACTCACCGGTGAGAGCAGAGATAGGCCCCGAGCCAATCTTTCCGAGTTAACTCGCACGACATTAATGCGACGCACTATCATGGCACTGACAAAAGCTGCAATGGCTAGCGCTACTAAGCTGTTGGCAAATATAACAAACTGACAGAACTGTCTAAAGCCGAGACGCGATTCGGCCTCTTCAAGACTGGCTTGTTCCACATCCTTCTGCGCCTTGCGACCGACTTCTTTTAGGGTAGTAAGGAAAACCACAGTGGCATCTTTTAGCTTTCTATTGCGCTCTAGATTATCGAAAAAAGAGCCGACCTGATTGTTCTCATCAGGGCTGAACTGCGAACCGTCGAGAGCTGATAGATACTGTCTGCCAACTTTTTGCAAATTACGCCCAACTTCTCGATCGTCTTCACGACCGTTAAGCAAGACAGCAAGGGCATCAAGCTCGTGGCGGTACTTAGCGAGATAGTCCTGATAACTCTGTTTATCGCTGGGCTTGTTGAACATCTTGAATTGCATCAAAGACTGAATAGCAAAATAGTTTGCTATGACAATATCATTAGTATGCTGGGCAATATTGCGACGGACAGTAAGCTCGTCGGTAAGCCGCTCTAAAGCAAGAAGCTGCCTCTGCATCTCACCATAAAGCAGCAGATTGACGACCAAAGGAATAGCCATTGTCAAAGCAATCTTGGCTACTAGCCTAGTTTTCAGAAAAGACAGCATTTATATTTTGTCGATTCCTAGTTATTAGCTTTGTGATTGATTTTATCTATAATCGAGCCTGAGACCGGCCCTTCGCTAAAGTATGGTCCCGAAATTGCTTCGCCGTCACTTGACCAATCAAACATCATCCAACAGTTGGTCTTGCCAACAGAGTCAGCTGGAAGCGGCTTGAATGGCTGAACTTTAGTGAAGAATTGGCGCAACTGACTCTCAGCTTCTGGCTGTTCTTTCTCTCCACCAATCTGCAAGTCAACTATCTCTCCGGTTTGATCAATCTTAATGGCGGCATAAATGCTCTTACCTTTAGAGTCAGCGCTCCTGAGTGCTTTCTCTCGCTTCCACAATTTCATCGTACGATCTAGAAGATCATCTCTTTCGCTCGGAGACCAATTTTTGTCGTCGTCATTAGTCGAACCCATTCCCGAAGAAGAAGAAACACCGCCATCTTGAGCGCCGGCATTTGCGCCAGCTCTCTCGCTATCTTTTCTGTCATCGCGATCGGGATTCAAACCCGATGATTGGCTAAACTTGCCATCTTTGCCCTCACTTTCGAATTTCCAAAAATCCTTATCAATTTTCCACTCGCCATTTTCTTTGACTAGAGCCACCTGCCCCTTAAGTGACCACTTAGCGTCGGGCTTAATCATTTCTTTGTATGACTTAGGAATCTCCACCGCTTCAATATCAAAAATCTGCCGTGTCGCAGTGCTCAAAGCAGCGTCTTTACCGACCACTTTGATCTGGCTAGGCTCTTGGCCGCCAAGGGCTGCTGCCAATTTCATCATCATGGCAAACTCTTCGGGCTTTTCTTTACGCTCTTTCTCAAATTCAAGCTGCTTTGCCACAATGCGCTTAGAGAAGAAACCATGGACCTCAAGAGGAAACTTGGTCTTCGCCTTAGCAGCATAGTATTGCAAGATAAATTGCGCAGGATCGCTCACAGTAGCAGCAATAACAGGCAGACTAAGAGCTAGCGAAGCTGAAAGAGACAGAGCCAAAGTGACTATCTTCTTTGAGTTTCCGGCTGAGGGTTTCATTATTTGCTCCTTTCGAGCTAAGTAGTGATAAGTGCAAGTTAAACGAGAACGTGGCGTGAACTAAGTAAGATCATGAACGTCAAAGTAGAAAAATTAGGCCTTAGTTGCTTTCTTACTAGCGAAACTTATTGTTAGCCTTGAAGCGTACATATCATAACCAAAACCCCACTTTAATTAGCTGGAAACTCAAAGAAAGCTACGCAATCATCAATCTAGAAATTTTAAACTGCCAACTGGGCAGTTAAATCTCCTACCGACAATCTAACCAACAAGCTCATGGCACAAAACAAACAGCGTTTAGTTGGCGACTCGACCGAGTTGGCCATCAGACAGGCGATAAAGACCGGCGTCTTGACACGCGTACTGAGATTTTTAGGGAAAACCTCACTCAAGGTCTCACTAGGCATCTGGTCACTATCCCAGCTAAGAAAGGAAAGCAAAGACGCCCTTGACTGCTGGGAAAGCGCTTGCCAATTAACCAATCAAGCGATCACTGTCAAAACAGCCGCAGCATCCAAGCTAAACGGCTTTCATTCTTGGCTTGCAGCCTTAGAACCCGAGTACAAGACGCGCCATTCGGCCGCTTTGCATGCCCGCCAACGCAAGCTCGAAATCGCAGCCTACGAAGCCAATTACAACTTCACCGCACTGGACCAGCAAGAGCGGCGTTGGATAAAGCGACTAATCAAACTAAAGAGGCTCGGTCACCTCGTTTTCTAATGCAAAACTTCAAAACAAAACTATGCGCAACAAAACCAAGGTTGCTACTTTCCGAGGCGGTAAGCAACCAAGTGATTGATTTCCTTTGTTGAATTTGGATTTCTCAAAAGGGAAGATTTTTTCGAAAAAATCTTCCCTTTTTTGACGGCGCATTGACTCATCAAAAACCTGACATGCTACTTCATCAACCCTTCGCTACTTTAAACCAGAAACGTGCACCGCCACTAGGAGCCTCATCTACGCCGATTTGCCCACCGTGCATCGAGACAATTGACTGACAAATGGAAAGACCTAGTCCAAATCCTGACTTTTGATCGCGCCTAGCGTCTGCCTGCCTAAAACGCTCAAAGATCTCAGCACGTGCAGCTGCAGGTACACCAGGGCCTTGGTCGCTAACACTGATTAAAACATAGTTCTCTAGCTCTTCAGCCTCAATAGTAATAGCGCCATTATTGGGCGAATAGCGAATAGCATTGGCGACGAGATTGGTCAGCACTTGCGTCAAATAATGAGCATCACAGGTAACTACAAGACCGTGATCAAGACCAGAAATTGCAATGCCCTTCTCTTCACGCTGAGCCAAAGTAGAGCTTATCGCCTCGCTAACAAGCACCTGCAAAGGCACCGCTTCTAGTTTCAGCTCAATAGTACCGGCTTCAAGTTTATCTAGGTCGAGCAGTTTACCGACCATTTCTAAGAGTCGATAGGTATTGTCCTCAGCCAGTTGCAAACGACTCGCCAGTTCAGCACTGACAGGGCCGTAGCGACCAAGACGAGACAATTGCAAGACCCCGCTAATGGTGGTAAGAGGTGTGCGTATGTCATGGCTCACCATGGTATAGAATTGACGCTTTAAGTTCTCAAGCTTATAGCGCTCCGTAACGTCAATAATTGTGGCAAGAATGCACTTGCCGTCAGGGCCTTCGAAGTCAGTTGTGGCCACTTCAACAGCAATAATTTCTTGCTCTGAAGATACTGCCTCCATCGCCATCGGATGGCTACCAGTAGCAGTTTTGAGTTTTTCAAGCAAAGACTCGCCTTTAGCCTGCTTAGCAAAGAGCTTTTCTATGGAAGTCTCGGTCAAAGCGTCATTCTGATAGCCAAAAAGCTTTTCAGCAGCTGGGTTCAGAGATTGAATTCGGCCCTGTTGATCGGTGACAACCAAAGCCGCTGGTATGTTGTTAATCAATCCCTCAAGCCGCTCTTTGCTATCTTTCAACAAAGCATTCATATGTTTTTCTTTGGTACGAGCATCGGTAAGCGCCTCGGCCATAGTGTGAAAGAAAGCATCAAGCTCACCGATTTCATCACGACTACCCAAAGGCTCTAAAAGTGACTTGTCTGCGGCAAAACGCCTTGTGTTTTCCTTCACCAGATTAAGCTTAGATACGGTGCCACGCACAAAGACAATAGCCAATAGCAATGCCACCATGGCATTAACCAAAACTGTCATGTCAGTTGCTTGTTCTACCTTCTTGCGATAAGACTCTTCTCGCCCACTAGCGTCGGTCACTTTTGCTTGCTCAGAAAGTCCGAGGTCTTTAAGAGCTGTAAAAAGCTCTCTAGCAACATCGCGGAAGTGAATATTGCGCATTAAATCATCAGAGATAGTTGCAACTTGCCTGTGTTCATCAGGGTTGAACTGCGACTCTTTCAGAGCAACGATATAATCACGCGAGAGAAAGCGCAGACGATCAGCCTTCTCTTTATCATGCTCCCTCTTTTCTATGATGTCAGCTAGCTCATCATTGCCTTTGATCAGGTTCTCTTCGTACTTTTCAAAATAATGACGATTGATCGACTGGCCATAGAGCTTAAATTGCATCAGTGACTGAAAGCCATAGAAGCTATATAGCAGAGTTTGGTTAACGCGATTAACGACTTCTCGACGAACATCAAGCTCTTCAGTCTGCCGCTGCAATTCAGCCAAATCGCCTTTGAGCTTGAGGTAGACGCCACCCTGAATAACCAGAGGAAGCGCAACCATCAATATGCCTTTATGTGCGAGCTTGAGTTGGAGGAATGGCATCGGGGGAATGGCATCTATGTATTACTGCTACTGCTAATGCTGCTGACGCAAAGCGTAGACCAATTATAACCGCCCGATCAGTAAGCTGAGTTACTTAACAATAGGACCCTGTTACCTCAGTTAGTTTACAAAGAGTCTTTGGCCCAAATATCCAGGCAAATTCATGGTGATTGTCCCAAATAAACTTTGTCTGGGGCTCTGCCGACGTCTAAATTGGTGACATATCTCCATCTGCAATTCAATTCCTGAGGCCACTGTCTAACCTCCCTAAAAGCCCAGCAAGCCTAATCTCAAGTAATTAAACCTTCCAGCAGTGAAGGGCGGATGGAGCAACAGCATTGCCAACACCTTTATCAACAACTTTATCAGCACTTTTACCAACACCCGCGCTCAAGTATGAGTGCGGTCTTTCTTTCATTTTTAATCGCTCAGCAACGAGCACAAATCTAATCAAAATGTCAAACGTAACATCAAAAGCAGCGAAGAAAATCAAAAACGCTAACAAAAAATTGTTCGGCTTTGCCCGTCTGCAAACAATCGATCCTTTCTTCCTTGAAGAAAACGAACTTGAAACTGCGCGCATACAACACGAACAAATGACTGCGTTGTTGAGCGGCAGCAACCTGCATGCCATTCCCAGCCGCAAAGATTTTATTGAAGGCGAAATCACCATCCAGACAAAAAAAGGTAGCTACGTAGCCATTGGTCAAAAATACGACGCTTTCGTACCGTTGAGCGAAGTAGGTGACTTAACAGTTGGCGAACGTGGCAACTTCTGGGTAATGTCAAATCAAACCAAAGAAGGCATGGTTACCCTTTCGCACGTGCAAGCACAGGCCTGGGAAAAGCTGAAAGAAATCAGCGAAAATGGTGAACACGTTGAAGCACGAGTATTCGCCTTGGCCATGGACCGTCGCAGCCAGAGAGTATCAGGGGTGCGTATCGTCTTTGAAGACGCCAGCTTGAAGGGTATTCGCGGATTTATCCCGAACACCGAACTGGCCATCGGCAGCGATCCACGCAACATGGTCGACTCTGTGATCACAGCCAAAGTGCAGGGCGTCGATCCTCACAAAGGAGGAGAATTTGGCTACGTCGTTTTAAGCCAAAGAGATGCAGCCAAAGACATAGCAAGCAAACACATTGCTAGCTTCACTACTGGTGACATCGTCTCTGGCACTGTGCTGAAGTTCATCAAAGCTTCTGTCAACGACAAAGACATGAGCGTATTGGTTAACATCGGCAACGGCGTCACCGGTCTGATCTACCGCACCGAAGTGACCGGCTATCCTCGCAGAAAAGCCAATGACGTTTTAAAAGTTGGGGAAGAAATTGAAGTGGAAGTAACCAAGGTTCAACCTGAGCTGCAACGCATCTCTCTATCGATGAAAGCCTTGGGTAAAAAACGCACACTGAGCGCCCTAGAGCCAGGCTTGATCGTAGAAGGCGACATCGTGAACACAGCCAGCTACGGATTCTTCGTTCACATTGGTGGCGGCGTAGAAGGCCTACTTCACGTGAGTGACTTGGCCAACGAAGCCAGTGGCAAGAAAGAGTCGTTCAAAATTGGCGACCACACCCAGGTTGTGGTGTTGAGCATAGGCGAAAATGGTGCACGTATCGCTCTTGGCCGCAGACAAGTTGTGGCAGCAGCCAAGAAGTAATGCGTTTGAAATAATGCACTCGAAGTAATTCTTTTACTGTTTAACCAGCGCCATCAGTTTTTGCTGATGGCGCACAAACTCTTTTACTATGATTGCGCAAATTTCAAAGTACAGCGACGAGCAGATTCTGGCCGCAGCCAAATGCCTTATCACTCCTCACCAGGCTAATCGGCTGACCAAAGCAGCGAGCCAAATGCTTCCCATTTCGGCAGTGCTAACTCTGACAGTACTGGCTGAAAGGGACTACGACAACCTGGTAGCAGAAGTGTCACATAACAACTTGAAAGAAACGGCAGTAGAAAGAGCACTCGCCACCATGGCGCAGTTCGAATCTGCAGAGGAGCGTCAATCAACCCATGAAGATGGTTACGCTCAAAAATGTCCTCAAAGCTGTTCTCAAGAGGGCGCTCGCAGCCATGCGATCTTCTGCCAAGAATCGGCCATCGACGAAAACGAACTGCTCAGCAAACTGCAAAGCCTCTTCGGAATGCCAATACCACAGCCGTTCAACGCTTGACACAATTTCATTTTTCACGAGTCCAAAAACCAAATGCAAAAACAATGAAAAGCGACCTTGAAATTTCGCAAATACTAAATGTCTTGATGCGCTTCTCGATGACCCATGAAGGCCTCGATGCATCCAGTGCTGAGCTACAGAAGCTCTTCAAAAGACTGCAGCCAACAGCGCGCTACGAACATCGCACGACGGTGGTCATCAATGCCGGCATAAAGTTCCTTGACCAGCGCGACTGGCTGCAAATAAGAAGAGGCGAGCTGAAGAGTGAAATATTTCACTTGCTGCACGACGCCGCGAACGAAAAAGATGAGCAGAGACAAAACGAACTGCTAATCGAGGCCCTGGCCAAAGTCAAAGTACTGGGACACTCTCAGCTTCTCAGCACAGAGCTGAACGAACGAGCAAGCGAATATCTCTTGCAGGCGGATACGCACATTCTCTCAAACCTTACTAAGACGAAGACACAGCTTCAAGCAATGGCCGGGGCCGCTGCCAAATTAGATGAAGAGGCAACGACCGGGGCGATTCCATCTGACGAGATTCCATCTGACGAGATACTAGCCGGGCAGCTCAAGGCTTTGAGCGACGTTGTAGCATCGCGGGGCAAAGACCTATCTGTCATTCACGCCAATGCCACTGGATACGCTAGGTACATCAGCCAATCAGACCAGAGCTTCGAAGCCCAGGTGCAAAGCCAAGCCTTGGCCGGAATAGTTGCCTATAGCCAAAAAGCAGCAGAGCGCGCCTCAAGCCTGTGCGACGTTGCCAGCAATAGCTTCTATCACTTCGGCAACCGCCAGCCAGCAGACGCACTCACTAGCAAGCAATGGTTAATTGCTTACGCACTGACCGCCGCCACCATTATCGGTGCCTGCCGTGCCATGGTAGCCGACGCCTTCGTAGCCTGCGGCAACAGCACCGAGCTAAAAGAGTGCGACTTTGCTCACTTCCTACAACATGCATTCAAACGCTCTCACTAGATGGAAAACCAAGGTAAAGACTCAAAATTGCTTAACGAAATCATGCGTTTTTGTGCGGTACACAACACCCAAAACGAAGGTAGCGACGACCTCCGTCTAATCTTGAAGAACCTTCAAGAAGACGAGTCAGCAAGCGCATTCGCGAACTACCGCGCCATGGTTTTCATCAATGCCGGATTGACCTGCCTGGAAGAACACTCGAGGGTCAAGGTTGAGATAACCGAACTCAGAACCAAAATCTTCTTCTTGGTCTATGACACACAAGTGGCCAAAGAACAAGGAGACAGAAAACGCCTATTCATCGAAACCCTGGTCAAAGCCAAGGTACTGAGTCAAGCCAGTCAGCTCGCCACGAAGATCTGCGAACGAGCAAAAGAGTTCACAATCAAGGCTCAAACCGCAATTCTTGCTGTAAGTGAGTTTCAGGCTGAGAACTCTAGCTTCAGTGAAAGCACCATCGCTTTGCAATTAAAGGCCTATAGCGACCTCGCGGCAGCAGCCCGGGCGAGTGTGGAAAAGGCCGAATCAGCAAAGTCACCTATTAATGGCTCTTTTGAAGAGTTGGTAGCAAGTCAGTCTCTGAGCGCCGTGATTGACTTCAGTAAAAACTGGATCACTCGCGCTCAAAGTTTCTGCGAGCAGGCAGCCTGCAACATGGCCAGCCTCACTGACATACCACCAGACAATGCCACAGTGCTGAGACGATGGCTGCTAGCCTACGCCATGACCGGAGCAGCAGTCGCCGACGCCTGTCGCGACATAGTGCAAGCCGCTCACGCGGCCTACGACAAAAAAGCTAATTTCATTTCTTAATTTCAAACCTAAAAATTAAAGTCATGAACGAAACACACGCTCTCAATCAGCTTAAGCTGAGCGAGAGCACCAGCCGCCAGCGTCGAGAACATTTTATCGAGCTGGGTGTAGCCCTGCTAACCTATAGCTCTAGCCAACAAGGTTCGATTAAAAGAGCGATTACTTTTAGCAATATCGCCATGCTGCTAATTCAAACGGCGCACCAGCTGGAAGATTTGATTATTGGTGAAATCGATCGGGCCAAAAGCAACATGCAAAAGATGCAAGAGCTGCCCGATGCTGAACAATGGGAATATCGCATAGCCCACACTCTTGGTATGACCGAAGGCCTGAACAAGATCGGCTCGCTATTGAATCAAATACGCGAGCAAACTCAATCGGCTCTGCATAAGGCCTCGATGCTGGCCCTAACAGCGGACGGTAAGTCAGCTCTACCAGCTCACCAGGTGGGTCAGGCAGACAATCTGTACGCCATCGAAGAAGAGGCCAATGCCAAACAAACCAAAAGGCTAAGGGAAATTTGCCGTTTAAGCCTGACCCTGGCCCAGGCGTTTGCAAAAGACGCCCAAGAGCACGAAAGCTCCCAGCCTTTTACGATTGCGTCGATAAGCTCAAATGCTTGCGACCTGACCACGTCTTCATTGCTTGTGTCATTAGGCAACTTGGCCACTGAAATTTTCAATAGCAACGTAGTTGTAAAAGACGAAATTAAGGAACAATGGCAAACAGCTCAGGCCACAGCCGCAGGAATCATTGGCGGCTTAATATCCGAATTAGTGCAAAAGCACGAGCCTTGGTTAGCTGTTAGCATGAATTGAAAATCGAGCTTGAATCGAAAATCAAACCTAAATCAGAAATCTAAGTAGAACAAGAAATGTAGTAAGAGGAATTGATTCTGCTGGTCTATACCGCAATCAGTTCCTCTGCTAGATTTCTCTACTGCAAAATTTCTCAGCTAAATTTTGCCATTATGGCCATACCGCTAATTTTTTGGCGCCTGTACAACTATATCACCCAGTACCAAGGCTCACCCACCAACAGAAATGAGTCACAGAGCCGAACCTTCGAGCAAGCAATCGAGCACTGATTCAATTGGAATCACCCTGCGTACAACGAAAAAGTTGTAAAGGCAAAATCGTTAGACTACTATGAGTCTGTTCGCAAGGAACACCCTCGGACAGACAAAGTGGTTGGCGCCCCTCCATTGACAGCATCAAACGAAGAACACGTTTTCACGCGCGACAAAGCAACATGGGTTGGCTATCTGCTGATTGGCACGTATTGTTTGGTTCTAGCGTCAATGGGCCCGGTCGTGCCCTATCTTCGCGATGAACAAGGCCTCAACTACACAATCAGTTCTTTCCATTTCAGCGCCTGGGCACTAGGGGGTATCACTGCAGGTGCCTTTGGAAACCTTGTGATTAGCAAACTCGGCTGCTCCAAAGCAATCTGGACATGTGCCACAGGCCTAGCTCTGGCGACAGTCATGCTGATCTCGGCAAAGCTACCGGTCTTCACCATTCTCTCTGGATACATTGGTGGTACTTGCGGCAGCATGATGGGCCACTCTCTCACCAGTATCATGTCGAAGCGTTTCGGCCTAAAGCGCACAATTGGCATCACAGAAGCCAATATAGGAGGAAGCCTTTTCGCACTCTGCGCCCCGCTGTTAGTTGGGCAATGTGTGCGCATGGGGTTATCCTGGCGGGCAGCCTTAGTGGTACCAATAATATTCTTCATCTGTCTATTTTTATCCTCAGGCAAAGTCTTTAACAATTTCAACGCGGCGACAAAGGGCTTCGCCACCGGCTCACTACCGGTGCGATACTGGTTTTTCTGGTTCGTCATCTGGTTTAGCGTCGCCAGCGAGTGGTCAATTATTTACTGGACCTCAGAGTTCCTTGAAAAAGCAAAAGGACTGGTTAGAGAAGATGCAATTCAAGCAATTAGCATCTTTCTAGTGACAATACTTTTGGGTCGAATTATCGGCTTAAAACTCGCCCGCACTTTCAGTGTGGGCCCACTGCTTCTCACAGTTTCGATAGTAGCTCTTGCTGGATTTCTCATATATTGGCTGGCGCCCACTCACGTACTTTCATTGGTTGGACTGGCCATCACTGGTCTCGGCACTGCCAATATTTATCCTCTCAGTTTTTCGCAAGCCTTAGGCGCAGCGGGCGAAAAAGCAGGTCTAGCAGCCGCTAGAATGTCGCTCAGCACAGGCACTGCTGTACTAACTACACCACTTTTGCTAGGAGCAATTGGGGATAGCTGTGGCATCGAGAAGGCATTTGCAGTAGTGGCTGTTCTAATGACTCTGGCAACAACGCTACTAGCAATTGCCTGCAGGCGGCAGGCAAAATCAACCACCTACAGCTAACCATCCAAATTGCAGCTCGCTTGCCCCCCTAATTGGTCTTGGAAGTTAACAATTCGCTAGCACTTAACCGATGACGCGAACGACGCTAACCTAGAAGGCAAAGCTGGCACAGATTGCAACAATAGCAAGAACCAGAGCCAATTTCGCGCATACCCCAGTGACAAAAGCACCTATCTCTGCTCCAATAAAGAAGTGCGGTGGCAATGCTGAGCGCACAAGGGTTCGGAGCACAAAAGTTTAGAGCAAAGAGATTTGGAGTGGAAATGATTGACCGTATTCAATCGATCGACAAACAATCAACTCAGGACACAAACGAGTCTTGGCTAGTAAAAGCTAGTCGTGAAGCATGCCTGGTCAAAGAAGGCCTGTCAGGCTTCTCTGCGGCCGCCCAAGACGCTTTCTCGCAGCACAAGTCAGCTACCGCCGCCAAAGTCGCCTTATCTGGCGGAATCGGCTTAGGGCTCGCTTACCTTTCACGCGGTCGCAACCTAGGCCCGATTGCCGCTAGAGCAATTGGAGCCGCTTCAGGCCTGGCATTCGCCGCAGACATAGGGGCAAATGGTGCGCAGATTGCCACAGCAATTGCTGACACAGCCCGCACCGATGCCAATTTCGATCGCAACGCTCAGATAATGCGCAGGTGCATGGGTAAGTTTGCCTTCGACACGGCTCTCATGTCAGCCGCTGGCGTAGGAGGAAGTGCTATCGGCCACAACCTGTTCAAAGTACAACTGAAAAACCTTCCCCCAGAATTAGTGCCACAGATGAACGGGCGCGGAATCAGTCAAGACTACTATAACAAGCTCTTTATGGTCGATCGTCACACAAATGTTATCCGCAATACTGAAGGCAAGTTTGCACCTGAAAAAGTAGCGAAATCTCATCAAGAACTGCCAGGCGCCTTGCAAAGCTTAGTCTCGTATCGCCAATACTGGACCAATGAATTTGGCAACTACAAAGGCCAACAACGACTTGACGAAAGGGCCGCAATGAATGTGCTCCTACACGGTAATTCGTCGGCACTTAGGCTAAATAGAATTTCTACCGAACTAGCTGGTTTGCACAAAAGCGATCTCACCAACCCGAAAATCCAGGAACAGTTGCATACCAGACTAAAAGCCGCTCGTGGGATAATTTATGACAAATGATCATTGGCTCAGTAACTTGGTAGACACAGGCGTTTGGTCTTAAGCCAAACTAGAACTCGACAAGGCTCAGCTTCTTTTTGCTTGCCGGGGGTTGACCAACTTGGGGAGCATCACCAGCAGAATCGGACAATGGTTTGAAGAATACCTCAAGGTCCGCAGCAGTAAGCGCCGTGAGAACTGCATTCTCATCGCCATACATGCCCTCGGCAATGGCTTTCTTTCTATCTTGCAGCTCAAGCATACGCTCTTCGATGGTGCCCGTAGCAATCAACTTAAAGACAAACACTGCCTTCTTCTGTCCGATTCTATGCGCTCTATCATTGGCCTGATTCTCGACAGCCGGATTCCACCAAGGATCGTAGTGTATGACAGTGTCAGCAGCAGTAAGGTTGAGCCCGGTGCCACCAGCCTTGAGGCTAAGCACAAAGAGCGGCACATCACCGTTTTGAAACTGTTTAACAGGAATGGCCCTGTCCCTAGTATCTCCGCGAATCTGCACGAAATCGATTTTTCGCTTATTCAACTCTGGAATAATCAAATCGAGCATGCTTGTAAACTGCGAAAACAGTAAAATCTTCTTGCCTTCGGCCACTAACTCTTCAATCATTTCTAGAAGAAGTTCCAACTTAGCCGTTGAGTGAACCTTCTTTGCCGCAGTAAGCGATACCAAACGCGGGTCACAGCATACCTGACGGAGCTTGAGCATGGCATCTAATATAATTATTTGGCTCTTGGCCAAGCCCTTAGAAGCCAGAGCCTTTTTCACTTTCTCATACATAGCCACACGCACAGTCTCATACAAATCACGCTGTGCGCCCTCTAGCTCGACGCTTTTAATCATGATAGTTTTCGCTGGCAAATCTTTAGCAACAAGCTCTTTGGTTCGGCGCAAGAGAAACGGTCGAACCTTCGCTGCCAGTGCTTTCTGTAAGACTTGATTCTTTTGTTTTTCTATCGGTGTGCGAAACTTTCGCGTAAATGTTGGTAGATCTTTCAAAAAGCCTGGCATAAGAAAATTGAACTGAGACCAAAGCTCACCAAGGTGATTTTCAATCGGTGTACCGGTGAGGCAAATTCTATAGTCGCTGCGCAATCGGCAAACAGCCTGAGCGGCAAGAGTGCCCGGATTCTTTATCGACTGCGCCTCGTCGAGAATAACAGCCTTCCATTTTTGTTTGACCAGAGTTTTCTCATCACGTGCCACCAGTGGGTATGTCGTAACAACGATATCGCTGCCAGCGATATTTGCAAAATTGAGAGAGCGCTCAGGCCCATACAAAGCTGTCACTTTTAATTTGGGAGCAAACTTTTCAATTTCGCTCATCCAGTTAGGCAATACCGACGTCGGACAAATTACAAGAAACGGCTTATCAAGGCGCTTCTCGTGTTTTTCTAAGGCTATATGCGCGAGGGCTTGAACCGTTTTACCCAAACCCATATCGTCAGCAAGTATGCCACCGAGTTCAAACTCTCTCAAAAAGTTCAACCAACTGAGTCCCTCTAACTGATAAGGCCGCAGCTCGGCTTTGAAGCCTTTAGGTGGCACCACAGCCTTGAGACCGTCAAAGGCTCTAATCATCTCCATTAAGGCCTTGAGTTTCTTGCCAATCTTCCAAGCAAATGCACTGTCAGACTGATCAGAAACGAACTTGGACAAATCTAAAATTTGAGGCAAAGATACTTCGGCACCTTTAACAAATGAGTTAGGGTCTTTGTCAAACAACTCTAAGAGCACACCAACAATGTCTTTTACTCGTTCAAATGGCAAAGCTACCTGGCGACCATCTTTAAGTGGTGCATAGAAAATTCCGTTGCGGTTTAGCTGCTCAATCTCAACCAGCGGGCTGTCACCAACTACTCGCCTCAAAGCCTCATGAACAATGGGAAGAAGAGGCACACGCCTACCTTCAATGGTGATACCCAAATCAAGTGAAAACCAGAAGTCAGAGCCCTCAGTGGCATCAGCAGTCCACTCTTCTTCTGGTATAACGGCCTCATAGTTGAACGACTTATCAACCTCAATCTGCCAGCCTTGTTCTTTCAAAGCTGGAAGAGCATCAGAAGCAAAGCTGAACCAATTATCTTCTGCGCCGGCCGGAAAGGTGAATAACATAGTATTCAGCGGATGAGGATTATCGTGATAACGCCGAAGACCGAGCTCCAGAAGCTGCAGTGAATACTTGCCTTCAGCACTACTGTCTTTCTGTCGAATAACGAGCTTATCGCCTTCAATGCAGCGGCTCTCAGTAGCCTTAGAATCAACAAAACTATCACCATAGTCGAAGCTCAGAACTGCTTGAGGATTACTCTTACGATCATATCCAAGATACGAAGCAGATGGTTGGTAGGTTTCTAGCCTCAAGGATGGCGTAGGCTTGACCACAATCGTCTCGGTTTTGTACTTGCTCTTCAGCATCGGAATAACAGCGCCGAATTTTGCCAAGGCAAGCGATGCGGCTTCAACCTCTTCAGGATCTACAGACGGAGCAGCAAAGATAGTTTTAACTGCCGCCAAGGGCAGTGGCAACTCTAAAAGGCCCATCTGCTTAGCGAAGGGGTCGATATACCAAGCAACACCGGCAATGGCAGTAATATCGCCAGCCTGCTCGGTGTTGCACCGCAGAACTTGCTTACCTTGGGCAACGGCTTCCCAACTGAGCTTACCCTGCTTCGGTGGCCCCGCAGAGAGGGGCACATCATCTTCTTTCCAATAGCAGCGGCCCGTCTTCAAAAGTTTATCAACTAGAATTTCACAAAGACTCGCAATGTCAGGAAAATTATCGCGATCGTACCAACTAGAGCTATCCTTACCAGACAAGAATAGCTTAGCAATTTCGCAGTCGTCTTCAGTGACATAGGCGGCAGACTTAGCTGCAAGCCGCTCGAACTCAGCTTTTTGAGCACGTCCCCAGCCGCCGGTCTTGAGCTTACGGGCGTGTGAAGCGGCAAGTCGAAATCTTCCATTTGAAAATATGCTTAGATGATAGAGGACAGAATCAAGCTGCCGCGCTTTTGCACCAGCGTTAGAATTTGTATTTGAAGTTGAATCTGGATCTTGTGGCGCTTCTGTTAGTGCGGCGCTAAGACCTTCAACCCAATTGGTAAAATGCCAAGATAGCTTCACGGGCTTAGCAACGGTCAACAGGGGCGCTGTTGACTGAGCAGAAGTAGCCCGGCTTTGACCGAACCGAGAAACAGGATTTACAACCTGGTCAAACTCGTCTAGAACAACCTGAGTTGAAGAATAGCGCTCAGATACACCGAACAAACCAGCCCTAATAGCGTGAAGCAAAAGTGCAGCAGCGTGCTTGCAGAAACCACCCATAGGGCAGCTGCATCTAGCGTTGGCAATCTTTAAACCGTCAGGCTTGAGCTTGACTGAAACTTTGTACGGCTGCGAATCACCGCCACGAACCCTTCCTGATAATGCTAGATTTTTCTCATCGAACAAAAACTCCAAAACCCTTCGACCGCGCTGATAAGAGTCTCCCCGCGTGGCGTAGGTGTAGCCGAAATAGTCATAGACTTCTTTCTCAGAGATTCGCAATATTTTTCTCCAAATTCAAATGCTGCGTCTACAACAACGGCTGGCCGGTCAGACAAGTCTAGAGAGTCAAAAATACTCCAGAAAATTAAGTCTGTCAGCTTATATCAAGAAAAGTTCGAACACTCTTAAAAGCATGTCACTTTTGCTTTTTTTGACCTGCTTTGTAGAACATTGATAAAGTGACTGGATAAGTGACACAAAATCGACTGCTTTTGCTTGAAAATAGTCTGCTCCACAAACGGCCGTATAAATGACACCGCGAATTAAGGGGCAAAAAAAATTGCTAATAGGCTATATGCGGGTATCAAAAGCTGACGGCTCCCAAACCGTCGACTTACAGAAGGACGCTCTCGTGGGCGCTGGGGTGACTAAGAAGCTGAATACGAAGCGGCGTTTCTAATTGTCGTTGATCAGCGTTATCTCTGAGTGAACACGGGCCGGACTAGCCGCCGCTAGAGCCCGTGAACGGGTCGGTGGTCGTCGCCACACTATGACGCCAGCGAAAGTGCGGATGGCCAAGGCGGCAATGGGCAAACCCGGTACAGTAGTCAATGATCTGTGCGAGGAACTGGGCATAAGCCGCCAGACTCTCTATCGCTATGTCAGCCCGACTAGGGCTCTACGGCCTGACGGGAGGAAGCTTCTCAAGAAACGGTAAACGCAAGAGCCTACTTGGCACTCATGGCTGCATGCCCTGCCTATCAACGATAGGCCCTATGCGGGTTACCTTAGCGGTACGATTTCATCGTACCCAATTTGACAAATTTTTAAGAGCTGGTTTTGAAGCTGCTGCAATTTATCAGCAGCTTCAAAACCAGCACAAGGGAAGATGGCTGAAATCGCTCTCTGGCACCCCTTACTGCAAACCACTAAAACCTGCATGGTTAAGCCATTGCCTAATGGCAATTTTCAGCGTTATAGCCTAAAACGTTCATTTTCGGCCAATATCCGTCAGTTAGCAAAGAGTTATTTCCCGCGAATTAAAGGCTGGTAGATCGTTTGCGGCGTTTAAGTTCTATGCGGATTTTGCAAACTACATTTGCCACTGCCAGTAGTGGCAATATTGATTTACAATATATTTGTCAACTGTAAATTTCGGAGCACGAAAATGACAAAACCCGCATTGGAGCTGGAATCGAATAACGCTTCAGCACGTGGCCATGTAGATATTTCGCTTCTAAAAAAGCATGTTCCTTTGAGAGCAGTAAATTCCATACTCAAGAAAGCCAGCAAAGAGAGCATCAGACAGCGTTTCTTGCCCGCTCAGGTGATGGTCTATTACGTCATTGCCATGACAATGTTCATGGACGTATCTCTGAGAGAAGTGGTAAGACTGCTCTTTCCGCCGACTCGGGGCACAAAATGCAAGAAGCCTCCGGTCAGCTCGGCAATCACTCAAGCGAGGCAGCGTCTTGGTTCAGAGCCATTGAAACTGCTATACCAAGAAATTGTGAAGCCAATTGCAACTAAAAAGACTCGTGGTGCCTGGTTCAAAGGCCTCCGGTTGGTAGCCATAGATGGCAGCACTCTGTCTGTCGCCGACACATTGAAGAACAAAGAGGCTTTCGGAAAACCGAAAGTCAGATCGGGCATTATGGCTTTTCCCCGGATCTTCATGGTTTCCCTAGTTGAAGTTGGAACGCGTGTATTGTTTGCCTCTACAATGGGACCATCAACCACTAGTAGCGAGATGAGCCTGGCCAAGGAGGTTGCGAGCAGCCTTAGCAGTGGCATGCTTTGCCTGGCCGACCGTTACTACTGCTGCTATCCGTTTTGGAAGCTAGCTACGGAGAAGGGTGCAGACTTGCTGTTCCGGGCACGTGCCGATCTGATTTTGCCGATGACCAAAATACTTCCCGATGGCTCTTACCTGAGCCATCTTTATCCCAGCGCCAAAGACAGACAAATGAAAACTAATGGCATTGCGGTGCGCGTGATTGAGTACCGCATGCCGGTTGTGCAGAATGATGAACCATTCTACCGTCTCATTACCACAATCCTCGACCACAAAAATGGCACAGCCGCAGAATTGGCAGCCTTGTATGAAGAGCGCTGGCAAATCGAGACAGCTTACGATGAGCTAAAGACACATCTGCGAGGAGGCGCTGATGTGGTTCTGCGCAGTAAGACCCCAGATTTAGTGAAGCAAGAATTCTACGGGCTATTACTGGCTTACTTCTCGCTGCGAGCAATCATGCACGAAGCCGCAGTCTCCACTGACGATGATCCAGACCGCTTGTCTTTCGTACACGCCCTGCGCGTAATAAAGCGGCACCTACCGCAAATGGCGGCCTGCTCACCTCGGAAGCGCCCAGAATTACACAAAGCAATCATTGCTGAAATATTGCAAGAGCGGGTGGTCATCAGGATAACTAGAACAAATCATCGAGGGATAAAGCGCAAAAGCTCACACCCAGTGGCTGACCGGTCCAAAGATCGCAAACTTATTATGCCTATTTGCAATTTCATCAAAATACTGAAACCGGAAAAACAGAAAAATCACACTCAAATCGTTAACTGATCAGTATTGCATTTTCTGCTATGCCACAGCTCAACCTAAAACACTCTATAGTAGAATTTTCTCGCCAAGTAAAGAAAAGTGCCACTGGTGAGAGTGGCACAAAAGTCAGTCGCTCTTCTCATCAAAGAGAAGAGCGACTGTAAAAATACTCGTCTAATGGGAGTTTTATGGTGAGGGAGTTAATAGACTAGTTTTCTTGCACCGATAACAGCCCTGAACTCGCATGTGCTGTAAAAAAATCGGAACCGTAAAATAAACCTTCGTATTGCTTACAGGCTGTGCGTCACGAGATGCGATACCGATAGTCTCAATTAAAGTGCATCCGGCTCAATCAATGTGTGCCAAAAATCTCAATCCGCTACACCCATTGGTCGCCTGTTGGTCAATGCTTTAGCTTTGGCGTAAAACGCAGAAGCTCTCTGGGGCTGATTTCTTATCTTCAAAAAGCGAGCATAGCTATTTAGGCTTTTAACTAGTTCTGGATTTTTCTTTGGCGACTGACTCTCTCTAATCGCTATGGCTCTTTTGTAATATGACTCGGCTAAAGTATATTTGCCTAGAGAAGTGTACAACAATGCCAGGTTGTTCAAGACGGTAGCGACCTGTGGATTTGTTGGGCCTAGCGCTTTCTCAAGAATTGACTGTGCGCGTTCATAGAGAGGTATTGCCTTTAAGTATTGCCCCTGCTTACGATAAAGTTCTGCCAAGTTATTTAAACTACTAGCGACGACTGGATCGCTTGCGCCCAATTTTTTCTCGCGAATTGCTAGCGATTGAGCATAAAGATGTGCTGCCTTATCGAATTTCCCTTCGTCAGAATAAAGCAATCCCAAATTGTTCAAGCTCGTTGCAACCAAAGGACTATCAACACCAGTTTTCTTCTGCCATATTTCCAAAGATCGTTCGTATAGATGTCTTGCTTCCGTATATTTTGACTGTTTTCGATACAATTCTGCAAGATTATTCATCGCTCTAGCCATGTCAATACTATCAGCACCCACTGCGACTTCTGAGATTTTCAAAGCGCGCTTGTATAGACTTTCTGCTTGGCTGTAATTACCCTCCGCCGTATATAAAAGGGCTAAATTGTTCAAAAGCACAGCGACATCAGGATGATTTGACCCAAATTTAGTTTCTATAATGTGGAGCGAGCGAACGTACATGGTCTCAGCCTCGTCATATCTATCCTGATTGCGATAAAATTCCGCCAAATTGTTTAGACTAACAGCAAGGGCAGCTTCATTTGGTTCTGATTTTTCTAAACGAGCTAAGTCAGCCTGCATTTGTCGCTCCTGTCGAAGAAGTACAGGCGTCTTAGAGGTTGGCACATTGCCCTGGTTAGTTTTATTATCCGCACCTATCGAACTGCGGAGATCGCAACTAAGTAGGCCGAAAAATAGAACAGCACAAAGTAGTCTGGTTTTCATTTAATCCTTATGGCAGCTGACTAACAGCCTTGATCGTATTTTCTTCTATAATAAAATACCCCACCGCAAGCAGCGGGGTATTTCGGTTAGTGTGCACCTATGTTCAAACACCGCAAGCGGCAAGACCTACCCCACAGAGATTGATTCAATCTTGGAGCAGCTCAATCTTTCGAGTGAGGCATAGGTCTTCGACCAGTCAAAAATATACCAGAAGGCTCCTATTATTAAAACCGTAATTGATTCACTTTCTAAAATAATGCCGCAAATTGCTCCCTCTGCCTCCTGTCAACCCTGATAGAACGGTCTACTACTCAGTCAGCCGAACGCGATCGACGACTATGTTTTCTATCGGCAGGTATTGATTTAGATGTGGTGGCACAATATTGCACCACCACATCCGCGTTTAGTCCTATCAGACCATGGAATTTACTTGCTATATCCTTCGACTTCCAAACGCACCATGGCCTTCCTCCTCCTCCTCCTCGGCCTTTCGATTTCTAGCTTCGGCTTCTGCCATTGCTTTGTCCAAAGCCGTTTGAGCTTTGTGCCACTCGATGGACCCTTTCAAGGTTGAGACTAGTGCTTGGGTAATAATACCGATAGCAACACCCGCTGCGATATACGGAGCAGCAGCAACGACGAATGCCGCAACCGCAGCAGTACCAGTAAGCCCAGCGGCAGCAGCCATTCCAGCCGCCGTGGCGGCTATTGCAACCGGAATGGCTTGCATGCCGTAACCAATGCCAGAACCAAGGTTATAGTCACCAGAATTTGAATTAGCGGAGCCAATACCGTTGTGTTCCAGTACTGAATCAGCGGCTCCTCCGTCCATTCCATTGGAGATTCCACCGACTAAATTGCGGAGCCGACCCTGAGAAGGGTAGTAGCCGTTGCTTCTGTTGCCGTGGAATTGGCCCCCGTAATAGAAACCACCATCGAGCATAGGGTTACCAGTGGCGCCTGGGAAGGCCCCCCCAGTAAGATCCTGAAGCCCGTATGGATCGGTATGATCAAGCGGGTCGTTCCCAACATAAGCGTACAAGTTCATCCCCGCGTTATACCCTATCGGGTCAGGCTGCAAGAATCGACCTAGCTTCGAAGAATACTGGCGGTGTTTGAAATAGTACAAGCCAGTTTCAGAATCGTAGCGCTGCCCCTGGAAGCCAAAGCTGTTGCCAGTCATGCTCGGACTTTCACCGTAAGGTGAATACTTGTAGCGGTTGGTCACGGCCCCGGTGCTATCACTGGTGGCAATGACATTGCCTATCCGATCATGGTGGAAGTAAGAAACAACGCCAGCGGCAGAGACCTGAATCAACGGCTCATCAAGGCTGGTGCCGTAAACAAACCGATTCTGCAAAGTGCCGGTGGTGCCGTCATAGTCAGCGATTCGCTGCCAGCCGTCGTAGATATATCGAGTTCTAACTCCTCCCACATTCTTTTGGCCCTGCCGGTGAGCGGGGTCGTAGAGGTACGAGGCAGAAACTCCAGCCATAGAAGCTGCTGTGAGATGATTTTCGGTGTCATAAGAAAAAGTCCAAGTGCCATCGCTAGTCAGGCAGCCATTGGTGTTATAAGTTTGCGACACGCCTCCAACGGTCGGATACAGATTGAGATTACTTGCAGCGCCATAACTAGCTGTTCCACCAGCCACTGAATGCCAGGCAAACTGAGCATCAGAAGCGGCCTGGTTCACAAGCCTGCCCGTGTCGTCATAGCCATATGCAAAAGCAACGGAGGACCCAAGCCAGCTTTGAGCAAGTGCGGTAACATCGTTTGCAGTTCCAAAACTGTAGAAAGCGCTAGCAACGCTCGCACCATATGTGAGACCAGACCGCCGTGAAAGCGCATCATAGTCGAAATGCAAACTAGAAGAGCCTGAGCCATTGAGCCTGATGTCGGTGAGCCGATTCAATTGATCAAACACGCGATCAATGAAGTAACCATCGGGCCATGTAGTTTTTGTCCGGTTGCCATTTGCATCCAATACATGAGTGACTGTTTTTGCATCTGGGTATTGCTCCTGATAGAAACGGCCAGCGGTATCGAAGAAGTATTGGAAATCCCCCGAAGTGGGTTCTCCAGCGACCACAGGGGTCGAGGCCTTGATCAAACGACCGGCCAAATCATAGGTATTTGTTACCACCGGCTGACTCGTCGGTGACTTTGTCGACAGCCGATTAAGCACATCGAAAGTATTCGTGACTGTGTTCCCAGAACGCATTCTAAATACAAGAACGTTGCCGTTGGCGTCATACGAGCTGTGTTGTGTATAGCTCGTATCCGGGAAGGTTGTCTTGTTCAGCCGATCAAAGCCATCATAGTCAAGCAGAGTGGTATTGTTATTGGTGTCTTTTACTGAAGCAATCAGGCCATTATCCGTGTAGGCAAAGGTCATAGCCGTAGCAAGAGCCTCATCCTTGAGCGTAGACTTCCGACCAGCAGAATCGTAAGACAGCTCGATAACACGCGACAAAGGATCAGTATTCTTCCAGGCCTGCCGTCGGTTTGTATAGCTCACAGTAGAAGTTTTACCTTCTGGATTGGTCTGACTCTGAACGAGATTGTCAACAAAGTATGTGACTGAACTCGTTTGCCACGGCGCACCGGGATCGCTTGTCTGTTTCTCGACCTTCACGGTATTCCCGTTATCGTCGAAGGTAAATTTGGTAATGAAACCGAAGGGTGAGGGAGCAGTTGTCTGGGTGATACGGCGAAGACTGTCATACGATAATCCAAACACTCTTGTCAAAGGATCAGTGATTGAAGTGACATTACCGACGGTATCATAACCGAAGCCAACCGTGAGGTTCTTTCTCCCCACACCCTGATCATTCACAATCGACTCAATGCGCTCTAAAGAGGCATGGTAGTTGATCTGCGTGACAATGCCGGTCTGGTCTGTGGCCGTTAGCTTTTGGCCTCTAGCATTGTATGTGAAGGAAGTAGTTGGGGTGAAGCCGCCAATCACGGGCTGCTGAACTGAGGTTAGGGTTCCTGTAGTGGCATTCCATGTGTAGCTGGTTGTCCGCCCCAGACCATCAACGGCGGTCGCTACTTGGTTCCAGTTCGAATCATACGTAAAACTGTTCGTGATGTCAGACAAGCCGGAACCGGCTTTTGCAACGGACTTGGCAGTCAGGATGTTGTTGTTGATATCGTAAGTCAGCTCGACATAGTTACCTTCAGGCTGAGTCACTTTAATGGGCCTGCTTTGGCCATCGTAGACGGTTTTAGTCTCCTTTCCGACTTTGTTGATAGACCGCACCGGCGATCCATTTTTGTCCAAGTAAGAAACATTGCTGAAGCCAGCGGCGTCTTTCTCTTCTGCACGAGTACCTGCCAGATAGAAAGTCATCACGTTGCCATAGGCGTCCTGCTTTTCTTTGACTCGATTGAGCGAGTCGTAAACATTAGTGAATAGGGCCGTAGCTGGGTTTGCAGGCAGGTAGGTCTTGGTCATCCGCCCCGGCTGATCGTATTCGTAGACTGTAAATTTGCCGTTGGCATCGGTCAACTGAGTCAGATTCGCGCTTCCGTCAACAGTGAAGCTCACGCTTCGACCATTGCCGTCAGACACGCTGTTCAGCCTGCTACCGGTATAGGCAAGAGTAAGGGTTCGCCCCAGACCATTCGTCACCGAAGTAAGATTGCCAGAAGTATAGGCATAAGTTACAGTTACCCCTTGCGGATAGATAACTGTTGCGACGTCTCCGTCCGCGTTAAAGTTGTACTGAATCTTCTGCGGGGTCGTGAGCCTGAAGGTGCCGCTTCCAGTATCGGTCAGATCAGACGCACCGCCCAGAGGGCGAGCATAGGTGCCATTCGGCAGCAGAACAAAGCTTTTCTTTTCGCCAACGACATTGACCTGCATCACGTTGTCGGTGACATTATCAACCAGCCATTGATTGGCCAGGGTTGCCACAATCCACTTGTCCAGTGGCTTTGTCTGATCATTGTACAGATCAACGACAACGAAGAGTTCGACAATGCCAGCTGCGCCCTGAATCGGGTTCTCGCTCGCCATCGCCAGCATGCCGTCCGAGTATTTCTGGATAGACATCTGATGATTGTGAGACCATCCCAATCCCAGCCCAGCATCATCGAGGCGCTGGTTGGAGCGATAAGAACGGCTGAAGTCGAGTCCATACGGGTGGCTTTGACTTCCGACAGTCAGGTCGGTTGAACCGCTAGTAAATTGTCCGCTAGCCAAATCAATTGGGCCGCTAAAAGAGTGACCGTCGGCCGTCTCCTTGACGATATCCTGGTTTCCATCTCCTGCCGCGGCCTCAAAGTCAGGCAGCGTGACTGCAACTGAGCCAGCACCACCTTTCAAGTTGCCGTTGATAATGCCGATGGTGCCTTGCCACGGACTGATCGCGTAATACGCATAGCCAGTCCAATCATCCTTTGGCTGCAGACCGTCTTCCGGAATCGCTACACGCCATCCATTGTTGATCCACCAGTTCTCGATGTCGGTGAGGGTACCGGCGCTGTAGTTCGTCAGTGCCGGCTTGACGGTGCCGAGCCAATTGGCCGTGTTACCGTCGTAGATTTTGTCTCCAGCCGCGTTGGCAATATCAAGCAAGGTCGTTGTGGAAACGCCGCCAACACCTGCCATCTGCTGAAGCACAGCTGCCTCAAAGGCAATACCATGCATAGCCATAGCGTTGTCGGTGATTTTGACTTTGTCAAAATCGTTATCCAGAGCAGCTGTGGCCCACATTATGCCAGGCAGGTCTTCATAGACAGTATCGTAGTGACCATACAGGCCAACCTGGTGGTGGTAAATGGTTTTCGACTTTGCAAGCCGGTTGATGATATCCGTCGCGCGGTTGTTCTGAGCGTCCCAGCCATGCCAGATAGAAGCAAAGCCTTCTCCCAAGACCTCTTCTGAAGAAGAAGAAGCACCATTGAACTTGGCTTGTTTCAGCTTCTCCTGGTGAATTTGAATCATCTGCGGGCCTGCGTTACCCCAAGCCTGAGCGATCAGATAAGGATGGTCCGTCCAGATTGTCATCCAGAAAGAAGTATCTTGGTCCGTGGTCGCATAGGGGTGCACGGCTTCAAGGAGTACAGAGTTCCAGCCGCCAAAGCCTTGCGCACTGCTCGTGGCGATGAGGGTACCATCCAGCCTCAGTTCAGCTTCCAAACTCCCATTGAAGGTGATGGTAAGCCGTTTACCGTGGATGTCTTTCGAGTAGAAGGTGACATCGATATTCGGGCTATCGTAGAGCACATGAAAAGTCGCGCAGTAGCTGCCAGGAATATCCGTCGACCACGTTGTTGGCGTGGTGCTCGGACGCAGATATGGCAAAGCCGTTTGACGGACCGGTCCGACAGTCGGCACAATCGTGCGCCCGCCAACAATATCGTCGAGCGTGGCTGCAGGCATGTTCGTTTTGATATACGAGACCAGGTTTGCAGTGTAAGTTGCCAAATCACTGCGAACGTTACCGCGATTGATGTTTTGAACATAGTTCGCATTGATGGTCGCGCCACTGCTAGCATCCGACATCAAGGTTGTCCGGCTATAGCTCAGGGCCGTAGCCAGATTGATCCCGGTGGTGGTGGTGTAAGACTTCATCGCCGGGTCAAATACATAGTCTGTCCCGCTGATGTTCACTTTCACAAAGCAATGGCTCATGCGCAATTTGCCGGATACCACTGAGTTGGGAATTCGGCCAGCACTGACCAGAGCGCTTGCAGCATTGATATCAGTTGTTTCCGTGCCAAGCCAAGCAGAGGCCTCAGCAAGCGTGAGTTCAAGTTCGCCGAACTGGTAACTGGCTGTGTACCCAGCCAGTCGAAGCAATTCAACCATCAGTTCAGACTGGTCGAATGAGCCTCCCATGCCATCAATTAAAGTGCCCAATGCACCTTTTTGCGAACCAAAAACCGGCAAGAACTCAATATTGTTGAAGAACTCGAAAATCAGATCAACATCGTTCTTAAGCGCCCGAGCCAGTTCGGCCAGACTTGCTGTACCAAGAGCGCCCTCTGCAAATCCCGCAGAGACAGCAGTTCTGATAGGGGCAAGCGCAGAAGTTGCTAGGGGTGACTTACCGGGTTTGTAGATGTTGCTTGGCTTTGGCCGTGACTCAATGATGGGCAAGGCATCATCGTGCGATGTGCTCTGCTCGCGCTCATTCTTGCGAACAGAAGGTTTGGAATTCTGCGGTGTCGTGGGTTTTTGAGGAGCTGTCATGATTTTTCTCTCTTGGATTGTTGGTTTGAGGGCTCAGTAGTCGTCTTAGCAGCCATGAGGGCCACATGTTGAGACGACAGAGGTTCGGTTGCCCATAGCGTCCAGATTGGTATCTATGGTTGTTTCGTTGGTAAATTTGACCTGAGTCAATCTGCCGCGCACATCGTACTGATACATGGCACCAGGGCCTTGACCAGCGACGACGAACGGTGCGCCTTGGTAGACAAATTGCATGGCCGTTGCATCTTGAAGCGATCCAAGGATGAACGGTGCTGCTTCGTCAGCATTGGATAGTTGAAATCCTGCTTTCATTTTGATATTCCTCTTTGTTGAGTTGAGTTTTGGGATTGATTACTGGTTGACCACAACCGGGCCACTAACCACCAGGTTTTGTGTGGTGCTGCCGTATACGTCAGCAAAAATGTCCACAACGCAATTTTCAGTCGGTGTAAAGGAGAGTGTGTGCTGCGTCCAGGCTGTTGCAGTCACCGCCACGGTAACGTCAGTACCAGCAGAGCCGACACCGGCGTAGCGACCGCCAGGCACACGCAGGCGAGCAGTCGGACCAGCCGCGCTCAACTTAGCCCAGTAGGTAACGTAGGTCGTAACGTTGGCGGGGCAAGCCACTTTGCCAACCTTGATGCTCAGCGGGCTGCCAGACAGCGCGTCAGTATCAGGAGTGAGCTTGAAAGCGATGCCAGAACCAGGCTGACCAACCACACCAGTGGTGGTCACTGTTCCGTAGTCGGTGTAGGTGGTGTTGTTAGCTGCAACGCCACCCTCTTTCTGGGAGCTGACCGAGTTACCAGCCGTGCGACCAGTGCCGGGGCTACCCAGAGAGGTCAGAACGGCCGCTGGTGCTCCACCGGTGTACTGGGTCCAGTTGTAGACCACAGCGCGACCACTGACGCTGCTCGGAACCATGATCTGAGGCACAGCAGAGCCGCCTACAGTAGCAGTATCAAGATCATAGATTTCGACATCAGCGTTATTCAGAACGATTTCCCCGACCGTATTACCACGTGCGGTGAGGCCGTAGGAAACTTGGCCTTGGATGGCCTGGAAGTTAATCCCGCCCAGGCTGTTGCCTTCAGCGGTGTTTGAGCGGAAGTTGCAGGGCGACTGAATGTCAAAGCCCAGGCCCGTGCTGCCAGAGCAATCGCAGCCGGTGACAGTTGCCGGAGCTGCAGCAACAAACAGAGGCACCTTGATACCACCGACAGCAGCACCCCAGATCCGAGTATTGGTGATACTCCAATTCAGGTTATCCGATTTGTAGTTTCCGGTAACTGGAATGTTCAAGATAGCCGTCGTGCCGGTGCAGTTGATGAAGTTCGAGCCAGCGACGTTAACAGCGCGAGTGGGCATGGTAGAGAAGGAGCCAGTGCCAGCAAATCCGCTGTTGTTGACGTTGTAGCCGCGCGCCGTAGACACCAGACCAAGCGGGAAAGCCGCATGGCCGAACATCATCTTGTCGACAGTGATGTAGCCAGTTGCACCGGTTAGGTTAATACCAGATGCGGCCCAGTCACGGCGATCGATCAGGGTCAGACCATCCTGGGTGCTCATGTCAGTGGCGTTCCAGCCACCAGAAATGGTGATGGGGTTGCCTGATGCACCGTTGCCAGAGAAGACCTGGTCATAGACGGTGTTGCCGGTGCCAATCGATACAACCGTCGGCTGCAACATGTAGAAGGTGGTGGAACCAGTGGCACCGCGATAGCCCTTGGCCAAGGTCGCTGCTGTCGCTGCCTGAGCATCGACATACACAGTCGTGCCGCTCACGCTCTGCACCGAATAGAAGACGGCGTTGTCCGGCGAAATCAGCGAGTTCAGCGTCAGGCAATCGGCCGCCGACGGAGCTTTGGCTGCAAAAATGTTGTCGAGCAGGACTGTCTTTGACGCCATCGAAATCAGCGCATGCAGCCGCACAGCGTTGATAGTCGCTCCAAGGGCTGCGCCATTGTCAATCGTGACAGCAGTCCACTGATTGGCGTTGAGCGCCACATTAATAGTGAACGAATGCACCACAGTGTTGCCCGCTGCATCACTACAGAGGTCAAGCCTGAGCGTGTTGGCCGCCAAAGCTGCTGTTGATTGAATCCAGAATGTTACTTGCTGGTAGGCGCTCAAGTTGAGTGCGCCGGTGGCGAAGTGTGCCATCTTGCCGGTTGTGAAGCCAGCGGCGCAAACGAGCTTGGAGCTGTTAGCGCCCTGCTTGGGAGTCGGAGCCGTTGTGTTGGCCGTGGCCGTGACGTTGGCAGCTGCTGTCCAGGCGCCGTCGCCGTACAGAAGCTGGTTCATTGCTGCTGCGAGCGTGACCAGAGGCGAGCCTTTGGTCCAAGTAGCGGTACCACTACTGGTGCTTGGCTTGCCCATAACACGGATGACATCACCGGCAACTGCAACAGCGGCAGCCGATGAGAGGGTCTTTTTGCGCAGGGCGAATGTTGAGCCGTTGTTGGCGTCGGAGCCGTTTACGAGGTCTACGAATTTGTTAGACATTTGTTTTTCCTTTTAAATTGGTGGTCGGAGAAATCGAAATGACTTCTCCAATGATTTAGCGCTTGCAAGGCTGCACTGAGCCTTGTAAGTCGCGAATCTCGAATGCAGATATCTGCAGACGAGACAATTGCTTTGTTCATTTGCAACAAGAATCTGGCGCACGCTACGTGAAATAGGGGTGCTCAGAAGCTGTTAACTGGGGTCGAATCTATCTAAGGCTGCACTTAAAAGAAGATGCAGTTAGAAAAATGGGGGCGAGGAAAAGTGGGATGGTGTGCTGGATTAGGTTTTCAGCCTTAGTCGAGAAATCGATGAACCATAAACAGTGTTATCTCCCTACTTACTTCCGCGCCTTATCTGAGCTTGATTTCCGCGCTCTATCAGCCACTACCAACTAGTTCTTGCTTTGAACTACTTCTTCTTGGGCACCTTAACTGGTGCATCTGGCGCCACCGGCTCATCAACCAGCTGATTCCACAGCTGACGAACAGCCGGGTCTTTCAGTGCCTTGGCCAAGTCAGCCTTGTTCTTCGCCAACTCAGCTTCCGCCAATTTGAGCGATGTCTGCATCACTTGCTGGTAGAGCACAAAGATTTGCTCCGAACTCAAGTTCTGATTCATGCCTTGCTCGCAAAGTCGAAACAATGCTTCGCGTTGAAAGCTGATGAACTGTGACCTGCGGGCCAAGTCAATGACCGCAGTCTGGAAATCCAGCTGCGTTTTAACATCGACATTCGGGTTGTCGAGTTTGACCTGGGCCAGCATGCTTGCTACAGCCGACATCGCAACGTCTGGACTCGGCTCAGAGCAAACAGCCATGCCTCTGCCATCAGGCTTTGGAACCATGATGATGGCCCTAGCCGAGGCGTCCAAGTCAACGACTGTGGGCTGACCAGCTGTGAGGGGATGTACTCGCACTGACGGTGCCACAGCGCAGCCGCCAAGAGTAAGCGCGACCAATGCCGCGAGAATTAGAGAGGTTACTCTCATAGGTTTTCCTTTCTTTTGCCTTACCAAAGAAACTTGTTTCGTTCCACGAGGCTGGCAAATGGGGCCTTGCTTGCCCGGGGCTCCAGAGCACTGGAAGCAGGCACAAACAAGGGCGAAAAATCCGGTTGCTCTATTTTTGAATAGTCGCAATCGGTACATTTAGATTTGGTGGCAGCAGCCGAGTCAAGAAGATTGACCTGCTGCTCCAGAAGAAGCTCTTGATAGCTCGCCTCATGCAGAGGTGCGAAATCAGGCTGATCCATATTTAGGTCTCTTTCTTCAATCAGAGTTAAGAACCTGGCGGCTCCGTGGGAGTCGCTGGATCCGCTGGAGGAGTTACAGGAGGCACAGCCGGGGGCACAACAGGAGGCGTGCTGCAGGGATAGAACTGTCCCTCCAGCACTGGGATGATCAGTGTCGTCAGGATAAGGACCACTGAGCCTAAATAGGGCTGGTACCAGGCAAACATGGTGAAAGGACCACCCAAGTGAGTAGGCCGAGGGAACTTCCCCCCCAGCCTCTCTCAGAACCGGACGTGAGCCTCTCAGCTCATCCGGCTCCCGTTATCCACAATTAGAATGACGCGCCGAATTTCCAGTGCGCGAAGAGATTTCGATTTTCTCTGGCCAGGGTTCTGAACCACAGGCGTGTTTTCTTCTTGCACCTTCGAAGCGGCTTGTATTTTCTCATGGCCCACGTAATGAGGTGGCGGTCCAGGCACTCAAAGACTGGTTCCATTTCTGACCGATAAAATCGACCATAGTAGTTAATCCAGCCTCGCATAATTGGATTAATAAATTCTGCGAGTTCTTCGAGGCTCCTATGACTGTCCTCGTTAATGTTCCAACTTCGAATGCGCTCTCGAATGTCTACGGCTGCTTTGTTGCTTATTGCTGGTAGGAATCCGAGGAAGATAGCCCCGTGTCTATCTTTAGCTCCACGGGGCCTGAAGGTGTATCCCAGGAAGTCGAATTGCTCGTGCTCATATGAGCCCGACCTTCTCGATGTCTTGCAGAATACAATCTTCGTTTTCTCTGGATGCAGTTCCAGCTTGCACTCAGCAAACCTTTCAGTAATGAGGGAAAGCATTGTTTTTGCTTGCGTCTCACTAGAGCAGTGCAGAACAATATCGTCAGCATAGCGTTCAAACCTGACCGCACCGGATTTGGTGCTAATCCAGGCGTCAAATGCATAGTGCAAATAGATATTGCTCAACAATGGCGAAATAACTGAGCCTTGTGGGCTCCCTTTATCTCTTGAGACAAGAGTTCCATCTTGCGATTGCATCGGGGCTTTTAGCCACCGCTCCACGTACAAGATGATCCATCTCTCTTGAGTGTGTCGCTTTACCATTTTCATCATGATTTCGTGGTCAAGATTGTCGAAGAAGCCTTTAATATCAAGGTCTAGGACCCATCCATTTTCCATGCATCTTCTTCTTGCCCTGGCCACGGCATCAAGCGCAGACTTTCCCGGTCTGTAGCCATAGGAATCTTCATGGAACATTGGTTCCACTTCCGGCTCCAGATATAGCTTGACCACCATCTGCGCTACCCGGTCTGCCACGGTTGGCACCCCGAGTATTCTTTTGCCACCATCTTTCTTTGGTATTTCAACACTCTTCACAGCAGGAGGGAAGTATGTCCCGGAGGACATTCTGTTCCAGAGTTTGTAGAGATTCTTTTCAAGGTCTCTCTCAAACTCATGAATGGATTGATTGTCCACTCCTGCTGCACCTCTATTCGCCTTTACTCTTTCGAAAGCGTCTCGAAATATCGTTTGAGAAATTTCAAATTGCTTTGCTCTATTCATTGGTTCATCCTCTTTTGAGTTGACACGATTTATAAAGCGGATAACACGACTCCTTCGCTCCGTCCGCGTTAACGGACTTCATCGCTACTACGAGTCGTTCTGTCCCAGTGCTCTGCATCGGTACTCTCGCTCTTGTGGATTTCGCCACTTGAAGCTTCTCCCGCATCGGCCAGCTGCATACGTGCTTCCGCGCTTGCTTGACGTCAATATCAGAACGACTGGTTCCCATGTTCCGTGTAAGAGCCTGATTCAAGCTCATGCCATCTTTATGCCGGACACCGCCTGGGCAGCGATTCAGGTTTCCCCCAGACTTATCCCAGAAGTTCGCCAAACCTCTGGTTTCGATGTCAACTATGGGTTTTCGACACTTCATCGATGGTTCACTTGTATTCATCTTCTTGAATCTCACCCAACGCGAGGTACCTCGCGCCTTAGCCGTAAGCTCAGCACCATGGCTCTTAACCACAGCACCTTACGGTGGTTTAAAGCCTCTCCCTGTAGAGCGGCTTTGGAGGGCCTTCCTCCATCTCTTACACAGCATCGCTTGAGAGATGCCGATGATTAAATTTTAATCCTCAGCACCTCCTTCACGTTCATGGCGCACTGGCGAACACCCAAGAGCTGAAAGCCAGACAGGCTGTCACCCAATGGAAAGTCTTGGAGCTTACAAATCCCTTTGGGGCCGTTTTGACATAGCAGACATACAGCGGAGTCAGCACCAGAAGCACACCGAAGACACCCCAGCCGAGCCACAGCGGCGGGTCAACGCTGGCAGTAATGCCAGTGATAGCCACGTATGCAGCAAGAATGTCCGCCGGAATATAGCGAACTAGCTTTTCGAAGTAACTGTCAGTAATTTTACTGTCAGGAGGCGGCTCCTGCGCAGCAAATCTCCAACTAAAAGGGTTGAACATATAGTTCTCCTTTATCTATTTTGTTGATTATTAGAGCAGTGAGTCTTTCATTTGAATTGGCCCACTGCTCAATTAGACTTTCAGCAGAGCGAGTTAAAAGAAGCAGGTCGAAACCAGCTCACAATCAACCGCTCAGCGCAATGGCCAGACAATCGATGCAG